>CAVQJM010000031.1:0-234524 GCA_963712845.1 uncultured Acidobacteriaceae bacterium
CTCGTTTAGTCGAAGCCCTCATTCGCCAGGGAATCGACCCAGTGACTGAGATCGGCACAGCGGCCACAGGATTCTTTTTCAACGAAATTGAGGTAAACAATTGTTTTCCCGGCGGCGTTCCCCTGACAGAGCATCCAGAGAAAAATTTCTGGACAGTCGAGGCATTCGTCGCAGCTTCGTTCTTCAGTCAGCCACGGCGCGATGAAATGCAGACAGATATCGCGAAGGCGTTCATCGATATTCTTGGCCACGATGGATCGGTGCTCGATCGCGAGGACATCCGAATCTCGCCTGCGTATCTGATGCGGCTCCACGTCGTGGTCATCGAGATTCCGGAGGGCAGCTGGGGCGCCGGCGGTCAAACTATCGACACCGAGAAGATCAGCAAACTCATCGGTGCCACTAAAGGCCCTAAACGTCTGGCTGAAGCACGGGAGAATGCGGCCAAATTGAAGGCGACGCGAGTCTCGTAGGTCCTGACGCAGCTCGATACTAGGTGACGGTGACGGTGGCGAGTGAGATTGGTCCAACGACGAGGGGAGAGCCGACCGCCTTGGTTATACATCACATCCGCCAGGACACAATGCCGTGGACGCAGGACCTGGAGTTCACTCACGACGAACGCAAATCAAACCACAAGGAGCACCCCGGTGAAGCAAAAGACAACAGTATTGATCCTGGGCGGTGGATTTGCTGGTGTTCAGGTTGCTCGCGAGCTTGAGCAAGTTGTCTCTCCGGAAGAAGCCGAAATACGGCTGGTGAGCCGTGATAACTTCGTCCTCTTTACTCCGATGCTCCATGAGGTCGCTGCCAGCGATCTAGAGATCACCACGATCGTCAATCCCATTCGAAAGATGGTGAAGCGAACTCAGTTCATAGCGGCAGACGTTGAAAAGGTCGACCTCGACAACAAAGCTGTGAGCATCGTTCACGGGTTCGACCGACATAGCCATGTTCTGACGTGTGACCATCTCGTGCTCGCTCTAGGATCGGTCCCGAATTTCCATGGTATGGCCGGTTTGGAGCGATACGCGCTTACCATGAAGTCGCTCGAAGACGCGATCAGTTTGCGCAATCGTATGATCGCGCACCTCGAGGAGGCAGACAGTGAGTGCGCCGCAGCCTCGCGCGACCGCTTGCTCACGATGGTGGTTGCAGGTGGCGGATTCGCTGGAGTGGAAACGGTTGCCGGGCTATATGACTTTCTACAGGCGGCGATAGGCTCTTATTCGAGGCTTCATACGAGCATGTTGCGCGTGCTGCTCATTCATTCTGGAGATTACCTCCTCCCGGAACTGGGTCCAGATCTTGGACGTTATACGGAGGAGAAGCTCCGGAAGCGGGGTATTGATGTTCGCACAAAGCGTAGGTTAGAGGCTGTCACATCTGAGGGCATAACACTCGACGACGGCACCTTCATACCCACCTGCTTTGTCGTATGGACTGCCGGTAACACTACCTCCCCCCAAATCGCGACTTTGCCTGTTGCGAAGGCGGGCGGCCGGATTCCCGTTAGTGAAATGCTCGAGGTAAGTGCGCATCCTGGCGTCTGGTCTCTTGGTGACTGCGCGCTTGTCCCTAACGAAATGGGAGGGTTTCATCCACCGACAGCGCAACACGCTCTTCGACAAGCCAAAACGCTTGCCTTGAACATCGCTGCTTCTCTGCGAGGCAAACCGCTAAAACCGTTTTCTTTCAGAACCATTGGCCAGCTTGCAGCGATTGGGCGCCGCGCAGGCGTGGCCAGGATCCTCGGCTGGCGCTTTTCAGGATTTGCAGCTTGGTGGATGTGGCGAACCATTTATCTCAGTAAGCTGCCGCGATGGGAAAAGCGGCTGCATGTCGCCTTGGATTGGACTCTGGATCTCGTCTTCTCAAAAGACATTGTTCAATTCGTATCGTTTCGAGCCACAACCGATTTTGTTAAAACTCCCAGCCCAGCGAGTGGCAATAAGCAAACCTCATAGCACAGCATCGGCAGCTGCAGATAAATACAATACGTTCGCTGGATAATTGAGAGATGCCTGCATCTTTAGCTGTATCAAGAATGTGAGATATGCAGGAGGAGTCTCACGATCTTTGACACAGTCGACAATCGAGATGCGCTTTGTTAATGGCGGTGATTCTGTGCTTGATGTCCTCCGCCAGTTGTCTGGCGCAGACTACAGCCGCAGGAAAGCTGCAGAGCGAAGTAATGACTGGAAGAGATGATGCTGGCTCAGATCGCAGGCCGTTTCTAAGCACCATATTCCCAGAGGACGAACAACCTAATGGAAGTTGCCGCGGTTTGGCCGCGTGGCAGCGTAATCGCCTCTTGGCTGCTGGATCTTACCGCAACGGCACTCGCCAGAGACCCTACTCTTGCGAAATGCGGAGGCAGAGTCTCAGACTCAGGGGAGGGTCGTTGGACTATTAAGGCCGCGATCGATGAGGGTGTGCCTGCACCAGTTCTCACAACTGCGCTCTACAAGAGGTTCAGTTCTAGAAGACAGGCAGACTTCTCCGATAGGCTTCTACCTGCCATGCGCTACGAATTCGGTGGCCATCTCGAAAAGGCACTGCAAAGTAGGATCAGCAGAAAAGAGCCGGTGGGCCCCGTGACAATTAGCCCTGGCTCCTCGGGTGCGTTGAGCTTCGGATACGGCATTGAATGCAGCATTTTTCTTGAACTTATCAGCGCGTCTACAGGCGGCTTGTGGGTCACCTGCGACTAGAGCGAATGACGGCCCGCAGCATATCAGGAATGCGTCGATTCTGACCCCAGAACGGCCTGACGTTCTTGAAACCGCTCAAGGTGACACGCTGGGAACAGTATCCGCTGCTGTGAAAGCAGCAAGGTCTTGCCAGTCTGTGGGTCTGAGGTCGCCTCAGGTTCCTTCGTCCTGGCGACAAGGGATGATCCAGTCGTCTCGCAGTCTGCTCTATCGAATGGGTCATCCTACACTGCTCCAAATCATTGTGCTGTCTACCGGTTCTCTCGTCCTCGAGAGAAATTGGCCCGGGAGGTGCCTCTGGCGCCCAAGAGACTGCTGGAGCGCAGCCTCTTGGCGAAACTGCTATTCTTGGCTCACTTCCGCTGCTTTATGGCCTCGATATACCCAATGCGTCGTTTGGTTGATGAAGACCACCGAACTTGCACCATACAAAGGGCGGTCCCTGCTCGCTTTTGGATAGTGAGGTTATGTGCGGAACTGTTCTCATGGGATGGACGTTGGAGCGAGCCGAACGAATCGCTAGGAAGACATTAGTCCATGGCGGGCAGTCTCGAACGAGAGCGAGATGAGAGCGGGCTAATCGACCAAATATGCCAGGGGCAAACTGAGCTGTTTCAAACGCTCATCAAGCCATATGAGCGCACTGTCTTCGCCATTGCCTATTCTGTCGTGAACAACGGCGCGGATGCTGAAGAGATCGCGCAAGAGGCATTCCTGAATGCATTAAAAGGGCTGAAGAATTTCCGGGCAGAAGCCAAATTCAGCACTTGGCTGATTCAGATCGCGTTGAACGAAGCGCGCATGCGGTTGCGCCGCAGCCGCACCCAGGCGCACCAATCGCTGGACGAGTTCGCCGGGGACGAAGATAGCGATTACGTGCCTAGAGATTTCGCCGATTGGCGGGAAATTCCGAGCGAAGCATTGGCGCGCAAGGAGTTGAGACAGATCATCGAGAAGACCCTACGATCGCTCCGCCCAATCTATCGGGAGGTTCTCGTTCTCCGCGATGTGCAAGATCTCAGCACCGCAGAAACGTCACAGATTTTGTGCATCTCGGAGGATTTGGTTAAAACACGCCTGAGGCGCGCAAGATTACAAATGCGTGAGGCACTGGCCCCTGGCTACGACGGTAGTTGGACATCTGAATCGAAGGTGTATAAGAGTGTGAGGCCGTGGTGAGCTGGGAGGAGCGGGATAGGTCCATGCTTGATGCAGTCATAGAAATCAGCTGCGTGGAAGTATGGCGAGAGATCTCCAACTATATCGACGGAGATGTCGAGCCAGAGCTCAAGGCGCGATTGGAGCTTCACTTTAGGAGATGCAAAGACTGCAGGGCAGTCCTCCATGGCACTGGCAACACTGTGCGCCTGCTAACCGACGGTGACTGGTATCCGCTACCCGAAGGATTCGGTGAGCGACTCTTTTTGCGGCTTTCGTCGGAATATCGCAGAGAGAAGTCCTAACATTTGTCAAACGCCGTAGGCTCGGCACTTAGCTTAAGTAGCAGATCCTCCACGAGCTCTGGCTTTTGGTCTCCATTATCCATAACAAAAACGATGTGCCACGCGCGATTGGAGTCGCGATTCCACATTTCTGCGTATCGTCTGCGCTTTACCTCTGGCGGTCCACCGGCTTTGGAACGAAGCGTCAACACATGCCATCCATATTCTATGGCGAGATCACCGGCGATTGCGATATCCATGATGATTGGGGCCAGGTCGACCTCATAGTCGCGAAAGAGCTTCTCCAACTTTCCCCTCAGTATTGTTTTTGCATCAACCCCAAAAAAAGTCGGTTCCCCGGCGGTCATGTCGGTAAAACCATCGGCAAAAACAGAAAGAATTTCTTCTACGTCGGCGTTGTTGTAGCCTTCCCGCAGCTTGGTCTTGGCCGCATTGATGGCGTAGCGATCGTCCAATTCGTTTCCTCCTGGCCTCATTGAAACCGTGCTTTCTGGCTTCGTCAAGTCTTCGGCTTACGAGCATGGGAGATGCAGCCTCGCCGCCAGACGGCGTCGGGTCGAAAACAAAAACTTAGTCAGCCGTTGTCACCCCGGCGCCTCCTACGACTCTCATACTGGTGTTTGGGCCCGGCGCGCGGCATCCGGTTCTCACACCCGCGCTCTACGAGAGATTCAATTCAAGAGGGCAGGCAGACTTCTCCGATACATTTCTATCTGCCATGAGCTACGAGTTAGGCGGTCATCTTGAAAAGTAATCGAAAAGTCGTTTGCAAGGTCAGGAGGAAGGCACGACTGCGGCGCCTGTCAAATAGCGTCAGGCCTCTTTGTGTGGTTGAACCAAGACCCATTACAGGTGGCCCGCGCAACCGGAGCCCCCTCCAACTCAGGACGCGAGGAGCGGCCTCCGATAGCAGGGCGTGTCGAATCCTTGGGGTGTTGCTGCTTATCGTACTCTTGAGATCTGATGCGACCGCAGTTGAAAACGGCCGGAGCTTAGACCAGTTTGCACACACCGCTTGGAGCGCAAAAGACGGCGCTCCAAGTGTGATCCAGGCGCTCGCACAAACGAAGGACGGCTACTTGTGGCTCGGAACACCTGGTGGTTTATATCGATTCGATGGCATTACTTTTGACCGTTATGGACCAGAGGCAGGAGCAAAGTTTGCCAGCCCAGATGTGAGTTCCCTTTTAGCTCTCCCCGATGGAGACCTTTGGATCGGTTTTGTTGCTGGAGCGATCAGTCGTCTGAAGGGCGACAGCAGGACTGACTACACAAGCCGCGACGGTGTTCCCATCGGAAGGGTGTTGGGTCTCGCGCAAGATGGGGAAGGCACTATTTGGGCCGCCACCACCGGCGGGCTGTCGCGCCTTGCGGGGAATCGATGGCAGGTAGCGGGGAGGGATTGGAATTTCCCCGGAAAGTCCGCAGACGCGATTTTTCTCGATCATCAAGGAACACTTTGGGTCGCAACCGAAGATACGATCGTGTTTCTTCTTAAAGGGACGAGAGCATTCCATGAAACAGGGGTTCGTATTGGGTTGGTTGACCAAATTGCGCAAGCCCCGAATGGCAAGTTGTGGATGGCCGAAGTTTCAAGGTCAGTCCGGCCAATTCCCCTGGGAAACAGCAAGCCGCCGTCTGATCGGCATGAGATCCGCGTTGGCTCTCATGAAATTCTCTTCGATAGGGAAGGCGCGCTATGGATCACCACGATTGGTGACGGCATGCGCCGCGTTCCTTCACCGGCTCGGTTGGCAGGAAAACCTGGGCGGTTCAGTGGCGCAGTAGAAGCGTTCACCAACAAAGATGGGCTAACCAATGACTTTGTTCGGTCGATTCTTCAAGACCGTGAAGGGAACATTTGGGTCGGAACAACTGGCGGCCTGGATCGTTTCCGTAAGACTAGCCTAGTCCCGATCAGTTCACCCATTCCCGCCCAGACCGCGACTCTCGTCGCTGGTGACGCAGGCGATTTGTGGGTGGCTGGCGAAGGTCTGGCCCGTGTACACGCGGGACGTGCGGTCTCTATACGCGATGCAGCAAAATGGGGCTACATTTTTGTGGGCACCCCTGACGCGAGAGGCGGCACCTGGTGGGCTGCCCTCGGTGGTATTTTGCATCTCTCAAACGAGCGTTTTTCGCGGCTTCCATTGCCAGATGGAGTCGACACGGCCAACATCGAGACGACCCAACTCACGGAAGACCGGTCAGGGGTGCTTTGGGCGGCTGTGGAGGGGGCTGGTCTTTCGTATCTGAGCGGGAAGAACACTTGGAGACGATTCGACATTCCTCCGGAGTTGGCAAAACTCGAGCCTACAGCAGCATTCACCGATTGGATGGGGCGCATATGGTTTGGATACGAGGATGGTTCCGTCATCGATTTAGAGACTAAGGGGAGACAGACGTTTCTCATGCGTCGTGATTCGCAGGTTGGAACTGTAAGAACCATTCAGGGCCAAGCCCAACACATCTGGATCGGCGGCGACTTTGGATTGGCTTTGTTTGACGGAGCAAGCTTCCGAAAGATCATTCCGTCGGATTCGGTAGCATTTGGATGTGTCTCGGGGATCGAGGAGAGCTCCGACGGCAGCTTATGGCTCGCAGAGAGTCGTGGAGTACTCCAGATTCCCGAAAACGAGGTGCGAAAGAGCTTTGAAGAACCCGCTCACCGCGTCAGCTACAAGCTCTTCGATTCGCTCGATGGCCTTCCGGGAACATTTCAAAATATTATGCGGGGCGGGAGAGAGGTTCAAACAACAGACGGAAGATTATGGTTTGTGGCAACCAATGGAGTGGCGTGGATCGATCCCGCCGGGATTTCTGTAAACTACCTTCCTCCACCCGTATCAATACGATCGCTCGAAGCAAACGGCACGCAATATGACGCTGGGGCCAAACTGACGCTGCCGCCGCTGATCAGGCGGCTACACATCAGCTATGCAGCTCTGAGTCTGTCAGTTCCAGAGCGAGTCCAGTTTCGATACCGCTTGGAAGGCCTCGATAAGAAGTGGGAAGAGGCTGGCAATCGTCGAGATGCCTTCTACACAACGTTGGCTCCGGGCACGTACAAATTTCACGTAATAGCGTGCAACAACGATGGTGTTTGGAACAACAAAGGAGCGTATTTCGGTTTTCGGATCCAACCCGCTTGGTACCAGACGACAGTGTTCAGGCTATTGCTTCTCGTGTTCGGGCTCGGCGTCGTTCTTATTTTGTATCTGATCGATAGGCAACGGCACGTAACTTTGCTTCGCATCCGTTTTGACGAGCGCCTCGAAGAACGGACCCGTCTTGCTCGCGAACTCCATGACACTCTACTTCAAACCATTCAGGGCAGTAAGCTGGTTGCTGATCATGCTCAACAGCATCTGGATGACCCGGGCATAACCCGAACGGCGCTGCAGCGTCTCTCTCCATGGCTGGACCGGGCCGTAGTTGAAGGGCGAGCCGCCTTGGACTCACTTCGAAATTCGGCACGGGACACAGAGGATTTGGCGTCCGCCCTCCGTCGAGCTGCCGAGGGATGTGTGTCTGATCAGATGAAGATTACGGTTTCATTGATGGGGCTGCCGCGATCCATGCATCCGGTCGCTAGGGACGAAGTCTTCCGCATCGGGACGGAAGCGATTCGCAATGCGTGCATTCACTCTGGTAGTGAATCGTTACGTATTGAGCTTCGCTATGGCAGAGACCTGATTCTAGACGTGCGAGACAGTGGCCGAGGGTTTGATCCGAAGCTATTGAATTCCGGCAAGCCGGGGCACTTCGGCATCATGGGTATGCGCGAGCGCGCCGCTAATATTGGAGGCCGGCTCTCGTTGAACACCGTCGAAGGCCGAGGAACATGCTTGACGCTCATAGTGCCGGGTAGGGTGATCTTTAGATCAGCTCCTGTCTACTCGCTCTTCAGCGTTTCCAGGGTGAGACGATGCAGAAACGGTTCGGGATTTCATTAAGTGTGCTAGCCATTTTGCCGAAGCCGCCTATTGGGTCCTGCGGAAACAGGAAGCGTATCGGGAACCGACAACCGGATCGCTCGCTGTTTTGTCGATGCACGGGCAAGCGTGATTCTATTCGTAGCCTCAGAGGCTGACAGAGTGACTGCGACACCCGTTTGTGAGATCAGCTCATACCGGCAGCGGACGGTGGATACATGCTTCCGACGATACAGAGATCGAATCGGAAATCAGATTGAGCGGATAACGGGTTCCTAAGAGAAAAGCGGCGCGCGCGAGCTAAAGCAAATGGATAGCCCGTTTCGGCGTTGCGAGCACACACTAGGTGTGCGTCTCAAACAAAACGAAAGACTGACTCACCAGAATGCTTTAGCTTCCACCCTGGGTTTCCCTTGCATCCCATTCACTACTTGCGAGCTAAGGACGACTTCGAAATTAGTTCGAGCCCAGTCGACGCCAGCACCATCTACCAACTGTTTCAAGCTCGCTTCATCGGTGAGGAATTCACCGGCAGCCCTGGTTCCGCTGCCTGTAATTCCTGCCGCGACCAGAACTACCTGGCCGGTGCTCTGGTCAGTGAAGCGAGCGGCGATTGCATAATCTTTGACAACTTGAGTCATCGGAGCCTTTGCACTGACTTGCCACGCGCGTGACGCGGGATGCTGTGTGTCCGCGATCCAGTAAACCTGATCTGGGCCCTCAGGCCCTGCCAGATGAAACCTGAGCAAGGACGTTCTGTTCATCGTCCAGGCATTATTCAGCGCTCCAATCAAAACCACCGGCCCTTCTCGAAGCTGAGAGGAAACGGTTGTCCGAAAATTCTGAATCCTAAAAGCATGTTCGTGAGATCCGGCCAGAGACACGAAACTGGTGAGAGTCTGCACGTCAGAAAAGGGAACAAAGTCGTTTTTGTCCGCCAACGCCTGAAGAAATGAGTCGTCATCGGCCACGCTCTGGAGCCCAGTCAGCGAGGGATCATTTGGGGAAACGAACATCTCGGTTCCGCCCATACAGAACAAGATAGGCTTGCTGCTGGTGAGCAACGGAGACCAGACTTCTTCGAGAGCGGACTTTTCTTTCTCGAAGTGTCTCCAATTGCCCAAGACCAGTATCATGAGGACTATCACGCCAGAAGCTGCCAAACCCGCCGACCAATAGATTTTTCTCGTCCTCTTGGGCTGGCTGACCTGCTCTGCTTTAGAGGGGATCTCCTCCGAAATCAGTTCTAAAGCAGGCGCATCCGTTGGGGGTTGCGAGAAGACGGGAACATAGGATCCCGGATTCAGTTCAATTCTTAGCTCGCCCCCGCGCGCCGGCGATTGGTAATACTGGGCGAGTCGCTTCCTCACCTCTCCGGCACAGAGACGCACGACAGGATCGAGATTGGTATCGTAATCCGGCGAACGATGAAATACCTCTACCCCGAGAATGCGCTCCTTTAAGTTGTCTTCGTTTTCCGCAAGAGTCTGTTCCACGACGTAACGGAGCAGACATGGATAGCGCTTGCTGGCCGCGAATCTACCGTCGCTCACAATCTTTTCGAGTTGAGACCGCACGAGCTGTCTTTCGCCCTCAGTTTTGGGGTGCCAGGCACCGATCAGTGACTCCGTGGACGTCATGGTCTCATCTGCAGCCCGAAGATTCGGTCGATCTCAACGTATCACCGCCTTAATACGGCTTGCTACTTGTACGTAGAACCGGCTGTTTATCAATGACTTGCGACGCATGGCGAGCCGCCTGCGGTATCGGACGCCACCACTACCGTAGCAATCTTGACGAGTGCCGGGGTCAATCTCATCAATGCATGATTGAGATGAGAAACAGTTTCACAGCCGAAATCTCGGACGAGGAAGGGTTTCCTGCCGTTCGGCCCTGCCTAGGAAGCTCTTCCGCAAATCACACGCATCACCGGGTCACACCTAACGACACGCAGTTCGATCGCTCATGGGTGTCCTCAACGGCCACGCGCTGAATCATTTGTTAGGCCATGTCATAGATCAGCAATTACGAGGGTTCTGAGGCAGAGAGAATCTGCGAGACGCTCTCAATTATAGGAGGCAGCAATGCTGCGATTGAAATTCCCACGCTATGTCTTCCTAGGCTTACTCCTTGCTCTCTTTCTTGTGCCGCGACTTTTCTATGGGCAAGAGCGAGCAACGATTGTGGGCACCGTCACCGACCCGACAGGAGCTGTTCTTCCCGGGGCGCATGTCGTGATCACCAATGGCGACACCGGCATCAGCCGCACTCTGGTAGCGAATCGTTCTGGGGATTTCAACGCGCCCGACCTGAATATCGGGACCTATCTTATTGACTGTAAAGCCCAGGGTTTCAAGGAATTTACTAAGACTGGGGTTCCGTTGACCGTCAACGCCACTGTCCGCGTAGATATCCGGATGGAGACCGGGGCAAGCAACCAAACCGTTACTGTTACCGCCAACGCCCTTCAGGTGCAGTCCGACTCCAGCGAAATAAGCTATCTCATATCGGGTCAACAGGTTTCGCAACTTGATATTAACGGGCGCAATGTCGTCGGGCTGACGGCGCTCGGTCCTGGAGTTACTTCGAATGTGTCGGACTTCGTCCTGCCTACGCAGACCTCGAGCCTCAGCCCGAGCTTTAATGGAATGGGGCCTGCCAACAACCGCTGGATAATCGATGGCGGCGAAGCCTACGATCGCGGCGACGCCGGAGACTTGAATATAGCGCCCTCTCCCGACGCGCTTGCCGAGTTCAGAGTGCTTTCCAGCAACTACACCGCAGACTACGGTTTCGGCTCCGGCGGAACGATCGACATGGTGCTCAAATCGGGAGCGCGCGACTTCCATGGCGGCCTCTGGGAATACCTGCGGAACGACGCGCTCGACGCGAACAGCTATTTCTCGAACCTCTCGCACACCCCAAAGCCCGAACTACGTTTCAATACCTTTGGCGGAAACCTGGGTGGGCCGGTATTTATTCCCGGCCATTACAATACCGATCGATCCAAGACGTTCTTCTTCGTCAACGAAGAGGACCGCCGCATCGTATTAGGCGGTGTGTCCAATAGCACCGTTCCCACCGTTGCGGAGCGGACGGGCGATTTCAGCGCATTGACATCAGCAATTTATGTTCCCAAAGTCGGAGATCCGGCAAAGTTGGCTCAGTTCGCCGCGCTCGGACTTGTTCCAGGACAGCCCTTTCCGGGAAATGAGATCCCGAGTTCTCTTCTTGACCCCAATGTTCAATTGTTTTTAGGTACAGGGGCTCTCCCGGCTCCGAATTCAGGGAGCCAATATATCACCAGCGCGAACCAAACAGTCGATCTACGCGAGGACATTCTGCGCATCGATGAGAAAGTGAGCGATAAGATTGAGCTCATGGGACACTATATGCACGATGCCGATACGCAGTTCTTTCCAGCTATTTTTGGCGGCGTTCCTACAGTCGGTTTTCCCTTGAATTCTCCAGCCAATAACGCAGTCATAAAGATGACGTACATCTTCAGTCCCAACCTGATCAATGTGGCCGCGTTCAACTTCAATAACGATGCGCTTTTCTACGGTATTGGCGGGATTTACCAGAAACCATCCGGATGGAATGTTAACAAGTTCTTTCCAGGCAACGATCCGACCAACCGGATGCCGACGATGTCCTGGGGACCGCCATACAACAACTCCTACCAGCCGGGATTTCTTCCATATCACAATAACGGCCTCGGCTATACGGAGAGTGACGACCTCTCGTGGACGAAAGGAGCTCATAACTTCAAATTCGGAGGCTCCTTTCTGCACTACACGAAGAACCAGGTCATCGGCGGCGACACCGAAGGAAATTATTACTTCGGAGGAAGCTACACGGCTGGATACGCGGCCAACGGCTCGACGATCGTGCCGGGCAACTCCTTCGCCGATATGCTCCTGGGCATGTCGGCCAGCTATTCCGAAGCACAGCTGCAGGACACGAGACACTACCGGCAAAATTTCGGAGCGGCCTATGTTATGGACAATTGGCATGCCAACCGGCGTTTGACCTTGAATCTTGGCCTCCGCTACGAGGCATTGCCCCGTCCCTATGAAAAATACGATCGTGTCTCCAACTTTATTCCGTCCGACTACAATCCAGCGGACGCACCGATCTTCAACAGCGATGGCAGCATCAATGCTAATAGTCCGGGAGTTACGACTGTGCCCGGAGTTCCGTTATCGAATGTTCCGTTTTATTTGAATGGCATTCAGCTCGCAGGCCGCAACGGATTTCCAAGCGGGTTGGGTAAGAACGATTGGGCCACGATCCAGCCCCGGCTTGGCTTTGCCTACGATCTGTTTGGGAACGGCAGGACAATCCTCCGCAGTGGCGCCGGCCTATTCTTCGATCAGGTCGCGCAAGGGAGTATTTACAATGCTGCGCAGTCGATTCCGCCGTTCTCCAACAGTCCGAGCGTAAACAACGTTTATTTCTCAAACCCGACGACTAACACGATCAACGGTCAGACGACCAGCGCCTTTCCTATCTTACCCAGTGGGCTCACAAGCCTTGCCTACGACTACCCCGTCCCGGAGACGGCACAATACAGTCTGGACATAGAGCAGCAACTGAGTCATAACGCCGTGTTTTCTATTGGATATGTGGGCAATGCCAGTTGGCATCAATATATGCAGCGCAGCATTGACACCGTACCGCTGGACGATTCGAACCGCTTAGCGATTGCGGCCGGAACCTACAACGCAAACTTCGATCGTATCTATCCAGGATACAGCGGCATAACGCAACAGCAAACCAGTGCCAACGCCAACTATAGTTCGCTGCAGACGACCCTGCGTATGGAGAACGTACACGGCTTGACCCTGCAGATGTCCTACACATGGTCCAAGGCCATGAACGTCCAGACCGTAGAGCAGCAACTGACTTCCGGTCCCATCTCCGATCCATTCAACCCAAAATTCGATTACGGTCCAAGCGATTTGGATCAACAAAATGTTTTTGTCGCAAGTTACATCTATAAGATACCTTTCGGTAGCACCCTATCCGGTGGTTTCGCCCGTCAAGTGCTGGGGGGCTGGCAGATTTCCGGAGTTACCAATTTGAAAAGCGGAATGCCATTCACCCCGACTTTAGGTTTCGATAACCTGGGCTTGGGGGGCGGCGTAACCGCGCGTCCTGATCAAGTACACGGCACTTCATACCCGCGAACGCGGCTAGGATGGTTCAACAGAGGCGCATACGTGACACCGGCTCCACTTTCTTTTGGGGATTCGCGGCGCAATAGTATTCGCTTCCCGGGTCGCGATAACTGGAACCTCGCGCTGTTCAAAACGTTTGTCTTGAATCGCGAAGGAACGAACCTACAATTTCGCGCAGATTCGTACAATACGTTCAATCATACTCAATTCCAAAATGTAGATGGCGGATTTAACGATGCTACGTTTGGTCAGGTGACGTCCACCTGGGATCCTCGCGTGCTTCAATTGAGCTTAAGGTTTGGCTTTTAAAGTATGCATCCTTTGTCGCGTGACGCGGCAACCCCGAACAGGCTCGCCAGCACTTCAAAGCCCCTGGTCGAGCGTCGCCGGGAATTTAAGCAGGCACGTGTCGGCCTCGCCGGCATCCGCTTCGAAACCCAAAGGCCCGGCGAAGCCGTCATCCAACTCAATCGTGCCATCGAACTCGACCCCAATGACGAAGTCGCCTGGTATCGCCTAGCACGCGCCCTCCGGCTGACGGGCGCCCAACAAGGACAGAGAAAGGCGCTAGCCGAGTTCAGCGCCTCCGCGCCCTCGAAAGCAGCCCTTGGCCCGCATGGGGATTCTCTCCGAAGTCGGCGACGTGACCCGCCAGCAACTGAGAGAAACCACACAGCTAGGCGGAAAGAATACTCAGGAGTGACGAGGAATATTTATCTGCATACAGCGACAAACATTACTCGGCTTGTTCTCTTCCGCACATCGATGATTGGCGACTTCGCAGCTTGTGCGGCCGTCTGCCGCTTCTGCTGCCTGGTAAGAGGCAGATTGGAGGACTGAATATGAGAGGTCTGAGACGTCGCGAGGAATATTCGCCGATTGAAATTATCGGAGGCAGACTGAGGGTTTGGAGAGATCAGCACACCGGCGAAATCATCATAGAACCGCCAGTCGTCACACCAGCAACGAAGTGCGGTGGGCTCGTCTGTCTCTCAGCGAGGGACGCGCGTCACCTGGCAAGCTCGCTCCTACTTTTCGCTGCCGAAACGGAATCGAGGCCGGCGGTTACCGCAGAGACCTCTCCCATTTCGGTCGCGCTGGATGTCGAGGGCGATCAGTCGACTTGAAAGAATTCCGTCAATCTTGGTCAATTCTGCAGTTGCACACGCGCAATCTGCTTGGGTTGCCGCAATTCGAAACCAGACGGTAAATGCCGAGTTTAAAAGAGGCGAATAAATGGGTCGGAACCAGATCTCAAGGCGAAGGATGTTGGCTGGATTGGCGGCCTCGGGAGCACTTTTAGTTTCGCCGTCGGATGGCTCGACGGGCGATTCGAAAGATGAATCAGGTTCACCGATTCATAGGCAAGCGACGCGGGAGCGTTCCGCGGAGGCGTTGCTGCGCTATTTTGCGGAGTGTGCGCCAAAACTTCTCCGAGACCCGGCGGGCGTCCTGAAGCATCCCAGTGTTGCGCCGAGCCTGCCCGGCAAGCCGTATTCAACGAACCTCTGGGATTGGGACACGCTTTGGACCAGCCTGGGACTCTTTCGACTTGCAGCGCTGCTTCACGACGAGCAGCTTCGACAGAAGCTGTGCGAGCATGTCTCCGGAAGCGTCCTGAACTTTCTCGAGCACGCTTCACCGGATGGTCAGATTCCAATCATGATGACGGCGGATGACCCGGACTCCTTTCGAATTCCAGGTACGAAGTCGACATCGAGAAACCAAGCCAAGCCTGTTTTCGGTCAGCTTGGGCTGCTCGCCTGTGATCAACGCGGAGACGCGAAATGGTTGGCGCCACATTTCGATTCTATTTTGCGCTTCTACGATTCCTGGACAGCGCACAACTCCTCCCCGGTTGGCCTGTTGGTCTGGGGCGATGATGTTGCAATTGGTGATGACAATGACCCAACGACTTTCGGCCGGCCTTTCTTCTCCTCGGCAAACCTGCTTCTCAATTGTTTGTTCTATCAGGATCTCCTGGCGTCGGCAGAACTCGCGCGGCGGCTCGGACGCTTGGCGGATCATGATCGCCTCGCAAGCCAGGCGGCGGCGTTGGCGCATCGGATCCAGACGTTCTGTTGGGATCCCAGAGATAGTTACTACTACACCGTCGATGTTCAATGTGTCGATCGACGAGCTGAGCTCATCCCGACCGTGCCCCGAGGAATGGCCATGTCGTGGAAATGCCTGCCGATGAGAATCCAGATGTTTACAGGCTTCCTGCCGCTATGGTGCGGCATCGCGCCTCAACAGAACGCCCAGAAACTGATTAGCACAAACTATCTCGCGGACGATCGTCTCTGCGCTCGATGGGGCATTAGGTCGCTCTCGGACCGCGAGACTATGTACTCTCTGGAATTTAGTTCCAACCCGAGCAATTGGCTAGGGCCAGTCTGGATCGTCGTGAACTACTTTGTATGGAAAGGCCTGCAGCGATATGGATACAAGAAAGAAGCAGAGGTCTTGGCTCGTAAGACTCTCCTTCTCCTGTCGAGGGACCTTCAGGAAAACGGCTCACTCAATGAGTACTACCATCCAGATACCGGGACAGCACTGAGTCACAAGGGGTTCATAGACTGGAATCTTCTCGTCCTTGAAATGGTCTGAAAGGAAACGTTTGGTGTGAGAGCAATCGAATCGACGAGCACAAGATTGACTCGCACCGATCCCGTGAACTCCGAAATTCTTTTTGCGGAAGGCTGTGCGCCGACTCTCTTGTTTCTTCCCTGCCTCTCATGACTGTGCAGGGCAATGCCCGAGTGACGGACTAATCTGGAAGTTATCCACTTGGCCGTATAACCGGCTTCTCGACACACTATTCTGAGGGGATCGCGCGACAAGCCATAGATCCCGCAGGCAGTCCGCAAGTTGCGCGATGCGTGCCTCAATGCGCGAGGCGATAGAGGTGGATCTCAAATCGTTTTATCAGAGCCGCTTAACCGATCAATAAACCGCCTGGGGTCATCATCAGTCCCTGATCCAATTAATTGCGCAGAAAAGTGAGGCTATCTGATATGGAACGCAAACAAACAGTGCTGGTTACGGGCGGGTCGGGATATCTTGCCGGGTGGATGATCCGAGGTCTTCTGAAGGAGGAATTCAACGTTCGTACTACGCTTCGCTCCTTGCGGCGGAAGGAGGAACTCATCACGACGCTTCAACCTCATGTACCTTCGGTGGCAAACTTGTCCTTTGTCGTTGCCGATTTGCTACACGATGAGGGCTGGAAAGAAGCAGCCAGCGGTTGCGAATATGTGATCCACGTCGCCTCCCCGATGGGACAGAAGGCCGACAAGGGACCAGATCTCGTTGCCGCAGCTCAGAAAGGAACGCTGCGTGTGCTTAGAGCTGCCTCTGATGCCGGGGTAAGACGAGTGGTCTGCACGTCATCCGGATACGCTGCGAAAAGTCCTTTAGTTGCGGAAGAGGAGCAGCCCGTCACGGACGAGAATACGTGGACAGATATGAACGATAAGGGGCTCAACGAATATGCGAAGTCCAAAGTTCTGGCAGAACGCGCCGCATGGGATTTCATCAAAAACAACAGGTCCGGAACTACGCTTTCGACAATTGTGCCAGGAATGATCCTTGGCCCGGTAATGGGAAAGAGTGTCTCTGGGTCGCTGGACGTCGTCTCGCGCCTGCTGGCGGGCACATTGCCTGCATTACCAAATGTCGGCTTCAGCGTGAGTGAGACACAGGATTTAGTCGACCTGCATCTTCGCGCGATGGTGAGGCCAGAAGCCGCGAACCAGAGGTTCATCGGTGCTGGAGATTTTCTTTGGTTCAGAGACATCGCAGAGCTACTCAGACAGCATTTTCCGGATCGCAGCAAATCTATTCCCAACCGGCGGCTGCCCGATTTCGTGGTCAAAGCTTTGGCGCTATTCCAGCAGGACATGCGCACTCTGAAGCCCGTGCTCGGTAAGCGAGAGCATCTTGATTGTCGCAAAGCATTCGAACTGCTGCAATGGAAGCCGCGTCCTTCTAAAGAAGCCGTGATCCTCTGTGGTGACAGTCTCATCGCAAAGAAGCTTGTATAGCGGAAACTGGATCACCTCAAGCGGCCGTCGAGTGTTTGATACTGCGAGGTCTTCGTGCAAGTCG
The DNA here is from genome assembly GCA_963712845.1 of uncultured Acidobacteriaceae bacterium. Classification (GTDB taxonomy): domain Bacteria; phylum Acidobacteriota; class Terriglobia; order Terriglobales; family Acidobacteriaceae; genus KBS-83. The sequence goes on from CAVQJM010000031.1 coordinate 17,406, forward strand.
CCAAGGGGTCGCTGATCCTGCCGGTATTGGTTTACGGTTGGCCACTTCAGGCCAATGCGCTCGTTTACCTGGTTTGTAACCGCAAATTAACTTAGATGTGGATTAGTACCGAAAGACGCGCTTCTGAATCGCATCACTCTCAAGCAATCTTCTTTCCGAACAGGGTACTGAATTCTCCGACCTGACATCCAGCCGATAGACGTGCGCGGGATATGCCAGCATTTCTTCCAGTTCTGCTGAACGGAGGAATTTCTGCCCGCCGGGGCCGAAGTCATCGGCGTTTCGTGCCGCAACGTCGGAGAGCGCCTCAAATATGCCAAAGGTTGTGTCGGAGAACTGGATGTCAAACCAGGGGCCGGTACCTGGTTCCAGTACCTCTCGACATGTGGCAGTCTGGCGACGAGCAAAACGGCTTCGCATAATGCTCCGTTACCGGCTCCACAATCCGTATCTGCGATCAATGCGCCGGAGTCCTCATCTGCTACGAACAGCTCCTTGTTTGGCCTGCTCTCCAGGCGCCATCACGAAATCCCGACATGCTTCTGGCACCTTCGACCTTGTACTGGGCATCCGGCACGATCATTCCATCTGTCCAGCACGTCTCAGTTCAAGACTGGGCGGACCTTTGGGCAATTTCCTTTATATGAGGCCAGAAACCGATGAAGACTTCCTGGTTCCAAAATTCCTTTCGCAGAAGGCGGTGTTCTGACTCTCTGGATTTTCATATTTCTTCTTCTCACTCTGACGGTGTGCGGGGCAATGCTCCCGAATGGCGGCCAAGCTGGACATTATGCCGAAGCCAGAAAAAACGGCCGAAATTGATTTATGAGATACGTTCTAGTTTCATCGAACCAATGGAGTGCTTGCCAGTCGAGAATATTCCCAAAGGGCACTGGATATATGAGCTGAAGCTCGACGGTTACCGCCCGGTCTCCGTGAAGACCGGAGATAGACAGCAAAGCCCCGACCGATTTATTCCGGTGGGGTCATTTGTGCGTTCAGTGCTTACCCGACGAGATGCGGACGACCAGGGAACTCGATCACGTCTGCCGTTGTACGAGGCGGTGGTCCAGGATGGGCGCTCGCAACCCACCAAAGGAGCTGTTCGAAGACCCTGGCGTCTCGGAGACACATGGCCGCTGCGCCCATACGCGCAGAGAGCGCAGCGGCCCGCTTGCTCCCCGCAGGTGCTTTGCGAATCTGCTCGGCCAGCGCACAGAGTTCGCGGATCGTAATGTCGGGAACATCCCTATACAGGATCACCTAAGACCTCCCCCATTCACCACCTATGACGGTGTTGGTGGGCCAAGAGGATGCCGATGCCTTCGCGTGGCAACCGTTAGATCGAAGCCGCGCGATATGCAAGATTGCCGTGGCCGATCCGCGCGATTGGGGTTGTACTGGACTTTGTCTTCCCGCCAACGAACCGACTGAGAGCTTCTCTGACAGTACTGAACCCTATCATCGGGTGAGGTCATGATCAAACCACCCGCCTTAGGCCCGGCGATGGTGGAGAAGATGGCGCGGATGGAGGGATCCAGTACAGCTTGCATCAGGTCCGCAGCACGCGCCTCGGGGTGAGCGGCTAGCCATTTGGGGTCGGCGAGCGTATGTCTGCCCAGTGGCTGCAAGGCAAAGGCCGACATCGCGGACGCCTTGTCGGGGGTTGTCTGTCCACCGAGTCGGAGATCGCACAGCGCACGCTGCGATCAGGCCCGCGATGACGGCAACCGCGGCCAGCTTGACTGGCTCAGCCATGATCGGAAGCTAACGCAGGCTGTTGTGAATAGGCAAACGAAAGGCGAAAACGTCGGGGAGGAGGAACCCATGGCGGAGATTCGTAGACGTAGATCGGGGCCTCGCGCATTCGGTATGGTGCCAGCCCGGTCCGAGTGCATTGTGGAAAACGGCGTTAGGGTCAACCCTTAGTTAACCCGGGTACGGATGAAAACGAGGGCGCAAACAAGGGCACTTTAGTTGCAGAGGACTGCTCCAAATGTGCCGTTACGTTACTCGCCGCTCCGTGTATATCATTGATTACATTGAAATTGACACTCTTACTAAGGTAAGGATGTCAGGACCGCAGCGCCCATCTCGGGACAACTCACCTACCGGAGACACAGCATGGCCACTACCGAACGCAGCCTTATCGGAAAGAACATCGTCATTATCGGCGACATCTCCGCCACGGAGGACCTGGTCGTCGAGGGTCGCGTCACCGGCAAGATCCATCTGAACGAAAGCCGCCTGACGATCGGTGAAGAAGGCCATGCACAGTCGCAGATCACCGCCCGCGAGGTTGTCATCTGTGGCCGCGTCGACGGCCAGATCCACGCCTCCGAGCGTGTCGAGCTACGCCACACCGCGCAGGTTGCCGGCGATATCATTTCGCCGCGCCTCATCATCCATCAGGACGCCGTTATCAAGGGCTCGGTCGATCTCTCGCCCTCGATCGCGATGAAGCAGCAGAAGCAGGCGAAGAAAGATGCCGAGTTGCAGGCGCAGATGGACATCGCTCCGCCCCGCATCGAGCCCGCCATCGCCAACGCGTCCCAGGTCGCCGTAGCCGCCCCGGCATACGCCAGCTAACAACACCGATGTTCAAGCGGAACCGGCCTTCGGAGACAACCCCCTTCGAAGGCCGTGTCGCCCCTCTGCGGTTCGCCGCACCCTGTTTGTAACCCAGAAAGTTTGTCACCACTTGGCAGAAAGGCCCCAATTGCGCGGGGCCTTTTTTTTGCTCGAAGAATGCTCATAGAACCGGGGTTACGTTATTGGTTGCGATAGACGCCGTCGTCGCCGTCGCCATCTTTGAGTCGAACGACGGTTTTGGGCAGGAGACCACCGGCATAGGTATAGACAACCGGGCAGTTGACCACAATACGCGTCTTCTCTACCAGGAGGAGACCTTTGGCTTCGGCATCCTTCACTTCGTTTTCTGACTTCAGGGTGGTCTGGCGCACTCCGTCCTTCCAGGTGACCTGGCTCACCTGCCAGAGCGGGGTGTAGCTGGTGTCGCGGTTGTTGGGGCCAACCGGCTTTGGCTCCGAAGGAAGAATGTTGTACTGATCCTTCTGCGTGCTGTTGGTAAAAACATAGATGTCATCCACTGCCCCGTTGGGGGCGTCAATGGCATTGGCCAGCTGCGGCACATAGTTGACGCCTTGCGCGGCGGCAATGGCAGGATCGGAAGCTTCTGTCTGGATGTAGATGTTCTTCTTGCCGTTTTCCCAGCAGATCACGGCTGGCAGGACTACCTTCGGATTTTCTTCATAGGAGATGGATCCCTGGGGGATCTTCACCTGCTGCTGTGCGTGTGCGAATACTGGAGCTGCCAGCAGAGCACTGATCGTCGCTGACAAGACGATGGGCTTCCATTGTTTCATAACGGTCTCCTTGGGGGATGGCGACCTGGGGACAGTCGCACCCCATCCATAGGAGCGCGTTCTTTCGCTCTGGTTACAGCAATGCGGTAGATTAACGAGTTCCTTACTCGATCCACAGAACACGGCGGTTTCGCTCGACTTTTTTGGCGCGGGCAACCATTTTGCACGATTCTTCCTTCCGCCTCAATTATTTCCAGCGTGTCGAATCGATCACGGAGCAAAAAGGCCCGCAGTTTCGCGGAGCCTGCGACGTAGTGCAAGACGGGACGCTCATCCAACAAGCAACGAGCTATCCCGATTACTTAACCCTGGCAAACAATCGTGCCGTTCATGCCGTTGGGATAGAAGCCGCCCGAGCACCTGCCGCCGCCGTAGACAATGTTCAGAACCTGCGACGTGGTCCGCGGGATGCTCAACGCGTTCCCGTCGACATCGTAGAGAGTCTGCGACGTCGGAGGAACATCCAGAGAATCCACGGCCGGGCTGGTCACGCCGTTCATGACGCAGATCAGTCGAAACGACCCTGAGTGTTGCGCTTCGGTGGACAGAATGGCGCCCGCCGTCGCCAGATATTCTTTGCTGGTGATCAGCGGAGCAGCGCCCAGGTACGCGCTGACGCCCACATCCTCAAACTGCCGTCCCAGTTTCATCCAGCTTGGCACACTCGAAAATCCATAGCCCAGTGCATTCAGGTTGATCGCGGGCTTCTTTACCGCTCTCGAACCCAGAGCCCCGCGCAGAAGCTTAACGTGCGCGATCTCGTCGATGCGCAGCGCAGTGGCCATTGTCGCTGCAGGGGATGAGCCGAAATTCGGCACCTTGGAGCCACCCGTCGTCGGACCACTTTCGTCGGCCGCCGTGATCACACCAAGCTGAACGAGTGTCGCGCCATACGTGGACATGGCGTAAAACTCGGCTTCGAGATATTCCAGATTCAGCGCGAAATTCAAGATGTCGAGATCGCTGACTGCAGTAGCGGCCTCTACCTTCTGCTCACTGCTTCCGAATTTGCTGCCAATGATAGCTGCTCCGGCCAAACCAATTCCGGTCATCCCCGCACCTTTGAGAAAGTTGCGACGGTTCGCTGCGGCGGGAAACGCTTCTTTCTGTGTCATTGATTCCTCCACTGAAATGGTGATCGTTCGTTACGGAACAGTGCGGCGGCACCGAGACGCGTGGGCTGCGTGAGTACAAATGAGTCCTACGTTTGCGATACGACTCTCACGCCTGTTCCGGATTGCAGCAGCCGCACCAGACGGTGCAGAGATCCTTTGCGCACCAGCAAAAGGACTTTCACAAAAAATGGCGCGGCATACATCCAACTCCGCCGGTCGCCGCGTACATTCGCACAGACTTTCCGAGGAGGGCGATCTCGCGTTCGGCTCCCGAACTGCTCGCAGAAAAAAGCTTGCATCTCACACGCAAAAACAAAGAGGCCCCGCAGTTTCGCGGAGCCTCTTTCATACGTAATGCAACTTAGCTGAAGAGCAGAATGCCCTCGGACGCCGCCGCTGCCTCTTCGCCGTCCTGGACCACCGGACGGTAGAAGAGCTGGTTGTTCTCGAGATAGACCTCGAGGAACGCGGGCCGCTGGCTGATGTTGCCGGCAATCAGTGCCTCCGACAGCGGATCCTCTACGTAGCGCTGCAATGCGCGCCGCAGTGGACGAGCTCCGTAGGTGCGATCGATCAGCGTCTTGTCCAGGATCCACTTCTTGGCATCCTCGTTCACGCTTATAGTGATCGCCTTCTGCGCCAGGTTCGCGTTGAGCTGCTGCACCAGCAGTTCCATGATCTGGATCAGATCGGCGTCCGTGAGCGCATGGAAGATGATGACTTCATCCAGGCGGTTCAGGAACTCCGGATTGAAGGTGCGCTTCACCTCGTTCTTCACCAGGTCTTCGACCTTCTCCACTCGCATATCTTCGCGATCGGAAGAGAAGCCGAGCCCCTGCTGCTTCTGCAGGTGCCGCGCGCCGATATTCGAAGTCATGATCAGAATCACGTTCTTGAAATCGACCGTGTTCCCCAAACCATCGGTGAGCTGGCCGTCTTCAAAAACCTGCAGCAGGATGTTGAAGACATCCGGATGCGCCTTCTCGATCTCATCCAGCAGCACGACAGAGTAGGGCGAGCGCTTCACCCGCTCAGTAAGCTGACCACCTTCCTCGTAGCCTACGTAGCCCGGAGGCGAGCCGATCAGCTTTGACACCGAGTGCTTCTCCATGAACTCCGACATATCGAAGCGGATCAGCGACTTCTCCGAGCCGAAGAGGAATTGCGCCAGGGTGCGCGCCATCTCCGTCTTGCCCACACCGGTCGGTCCCAGGAAGAGGAACGATCCGATCGGCCGGTTCGGCGATTTGAGGCCCGCACGCGAGCGGCGAATCGCACGCGCCAGCGCGCTGATCGACTTATCCTGCGAGATCACGCGCTTGTGCAGCTCTTCCTCAACCCGCAGCAGCTTCTGCGTCTCTTCTTCCTTGATCGAGGTGACCGGCACGCCCGTCCAGCGGCTCACCACGTCCTCGATGTCCTCGCGGCCCACAATGCCTGCCGTCGAATCATCCAGGTGGTACTTGTCGCGCAGACCGCGCAGGTTCTCGCGCTCCTTGCGCTCCTCATCGGAGTAGAAGCGCGCCTTCTCGAACTCGTGATTCGCAATGGCGTTTTCCATGCGGTGCACGATGAACTTGATCCGCTTCTGTACCTCGGTGATCTCCTCCGGCAGCGAGGTCTGGCGCAGCTTCACCCGCGCGCCCGCCTCGTCGATCAAATCGATCGCCTTGTCCGGCAGGAACCGGTCCGGAATGTAGCGGTTCGAGTGCGACACCGCGAACTCGATTGCGTCATCTGTGTAGCTGACCGCGTGGAACTTCTCGTAACGGTCCTTGATACCCATGATGATCTTGATCGCGTCCGCTTCGTTCGGCGGCGGCACCTTTACGGCCTGGAAGCGCCGCTCCAGCGACCGATCCTTCTCGATCGACTTGCGATACTCGCCCGGCGTGGTTGCGCCGATGCACTGGATCTCGCCGCGGCTCAGCGCCGGCTTCAGGATGTTCGCTGCATCCAGCGATCCCTCGGCCGATCCCGCCCCCACCAGCGTGTGCAGCTCGTCGATAAAGATGATGGAGTTCTGGTTCTCCATCAGCTCCTTCATGATGGTCTTCAACCGCTCCTCGAACTGGCCGCGATACTTGGTGCCCGCCACGATCAGCGACAGGTCCAGCGCCAGCACCCGCTTGTCTGCCAGGAAGCTCGGCACATCGCCATCGGCAATGCGCTGCGCCAGCCCTTCGACAATGGCGGTCTTGCCCACGCCCGGCTCGCCTATCAGCACCGGATTGTTCTTGGTGCGCCGGCACAGAATCTGCACCACGCGTTCCAGCTCGGAGTCGCGTCCCACCAGCGGGTCAAGCTGGTTATCGGTAGCCGCCTGCGTAAGATCGCGCGAAAACTCGGCCAGTAGACTCGACTCGCGGTTCTGCCGCTGTGCCGGTGCCTTTTCCTGCGTCGCCCGCGCCAGCTCCTCGCGGATCGCTACCAGCCGCAGACCGCGCTCGTGCAGGATCTCCGCGGCGAAGCACTTCTCTTCACGCAGCAGCCCCAGCAGCAGGTGCTCTGTCCCGATGTGCTTGTGGCTCAGCCGTTCCGCTTCCTCAGCGGCATAGGCCAGCACACGCTTGCACTCGTTCGACAGGGGGAGATCGACCGAGGTGGAAACCTTCTCGCGAATCGTTGTGTGGCCTTCGATCTGCTTGCGGATCGACTCGACCGATGCGTGGGAGCGGAGAAATTTATTGGTGAGCGCTTTATCTTCCCGCAGCAGGCCCAGCAGCAGGTGCTCGGTCTCGATGTAAGGCGAACCAAACTGGCTGGCCTCATACCGGGCGAAAAAGATAACGCGCCGTGCCTTTTCTGTATAGCGTTCGAACATATTCCCCCTCCGAGGACGGTTGGTGGAAGCTGGTTAACTTCCCCCACTGCCTCTCCGACTAACTCGTGTACAGAATGTGAGTCGTTGTTACTAAAGATGCACGACCCACCCCGCCGGACTCACGCCCACTCTGGTCCGTCAACAGCCTCCGTTGCCCGCAGTTTTCGTCTCAGAAAGTTCGTCGGCGCGCTCACCAACCCGCGTCCGGCTTGGCTTCCCCGTCTTGGCAACATCCTCTTCCATATGACCGGCTTCCAGCCGCATCACGCGGTCGCACCGGCCGGCAAGCTCCTGGTTATGCGTCACCAGGATGGAGGTCAGTCCATGGCTCGCATGCACTCGTTGGATGAGCGAAAAGACCCGGTCAGCGGTTTCGGCGTCCAGATCGCCCGTCGGCTCATCGGCCAGCAGCATCCGGGGCTCGGTCACCAGCGCGCGGGCCAGCGATACCCGCTGCTGCTCGCCACCGGAGAGCTCTCCCGCCTGGTGTTCCGCCCGATCCGCCAGCCCCACCTCATTCAGCCAGGTAAGTGCTTTCGATTCAGCTTGCTTGCGGGACTCGCCCCGGGCCAGCAGGGGAAGCGCCACGTTTTCCGCCGCGGTAAACTCCGGCAGCAGGTAGTGAAACTGCCAGACATAGCCAACTTCCCGGTTGCGAAAGTCTGCGGCCTGCCTGGATGAAAGTTTGTTCAAGTGGATTGAGGCGAAGTATAGGGCACCGCTTGTAGGCGCATCAAGTGCCCCAAGAATGTGCAAAAGTGTGCTTTTACCCGCTCCGGAGGCGCCCACAATCGCCAGCAGCTCACCCTTGGCAACGCTGAAACTCAGACCATCGAAGAGCCGCAGACGGCCCCGGCCGGTCACATATTCCTTGCGCAGGTCGCGCACCTCCAGCAGGGCATTCTCAACGCCCACCTGTTGGTGCATCGCGGCAACGGAAACAACGGACCCGCCCATACCCATGTCTACCATTTGCACCGGGAGTGCGAAAGTACAAAACAGTAGCCATGCGCTGCCACTTCCGTGCAGGGGGCCGTTCACTCCACTCGGCAATGTCATCCTGAGCGACGCGAAGGATCTGCGGGTGCCCCATCCTACGCGGAGGCGCAGGGTGGGTGGTTCAGGCGCGTAAAGCGCCTTCCTTTCGCTCTAGCTCACGCCTCCTGCTTCCCAGTCCCGTCGGAATATTCGCGGCCACCACCCAAGCAGCAGATCCAATCGCCCACGTGATAAGAAACGCGGTCCAGGGCAGACGCTCGTGCGGAGCTGCAACAATCCTCGGAAGCCAGACCAGCAGCGCAAATACACTGATCATCCCCGCCTCGCACAGCGCGGCAACCCGCGGCAGCACACTCGCGTCGACGCGAGGCAGCAAACTGCCTAACACGCCCAGGCCGCATGCCATCTGCCCAGCGCCGGTCAGGTAGGCCCACCCGATGGGGAAGGGAAGCCAATGGGGAACCAGCGTCACCGTCTCCTTCACATACATTAGGTGCGACAGCCCAATCGGTATCAGAAAAACTCCAAACAGGATGCGCGCTGCGCGGACGCCGTTCTCTCCCGCGACGAACTTCCAGACGCCTCGGTCGGGCATATCCCCAATACGCGCGAAACTGAGCTGCGCGAACAACGTCCACCCGCCGGCCAGCAGCACCGCCAGCTCGCCAAAGCCCAGCCACACCCCTTCGATCTGCGGCGCTACCACCACGGCAGGCACCTTCAGCAGCGCCCACAGGATCAGGTAAGGGAACAGAATGCGTATCGCCCAACGAACTGTAGCTTCGAACAGCAGTCCAATACCGCCAACCAGCATGAGGACTGCCGCGCAATAAGCAAGCGCCGTCCGGCCCGGGAACCACGACGCCACCGGCTGCCACACCAATGCGAAATCACCGTAAATCAGGCCAAGAATGCCCAGCCCGATCATCCCCACAGCAAAGAGCGTCAACGCGGGTTGTTGCTTTTGGGTCATTTGCATCTCCAGTGGCGATCCAGCCTGTACGGCGATCCAGCTTACCGCCAGGGATACGAATTCGATCCCCGAAGAACTGCATTTCAGCACAAACGAAGAAGAGTTGCGTTCCAAAACGCTTCGTCACCCAGGTAGTCAGAAATTGCCGAAAGCGAATAAGATTTTGTCCGTAACAATTGGAGCGGAGGAGTGCTGTATGGCTGGCGACAACGAGTATTACGTAGAGAAGAGAGGCCCCGGAGAGTGGGCCGTCCAAAGGAAAGATGCAGAGAGAGCATCCGCAATCCTGCCTACTCAGGCGCAAGCTATCGCGCGGGCGAAGGAGTTAGCGCCGGATCGCCGCCCGCATGTGGAGCGTTCTGAGTACACGAGCAAGGGCAAGCCGGGCAAGTTCCGCAAATGATGGCTCGGCGCCGCAACTGCGAATTCCGTCGCTATAGAGATCCGCGCAAAGTAATGCGGGAAACCTGATTCCTGTTCAATCCGTTTCGATAGGGGCTGCGAGATATTCTCTTTCCTGCAGAGCGATGCGGGCTTCCAACTCCTCGACGCGCCGCTGCAATGCATCTCGGTCCTCGCGCAATATCGCAATCGTCTGCACGTCTCCACTCTTATCGCATCGAGTCTCAAGATCGTGGATATACTGCCGGAACTTCTCAGGTAGCGCGTTAATTTCGTCCACGGTGGGGTAGATCGATGCGGCTCGTTTCGTTTTCATAGAGCACCACCGGTAATGATGATGCCACCGGCGGGGTGATTCCGGCCAGCATCCATTTCCGCGGACCATGAACAATCCCAACCGGGGCGGCAAGGTCCACAAGCGGGCCAAGTCCGGGGACATCTCGATGAATGGACACCGTCAAAGAACAGCAGACGAGACTGGGAAGGCAGCAATTCGCTCGCCGCAAGGCAGAGCGGCAATTGCCGTCGCTGAGATCGAATCCGCCCGTTCGCAAGATTGCCATGGCCGACCCGCGCTATTGGCGCTGTACTCGACTTCATCCTCCGACGGCCGTCCCCCTGAGGCCTTGCGAGAAGAGCGGTCCCGCATGTCATCAGACCGATTGCATTTGCGCGCGGAAACGGTCGATCAGCGGCACGAGATGGGGCGGCGGCTCCATTAAGGGTGCCGGCCTCAGTTTGCCGAGTTCACGCTGCTTTCCAGCTAGGAGTGCGGAGCAAATCCTTTGCTCATCTACCAGCATTGTGAAGGTTTCATGAGCCTGCCCTGAACTGTTCGAATCGCAATCGCAACCAATGCCGTCCCGTAACAGGCGGCCGCAATCATCTCGACAGTAGTGAATCCCAGAATCATTCCGAGAATCATTGCACTCACTGAGCCGATGACAGTGAAGAAGGCATTGATCGCCCACGCCCAGGGCACAAGCGAGGAGTCTTCTTCGCCAAGGAGACGCAATCCAATCGGAAAAGGCATTCCGAGGAGCAAGCCAACAGGTGCCAACAGTGTGATGCTGACGGCGACACGCCAAGCAAGGGCGAAACCCAGCGCCCAATTGAATACGATCGGCATCACGAAAAGCTCGAGAGTTATTATTCCCACGACTGCTAGTAACAACCACGAGAGCAGCCGGTGCGAGGCGGTGCGGAATCCATTGGCCGCAAACGAACCCAACCCAGTGAACGTGAGCAACCCCGCAAGGACTACCGAAAACGTATAGATCGGGGGACCTAGAAACAATTGAAATCGTTGTAGGAAAATGATTTCGATGAGAACATACCCCACACCGAGACTGGCAAAGTAGACCAACAAAGTCCCGCAACCTTTGGCTCTCAACGCTGACCGGTTGAATCGAACCATCGGAAGCAGAATCATCGCTCCTGCGACAATCGAAGACTGGATGAGCAAAACAACGAGAGTGACCTGGGCATTACGTGCGGTGTAAAAACCACCTCCGAAATACCTGCGGAACCCCATATGCAGGCCCCAGCGCTGTGTTTGGTGGAAGAAGGGCTTGTCGTCTGTCGCTGGATTCAGATAGGTGTCGAGCTGGGCGTAAACCTTTTCAGGATCGGGAGACTTTGCCAGATCTGCGAGAAGGGTTTGGAGCGGGTCGTGAGGTTCTGCGAAGGGCGAATACAATGTCGCCGGCGGACGCCGATCCTGTGGGCGGTTGCCGCCATCGATCCCCGCGCGCCGGGCCATTTCCGCAACTTCCTCGGGACTCAAGGGCGACTTTTGCAAGACGAATCCGGAGTTGAGATTCGTCTTGCCGAAAGCAGCACCAAGCCCGATATATGCAAACAAGTGATTAGCTGGGTCGCTCACTCCAAGTTTGTCAAACATTGCGCGAGCGGTTGAGATCAATTTGGTGGTGTCGAAACCAGTGATAAGCAGAACGCCATTTGGCGTCAAGTGATTCCAATAATCTTCGAATGCCTCACGCGTCAAGATGTAGCTCTCGGTCAAGGTGAGTGCGCCGGACGCGAGGGCTGTTCCGCTGTAGGTGTCCACGGATATGATTACGTCGTATAGCTCGTTCGAACGTCGAACAAAGCTGCGACCCTCGTCGTTGACCAAATGGACCTCGGGTTGCTCGAAGAGCCCACCCCAGTGATCGCGAAGGCGCTTCGTGACGATATCGGTAGTGATTGGGTTGACTTCGACTGCGGTAACCGAGGATGCGCCGTAATACAAAGCTTCGAGCACTTCACGTCCTGCCCCTGAACCAATGATCAGGACTCTCGGTTTGGTTTTGCCAACATAGGCCACTCCTGCAGGATGGTAAGTCGGGTTTGCAAGATAAGTGCGCACCCCCATGCTTAGATCGTCCATGCCGGTTCCGGCCGTTCCTCCATCGATGATGATTGAATAGAATCCGGGATCAGGGCGACTCGGGTCGAGTTTCGGCGCTGGGTAGACATCGATTTTGGAAAAGCTGTTCCACTTTGTATAGATCGGAGAAGTTTGCTGGGGAAACAGCGGATGAAGGCGTTTTGCGGGGTTCACTACAATAGGCAGCGCGTGCTCCGCGAAAAACGCTAGGACGAGCATCCCGCCGACGGTGAGACTCCCGATCAAAGTCAGCTTTGATAGCCGGAAGGAGTTGAAGGTAAGAGCCGCCAACGTACCGAATAAGGCAGCGACTACAACGGACCCCGATCCGCCAAACATCGGCATCGTCAGGCAAACGGCGACGCACGCGATGCCGCCACCGACCATGTCGGCGGCATAAAGCCCATTCACTGCCCGGCCGCCACGGGTGAGGAGCAAGGAAATGGCCAGCCCTGAACAGAAAAATGGCCCTGCAAGCACCACATAATACAGCAGCATATAAATGAACTGTTTATGGTCGTTCAGCAATTCGAATGGCTGAAAGGGAATCAGTTGCATCAGTGAAAAGCTGACAAGTGTGACAAGACCGAATATGAGCGAGATCACGGAGAGTGCCGGATCCAGCGGAACGCTATCGCGCAAACCTTTCCAGAGGGAAAGAACAACCCCAGAAACTCCAAATCCAAGGAGCGCGGTCGATATCACCAAAAAACCAAAATGATACCAACTTGCTACAGAGATCACGCGTGTTAGGGAAAGCTCAAGCAGGAGCGTAGCGAAGGACAGGAGTGTTATACCGGCGAAATGGTGCCATCGAATACTGGCGCGAGTCGCGATTGAGTTCTCCATCGTGATCTCCAAGAAGCTTCTGCAGGTTGACTCGAAATGCCTTGCCTAGGCTGGTTTCTTCAAGCCCGCAATTCGTTCTTGGGGGATGCGTGCCTTAGTTCGTACTTTGTCGGCATCGTTGGAGTTTTTGCGGGGCCTTAGCATCTGGGCAATGATGCGAACAGATCAAGCTCTTCACTTTTGACCCGATCGCAACAATCACCAAAGGTATGAGTTGATCGAGGTTTTGGCGAAATTCGCAAATTCGGTCGCCAGTTGTACGCCCACGCACCGGATCATGAATCGGAACCTGGAGAACGGTCAAGGAGAATTGTGGGGCAGCCGGAGCGGGAACCCTGGTTTACTTTTGAGCCTCTATTTCAGGCGCGACGAGAGAGCGGTCGCCAACTCGGCAGTAATGCAAGAAATTGCCAATTTCCGAGTACGCTTTCTCAAGCTTCTGGCAAAATTCTGCCGGCACAGCCGGGTGCACTTGGCTAGTGCGCCGATGGCGCATTGGCAATTGGTTTAAGAAGTATCCCTTCAGCGTCCGAACTTAATCGAGACAGAATCGCCCTTGGGCGACTTGGCTTTCTTGCCTTTTATCTTAGGCCCGAGCTGAAGGCCCAGAGCATCCGCAATCTTTTCGGGTGTACCTCTAAACGTGCGTTTCCGAATCCTTTGGTCGCGCAAATTCGCCGGGACGATGACGCGACGCTTCCAGGCTTCCTGAAGGGTTTTCGAGAGGACCGAGATATCTCCGTCGAGCGTCACATGTGGGACCTTCGGGTGGCCTGGGTCCGTGGAAACCGTGAGTCCAGTCCCCGAAAACACCGTCCCTCCACAGGTCACAGTCCAGGTGCATGGACCGCTTCCTCCCGGGCACACGCAGGAATAAGTGCAGTCGCCGGGATACGTGATCTTCTTACTGCCACAGGTTTGCGATTTGTCAGCAGCCGCCATCTTTTTGCTCCCTTAGTCGTGTCGCCCGCGAGCGATGCTACACGCACGTGAACCATTTGCAGACAATGTCCATGCGGGAATCAAGTTACATGACATTGACGATAGGTGCTACAAAAAATGTTAAAGTCTACCGATCGACAAGGAACGGGTCCTGGGGCGAGCTCGCGTTATAAAGCGCATGGGTGTGGCATGTGTTGGGTTCGCGGTTACGAGCCCGCATACGATTGCATAATCGAAGATGCGCTTGAGTAGGTTGCGAAGCTGGGCAGCGGCCGACTCAAAGCCATTATCGCGTTTCTTGAATACGAGCCGCTGCACATCCTGAGCCGTGACATCCCTCCATGCCCAGGTTCCGAATGCGGGGTAAATTTCCTTTTCGAGATATCGGCGAAGCTGCTTAGTATCCTTTCGATCTTTCTCGATTACCTCTTTGAAGTAACGCTCGCTGAAGTCGGCGACAGAGGTGGAGTTAGCCAGTGCGAATTTCTCCAGCTGCTTTTGCTTTGCCGGAGACACCCCTTCGTGAACTGCTTTCGCTAGTTCGTCGCGTTTCGATCTTGCAGCCTTGAGGCTGACATGCCAGTTTCGGGTAGGCGACGGGTGTGTTGAATGTGCCGCTCCGACGGCTGTTCTCCTGAGATCGGGGCTTACGAGAAGAGCGGTCCCGGGCTGTCCTCGACGCCTTCTTCAACTTCTTCCGGTGCGGCTGAGGCCGGCTCGATCAGCTCCGGTCTGTCGTTCTTCACGTTTCCGACAGCCTTATCCACCTTCCATGCGGTCATTTTGTCGGCATCATAAGGCCGCAGCAGATCGATCGGCGGACGATCAGGATCACCTGGCTGAAGCCAGCGGTCATAATCTCGCTCGGGAATGATCACAGGCATACGGTCGTGCAAGGGCTGAACGACTTGATTTGGGTCCGTGGTGATCAAGGTGAACGTCAGCAGTTCCGTGCTCACCTTCCGGTCCTTCCACTTCTCCCACAATCCGGCGAGCGCATAGGGCTCCCCGTCCTTCATCGCGATTGCGAACGGCTGCTTGTTCTTCGCGTCCAGCTTCTGCCATTCATAAAATGCATCCGCCGGCACCAGGCATCGCCGGTACTTGAACGCCTCGCGAAAGGCTGGCGCCGTGGTGATCGTCTCTGCCTTCGCATTGATGGTACGGAGCCCAATCGAAGGGTCCTTTGCCCAGTATGGAATCAAGCCCCACCGCATCAAGACGATTTCGCGTTCGCCGGTGTCACGGTTCAGTCGAACGACGGGCTGAAATGTCTGCGGCGCTACGTTCCACGAAGGCCCAAAGTCCGGCATAACGGGACCATGGATGGCGAAGAGTTCCGCAATCTTTTGCTTGTCGGAACGTCGGACGTAGCGGCCACACATGGCAGGGAGTCTACATCGGGCGGTCTTGGTCGCCGGAAAGTCTCCGCGCCCTCATGCCGAGCGTCGCATCTGACGCGGCTATTCGCTCCGATTCCCCATTCTGGATAGACACGCAGTTCCCAAATCGGCCTCACCGCGCGCTTCGAGCATCAAAAAGTGCCACTTCGCCCTACTCAAATTGCTATCCTTAAATCAGGGCACATCGCAGTAAGCGTGACCCGATCCGAGGGCGCCCCTAAGTCCTTTCACTGGACGAATTTACCCATAAGCATTCTGAAATTAATAAGTTACGCACCGGAAGCCCGAAGCGCACTAGAAGCAGGGCAAGTTTCTGCTTTTAAGCCTTTTAGAAAGACAAATTTACCGCTAAGCCCTTTGCAATGACGATTTTGACCCTCGGAAGAGGCCATAAGTCAATGAAAGGAAACAAGTTCTAAGCCGCCCTCCGGTGACGGGAGGTGAGGGGGTACCCCTCACTCATACCGCAGCGCCTCAGCCGGCAGCACCCGCGCCGCAGACCGCGAAGGATAGAGCGTAGCCACCAGTGAGACCCCCAGCGCCACCGCCGCCACGATCAGGCCGTCCGAAATACGCGGCGCAAACGGCAGGTAGTCGATCGAGTACACATCGCCCGGCAGGTGGATAAACCGGTAGTGGCCGCCCGCCCATGAAGCCGCATAGCCCAGCACCAGGCCCAGCGCCGTGCCCACCGCGCTGATCAGAAAACCCTGCAGCAGAAATATCCGCCGCACCTGTTCTTGCCGCACGCCAAAGCTCATTAGCACCGCGATGTCGCGCGTCTTCTCCATCACCATCATGGTCAGCGCGATCAGGATGTTGAGCGCGGCCACGCACACGATCAGCCCGATCACGATGAAGGTGACGATCTGCTCCAGCCGCAGCGCGCGGAAGAGCTCGCGGTTCTGCTCCATCCAGTTGGTGGTCAGGAAGCCCGCGCCCGCCGCCTGCTCGATCTCGCGGCCGATGGCATCGGCGTGGTAAAGATCGTCGACCCGGAACGCGATCACGGAGATCAGGTCCGGCTCACCCAGCAGGTGCTGTGCATCCGCGAGCCGCACGAAACCCATGCTGGAGTCGTACTGATAGAAGCCGGAGTGGAAGATGCCGGCAACGTAGAAGCGCTGGAACTTGGGCACGATGCCCAGCGGCGTCAGCTCTCCCTGCGGGCTGGTCACCAGCACCGTCTGGCCGACATTGGCGTCGAGTGTCGTCGCCAGGTCCTGGCCAATGACGATCGGCGGTAGCGGCGCAGTATCGCCCTGGATGACCGGGGCCGCCGGCTCCAGCGCCTGCGCCGAGCCAATCTTCACCATGTCCAGCAGGTCTGCGACGCGGCGCTCTGCATCCGGCAGCACGCCCTTGATCATCAGGCCGCCGGAGCGCGCGCCGCGCGACACCAGCACCTGCCCGTAGAGCCCCGGTGCATCGGCCGTCACATGCGGCAGCGTCGCCAGCCGCGCCACCAGCGGCCGCCACTCGCGGATGCCGTCCCCGACGGTGCGCATCAGCTCCACATGTGAGGTCGATCCCAACAGCCGATCCTGCAGGTCGCGCCGCATCCCGGTCGTAATCGCCAGCGCGATGATGAGCGCGGCCACGCCCGCGGCAACTCCGGCGACGGAAATCGCCGTGATCACCCCCACCACCGCCTGCCGCCGCTTGGCCCGCAGATACCGCGCCGCGATGAAGAGTTCAAAGCGCATGAAGTTGATTAGAGCATTTCACTGTCGATACCTGCCTGAGCACCGCCGGTCAACGTGGCTTTTCCGTCAAGAAAAGCCACTCATTGCAAGGTCCAGCTGGCGCATGCAACAGTGAAAATGCTCTTTAGCGCACGACCGTCTTCGCCGTAGCTGAGTTGTCGAAGCGGTTGAAGACGCGCAGGGTCACCGTGTGCTCGTTGGGATTGGCGGGCGGCAGCTTCGCCACGCGCAACTGTTCCGACGGCTGCGGCAGCGAGGCAGAGAAGTCGTAGTGCTCCGTCGCCGCATCGGAGAGCTTGCCCAGCGGCTCGATGTACTGCCACGGTCCGGCGTCAATCGAATATTCTGCACGCGCAATCGCCGATGAAGGATCCTTCGCCTCCGCGGTCACGTGCAGCTTGCCGCCTTCAAGGTGTGCCACCATGTTCGCCACCACCGGCGTCGCCGTGTCGAGCACGAAGCGCTCGCTCGTCCGCTCAGCAGTCAGCGCCTCGCCCGGATTGTGCGATGGCGCATCGCTCGCCACTACCTTGACTTGATAGGGACCATCCGGTATCTGCGCCGCGTCGAAGGTGTAGTAGCGCTCTGTCACGTTGTCCTTCAGCAGTTGCCAGTTCTCTCCCATGCTTCGTCCCGACTCGCGGTAGTAGAGCGCAAAGACCAGGTCGTCGCCGTTGTCATCGTGCGCCGCCCAGCGCACCGTCACCGCGCCCTTGTCCTTCACCCCTTGCAGCGGCTGCGTCGTGGCATCCTGCTGGATGTTCACGACGTTTGCCGAGGCAGACGGCAGATTGATCATTACCGTCGGCACCGGCTGCTGGAATTGCGCCTGCTGGTTCACCCGTGCGCCCGGCATCACCACAATCTCATCCACCACCGGCGCAACATTCACGGGAAGATAGTTCAGGGACACCGCGTTGATGCGCGTGCCCGGCTTGAGCGTGACCTTCCACTGTGCAAAGCGCGCCTGCGGCGCGGCGATACCCGTGTCGGCCGTGACCGTCTTCCACGGGCTCCAGCCGCGGTCAGCGTTGCTGACATTGCCCGCGCGCACCGATAACTGGTAGCCGCTCCCGCTCGCATCCACGTCCGTGCGGCCCCATCGCGCCACCGCGCCCGCATCCTGCACATCGCTTTCCAGGCTGCCTTCCGCACTCTGCGCGTTCAGGTGGAAGAGTTTCCCTCCATTGCTTGTGCCGACGTAAAGACCGTCCGGCGCCGTCGCAAATGCGGTAGCCTGCGACGCCTCCAGATGCGCGATGTCGGCGAATTCACCGTTCTCCTGCACGCGATAGATGCGTCCCCGGTTCCCCGTCGCTGCCAGCAGGCCGTCAGCCGTCCAGTGCAGTCCGTAGACCACGTCATCATGCGGCGCCCACAGTTTGCGTGCTGCGCCAGAGGGATCGAGCTCATAGACCTCCGAGCCGTCCGGCACCAGCGCGTTGTTGTTCGAAGCCTGCACCGATCCCGGGGTCACAATCGTAATCGTCGCAGTGACGGCGGCAATTCCCTGAACCGGCAGCGGCGGCAGACTGCTCTTGCCCTTCTCGCCGACAGTGGCCACATAGATCTGCCCCGCAGGCGACTCCGTCAGCGCCGTCACCTCGCGCTTGGGCGCGTTGAAGAGGATGAAGCCTTTGCCTTCTTTGTCGATGCGATAGACCAGCCCATCGCCATCCGAGCCGGCCAGCAGGCTGCCGTCCTTGTCGAAGAGCAGCGCGCGAATGTGCTGCTCGTCGCTCTCGAAGAAGCGCTCCGCATGCGCATCCCCGGCAGGTGTGCGGACGCGATATACCGCGGCCGGTCCGCCGGTCGCAACATACAGCGCGCCATCCGGTCCGAAGGCGAGATCCCAGATGTACTTGGGAGCGGCGTCCGGCTTCACGCCCTCCAGCTTCGCGGGATCGAAGACCACCGCCGCCTTCTCCGCATCCAGGTCGGTCGATCCGGCCGGAATGCGATAGACCTTCCCATTCGGCAGCGTAGCCGCGTAGACCGAGCCATCCGATCCCACTGCGACCGCCTGCACGCTCATGTCCTTGGTCTTGAACATCGTGGTGGACTTACCGTCGCGCCCGATGCGCAGCACGGTGGCGGGCGAGCCTGTTGCCACGTACGCATTGCCCGACTTGTCGCTGGCGATCGCCCAGACATAGGTGGACGGCGTCGTCGCCGTCAGCGTACTGGCCGGCGCGGCAGCCAGCGACCCGTCGCTCGAGATGGCGATTCCCTGCGGCCGCCCCTTCTCCCACTCCTCCATATGCGATTCGGTCCAGACTTTGGTGCCCTGCGCCAGGCAGGTCAGGGAGCCAGCGGAGAGCAAAACAGAGCAGAGCAGGAAGGAGAGGCTCACGACGCGAAAAGACATGTGGCTCAAGTCTAAAGCAGGCGCACCGCTTCAACCGCGCCCGATCGAGCCTGACCGTTATTTTCGCTGCGTCAGGGTGATACGGTACTACCTCATGGAGACTGAATGAGCATCAACGCGCATGTAGTAAAAAGCACCATCGTCGGAGCCCTCGGCGGCCTGCTCTTCGGCTTCGACACCGCCGTCATCTCCGGCACTACCTCTGCCCTGACGCGCACCTATCACCTCACGCCTGCCCTGCTCGGCGTCACTGTCTCCGGCGCCCTGGTGGGCACCGTCATCGGCGCCATGGCCGCCGGCGTTCCCGGACAGAAATTCGGACGCCGCGACAGCCTTCGCGTCATGGCCATCTTCTACATCCTCTCCGCGATCGGCTGCGCTCTGGCCTGGAACTGGCACGCGCTCATCTTCTTTCGTTTCCTCGGCGGCCTCGGCATCGGCGGCTCCTCCGTCCTCGGTCCCATGTACATCGCGGAGATCGCGCCGCCCCAATGGCGCGGCCGGCTGGTGGGATCCTTCCAGGTCAACATCGTCATCGGCATTCTGCTCGCCTACGTATCGAACGCCGTGATCGGCAGCATGCACCTAGGCGCGTCCGACTGGCGCTGGATGTTCGGCATCGCCGGCGTACCGGCGCTGCTTTTCCTGGTCATGCTCTTCGTCATTCCCCGCAGTCCGCGCTGGCTGGTCACGCAATCCAATCTCGACGAGGCCCTCCAAGTCCTGCGCCTCACCGGCGTTCCCCAACCCAAACAGGAGCTCGATGAAATCGTCGCCTCGGTGCATCTGGAGGAATCCGGCTCCGCGGACAAGCTCTTCTCGCGCCAATACCGCAAGCCGGTCATTCTGGCCATCACCGTCGGCATGTTCTGCCAGCTCGCCGGCATCAACGCCATCCTCTACTACCTCAACGACATCTTCGCCCTCGCCGGCGCGAGCAGAGTCTCCGGAGACCTGCAGGCGGTCGCTGTCGGCGCCACCAATCTGGTCGCCACCCTGCTTGCTATGTCGGTGATCGACAAGTTCGGTCGCAAGAAGCTGCTGCTGGTCGGAACCGTGGGGCTCGCCTTCTGCCTCACCATCATCTCGGTTCTCTTCTTCACGCACAGCCATCTCTCCTGGCTGGTCTGGCTGCTCATGCTCTACATCGGCTTCTTCGCCATCTCGCAAGGCGCGGTCATCTGGGTCTATATCAGCGAGGTCTTTCCCAACCGCGTGCGCTCCAAGGGCCAGAGCCTCGGCAGCTCCTCCCACTGGGTCACCAACGCCATCATCTCGCTCATCTTCCCGGTCATGGCGAAGACCTCCGGTGCCTATCCCTTTCTCTTCTTCGCCGCCATGATGGTCCTCGATTTCTTCCTCGTCCTCTTCTATTACCCGGAGACCAGCGGCATCTCGCTCGAACAAATGCAGCACAAACTCGGCATCGATTGAGCAAGCTGTTAGGAGGAACTTTTCACGATTGTTTATTCGTCCTCGATGAGGCGGCGATGAAACCCTCAGACGAGAAGACCGACCCGCGTGTCGGGAAGAATCGCTGGATGAGGCAATCGTGAAGCGCTGAGTCCAGGTCAGCGCAACAATCGCCGATGACCGCAAGACGGTAATCGGCGTCAGCAGCGTCGATAAGGGTGGAAAGAACGACACCACTGGTCGCGATGCCGTAAAGAACCAATGTATCGATGTCATTGGCGCGAAGAATCATAGCGAGATCCGTGCCGGCGAAGGCACTGACTCGGTGCTTGGTTATAACGATTTCATTGTCTTGCGGCGCGATGGTATCCGGGATCGCTCCAAGCGGTTCCCGGAATAGCTGCTGATGCTGCTCTGAAGACTTGATCGCGTTGAAGAGCGCATTTTGGGAACTGATCTCGGGGAACCCCGGTCGAAAACCTACCTGGATGTGGATGATGGTCATGCCAGTAGCACGAGCATGATTGAGAACACTTGCGACGCGAGCCAGAAAAGCGTCTTTAGCCTCGCGGGTGTAAATGGAAACGATGCCGGCTTGGCAGTCCATGCTCAGGACGGCCGTGTGAGCCGGATCAATCGTAAATGTGTCAGCCACATTAAGCTCCTTTCGGCACAGCGCCCTGTAGGACGCGCTGCGGTATCAGTATTGCAATCCCGGCTGAGCGGCGCAGCGTGCATCGAAAGCCCAAACCCCAGTGCCAAACCCTAGTGAAATAGGATGAACTTGAGCCAACCTTCCCAGGCGTCGGCCCATGCATGCGAGATCATATTGACGCGAAGAGTACGACGCCAGGCAGCCAGCACGCCATAAAGAAGACCGAGGGCCGTAATGACGACAACATTCTTCCAGCCTTGATAGCCATGGGCTATGCCAAAAACGATTCCTTGCAGGACGACGGCGATTGCGATGCTGCCGGTGAGAGCGTGGAACTGCTTCTGGAGATAGCCACGGAAGGCAATCTCTTCGCAGAAGCCGGCAGTGAGGCAAAGGAGAATCCAGAGAATGATTTCAACCAGCGATTTGGGAAGCAGACTATCGACGGTTGCTGCTGTGCCGGTGGGATTGAGCACGTCGAGCAGGTAATGAACGCCGTACGCGACCCCTTCCCACACGGCCCAGAAGGGAATTGCGATGGCTACGTCAGTGAGAACGTCTTTGGCCGAGGTCCAGCGGCCCGCGGATAGTGAGGCGAGTGTGCCGCCCCTGCTGCGAACTCCGGCGTAACAGTAATAGAAGAGCGCCCAATCCATAAACAGAGCGACGAGGTAGATGTGGATGGCTTTGCCATGGTCGGCAAGCTGTCCAGCGGACGCATTGCTGGCTGGCGCTCCGGCATGATGTTGCGCGAAGAAACCGGCGGCGGCAGTTCCGAAGAGAAGCAGCAGAAGACCGACCAGGTGGAACTTCGAAGCGATCGGTGCGGGTCTTGCTGTGCGCGAAGCTGAGCGGAGTTCACTGGCGGCCATGGCATTTCTCCTTCTGCGGCGCGGTAGGGTTCTTTTTCCCCGCATCGAGTTTCTGCAAGACGGCCAGGGTTTCTTCCGCCCAGCGGAGATGGGCTTCCATTTCCAGCTGGCCATAACGGGCGGTCATGCGCCAGAAAAGTGCTTCCGGGCGGTGTTGATGTTCGGCGATTTCTTCGCGCTCGATGCGGGTGAATTTTTCGAGGAGAGAGCGGTGTTCCAGAACCATGCGCTCCACGTAGCCGATGAGGATGGAAACTGGAACCTGCGAGCCGAAGAAGAGCTTGAGAAGCATTTCATTGCGGGGGATTTCAGGCTGCGGCGGTGTGCAGAGCCACTCAACTAATTGAGCGCGGCCCTTTGGGGTAATGGAGTAAATCTGGCGGTCGGGCTTGCTCTTTTGCTTCTCGGTCTTCGAAGAGACGAGGCCGGCGGCGGCAAGCTTCTTGAGGTTGGGATAAATCTGTCCGTAACTTTCGCTCCAGATGTGGC
This sequence comes from uncultured Acidobacteriaceae bacterium, assembly GCA_963712845.1. Taxonomy (GTDB): domain Bacteria; phylum Acidobacteriota; class Terriglobia; order Terriglobales; family Acidobacteriaceae; genus KBS-83. The sequence goes on from CAVQJM010000031.1 coordinate 40,194, forward strand.
CGACCGAGGCGCGGACGTTTTGGCCGAGATCATAACCGGACATGGGCTCGATGGTGAGAAGGCCGAGAAGGGCTTTGCTTGAGGAGCTGATACGGCGCGCCATATAGCTAATAGATATATATCTTATAGATAGGTGTCAATGCAATTCAAGACACAAAAGGGGAAGCCAGGACACAGACGAACCGGAGGAGCCGCCGAGCCACGATTTGATGGATGAATATCGAAATAAAACGAAACGAGCGGGATGCCGAATTCTGCACTGCATATGGTGCAATCGAGCCGGGGATTGGTGCGAAATAAGACCTCGTTTTGTTTACCAATCGCGCCCCAAACGCGTCCGGAAGGGCCGTTTTCGCACCCAAATTCGCACCCCAAACGCGTCCCAAAAGGGCCGTTTTAGACACAAATCCGCGCCCGATCCAGCTCAGATCCCGCGCCCGCCTACTCCGGTACCGCCTCCAGCGTCAGCACCTGGAAGGGCTGCAGGTGGAAAATGTGCGGCACCCCCGCTTCCAGCTCCACCGCCGGGGTGGAAGCCTCATCCTTCCACGGGCTGTGCGCTCGGAAGCGCCGCGCTGCACCCGGCGGCAGCTCGAAGGCCTGCCCCACATCCAGCCGGAAATCCTGCGCCTTGTCACTCGGATTGCGCAGCGTCAGGATCGCCTTTTCCGGCGTCCACGATGCCCACCCATACACCTGCAGCCAGCGCGGATCGCCACCTACCCAGTGCGTATCCTTCAGCACCGTCGCGTTCGTTCGCGACCACTTCGCCGCCTCCGCCAGCACATCCCAATCGGCTGGCTTCAGCAACGATGGCGTGATGTACATCTCCTGGAGCTGCGTTCCTGTGCCGAAGTAGTCACGTACCTCGTTCTTGAAATCGCTGCCCGGATCCGTGTTCAGGTGATAGGCAAATTGCCCGTAAATCAGCCCGTGCAGCATCAGCGAGTTCAGCGGATAAAGCGAGCCGCCCTTCACAATGTGGTCGTACACATCTCCGTCGCGGTAGGTGATCCAGCGCTCGCGCTCCGGGCCTACCCCCGCAAAGCTGTGGTCATCGCCGCCGCGCCAGATCGAGTCTGCATACATTAGCCAGAAGGGCGAGGGATAGGTGCCCGTGGTCAGGTTGATGTACAGGTCCGGCTTCACCTGACGCAGGTCGCCGATAAGGTGAATGGCCGCGTCGAAATCGCTGTCGAAGGCGCTGCCTTTCACCACCGTGTCCACGTTGCCCGTGCCGTCGAACTTGAACTGGTTCACGCCGTACTTCTTCACCATCTCCATACAGACTTCATGGAAGCGCGCATAGTACTTCGGCCCGGAGAGCGCAAAGCCGCCGTTCTCGATCTCGTACCCTTCGCGCTGTCCCTCGGCAATGCGGTCTTGCTTTGCCTGTGCATAGCCGCCCCACGGAGAGAGCCACACGCCGGGCGCCGTGCCGTACTTTGCAGCCGCTTCCTTCAGCGGAAGAAAGCCGTCTTTGAAGTCTTTGCGGAACGTCCACATGCCCGCCGTGTCATCCCATCCGTCGTCGAACATGAAGGAGTCCAGGGTCACGCCGCGCTTGTCGTGCAGCTCGCGGCCGAAGGTGTTGATCCGGTCGACCGCCTGGTCCTGGGTGTAGGGGTTTTCGTAGCCGATGTCGTACCAGCTGTTGTAGTGCAGAAAGGTGCGGTACGGGTGCGCGCGCTCGTGTTCGATGTAGGCCAGAAAGTCGCGCCGCATCTGGCCCGGCGCAGCCACGCCAACAACGGAGGAATAGGTTACGGTCTGTCCCGCGCGCAGCGGCAGTATGCGCTCCATCTCGGCCACGCCACGTTCATGTACCACGCTGCTGGTGGAAAGCGGATGTTCAAAGCCGAGGAAGAAGTCGCCAGCAACCAGCGGTGTGCCCTTTACCGTGCCGGTTAGACGCATCTGTGGGCGTATCTGTGGCGCGGTCACATCGATCAGGGAAACGCGTGTGATAGCCACATCTTCCTTGCCTGCCGTGATGGTGAGCACCTGCCGGACATAGTGCGCGCCTTGGCGCATCACCACAGCCCAGTCCACTTCGAAGCGGCCAGCGGGATCCCCCAGCCGGTAGTGGACGGCGGTGCCGGGCAACTGTTCCGCCCCGACGGTCGCGCGTGGATCGGGAGCCAGTTGTTCCACTCGCGCCGGCGCCAGCAGCGTCATCTCTGCCGGTGCCAACACGTGTCCATCGGCCACGGCGATGCGGAACGGGCCGCTCAACTGCAGCACCTGCCCATCGCGCAGATCGCGTACCTCCAGCGCGGCCGGCCTGCCTTCATGGAGCGGCCAGCGCGCCTCAATCACGCGATTGCCGATGCGCCCCTCCGTCGAGTTCGCAATCGAGGCGACCACGTCTCCGGCGCTGACGGCACTCGCCTGCTGCGCACCATGTCGTTCGCTCCGGCCATCGGTGCTCAGCGCGAGGGCGAGCAGAGCGGAGAGCGACACGGCAGCGAAAGTGCGGGGCAAACAGCGCTTCGATGCGATCACTGGATCTCCGGAACAGGGTGCACGGGCCGCTCAGCCGTGGGGTGGATTCTGACGTGTGAGACCACCCGCGAGATCGCGCCCGATGGGCTCGGCGTATCCGGCTTCAGCCCCGCTTCAAGCGAGCAGAACATTCCCAGCAACTGGCCGAAGATCACGTCCAGCGGCGGCCGCAGCGCGTCCGGCGGCGCATTGCGAGGGTGCTGCCCAAGGTCAAGATCCAGCTCAAGCGCCACGTCCGCGCTGTCCAATACCTTGCGCGGCAAAGCAAATCCCGTAACAGCAATCGTTGCCCCCAGCTTCTTGTCGCTGAGCTCGCGAAGCAGATCGGTCTCGTACAACCGCGTCGTTTCGTCCGATGCGAGATAGGCGACCACGAGTGTCTGCCGGTCGAGGAACGACAGTGGCCCGTGCCGCAGCCCGAGGAAGGATTGCGACATCGTGAAGATGCGTCCCGCCGTCAGCTCCTGCACCTTCAGCGCGGACTCTGCGGCCGTAGGCATCAGCGCGCCCGAACCCAAAAAGCACACGCGAGTAAACCCGCTCTTCGCCAACTTCGCTGCGGCATCGGCTGCCCGCGGTAGCAGCGACTGCGCGCTCGCCGTAAGCTGCTGCAGGCTCGTCGCGTACTCATCCAGATGCTCCAGATATCCGAGCGCCTGCCCCGCCACCACCATGTTGGAAAACGAGCTGGTCATCGCCAGACCGCGATCGTTGGTCGCCGGATCGAGCACCAGCGCGTACGCTCCCGCGCGTCCCTGCGCCAGCTTCGCCATGGCGCCGTCGGCATTGCAGGTGATGACCAGGTGCGCGACACGGCCAAAGCGGTGCATCATCTCCTCCATGACCGCCACGCCCTCCGAGCTGTCCCCGGACCGCGAAAACGAGATGCACAGAGCCGATTCCGCTGGACGAACCCACTCGTCCATGCCCGTCAGCAGCTCCGTGCTGGCCACCGCGCGCACCGGCCGCCGCCAGCGCTGTTCCAGCAGCCGCTCCAGCGACCTGCCGACAAAGTCCGATGTACCCGCGCCCGCCAGCAGCACCGGCCCCGGTGCGTTCGCCAGGAGGCGCCGAAGCCCGTCCCGTTGGTGTCGGCACAGCGCCAGCGTGCCCGGCCAGGTCTGCGGTTGCTGGGCAATCTCTTCGGCCGTATGCTCAGCTCCCCGCCGGCCCGGCAATCCCAACAAAGCACTCAGCGCATCCACACAGCCCTCCGTCACCAACCCAACCCACAACCAACAGTCGAGGATTGTATTACACTCGGAGCAATGAATCGAAACAAAAAGAAAGTAAACGGCGAAACAATCGATAACCGAACGATTGCCACAATCGACGAAAAGGAGTCCTGAACGCGTGCTTCCCGCTGTGCTGGTGGTCGGCGAACTGAACGTGGATATCGTCCTCTCCGGAATGGCCTCGCCACCTGTCCTCGGGAGCGAAGTGCTCGCCCAGGAGATGCGTATGGTGCTGGGCAGCGCTTCGGCGATCTTTGCGAGCGGCATTGCACGTCTCGGTCATCCGGTCGGCTTCGTCAGCAAGACGGGCGACGATGATTTTGGCCGCTTTTGCCGCGAAGAGCTGCGGAATGCGGGTATTTCAACGGACCGCCTGCTGCTGTCATTGCGACCGACTGGCGCCACGATCGTGTTGAGCGCCCGTGGTGATCGCGCGCTTGTCACTCACCTCGGCGCTATCGCAGACCTCGGATATGGCGACTTGCCTGCCAACCTGTTCGACGGCTTTCGGCATCTGCATCTGACTTCATACTTTTTGCAGGAGCGTCTGCGTCCGGATTTTCCGCGGCTGATCCGTGAGGCGAAGGCTGCTGGACTTACGGTCTCTTTCGATCCCAACTCCGATCCGTCGCAGGGTTGGTCGCCGGAGATATGGGATGTCATCCGCTCTGCCAATATTGTGTTCGTAAACGAACAGGAAGCGCAGGCTCTGACTGGCACGTCGAAGACACCCGAAGCCATTGCGATACTCGCTGAGCGCACGGCCTGTACCGTCGTAAAGCAGGGCAGGGAAGGAGCAACCGCCGTACGCGGAGCTGAGAAGATTCACCTTGAGGCATTCAGCGTGAACGCGGTGGATACAACCGGTGCGGGTGATTCCTTCGCCGCAGGTTTCGTGCACGGCATGCTCACGAAGCGTCCGTTGCGGGATTGTCTGCTGCTGGCGAATGCGACCGGTGCCCTCTCTGCGACCGGGGTTGGCGGAACCGCTGCCCAGCCTGACCGCGAGACTCTTGCAGGCTTCCTTAACTCGCACCAGGTTTCCGTTGCGGAGTGCGGCGCATGAGTGTCAGCGACCTCGAATGTGCCGTGACAGAGAACGATGGGAGCCAACATGCCAGGTGATATGCGCGATCCGTTCGTCTCGATGATGGCCGCCGCGAGCAAGGTCACCTTGAACCTGAGCGATTTCACGCCGCAATCGATGCTCCGCGTGGCGGAACACCCGATCGAGCGGCCGAAGTTTCCCGCGATCGATTTCCATAACCACATCGATGGGATGGAGCCCGCGGAGGTGTTGCGCATCATGGATGCCTGCGGCATCGAGCACCTGGTGAACATCACCATGAAACCGGGCACCGATGGCATCGAGAGCCTTGCGCGATTGCGCGCAGCGTCCCCGGGCCGCTTCTCCACGATCGCGTGGATGGACTGGCGCGATCTTGAGTGAAGACGGATTCTTCGATCGATCCGTCCGCCGGCTGGAGCAATGCGTGGCTGCAGGCGCGATCGGCATGAAGATCTGGAAAGACCTGGGCCTGCGGCTGCATGATCGCGATGGCTCGCTGCTGGGCATCGACGATCCGCGACTGGATCTACTCTTCGCGCGTGCGGCGGAGTTGGGCGTCTTCATCATGTTCCACACCGCGGATCCCGCTGCATTCTTCCTGCCTACGGATGCGCACAACGAGCGTTTCGAAGAACTGTCAGCGCATCCGGACTGGAGCTTCTATGGTTCTGCATTCAGCAGGGAAGAACTGCTCGCACAGCGAAACCGCGTTTTTGCACGGCATCCGAAGACCCGCTTCGTCGCGGCCCATATGGGCGAACAACCGGAGGAGCTCGCGGCGCTCGCCGCCATGCTTGAGGCCTACCCGAATGTCCAGCTCGACATGTCGGCACGCGTGGCTGAGTTGGGCCGTCAGCCGTTTACCGCTCGGCGCTTCTTTCTCCGCTTCGCGGATCGCATTCTCTTCGGCGCGGACCTGTTGCCGGAGGAATCGATGTATCGCTCGCATTACCGGTTCTTTGAAACCGAAGATGAATACTTCGACTATCCCTCGCATGCTTCCCGGCAGGGGCGATGGCAGATCTACGGTCTGAATCTGCCGGATGCGGTCCTCGAACGCATCTATCGCGGGAATGCGAGATCGCTGCTGGCAGCCTCGCAATGAGCGGTTCTGCCGTTGGCAGTCCGCACCTCCGAACATCATTTCTGCGGCGCGACGCCTTTTTTTACGCGCCCAGATGAACGCGCGCCGAATGAGTTCCGGCTCAATCATGATTTCCGGCACATACTCTGCCGTTTTCTCAATCTGATCGATGATTGTCTTGGCAGCAATCTGACCCATGCGCAGCAGCGGCTGGCAGATAGTCGTCAACTCTGGTTTGAAAATGACTGCTAATGGTATGTCGTCGAATCCAACCACTGAGACGTCTTCCGGCACGCGCAAACCCGCCTCATGGAATGCCTGGATAGCACCGATCGCAGAGATATCGTTGTATGCGAAGAGTGCAGTGAAATGTTGCTTGCGGGCAAGCAACACCTTTGCCGCAGGATAGCCAAGCTCCGGAGTCGCGAGATCGGTCTCGATCTGGACCGTCAGTTCTTGCCGCACTCGCACTCCGAGCTCTTTCGCGACATCGCAGATCGCCAACCAGCGTGTCCTGGAGTCTGAGCTATCCTTTTGCCCCTTTAGAAATGCGATCTCTCGGTGTCCGTTTTCCAGCAGGTGAGTGAGCGCCAGACGTGCAGCGACCTTGTGATCGATGGTGATATTGGTGACGCCGGGTACATGCCGGTGTCCGGCGACGGCGACTGTGGGGAGCGTAGGCTGCTCTTTGATCGACGTATCGACCGTGATGAATCCCTCAACACCGCGCGTCAGCAGCATCTGCGAGTAATTCTGCAAAACACGCTGATCGTGCCGATGGATCACGGTCAGGAAGAAGTATTCCGAGTTCCGCAGATACTCTTCGATGCCGTTGATGATGCCGGACCCGTAGGGATCCCCGATCTGCTGGGTGATCACGCCGATGGTGTTGGTGCGCTGCAGGCGCAAGGAGCGGGCGAAATAGTTAGGCTTGTAGTTGAGCTCCCGCGCTGCTTCTATAATCCGCCTCTTGGTGTGCTCAGGAATCGCACGGGCTGCCGCCGAATCGTTCAAGGCCGCCGAAATCGTGCCTGCGGTCAGGTGCAGATGCTCGGCAAGGGTCTTCAGCGTGACTCTTGGCTCTGTGATATCCGACGTTCGTTTTCGCATTAAGTTTGGTGGCTTCGCCGATTTGCGCATTTCTTGCCATTCAGCCTTCAGGGACTGCTTAGACACTCTACCTGACCGGCGATGGTATCGATAACTGCGATTTTGGGATTGTGGAGTCGATTCCACAGGAACGCGCACTTGAGCGCTGCCTGCCTGACTTTGCCTGGTATTGCGGGAGCGTCAGTTCGCCCTCGCCGATGGGAACTACCCGGCGAGCGACGGGGGCCGATAACCAAACTCACGCTCGACTGCGGCAGCTACAGCCAGCACGCTCTCATCTTCAAAGGGACAGCCGGCCACCTGTACACCTATAGGCAGGCCCTGGGAGGAGGTGCCGACAGGAACGACTGCAGCCGGCGATGCAAGCACGTTGAACCATTGGGTATAGCGCATTGCGTCAAGATGGCCAATGGCTGTGCCGTCGATCTTCCACTCCCGCTCGCCGTGGCGAAAGGCGGGCACTGCGCAAACCGGCGTTAACAGAATTGGGACCTCACGCATCTCCGCCAGCAGCCTGCCGCGAATCGTATCGCAATCCGCCCACGCCTGCAGCAGAGATTCTGCTGTCAGGGGCGGTTCGGCGCGTGCAATTTCCAGGAAGTTCTTGAAGATTGGGCTTAACTCTTCTTCGTGTCCACGAATGGTTGGAGCATAGAACATCGCGCCGCACTGCACAAAAAACTTCCACCATAACTCGCGTGCGGCCTCCAGCCATGCGGGACGGAATGGCCTAACATCGAAGCCCTGCCGCTCCAACGCTCGCGCGGCATCCCGGACAGCATCGCGCGTCTCTGCGGTGACGGGGGTTAGCCCATCGTCTTCAAACCATCCGATGGGAATACGTTTCGCATCCTCCATCGAGACTGGACGCAGGGGGACGGGCGGACTTACGGGATCAAGTGGGTCCTGCATCGCCAGCAACTGAAAGAGAAGGCTTAGGTCGGCTACGGTGCGAGCCATCGGCCCGATGGCGCCGAGTATAGAGAAGGGTCCAATGCAGGGCGGATGATGCCCGCGTCCAGGCACGCGCCTCGGAGTAGGCTTGAGCGCGCAGATGCCGCAGAAGTGTGCCGGCTCGCGCACGGACCCGCCACTATCGCTGCCTAAGCCGCCGGCAGATAGGCCTGCGGCAATCGCGGCCGCCTCGCCGCCGCTCGATCCCCCAGCAGAGCGATCGAGATCCCACGGGTTACTGGTTTTTCCATAGAGCAGGTTGTCGGTTTCATATGCCATCAGAAACTCGGGGCAGTTGGTGCTTCCAAGAAAGACGGCGCCGTTGCTGCGCAGTCGGACAACTGCTTCTGCATCGGCCTCCGCGACCTTGCCTCGACGCAATACGCTGCCGATCTCACACCGATGCCCCCGGACCGCGATGGAAGATTTGATAGTGAGCGGAAGTCCAGCCAGAACGCCGGAACCGGCCTGGCGCGCCTGGGCACGGACCCGCTCGGCATCGAAATCGATGATGGCATTTAGTACCGGATTGAGGAGCTCGATCTGGCGAATATGTTCGTCCGCCAATTCGACGGCCGAGATCTTGCGCTGCTCCAGCCATGCAAGCTGAGTGACTGCAGGAAGAGTTGTGATGTTCATTCGAAACTGTGTCTCATGCCGTCGTAGGTTCTTCGAAGTACCGCTCGATTTCCTCCAGAGTCTTTCCCTTTGTCTCGGGAAGGAAGAACGTCACCGTGATTAGATAGATCACGGTAAAGCCGGCGAAGAGAAAGAACATCGCGGAATAGCCGTACTTACTGACCACCGGCAGAAAGATGACAGCCAGTGTGGTTGACACCAATTGATTGAGGACCAGCGCAACGCTCATGCCATTGGACCGGATGCGCGTTGGCATGAGTTCGGAAAGAGCGAGCCATACGGCCACACCTGGGCCGGTGGCATAGAATGCCACAAATAGATAGAGGCCGATGGCTACCAGCCAGCCATGTCCCGCATCCGGGACGCGGCCAATCGATGCTCGTTCGATTTTCAAGGGGGCGGTGCGTGCGGCATCGAGATTGCCGAAAGGATTCTTGAAGAATGCTTCCACCTTGTTGTTTGGCACACAGTTGTCGCGGGCGATCTGAATCGGTGCGGCGCCCTGGTCGTCGGAGCGGACGAAGCTGGTGGAAGCTGTGAAGTCGCCATACGAGTAAATAACCGCCAGCGACGCGCGAGCGCTATTGATCTCGCTGCCGTTATACCCTTTCGCCGCAAGCAGTCTCTTCGCCTCCGCTGCATCGAAGGGAAGAGTTAGCGTCTGATCGGCCCCAACCATCGACTGCACAATGCTTCTACAGTCCAGGTTAGTCCGTTCCGTTGTTATGAAGAGCAGCCCTACCAGGATCAGCGAACAGGTAACACCCGCTGTGCCGAGAATGAAAAGAAATTTGCGGCCCTTACGATCTATCAACATCATGCCGACGATCGTCATCAGAAAATTGACGATGGTGAACAGGACGTAGCCCCAATGGGCGTGTAGGTCAGTCAAACCGCTTTGCAGCAGGATGTTGGTGTTATAGGCGACGATCGAGTTGATGCCTGTCGCCGTGTTACAGGCGAGAATGACACAGGCCAGCAGGAAAGGAATGACGTACTTTCGCCGGAGCAGCGAGTCCTTGATCTGTTTTCCTGACGAGGAAGATGACGTCCTGACCAGCGCCGTCTCCTCCATCTCATTCAACTCGACCGCTGCCTGTTCTGGAGTTCGCGAGCGGAGCAACGCCACATACGCCTGTTCCTTCTTACCGCGCACAAAAAGCCAGCGTGGAGACTCCGCCACGAACAAGCTGCCCAGAACAAACAGAATCCCCGGAGGAAGCGAGACCCAAAAGATGCGCCGCCATGCCTGGTCCTTGAACGTGAAGATGGCTGCGGCACTCGCAATGCGGGTGACGGCCTCAACCCGATAGCTGTAGTAAATTCCGATCAACGCGGCCACAACGATGCCCAGTGTCAGCAGCCACTGAAAAACTGCCGTGCCCTTGCCGCGATGCGCTGCCGCGAGGCATTCGGCCAGATAAAGCGGCACCACCACCCCAATCAGGCCGCCGCTGACGCCCTGCAATAAGCGCCCGAAAAAAAGTGGCTCATAACCGTGCGAGAGCGCAATGATCGGGATGCTGGCAACGAACGCCAACCCGCTGAGCATCATCAGGCGCTTACGACCCATCCAGTCTGCCAGCAGTCCGGCAAACAAGGTCGAGATAACGCTGCCAAGCAGGACCGCGGCTACGATAATGGAAAGCTGTCCGGCGGTCAGCCGCGAGGTGGCTTCTAGATAGGGCAGGGCTCCGCCGATGATGCCGACGTCCACCCCATAGAGCAGGCCGCCGAGGCCGGCCACTAGCAAGAGAAAACGGTTGTAGCTGCGCTTGGAATCCGGAGCAGAGAAATCTGCAGTGGAGCCGTCCACGATCCTGGTGTTAGCCATTCAAGTCATGCCGCCGTATGGACATCGAAGATTGGGAGCGCTGGAAACCTGCGCTGGTATCGCGCGCCCATCATAATGGCCAGTGGCGATGCGGTGCTAACGTTTCCGTCTCAGAAGTGCCGATGGGAGCCTGGGAACCATCGATTCGTAGCTGGACCTGATCTCACCAAGTCGACCGAATCAAGCTGGCAGCTCGGCGGGGGTGGGGAACTGGTGTTGTTCACGGCCGAGGTCGCCATCGTATTTCAGCGTGCTCTTGAACAATTCATAGCGGCCGTCGTTGAATTGACGACCGTGTTCGCGCAGGTCGGCCATCTGCTTTTCATCAAGAGGCTTGAAGCTGTGCAGGATCTCCAGATTCTGGTCGAGGACAGCCATCGAATCCATGCCGGAAATCGTGGTCGAGACACCCGGAACACTCATCGCATACGAAAGTGCTTCGGTGGGAGTGAGCGCTCCGTGGACAAGGGGCTCCCCGGAACCACCCATGCTCTTCATGGAAAAGACCGCCATGCCCTTCTGCACGGCCACAGGCAGCACCTCGCGCTCGAAAGAGCGGAAGCTTGGATCGAAGGGATTGATAGGCATCTGAACGGTATCGAAGGCAAAGCCGCGGTTGAGCATCTCCAGGTGGATCGACGGATTCTTGTGACCGGTGAAGCCGACGAAGCGGACCTTTCCTTGCTGTTTCGCCACCGCCAAGGCTTCCAGAACCCCATCCTGCTCGTACGCACGCTCCGGATCGTTGTAATAGATCACCTCGTGCACCTGCCACACATCCAGGTGATCGGTTTGAAGCCGCGTCAGTGACTCCTCGAGCATCCGCATGGCGACATCTTTCTTGCGGCCGTGCGTACATACCTTGGTCATGACAATTGCCTGGTCTCGCTTGCCCTTCAGCGCGATGCCCACACGCTCTTCGCTCATACCTCCGTGGTACTCCCAGGCATTATCAAAAAAATTGATTCCGTGATCCAGCGCCTTGGCGACCATGTTGTTGACCTCTTGCTGGCCAGCGACTGCGCCAATGTGATAGCCGCCCAGACCAATGATCGAGACCTCGAGGCCGGTCTTGCCCATGGGGCGTTTGGGAACCTGGAAGCTGGGTGTCGCTCCTCCGTAGCTTGCCTGCGCACTTGGGACGATCGGATTCGGAAGCCGGGCAGCCGAATCGGAATCGGCCGGAGTTGCTGCCTGCGCGCCTTTCTCTGCAGTTGAAGCCACAACGGTTGAAGCCGCGGCAGGCAGCACGGCCGACGCACCAGTGACCGCCGCTCCCTGAAGGAACCGTCTTCGCGTCAAATCTGCCAGCTTGCCGGCAGTTTCAGGACTGTTGTTCTCGGAAGCGATCATGAAGATATCTCACTCCTACACGCCGGGCGAATCTTTAACTTGAGGGTACGGACGGCCGGTGTTTTGCGTCTCGTCAATCATCTGCCTGACCTCGACCTGTTGCATGTCGAGCGGAAAGCCATGGGGTATGCGTGCCTCAGGGTTATCAAATTTGAGCGATGTTTTATATAGCTCGAAGTGCCCGTCGCCGGCGTACGGTTTCGCGCGCTTTCGAAGAGCGTCCATCTCACTCTGCTGCAGCGGAGTGAAACCCTGGGCAACTTCGAGATTCTGTTTGAGGATGTCGAGGTCCGATACGCCTGTGATGGTAGTTGTGACCGGCAACGACATGGCGTAGCGGAGTAACTCCTGCGCCGTGAAGATACCTTTCTGCACAGGTTCACCGTGGCCGCCGATCGGCTTCATCCCCAATGGTGCAATACCGCGCTCCCGCAACACGGGCACCACCTTTTGCTCGAAGCTAAAGAAATTCGCGTCGAAAGGATTGAGCGGCATCTGTACGGCATCGAAAGGGAAGCCGGTATTCAGCATCGCGAGGTGAACATCCGGGTCCTTATGGCCGGTGAAGCCCAGGAACCTGACCTTGCCGTCGCGCTTCGCCTTGAGCAGAGCCTCCGCTGCACCGCCGGGACGGATAAACAAATCGGGATCATTCTGGAAGCTGACGCCGTGGACTTGCCAAAGGTCGAGATAGTCCGTCTGCAGACGGCGCAAACTCTGCTCCAGCATCTGCGTCGCGAGAGAGGCATCCCGGCCATGAGTGCAGACCTTGGTCATGAGGAAAACCTCTTTGCGATGCCCCCTCAAACCCTTTCCCAGCCAGTCTTCGGACTTGCCCCGGTTGTATTCCCAGCAGTTGTCAAAGAACGTGACTCCGCCATCGATCGCTTGATGTACGATGTCGACCGCGGTCTGTTCATCTCTGGCCGCGCCCAGATGATGGCCGCCCAGACCCAGGGCAGATACCTTCACATCGGACTTGCCGAATCGACGAAGCGGGATGGAGGACGACACGGGCATAGTGCTCACCAGTAGGATGCGGGCAGAGGCCCTCGCTTGATTCAGAAAAGTTTGCATTCATGAAACAAGGGCACGACGCTCTCATCGCCCGATGGAGCCGAGCTCGGAGCCAATCGTTTGGGGACCTTTGGAAACGTATGCGCTGCTGTCAGAACAAAGAGGTGCAATGCCGATTGCCAGAACCATGGGTGAAAAGTTTCTGATGGACGGTCAGGTGTAGCCTAGTGGCGTGAAACAAGAAGAAGGTGCCGAGATACTGTCGATCGACGGGCACGAGGTCCGTATTACCCATCCCGATAAGCTGTATTTCTCGAAGCAGATCAAGCTTTCAAAACTCGACATCGCGCAATATTACTTGTCAGTTGCGCCGGGCGCTCTAAACGGAATTCAGGATCGGCCGATCGTTCTGAAACGCTTCGTGAATGGCGCCGAGGGCGAAGCCTTCTACCAAAAACGAGCCCCTTCCGAGCGTCCATCCTGGCTGCGAACCGTCACGCTGTCCTTCCCCTCGGGCAGGACTGCTGAGGAAGTCGTGGTCGACGATACGGCGGGCCTCGCCTGGATCGTCAACCTGGGATGCATCGAGCTGCATCCACATCCTGTACGGTCCCGCGATCTTGAGCATCCCGACGAGTTGCGGGTCGACCTCGATCCCGGGCCGGGCGTTTCGTGGGCAGATGTCCGTCGGGTCTCAATAGAGGTGAAGTCGTTGCTTGACGAAAGCGGTCTTCACGGCTGGGCGAAGACCAGCGGCTCGCGGGGCATGCACGTCATCGTACGGATCCATCCGTGCTGGAGCTTCACCGAAGTGCGTCGCGCTGCCCTGGCGCTCTCGCGTGAAGTGGAGCGGCGCCTTCCCGCTCTCGCCAGTTCGAAGTGGTGGAAGGAAGAGCGGCACGGCGTCTTCCTCGATTACAACCAGAATGCCAAAGACCGGACGACAGCTTCCGCCTATTCCGTGCGTCCGCTTCCTGATGCTCGCGTGTCCGCGCCGCTACACTGGCATGAGGTCTGCGACTGCGACCCGGCGGATTTTACTGTGCTCACCATGCCGAAGCGATTTGCAGAACTCGGCGATCCACACGCAGAGATCGATGCATCGGCAGGCTCACTCGAATCATTGCTGGATCTGGCGGCCCGGGACGAATCAGCGGGTCTTGGCGACGCGCCGTGGCCGCCGCATTTTCGCAAGGCGGAAGGCGAATCGCCGCGCGTCTCTCCCTCACGCGCGAAGTCTGCTGCGAAGACCACCGCGGCGAAGAAGTCCGGCAGCAACTCGCGAACGAGGATGCCGCTTCTAGTGATTGCGAAGTCTCCAAGCGAAGAAACCGCTCTGGCAGGCCTCGAGAGATGGAAGAAGAAATATTCGGAAGTAGCCGCACATCTCGCGGTAGATGATGTCCTGGTCGACAGAATGCGGGGGAGATCCTCTACCTGGACACGCATTCGGGTGAATCTGCGCCACGTTCCGGAAGAGGTGCGGCCACCACAGGAAACTCCTGATCCGGACGACGATCCCACACGTGAAGGATGAAGAAGGCTAGCGGCCGCTGGAGAAAATCTGCTCTAACTCGTGCGGCACAACAACCTCGAGTTGAGCATATGTGCAGTCGCCCGGCGGCTTATCCGTGCGCCATCTGCGGAAGTGGGCCATGTGACGGAAGCGTCTCCCTTGCATGTGTTCGTAAGCCACCTCCACCACAAGTTCTGGACGCAGCGGCTCCCACGACAGGTCCTTGCCCTGGCTCCAACGACTCTGCCCGCCCGGCATACGCCTTCCAGCCGCGGCTTCGTCGTCTGCCCACGATGCCCAGGGATGATTTGTCAGCGCATCCTCGCGATAAGGCGTCAGGAATTCCAAAAGCTCTCGCCGCTTTTCCTTTGTAAAGCTGGCGCAGACACCCACGTGCTGCAGCGCTCCGGACTCGTCAAAGAGCCCAAGCAGAAGCGAGCCAATCGCTTCGCCTTCCGCGTCTTTGTACCAGCGAAAGCCGGCGACAACGCAGTCGCAGTCGCGCTCATGCTTGACCTTGAACATGACCCGCTTGCCGGGCTCATAGGAACCGTGCAGCGGCTTTACCATCACTCCGTCGAGCCCGGCGCCTTCAAAACGGCGAAACCAATCGGATGCGACCGTTCGATCGTGCGTCGCCGGCGTCAGATGCAGTGGCGGCGCGGCAGATATGAGCAGCTTCTCAAGCCGTGCGCGCCGCCGATCAAATGCCTCACCACACAGATCGTGGTCTCCCTCGCAAAGCAAATCGAAGCACACAAAGGACGCAGGCGACTGTTTCGACAAAAGCTTCACCCGCGATGCGGCAGGATGAATACGAAGCTGCAGAGCATCGAAATCCAGCGCGCCATTGCTGGCAATCACGACTTCGCCATCCACGACACAACGTTTGGGTAGCCGCTGAAGGATCGGCTCGATTAACTCGGGAAAGTAGCGGTTGAGTGATTTTTCGTCGCGGCTCTGAATCAGGATCTCGTCTTCATCGCGAAAAATCAGCGCACGGAATCCGTCCCATTTGGGCTCAAAAATCCATGTGCCATCATGGGGAAGCTCATCAAGCCGCTTCGCAAGCATCGGCGGGATGGGAGGCTGTACCGGCAGGCGCACGCCCAATGGTAACGCTTCGCGATCCCTAAGGCCGTTCGCCAATTCATGGCCGCGCGCCGGTCTCTTCTCAAGCCGCAGATTTTCGTCCTAGCTCATATGCATTGTTCATGAGGTCGGCAATCTCTTCGGCTACTTCGCGGTCGTTATAGACCGCGCATTCCTCAACGCCGTCAGGACCGACAACCGTATATCCCGCCTCTTTGCCGCAACTGCTGCACCCACGAATATCCACTTCTACCGTATAGACCTTCTCGTCATCTGCCATACTCTCTCGCTCAAAGCGGTCTTTAAGGGGGTGTTATGCACCTCTTCACAGCCCGGCCTTCAGGTCGTCAGCCACAGGGGCCGCTAAGATTCCGTTTAAGAAACTCTTGTTTGAGATTGCGGGAGCCCGAGTTGCGACCGGAAATTTCGGTCCAGTTCGCATTCAATTCATCGGATGCGCGCCCGAAAGTGAAAGGAAGCTCGCGTGAAAGTGGAATCCGTTTCCTGCCGCATCCTCGAAGTTCGAAAGCTACCAAGAGGTTGCGCGTGAGAATGGCTAGGGGGCCTTCGCCGATTGTTTGCCTTTCCACAAGCGCTTCCCCTAAGCTGCGGACGTGCTGGCTAACTCTCAATTCCGCGCTATTGAGGCCGTAGCCCAGTGACCGGCTACGCGGGGCGGCTGCGTCAGGAGCTCAGTTTGCGCGCGCTCTCCTGGGCCGCGGCCAATGGCCTGCCGCACGAATGCACGATCGGAAATCTGCCGGCCGTCATATTCCGCGAGGCCGCGGACGCCACACATGGAAATTTTCACCCGGTTTCGTATAAGTGCATCCGCAGGAGGCCGGAATGGAGTCGCCGGCTTGGCAAGTCTCACACGTCGGCGCGGCGCACCCTTCCCAGTCATGATGCTGAGCGCGGAGAACTGGACGCCGCTGCTAGTTCCGACGCGCTTTTGATGAATATTTTTTGCCACCCGCGAGCTTTTGCGGCGGATAGCTCCCTCCGTCTCCTGCTCGGGACCGAAGCGCCGGAGCGCCTTGAGTTCGGCTGCAAGCCGCGCATCCCGCTCATCGCAAATAACGTCGAGCGTACCGAGATAGACCTCCGCATCGGAGATCTTTTGATCGAAGCGAAGCTGACGGAGGCAGAGTTTCAGCGGGCTCCCCGCCTCTGGGTCGAGCGGTATCGCGACTTTGCGTCCGTGTTCGATGCTGAGCTGCTGCCGCAGACAGCCCAATCGTATCTTCATTACCAGTTGATTCGGGGCGTTCTCTCTGCTTTCGCAGGGCAGGGGACTCGTTACTGCGTGATCTGCGATTCCCGTCGTCCCGACCTGATCGACGCCTGGTTCGCGGTTGCCAGGGCCGTGAAAGTTGCCTCACTCCGCTCCCGATTGCAGTTGGTCACGTGGCAGGAGATCGCCGAGACCTTCCCGCGGTCTATGAGAGCGTGGCTGGCAGATAAGTACGGCATCGAATCGCAAGGCTCGCAGGCACGCATTCAGAATCCATATTGACGGCGGGGTCTCTCATTTCCTTGAATTATTGAGCGAACTCGCCATCGCGCCGCGGTATTCGCGATTCGATGTCATTCCATCGGGAGCAGCGTCAGGATCCAAATAGAGCACGCAGTGCGGATGTAGCCGCAGCGCCGTGGCGGGACAGTCCGCCCCAATTGGCCCCTCGAGCATGTGGGCCACGGCTCTGCGTTTCTGTGGCCCAGGCACGCAGCAATAGATCCGGTGCGCGGCAAGCAAGCGAGGGATCGTGAGGGTAAGCGCGCTTCTCGGCACTTCTTCGAGAGTGCTAAAGCACCCGTCGCTTACCTGTTGCTGCCGGCATATCTCATCTAAATGAACGATCTTTACAGAGGCTGGGTCATCAAAGTCCGCGGGCGGATCATTGAAGGCCAGGTGCCCGTTGACGCCGACACCCAGGCAGACAAGATCGATGGGAGCCTCATTTAGTTTTTGTGCATACCTGTCTGCCGACTGTGACGGGTCGTCTCCTGCGGAGAGGAGATGAACTTCAGCGAACGGAAGCCGGTCAAACAGAGCCCTGCTGAGCCACACGGCAAAGCGCTGCGGGGCGTCTTCCGGCAGACCGAGGTATTCGTCCATATGGAAAGCGGAGACCCGGCCCCAATCGATGTCAAGTTCGCGGAGGAGCGCTTCCAGCATCGGAGATTGGCTTGGTGCAGCCGCAAAGATCATCCTCACGCGATGCTGGACAGCCAATCGACGGCGCAATTCAGCAGCCACGTCGCTGGCCGCCTGGCGGCCCATATCTCCGCGCGAGTTGCCAACGTATATCGGGATTGCACCCAAGTATTTTCGCTCCTGCCTGGTGGAGGCGCACATCACTAGTAGGAGGCGGTCAGCTTACGCCCTCACGCGCATCCTTCCAAAGATCGATCGATCCGTCGTGGGCAAACTTGTCGATCTCCTTCAACTCTTCGTCACTGAAGTGCGGCCGCTGCATCGCATCGAGAGAGTTGTCGAGCTGCTCCACATTGCGTGCTCCGATAAGTGCGGAGGTCACCCGCTGATCGCGCAGCACCCAGGCAATTGCCATCTGCGCCAGCGTCTGCCCGCGCCGCTGAGCGAGCCCGTTGAGCGCACGCACATGGTTCAGGTTCGCCTCACTCAAGAATTCCTTTAGAAAAGAGCCCTCTGCCTTGGCACGGGAATTTTCCGGCACTCCGTGCAGATATTTATTGGTGAGCAGCCCCTGACCCAGCGGTGAGAAGGCGATGCATCCTACTCCCAGCTCATCCAGCGTCCCCAGCAGTTCCCGCTCTACCCAGCGATTCATCATGGAGTAGGAAGGCTGATGGATGAGCAAGGGCACGCCCTCGCTCTGCAAGATACGGTAAGCATCCCGTGTCCGTTCCGGGCTATAGGACGAAATGCCCACGTACAGTGCTTTTCCCTGGCGAACGGCGCGGGCGAGCGCGCCCATGGTCTCTTCCAATGGAACATCCACCGACGGGCGGTGGGAGTAGAAGATATCTACATACTCCAGCCCCATGCGTCGCAGGCTTTCATCGAGGGAAGTCAGGAGATACTTTCGGGAGCCGCCCACACCGTAGGGACCGGGCCACATATCCCAGCCGGCCTTGGTGGAGATCACCAGTTCATTGCGATAGTTGCGAAAATCCTTCCGCAGGATCTCTCCGAAATTCTCCTCTGCAGATCCATATGGCGGGCCATAGTTGTTCGCCAGGTCGAAGTGCGTCACGCCACGGTCGAAGGCACGGCGGATCACCGCCCGGCCGGTCTCGAAGACATCGGCGCCGCCAAAGTTCTGCCACAGCCCCAGGGAGACAGGCGGCAGGACCAGGCCGGATCTGCCGCATCGCCGGAAAGTGGCTGCTTCGTATCGTTTTGCATCGGGCATGTAACTCATCCGCTCGGTCTCCTTACGCTCATCCATTGGCCAAGGATGAGTCGGCTCTCCACTAGACTAAATGCGTGAGCCTCAGAGATGCTCGCGACACGGGCCGACTCGCCTCCACCAGGACCCCGGCATTTCGTCGGCTTACAATGACTTGGCTGTACTTAAACCGCATCTATCTGAGGCATGTCGACGTTTACCGGTATGGAATCGATTCCGCTCACGTGCGAACACGAGATCCGCTTGACACAGGAGGTGAATGCTGGCAGGTGTGCCAGCAAGCTGCCTCCGGGGATGCTGGAGCATGTGCTCTCCCGGGTGCCGCAGGGCTCATTGAAAATCGAGTTGCACTGAGATCGTATGCTTGCGGACAGCATGATGGACAGAGCAATGAACAGTCAGTATCGAAAGCTTCCTCAGGTCGGCGAGTTCGTCAGCCGCGCTCAGATGCAGCAGTTGGTGGATATCTATTCGGAAGAGTTGGTCACCGAAGCATCGCGGCGGGTGATTGCCAGACTGCGGAGCCGGCTGAAGCAGGACGCCATGACCGATGTGGAGTTACAGATCGATATTGAGCAACTTGGTGAGAGTGTCGCTCTTGAACTTGCGAACGATCGTGCGCAATCGCTCCGTTCGGTCATCAATGCCACCGGTGTCATTCTGCAAACAAATCTGGGTCGCGCGCCGCTAAGCCAGGCCGCCATCCGCAGGATCGAAGAGGTTGCCAGTGGATATTGCAATCTAGAGTTCGATTTGACTTCGGGCGAGCGAAGCCAGCGCGGGTCCAGCATCGAGAAAGTGATTTTGCGTCTCCTGGCGGCAAAAGCCGGCGCTGCCGCCTCAAGATCGGCCCTGGTGGTGAACAACTGCGCCGCTGCCACTTATCTTGCGCTGAACTCGCTGGCGGAAGGAGGCGAGGTAATCGTCTCGCGCGGTGAGTTGGTCGAGATCGGCGGCGGGTTTCGCATTCCCGATATTCTTCGCAAGTCCGGCGCACTCTTGCGCGAGGTCGGGACCACGAACCGCACCAGGGTCAGCGACTACGCAGCTGCCATCACACCTGCGACCCGACTCCTGCTGCGGGTGCATCGTTCCAACTTCCGTATCGAGGGATTCACCGAGCGCCCAACACTCGAGGAACTCATCCATCTGGGTCAGCGCGCTTCCGTGCCGGTCTTTGAGGATCAGGGTACCGGCTGCGCGGTGCATCTCGATGACTACGGAATCGAGGATGAAGCGTATTGGCCGGACAGTACGTCGAGTGATCTTGATTTGGTAGCGGCCAGTGGCGACAAGCTTCTC
Source organism: uncultured Acidobacteriaceae bacterium (assembly GCA_963712845.1). Taxonomy (GTDB): domain Bacteria; phylum Acidobacteriota; class Terriglobia; order Terriglobales; family Acidobacteriaceae; genus KBS-83. The sequence continues at coordinate 60,299 of CAVQJM010000031.1, forward strand.
GGCGGGCCACAATGCGGCATCCTTGTGGGCAAAAGCGCGATCATCGAGACCATTCGGAGCAATCCGTTATACCGCGCATTTCGTGTAGATAAGCTTACGTATGCTGCGCTGGAGGGAACGCTCAGCGCCTATTTTGACGGAAATCGCGAGAGCATCCCGGTGATCCGGATGCTCGCCATGCAGCCGGAAGCAGTAGAACGGCGCTGCCACGCCTGCGCAGACGCGCTTCAATCTCCGGCGCTGCGCACGCATGTTGTCGCCACGCACAGCCTGGTTGGCGGGGGCACCACCCCGGGCGCGTCATTGCCCAGCTTCGCGGTCGCGCTCGAACACACAGGCATGAACGAGACCACGCTGGCGGCACGGTTGCGAAGACTCGATCCGGCGATCGTGGGACGCATCTCCGATCACCGCGTCTTGCTCGATCTGCGCACCGTGCCCGAAGAACACGACGAGCTTCTCGTCCGGCGAATCGGTGCGGCATTCCGAACGTCAGAGCCGGAAGAGTAGAGGTGGGCTTGACGACAAGGACGATTCCTCACTCGCAGGTCCGGCAGGAAACCGCCGCCGAGCGCAGGTCCATCGTCGTCGGCACTGCCGGCCATATCGACCACGGCAAGACAGCACTCGTCTACGCGTTAACCGGGACAGATACGGACCGCCTTCCGGAAGAGAAGCGCCGCGGGATCACGATCGATCTCGGCTTTGCGTCGCTGCGCTTGCCGGATGGCCGCGGCGGTATGCTCGACCTGAGCATCGTGGATGTCCCGGGGCATCACGCCTTTGTACGCAACATGCTGGCCGGTGCGGCGGGCATCGATTGCGCGATGCTGGTGATTGCCGTGGATGAAGGCATCAAGCCGCAGACCGAAGAGCATCTGGCGATCTGCAGTCTCCTCGGCATTCGCAGCGGGGTGGTGGCGCTCACCAAATCGGATACCGTGGACGCAGAACGGCTTCGCGATGTCTGCGCCAGCGCGCGACATTTTCTGCGGCACAGCTTTCTCGACGGTGCGCCCATCGTCTCCACCTCCGCCCGCACCGGCGAGGGAATTGCCGAGCTGAAGAGAGCGCTGGCCGCGCTCGTCCTGCACGCACCGGAGCGCAGCGAGAACTTCCTTCCCCGACTGCCGCTGGATCGCGCTTTCTCCGTTCAAGGCTTTGGCACCGTGGTCACGGGAACTCTGCTGAACGGGACGATTCGCAAGGGCGACACGCTGATGCAGCAACCGGCGAACCGCTCCGTACGCGTGCGCGGCATGCAGGTACATAATGCGGCGCGAAAGGCGGCGCATGCGCCTTCGCGCGTAGCCCTCAACATAACCGGCGTGGAAGTCGGCGAGATTCACCGCGGAGACACCCTGATTCCACCGCACACGCTCGCAACGAGCAGCGAACTCGATGTCGAGTTGACGAGCCTTCCCGGCCTGCCCCTTCCCAGGCATCGCTCGACGGTCCGGGTGCACGCCTTCGCCTCTGAATCGATGGCAACGGTGTTGCTCTACGATCCCGCGCAGTCTCTTGAATCGGGAAGAGCGCTGGCGCGGCTGCGACTGACAACGCCGCTTCTCCTGATTCCCGGAGACAGGTTTGTCCTCCGGCAGTGCGCACCGGCAGTCACTATTGGAGGCGGGTCGGTGCTCGATATGCGGCCCCTGCCACGAGTCAAGAAGGCTCTCAGGCTCGCGTGGCTGCAGCAACTCACTCAAGCGGATGCGCCCGAACAACTGCGCCTTCGTGTGCTGCGTCACCGCGAGTCGGGGATCGGCGCCGCCGAGCTTGTAGCGGAAACGGGCCTGACTCGCGAAGCGATCGGCCGCATGATGCAGCCGTTGATCGTTTCCAGACGAGTGATGAGCGCGGGATCACAGCCGGAACGCTTTCTCTCGGCGGAGGGCCTCGCGGCCATCGCCGATCTGGTGATGGCAGAACTGGAGCGAGCGGCTCCTGCCGGTCTGACGAAGGCAGAGCTGCAGTCCAAAAACCGTCTCGATCCAAGCATGCTGGAGCTGGCGATCCGCCGCCTTACCAAAGACGGCAAAGTAGACACCACTGCGGAAGCCGTCATGCTCGCGGGCCGGGGTAACGCCCTGTCGGACGAGGTAAGCGGCGGCGCGGAAGCGGTGGAGGCGATTTACCTCGCCGGAGGATTGGCTGCGCCTTTGTTGAGCGAGGTGGCAACGCGGCTGGCGATGCCGCCTCGCACGTTGCGCGAGGTCATTACGCACCTGCTGCAAGCAAAGCGCCTGGTGCGCATGGGGGCAGACAATGCGTTCACCCACGCGCAGGCGCTCGAGAGACTGTATGCAGATCTGCGTCAGCGCAAGGGCGAGACCTTCGACGTGCCTCGCTTCAAGGTCTTTACCGGGCTCACGCGCAAGCACGCCATTCCTCTGCTGGAGCACCTTGATCAGGTGCGCGTCACGCGCAACTCTGGCGGTGTGCGGCTAATCCTCTGAGCGGTCTTTCAACTGAGCCCGGAACAACCAGGAAGCGGATGCTCACATCCGTAACAGTCGGCACCAGGTGAACGCAAGGCGACACGAAAACGAACGTAAGCGGTCTTGGTTGCAGAGGGGAGAAATGGCGGAAGCGCGTGTGAGTCGAACACACCGTTGCCCCTGCGGACGACCGCCGGTTTTGAAGACCGGGAGGACCACCGGATCCTAAGCGCTTCCTCAGAATCACCTTTCTTCGCACAAGCTGACTGAACTGGCCTGTTGGATGCATGTCAGTGCGCGGCCGATGGGAATGACCGCAAGTTCGTCGGTCAGTATTCGAAAGATACAGGTGAAGGCGGCGGGAGTCGAACGGTGCAGGCTGCCGACGATGCCCTAAGTCAGCTTTGAGTAGATGCGCCCCATCCTTGCCGGTTGCAGAGCGGAGTCTGCATCAGTGTAACGTGAGTTTGCCTGGCTTCCCTCTACGGGGACCTGGCCGAGAGGCTACTGTGCACCTTCCTCGAACGAACAAACACAAATCTTGGTGTTCATTATGCTTTCCTTACGTTGCACTTGATCCAATCAAGTTGTCGGCAGCGATCGGCCGACTGGAGGAATTGTGGCAACATACCGAACAAGCAGGCCCCTCTTGGTGGAGGCAACAAGGTGTACAGCTCCCATGACCGTAGTCACCGATCTTGGCGAGCGGGTAGTACATGCTGGCGATTGGATCATATCGGGAGAAGACAACGAGCGCTACATCGTAGATGACGCCTTCTTCCAGCGCACTTTCAGACCGCTCGAGTGGATGCGGACTGCCGAGGGGAAGCAATACGGCTGCTGAGTCAAAAGCAATGATGCTTTGTGTTGTGCGAATTGAGATTCTCATCTCCCATCGACAGGGAGTTTGGAGCAGGTCACGAAAACCCCTCGACGACCCCATATGACCCGATCCCGACAGGCAGGCCGCTGTCGATATGGCGGTGCTGGAAAGCTGGATCTTCTCCGACTCCCTTCGAGAGCCAACCGGCATAGCCCTTAGTGAACGGAATCAAGAAGGAAATGACTTCAGCTGCAGGTGCGCCGCACAACTGTCCCTAATTCTCGGCCCTACCTGCAGCTTCGGAGACAATCCTTATGCCTTCCTGATGAACCTGGCTTGAAGATGTGATTGGTACCCGGAAGCCTCAATAGAGTTTTAGAGGCCGCTTCCGGCGAGGGGCTTCTACGCTGTTAAAGTCGCGACGAGGTGGATAAAAGGTGCCCCAGAGTTGATCGCCTTCGCCGTCGAAAGCAGCCTGAACATAACTCTCCAGAGGGCACTCCTATGTGGGATATCGGACTACTCCTAATCACTGCGCTCTTTTTCGCTGTCGCGGTTGCCTACACCTATGGCTGCGACAAACTGCGCAGGAAAGAGGATGTGAGATGACGACTGAGTCGGTAGTTCTCCTTGCGGTCACGCTTGGCCTTCTCGTCTACCTGGTATACGCGCTGCTGCGCCCGGAGAAGTTCTGATCATGACCCAGAACGGTTGGCTTCAGATCCTGCTCTTCTTCTGTGCAGTTCTTGTCACGGTCAAGCCCATGGGTATCTACATGGCTCGTGTTTTTCAGCGAGAACACACATTCCTTGATCGATTGCTCTCTCCGATTGAAAGGCTCATATACAAGGCGACGCATGTCGATCCCAGCAGCGAAATGCGCTGGACCGAGTACTCGGTCGCGATGCTCCTCTTCAGCGCTGCCTCGCTCCTGCTCACGTATTTCATGGAGCGCGCGCAAAGTTTGTTGCCGCTGAATCCCCAGAAGCTCGCCGCCGTGGCCCCCGACCTCGCTTTCAACACCGCCGCCAGCTTTACTACCAACACAAACTGGCAGGCCTACACGCCTGAAAGCACCATGAGCTATCTCACACAGATGGCTGGGCTGGCGACACACAACTTCTTCTCGGCCGCGGCCGGCATGGCGCTGGCGATTGCCTTCATTCGCGGAATAAGCCGACGCGAGTCGAAGACCATCGGCAACTTCTGGGTCGACATGACCCGCGCCATTCTCTGGGTGCTGCTGCCGATCTGCCTGTTGTACTCAGTGTTTCTCGTCTCTCAGGGGGTTGTGCAGAACTTCCGCCCCTATGATCAGGCGACGGTGGTTGAGCCTCAGCGCGTGTCGACCACGGGCGCCGATGGTAAGCCCTCTACGCAAATCGTCACCACGCAGACCATCGCTCAAGGTCCGGTCGCTTCGCAGGAAGCGATCAAAATGCTCGGCACCAACGGGGGCGGCTTCTTCAACGCCAATAGTGCTCACCCCTTTGAAAATCCGACTCCACTTTCAAACTTCGTGGAGATGCTCTCGATCTTCCTCATTCCGGCCGGACTCACCGCTACGCTAGGGCGCCTGACAGGTTCTCCCCGACATGGGTGGGCTGTCTTTGCCGCAATGGCGGTCCTCTTTTTTGTGGGCGTCCTCGTCGCCTACTCAGCCGAGTCGAAACCAAATCCTCTTTTCCATGGTGTTGATCAGCACGCATCGGCTCTGCAGGCAGGCGGCAATATGGAGGGTAAAGAAGTCCGCTTCGGCATCGCCAATTCCGCGCTCTTCGCGACGGTGACGACGGACGCGAGTTGCGGCGCCGTGAACTCCATGCACGATAGCTTTATGCCTTTGGGCGGCATGGTCCCACTTACAAACATACTGCTTGGCGAAATCATCTTCGGCGGTGTTGGGGCAGGCATGTACGGTGTGCTGGTTTTTGTCATACTCTCGGTTTTCATCGCCGGCCTCATGGTAGGACGCACGCCTGAATATCTGGGAAAGAAGATCCAGGCCTACGACGTCCAGATGTCGATGCTCTACGTACTCATCTTCCCGCTTTCGATCCTGACTCTCACTGCAGCATCGCTGCTCATGCCTCAACTCGGCCTTTCAAGCCTCAGTAACGGCGGTCCCCATGGCTTGAGCGAAATTCTCTATGCCTACACCTCCGCTACCGGCAATAACGGTTCGGCGTTCGCGGGGCTGAACGCCAATACGCACTGGTACAACCTCTCAATCGGAATGGCCATGCTGGTTGGCCGCTTCCTCATGATCATCCCCATGCTGGCTGTCGCCGGAAATCTTGCGCAAAAGAAGAGTGTGCCAGCCTCTCTAGGAACATTCCCCGTGCACACGCCTCTATTCACAGTGTTGCTTGTGGGCGTCATCCTCATTGTCGGTGCGCTCACCTTTTTCCCGGCACTCAGCCTTGGACCGATTCTTGAACACCTGTTGCTGCATGCGGGAAGGACTTTCTAGGAGTGCCTATGTCACGAGAGAAACGACGCTCCCTTTGGGACGCGAAGATCATTCGCCGAGCCGCAGTCGATTCTGTGCGGAAGTTGAATCCGCGCACGATGATGAAGAACCCGGTGATGTTTGTTGTTGAGGTAGGGAGCGTCATTACTCTGAATTATCTCGTTCGCGACTTTCTTGCGCATCGACGCGGCCTGCTCTTTGAAAGCCAGATCATGTTGTGGCTCTGGTTCACAGTCCTATTTGCGAATTTCGCCGAGGCCATGGCGGAGGGCCGAGGCAAAGCTCAGGCGGACACGCTGCGTCGCGCCAAATCAGAAACCACCGCGCATCGCTTGAGTGCTTCAGGGAATGTCGAAGATGTTCCCAGTTCCATGCTGCGCAAGGGCAATGTTGTCCTTGTCACGGCTGGGGAACTTATTCCGGGAGATGGCGAAGTCATTGAGGGGGTCGCGTCTGTAGACGAATCTGCGATCACAGGTGAATCTGCTCCGGTGATCCGTGAGGCTGGTGGGGATCGCTCTGCCGTTACCGGTGGCACGCGCGTGCTCTCCGATCACATCCAGGTCCGTGTTACTGCAAATCCCGGCGAAACATTTCTCGACAAAATGATCGCCCTCGTTGAAGGCGCAGAGCGCCAGAAGACACCCAATGAAATCGCTCTGAACATTCTTCTCGCCGGACTCACGATCGTCTTCCTGCTCGCTGTAGTCACGCTTCAACCCTTTGCGATCTATTCCGGCGCATCGCAATCGATATTCATTCTCATTTCATTGCTGGTCTGCCTCATCCCCACGACGATCGGCGGCTTGCTCTCGGCCATCGGTATCGCCGGAATGGATCGTTTGGTGCAACACAACGTTCTCGCCATGTCCGGTCGTGCAGTCGAAGCCGCCGGCGACGTGAATACGCTATTGCTGGATAAGACCGGTACGATCACACTAGGAAATCGCCAGGCATCTGAGTTTGTTCCCGCCCCAGGAGTGAGCGCCGACCAGCTCGCCGATGCAGCCCAGCTCTCATCGCTGCCCGACGAAACCCCGGAAGGCAGGTCCATCGTAGTGCTCGCAAAAGAGCGCTACGGATTGCGTGGACGCGAACTCGCGCAGTATCAGGCCGAGTTCGTCCCGTTCAGTGCTACCACCCGCATGTCAGGCGTGAATCTGGACGGCCGCGTTATCCGTAAGGGGGCTGCTGATGCTATCGCGCGATTCTTGAATGAGGGAGGCGGCCAGCTTCCAAGTGAGGTGCGACAAGCCGTCGAAACCATTGCTCGTAGCGGAGGTACGCCACTTGTGGTCGCCGAGAATCGCAGGGCGCTGGGCGTAATCCACCTAAAAGACATTGTCAAAGGCGGTATTAAGGAGCGCTTCGCGCAACTCCGCTCTATGGGCATACGGACGGTGATGATCACCGGTGATAACCCGCTGACCGCTGCTGCAATCGCACGGGAAGCTGGTGTAGATGATTTTCTGGCGGAAGCGAAACCAAAAGACAAGATGGACCTGATTAAGCGTGAACAGGCACAGGGCAAACTGGTTGCGATGACCGGAGATGGTACCAACGATGCGCCTGCACTTGCTCAAGCCGACGTCGGTGTCGCCATGAGCAGCGGAACACAGGCGGCGAAGGAAGCCTGCAACATGGTGGACCTGGATTCGAATCCGACCAAGTTGATTGAGATCGTCGAGATCGGCAAACAGCTCTTGATGACGCGCGGCGCCCTCACCACATTCTCCATTGCGAACGATGTCGCAAAATACTTTGCCATTATTCCCGCAATGTTTTCCGTCGCATTCCCGGTCATGAACGCTCTCAATATCATGCATCTGAAGACACCGCAGTCGGCGGTGCTTTCAGCGGTCATCTTCAACGCACTCATCATCATTGCGTTGATTCCACTGGCTCTGCGCGGGGTTAGGTACAAAGCCATGAGCGCCGAAGCACTTCTCCGCCGCAACCTCGTGATCTACGGACTCGGAGGCGTGATTGTCCCGTTTCTCGGCATCAAGCTTATCGATGTCGTCATCACTTCGCTTCACCTGGCATAGAAGGACACATCATGCGTCGAAGTATCACGACTGCAGTGCTCTACACCGCTCTAGGGACTATCCTGCTGGGCATCGTCTATCCCTACGCTGTGACTGGAATCGCGCAATTGCTCTTCCGGAATAAGGCCAATGGCCAGTTGATCATCCGCGATGGCAAGCTGGTCGGATCAGCCATACTGGGACAGGCATTCACCGGCCCCGCGTACTTTCACAGTCGTCCATCGGCGGCAGGCACCGGCTACGATGCCTCCTCTTCCTCCGGATCAAATTACGCACCCACCAGCAAGAAGCTCGTGAGCAGAGTCGCCGGCGACGTAGCCACTGCACAGACAGACCACCCAGATGTCGAGGTCCCCATCGATCTGGTAACTGCGTCTGCCTCAGGGCTCGATCCGGACATCACGCCAGCCGCTGCGAGCTTTCAAGTCGCTCGCGTTGCCAATCAACGTCACCTGACTGAGAATGCTGTGCGCCAGATTGTGGCGCGTCACACACTGAATCGTCAGTTGGGCGTTCTTGGAGAGCCACGAGTCAACGTCCTCCAGTTGAATCTGGAGCTGGACCGGACTGCACCTCTCCCAAGTCACTGATCTTGTCGTCAGAGGGAGAAAGCCCATCCGTGGGTCCGCTCAGAATTGCCGACACCGTACTAATTCGCAGTCGGATCCGAGAAGACATAGCCAATATAGGCTACCGTTTTCAGATAAGCCGGGTCAGATGGATCGTCTTCGAGCTTACGTCGCAGTTGCAAGATAAAGGTGCGGAGGTATTCGCGCTCTTCTCCGTACTCCGGACCCCAGACGGCGTGCAGTAGCTTTGCATGTGGCATGGGGCGGCCCGCATGGGCCATCAGGACATGCAGCAGATCGAACTCGGTTGGAGTGAGCCGGATCTCCTGACCGTTCTTCTTGACCAGACGCTTCCCCGGATTCAACTCGAAGACACCCACGTGGATCGGTATCTCTGAAGGATTGGGCGGGGTGCGTCGACGACGCACAGCAGCACGAATCCGTGCCGCGAGCTCTCGCATCTGAAATGGTTTGGTGATGTAGTCATCTGCTCCGGCATCTAGCGCTTCAACCTTGTCCTCTTCATTGTCACGAACGGTCACGACGAGGATTGAAATTTGAGGGAACTCCCTCCGCGCCCGTCGGCACGCTTCGACTCCGCCGATTCCAGGCATGTTCAAATCCATCAACACTGCGTCATAATCGACCATTCTCAGGCGCATCAGGGCTTCCTCACCAGTCGACGCTTCGCCAATCTCAAACTGCAGGGCCGTAAGCGTAGCGCGTAATCCACGCCGAATCGATGTGTCGTCCTCGACGAGTAGAACTGTCCCCTGCGTGTTATCCATTGCTAACTCCCCTATGGTTTGGCAACGCGAATACGAAAGATGTCTTGTCCCCTGCGCATTCCACCCAGGTGCGGCCCTGGTGCGCTTCGGCAATCTTCTTGACGATCGAGAGGCCAAGCCCGGTGCCGGCGGGACCGCGAACAGCATCGGCACCGCGGTAGAAGCGCTCGAAGACTCGATCGCGCTCCTCAGCCCGAATCGCAGTGCCCGAGTTCACGACACTGATCAACGTTTCCACTTCTCCTTGAGTTATTGAAACCTGGATTTTGCTATCAACTTTTGAATACTTGACCGCGTTATCCACCAACTGCAACACCGCAAGACGGATCAACTCAGCATCAGCCTCTACTAAGATGATGGGTGATGCCGCAATTACCTCGATGCGATCGCGGACATTCTGCTCCTGGGTCTGGATCAGACCTTCTAATAGCTCCACAGCGGAGAACTTCGAGCGGATCAACCGGACTTGCTTCGCTTCAAGCGCGGCGGTTTTCAGGAGCCGCGTGGCCAGCTTGCTCAGCATAGCCGCTTCCCCATCAATAATAGAGACGAGTTCCGTCTGCGTGTCCGTCATCTGCCCGATTGCAAGCAGACCCGAGCTTGCCGTTTGGATTGCGGTGAGCGGTGTCTTGAAAGCATGTGCCAGACCATCGAGGACAGCGGTTCTCAACTGCTCGACATTCCGGCTTGTTTCGGCTCGCTTCTCATTTTCAAGAGAACGCGCTCGCTCGAAGGCAATCGCAGCAAGAGAGGCGACCGCATCTGCCAGTAAGGGGTCTATCTCCCAGCCGCGGAGAACCATTGCGCCAATCGGTGTCGTACCCAAACGGAGGATGCGCCTGGAGATACCGGCATCGATGTCGTCGCCGTCTCTTCCTTCGCAATAGGTCTGTTCGGCCGAGTCTTTCGACAGGAGATCCTCGTCCCCCGTAGAACTGCGCTCTGGATCGTAGATAACCCAAAGATCGACCGATTCCACCCCTACCATCTCCCGGATCAGAGAATCAAGTTGACCGGAGATAGAGCTCCGCCAGTCGATCAGCAGGATTGCCCGGCTGAGTTCATAAAGCTTTGCAGTTCTCTGGCGCTGAAGGTCGGCTTGGGCTGCGTTGATGCGCGCCTTTGAGGAAAGCGCGCCAACCAACAGCGCAGTGGATTCAAATGTAAGAAGAGAAACCCAGTTCCCCGGATCGGCCACAGTGAGCCGGAAGATCGGCGGCATAAAGAGGTAGTTAAGGCAAAAGACGGCAACAATGGACGCAATCGTGGCAGGGATGCGACCCCAGCGCAGGGCGATCAACACGATGAGCAACAGTTCCAACGAACCTGCCGTGGATAGGTTGAAGCGCATCGCGAACGCCAGGCCGGCAGCACCCACAACAAGAACAGCGCTTAGAAGCGCGATGCAGATCCGCATCGTCTTAGGCCCGACCCTGCGCCGGAGAGTCGATCCATATATGTTCTTCAAAGTGCGCCGCATCGCTCTCTTCATAGTAATCAGAATTTCACTTGAATCGTCATAGTCACGTTATCCAGCCTTCACGGGCATGGCCGCGGAACATACCATGACATCAGGCCGAGTTCTTCGTCAGCGGTCACATATATTTGCTCGCCCTTACGCCTCCCTTATGCCCCAAGGCCTAGATTGGAGTGTTTGCTCTCGCTCGTTCGCCACCAGGCCCACAAGCCTGTAGCGTCTGATCGACTCCGGGCGAGCTTCTCAGCCTTTTTTCTACCGCGCCGGGAAGAGTCGGACCAGCTCCTCTTCGCCATGGACGTAATCTACAAGTTCTAAGGCGAGCAGCGCCCGGCTGGAGAGCCAGTTTTTATATCGCGGGTGCCGTTTGATTGCATGGGTACGAAAGAGGGCGATCCGGAGTTTGTGATGAGGGCGCCCCACTTTGAAGGCGGCGCCGTCTATTCCGGGGTACTTCGGGGGGCGTCATAAGGAATTGATAAGGAACTTGGCACTTTTTGCCAGATGCCTCCCTTATGATTTTCGGTCTCTACTCATCCCAGCGCAGAAGCAAACATCCGCGCTGAGGTAAGACGAATGAAATTCCGGAAGGCTCTCCCAAGCGCAGCTCGTTGCTATCCAATTCAACTGAGTGCTTTACTTCCCACTATACCGACGCGCAGATGGGGATCTTCGTTAGCACTCTCTTGTGCGATCGTGTTCACCAGTTACTCCCATGCGCAGTCTACTTTCGGAAGTATCCGTGGGACGGTGCAGGATGCGACAGGTGCTTCCATTCCTGGGGCTCTCGTCACCGTGCATTCTGTGGACGAAAACGTCGATCGCACCGCGAAGAGCGATAGTTCTGGCGAATTCGTCGTCGAGAACCTGAAGCCGGGGCATTACAGCGTCATTGTCCATGATGAGGGCTTCACGGATAGTACGATCGCGTCCGTGCCTCTCGAATCCCGGCAGCAGCTTCGCATTCCTTTAACTCTTTCCGTTCAATTCGGTGCGACAACAGTTCAAGTCATGGCCAGCCCTGACCAGATCAACACCGAAAATGCTACGTTGAGCGACTCGAAGGACAACCAACAGATCACTCAATTGCCACTGAACAATCGCGCCACTACAACGAGTCCGCTGGGAGCACTCGCGCTATCACCGAATGTTCAGCAGGACAGCTCCGGCAATATCGCACTCGGTGGTGCCAGCAGCTCCATGGTGAACTTTTCCGTCGACGGCATCTCCACGGCCAATGTGCGTCAGAACGGAGCGCTGCAGGACGCCTACCCGTCTCAGGAAGGCATTTCGGCGGTAAAAGTTACGTCGTTCAATAACAGCGCCGAATTTTCCCAGGTTGGCGACGTTACGTTCACGACAAAAGGCGGCACCAATCAATACCACGGCAGCCTGTTCGAGTATTTACAGAATGATGCCTTCGACGCGAATCCCTATGGTTTCAACGGCAAGGCGCCGAAACGGTTCAACACCTTTGGCGGGTCGCTCGGCGGTCCGGTGAACATCCCGCATCTCTACAACGGCCACAATAAGACGTTCTTCTTCGCCGACTATGAAGGCAACCGGCGCACGACGGCGGTTGCTCAGCAGTTCCTGGTTCCGACACAAGCGGAACGGAACGGCGATCTGCGCGGCCTCGGCGTGAACACACAGATTCCTGCAAGCACCATCAATCCGACCGCCAAGGCTCTGCTGGCCTACTACCCGCTGCCGAATGTCACAGGCCAATCGAACTACAACTACGAGAACTTCCAATCCACGCCTTCCCGCACAGATGGCGCCGATCTTCGCATGGATCAGACGTTCAATGACAAACAGTCTGCGTATGCACGGTTCAGCCGCAAGAACATCACTTCGGACTATGCGAATCCACTTCTGCCGAATGATGCGGACAGCGTCCACAATCGAAGCCTGCTCGTTTCGCACACCTACGCGGTCACACCTAAGCTGCTGAACGAATTCCGCTTTGGGTTTACGAATGCCATCACTAGCGTCAATTTCCCGATTTCCGGCGCTGCCGCACTACAGCAACTGGATCTCAGCGGTGTAGACATTAGCCAGCACCCCACCACAAATGCCTTTCCCACATTCAACCTCAGCGCTGGAACTGGCTTCACTCCAATTGGTCGCGACAAGACAGGTGTCACCCAGTCCAAGACAATTCAATTCACAGACAATGTGACCTACTCCATAGGCAAGCACACGCTGAAGGGCGGCACCGACATCCGACGCGTGCGTTACTTCGATGTCGAGCTCTTCCTCCCCTCTGATGATTTCGGCCAGTTCACCTTCCAGCCGAACTTCACCGGGAATGCCTTCGGAGACTTTCTGCAGGGCACACCAACCACGCTCTTCTTCGCAGTCTCGAGTCCAGATGTCGGAGGGACGGCCTGGCAGTATAGCTTCTTTGCGCAGGATGAGTACCAGTTCGGCAGCATGCTTACCCTGAGCTATGGGTTGCGCTGGCAGATACTGCCGAGCTTTCACGAAGACGACGGCAATCTTGCGAACTTCGACCAGCAGAACAATGCCATCGTGGTACCGGACGAGTTGTCCGGCGCCCTCAGCCGCCTTAATCTGGAGAAGTCAAACCTCGCCTTCCAGCAATCCTTCAATGCCTGCAACCTCAACCAGACCCAGCTACCATGCACCCGGTATCTCACGGCCAGCCAGGACCATCTGCCTCAAGGCCTTCGCAACACTTATCTGGGAAACTGGCAGCCACGTGTTTCCTTTGCGTATCGTCCCTTCAACGACACCAAGACGGTACTACGCGGTGGGTTTGGCATATTTACGATGACCAACCTGGGACCGCTCTCCTTCAACAACAGCGGCAATCCAACCTCCAACTTGCACACCTACACGAACAGCAGCGTGACCGATGGCACCGGCACGCATCCGCTCATTCAGTTTCCGAAGACAGCTCCGCCGACGGTCGGCGTGCAATATGGAGGCGGCAGCCTGGACCAGGGAGTCGATCCTAACTATAGAGATCCGCAGTCAGAGCAGTGGAACCTGACTGTGGAACGCCAACTCCAGGCCGATACGACACTGCGCGTCAGCTACGTTGGCATGCACACCTATCGCCTCAACATTACAGAAGACCTGAATCAGATCCCGGCCAGCACCACTCCTTACAGCACCACCGCGGCAAGCCCCTACGTTGATCCACGGGCTCCGTATACGAACTGGTTCTCTCTCTACAGCACCTTCAACGCAGGCACGCAAAACTATCAGGCGCTTGAGGTGGACGCGACGCATCGGTTAAGCCACGGTTTGTACTTCGAGGCGAACTACACGCTGGCAAAAAACCTGGCGAACAATCAAGGAGATGCGCCCAGCGCCTTTGCGGGAGAGGTCAACTATGGCGTCCCGGTTACTGACCGGTTCAACCTTCGCAACAACTACGGAAATGTCGAGGGGACGCGACACGACCGCTTGTTGCTAACAAGCATTTATCAGCTGCCCGCTGGACGTGGCCGTCAGTTTCTAAATGACAGCCGTGTGATGGATCTGCTGCTGGGCGGTTGGGAGCTTACAAACATTACGCTGTTGGAGACCGGACCGTGGCTCACGCCAAGTATCAGCGGCTCTTTCGACCAGTCGAATACAAATGTCGTGAACCGGGGTGCGACGCTGCGTCCGGATGCCGTTTCAAAGGCATATGGGGGTCGTGGACGTGGACAATACTTCAACCTTGCAGCGTTTGCCCCCACACCTGCCGGCGACGGTCGCTTCGGCAATGCGGGAGTCGGCATCCTCCAGGGGCCGGGCACCGCTACGGTGTCTCTTGGTCTGGCGAAAAACTTCGCGATCGCCGAGCGAGCGAAGCTGCGCTTTGAGTCCACCTTCACCAACGTCCTGAACCACACAAACTTCGCGCCCCCAGCGACGCAAGTCGACAATGCTGCCACATTCGGTGTCTTGAGTGCGCCACAGACAGCGGAGAACGCTGGCAACCGGACGGGACAAGTGGCACTTCGTCTCGCGTTCTAGATCTCTGACAGAAAGAGCTTACCTAGAATAACTGCAGGCGGGAACACATAAAGCAAGCAAGCGTGTCTGTTGGACGCCCAACTGTTATGTCGATCCACGGAGTGCTGGCTAGTCCTTCTGGAAGTGTGAGCAATACTGACCAGAGAGGAGCGTTGATGCTGTGCAATACTTCCATCCGGTCTAGCGATCTTTATGCGGGGAAAGGCATACGACGCGCAAATGCGATGGCGAAAGTGCTTGTCGTAGGCGGATGACGACACACTTCGAAATTCGCTGTCGGTCGGTATTTTCTAACTTTGGTTATAGTGCACGGTCCGCTGAAGATGGCTTCACCGCGTTGCTCCAAATTCGTCAAGAGAGTCCCGATGTGATCATTTCTGATCTCAACATGTCTGCTATGTCTGGCCGCGAGTCTCTATCGGTGGTCGCAGGCGATTTCCCGAGATCCGCGTGATTGCCATGAATGCTGCATACTCCGCGGTGGCGGGCATGAAGCGTCGCTCTCGCCACCCGCGCCACCCGCCTACTTTCAAGGCGTGCCGAGAAACGGCTGAGCAAACTAGGGCTTGCTCTGGCGCAAGTTCCGGTCCTAGCCGCACTTAAGGAAGGCCCTGCGATGTGCCAGAAGGATCTTGCGGCAATCGCGCAGATCGAACAACCTGCGATGGCGGAGTTGCTCAGTCGCGTGGAGCGGGACGGTTACATTGAGCGCTCGCCCGACCCCAACGATCGGCGAAGAGGCCTAATTGCGCTGACACCCTCCGCCAAACGAAAGCTCGCCCCGGCCCGAGCGGCCCTCGCGATGGGTCATCAGGAGGCGCTCGCCGGTCTTACTGAAGAGAAGATTGTAATGTTCACGACATTTATTCAGCGCGCGGTCTCAAACCTGGAGAGGCTAGATGCTGCAAAGTGAATTCGCGATCGCTAACAGAGTTTGAGAGTTCATTACGAACCAGTCAAAGGTGAAGCGACGCAAGCTTGTTGTCGCTGCAGAGGAGTACGTGATTGAGTGCGTCCTATGTCTCTTTGAGCAATTCCGTCCCGGAAACTTAGGGGCTAGCGCGATAGCTTTCATTAATGAACGCGGCCTGCTTCATTTACTTCGTATCCTTGCCAGCCAGAGCCTTGGCGCCGAGTGTCTTTTCAAACATGCCGGCCATCAAGCTGCGCACGACAGACGCCGGGACGACCGCGTTGATGATCCGGTTCATGCGCCCTGGAATAATCAGAGAGCGGTTGTCTCGCAACGCATTGAGGCCTTCGCGAACGCATTGCTCCACCTTCATAGGCTTAATGGGCATATCCTTGCGGTTAAAACCAAATTCCTCAATCACGGGTGTGTCCGTGGGCCCTGGCGGCAACACCGTCACATGTACGCCGAGCGGCTTCCATTCCACATGAAGGGCCTCCGCGAGGCTCTGAATATACGCCTTTGCGCCCGCGTCGTTCGCCATGTAGGGGACTCCTTTGTCCGCGCCCATTGCTCCTACGAACAGAAATCCGCCGCGTCCGCGCCTGACGAGCTTCTGACCGAAGTAATAGGCGATGTCCAGATGTGCGAGCGTGTTGAGCCGCAGCATTTCAGCCATCTCGTATCTGTCATTGGTGAGGAACTTGCCGGGTTTGCCCGTGCCAGCATTGGAAATCACAGGTCCGATGTCGAGATGGTCGGTGAAGGAGGAGAGTTGCTTGAGAAAGCCCTCCCGGGAGAGATCGAGAGCGGCGACCCGATACTCTACCCCATATTGCTTGCTACATTCGGCGCCTAGTTCCGTGAGCAAGGTTTCACGCCTGGCCACAAGAACCACGTTTATTCCCGAGGCCGCTACTTGGCGGGCAAACTCCCGACCGATACCCGACGATGCGCCAGTAATGAGCGCCCACGGCCCGAATGTATCTTTACTGATGTTGATCGTCATCTCTTCGCCGCCGCTGCTACCACCAGTCTGTTCTCCGAATGGTGATTGCCATTACGTACTCTACCGTACTATAATCAAGACGAGGAAAGCAAGGGGTTTCGTACTTCATGGTAGACAATTCCCTTCCGAAGCGATTACCGGGGCGTCCGCAGGCCTTCAATCCGGAGGAGGCGCTGGATCGCGCAGTAGAGATGTTTTGGGCTCATGGCTATGAGGGTGTCGACGTCGACCGGATTGCGCGAGCCGTGAACGTCACCAAGCCCGCGCTTTACCGGGCCTTCGGTGATAAGCCCACGCTGCTGCTCAAGGCAGTGGAACGGTATGCGCAGAGCTACGGTGCTCCGATGATCCAGGCATTTCTCGCTGAACCAGATATTCGCAAGGCCGTGACGGGGTTCTGCGAAGCGACAGTAAAGACGGCAACGAACGAACAGCGGATCGGCTGCCTGATGGCATCCGCCGCGCTCGGGCAGTCTGAGCGTGTCGCCGAGATTCGTTCCTATTTTGCGCAGGGACTTACGGCAAGCGCGCAGATATTTGCCGAGCGGTTTGAGAAAGAGATTCGAGCAAAGCGTCTCTCGAGGAAGATTCCGGCCCGCGTACGGGCGCTCGCGCTCGTTGACTTGATGCAAGGCGTGCTTCTCCGCGCCAAGGCGGGGCTGCCCCGTAAGGAACTACTCCAAGATGCTCGAAGCTACGTGTCCCTTGTCCTTTGTTAGTCCTATGAAACGTCCTTGTCGTCACATGGCCGAATAGTCGGCTTCTCGTACACTCCACGATTTCATCGTTCGTCTCCATCGGGGCGTTGCGGCACTGAAGCTTAGACACGCGCACGTATTCCGTGATAGTTGTGCGCGGGCGATCGCCCACCATCGAGCCAGTTGAGATTTCTTCCAGCTGGTGAAGGTAGCAATAATTTTCTGACCTCGGAAGTTTGGCGTTGCGGACGCGGGCGGGAAAGCCGCCCGCGTCATATAATGTAAACCGTTAATAACAAAGTACTTGGTGGAGGCGGCGGGAGTCGAACCCGCGCAGGGTACTGATGAGACGCAAGTTGTTGATTTCCGGAACGCATAGAACTCACACAACGCATAGAATGCCAAATCGGCTGTACAAACGTTGTACAAAATGAGCCGTCGCGGAATCCGATGGACGGCGCTATGTGAGTTGAGATCTCCTGCACATTTCGCATGCCTTGCTTTTCTTGATCCCGGAGTATAGTGCACAACCGTTCGGACTGTGAGGAAACCTTTTCGGGCATAAGAGGAAGAACTCGCCGACGCCGTCTGCGGTTTCTCCCTCCTGATGGCAGGGGTATGAGCGTATCGTTCCTGCGCCCGGAATGGGCCTAGAGCCCTCGTTGAGTGACCCGGCGTTGCTCAACACTGAGCGATGTGCAATGCCTTTCTTAGATCACGGGCAGCTTTCACTTTGCCGGGAAGCCGGTTACACCGCAACGTGGGGAGCATCGGCGGCGCCGAGAGTTCAGTAGTATCTTTAGCGACATCCCGAATGCAGAAGCGGAAACTCTCGCTAGAATTAACTTTGTCCGCAAATATTGTCGTTGCCAAAGCCGGTACACAGGTTTATAGTCCGGCGCGAGCTTCGCATCCTCCCCTCGAGGTGGTTTTATGTCGACCCGTATCTCTGTGTGGCTGCAGAGCCGCGCCCTCACCTTCTTCCTCGCCAGTCTGCTGATTTCCTTTTTCCTTGCGCGTCCCACTCTCGCCAATGAACCGAACCACGATCACAAATCTAAAGTGGTCGGCGGCTACTTCGAAGAGTGGAGCATATATGGCGCCGGCTACAACGTCGCCAATCTGCAGGCGAATGGCGTTGCAGCTAAGCTCACGCATTTGACGTACGCCTTCGGCGACACCACGCCAACCGGCTGCGCCATAGCGGATAGCTGGGCCGATTATCAGGATCCATCACTTCCAAGCGTGAGCGGCAAGCCCTACACCGGGCCGCTGTACGGCAATTTCGCCGCGCTGCAACAGCTCAAGGAATTGCATCCCAATCTGAAAATTTTGATCTCGCTCGCTGGGGCTGCCGGTTTTTCGGCCGCTGCGAGTACCGCTGAAGGCCGGCAGGCGATGGTCGCCAACTGCATTGATCTGTTTATCAACGGCAATCTCGCGCCGGGAGTTTCTGCAGCGGGAGTTTTCGATGGCATCGATATCGATTGGGAATTTCCCACGGCCGCCGACACGGTAAACGCAACGTTGCTGCTCGAGGAATTTCGCAAGCAGCTGGACGACCTGGGAGAGGCCAACCACAAGCATTATCTGCTGACCATGTTCGGTCCTGCCGGCGAGCAGAATTTTTCCAACATACAGTTAGACCAAGTCGCGCAGGAGCTGGACTTCTTCAACCTGCAGGGCTACGACTTCCACGGTAATTGGGAGACTTCGACCAACCATGCGTCTCCGCTGTTCGACGACAAGCAGGATCCCGACTACTCCGAGAATTTTTACATCGACTACACAGTTCGCTCGTATCTTCAGGCTGGCGTCTCCGGAGAAAAGATCGTCCTCGGCATTCCCACGTATGCGTACGGTTGGACCGGCGTTCCCAGCACCAACCATGGGCTGTATCAAAACTCCACCGGTCTGGCTCCGTTTCCTCCGACCGATTATTTGCAAACACCCGGCGAGATCACATATCGCACGCTCACCGGCCTGACGGGGTACACGCGCTACTTCGATTCCCGCCGAATCGCGGTGTGGATCTATGATCCCAACACGCAAACCTTCTGGACCTACGATGACCCGGTCACGGCGTGGCTCAAGACTACGTACGTTCGCACGCGCGTTCCTGGGGGTCTCGGAGGCGCATTTGTTTGGGCTCTCAAGGACGACGATGCCAATGGCACTATCGTGAAAACGATGGCTGCCGGCCTCCATTAGTCCCGCGCCGGTTCAAATCTTAACCTGTACTATTTATGGTTCCCAGTGGCCGTTTACCGTTCACGCACTGGCCTGTGAGGATCCTTGACGATGACGTCCGATCGACGCGGCACTTGGAATTATCTGTGCGATTTTCGGTTCCTGCAGGATAGTCAGCAATACGGACATCACTCAGCCATCAGCGAAGTTTCCGGATAGCCGGTTTTCCGGCCAGTAGCTCGGCCAAGAAGGCATAACAATTCTAGGCCGCTCAATGCGTGACTCGCCCTGTTGGAACATGATCGAGCTGAACAGCTTAATGAGCGATAGGTCTGTATACCTCAGCCAATGAGGTCTGATCCACGGGATGCGCAGCGAAATGCGCCGTTACGGCTCGATGCCCCAGGCAACGTCCCCCACGCTTTCAAATTCGGGGTTGGCGCATGAGATATCGAGCTATTTCCCGAGTACTTTATGCGAAGCCAGCTGCGGATACTGGGCGATGAGTTCCGCATGATGATTGCGTGAAGCACACCATGAGCCGATTCCATGGCTCTTTCCATCCGTGACGGCCAGAAACAGCTGGCTATCGAGATAGGTCACTTCGAAGCTAAGGAGCTTCGTGCGCAGGTAGCGCGGCTCGTCCTCCATAGCTCGAAAGGTCATAGGAGTACGCTTTTCAATTTAGGCCTCGGCTTCGAGAGGGTTCACTAACAAGGAGGGCGGCGGATGGATCCTGTTCTCCTCGAAGAGGCATACTGGATGGATCGTTGCTCGAGCGCGTCGGAGGGGATCTTCTGCAGGCGAATAGACAAGGCCAGACAATCCACGTTGCAGTGGCGCAAGCGTCAGCGGCATATCCCGATGTCGAAGCCTCGCTGGCACGGGCGCTTGCCTTGATTGAGCACGCAGCGGCGGTCGGGGCGAAGCTGGTTTGCCTAGGAGAGACGTTTCTGCCCGGCTACCCCGCATGGCTGGACTGGTGCGAGGGAGTGGCGCTCTGGAACCATCCTCCGGTAAAGGAAGTCTTCGCTGAGCTCCGCGCGAACAGCGTGGCCGTGCCGGGAAGGGAAACGGCGGCGCTGGCCGAAGCAGCGGCCCGACTACAGATCGGGATCGTTATCGGCATCCACGAGCGTGTTCGGGACGGGCCGGGTCACGGCACACTCTACAACAGCCTGCTTTTTTTCAGTGAAGAGGGAGATTTAATCAACCACCACCGCAAGTTGATCCCTACCTATTCGGAACGCATGATCTGGGGACACGGGGATGCCAGCGGGCTGCGTTGCGTGAAGCTTCAGGGCATCAACGTGGGAGGCTTGATCTGCTGGGAGCACTGGATGCCGCTGGCGCGACAGCATATGCATAATCAGGGGGAAGAGATCCACATCGCAGTGTGGCCGACGGTGCACGAGATGCATCAGGTGGCGAGCCGGCACTACGCATTTGAGGGCAGGTGCTTCGTGCTGGCGGCGGGACAGATCATGCGGGCCGCGGCGCTGCCTGCAGCGCTTTGCTCCGCCTCGTCACCTCCCCCGAAAGGCTTCGTCGAACGAGGCGGCTCGGCGATTATTGCTCCGGATGGACGATATCTGGCGGGTCCGATTTTCGAAGACGAAGTTATTCTCAGCGCGATTCTCGAGTTGAAGGAGATCGATCGGGAAGCGATGACGCTTGATGTCAGCGGGCACTACTCGCGACCGGATATTTTTCAACTCAGCGTAACAGTCCCCGAGCGAAAGTAGACGTAGCAACCGCAGATGATAGCTGTATGTATTGATGTAGCTGAACCAGGATGCAAGATTCTTTCCGGCCGCTGTAACTTTTGCGGTCAGCGCCGCTCCTATTTGCGGGCCTGCTGTCTAGGCCACACCCACAAAGGAGCACCTAAAATGCACCGTGCTGTTTACCCGGGTTCCGCATTCCCCAAGGCATTGAGAAGCAAGGGATTTTCTCAACGCGCCGCCGGCCTGGCTCTGGCCGCTGCCGGATTCATCGGCCTCACCCAGGCAGCGGCTTTCGCGCAGCAAGCCGATGACTCGCAGAAAGCGCCTTCGTTCCGAGTCAGTCTGCCTTTGAATCTCGGATACTTCAACAGTCAACAGGCGCTTTACATTACTCCGGAGGTGGGCACCGATCCTTCAGCTCCGACTTCGGTAGTCACTGCCGCGCAGCAGCTTGCAGTGCAGTTTCATGCTAATTACATTCCGGGAAACTTTGCCAGCCTGGCGAACTCTCCGGCAGTGGACGATATCTTTTCGTTTACGAACTTGAAGCAAGGCAACGTTCTTGCGTCCGCACCGCATCCTGCAGGCCCCGCCAATACAGATACGAACTACTCGCCTTTGTGGCAAGTCAGCCTGGTAACGTGGAATCCCGGATTCACGGGCCGCACACTCATCTCGCAGGATCAAATCACGCAAGCAGCCGCGAAGGGCGAGGTCACAATTCAAAAGACCCCAATTATTGTAGAGTGCTCGGTCGTCTTTACACCAAGCGGCGGGCTGCTTCCCGGAGCCCGAATCACTCCCAGCGATCGGGACGGCGACAGAGATCGAAACAGCCGCTAGCTTCCGCAAACGCCTTTCGGCCGGCGTGAAACTTCCGGGGAGAGCCGGCGAGTAGCTCTCTCGCAAAGGGAGAGGATGGGCCTGGGACGGTGGGTTCGGGCTTATCCTTCACTTCTGGCCAATCGAAACAGAAGCACTCGACCTATTTCTCGTGAACCTTTACGCGACGTATGCAATCGACGGGGCAGAGAAAGGGGAAGTTTCTGTCTGGAGTAACCCTCAGACTCTTCGCCGGCTGTGGTAGGGGATCCTACGGAAGCCTGACGATCGCGCCCTGTGCGCAGAACCTGCCCCTAAAGGATGATGATTATGAAGCCAGTCATCTTTCAGGTAGCGCCGCATTCTGCTAACTCAGTGAGGCGGAGCGTCGGCGTCCTGACAAAACCACCCTAATGATCGTGAAAACAGGCCGAAGAAGATGATTCCGCGGACCGGAAAGAGCTCGATCTAGGAACGCCTGCAAAAACAAGCAACAGCTGCGGCCGCGACTGAGAGAGTAAGTCTGCGCGGTGAAATTTGCAGCGGCACGAGCGAACCATCGCTGCCGACATATCTTCCATCCAGTTTGCGGACGGATAGATGGATCAATCTGCTTTCGCCATAAAGCTGCAGATTCCCAGAGACGTGCCAGGTGTTATCGCCGGTCTGTTGGATATCCTTTGAGGCGAAGCTGATCTCCGGAAACCGGGAGCTTTCGAATACCCGTGTCTGCATCGAGTAGTGGACTTCGGCCTGGTGCTCTTCCGGCATCACCTCCAGGCGAGCGGCCTCCACCCGGAAGCGGATGCGGGAAGGCCGTCCGTCATCGATCGAGCCCTGGGCAATCGGCGCCATCACAATATGCTCGTGACCTACCCCTGGTAACCATCCGGTCTTCCCTACATGAATCGTGAGGGAGCTATGGTCTGGGTCAATCGGTCTTTGCACAGCGAATAATGAACTGGTCCCGAAGAAAGCCAGGATTAAAGCGAAGCGAAGCGATTTCAAAGGGACCTCCTGTTCCTCACACTTGTTGACCTCGGGCTCGCAGCCGCGCATTTGCGCAGCACAGAGCGCTGAATGAGTTCAGCGCCACCCTATGCCTGTAACTTTCCTCGCGCCGCACGCTCCTATGTGCGCCTCACTAGCGAGGAATCAATGAAAAGGAATATTGCGGTTCTTATAGCTTACGTGCTTGTATTTATGAGCGACGTTCGAGTCCATGCACAAACAGATGCTTCCCGTCCCTCGACCAGAAACGAGATCGGCTTGCAGATTGGAGCCACGGAAACCCCGAGCATCGGACTTGCTGGCGGAGGAGCCATCCATCTGAACTCGAGCCTCGCGCTCGGCGCCGAGTACGATCGCCAACTCCTCGGCCGGTACACGGCGCTCTATGGAGGAATTGACTTCATCGCCTCTCCTCTCGATGTGAAGGCCAGCTTCCCGGCCGCCAACGTGAGCCCCGAGTATGCGTACCTCTTCCTCACCCCAAACGTCAGGCTGAAGTTCAACCAGGGCGGAAGTTTCGCGCCGTGGCTCTTGTTCGGTGGCGGATATGCGGACTTCAGCCCTGCGCAGCCCCGCGCGGGAGGGGTCAACGTAGCCGGAGCAGGCAATACGGGAACGCTGGAGTTCGGTGGAGGACTGGACACGAAACCGCTAGTTCTAAAGGGCGTTCCCTTGATCGGCGCGCTCCCCATTGGAGGCAGGGTGGAAGTGCGCGACTTCTATTCAGGACAACCGAACTATGGCGTTCCCACGGAGGGCACTCGTCAGAACAGCGTTGTACTGACGGGCGGCCTCCTGCTTCGCTTCTGAACGCTACCACGATCAAGCAGACCGACTATGGGATTCAACCGGTCAGTGCCAAGGGGGCGCAGTGAAGGTGAAGAACGAACTGAAGATCGATTTCGCGATCGAAACCAGATAAAGACCAGGATAGACGGGCAGGAGCTGCGTGTTTCTCGCGAGTCACGACCGATTATCTTTCCCGGAGCACAGGATTATTGCGCGGTGCTGTAACCCAAACAGCGATCCGCAGTCGTATGTGCAGACGGCGACCCGCCCCACGTCGCGCATCAAGGTGACCGTCATGAAGCAGTGGATCCTCTCCACGAACGCTATCGTGTTATCGGCTGTGAGTGGCGCCGCTCGGGCTGCTCTGCATGCCAACGCCAGGCAGCGAGTGAAGATCCTTGAGCAATCGCTCTCTTACACAGAAGAGGCAACGATTCTTCTGCCACTCGCGATCTGCCGCCGTGACGACAAGATGGTGCTCTTGCGTCCTAGACGGATACTTCCCGCCCTCCCCTTGCGCAGCGTAGAGCGTCCACTCTGCGCCGTAGCCCGCCTGCGCCACCGGTGCGCTCAATGGCGCAGTGGATGACTCTGCAGAACCCTTCCCGTCGATGCAAGGCCGACGGCCCCAACAACCGCGATACCAGCGATGGCGCATTCCGGCAGGTGACCAAGACCACCTGAAAAGCCGGGTGTGTCAGACGACTCTCACGTCCGAAAGCGATCGAGCGCACTGCGGAGTGTCCGCGGGCAACCCGATCGATAACTTGTGCGTGCGACGCCGCGCAAAGTGATTCGATGTGTCACCGCAACAGACGAAGCATTTGGGAGATGACCCTAATGAAGCTCAAATCAATAAAAGATAATTTGGCGCGCACAATCTCGCAGGGATGGGGGAAGCCGGGGAGTCTCTTGGCGCTCCTGCTCTTCCTTACCCCGGCGGCCTTCGCGCAGTTGACGACCGCGGACATCCTGGGCACTGTGACCGATGCGTCGGGCGCGGTCATTGCAAACGCGACAGTGGTGCTGACCAATACTGGTACGAACGATGCGAGGACTACCACCACGAACGGCTCCGGAGATTACAACTTCACGCTTCTCCCTGTCGGACATTACTCGATCTCCGTGAAGGCCACCGGCTTCCAGGCGGCGATCACGAAAGACCTCTCAGTGGAAGCTGGCGATCGCGCCCGCAACGACGTTCGGCTGAAGACCGGCTCGGGGGCCACCACCGTTGAAGTCGAGGCGACCACGCCGCTGCTTCAGACCGACAGCGCAACCGTCAGCTCCACGGTTACGGCGCAGGCCGTGCAGGACCTGCCCCTCAACGGCCGCAACTTCGTGCAATTGGTGCAGATTGTCCCCGGCGCGAACGAAGGCCCAGGCAATGGACTGACCAGCGGCGCCCGCCCGGATGACCGTCGTCAGACCGCCAGCTTCTCCGTCAACGGTCAGGATGACACCCTGAACAACTACACGATCGATGGTATCGACGACAATGAGCGCATCATTGGCGCCATCGGTGTGCGACCGGTCGTCGAAGGGATTCAGGAGATCACGGTGCAGACCAACAACTATACCGCAGAGGCAGGACGTACCGCTGGCGGTGTTGTCAGTCTGGTCACCCGCGCCGGCACCAATCAGTTCCACGGCACCGCCTACGAGTACTTCCGCAACGACATCTTCGACGCCCGCAACGTGCTGCAAACCAGCGGCAAGAAGCCGGAGCTGCGCCAGAACCAATTCGGCGGCAGCATCGGCGGACCCATCTTCCGGGACCGGACCTTCTTCTTCGGCGACTATGAGGGCCTTCGCCAGGTGAGTGGTCAAACCTACACCAAGACAACTCTCACTCAGGAGCAGTACAACGACGTCAACAGCCTGAATGGCGGATCGCCCCAGGCGCTCATCAATGCCGGCAACGGGACCCAGGGGCTTCCGGTCGATCCGATCGCACTGGCCTATCTCCAGCTGTACCCAGCTCCGAACGCCGGCGGTCCGGGTGCATTGACCAACAACTACATCACCAGCCCCAACAAGACACAAACCTCCAACAGCTTCGACTTTCGCATCGATCACCGCTTCAACGCGAACAATCTCTTCTTCGGCCGTTATGACTACAACAAGGTCGATACCTTCACTCCTCCGGGTCTGGGAACCAATGCGGCCACCGGACTCCAGATCAGCGGCGGCCAGTTCGACTTCGACGGGCCGGCCACCGATACTGCGCAGCAGTATGGCTTCGGCTACACCCACATCTTCACTCCGAACCTTCTGGTCGATCTTCGCGCCGCCTTCACCCGCATCAACAACCTTTCGCTGCCGCTCAACTCTTCTGGCACCACGCGTTCCGACGCCGTGGTCCAGGGAACCAATCCGGGTACATTCGCGACCAACCTGAACAACCAATCCGTCAACCTGACCCCAATCGGCTTTCCCGGTTTAAGTGACATTGGGGATGGGTCCTTCGTCCCGCTCCAGGACATCGACAATACCTTTCAATACACCGGCACGCTGAGTTGGACCAAAGGCAACCACAACATCAAGCTCGGCGCCAGCTTCCTGCGCCGCCAGGCTCGCAACGTGCAGAGCTCCTATATCGCAGGTCAGTACAACTTCGGCCTGAATACCGATGCCTCAGCACCCGCCGGGACTACGTTCACCCCGACACAGCAGCAAAATAACGGCGTTGCATCCACCCTGACCGGCGCCTTCAGCAACGAGCAGCGCGTGGTCGACCTCAACACTCCCGACTACCGCACCTATGAACCCAGCTTCTTCGTCCAGGACTCATGGAAGGTCAACCCCAAGCTGACAGTCCTCTACGGCGTTCGCTACGACGTCTTCACCCCCTTTACCGAAGCCCACAACCATCTCTCGAACTTCGACTTCTTCCAGGCGCTCAACTCCACCCCAGCAACCGTCGGCAATTTACTCAAGGTCGCCGGCCAGAATGGCGTGGACGGGCACGCTGGAATTCAGACTGACTACTCCAACGTCGCTCCCCGCCTCGGCTTCGCCTATTCGGTGAGCCCTTTAACAATCGTCCGCGGCGGCTTCGGCATCAGCTACTTCCCCGGAAACTACACCTCCAACGCTGCTCTGAAGAACGTACCCTTCCAATCCACCTATCAGCCCAACTGTCAATCGCCTCTCGCGGTCCAGATCGAAATCAACGTTCAGGGCAGCAACACTGGCAATCGCGCCTGCAACGCGGCAAACGGCGAGTCGATAACCTTCGATCAGGGTCTACCCTTGCCTGTTGCGCCCAACATCTCAAACCTGCAGACACTCACACCGCTGTCCTTCCGGTCCCAAAACGTCAACTTCAAATCGGCCGTTATCGATCAGTACAACCTGCAGGTGGAGCGGCAGTTCGGCGCGAACGTTGTCACCATCGGGTACGTCGGCAACACTGGCCACCACCTCCCACAGATCGTCAACGACATCAACCAACCCGCACCGTATAGCACCAATCCCAACAGTCCGCTGTTTGGGACTGGACCCCGCCGCTTGGCCGCTCAATTCCCCAATGGGAACCTGGCGAGCGTGGGCGAGGTACTGAGTGAGGGAATCTCGAACTACAACGGCCTTCAGACTTCCATCCAGCGCCGCTTTAGCAAAGGTCTCTCCTTCGACGCCAACTACACCTGGGCCAAGGGGCTCAACGATAACAACGGCTTCTCGCAGGAAGGCGATCAGGAAGGCTTCAGCGATGCTAACCCGTTCAACCTTCGTCAAACCGAATACGGGATTGCCGAGAACGACATCCAGAATCGCTTTGCGCTCTCTTTGAACTACCAGATCCAGTACGGCAAGAACTTCACCGGTATCAAGAAGCAGACGCTCGCAGGCTGGTCCATCAACACCATCTCGGTCTGGCAGAGCGGTAAGCCGTTCACCATCCTCAACGGTGGCGGCAACAACGACAATACGACCTATGTTGATCCCGTCACCGGCAACACAGTCACCGAAAACTTCGGCAACCGTGCTGTGCCAGCCAACGGAGGAGGCAGGGATCGTCCCAACCAGATTGCGGACCCGCGTGGTAACCGCTCCCTGCACCAATTCTTCAACACGGCTGCCTTTGCACCTCAACCCACCGGGACCATCGGCACCACACCCCGCAACTCGCTCTTCGGGCCCAACTTCCGCCACGTCGATCTCTCCATCTTCAAGGACTTCCCCGTAACCGAGCGCGTCAATCTGCAGTTCCGCGCTGAGTCCTACAACATCAGCAACACGCCGAGCTACATCATTCCCCTGGGCAGCGGCAACGCGCAGCTCGGAAATCCGGCGTTCGGAACGGTCACCAACTTCGATCCGAACTACAACCCCCGTCAGTATCAGTTCGCCTTGAAAGCGCAGTTCTAACCAACGCATCATCTTGCCCGCCGGCGAAGACGAATCCTCTTCACCGGCGGGCCACTTTTGCCTCTAAGCCAGAGCAAACTTAGGATTAAGATTCCCGCCGACTTCGTCCCCTTTTGCTCCCACCCTTCGCTCTAAACATATTTGCCGCCTATCGGAGAATCGTCGAAGTGAATCGCCGAAGCTTTCTCGCTCAAACGTCTGCCTGGACCGCGGCTGCGGCGCTTCCGCGGCTTTCCGGTGCTTCGGAGGCGCCGTCTCTCCATCCGTCCGTAGGACAAGGGCTCGAGACGCACGATTTGCTGACTACGCCGAGATCGTCCTCAACGCTCTAGGAGACCGCATCGAGACCTGGGCCATCTTCAATGAGCCCTGGGTCTTTACCTACCTTGGCTACGGAAGCGGTGTACAGCTCCCGGCAAGAAGGACTTCGACCTTTTCCTCAAAGCCGCCCACACGGTCAACCTTGCGCAGGGCGACTCCTTCCGCGCCATCAAGGCCATCGCACCCAGAGCGAAGGTCGGCATAGCATTCAGCATGTCTCCCGCGACACCGCACACGCCGTCGCCCGAGGATGCGGCAGCCACCAAGCGTTTCGACGCATTCAACAACCTCTGGTTCCTGGAGACTGCGCTGCGCGGGCGCTATCCCGACGCTTTTGTGCACGGCGTCCCTCTGGAGCCTATGGGCTTTCAGAGCGGCGATGACACCCGGATGAGTGCCTCCCTCGATTACATAGGGGTCAACTACTACTTCCGGCAGCTTGCCGCAGCTCCTGCGGTTGCCGCGCCCAGCAAGCCAAGCTACGCTGCGATGGGTTTCGTTCTCTCTACCGGCAAGGATGGCCCTCTCACCGAGATCGGATGGGAGGTCTACCCACGAGGCATGTACGAGATCGTTCAGCGCGTCTCCAAGGATTATGGTCTGCCCATCGAGATCACGGAGAGCGGGTGCTCCTACGGCGACTATCCCGATGCGAAGGGCCGCGTAGCCGACGTTCGCCGCATTGCTTTCTACCGCGAACATCTCCGTGAACTTGCCCGCGCGATTCAGGACGGCTCCGACGTGCGTGGCTACCACTCCTGGTCGATTCTCGACAACTTCGAGTGGTCCGAAGGTTACGCGCAACGCTTCGGTATTCGGTATGGTTTTCGTTGACTTTCCAACGCAGCGCGCTTTATGAAAGATTCCGGAAAGTGGTACTCCCGCGTTGCCGCCAGCAATGGTATCGAGGCCGGTTGCGAGACGACGTATCGGGCAAGCGAACGAGGCACACGGGATAAAAGACAATCCCTATTCGCTTCCGCTCGACCCGCTTTTTAGTTGCCTGCCCAGGATTCACGTACCTGATCGCGCGCACATCCGCCGCGGCAACGGGCCGCTCTCGAAGTCCATGGAGGCGGGAGAGACGAATCGCAAATCAGCAGTCTTTAGAGATGCGGCGTGCCCGTACTAAAGCACCTGGGAGGCCACGCCGAGGATCGGACCGCCAGGGCCCTGCTGAAGAAAGGCGACAAGATGCCAGCCTTCGCCTGCGATTGCCTGGGGCACATCGAGGGATACGCTTCCGACGTAAGCCGAGCCATCCTTGATGCTGGCAACCTGGCGGATCGTCCGGGCTATCTGTACATGCCGAAGAGTGCGGCCGCCGTTCTCACCGCCGGCAATATGCTCGATGCCTTCATCCTGCGCCAGCACAACCATGACCTGCGCGTCCTCGTTCACCGGACCCGTCTGCAATGAAAAGGCCACGTGATTGTGCGTAGTCTTCAGGTCAGAGATGGTGAGCCGAACAGACGCGCCTGACGCAGCCCGTTGAAAGGCTTGCGCCGCCGCGCCCGCATCACTGCCCACGAACTCGTATCGGCCGTTGACGACCATCTGCGGGGTATAGTTGCTGCTTAAACCCATGCGCTGCACATAATTGTTCTGGCGTTCGGTCGAATCCTGTGAAGAAAACGGATCTCTCCATCCGATGCCATTCCAGTAGGTGACGTGCTCGGAAAGAACGACGGCATTCGCGTCGGCCTGTTGAATTCTCTCCAGCAACTGGTCGGCGGGAGGACAACTGGAGCAACCTTCGGAGGTGAATAACTCGACCAGCACGGGTGAGTGTACGCTGGCAGCCCCGGACACTTTGTATGGCGCAACCAGCTGCATGACAAGGGCGATCGCTCCGGAGATGCCGAGTGCGATCATCCAACCAGAGTGTTTCATCGAAGAACACCTCAACCATCTGACGTGAAGAACAAGTCACCGGTTACAAAGCTGTATCTTACTTGTGCTGCAAGTCTGCAGGTACGCGCTCGCGGTCCAGCTGCTTCAAGCCGATGGTCCACGCCACTGGAACACTGGTCGGAGGAAAGCAAACCTTGGACGTGCAGGGTTGATAGTCCACGACGCCCTTGATCTGCAGATTGGGGTCTTTGGCAAACAGGGGAATCGTCCTCCTGTCGACCACCGCAGCTACGGAGGTAGATAGAATCGTCGTGCCGGTATACACCGGGACGGTCTGGCCCAGGTCCGGAAAGTTCATCAACTGAGCCGTGGGATAACTTGTTTCGGCGGCGATGTAGAGATCGGAGGAGCGGATGGCTAAGGAAGCGACGTGATAGTGCAGCTTTTCCGCGCCGGGCGCATAAATGTGAGTATCGAGCCCAGGCTTAATGACGACAGCTAGCCGGACCACCGCGCCAGGAGTGACCTCGGCATCCGACTGTATTGTCGAGATGGCCACGTGCGGGGTAGCGTCCAATGTTCTGGAGGGCGTGGGAATGGCGAAGCTCCCGAAGAGATTGCTATAGAGATTGCTCGCAGTCAGGCGATTGACATAAGCAGTTTCGAAAAAGCGCCTCTGAATTACGCCGTCCGGGCCGATCAGGTAGTAGCCGGGATAAGGAATGCCAGCCTCCATTCCCGTACCTTCGGGATTGCGAATGCCGAAGGCATCGATCAGCGAAGAAGAGGTATCGGAGAGCAGCGGGTACGTGATCGACCTGCGTTTGGCAAAGTCCGCGAGGATAGCCACGGAATCATAGCTCACTCCGGCAACGTTGATACCCTTTGCCGCAAATGCCTTCTGCGAACCCTCCAGATCGACTAACTGCCCTTTGCAGAAGGGACACCAGTCGGCGGAACGGAAGAAGAGCAGGAGCAGGCCATTGGGGCCGCTGAGCGTAGCGAGGGATTGTTTCCTGCCATGTTCATCCTTGAGATGGATGGCTGGCGCCTTCGCGCCGGGCTGCAGACCCTTGAGACTTTGTGCGGAGATGTTGAACGACGGCATCATGATGCCGAAAATGAGGGGCAGAAGGAGGTTGAACAGCCGTTGCCGTCGCAATGAGGGTCTCCACCACGCGAAGAAATGTGGAAGCAGTTATGGGACGCGGTCTTCGCTGTCTGGTTACGACTTGAAATGGCCGACAGGCAATCACCAGGCAGGCGTTTTGCCGAGAGCCGCCAGCCGGCTTGGTTATAGTGCCCCAGAATAGGAGTCCCGCTCATCGATCTCGCTCCGCTGTAACGAATTAGCGACTCTCAGAAACTGCTTGCGGCCAGCGTAGCGTTCCGTAATTTGCATGGAACTGGGCCTGCGCAAGATCACCCCCACTATGACAGAACTCAGCACGGGATCGCCAAAGGTCAATTGGCGTTTAGCAGCCCATGTCTAAGTCGCTTTAATGCGGATGCGCGTTTGCATTGAGGGACGGTCAATCGAAGAGCGACACGTCGGTTTGCTCCGCATCGAAAAAGCAGTCACTTGTCCGACAAGTCGGTTTCTCGTACACTTAGCGCTTTCATCCTTCGTCTCCGTCGCGGTACTGCAGCTTAGACACTCGCAAGTGCTGTGTGATAGTTATGCGCGGCCATCACCACCACGGAGTCTGTCGAGAATTCTTCGAACTCGTGAAGTAGTAATAATTTTCGATCCCAGAAACTAAGGGTGATATGACGCGGGCGGAAAAGCCGCCCGCGTCATATAATGTAAATCGTTGATAATAAAATACTTGGTGGAGGCGGCGGGAGTCGAACCCGCGTCCGAAATCGCTGTCAGCCGAGAGACTCCATGCGTAGTCGCGTTCCGAAGGGTTCGCAACGTGCGCTCAGAACGGACAAGATACGCACGCCACTAGTCCGATGATCTCGTCTCCACCGTACGGACCGAACCGTGGAAGCCAGCCTGCTGTGTGACGTCCTGACCTCGGCCCGCAGACAAAGCCTCGGAGGACGGCTACTTATTTAATTAAGCAGCGAGTGCAAGATTGTTGTTGGCAATCATTGTTTTTGTGAGCGATTACGGGTGTCCACACCCCGGCATGCCTCTCGAACCGCAATCGATCCCGTCGAAACCGTGACGCCCCCAACTCGGGTCAACACGCCATCGTGGCGATCGTGACTAGATCCATTATATCGTAGACTGATCGTCAAACGTCACCGCCTGAACCAGCTTCCGCAACGGCTTACACATAAGCTGGAATCACGAATCCAATTGCAGCTCTGTATTTATCTGATTGATTGAGGAGTCCATGTCGGAGCCCCTTCGCCGTAGGCGCATTCTCGTCACCGGCGGCACTGGAACCCTGGGTTACAACATACTCAGTCAGCTCGCCGGCGTCGCGGATTACACCGTGATCGCCCCTATCCGGAACATGCACCGCGTCGGTGACGAGCTCCGAGGCAAAGTGCAATTCATCGAGCACGAGCTCGGTGACCCAATCCACACCGCCCAGATCTTCGAGCGTGTCAATCCCGACGTCATCGTCCATTGCGCAGCCAGCGGACTGCGTCTTCCCAGAACCTCCTGGTTTGATCTCATGCAGTTCAATGTCGAGTCCACGATGCGGCTCTTCCAGATGAACTGCCGTTTCGACCATCATTCGCATTTCATCTACATCAGCACTGGCTTGGTGTACCGCGAGCAGCCGCACCCCCTGGTCGAATCCGATCCCATCGAGAGCTTGCATCCATACGGTGCCAGCAAGGCTGCCGGCGATGCGTTGCTGCAGGCTGCAGCCGCCGAGTTTCAACGATCTCTCACCATCCTGCGCCCCTTTGCATTTACCGGTCTTCACGATGGCGGCGAACGGCTCTTTCCGCGCATCCTCAAGGCTACCGACAGCCGCGAAGCCATGCCCATGACAGCCGGAACACAGATTCGTGACTTCTGCTCCGTGGACGACATCGCAAGAGCCGTTTTGATGGCCATCGAGAGAAAGCCGAGCCAGTTGATCGAAAAGTTTAATCTTGGGAGTGGATGCTCTATCCCCTTGCGCGACCTCGTAACTAAGGTCTGCAGCGAACTCGGCATCACGCCCGAGCTACGTTTCGGCGAGGTGCCGATGCACCCATACGAGCCGCATCATTCCGTCGCAGATATCACAAGCGCGCGGAAGATCCTCGGCTGGGAGCCCCGGCACAATTTGTCCCACGCCGTGTGGGAACTCGCACGCCAGACCCATCCAACCCTCGTCTGCAAAGAACCGGAGCGCGATGCACGACCCCTGTGAATTGTCCGTTGTTTTGCCCGCATACCGTGAGGCTGATTCTCTTCGCATATTGCTTCCAAAGCTGGTGCCCATCGTAGGTGCTGTGTCTGCCGACTCGGAAATCATTGTCTCCGACGCCATGGATCCGCTGGATAACACCGAGGCCGTCTGTGCGCAGAACGATGTGATCCATATTCGGCGTTCCGGCGGCAACAGTTATGGCGACGCGGTACGCAGCGGTATACAGCGGTCGCGCGGCCGTTTCGTCCTCCTTATGGATGCCGACGGTTCGCACAATCCCCAGGTGGTCCCGGAGCTCTGGCGCAATCGGGACAAGGCCGAAATTGTCATTGGATCGCGCTATGTGAAGGGGGGTGCCACGGAGAATCCGGCCGTACTCATTCTCATGAGCCGCATCCTCAATTACGCCTATCAAATCGCATTTCGACTTCCTGCCTCGGATGTGAGCAACAGCCTGCGTCTCTATCGTGGCCAGCAGTTGCGTTCTCTTCATCTGGTATCGAACAATTTTGATATCGTTGAGGAAATATTGATCCGTCTAGTCTCCGGACGCACGCATTCGACTGTGTTGGAAATCCCCATGACCTTCGAGCAGCGAAAGGCAGGCGAGAGCAAGCGAAATCTGCCCGCGTTCATGCTCAGCTATTTAAGCTCCATGAGAAGAATGCAGCGCTTCCGCAGGGAAGAACTGGCAAGGCAGAATTCCGCCGGAAGATCGGAGTAAAAATATTGGCCTACTTGGTGACCGGGGGCTGCGGATTTGTTGGCAGCAACCTCACGGCAGAATTGCTGCGGCGCGGCCACCATGTCGTCGTTGTCGACAATTTCACTCGTCCAGGAACACCTGCGAACCACGCCTGGCTTCAATCTATAGGCCGGTTTGAGTTTTTCCACGGAGACGTTCGCAGCAGCCAGGATTTGGAGTCCATCCTTCGTCAGCACGCCATCGAGTGTGTGTTTCATCTGGCCGGCCAAGTCGCCATGACCACCTCACTCGAGAATCCCCGCCGCGATTTTGAGGTCAATGTCCTCGGCACTATCAATCTGCTTGAGGCCGTTCGCTTGCACGCTCCGGAAGCAACGGTCGTCTACGCATCCAGCAACAAAGTCTATGGCGAACTGGAAGACTGCGAGCTCGTGGAGCTGCCCACCCGCTACGAGCCCGCTGGCAAGAAGGGCGTCGATGAGCATGCGCGTCTGGAGTTCTACACCCCTTATGGCTGCTCGAAGGGCGCCGCGGATCAATACATGCTCGAATACGCGCGAAACTTCAACCTCAATACGGTCGTCTTTCGCCACTCCACTATCTACGGCGGCCGCCAGATCTCAACCTTCGATCAGGGTTGGGTCGGCTGGTTCTGTCAGCAGGCACTCGAAACCAAAAATCACCCCGCACACACCTTTACCATCAATGGAAACGGTAAGCAGGTGCGCGATCTCCTTCATGTATCCGACGCTGTTTCTTGTTATTTGGCGGCGCATGAACACCGGCAACAGGCACGCGGGAGCGCCTTCAATATCGGAGGCGGCTATGAAAACAGCATGTCTTTGCTCGAACTGCTGCTGCATCTGGAGGCAGAACTGAGCGTCAAGCTGAGCCCGCGCCCACTTCCCTGGAGGGCGAACGACCAAAAATACTTTGTCGCCGATAACAGCAAAGCAGCCCGCATGCTGGCCTGGAACCCAAGCAAATCGAAACAGGAAGGCATCGCGGACGCTCTCGCATGGGAGAAAGCAAGACGCTAGCAGCCCTCGCGCTTTCCGCGCTGGTAGCCGTTCTCCTCGTCGATCCTCTCGAGGAGAAAAGCCCCCGCTGCTACGGAAGCAAAGCTCGCCCTGATTTGATTGGTTGGGATGCTCCTCGAGTGAGAGCGCATAGCGCAAACTTAGCCGACGCCGTTCAGTCGATTTGCCGCAGATCGATACTTTCGTACTCATGCCCCGCGATCCCGGCGCGAATCTGCGCCGGCGTCTTGCCCAGCTTGGTCATACGGAAGGCGTACACGCCCTCCTGCGCGCAGGTGCTGCACTCCATTCCGTGCGCGCCGGAGAAGCAACTGAGCAGGCTGGCATGGCCCAGAGCACGGTCGCAGCGGCAGTTACAGGGCAACTGATATAGCACCCGTGGAACCCGGGCGGCCAGCGCATAGACCTGAAATTGCCAGGGCAGCGTAGCGCCCGCGGCGCGTAGCTGCGCCTCGGTCAAGATCGGCGGCAGCTTGGCCCCGGCTGCAGGCGGAGCTGTGTGGTATGCCGGCACGTCGTCGCTGGGGAGGGCCCACTGGGCCGACGCGCCAAGCGTAAGCAGCGCGATGGAAAGAGTAAGTAAAACGGTCCGCATGGTGGTCAGTGTAAGCGAAGCCCGTCAGCAGGCAAAAAAAGACGGCACGAACATTTTGGGGTGCTCGTGCCGGGAGGCCAGTGACGCAACTTGTACTAAAACTCGCCACGGGAGGCTCTCACCTCAACCGTTCTACTAGGATAGACGCAACTCCCGGCCGAATGTTGCTTACAAAGGCAACTTTCTTTGAAATTTGCCGCAAGCCATCACGGTCACCTGCAACTTGGCAGGTGCATTCTGCCGCTACGTCTCCAAGTAACCAGCTATTTAGCGCCTGTACACTCCGCGCTGTCAAGCATTTACCACACAGGGGCAAATAATTCTCGCAGACGGCTATTTGCCGTTCAGCGGAGTCGCCAAACTGTCAGCCTTCTCGGCCATCGCGATATCTTTTTCCGTGATGCCCCCGGCATCATGCGTCACCAGCCCGACCTTTACCTTGCTGTAGCGGATGTCCAGGTCCGGATGGTGCTGTTTCTGCTCCGCTTCCACGCCCAGCGACTGCACAAACGCCAGCCCTTCGACGAAATTCGGAAAGTTGAAGATGCGGGTAAGTACGCCTTGTTCCACGCGCCAGCCCGGCAGCCTCGCTACCGCCGTCTTCAAGGCCTCGGCGTCCAATGCGTTTGATTTCTTGGTCTCTGGCATGGTCTTTAGGATGCCATTCTTCGCCGCGCGGGCGTCTTTGCGGGGCAACAGTTGCTTCACCGCGCCCAGCGAGAAGGGATTGAACTTCTGAGCCTCCCCCTGAATTTCCGCCCGCAGGTCCTCCCAGACCCGATCCGGCATTGCCAGGAATACCTCCACCACCTGCGGGTCGAACTGCGTTCCCATATTTTTGCGGATCTCTCTGCGCGCCGTCGCGAAGCTGGTGGCGCTCCGGTACGGCCGGTCGGAGGTGATCGCATCCAGGGCGTCCGCCACGGCGAAGATGCGCGCTCCCAGCGGAATCTCCTCCCCGCGCAGCCCGCGCGGATATCCGGAGCCGTTGAAGTGCTCCTGATGGCTGTACACAATCTCTGCCGCTTCAAGCAGATACGGAATCTTGCGTAACATCTGATAGCCGCGCTCGCAGTGCTCGCGCATGGTGGTCTGCTCGTCCAGGGTCAGCCGCCCCGGTTTCAGCAGGATCGCATCCGGAATCGCCATCTTGCCTACGTCGTGCAGAAACGCCCCGCGCGCCATGGTGCGTATCTCCTGCGGCGGCAACTGCATCGCCCGTGCCAGGGCAATCGTGTACGCGGTCACCCGCCGGGAGTGGCCTTCCGTCTCCGTATCTTTCAGGTCCAGCGCGTCGCCCAGCGCCTCCAGCGTGATGTCGTAGGACCGCTCCAGGTCCCCGATCGCGCTGTTCAACATCTCGGTGCGGGCTACCACCAACTCTTCCAGGTGCGTTCGATACACGTTGTTCTGCTCCACCAGCGCACGGTATTCCAGAGCCCGCAGTACGGTTCCTAGCAATTGGTCGCGCTCAAACGGCTTCAGCAGGTAATCGTACGCACCATTGCGTAGCGTCCCAATCGCCACTGCGACGTCGCTCACGCCGCTCACCATCACGATGGGGATCTCCGCGTGCCGCTCGCGCACGTGATCCAGCAGGGCCAGCCCGGTCATGCCTGTCATCACAATATCGGAAAGGATCAGTCTTGGCTTTAGTCCATCGTTCAAACATTCGATTGCCTCTTCCGCCGAACTCGCCAGGACCGGCTGATAGCCGGCAGGCTCCAGCATGGCGGCGACGATGGTGCGCACGGAGACGTCATCGTCGACAACGAGGATGGTCGGGGGGGCCATACGAAGACGTGATTCGAGTACCTTTCTGATAAGTGACTTGTAGAATCGGATTGATCATAACGGAAACCCGCATACACCTCCGTAATGTTCGAAAGGGGAATCCATTACCCTTGGCTGCACGGATGTGGTATCTGTCTGGCCCCCTATCCCACTGATTTCACATACATCACTTGACGGAAGTGGGATTGACGGCCATCCTAGCTTCAGTGTTTGGTTCGCACTCCGCAGAGAGCTGCAAACGGCGTTAAGCTGTCCCACAATCGAGGGCATGCCTGTTGAATTTTGAGAGAGATTTTTCTTCCCAGGGATCGTGCCGGGTCGTCCAATGCCAGATGTCCGAGCGATCGCTCGAACACCGGCAGCGCGACATCTACGAGACCCACAAGCATCGGGCCTACGCCGTCGCCTACTACATGGTAGGGAACGAGATCGAGGCCGAAGAGGTCACGCGGGATACCTTTGTCCGCGCCTTCCGCCAGGCCGAGGAGCCGGATGGCCGCTGCGTCGATTGCTCGCTCGTGAACGAGCTGCGCGACCGCATGCCTCTCGACGAGCAGGCGACACCGGCCGAAGCGGCTCCTAACATCACCCTCGGCGGCCGCAACATCAAGCGCACTGAGATGGAAGAGGCGCTCAAGGAGCTGCCCCCCAACGAGCGCATGGTCTTCCTGCTCCGCGACGTTGAAGGCTACGATGCCGAACGTGTCGCCGCTCTGTTGGACATTCCGCGCCAGCAAGTCGAGCGCACATTGTTCTCTGCCCGCATCCGCATGCGCACCACGCTGGCCACCATGCAGCGCCCCGCCGCCGCCGCGTAGGCTGCATCTCCCAGAAGACCGCGATCTCGACTAATTTCGCATCCAGCGTCTTTCGATGAACATCGAACGAAAGCAATCGCGTCCCATTCGTCGGAAGGCAGAGATCCAAATGACAACGGAAGAAATGCTGTCCCACACCGCTCTTCATTCCTGGAAGCTCGTCATCGGCCGTCTGAACGACGCCATCGCGCCACTCAGCGACGAACAGCTTCAGAAACAGGTTGCTCCGGGGAAGAATCGTCTGCTTTACCTCGTCGGCCATCTCACGGCTGTGCACGATCGCATGTTCCCCATGCTCGGCCTCGGCGAACGCCTGCACCCCGAATTGGACGACATCTTCATCACGAGTCCCGATCGCACGCGCCCCGATTCAGTCTCCGCCACCGATCTCAAGCAGGCCTGGAGCGAGGTCAACACGAAGCTCACCGCAGCGTTCGAAAAGCTCACGCCCCAGCAGTGGCTCGAAAAACACACCGCCGTCTCCGACGAAGACTTCGCCAGAGATCCCACGCGCAACCGCCTCGCCGTCCTCATGAGCCGGACAAATCACGCCGCATTTCACACCGGGCAGGCCGCGCTCGCACGGTAATCGGGGTGCCCATCCACTGGCGGTAGGCAGGCAGGCTGCGTAGCATCCGACTTCTCAAACGATAATCAAGGCGAAAAGGGCATCTGCTCGGGAACCGCCTCGCCATCCGCGCGAGGATCGGTCGCGCCGTAGTTCACTCCGGTACTGTCGTGGTGCTCCACTGCATTCCCGCGGCCCATCGTCTGCGAGTAGCGAAGTTCCACCGTGACCTCGTGTCCTTGCCTGCGCAGTCCGTCGATCACCTCCGGCGCCACCCCATTCTCGAGCGCGACTTTGCAACCCGCGAAGCCCAGCTTGCGGAAACGTGCGCCCTCGAGCGCGGCCTGAATATTCATCTGAAAGTCCGCAATGTTCGAGACGAACTGCGCATGCGCCTGGGCCTGGTTGAAACCGCCCATGATGCCAAACGCGATCCGCTGATCGCCCTTCTGCATGAAGCCGGGAATGATTGTGTGCAGCGGACGCGTGCGTGGACGCAGCGTGTTCGGCTGTCCCGGCTTCAATGTGAAGCCTCCTGCGCGGTTCTGCAGCACGAAACCCGTTCCGGGAGCCACCAGCCCGCTGCCGAACGCTCCGGAATTGCTCTGGATCAGCGAAACTTCGTTTCCCTGGTGATCCACCACGGCAAGATAGGTCGTATCGCTCGACAGCCGCGCCATCTGCTGGCTTAGCTCCGACGGCAACACGTTGCACTGCGCGTGCTCTGTGATTTGCGTGGCACGCTTCGCGGCAAGCTGTTTCGAGATCAACTGCTCCACCGGAATATGCGACGCATGCGGGTCGCCGATGTAATGCTGCAGATCGGCATACGCCATCTTCTGCGCCTCAATCTCGACATGCAGCGACTTCTGGCTGTTGTGACCCCACGCGGCAATAGGAAAGCGCTCCATGATGTTCAGCATGGAAAGCGCCGCAATGCCCTGACCGTTCGGCGGCATCTCCCACACCGTCCAGCCGTGATACGTGGTGCTTACCGGTTCCACCCACTCCGGTTGAAAGTCGGCGAGATCGTCGGCTTCAAGAAATCCATGCTGCTCTCGCGAGAGCTTCAGCATCGCCTCCGCTGTCGGCCCCTTATAGAAGCCGTCCCTTCCATGCTCGCCAATGCGCCGCAAGGTTGCCGCCAGCTCGGGATTGCGAAAGATCTCGCCCATCGCCGGCGCCTTTCCATCCGCAAGAAAGACGCGCGCAAAGCCCGGGCTCCCGGCAAAAGGAAGTCCAAAGGCGCGCCAGTTTTCCGCATCCGTTTCCGGCACCGCGATGCCTTTCTCCGCCAGCGCCGCGGCCGGCGCCACATCTTCCGCCATCGCAAGCTTGCCAAAGCGCTGCCGCAGCGCATCCCATCCCGCCACCGCGCCCGGCACCGTCACGGAATCGATCCCGTGCCTCAGGAATCTCCTTTACCACGCCCTTCGCCTTCAGGCTTTCGATGCTCATGCCCTTTGGCGCCCAGCCGCTGGCGTTAAGGCCATACAGCTTCTTCGTCTTCGCGTCATAGACGATGGCGAACAGATCGCCACCCACGCCGTTCATCATCGGCTCGATGACTCCGAGCGCAGCATTTGCGGCAATCGCCGCATCTACCGCGCTGCCGCCCCGCGCCAGAATCGCAGCGCCCGCCTGCGAAGCGACGGCCTGGCTGGTCGCCACAATACCGTATTGCGTCATCACCATGGAGCGCGACTGTTCGCGTCCCGGGTCCTGCTGCGCGCGCAGCACGCCAGCGAAATAGAAAACCAGCACACACGCACAGAGGAGCCGTTTGCGTTCTCGCACTAGTCTTCCTCCCATCATGGCGCCTTGACCTCGTTATTCCCGCGATCATCATCCGGCAACTGATGATCCGGATCCACCACCACCGAAGCAAGAGTCTTCTTGCTATCCGGCGTCCACGTGTAGGTCCCCTTCGTCATCCACGTCTCCACCGGCAGCTTCACCCGTGTCTTCGTTCCATCGGTGAATGTCGCCTCTACCGTCGTCGGCAACACCAGTTGCCCACGATTGCTCAAAGTCACTGTTGCGCCATCGATCTTGTCCGCCGCTACGTCGTACTTCCAGTTGTTCAAATACCATCCGCGCCAGAACCAGCTCAGGTCCTCGCCGCCCTCACTCTGCATCTCGCGGAAGAAGTCCGACGGTGACGGATGCTTGAACGCCCAGTCGCGAATGTATTTGCGAAACGCCCAATCGAAACGCTCCGGCCCCAGGATCTGCTCTCGCAGCAGGACCATACCGTAGGCGCCCTTGAAGTAGCTCACCGGATGCCCGAGTGTCCACCCATACGAATCCGCAGGCGCCATCAGCGTTGCCGCGTCGGAATTGTCCAGCACCTTCAAAATCGTATCCGGTGGCTCACCGCCCGCAGAATATTCCGAGTCGCGCTTCGGCCCATACTTGCCGCCCGCATAGGTCGCCGATTCGTCGATATCGATAAAAGTGTTGAAGCCCTCGTCCATGAACGCGTGCCGCCGCTCATTCGACCCCACAATCATCGGGAACCAGCTATGCCCAATCTCGTGCGCCGTCACCCAGAACAGAAACGCGTCCTTGTCCGGGATGCCGTCGAACACAACTCCCGGATACTCCATCCCAGTTGAAAATCCTGCCACGCTGATCGCCACCGGCCATGGATAGGGGAACCACTGCTTGGAAAAATGCTCCACCGTGTCCTTCACATACTCGGTCGACTTGTCCCATGCATCTGTCCCCACACTCTCCGGCGGATACACGCTCATGGCCAGCGCCTTCTTGCCGTCCGGCAAATTGATCCGCGCCGCATCCCACACGAACACCGGCGATGCGCTCCATACCACGTCGCGGGTATGGTCCATGTGGAAGCGCCAGGTCAGTGTGCCGTCGTGTTTCGGCCGGCTCGCCGGATCATTCACCTCATCCGGCTTTCGGATATATACCGTCGTATCGCTCGCGCGCGCCTGCGCCAGCCGCTCCATCTCCACCTTCGTCAGCACATCCTTCGGATTCTCGAGCTCGCCCGACCCCGCGACGATCATGTTCGACGGCACCGTCACGGAGTAGTCGAAGTTCCCATACTCCAGATAAAACTCGCTCCCCAGATACGGCAGCGTGTCCCACCCGCGCAGATCGTCATACACGCACATCCGCGGATACCATTGCGCGATGTCGTAAATCTCGCCCTGCTTCGACATGCCCCAGGACGTGCGCCCGCCCCACTCGCCCGGAATCTGGTAGTGATACTCGATGTGAATCTTCAACTGTCCGCCGTGTCCTTTCAGCGCTTCCGGCAGCCGGATTTGCATCCGCGTATCGTTCACCAGGTAGTCGGCTTTTGCTGTCTGCTTGCCACGCTCGATCTCCACGGAATCGAAGACAAAGCCCTCCGTCGTCGTCTTCTCAGGCGCTGCATTTGCCGCAGTATTGGCGCCGCCCCGTCGCCGACGCAACAGGCCACCGATCAGAATCTGCCCCCGCGCATCTTTTCTGTAGAT
Source organism: uncultured Acidobacteriaceae bacterium (assembly GCA_963712845.1). Taxonomy (GTDB): domain Bacteria; phylum Acidobacteriota; class Terriglobia; order Terriglobales; family Acidobacteriaceae; genus KBS-83. The sequence continues at coordinate 102,957 of CAVQJM010000031.1, forward strand.
ATTCTGCTCCAACTGCACCCACACGCTCGGCAGCACATCCGGGCTGTTGTTGGTGTAGGTGATCGTCTCGGACGCGCGGAGCTGCTTGTGATCGGTATCAAGGGTTGCGTGCAACTCATAGTCCGCCTCGTTCTGCCAGTACTCCGGCCCCGGCGCACCATTGCTCGACCGGTACGCATTCACTGGACCTGGCAGCGTTAGCGGAGCGAACGTAAGCCGCGGGTCGTAGCTCGTAACCCCGCTCGGGGCAGCATTCGACACACCGCTCGCACCGGCGCCAGGCGCACTCTGCGCAAGAGCAGGGAAGCACCACATCGCCAAAAGCATCAGCATCGAAAGCAGGGAAGCACGGCGGCACAAGCAGGCAGGTTCAAGTAGCACGGACCCTCTTTCCACTCACAAAATTGTTACGAATCATCTCTGATTGTTCACTATACGGATCATCGCCACTCGACCCAACTCGTCGCCGCCGGTGCGATGCTTTACTGTGGGACGGTGCAACTATCGGCCATCGATCGGAGAGCATTCTGTAAAACGCTAAGTGCCGCAGTTGTCGCGGTGAACCTCCCAGCCTGGGCACGACCCGCCACGCGTCGCAAAGACGCCGCCTATCGGCTCGTCGCTCACACCGATCGCAAAAGAATCCTCAAAGCGGCTAACGCCTATCTAGCCATGCCCATCCGCACCATCACTGCTTACCCATCGGACCGCAGCCCCGGCGGTCCACACGACTACTTTTCTCAGGCGGACTATTTCTGGCCCGATCCAAAAAATCCCAACGGCCCCTACATCAACCGCGACGGCCAGAGCAATCCCGCCAACTTCAATGACCACCGCAAGGCGATGATCGCGCTGTCCATCCAGATGCCCGCGCTCGCCGCTGCATGGCTGCTCACCGGCGACAAACGTTATGGTCGGCACGCTTGCGAGCATCTTCGCGCCTGGTTCATCACACCCACCACGCGCATGAATCCGAACCTCGAGTTCTCCCAGGGAGTCCACGGCGTCTCCACCGGCCGCTCCTATGGCATCATCGACACCCTCCACCTAGTCGAAGTCGCGCGGGCCGCCGGCATTGTGGCGCCTGCCACGCTCTCTGCACAGGAGAACGCCGCGTTGCAGCAGTGGTTCCGCAGCTATCTGGAATGGATGAAGACCAGCGATAAGGGAAAGAAGGAGCGTGATGCGCTCAACAATCACGCCACCTGCTGGGCACTGCAGGCATCGGAGTTCGCGCGTCTCATCGCCGACAGCGAAACCCGCGATCAGGTCTATCGCCAATACACCACCGTACTTTTACCGAACCAGTTGGGCGCCGACGGATCGTTCCCGAAGGAGTTAGCCCGGACCAAGCCCTACAGCTACTCCATCATCAATTTCGATATCATGGCCACCCTCTGCCAGTCCCTGAAAGGTGTCAGAGCCCATGCTCTCACCTTCCAATTGCCGGATGGCCGCAGTATCTGCAAAGCTGCAGCGTTTGTGTATCCATATCTGAAGGACAAAAGCGCATGGCCCTACGCCAAAGACGTGGAGCACTTCGACGCGCTTCCTGTCCGCTCGCCCGGCCTGCTGTTCACAGGCCTCGCCTGCCATCAGGAGCCCTACATTGCTCTATGGAAGACCATGAATCCCGATCCCGTCGATCCGGAAATCATTCGTAACTATCCCATTCGCCAGCCCCTGCTATGGGTTGAGTAAGCGAAGGAACGAATGGTGTCCCCGATAGTCCAGCCAGCATTAGAGAAATCGTGATAAGCTCCGCTTCGTCCAACTACCCCCACGACAATTGGATCCGAGGGCACACCAGAATGTGTGGAATCGTCGCGTTCTTCTCGCGTCGTGATCCGGTGTCAAAGGCGGTGCTCGCACGCGCGACACAGAGCCTCTACCATCGTGGTCCGGACGGACAGCGGCACTGGATCTCGCCCGACCGCCGCATCGCGCTAGGACATGCGCGGCTGAGCATCATCGATCTCGCCACCGGCGACCAGCCGATCGCCAGTGAAAGTCAATGCACCCGGATCGTGGTCAACGGCGAGTTCTATGGCTACGAATCCATCCAGCAGGAGCTCGAACAAGCAGGCCATCGCCTTCGTACCAGGTCAGACAGTGAAATCGCTCTCCACCTCTACGAAGATCTCGGTCCTGAATGCCTCCATCGGCTGCGCGGCGAGTTCGCTTTTGTGCTGTGGGATGAGCTCAACCGAACCATCTTCGCTGCCCGCGATCGCTTCGGCATTAAGCCCCTCTACTATGCCCTCCATCGCGGGACTCTCTATTTCGCCTCGGAAGTGAAAGCACTCTTTGCCGCGGGCGTGCCCGCTCGCTGGGATGCTGAGTCCGTCGCCAACTCGTTCGAAGTCGGCGGCCATCAGATGCGCACACTTTACGAAGGAGTCTTCCAGGTACCACCAGGCCACTATGTGCTTGCGACCGACAGACACCTCCAGATCAATCAGTACTGGGATTTCAATTATCCCCGGGCGCAGCGCATTCCGTCGCAGCGCTCCGACGCAGACTACGCGGCGGAACTTCGTCACACGCTGGAGGAAGCGGTGCGCCTGCGCCTTCGCGCAGATGTGCCCGTCGGTTGTTATCTCAGCGGAGGTCTGGACTCCTGCGCTACTCTCGGTCTCGCCGCTTTGCATCGTCGCGATCCCATCCGTGCCTTTACTCTCACCTTCGACCGCGGCGACTACGACGAGGAAAAAGAAGCCAAAGAGATGGCAGCCAAGGTGGGAGCGGAGTTTTTTCCGATTCCCATCCGGCAGGATGATCTCGCTGACCATTTCGCCGAGGCCATCCTGCAATCGGAGACCTTCTGCATCAACGCGCATGGCGTGGCGAAGTATCTTTTAAGCCGTGCCGTGCGCGACGCCGGGTATAAGGTCGTGATCACCGGCGAGGGATCGGACGAGATACTCGGCGGCTACGCGCACTTCCGCCGCGACATGCTTCTCTATAACCAGCTGGGACAGAGCCCGGATGAGATTGCGGCGCTTCTCGAGGGGCTGAACAAACTCAATCCCGTTTCGCGCGGACTGCTGTTGCCGCATGGCACCTGCAGACCGCTTGAAAACGTCAAGCGGGTGCTGGGCTTTGTTCCATCCTGGATCGAAACCTTTTCCGCCCGCGCCGCTACCATGCAGAATCTGCTTGCGCCGGAGTTCGTAAGCCAGTTTGGCCACCGCGAAAGCTATCATGCCCTGCTTAGCGAGCTTGACGTTCGCCAACAGCTCGAAGATCGCGATCCTGTAAACGTATCGCTCTATCTCTGGTCTAAAACCCTGCTTCCTAACTACATACTCGCCATGCTCGGTGATCGCATGGAGATGGCGCACTCCATCGAAGGCCGCGTCCCCTTTCTCGATCACCATGTTGTCGAAGTCATCCGCTCGCAGCCGGTCAGCCAGAAAATCCATGGCATGACGGAGAAGTATGTGCTCCGGGAGGCCGTTCGCGATGTCATTACGGATACCGTCTACCGCCGGCAGAAGCATCCATTTCTGAGCCCGCCGGCTACGCTGAATCCCAAGGAAAAACTCAGCGTGATGATGAACGACACGCTGCGCGGACCGGCTCTCGCTTCGATTCCGTTCTTCGATCAGAAGAAAGTAGTCGGCCTCCTGGATAGCCTGCACTCGATGGACGAGGTTTCGCACGTTGCCATCGATCCGACTTTGATGATCCTGATGAGCGCCTGTGCCCTTCAGGAGGGATTCCACTTGACGGCCTGAGATATCGGAAGAGGGAAGTACGGATGCAAAAATGTGCGCGCAAAGCCGATAGTTACGAGTGCCACTTGTATCTCGGCCTAACCCTGCAACCTGGGCATATACGTCCCAATATTCTCTTCAGATCATCGTGTCGCCCGTCATGTCTACGGTGGTACTCTCCCGGCATGCGCAAGGTCGGCACGTTTGTCTTGTTCGCTCTCCTGCCTCTGTCCTCGTTGCTGGCTCAGCCGCACTCGACGCCGAACTCAGCTGCGGCTTCTGCGGAAACCATCACTCTCGGCAACTCGGCGGCCACGCTGCCGGGGCCGTGGAAGTTCGCTCCCGGCGATTCGCCATGGCAGAACGGCGCGCCACTGTGGGCGGAGCCCGGCTTCAACGACGCGAGCTGGGCAGCTATGGATCTCGCGCCCAAGTCTGGCTCCGTCGATCTGGCATATGGCACGTCGGGCTTCGTGCCCGGTTGGACCGCGCGCGGCTATCCCAACCTTGACGGCTATGCCTGGTATCGCCTACGCATCCACGTGACCGACCCCGGCCAGCCGCTCTGGCTCAAGATGCCCATCGATCTCGACGACGCCTATCAGATTTATGCCAATGGCCACTATGTGGGACAGTTCGGCCGCTTTTCCGCGAACCACGTGGACCTCTACTTCACGCAGCCACTCTCTTTTCCGCTCCCACGCGTCGGCCCGGACGGAAACCTCGATCTGGCCGTGCGCTTCTATATGTCCCCGGGCACGCGATTTGGCACTACTCCTGATGTCGGCGGAATGCACCAGCCGCCGGTCCTGGGGCTGGCCTCTACCGTGCACCTGCTCCAGGCCACGGATGACGACGCCAACCTGCACTCCGTTCTCGGCGCGATGGCACGGGCGCTTCTGTTCCTTCTCCTGGCGCCCCTGGCGCTGTGGATCTGGCTGCAGAACCGGCAGGAACACGCCTACCTGTGGCTCTTTCTCGTGCTGCTCTGCTATGTCGTTAGTGGCGCTGTGACGATGGTTTCTGCTTTTTCTTCGCTGTCGACCGCGGCGGCCTTAAGTTTCTGGCAAAGCCTCCTGAACGCCCTCATAGTGCCCTTGTGCATCATGTTCTGGTGGAACTGGTTCGGGCTGCGCCTGCCAGCGCTGGATTCCGCTTGCTGGCTGGTTGTTTGCGGCAGCGGGAATGCTGGCCGGCCTCGGCGCAAATTTGCCTCTCTTTGGCCTGGGCAATCCATCCCTGTCCTGGCTTCATGCGTCCTACATCGCCTCCCTCTGGTGCCAGGGCGCGCAGGGAGTGCTGCTCGTCATCATCCTCATCGAAGGCTTTCGTCGCGATCGTACCGAGGCGCTGCTGGCCGCATTGCCCATCCTGCTGATCGAGTTCACGAGCTTTTCGTCCTATCTGACAAACGTCTTTGCCATTCCCGGCACGTTCTTTCCCTTTGGCATTGGCATCAGCATTGGCAACATCGCCTCAATCCTGATGGTCACGGTGATCGTCGCTCTGGTGTTGCGCCGCTTCTCTGCATACGCCAGGTTCGCCAGGAACTCTCCCGCCAGGCCGTCGCGCTCGACATGGAACAGGCCAAGGTGCTGCAACAGCGCGTGCTCGTACCCGAGGTCTTGCACTCGACGGTCCTTCTCCGTCGAATCCGAATACCGTCCCGCGCAAACCGTCGGCGGCGACTTCTTCCAGACCCTCTCGAAACCCGACGGCAGCCTGCTGGTCGTTGTCGGCGACGTCTCCGGCAAAGGCATGAGCGCAGCCATGCTCGTCGCCGTGCTCGTCGGTGCCATCCGCACCCGCGCCGACGAAAGCTTCGACCCCGTCGCAATGCTCACCATGCTCAACCAGCGCCTCATCGGCCGCTCCGGGGGCCACCTCGCCACCTGCCTCGTTGCCGAACTGCGCCCCGACGGCACGATGCACGTCGCCAACGCCGGCCATCTCCCGCCCTATCTCAATGGCAAGGAGCTCGAACTCGAAGGCTCCCTTCCGCTGGGCGCCGCGGATGTCATCGATCCTTCGTCGCGCATCATTACCCTCGAGCCAGGTGACCGTCTCACCTTCCTCACCGACGGCGTCGTCGAAGCCATGAACTCCCAAAACGAGCTCTTCGGCTTCGACCGCGCCCGCACCATCAGCAACCAGTCCGCCGCCGCCATCGCGCAGCAGGCCCAGGCCTTCGGACAGAAAGACGACATCACCGTGCTCCGCATCGAGTTCACCGGCGCATCCAGCGAAGCGCCCGATGAAGCACTCGTGACTGCCTGATCCCACGCGCGAGTCAAACATCTGCACCGCCTCCGCTCTCTTCGCGGAGTTACCATTCCCTGTGCACTTGAAAAGCGATGTGCAGATCAACATGACAAACAACAATCAGCGCCCCGTCGAACCCACCATCGTCCGCGACTTCTCGGATCGCCTCAGCTACACCGGATATCTGTCGCTCGACGGTCTGCTCGCGCAGCAGCGCCCGCTCTCCGAGCCGCAACATCACGACGAGATGCTCTTCATCATCCAGCATCAGGTCGCAGAGCTCTGGATCAAGCTCATTCTTCACGAGCTCACCGCCGCCATCGAGCACATCCGCAATGACCGCCTGCCGCCCACACTCAAAGTTCTCTCCCGCGTCAAGCTCATCCAGATGCAGCTCTTTGACCAGTGGGCGGTGCTCGAAACCCTCACCCCATCCGAGTACATGGAGTTCCGCGGCGTCCTCGGCAACGCCTCCGGCTTTCAGTCCTGGCAGTACCGTAAGCTGGAGTTTCTGCTCGGCAACAAGAACGCCGATACCATCCAGGTCTTCGCGCACGACCGCGCGGTGCACGATGACCTGCTTCGCGCACTCAACGCGCCCAGCCTCTACGACGAGTTCCTTCGCTACCTCGCGCGCCGCGGCTACAACGTCCCCGCCGCATGCCTGGAGCGCGACTGGTCCGCTCCGCACATCCGCAACGAAGGGCTTGTCGACATCTTCCGCGAAATCTATCGCAACGCAAAACAGCACTGGGAGGCGTATGAGATGTGCGAGAAGTTGGTCGACGTCGAAGAATACTTCCAGCTCTGGCGCTTCCGTCATCTCAAAACGGTCGAGCGCATCATCGGCTTCCGCCGCGGCACCGGCGGCTCCTCCGGCGTTGGCTTCCTCCGCCAGGCACTCGAGCTGACCTTCTTCCCCGAGCTGTTGGCTTCGCGAACCGAAGCTCCGCGGGATGACTCCCGCACCGAGGCGTCCAAGGGATGAAGATTTCCGAAGCAGTCGCCGCCCTCGGCGCCGGCCCGCTTACCGAGGATTCGCTCCGCCGCCATATTTATCCGCTCTTCTCGCGAACGCTTGCCGCGCCCGGCATCTATCTCGCAAACCACTCTCTCGGTCGTCCACTCGACCAGACCGAAGACGATCTCCGCGAAGGCTTTCAGCAGTGGCAGACACAGCTCCACAACGCATGGGAGCCATGGCAGCAGGAAGAACAGCAGCATCGCGAGCGCATTGCGCAGCTCATCGCCGCGCTGCGCCACGACTGCATCGTTCCCAAAGTCTCCGCGGGCCAGGGCCTCCGCACGGTACTCAACGCGCTCGCAGGCACGCCGCGCGTCCTCTCCACTACTTTCGAGTTCGACTCCGTCGACATCATCCTCAAGCAGTACGCAGCGGTCGGCCGCATCCACCTGCAGACAGTCCCATGCCGTGGAGCTGACGGAAGTATCGATCTTTCACAACTCTTCGAAGGCATTCGTAATGCGGACTTAGTCATCGTGTCGCAAGTCCTCTTCGCCACCGGCCAGCTCCTCCCCGATCTCGATCGCCTCGCCGATGCATGTCATCAGCATGGCGCGCGCCTCCTGGTCGACGCTTACCACGCCATCGGCGTTTTGCCCGTAAACGTCGCCGCCATGCGCGCTGATTTCGTCATCGGAGGCAGTTACAAATATCTCCGCGGTGGCCCGGGCGCGGCGTTCCTCTATGTCTCGCCCGAGGCTCTCGAGAGCGGCCTCCAGCCCATTGACATCGGTTGGTTCGCGAAGGAAAAGCCCTTTCTCTACGAGCGCCCCAACCCGCCGCGCTTCGCGGCCGGCGGCGATGCCTTCCTCGAATCCACCCCGCCCGTCCTTACGTATTATCAGGCGCGCGCCGGCCAGCAGCTCACGCTCGCCCTCGGGATCGATCGCATCCGTGCCTACGCGCTCGACCGTCTCCGCCGGCTCAAGCGCTATCTCGCCGAAGCCGACATCCCCGCCCACGGCGCAGACGAACAACACGGCGCCTTCCTGACCATTGAGCACGCTGAAGCCGCATCACTCACGCAAGCACTCGAACTTCGCGGCATCACCACAGACGCGCGCGGCCGCTATCTCCGCCTCTCTCCCGACTACCTCACGACCGACAAAGCCCTCCAGGAAGCCGCCACCGCCCTCGCAACATGCATCCGTACATAGCTGGAGTGTGTGTACCGATGCAAGAGGGATCAGCGGATCCGAACGTGAACGACCAAAGGGAGCGACCCGGAGAGAATGCGCAGGCACAATCGCCCGGACGGCAGGTCCTGCGTCTCTTCATCGGCATCCCACTAGCCGCCGCCACCGCAAGCGATCTCGCTGCAGCGGTACATCGTCTGCGTTCCAAGGCCGCGTCGGAGATACTGCGCTGGTCCGCCCCAGAGTCCTGGCACATCACCCTGCAATTCCTGGGCAGCACCACACTGCAGCAATACGAATGCGTCACTGCGCACCTGCGCGAGCTGCGCCACCCATCCATCCAAATTCAACTCGGTGCACTCGATACCTTCGATCGCGCCGGGGTCCTCTTCGTCGATGTCCCCGTTGCCCCAGAACTCCTCGCGCTCCAACAAGCCGTCACAGGTGCCACCGCGCCCTGCGGCTTCACACCGGAGATGCGCCCCTACCATCCCCACATCACGCTCGCCCGCCGGAAAGGGAAGGGCGGAGGAAGACAATTGCGCAATCTGAAATTACAAATCGATCCTCCGCCGCGCTTCTCCAGTTTCACTGCAGAAAGCTTCGTCCTCTACGAAAGCATCTCCAGGCCAGAAGGCTCACGCTACGAAATCCGTGAACAGTTCTCGCTTCATGCCCGCAATGACGAGTAACATCTCTTCCAGTCCGAGAGTGGCAAGATCACGCGCATCGTTATGAAGAAATGTAGACGCGTGCTCTCATCGATGGCGACGAGCCCTTTGCCGGCTTTCCCACCAGGCAGTCGATCGCGTTAGAGTAAATGTGTGCAAACCGAGCCTGTTCGACAGGAGCGCACCATGCTGACAGCCCCAACTCCCCGGCGCTTCAGAGCACAAGGCCCCATGCTGTCTGTCGCCACGCACGCTGCCATCCTTCTCGCCATCGTGATCTGGATGCATCGCACACCACGCATCGCAACCTTCCGGCTGCCGGGCACAACCAAGGGGCTTACCCTCCTCACCTACTACAGCCCCGGTAGCCGCAAACCGGCGGCATCTGACTCCATCGTTCACAGCAGGCAAAGCAAAAGCAACGCCAGGTCCGGAAGCCGCACAGAACTCGCCAAACCGGTACCGCCGGAGCCGCCACAAGCGGATGCGGGCACGGGAAATACCACGGAGAGTGGTATCGGCGAAGGAGACATCCGCATCGCCCTGCTGCAACGCTTTCCCGATCCGCAGCCGGATCTCTCCGCCCTCGCTCACGGAACGAAAGGCGACATTGTTCTCGACGCTGTCATCGACGAGCACGGCAAGGTCGCCGAGCTGACCTTGCTCAAGGGTCTCGACCCTTCGATCGATCAGGCAGTCATCGCCACGGTGAAGCAGTGGCTTTTTACTCCAGCGACCAAGGGCGGCGTCCCAGTCGCCAGCGAACAGGAATTCCACTTCCACTACGAGCGCGGCTGATATCCCGCACTGCCCTGTATTTCTGGCTATCTCCTCGAACGATCGTCTTCTAAATAAAAATGCCATAACTAAGAGCGGCGACAATATCTTGCCTCACCATAGACGGCACGTAACGCACTCATAGGTACCGCCGGTGGGTACGGTAGAAATGCCTCGAACCAGAGATTCGTGGACGAGCCGAAGGTTTTTGGGATAACTGTAATAAGAACAAGTCTGCGGTTCCGCTTCGCCGACTGATTCAGACGGGCTACAAGTCCCGTTACTGCAAGGCTGGCATGCTGCCAACCGCTCCAGTAGAGAGCGGAGCCTTTTGATGAATTTTTCTGCTTTGGGCCCTGTTGCTTTTCAACCCGATCTCCGAGTGAGCAAGTACCGTTATGAAGACGCGTGTCCGCCGGTGTCTCTACAGGATTTCTTCGCCCTTTGCGGCGATGTTGCTGTTTCCGCTCTTCCTCACGCTCGCCGGATGCGGTGGGGCCAAATCCGCCACTCTTCCCAGTGATCCGCCGCCTGCCGCGCCGACGGTGACCGTCGCCGCAGCTCCTGCTTCGATCACTTCGGGAGCTTCGTCCATGTTGACCGTGAGTGCGGCAAACGCTACTCAAGTGACGGTGACCGGCTCGGATGGCAGCAGCTACAATCTGTCGGCGAACGGCGGCACGCAAGCTGTCAGTCCTGCCGCGACGGCGACCTATACCGCCAATGCCACCGGGACGGGAGGCAAAGCTTCCGCAGTGGCGACAGTGACAGTCACGGCGGCGGCTCCAGCGCCGACGGTGACCATCACGGCCAATCCCACCTCGATTGGCTCTGGAAGTTCATCCACTTTGACTGTGGCTGCGACCAATGCGACTGCCGTGACCGTAACCGGATCGGACGGTAGCAATTACAATCTCTCGGCTACTGGCGGCACGCAAAAAGTCGGCCCCGCCGCAACAACGACCTACACCGCGAAGGCAACTGGCTCCGGAGGAAATGCCTCGGCGACAGCCGTGGTCACGGTGACATCCACCACTGTGATGATTGTTGCCAGCCCAACCTCAATCACGGTTGGAGGATCATCCACCTTAACCGTCACCGCGACGAATGCGACAGCCGTGTCGCTGAGCGGATCGGACGGGAGCAGCTACAAGCTGGCGGCAAAGGGCGGCCTGCAGAAAGTCAATCCCACTTCTACAACGACGTACACAGCGGAGGCCACTGGAGCCTCAGGGAATGCCTCGGACACCGCCACGGTGACCGTAACTGCATCAGGCGGCGCGCAAGCCATTAATCACGTCATCTTCATGCTGCAGGAGAATCACACCTTCGACAACTACTTCGGCATGCTCAATAACTATCGCCGCACGAATAACTGGAATACCGGCGACGATGGGAATGTCTATATGGTCGATGGCATCGATGACAAGCTCAACATCAGCAACCAGGATGACGAAGGCGTCTCCCATCCGCTTTTCAAATTCAAGTCCAGCTGCATCGATGATGCGTCCTCTGCCTGGCTCGAAAGCTACGGCGACGTAAATCGCTATAATTTCCTCACCAGCCGTCCCATCGTCGACGACGGCTTCGTCCATACAGCCGAAGGCTACGCGAAGAGCTGCGCCCTCTCCGGCGTCTGTTCCGGCGATTACACCGACACTGGCGGGCAGCGTGCCATGGGCTACTACGATCAGGATTTTCTGAACTACTACTACTTCATGGCGGCGCAATTCGCCGTCTCCGATCGCTGGTTCTCGCCCATCGCCAGCAAGAGCAATCCCAACCGCATTGCCACCTATAGCGGCGGCACCACTCAGGGCCTCGCCTTTGACCCCGGTTACGATGACCACGTGGGCTCGCTCAATGTTCCCAACATCTTTAAGGCGCTCGACGACGCCAAGGTCTCCTGGAAGGTCTATTACTCCGACACGGCCGGCGAGTGTGGGCCGGGAGACCCAGACTGCGGCTCGGGCACGGCAAACTATCCAGCCACCACGCTGGGCTACATCACCTACACCAAGAACTACCTCTACCAGAATCCAACTCAGGCCGCCTGCACCGGTACCACGCAGCCGTCCAGCGTTGTTGGCGATCCCAACAATTACTTCTGCATCGACCCCAGTCGCATCGCCCCGCTATCTACCTACTTCTCCGATCTCACCAATGGCACGCTCGCAAGCGTCACCTTCATTGAGCCCGCTTATGGTATTAACGACGAGCACCCGGGCTCCTTCCAGCCTGTCCTGCTCGGCCAAGCGCAGATGGCAAAGATCATCAATGCGTTCATGGCTAGCCCGGAGTGGAAAGACGGCGTCTTCTTCTTCAGCTACGACGAAGGTGGCGGCCCATACGATCACGTGGCTCCCGTCCCGCACCACTCCAACGACAAGACCTCTCCCTCGCTTGGAGCGATTCCCGATATCGCGACTATCTCTGTGAATCCGGACACCTGGAATCCGTGCGTGCCCGGCACACCGCCCGCGACCTTGCATTGCGACCTCAGAACCGACAGTCCCGGTGCCAACTCCGGCGATGCTGCGGCCGTCCACGGCTTCGGCGCACAGATTGGCTTCCGCGTCCCCAACATCGTCATCTCACCCTTCACCCGCCGCCACTACGTTTCGCACATCCCGATGGACCACACCGCCATCATGAAGTTTCTCGAGGACCGCTTCATTGGCAACAAGAAGTACCTCACGGCACGCGACGCCGCACAACCTAACCTGCTCGACTTCTTCGACTTCCAGAACATTCCCTGGGCAACGCCGCCAACCCCGCCGGTCCCCGCCTCCAACTCCTCACTTGGCTACAACACCTGCACCCCGGCCACCATGTGAGCAATGCCGGGCGCACGCACATTTGTCTTCCTTTAGACCAAGGGCGGTAGGGAACTCAACCGCCCAATTACTCGGCGCGCAGAGCTTCCACTGGATTGACCGAAGCCGCGCGATGCGCCGGCAGGAAGCTCGCCACCACCGACGCCAGCGCCAGTGAAACAGCCACGCACGCCAGAGTGTTCGCGTCCCAGGCCTGTACGCCGAATAGCAGTTTGCGAATCGATATCGACGCTCCAATCGAGCAGACCATCCCGATTGTCAGCCCCGCCGCTGTCAGCCACCCCGCCTCTCGCATCACCAGCTTGTACACCGAGCTGCGCTGTGCTCCGAGCGCCATGCGCACTCCAATCTCCCGCGTCCGCTGGCTCACCGAATAGGCGATCACTCCATAGAGCCCAACCACGCCCAGCACCAGGGCTATCGCGGCAAATCCGCCCACCAGCCACGCGGAAAAACGGTGCAGCAGCGCCGCCTGCGTAGCGTCAATATTTGCGCTCATGGTCGCTTCTTGAGAGACACCGAGGTTCGGATCGATCTGGTGCAACGTGGTCACCAACAACGCCAGCGCCGTCGCCGGGTCCTGTCTGGTGCGCACCGCAAGGCTAAACGAATGGTCTCTCGTCTGATTGAGTGGAAAATACTCCGCAGGCCAGGTCTCGACATCGAGCGGGCCTTCGCGGACGTCATCTACCACGCCGACAATCTCCCACACGGACGGATGCCCACCCTCGCTATTTCCGATCTTCTGGCCAATCGGATCTTCGTTTGGAAAATACTTCTTCGCCAACGTTTGATTGATCACGGCCACTCCGGTCCTTGAAGCATCGTCGGCCTCAGTAAAGAATCGTCCACGTATCAACGGTGCCTTCAGTGCTGGCAGATAGCCTGGGCTCACGTGGCGTTCGTCAACATCGTTATGTTCCCCGTGGTACGGTCTTCCCGGAAACTGAATTCTGTCAATAGCGCAGTTACATTGCACCGGCAACACGCTGGTGATGCCCGCGGATGCTACACCCGGCAGAGCCGAGATGCGCCGCACAATCTCCCGATAGAGTGCAACGGTTTGTCCGTCACTCTGGTAAGTAGTATCAGGAGCTGTTACTTGTACAGTCGCCAGATGATTCGGATCGAAGCCTATCGGTACATGCAGCAGGCGATAAAAGCTCTTGCCCAGCAAGCCCGCGCCCGCCAGCAGCACCACCGCCACTGCAAGTTCCACCACCACCAGGTTCGCTCCCAGCCTCCGCCACAGCCGGCCGGAGCCGCCGCGGCCTCCGTCGCTCAGCCCCTCGCGCACATCCTGGAAGGAGAGCCGCAGCGCTGGCGTGGCAGCCAGCAGGAGCGCGGCCATCAGCACAATTGCGGCGGCAAATGCTCCGGTGTGTCCATTCAAGCCCACACCTTCCAGAAACGGCATGTTCGACGCCATATCCTTCGGTACCAGGCGGGCTAGCAGGCGCATCAACCCGGCGGCAACGATCACGCCTGCCACGCCGCCGAATGCGGCGAACAAGAGCCCCTCGCTCACAAACTGCCACACCAGCCGCGCCGGCGTCGCGCCCAGCGCGCCTCTCACGGCTATCTCGCGTCGGCGGCTCTCCGACCGCACCAGCACCAGGCTGGCCACATTCACGCATGCGATCAGCAACAGCAGCACCGCGCCCCCCAACAGCGTCAGAAGAATGGGTCGCACATCGCCGACGATGACCTCAGACAGGGGCATAACACTAGCGCTCAGGTTGAAGCCCCGGATCGCATATTGCTGCTGGAGTTGCTTTGCGATGGCGGTCATCTCCGCTTGCGCCGTCCTGGCGGTGATGCCGTCGCGGAGCCTTCCTACGCCGAAAAAGTTATAAAAATTCCGCGAATGCTCGTGAGGGCTGAGGGTATTGAAAGGAACCCAAAACTCTGCGTTGCCGCTCGGCGCAAACGAGAACGACCGCGGCAGCACGCCAATGATCGTGTACGCCGCGTTGTCCAGATCCACTGTCTGCCCCACCGCATTGTGTCGTCCCCCAAAACGATGCAGCCATGCGCCATAACTCAGGAGCACGACATTTGGTCCTCCCAGCCGGTCCTCTCCAGAATTGAAGTCGCGGCCAAGCATGGGCTGCAGGCCAAGCGTCTTGAAGAAGCCTCCACTCACGCGCTCGCCCTGCACCGGCTCCGTGCCGGAAGGCGTCCGCAGCAGATATCCGGACCCGGCGTAAATATCGAGCGAGCTGAAGGATTTGTTCAGCCGCTGCCAGTCTAGAAAATCCGGATACGAGAGCGGCCATACCGGATACGCGGGATCGCTTTCGCTCACCGACATCAACCGGCTCGGATGCGCATAGGGAAGCGGCTCCAACAGCGCGGCATTCACAAAAGCGAAGATGGCCACGCTCGCGCCGATGCCCAGAGCCAAAACAAGGATCGCCGTGAAAGCGAAGCCAGGATTCTTCACCATCTGCCGTATGGCAAACTTCAGATCGCGCATCAGATTGTCGAACCACTCCACTCGGTCTTTCAGATAGAAGCGCTCTTGCGCTGCACGCACGTTGCCGAATTCAACCCTCGCCCTGCGGCGTGCCTCGTCCGCGCTTAGTCCCTCACCTTCGAGGTCCTCGGCTTCGAGATCCAGATGCGATCGAATCTCTTCCGCAAAATCGTCCGCGCTTCGCCTGCGCCTGAACATGGCTATGCCTCCTCGCTGCCCGCTCCCACGCTGCCGCCCAGAACCAATTCCATCGCCCGTGTCAGCCGCTGCCACTCGCTCGTCTTCGTCGCAAGCTGCTCGCGCCCTTTCGCCGTCAGCGAGTAGAACCGCGCCTTGCGATTGTTCTCGCTCACGCCCCACTTCGCGCTGATCCACTTCTTGTCTTCCAGCCGCTGCAAGGCCAAATAGAGCGAGCCGTGATCGACGAAGAAGACCTCTTCGGATTGACGTTGTATCGAGCGCGCCACGCCCTGGCCATGGCATGGCCCCAGCACGAGGGTCTTCAGAATCAGCAGGTCCAGCGTTCCCTGCAGAAGGGCGACACGATCATCGGCGTTCTTTTGGGTAGTCATCCGACCTGAGCATCCCACCGCTCGGGTCGGATGTCAACCTGAGCCGCCTCCTGGGGGACGAGCGTAGGGCTATGCCTATGCGCGTGGTCAATACGAGCAAAAAAAAGATTTGACAGTGCATTGTTCTGAGTGCTTGAATGCGAATCGCAATAAAAATAAACGTTTAAAAACGCTAGAGAAATGCCAACTTTTGGGAGATGGTATGACGCAGCTGAATCGGAAGAGACTTCGCAGTGCGGCAGCTCACTTAGACGATCCACGCAAAGCCCCAAAAAGATATAGAGCTCCATTCCTGGTCTCACAGGGCCGCCTGGCTTGTGTGCTCTTCTTCCTGATGTCACTCTCCTGCGTAAGACTCATCGCTCAAACCGCGACAGGGTCAATCGCAGGAACGGTGCTCGAAAAATCGGGCAGCGTTGTCGCCAATGCAGCCGTGACTTTGACCAACACGGAGACAAACCAGGTACGAACTGCGTCCACGAATGATCGAGGTTACTATTCGCTTCCGCTTCTGCCCCCCGCCAGCTATCGCCTCAGCATCGAGACGCCCGGCTTCAGCAGGTTTGTGCAATCCGATATCCACTTGAACGTTGGGGACGCACTCACGGTCAATGCCACCCTCCAGGTGGGGCAGGTTTCTCAGGAAGTCACCGTGACTGGCCAGCCGTCGTCGCTGGAGACGGAGACCTCGTCCTTGGGCCAGGTCCTCAGCAACAAAACTATCCTCGATCTTCCTGTCAACGGACGAAACAGCTACAGCTTCGCAGCCCTGGTCCCCGGCGTTCTTGCATCGGCAGGTTTCACGCAGACAGCGTTCGATGAGTACAACGACCAGTTCGTCTCGATCAACGGCTCACGTCCGAATCAAAACGCATTTTTGCTGGACGGCGGTATGAACACGCAGCCCGCGCTCAGCGGACCTGGATACTATCCCAGCATCGACCTGGTGCAGGAATACAAGGTACAGACCAATAACTTCAGCGCGGAGTTCTCCAATACCTCGGGTGGCGTCATCAACGTCATCACCAAGTCCGGCAGCAACCATCTGCACGGATCACTCTATGAGTTCTTCCGCGATACCGGCCTGAACGCGAACGACTATTTTGCGAACGCTGCCGGCCTGGCAAGGGCACCCTTTCATTACAACCAGTTCGGTGGAAGTGTCGGCGGCCCCATCTTTCACAATAAGACATTCTTCTTCTTCTCTTACGAGGGGCTGCGATGGACTCAGGCGGTCACAACCACAGCGACACTTCCAACGATGGCGCAGAGGACGGGTGATTTCTCCGCCACGCGCAATTCGGCGGGACAAGTCATTCCCATCTATGACCCGTTTACCACCACGCCAGATCCGGCAAATCCTGGCCAATTCCTGCGGACGCAGTTTCCGGGAAACAAGATTCCAGCCGGCAGGATCGATCCTGTTGCCGCGAATCTCATGGGTTACATACCACCACCAAACCAGCCCGGAGACCCCGTCACGGGAGCCAATAACTTCATCTCCAACACCAGTTCTCCAATCACCAAGAACGAATTTTCCTTGAGGATTGATCACGCCCTGACAGAGAAATCCAAGCTCTTCGCGCGCTACTCGATTGCCGATACCTCCCAGGTGCGGCCTCCCATTTTTGGATCCGATCCTAAGTTCAAAGTGAGTGCTCCTATCCTTGGACCTGACACACTGCGGCAGATGCAGACCACGATCGGCGACACGACAGTGCTGAGTCCGAGCACAGTGCTGGAACTCAATTCCAGCTTCATCCGGTTTCATCTGACGCGGCGCCCTCCGGGACAAGGCTTCGATCCGACCCAGCTTGGCTTTCCTTCGTACTTTTCCGACCTGGCCAAAACCACGGTGCCATGCTTCCCAACTGCGATTGTCGGCGGGCTTGGCTCGTCCGAATCCATCCCCAACATCGGGTGGGGCGGACTGCTCGGACAATTGTGCTGGATCGGCATTCTGAACGATGCAAATCAGGTCTTTCACGAATTTGGAAATCTCACGAAAGTTGCCGGAACGCATGTTTTGAAGGCAGGCGGTGACTTCGGAATCGGCATGTTCACCACGTCGCGTTTCAACAACGGCGCAGGATTCTATACATTTGGCCCAGACTGGACTCAGGGGCCGAACCCCTTTTCGGCCGGCACAACCGGCGTTGGGTCTGCATCGTTCCTGCTCGGTACGGGTGATTCGGGATTTAACTATTCCGGCGGTCCCGACCAGATCAACAGTTTTCGGTATTACGGCGGCTATGTGCAGGACGATTGGAAAGTAACCTCTCGTCTCACCTTGAATCTCGGAATCAGATATGACTATGAGACTCCATGGCAAGAACGTTTCAATCGGATCACGGGTTGGAATCCAAGTGCGGCGTCGCCTCTACAGGTGCCGGGTCTCAATCTAGTGGGCGGTCTTGACTTTCCCGGTACAAACGGTATTTCGAGATACCACTTCAATCCCGACAGAAAGACCGGAGTGCAACCCCGTCTTGGCTTCGCCTATGCAATGAGCGACAATACGGCCCTTCGTGGCGGCTTCGGCAAGTACATGGGGCCGGTCGTGGGCAGCGGGTATAACGGCAACGGTGTTCCGACCACGGGATTCCTGGGCTCTACGCCATGGGTCACCACCTTGGATGGTGTGACACCGCTGAACCTTCTGAGCAATCCCTTTCCGCAAGGGTTCACCTATCCAACGGGGAGCAGCCTCGGGCTAGCTACGGAGCTTGGACAGGCGGTGGTGGCCATGGATCGTCATCGCCCCGTCTCCTACTCGGAACAATGGAACCTTGACCTTCAGCATACATTCCCCAAGGGCGTTCTCTTTGATCTGGCCTACGCGGGCAGTCACGGAATCCACCTCTATGGTGATTACAACGCGGATCAACTTCCCGACCAGTACCTCGGTCTGGGGAATCAATTGAATGCTCAGGTCCCCAATCCGTTCTACGGAAAAATCACGACAGGCGGGCTCAGCGGCCCAACGGTCGCGCAGCGTCAGTTGTTGTTGCCGTATCCACAGTTCGCTGGAGTCACGCTGGGAGCGGGATCTTTCTTCGGGGCGTCTGTCTATCACGCACTGGAATTGAAGGTGGAACGTCGTTTCGCAAACGGCTTCAGCATTCTCGGTTCCTATACCTGGTCAAAGCTTATGGATAACGTGCCGCCTACCACAACCGGCTTCCCTGGAGGTTCATTCGCAGGCGGGAGTACGCAGGATTGGGAAAACTTGAGAGCAGAGTGGTCGTTGGCGACCTTCGACACGCCGCACTACCTTGCAATCAATGGGATTCTCGATCTTCCTTTTGGAAAAGATAGAAGATGGCTCAATCGAAATGGCGTTGCGAACACTCTCGTCGGAGGGTGGCAGCTTAACGGAATAGGCACCGTGCAGAGTGGAACACCGCAGCAGGTCTTCATGGCTGCAAACACGCTCTTCAACAACGGAGGCACGCAACGCGCGAACTGGAATGGGATGAACCCCATACCGCATACATCCACCAAGAGCCGTCTCAATCAGTATTTCAACGTGAGCGACTTCAGCGCGCCCAACCCATTCACCTACGGAAACTCTCCGCGGACATTGGGTGATCTGCGTGCGCCTGGAGTGGCAAACCTGGATCTCTCCGGAATCAAGAATACCCATCTTTTTGAGGGGGTGAACCTGCAGTTCCGCGCGGAGGCCTTCAACCTCTTCAATCGCACGCAGTTTGCACCTCCGGATACTGCTCTGGGGGACAATACGACAGGAGTGATTTCATCGCAGGTGAATGCTCCTCGAGAACTGCAGTTTGCTCTCAAGGTATTGTTCTGACACAGAATGGATGCCACATTCTCAATCCGATCAGAGCAGGAATGTTCGCGGAGAAGGAGAAAGACGGGTGACGCTGCACCGCTGGATTGTTCTGTTTCTTCTTTTCGCGCCGGGCGCAGCTCCTCTTTACGCTGCGACGCTGGAACAGGCAAACGGAACCGTACGTGTAGAAGTGCGCGGCACTGGTCCGGAAGCTCAGGAAACCGTCCTCGTCAAAGTGGGTGATGTCTGGAAGCCGGCCTTATCCGTTGCTTCGTCCGCTGTGCGGATAAAGACAGCCTCGGGGATGAAGACTTGCGTACTCGCGCAGGTCTCCCCGATTGAGCACGGTCTGTTGCTCACAGGCGATTGTGAAGTAGGCAAATTTGAACAGCGTATCGTCCTCTCCGTCGAAGAGGACGTGCTCAACGTCTCGACCCGGCTGAAGTTACTGCATGGGGTCACCATCAACTCCGTGGAAGACCGTTATGACTTCATGCCGGAGCGGCACGCGATAGAAAATGCCGAACAGGGGCCGCTTGATTTTGTCTGGTCGCAGAACATCAAGAGCGAAGCCGACGATCTCATCCCCACCTATGGCTTCAAATCGCCGGCAGTCATCTTGCAGCAGGGGGAAGTCTTTGTTGCGCTCATGCCGGAGCTGAGTTCTCGACGCATCGAGCCGTTGGCGCTGGATCTGGATGTAACTTCAGAGAAGCGGCCCTGGATATCGGTTGGCCAGATTCCCTCTCAGCCGCATGGACACAGCTATTTTCGTCGGGCATCGGACGGACATCCGAAGGTGCTGGCGGACACCGTACAGTACTCCTATTCAATACTGGCTTCGCAGCAGCCGGCGCGGTTGGGCTATCGCCGCGTGGTGCGGCGTCTCTGGGCTCAATCCGGACATGCTGCTTTGCTCGATTCTCCGGATCTGCAGCAGAATGTCATTCGGCCGGAGATGCGTTCTTTCGCGTCCTGGCGCAGGCAGGCATGGGAGACGGATGCGAACAAGATCTATGTCCCCTTTGACTGCGACGGAAAGCGTTGCGGCACTCTCACCAGCAATCGGAATATTGCGGGAGATTGGGAACATACCGAGCCGGATGCATGGTTCAATGCCTGGTTTCAGACTCTCCGGACCGCCTACGGCTGGTATCTCAATGGCAGGGAAACGCACAACGCCGACGCTATGGCCAAGGCAGAAAGCGTGCTGAATCTAGCCCTCTCCGCGCCTCAAAAAGAAGGTGCTTTTCCCACCATCTATATGGTGAATCGTCATCAATGGTTTGCCGATGACGGTTGGGCTGGTTATAAGGATGATTATCATGCCTTCTGCATGTCCTGGACTGCCTATTGGATGCTCCGATGGGAGCAGGATCTTACGCCGCAACGTTCTGCCGAAGTGCTTCACTTTGTCAAAGCTTACGGAGATTTTCTTCTCCACCAACAATTGTCGAGCGGCGTGATCCCTTCCTGGTACAGTCCCTCTCTTGTGCCTCGCACGGAGTTCGGGGATTTCAATGCGGAAACGGCGCCCTCGGCATTATTTCTTGCCACTTTGGGGACCGTCACCGGCGATCAGCGGTATATCGCTGCGGCGGAGCGAGCCATGGCCTTTGTGACGAGAGAGGTTGTTCCCAGGCAACGATGGTTTGATTTCGAAACCTTCCTTTCCTGCGCAAGAAAAGACTATGGGTTCTATGACAAGTGGACGGCGCAGTTTCCACAGAACAATCTCGCAGAGATCCAAGCACCGCGTGCTTGGCTTGTTCTCTACCAGACCACGCGGAAGAAGGAATATCTCGATCGAGGCACGCAGGCCTTGGACTACCTCCTCCTCACGCAGCAGGTATGGAGCAATCCATCGTTTTCTCCTAAGTTGCTGGGCGGATTTACCACGCAAAATACCGATGCCGAGTGGAGCGACGCACGGCAGGGCTATGCCGCCACAGTCCTCCTCGATTATTTCCGCGCGACTGGCAATACGGAATATCTTGAACGCGCGGTGGCAGCTGCTCGATCGACATTCGCTGTTGCCCCGTGGGAAAACTGGGCGCATACCGGTTATATCGACGAACCGGGCGCATTGACGGGTTTTCATTGGGGCACGGGCAGCGCCATGACTTCGGTCGAGATGATGTCCCCCGTGCTCGGCGACGCCTTCATCGATCTGAAGACTGGCAAAGGTGTTGGTTTTGACGAATGTTCCGTGGACAATCTGCGAGTCGCGTCAAGCACGGTTAGTTTTGACATCCGATCGCCTTCGAAACAGCGAACCTTCGTCGTGCGTTTCGGCGGTGTCAACAGATCGCAACGCTACCGGATCGCGTGGAACGGGAGCGCATTCCGTGAGATTAGCGGCGGGGACCTCATAGCGAATGGCTATCGTGTAGGACCGATCTCATAGCGGGCTGATCCGCAACCGACGTAGGCTGCGGGTGATCCGGCACATTGGTCGTAAGAGTGACCATATCGCTGCTAACGAAACAGCGAACGATTCGCCGATGTTGATTCAGTCAAAACCGCAAGAGTATTCTATCTCACCAACTTATGAGTCGCTCCTTCTAGGGAGCACACAATGCATAACTTAACTGTGGACACTCGTGTACACGGGAGTATCCTCCACGGTGAGCGGAATGCTATGGCTAAGACAGCTGAATGTCCGAGCGGCCAACGCGGCGAGAGATTGTCTCATGTCGACCTCATCCGGTCGGTCGCCGAGGGAGTAGTTGTGCCCTTCGAGCCCACGGAAGTCTTAGATTCCTGGCGACGATGCACGAGCGAACATCATATCAACCCGGATCGTCGGACGACGCCGCACATAATCACGGAGAGCGAACTCAGGACTTCCCGCGAACGTCTTGGCAAGATCCTTGATCTGGCTCAGGAAGAAATCGATCGTTTGTACGCGATCGTAAGCCAGGAGAACTATGTGGTCTTATTGTGTGATACCGAGGGCATTGCTATTCGCCATCGCGGGAATCAGGCGATGGCCGATCAGTTTAGATACTGGGGTATTTGGGTAGGAGGTGTTTGGTCGGAGGAAATCGAAGGCACAAACGGGATCGGCACGTGCATCACGGAACAGAAGCCCATCATTGTCCATCGTGACCAGCATTTTCGGACCCGTCACATCGGGCTCAGCTGTTTAGCCTCGCCAATCTTTGACGCCACCGGCAAGCTGGCAGCAGTACTGGACATTTCGACCATGACTGCACCACCACCTTTGGATCGATCCCATGCGATGGCCCTGGCTGCGACCACAGTCGCGGCACGTGCAATCGAGGAGCGAGTATTTCGCGACTGTTATTCCCAGTCGTGGAACATTGCGGCAGTTCCGGCCGACGAAAGCGGGCCGGCTTTGCTGCTAGCTGTCGACGACGATAGGCGCGTGGTTGGAGCTGACCGAGTTGCACGCGTCGCCTTTGCCCTCGACGATAAGACCTTGATGCGAGGTTTGCACCTATCGCGGATATTCGCTTATGACTCATCGATCTTCCCGCGGACTGCTGGAGAGGATGTAGCTGCTACTTTGAGACGCGAGGGGAGTGCCGACTCATGGCGCGCGTTGATTACTGGGCCGGGGCCGAAGATCTGGCGGGGCTTGACCGACAAGAGAGCGCACTTAGGACCACGGATCAGCATGCTGGGCACCTTGCCGATAGCAGAGCAGACAGCAGATACCCGCGGCGGTCTGGCGCCCGGCATCACGCGCCGCATCAGTCAGTACATTGACTCGCATCTCGGTGAGAACATCAGCCTCGAAGCGATGGCGGAGATGGCAGGGCTATCCGTCTACCATTTCTCACGGGCATTTCGACAATCTACTGGCGTAGCGCCACATGGCTATTTACTGCAGCGGCGTATCGAACACGCCGCACGCCTGCTGTCTCGCACCGAGTTGCCACTTTCCGAAATCGCGCTAGCTGTCGGATTCTCGGATCACAGCCACTTCGCGCGACATTTTCGTCGCCTGACGGGCACAACGCCGAGCGTCGCCCGGTGGCAGCAGCGCTAGTAAGCAAAGATGTTGGCTTGCGGGTCAGGCGTGATGATTCGCGAAACTTGTCTGCCAGGCCAGCAGCGCCTCCCCGGGTTGATCGCGGCCAGTGTCAGTGTTTGCCAAACATCGGATTGCCAGCGTACGAGCAATTATTATGTCCCGCCGTGAGCATCCGAGAAGACTCGAGCAATCTTCCTCGGACTGCCTTTCCAGAACCGACATCACGAAGACAAAGCGCTCGAACGCATGGAGCGCGACGATGGCGGCGAAGAGGTTTTTCTTTCCAGATGTCGCCGCACCTCTCAGACTGATGAATGAGAGGCTCTTCGCGGGCGCTGGCATAATCATCCGGATTGCGTGTTTGAGAATCGCCCGCCGAGCCCATAATCGCGCCCACTCCATGAAGACACTCATTCCCTCCTCGCATTCCCCTAACCCGTTAATAAAGCACTGTTCAGCTTTATCATTGTCACCGGTTAGCAGGAACGCGAGCAGGTACAGACTGTGCATCTCTTCCGTGAAGATCTCGCAGAAGTCGGCAACGGTCGCGTAGTTCGTCGTTCTTTCGTCAGAGATTTGAATTGGCGCCAGCATATTCACCTCGTTCATTCCCGGTCCGTCCAGGAGATCGATTGCTCTGGATACGACTCACGCCCAAAGGCAGCTACCATTCATTTCATTAGGCTGAGGCCCTGGCCAGAATCACTGAACCTCAGCTTGCACGGCGCAGAGGGGCGGCTGTAGGCATCTGGGTAATCCGCGCGCCAGCTATTGGGGTGGCGCGACTAAACCGTACCAGCACCTCATTCATCGTTTCCTGTATGCGAGTATTTGGTCTGTGGAGTTTGCGGGTTGCCGTCGAGGCAAGCCTGGTAAGCAGATAACGGTTTGAAACGTGCGCCATTGCGTCAAACACCATCTCAGAACGCATTGTGTCCTCCTAAGGCATGGAAGGCTGACGTTGTCAGCCGGCCATCTCTGTCTGCGTCATATCCATGGGAGTCAATTCCTGACATTTTGCCCTCCCGAAAGGAGATAAAGCGATTTTGGCAGCAGCAGGGTTCGGAGTCTTGGACGAAACCGCTATCGCCAGAACGTTCTTGCTCAATTGTCGTGCGGTTATACGGTTCCAACAAGGATGGCTGCATCGGCATGCACGCAGACAATGGATCTCACCTCACACGTGAGGAAGCTTTGTCGTGTCCCACCCGCCACCGAGCGCTTTGACCAGCAGCACACTTGCATCCAATCGGCGCTCAAGGATGGATAGATCATTGCGCTGATTGTTCAGGGCGGCTGTCTGCCAGGTGACCACTTGCAGGTATGTATCGACGCCGCCCTCATAGCGTGTCTGGAAGAGATCCAGTGACTGCTCCGCGGATGCTGTCGCCTCATGCTGTTGCTGCGCTTCGTTTGTCAGCACACGAATTGCAGCCAGGTTGTCCTCTACCTGTTGAAAGGCGGTGAGCACCGTCTGGCGATAATTCGCGACATTCGCGTCGTACTGGGCAACAGTGATGTTCTTTGCGGACCGCCGCCGTCCGGCGTCGAAAAGAGTCTCTGAAAATGTGGGTCCCACGGCCCAGAAACGGCTTGGCCAATTGAACCAGTTCAAGGCGGAGGATCCTTGGAGTCCCATGACGCCGCTGAGAGAAAGCGTTGGATAGTAAGCCGCCTGCGCGATGCCGATTTGCTCGTTTGCGGAGGCCATGCGGCGTTCATCTGCCGCAATGTCGGGGCGCCGCTCGAGCAGCGTAGCGGGTACCGTCCCCGGAATCCGAGGGATGACGGGAGCCTGCAGGTTGAGTGGCAGCGGAGGCAGCGTCAGTTCAGCCGGCGGCTTGCCGATCAACACCGCGATCGCATGTTCATATTGAGCACGTTGCACTTCGAGGTCGGTCCGCTCCACGCGCGCCTGGTTTAACTGTGTTTGAGCCTGACTCACATCCGACTGAGGGGCCGCCCCACCTTCGAACCGGTCCCGTGTTAGCTGCAAGGCGCTTTCGTATGCCGTTACCGTATCGTCCAGTAGCTTTTCCTGTGCATCTGCTGAGCGCAGCCCGAAATAGTCCATGGCCAGCTCCGCATGTAAACTCAACCGCGCATTTTCAAGATCGGCATCGCTCGCCTGCGCCTGCTCCCGCGCTGACGCTACGGTGCGGCGGATGCGGCCCCACAAATCAATCTCATAATCAAGATCGACAGGCAAAGTGAAATCGCCGGAGCCATTGTTTGCAAGCGTTCGCGAGAAGTAAGGCTGATTCGCTGAATCGCGAACACTGCTGATGCTTGGCGCAGTGCCGATAGTCGGCGCCTCGTTCGAACGTTCGTACCCGATCTGCGCGCGCGCCCCGCGGAAGTTGGCCTCGGCAGCCTTGAGCGACTGATTCGCGCCATCGACTTGAGCCTCCAGCCCGTTCAACTGCGGATCGTTATAGATGGTCCACCAATCACCCTTCAACTTGGTATCGCTGGGCTGACCCGGCTTCCAGCCGTCCTGCTCGGCGAACGAAGCCGGCGTAGCCTCCTTGAAAGACGGTGCAACGATCGCGGCTGGCCTCTTGTATTGCGGCCCCACCATGCAGCCGGCGAGCGGCAGAAGAGCCAGCATGGTGGCGAGACTTGAGAGGCTTCTCATTCCGCTGCTCCCTTTTCGATCTGGACCGGCTCTCCCTGAGCGAGAGAGTCAGAAGGATTGAGAATCACCTGGTCTTGAGGCGTAAGTCCTGCCGTGATCTCGACCTTGGCCCCGTAGTCGTGGCCGATCTCGACCGGCGTCAGCTCTACACGGCCATGACGCACGACTCCGACCCGCAATCCCTCTGCACGGAAGAGCAGAGTATTGGAGGGCAGAGTCATCGAAGAGTTCGACGGCGGAATCGGCAAATGTACAAAGGCGTACTGACCCGGCAGCAGCTTGTGGTCGGAATTCAGCACGTCGACTTCCACGTTCAAGGTGCGGTTGGCGATGTCGATAGAGTCGGAGTTGCGCACGATGGTGCCGGTGAACTTCTGATTAGGAGCAGCGTCTGAAGTCACCACAATGCGATCCCCGCTGCGTACTGTACTGGCGTAGACCTCAGGGACAGGAACGAACAGACGCAGCTTGTCCGTCGACGCCATGTGGAACAGCTCCGCTCGGGGTGAGCTGCTGTCACCTGCCTGAATCAGCGATCCGATATCGACGTTGCGCGCCGTGATGACGCCGTCGAATGGTGCATAGATCCTCTCGAATCCCTGTAGCTGCTCGAGGCGGCGCAGGTTGGCTTGGGCGGACGAGAGCGCAGACTGGCGAGCGCTGAAGTCGCTGGTAGCCTGGTCTGCCTCCTGCCGGGAGACGGCATTTTTTGCGAGCAGCTTCTCCCATCGCTGGGCAGTGATCTGCGCGATCTCCTGATTTGCACGCGCAGTTGCAAGATCGGACTGAGCTTGCTCGACCTGCTGGTCCAGTTCCGGTGTCTCGATCTCGGCCAGGATCTCTCCGCGATGCACGCGCGTGCCAATGTCTGCATACCACTTGCGCAGGTAGCCGTTCGTTCGCGCGTAGATCGGCGTGTCAATGTAGGCCTGCGTATTCGCAGGCAGCGTGATCTCGAGCGGGCCAGCGCCCTGGCTGGGCGTAGTGACCGCCACGGAGAGAGCCAAACTTTGCTGGACGTTGCTCGAGAGCTTTTCTTCGGCGTGGACGCGCGAATGAATGCCGATAACAATAAAAATGCCGAGCAGGAGAGCCACAATCACAACGCCGATAATGGGTGCTCGTCCCAGCTTGACCGTGGGATCAAGAACAATAGGGGGCGCTGTTTGGGTTCCATGCTCAGGGTTGCTGCCCTCCGTCGCAACTCCGCCCTCTCGCGTGTCCTTCATCGCCTCATCTTGAATTGCATCGCTGTGTTGCATCGTTCCTCACCCCTGTCCATTCGTCACTTTGCCGATCACTATGCGTGCAGTGGCTGCTGGCTGCGCTCCAACTCTTCTGTACTGGCACCGTCCTTCTTCGCTCCGTGCAGTAGCCCGAAGACCGCAGGCACGAAGATGAGCGTGGCCACCGTCGCGCAGAGCAGGCCGCCAATCACAGCGCGGCCAAGAGGCGCGTTTTGTTCGCCACCATCCCCCAGTCCCAGGGCCATCGGTATCATTCCGATGATCATCGCAAGCGCCGTCATGCAAACTGGACGGAAGCGTGTGGCTCCCGCCTCAATGGCTGCAAGGACTGCATCCCCGTGCTCGCCAAGGCGCAGCTTGGCAAACGAAACGACGAGAATGCTGTTGGCCGTCGCCACGCCCATGCACATAATGGCGCCCATGAGCGCCGGTACGCTGAGTGTCGTCCTCGTCAGGAAGAGGAAGATGACAATCCCGGCCAGTGCAGCCGGCAGAGCCGTGATGATGATGAATGGATCCAGCCAGGACTGGAAGTTCACCACGATCAGCATGTAGACGAGCAGGATGGCAAACACGAGTCCACCAAGCAGCGAGACATAGGAACTGCGCATCGTCTGCACCTGGCCGCGTACAGAAACAAACATGCCCCGCGGCAGAGATTTCTCGTGCCGATGGACAATCGTCTCCACATCTTTCGCAACTGCACCCAGGTCGCGGTCCTGCACCGCGCCATAGATATCGACAACGCGGCGGATGTTGTAGTGCGAGACCACCGCCAATTCGTGATCACGCTGGATGGACGAAAGATCTCCCAGCACCTCCGGCGTTGCCCGCGGTGCCGCCAGGGACGAGTTGACGGGGATATTCTGGATGTCCTGCAAGGTGTCCATGCGGTACTGCGGCGTCTGTGCGACCAGGTTGTAGTTCACGCCGTTCTTGTAGTTCAGATAGAACATGGGCGTTATCTGAAAGCTGCCGCTCAGGCTGTTCAGCATGCTTTGCGCAACATCGCGCGTTGTATACCCACCCTGCTGCGCTTTGGTTCGATCCAGATCCACATCAAGAGTGGGATAGTCCGTTGGCTCCTGGATGCGGAGATCGGTCAGGCCAGGGACCTTTCGCAGGTCCTGCAACAGCGAAGTCGCCTGCTGTGTGCTCGCTGCCACGTCGTTGCTTTGCAGTTGTATATCAATGGGAGCCGGTAGCCCGAAGTTGAGAATCTGCGTTGTGATGTCGGCAGGTAGAAAGTAAAACAACGTTCCAGGGAACTCACGCGGAAGCTTCTCGCGCAGCTCGCGAACATAGTTGGCAGTCGGGTGGTGGTCCTCATTCAATGTAACCATTACGTCGCCATCCGCAGCGCCCACAATGCCCGAGGTGCTGTGCATCGTGTTCATTGGACTGTAGGGAAGTCCAAGATTATCCAGGATATTGTTCAACTCTTTGCCAGGGATCTTTTGCCGGATCGAAGTTTCAACCTGATCCGCAAGGCGAGCGGTTTCCTCAATGCGCATCCCTGTCTTACCCCGGATGTGAAGAATGAACTCTCCGGCATCCGTGTTGGGAAAGAAGTCCTGTCCAAGAAATGGCAATAGCAGGAAGGCGCAGAGACAAACCAGCAGGAAGCTCGGCACAAACACCTTGCGCGAGAACACGACCCGCGTCAGCAGAAGCTGGTAAGAGCTGCGTACGGCCTCAAACCGGCGCTCGAAGCCTCGCTGAAAACGCACAAATATATTTCGTGTCTCTCCGTGTTCTTTCACCCGGAGCATGTACATCGCGAGTGTTGGAACCAGGGTGCGCGAAAGAATGTAGGAAGCGATCATCGCGAACATCACCGCCTCTGCGAGTGGCGCGAAGAGATAGCGCGAGACGCCATTCAAGAAGAACATCGGCAAGAACACGATGCAGATACAGAGAGTCGACACCAGCGCTGGCACAGCGATTTGCGCCGCGCCGTCCAAAATCGCCTCGCGCAGGGTGTAGCCGTTCTCAAGAAAGCGCTCGATGTTCTCAATCGTTACCGTGGCATCGTCCACCAGGATGCCGACTGCCAATGCCAGGCCGCCCAATGTCATCGTGTTGATGGTCTCGCCCACCAGGCTGAGAACGATGATCGACGTAAGAATGGAGAGGGGGATGGAGATGGCGATGATTAGCGTAGAGCGCCAGCTACCCAGGAAGAGCAGAATCATCACGCCGGTGAGTGCCGCCGCGATGATTGCCTCGCGAATCACACCGGAGACAGCCGAGCGCACGAATACGCTTTGGTCGCCCAAAGGAGTCATCTTGAGATTCTGGGGTACGGTTTGCGCCACTCGTGGGAGCATTTGGCGAATACCTTCCACCACGCTCAGGGTCGATGCATTCCCCGCCTTGAGAATGCTGATCAGCACGCCGCGGCGGCCATCCTGGCGGACAATATTCGTCTGAAAGGAGGCGCCATTGCTGACCGTTGCTACATCGCGCAGGTAAACGATCGCACCGTTCACCTGTTTGATCGGAATCATGCTCAGCTCGTCGAGCGTCCGAGGAGCTGCATTCGTGCGAATGTCGTATTCTTCAGGCCCAATCTTCACCGTTCCGGAGGGCATGACGACGTTCTGCGCATTGAGTGCTGTCAGGATGTCGCCGGGAGAGACGCCCTTTGATTGCATCTTGGCCTGGTCCATGCTGACGCTGATCTGAGGCTGCTTTCCGCCGTAGGGAAGCGGGAGCACTGCACCAGGCACAGTCACCAATGGAGGGCGGATGAAGTTCTGGCTCAGGTCGGCGAGTTGCTGCTCGTTCAAGCCCTTGCCAGAGATACCCACTTGAAGAATCGGCACGCTGGAAGCGCTAAAGTTGATGATCTCGGGCGGCAGGGTGCCTGGCGGAAGCTGGCGGAGAATGAATTGCGAGGCAGCCGTGATCTGAGCATTCGCCGTGTCCAGACTCGCGCCCGGCTGCAGGAAAACCTTGACGACGGCGACACCGTTGTATGAGGTGGACTCCGTATGCTCGATGTTGTCAACGAGCGTTGTGAGCACTTTCTCGTATGGAGTGGTAAGCCTGCCCTCCATCTCTTCCGGATCCAATCCCGTGTACTGCCAGGCGATCGCCACCACCGGAATGTTTATGTTTGGGAAGATATCCGTGGGTGTGCGCATGATCACCACGGGGCTCATGATCAGAATGAGCAGAGCCAGAATGATGAAGGTATATGGGCGATCCAGCGCTAGCTTTACGATCCACAATTTGGGAGGGCCTCCCTCCGGCGAAGCTACAAGCGATCATCGGCAAAACCGCTGTATCTTCAGTGGATTCATTTCAGCCGGGAACGATGGCGCTTTATTCCGATAGAAATGATCGGAAATGCCGATGGATCGCCGGCGTAGAATGCGATGGTGGAGCTGAGGCATTTGCGTTATTTCACAGCAGTCGCTGAGCATGGAGGCATTGGCACCACTGCGCGAATCCTTCATGTGGCACAGTCGGCTATCAGCGAACAGATTCGCGATCTCGAATCGGAATTAGGCGTCGCTCTCTTTGATCGAAAGAACCGACGCATCCGGCTCACATATCACGGCGAGCAGTTTTTGAAGGACGCGCGAGAGGTGCTTGCGGCAGCCGATCGATCCGTTGCGAATGTGCAGAAGTCGACACGCGGCGAGATCGGGACGCTCACCATCGGCTTCTTTATTGGCGGAACAGGAACCTTCTTTTCCGGGCTGATCAAAGAATTCCGCCATCGCTTTCGAGAGGTGCAGCTCTCGCTGGTGGAGATGGCGCCTGCCATGCAGCATCGCGCATTGGAGACGGGCGCCATCGATATCGCGTTCACCCGTCCCGTGCAACCGGCCTACGCAACGCTCCTCCGCTCGGAGCATTTCAAGACGGAACCGTTTTACGCGGTGATGCCCCGGGGTCACCCACTGGCCACCAAGCGCCGCATCTTCATCCGTGAGCTAACGGACGAGTTGTTCATCCTGAACGACCGCAGCCATTCGCCAGCTACCTTTGACAAGGTGATCCGATTGTGTGCGGAAGCAGGATTTTCGCCCAAGATCGGATCCACTGCGACCGTCGCCCCCGGCGTCGTCGCCCTTGTTGAAGCGGGTGAGGGCGTGGCGATCTTACCGGAGGGCTCACGAAAGCTGGGCAGCGACGAAGTCGTGTTTGTTCCGCTTGCCGATAACGACGCACGTATCGACCTGGTGATCGCCTGGTCTCCCAGACACGAAAGCCCGGTGCTACGTTCGTTCCTTGAACTGGCGCGAAAGCGGCATCGCGATTAACCGGCGAGTTTTGTTCAACAACCAGTGACCACGATGCTGAAGCGCAGGTCTGATCATCTATCGAGGGCGGAAGGACGTCTGGAAGTCTTCCTGGTTTATCCCGGCGACCCGTTCTGGGCGAAGAAGGACATGGGTGCATGGTCGATTCCCAAAGGGGAGCTCGAACCAAACGAAGAGCCGCCAGAGGTTGCCAAGCCCGAATTCCGGGAAGAGACGGGCTTCGCCGCGCAGGGGCGATTCCTGGAGCTCGGGACAGTCAAGCAGGCTGGCGGAAGGGTCGTAACCGCATAGGCGTTCGAAGGCGATTGCGATCCTACCCGGCTGACCAGCAACCTGTGCCAGGTGGAATGGCCGTCACGCTGTGCGGCCAGCTTTCAGTAAGCTGCGAGCGCTGTGGCTACCGTTAGCCCGGAGGGGTTCTATTAAGCCGCACAATATGTGCGGTTTAGGCAGCCGGTGGCGGCATTCGGCCACTCGATCTGTGCTGGTTTCAGGCCGGCGATGGCGCGGTACCGCGAGCGTGCAGCGGTGTGTATCGAATCGACCACACCCGCGCGGATGCAGTTGCGCTTGCGGAGGTCTTCGATCGGCATGGTTATCTAAAGAAGCCGGAAGATGTCGTGCATATCAGCGGGAGTCCCCTGATAGAGCTGGGTTCCGGCCGTGGCCTGCTTATCGGTTGCGAGATGATGCTGGAGGCGGCCGATCAGGATCCGATCGCAGCCAGAGTGCTGACAAATTTACTGAAGCGCCTTGCTGAAGGCTGATAAGGCAAAGCGTTTGCAACTGAGACGAGAGGCTTACCCAGGATGGAATGGATGAGGATACGTGCAGTTCTGCTGATTCTAGTCACAATGATTTGCGGAATCGCCCTTGCGGGCCAGCAGGCAGAGATGAAGGATCCGCTCGACTCTGTCTCTCCAAACATCGGCGGCATTGGCCAGCTGCTTTCGGCGACCGTTCCGTATGTGCAACGTCCGCATGGCATGGCGCGTATCGCACCGATCACGACGCCGGGCATCAACGACCGCTACCTTGCAGACCGCATATACGGTTTCCCGGCTGGACCAGCGATGCTGATGGCGTCGACGGGGGATGCGTCCTCTCGCGTGCGAGACTACGCATCGGAATACGATCACGACTTTGAAACGGCGACGCCATATCGCTACAGTGCTGACCTTCAGAGCTGGAAGATCGACGCCGAACTCACAGCCAGCCAGGACGCCGCTGTGTACCGGTTCACGTTTCCTGCGGCTGCGCATGGGCATCTTGTCCTGTCGCTGGAGCAGGGCTCAAGCCTTATGGTCGTGGGAGATCACGCGGTACAAGGGGAAGGGCTCATCCTCGACCCGATCGCTGCGCCAGACGGCCACGCGGGAAAAACACAGGAATTCTTCTATGCGGAGTTTTCAAAGCCGTTCCATATATACCAGACCTGGACGGGTGAGCAACTATCACACGCACCGCGACAGGCAGGAGATCACATCGGGTTTGTAACCGGGGACGCGACACAAAGTGGCGAGGTGCTGGAGGTCCGGGTTGGCATCTCCTATATCAGCACGGAACAGGCGAAACGCAACCTGGACGAACAGGTGGGGCAGAGAAGCTTCGCAGAGGTTGCGGCCGAGACACGCGCTGCCTGGGAACAAGGTCTCGGCACGATCGATGTCACGGGTGGAACTGAGAAGCAGCGAACGATCTTTTATACCGCTCTGTATCGATCGTTTGGACGCATGACCGATATCACCGAGGATGGGCACTACTTCAGCGGGTATGACCATACCGTGCACGATGCCCAGGGACACGACTTCTACGTCGACGACGGACTGTGGGACACCTTCCGTTCTTTGCACCCACTGCAGTTGCTTGTTGAACCGCAGCGGCAGCAAGACATGGCGCGTTCTTATGTGCGCATGTACGAACAGAGCGGGTGGTTGCCGTCGTTTCCCTCCGTCGAAGGGGAGCGGGCTGTGATGATCGGCCATCACGCGGCGGAGTTGATTCTGGACCTGTACGCGAAGGGTTACCGCGACTTCGATGTAGAGAAGGCCTACGAGGGGCTGCGCAAGAACGAAACACAGGCCACGATGATCCCCTGGCAGCGCGGTCCACTCACTCGTCCTGACCACGTGTATTTTGACAGCGGCTTTTTTCCCGCGCTGGCGCGTGGCGAAGCGGAGACTGTACCGGAGGTGACTGGGGAACGAAGGCAGGCGGTCTCGGTAACGCTTGAGACTGCATACGATGACTGGGCTGTCGCACAACTGGCGCAGGCACTGGGCAAGAGTTCCGACGCCGCATATTTCAGGCGTCTTGCCGGGAACTATAAGAATGTCTTCAATCCGACGATCGACTTTATGGCACCAAGATCTGCCGATGGTAAGTGGATTGCGGACTTCGATCCGAAACTGGGCGGTGGACAGGGTGGTCGTGATTATTTTACCGAGGTAAATTCATGGCTCTACACCTTCAACGTGCAGTATGACGTTGCCGGTCTGATTGGTTTGATGGGCGGCAACGATGCATTCAATGCCAAGTTGGATCAACTGTTTGTAGAGCAGTACGGGAGATCGAAGTACAGCTTTCTGGGCCAGTTTCCTGATGCGACCGGACTCGTCGGCCTGTACGCGCAAGGCAACGAGCCCAGCTTCCATATTCCTTACCTCTATGACTTTTCAGGACAGCCGTGGAAGACGCAGAGACGAGTCCGGCAGCTTATGGATATCTGGTACGGCGATGGGCCGCTCGGCATACCAGGAGACGATGACGGCGGAGAAACATCCTCCTGGTACGTGTTGAGCGCGCTTGGTTTTTATCCGGTATGCCCGGGGAGTCCCGTGTATGAGATTGGCAGCCCGCTCTTCGCTCGTAGCGTCATTCGCCTGGGTAATGGACAGACCTTCACCATTCTTGCGAATCACGTCTCCGCGCAGAACAAGTACATCGAGTCGGCTGTGTTGAATGGTAAGTCCTGGAATAAGCCATGGTTTGCTCATGCGGATATCGTCAATGGCGGCACGCTTGTTCTGGAGATGGGCCCTACGCCAAACATGCAGTGGGGCAGTGCTGCAGGCGATGCTCCGCCTTCGATGTCCACTGCCATGCAACCCTGAGGGAGGCGATCGGGAGCGGCACAAATCGAGCACTCGTCCAGGCCCACCGTGCAGATTGGTTTGAATGCGGAACTGATGCGAGCCGCGTTTAGAGACACTACCGTGCGGAGAGCTTTCTACTCCGTTCTGAGTGCGCGCATCGGGTCGGTGGATGCTGCGCGTCGGGCCGGCACCATCGCTGCTATCGTGGCGGCAAGCAAAAGCAGCAGTACGCTGCCGCCCACTGCGAGCGGATCCATGACAGGCGGTTGATACAGGAGACTGCGGATCCAGCGCAGCGCGATCAGCGCCATCGTGAGTCCAAGGCCAGTGCCGAGCAGAACGGGATATGCAGCCTGACGCAGCACCAGCCCGATCAGAGCGCTCTTCCCCGAACCCAATGCGATACGGATGCCGAACTCCTGCCGGCGCAGCGAGACCGAGTATGTAAGCACACCGTATACGCCGAGCAAAGCCATCAACAATGCGGCCGCGCCGAAACCGCTCAACACCATGGCCTGGAAACGGTCGGCTGCCACGGAATCGCTGACCTGGTCGTCCATGGACTTGAGCGCCGGAATGGCGATCTGCGGATCGATCTGCCAGATCGCACGGCGCATCTCGGGAATCAGTACTTCGCTGGGTTGCGAGCTGCGCACCAGGAACGACAGCGTCCACGGCGTGAAGGCCCAGTAGGGCACATAGACCATCGCAGCATTGTCCTTGAGCCCATTGATGCGTGTATCGGCGACGACTCCGATCACCGTGAGGGGATGTTTGTCGTCCGGAACAATGTCAGAGATCTTTCGTCCAACGGGATTCTCGCCGGGAAAGGCTTCGCGCGCGGTTCTCTCCGAGATGAGGGCCACATAGGGATTGGCGCGATCGGCGGCTACGAAATTGCGGCCGGCGACAAGCGAACTCTGCATGGTAGGCAGATAGTCGGGGTTGATCCAGCGTACGTTGATCGGTGGCTGCTTCCCAGCCGGTACGGGATGGTCCGGCCGGGAAAGAGTATCCACCCAGGTTTCGCCGGTCAGCGGCGTGACGCTGGTGAGGGCGACCGATTGCACGCCGGGCAGCTGGCGGAGAGCTGCGAGGGTGCGGTCGGCAAAGTTCAGCTTTGCGGTCTTATAGGCGCCGGAGGAATCTCCATACTGCGGGGAGAAGAGATCGACCTGGGCCAGCGTGACATGGCTGGAATCGAAGCCGCGATCCTGCCGCAACAGCCGGGAAAAACTGCGCAGCACCAGCGAGGTAACGATGAGCAGGACCACCGTGCAAGCCACTTGCGCCGCCACCATCAGGCCGCGCGTACGGCGGCTCTCTTTCGTATTGGCCGTCCGCGTGGAGTTTGCCTGCAGCGCAGCTTGCGGAGCAACGCGAAGGGAGCGCAGGGCGGGCAGCATACCGAACATGATTGCCGCCGCAATCGATAGAACGCCGCTGAAGACAAGGACAGGCAGGCTCACCTGAACCTCATTAAGACGCGGGAGATTACCAGGCGCTGATGCGATCAACAACCGCACGCCGCCGAAGGCAAGCGCGATTCCAGCCGCGCCACCGGCGAGCGCCAGCACCATGCTCTCGGCGAGACGCGATGTCACCAGTTGGCCGCGGCTGGCGCCCAGTGCGGCGCGCACGGCAGTCTCGCGCTCTGCGTTGACGGCACGCGCGAGTTGCAGATTAGCAAGGTTGACGCACGCGATGAGCAGCACCGCGCCGACCGCGGCAAACAGCAGCCAGAGAGCGCCGCTCACGCCGGACGCGACATCCTTTGTCAGCGGTGTGAGGGCGATTCCGAAATGAAGAGGTAGATGCGCGGAAAGCGTGTATGCCTTCTGCAGGGCCTCCAGTTCGGCGTTCGCCTGGGCCAGCGTCGCGCCGGGCTTGAGCCGCGCGATCGCCTTGTAGTTAAAGTTGCCCATATCTGCATTCAGGTCGCGCTCGCTCGGCGCGAGAGGCTGAAAGAGCAGCGCGTCGCGTGCGGTTTCCTGAAAGGCGATCTTCGGCGCCAACGCGATCTGCGGAAACCGCATGCCCGGAGGCAGAACACCAATCACGGTGATTGACTGGCCTCCGATCCTTAGCGTTTTTCCAATCACGGCAGAGTCGCCCGCAAAGAGTCTTTGCCAGCCCTCATAGCTCAACACGACTACGTCGTCGGCGCCCTTCTTAGCATCGCCTTCGACAAAGTCCCGGCCCAGGATAGGTTGCACACCAAGCAGCCGGAAGAGGTTCGGCGAGGCACTCACTGCGCCGACGATGCGGGGGTGATCGTCATTGCGCGAGACGCTCACTCCATTTTGGCTGAAGATGGCGGCATCCTCGATTGTCTTCGCATCGCTCTTCAGGCGCAGGAAATGCCGGTAATTATCGGGACTCGCCGTCCGCTCGCGGCTCACCTCGGCTTCTACAACCTCGCGCAGCACGACGAGGCGGTCGGGATCGCGAAAGGCGAACGGCTTGAGCAAAACCGCATTGACCACGCTGAAGACCGATGTAGCTGCGCCGACGCCCAGCGCGAGTGTGAGGATAGCGGTGAGCGCGAAGCCGGGCGACTTGCGCAGTTGGCGAACGGCATAGCGGATGTCGCGAGCGGTCTGTTCGAGCCACGGCAGGCCACGCTGCACGCGATAGGTTTCGCGGATCTGCGTGATGCCGCCGAATGCGCGCAGAGCGGCGGTGCGCGCCTGCGACTCATTCATCCCGCGTGCACGATTTTCTTCGATGGCTAGATCGATGTGCGCACACATCTCTTCGTCGAGATCGGCATCGAGCTTTCTGCTGCGAAAGAGTGCTGCGCTGCGGCTGAGGAGAATGCGGATCCAGTCCATATTCGTCTCCTAACTCGACGGGGCAAGGAAGCGCGCCATGGTGGCGGCGATGCGCTCCCAGCTTTCGGTCTCCTGCTCGATCTGCTTTCGCCCCAGCCGAGTCAGCGAGTAAAACTTGGCGCGGCGTCCAGTTTCCGAGGTGCCCCATTCGGCCTTGACCCACTTGCGCTGCTCCAGGCGAAGGAGAGCGGGATAGATGGTCCCCTGGTTGAGACTGACCGTGTTTCCACTGACTTGTTCGATCCGCCGTGCTATGCCGTAGCCATGCAGCGGCCCCATCGACTCAAGCGTCTTCAGCACCATCAGATCAAGGGTTCCCTGCAAAACATCTGATTTGCTTTCTGCCACGTCTGCCACTCCTGTAGACTGTCCGCCTATAGTCTGCTCAGCGATAGGCAGAATGTCAACACGTTCACTATTGAGCTTTTGATCTAGTCACAAGTCATACAGAAGTCAGAGGCCAATCGTGAGCTTGACGTTCGGCAACCGGCGGCCATGCAAATGTCCTCCCTTATCTTGAGGTGATATTTGCAGGCTTCGCAGAACTCCCACCTGAAGTAGATCGGATCGGCTCTTCAACCTTCATGTGTCTAAGTCGATCCCGAAGCAGGATCATTTTGGCGCAAACGGTAGGCCATTCAGCCGGATCAAATCCTTGCGCGAACTCGAAACCCGCGGCCTTGAGTGCTTTGTTTGCTCTGCCGGCAAACCTCACTCCCGACTCCAGATCAATGCCATCCAGATGTTCGCCTCTGCGGTTGTGTTGGATCGCTTCCTCGAAAGTGATCCTGCGTGGCAACTGCAAACTGAATCTTCCGCCCTTGAGTAAATAGGGATACCCTCCCGGCAGTCCGCCAACACCTGGGATACTGCATCGAAGGGATCCTCCGTCAAGGAGGCAAAGCATGACGGAAGCAGCCGTTGCGGCGGTCACGTGATTCAGTTCGTCATAGACCGATCCTAGATGCGGGTGCCAACGTGAACTCTCGACTTCCCGGCCATTCACCCAGATACGTGGAAGGTTGCCGGTGCGCTTGCCCTTGAGCCATGCGCCGAGCTGCCCGTGATGAGCGATGACGCGAACGTCGCTGGACATTCCTGCGCGATATCGACAGAAACCTTCCACGATGGCAGCGTTTCCCACGCCGCAGGTTGCGCGAAGTCCGACCCGATCGAGAATCACATTTACGCAGTCGGGATAACTTGCGTTCACAATGGCCGCTTCACTGTCGCCAGCGCCCTTGCTGAGTTCCGCAGCCAGGGCTATCTGCAGAGGTAACGTAACTCCGAAACCAGCCGTCGCGACAAGCTTCGTCCACGCATTCTCTCCCTGTCCTGCTTCCCAAGGGGATTGAAGTGACGCAGCCTGAAGGATCACTTTTGGTTTGAGAGAGCGAACGATTCGCGAGAAGGTCACGGCTTTGAACTGCGAGATCTCTGGCGCTTCGAAACGCGTAGGCGACTTAAAGATCGCAGCGCGCGTGTTTGCAATTTGCGTCAGCTGAGAAGCCTTGGCCTTCGACCGGCCAATGATTCCAACACGAATCTTTCCCATGGAAAGCTGGGAAAGCGCGTTCACCGTTCCGGTCGCGAGCGAGCCCGTGCCGACAATAAGAATATCCACTTCCTTCATAGGCAGGTGGCTCGGATATGAAACATAGGTTGTGCGAACTCGTCGCCCGGCCGGCTACTTCCGCGAGCGCATCTTCTTCGCCCAGTCTGGCTTGGTGGTCTGCCGCGCGCGTCCCAGCGCCAGCGCATCTGCAGGCACATCTTCGGTGATCGTCGAGCCCGCCGCGATGTAGCTCCCATCGGCAATCGCGAGCGGCGCCACCAGCGTCGCATCGCTGCCCACGAAGACATTCGCGCCGATCGTGGTCCGATGCTTGCTCTTGCCGTCGTAATTACAGGTGATCGTGCCTGCGCCGATGTTCGTGCCCGCCCCAATCTCCGCGTCGCCGATATAGCTCAGATGGTTTGCTTTCGCCCCCGCCCCGAGCCTCGACTTTTTCGTCTCTACAAAATTTCCCACGTGCGCGCCTTCGCCAATCTCCGACTCCGGCCGCAGATGCGCATACGGTCCGATCAGCGCACCCTTCGCTACCTGCGCGGTCGAGATCACCGACCCATTCCGCACCAGTACCTCATCGCCAATCGTCGAGTCCTCGATCACCGAGTAGGAGCGAATCCGGCAGCCGCTGCCAATCTTCGTCCGCCCCAGCAATTGGACGAACGGCTCCACAATCGTGTCCGCACCCACCGTCACCGTGCTGTCGATCACCGACGTCTCCGGCCGGAAGATCGTCACGCCCTCCGCCATCAGCGCCTGCGCTTTGCGCATCCGCATCTCCGCGTCCAACTCCATCATCTCTGCGATGGTGTTTGCGCCCAGCACCTCGTGTACATCTGCCGTCTCCAGAGCAACCACGCGTTCCTTCGCCTTCACCAGCAGCGCCGCCATGTCCGTCAGGTAGTACTCGCCATGTGCGTTGTCCGTCGAGAGCTCGCCAATATGCTTGAACAGCGGCTCCGCGCGAAAGGCATAGATGCCCGCGTTGATCTCCGGCGCCGAAAGCTGCTCCGGCTTCAGCGCCTTCTGTTCCAGGATGGCTATCACCTCGGGCTTGCCGGCGGCCTTGCGGACCACGCGCCCATATCCGGTCGGATCCGGCGGCCGCGTCGTCAGCACGGTCATCGCCGCCTGCTGCTCCAGGTGGAAATCGCGTAGTCGCAGGATGGTCTCGGTCCGGATCATGGGCGCATCGCCCGACAGCACGATCAGGTTCTCGTACTCCTCAACCTCCGGCTTCACCGTTTGGATCGCGTGC
The DNA here is from genome assembly GCA_963712845.1 of uncultured Acidobacteriaceae bacterium. GTDB lineage: Bacteria > Acidobacteriota > Terriglobia > Terriglobales > Acidobacteriaceae > KBS-83. Next base: position 143,152 of record CAVQJM010000031.1, read on the forward strand.
CCCGTCCCGCGCTGCTCCGCCTGCACGACAAACCGCACTCCGGTATGCCGCAGTGCAGCACGCACCGCCTCCGCCTCATGCCCGACGACGACATAGATGTCCTTCGGCTCCACGACTTGCGCGGCGGCGGCGATGACGTGCTCCACCAGCGCACGGCCGCCAATCTGGTGCAGCACCTTCGGCCGGCGTGACTTGAGCCGCGTGCCCTTGCCCGCGGCCATGATGACGATTGCGAGTTGCATCCCCGTCCTTTTTGACTACTGCGCGCCCGGTCCGCCCTGCATTCCCGGCGGCATGGGTATCGTGATGTCAATGGGATGCACCTGCCCCAGATCGGAGAGCGGCTTGCCCGGCTGGCCCGGCGTGCCGCTAGCGATCTGCTGCACATTCCCCACCACCAGCACCGCGAGCTTCGAGCGGTCGACATACTTCTTCGCCACTCGTTCAAGATCAGTCGTTGTTACCTTTTCAATGGCCGCTCGATACTTCTCCAGGAAATCCGCCGGGTAGCCGTAAAATTCCAGGCTCGCCCGTTCGGTCAGCACCTTCTCCGGCGTGTCGTAGCGGAAGACGAAGGAGTTCAGCAGTTCATCTTTGGCGCGCCGCAGTTCATCTTCGGTGAAAGGCTCGGTCTTCAGATCTTCAATCTGGTCCAGCATCGCCTTCGTGGCATCCACCGTGCTCGCGCTCTTGGTCGCGGCCAGGGTGTAGAAGAGACCGGGATGATCGTAATCTGCGCCATACGCGCCGCCGACGGAGTACGCGAGGCCCATCCGCGTCCGCACATTCTGAAACAGCCGCGATCCAAACCCGCCGGAGAAGATCTGGTTCATCACGCTTAGGGAGTAGTAGTCCGGGTTCGAGCGCTCGGTGCCCAGCCCGACGATCCAAATGTTGCTCTGGTTCACATCGCTCTTATCTACCGAATAGACGCCAGGTGTCGGCCCGTTGAAGGTCTCCTTCGGCGGCGTGGGCGGCGTGGCCTTCTTCAGCCCGCCGAATGCGGCGCGCAGTTTCTGCTCCATCGCCGCGCCGTCGAAGTCGCCGCTCACCCCAATGATCATGCCGTTTGGGATCACCGTCTTCTCATGGAACTGCTCCAGGTCGGCGATGGAGATCGCCATCACCCCGGCCAGCTCCGGTATGCGGCCGTAAGGATTGGTCGCCCCATACACCAGCTTCGCCGCCTCACGGCTCGCGATTGCCCCGGCATCGTCGTTCCGGCGCACGATGCCTGCGGCCATCTCCTGTTTTGCCAGATCGAGCTTGCTGGGATCGAACTTCGGATGCAGCAGCAGATCCGTCGTAATTCCGAAAACGGTGTCGAAGTCGGTCTTCAGACACGACCAGCTCACGCTCGTCGAGTCCACATCCCCATCGGTCTCCACCTTCGCGGCTTTGGCTTCCAGCAGATCGTCCATGGCGTCGCCGGACTGGGTTTCCGTGCCGCTGGTGCGCCAGACCTCACCGTAGAGGTCAACCAGACCGGTCTTCGACGCAGGAACATCGCGGCCGCCGCCACGCATCTCCACAAAGCCATTGATGAACGGCAGTTCATGATCCTCTTGAAGAAATAGGATCGCGCCATTGTCGAGCACGATACGCCGAGGCTGTTGCGGATGAAATGCAGGCAGCGTGGGAATTGGAATTTGCTTCCACGGTTGCGACGATTGAGCCTGCTGCGCCGGAGCCAACGCCGACCCGGCAATAAGCAGCACCAACAACAAGGAAGCAGGGAACAGGGAATCGAGGCATTTCGTCATTCTGCGCGCGCCCCGCCTTCTATGGCTGCTTTCATCGCATTCAACATGGTCTGGGTATCTCGGGCTATCTTTCGCTTTGCAATCAGGTTGAGTAGCTGGGCTTTCAGAGTCTTCGTGGAATAGTAGTGGCTGATTTCAACTTGAGTGGCGATGCCTCCCAGGCTTTGCAATCTCGTCTCTACCAGGTAATCACTCAGGATCTTGCTTATGCCGAAACTGTCTTCAGGGAGTATGGTGACGACTCGTTCCATCGGAATGACTTCAATGTCCTTCTCAACACAGGTGTGCTTTCCGCCCTTGATGTGGCATTGATACGCTACCCCAGCCTCGCGAGAGGCCTTTCCCGATATCAAGTCCACTTGATCTACGCGAGGATGGAACTTCGGGATATTCGTTAGGTCCATGTTGAATGCCCAAACTGCCTCTACCGGCGAATTGATAATGACTTCCTGCTTCGAGCGAAACGGTGGCCTCATCCAGCCTCCATTTCATTGAGATTCATTGAGAGATGTTGGTCATCGGCCACCCGCTTTCGGCGCAGCTTCCGCGGCCTTCTGTTGCGGAGGCACGGTCTCGATAATGGCGTAGGTGCGGTTGTTCTCCGTGAAGACCTTATTTGAGACGCGCCGAATGTCTGCCTTCGACACCTTGTCGATCTTGTCGAGCTGGCGGAAGAGTTCGCGCCAGTCGCCGTAGCGAAGCTGGTAGGTAGCCAGGCTCTGCGCCAGACCCTCGTTGTCGGCGAGTGAACGCAGCAGATCGACCCGCGCCCGCGTCTTGAACATGGCCAGCTCGTCGTCGGTCACGTCCTGGGTCTTCAACTTGTCGATCTCCTTGTGGATGGCGGTGCGCATCTCCTGCGGGGTATGACCCGGCAGCGGCACGGCATAAAACGCGAAGAGCCCTGGGTACTTCGATCCAGGAAAGCCGCTGAAGCCTTCTGCTTCGGCAGCGATACGCTGATCGCGCACCAGGGAACGATAGAGGCGCGAGACGCGGCCATTCGAAAGAATGTCCGTGATGGCGTCGTAAACCTGATCGTCCGGATCGAGATAGTCGCTGCGGTGATAGCCCTCGATGTAGAAGGGCTGCGTTGCCTCGCGGATGATGACCGACTTCTCCGAGTTCTGTACCGGCTCAACCGTGGTCATCGGCTCTGGCTTCGGTCCCGCGGGTATCGCACCGAAATACTTCTCCATGACCGGCATCGCCGTCGATGCCTTCACATCGCCGGCAACCGCGATCACAATGTTCGATGGCGTGTAGTAGCTCTTGTGGAAGGCCGCGGCCTCCGTCGCGTTGATCTGCGACAGCTCCGACTCCCAGCCAACGCCCGGTCGTCCATACGGATGCGCGACATACGCGGTCGCGAGAAACTGCTCCACCATGCGCCCGATGGGATTGGAATCGATGCGCATGCGCCGCTCTTCCATCACCACGTCGCGTTCCTTGTAGAATTCGCGCGGCACCGGATGGCCGATGCGGCCGCTCTCCATATACGCCCAGAGCTCGAGCCGGTTCGCCGGCATGCTCCAGAAATATTCCGTGGCATCCAGGGCGGTGGAGGCATTAATGCCGGTCGCACCGTTCTCCTCGGCAATCTGCGTGAATTGGTTGGGAATTACGTACTGCTGCGCGTCCTTCTTCGCCGCGTCGAAGGCCTCACTCAACTGCTTCAGCTTCGCCGGATCCTGTCCCACGCGCTTGCGGTATTCGCTGTCGTAGGCGGCATACGTGTCTTCCACCTTCTGCAGCGCCACCTTCTCGGCAGGCCAGTTCGTGGTGCCGATCTCCTCTGTGCCTTTGAAGGCCAGGTGCTCGAACATGTGGGCAATGCCGGATTGACCGGTAGGATCGTTCGCGTCGCCCGCGTCCACCAGCGTGTAGTACGAGAAGACCGGCGCCTCCGGCCGCTCGATAAGCAGAACCGTCAAGCCGTTAGGAAGAACCTTCGTGGTGACGCGCTTTTCAAAGCGGGCGAGTTCCTGCTGCGCCAGGCCGGACGTTGCCGAGGTCTCCGCCGGGCTGGTTTGTGCGACGGCGGGCAGCAGGCCAGTACAGGCAATCAACGTGCAGGCCATCAGGAAAGGTGCCGGCCAGCCTCGCATCCGGTGCGGTTGGGCAGGGTAACACTTGGTCAACAGTACCTCCGCACCCGCTGGAGAGGCGGGTGGCGCATCACTTGTGAAGCTGTCATCGAAGCTATCCGGGCCTGCCGGTGAAGTCAAACCGGCCTCGATTGCGAAACCAGCAGCATCTTCTGATGCAACTTTCATAGCGCGGGCGGGTTCTGGCTTGGCATAATAAGCCGCGCGCCTGCTCCAGGTTCCGATCGAATGGTTGACCAAATCCGGAATGGCACGTCAGACAGCCAATTACAGCAAGAGGTGCCGATCACTGGAGCATTTCACTGTGCGTGTATAGAGAAGCACCACTGGCGGCATGGCTTTTCCGTCAAGAAAAGCCACACTTCGCAAAGCCTGGCTATACACCGTAACAGGCGAACATGCTCTAACCAAGGCATCCCTCGCGCCATCGGCAGCTAGGACTTTTCAGGAATGGCCATCATGAAGCTTTTGCAGCGCACCGCTCGCCCCCTCGTCTGTCTCGGTCTACTCAGTGCATCTACCTGGAGCTTCGGGGCAGTCCTGGGTCCGGTTCCGGTGCCGCAGATAACGCAAGCCGTAAACAACCAGCAGCGTGTCACGCTGAAGGGCAATGTGCGTCCCGTGTCGAAGCGTGCCCAGGACCTGGGGCCCGTGGACGCCGGCGCGCCGGCCAGCCGGGTCTTGTTGCTGCTGAAGCGTCCCGCTGAACAGCAGGCGGCGCTCCAGCAGTTCATCGCCGAGGCGCACACTCCGGGAACGGCCAGCTACCACCACTGGCTCACGCCCGCGCAGCTTGGCAGCCAGTTCGGACCCGCAGACTCCGATGTGCAGGCGGTCGTGGCCTGGCTGCAATCGCAGGGCTTCGCCGTTGCCAAGGTCTCGCAGGCGAAGACCACGATCGAGTTCTCCGGTACCGCGGGACAGATCGAGAGCGCCTTCGCCACCAAAATCCATTCCTTCCAGCTCGACGGCGTCACCCACATCGCGAACATCGTCGACCCGCAGATCCCGGCAGCGCTCGCGCCGGTCATCGCCGGCATCTCGCCGCTCAACGACTTCCGGCCCAAGCCGATGCACACCGCACCGCTGGGCCGCTCCGCCACGCCCGCGCCGACCAGCGCCAACCCCAGGGCCATGTCGATCGGGCCGGCCGGCAATCAGCCGAATTTCACCGTCCCCAAGACTGGCGGCACAGGCAACGACTACTTCCTGACGCCGGCTGACGTCGCCACCATCTACAACACCCCCAACTCGACCCTGAACAAGAACCACACCGGAAGCCTGAACCTCACCGGCTCGGGCGTCTCAATCGGGATTGCCGGCGATTCCAACGTCGATCTAAGCAACGTGGCGAATTACCGGACTCTCTTCGGATTGCCTGCGCATACGCCTACGGTCACGATCGATGGAAGCGATCCCGGTACCGGGAGTGGCGATGAAGTGGAAGCCTTGCTGGACCTGGAGGTCGCGAGCGCGGTGGCGCCTGACGCGGCACTTACCCTCTACACCTCCCAGGACACGACCTTTCAATCCGGCCTTTTCCTGGCTATCCAACGCGCTCTCGATGACAACGCCGTCAACATCCTCAACGTAAGCTTTGGCGGCTGCGAAGCCTCGCAGGGGCAAAGCGGCAACCAGGAGATCCTCAACTTCTGGGAGCAGGCGGCAGCGCAGGGAATTTCGGTGACCGTCTCCACCGGCGACAGCGGGTCTGCCGGGTGCGACGATCCCAACAGCGAGACAGAAGCGACCGTGGGCCTGCAGGTGAACGGGCTCGCCTCGACGCCTTACAACATCGCAGTCGGCGGAACCGATTTCAATCAGAACTCCACGAATGAAGCCACCTATTGGAGTCCGACAAACTCCACCATCGGTGGATCCGCTCTCGGACCCATCCCGGAGATTCCCTGGGATGACTCGACAAGCACCATCGGAGCGCTCGCTGGCAACGTTCCAGCCTCGTTCCAGGGCAGTACGTCTATAGCCGGAGCAGGCGGAGGTGTAAGCGGCTGCCTCAACCCAACCATCGATCCCACTACCGGCGCTTTGATTTCCTGCGCCAATGCCAACAGCGCATATCCCAAGCCAAGCTGGCAATCCTCCTTCGGCAGCAACCCGAATGCCCGCGAGCTGCCGGACGTCTCGCTCTTCGCCGCTGATGGCGTTCACGACTCGGCCTGGGTGCTCTGCGCCTCTGGTATTGGCGCCGACGGGCCATCCGATGTCGATTGCTCGCCCACTACTCCGGGTGCCGCGTTCAACTTCCAGGTAGTCGGCGGTACATCGGCGTCTTCGCCTGCATTTGCCGGCATGCTCTCGCTCGTGGTGCAACAGTTGGAGTCGGGCGGAGCTACCAACGTCCGTCTCGGCCAGGCGGACTACACGATCTACGCATTGGCGACGCAATTTCCTGCGTCCTTCCACGATGTGACCACTGGCAATAACTCCGTGGTCTGTGCTGCCGGTTCGCTGAACTGCGGCGCGAATGGCTTCCTGACCGGGTACAACGCGGGAAGCGGCTACGATCCGGCCAGTGGGCTGGGAAGCGTGGATGCGACTCAGTTGGTACAGAACTGGTCCAAGATCGCCTTCAAAGCCTCGACTACCGCGCTGCAATTGAATGGCGGAACCGCCCCGATCTCCATTGTGCATGGAACTCCCGTGACCGTCGCGGCGTCCGTGACTGGCTCGGGCGGCACACCGACAGGCAACATCGCCCTGGTGACCACCTCGACCGCGCCCGGCTCGGCAGTATCCCCGGTACAGTACACGCAGCCATCGCCGTCCGTCTTTACACTCACCAATGGCTCGGTGACCGGCACGGATGCTTTCCTGCCCGGCAGCGGAAGCACCCCCTATACCGTGACCGCCAACTACGGCGGCGACGGTGCCTTCTCGCCCAGCAAATCGAACGGCATCACGGTCACCGTCACGCCGGAGCCGAGCACGCTCCAATTCGCCGTCTTGGATTTCACGCCGAGCGGTCAGGGTCAGGACGCCAGCACGGCCACTTCTCCCAGCCTTCCCTATGGCACCTGGATCTCGGTAAGCGCCGAGCCTTTCTCCACCACGCAATTCAATGCCAACCCGCAGCCCGCGTACTTCTCGCAGGCTACGGGTTCGGTGACGTTTACCAGTACATCTTCCCTCCTGAACAAGGTGGTGCCCATCAACAGCAATGGCGTCGCCGAGATTCCGGGCCAGACCACGCTGGCCTATCCGCCGGGACTCTACACGGTCTCAGCCGCCTACCCCGGTGATCCCAGCTTCGGGCCCAGCAGCGCTCCCTCCCAGAGCTTCAAGATCGTCCAGTCGAGCACATCCATAAGCTCTGCCAACGGGAGTACAGCCGGGACGGTCTTGGTCGAGGTCGATCCAGTCTTCAGCGCCGCGTTCCTCATCAACAACGGCGTTCAGCTCCCGACCGGCACCGTCACGCTGACCAATAGCGCGGGCGCCAGCGTCGGCAGCGGACCTCTGGCGGTCGTGAACACTGCGAACGGCCAGGCTGCGCAGGCCACCATCACGGTCTCTGGCACCGCCGCCACGGTCAACTATCCGGGAGACACGAATTACACCGCGAGCAGCGCGGCATTTACGGGCGGTGGCGGTGCTCTCTTCAGCCTGAGCGCTGCACCCACCACCATTACCGTGCCCAGCGGTAGCTCAGCTACGACCACCATCAGCGTCACGCCAGCCGCGGGCTTCACTGGCACCGTGAATGTCGCTTGTGCAGTCACGGGTACTGGCACTCCGGCGCCTACCTGCAGTCTGGCTCAGCCAAGCGTCGCGATCACCAGTGGTAAGGCGGCGACCGACGTACTCACCGTGACGGCGGTATCCTCCAGCGCGGCTATGCACATCGCGGGCTCATGCAGCGGACCGCACCTGGTACGCAGCAGGTGGCGATCGCGCTCGCGGGCATCCTGCTCTTCGGCCTGCCCGGCCGGCGGCGCGCCTGGCAGCGCATGCTCAGCCTGATGCTGCTCATCATCGCCGCAGGCGTTGTGGGTTGCGGTGGCACCAGCAGCAGCGGTGGTGGCGGAGGTGGAGGCTCCACACCTTCGGGCAACTACACCGTGACCGTGACGGCAACTAGCGGAACGGCCACCCAGACCTCCACCATCACGGCTACGGTTCAGTAGCGCAAACGGTCTAACAGAACAGGCCGCCCCACTCCGGAGCGGCCTGTTCTGTCATTTGCACAACACTTGGCGCTATTGCCGTGGCGCTACTGTTGGGGCTGGTTCGGGTCCCCGTTCGGCCCGTTGGCGGAGCGTGACGTCGCAACGCTGATCGGCGATTGCAGCTTGAAGTTGACCAGCGTTTCCGCGGGAATCTTCACCTGTTCGCCCCGGGTAACCCCATTGACACCCGCTCCGATGCCGCCGCCCGATGCCGCTCCGATCGCCGCACCCTTGCCGCCGCCGGCGAGGCCGCCAATGATCGCGCCCAAGCGCCGCACCGCCGCCGGTCTTCAACGCCGTGTTCTTGCCCCGTCCCTTCCCTTGCTGGCTGAAGGCAGCGGTGCTTACCGCGACCGGCTGCCCCTTCAACTCGATCTGGGTTATCTCGATGGAGAGCAGCGAACTGCCCGAAAAGTGCGTTGCATCCTTCGCCTCTACCACGCGGCCCGTCACCGGTGTGCCGCTCGGGACGGCCACCATGTTGTCCGCGATAAGGTCCGTTGCCAGCGTGCCGTGAATGACCTGTCCGGTCTGCGTGGTTGCGCTGTCCAGTGCGTCCGCCAGCCGTATGGGCAGCGAGGTGCCCTCCGCTATGGTGACGGTGCGGACGACCGGGGCCGGTGGCGGTGGTGGCGGCGCCGGCTGGGCAGGTGCTGCCTCCTGTGGTGGTGGAGGCGGCGCAGGCTCAGGCTGTGTCATCGCCTGCTGGTCTGAAGGTGGATTCGGATTCGGCCGATGATGCCGGCGCTCCGGCTTCGGCGGTGGGGGTTGCTTTACCGCACGCTGGGGAGCCACCGTCAGGTTGTTGATGACGGTGCGCACGCCGGTGGCGGCTCCGCTGTCCGCTGCGGCCAGGGCCCGTGCAGCGTCGTTATTCACCGTACCGTTCAGGGTCGCGGTTGCCGCATTTACGCTCACCTGGATGTTCTGGCCGCTCAGTGCCGATTCCGCGTTGATGCGGTTCTGGATATCGTTGGCGATCTCCTGGTCGCTGCGGGGTGCCGGCGCCGGCGCTGCGGCGGGTGTGGGAGCCGCCTGCGGCGTCTCATTTGCGTTGGGAGAGCTCTGTTTGCAGCCTGACGCAACCAGCAAAGAACCGGCGAGAAGCGCCGCTTGCAGCCCTCGTTGACTGAACGGTCGAGTGAACGAGCGAATCACCATTCCAAGTATCCTTTCCAATCGGAGCCGGCTTGCCTGCAGGCGTCCCCAAACATCTCAATCCTGAACATCTCTATTTTGAACGTCTGATGAGGCGGATGTCGTGTCCGTTTCAGCGAATTCTCTCCGCCTTCCTCATCGCGCAACCAAAAGCCCCACGCTCCTGCCCCACGCTCCCGCCCCACGCTCTAAGTAAAAGATCGCAGGGCCAGCCATGCGCTACTCGTGAGACGATGAGTCGTTCGGTTTGGCAGCAGTTGTCACCAGCCGGGCATCTATCTATGGGTCAGAACAGACCATGGATCAGAACACAGCGAGAACAGCGCACGGTCTGGGCGCTTGCGCAATTTCAAAGTAGCTGCCTGCGGATACGGACGTGAGCAGCCAAGGAGAGATGTATATGTCTGCTGAAAAGGGTGGGTTCGGGTGGTTTCTCGTTGGCCTGGGTATCGGGGCTGCCGCTGGTGTGCTGTACGCGCCTAAAGCGGGTCACGAGACGCGCGAAGATCTGGCTTCCTCGGCGCGCGAGGGTTCCGAGTTCGTGCGGCAACGGTCCCGGCAAGCTGCGGATAAAGTGACCGACTTCGCCGACCGCGGGCGCGATCATTTAAACGAATATGTCGATAAAGGCAAGGACGCGGTGGATCGCGGACGCGCACAGTGGAACCAGTATGTCGATCGCGGGCGGCAGGTGGTCAGCGAGCAGGTCGACAAGGTCAACACCGCCGTCGACGAAGGCAAGCGCGCCTATCACAACACCTCCGGCGAGGACGCCGATCGAATTTCAAACGCGGTGGAAGCGGGCCAGCAGGCCTATCGCACTACGTAAGCCGGGCCGGGCGATCCTGGCCGGCTCCACAGACGGCCGCGATAGCAGTACATGTGTCGCGGCTTTTTTCTCATCACTTTAATTAGAGAAAGCGGCACCCATGCACGACCCACTCAGTGGTGTATTGCTGGCACTCACCATTGTCCTCGGCGTGGGTGTCCTGGTCTTCATCGCAGTTCTGGTCGCACTTGCCAAGACCCTCCTGGACGCTCGCAAGCGGGTCCACCGGATGCTTGACCACTACGAGACCTCGATCGCACCGCACCTCGGCCCGATGGTCGGCGTCCGCGCACGCTCTGGTCGACGAACTCTCCCCCAAGCTGAAACACATCACCTCGAACTTGGTCGAGGTCAGCGACATCCTGCGCAGCGAGACGCAGCACATCACCGTATCGGTAAGCGACATGGTGGAGCGCACGCATCAACAGGCGGCGCGCGTCGACCACATCGTCTCCAGCACCCTCAACGGAATCGGTCATGCGACAGCGGCGGTGCAGGAAGGCATCGCGGCGCCGATCCGTCACCTCAGCGGCGTGCTGGAAGGATTGCGCGCCGGCTTCGGCTCCTTCCGCCGCAAGCGGCCTCACGCAAACGGCACCAGTGCAACCGTGATCGTTCGCAAGGTTGAGCAGGACCCGTACTAGCCTCCTGATGAAATCCGGTCGCGCGGCCCAATCCGGGAAGGCGCGGAAAATGTAACCGGATTTGTGGCATGCTGGTTCGCCGATTTCGCTACACTGGAAATAGAGATACAAATTCAGCACGAAATCAGAAGGAAACATCTCAGCCCATTCCCACCGGAACGGGCCTTTTGCTTTTTGCGCCGACGGACGTCGGCCTCTAAGTCCTTTGTTTGGAATATTTAAGCGATAAGCCCTTTGGAATGACGATTTTGGCCTGCGGGAGAGGCGCTAAATCAAAGAAGAGAAACGAGTTACAAGCCACCCTCCGGTACCGGGAGGGGGGAGGGGATGGAGGTAACGTGACCTGTCCAGATTCAGTCGCCAGCCTTCAGTGATCAGCTACGATCCAGCCGCCGCCCACCACCACGTCGCCCTGATAAAAGACGGCAGCCTGTCCCGGCGTGACCGCGCGTACGGGCTCGTCGAAGGTGGCAGTCACCTCGTCCGCTCCGCTCTTCTCGAGGGTCGCGAGCGCAGGCTCGTGGCGATGGCGCACCTTGATACGCACGCGCATCGGTGAGGTGAGATCGGCAACGGAGATCCAGTTGAGCTGGCGCGCGACCAGCGTGCGGCTTAACAGCTCGTCCTCGCTGCCGATGGTGACGCGATGGCTCTCCGGATGGATCGAGAGCACGTAGAGCGGGGTGGGTGATGCAACGCCCAGCCCCTTGCGCTGTCCGACGGTGAATTGGTGAATGCCCTCGTGGCGTCCGGCGACTGTGCCTGCGGTAGTGACGAGTTCGCCGCGCGAGTCCGGCATGGTCTCGCCCTGCTCGTCGAGGTAGGCATCGATGAAGCGCTTGTAGTCACCGCCCGGAATGAAGCAGATCTCCTGCGAGTCGGGCTTGGTCGCGATGCCCAGATCGTAGGCGCGCGCCTGCTCCCGCACCTCGGGCTTGGTGTAGCCGCCGAGCGGAAAGAGCGTGTGGGCAAGCTGCTCCTGCGTCAGACCGAAGAGGAAGTAAGTCTGATCCTTGCTCGCATCCGCAGGCCGCTTCAGGAGCCAGCGTCCGCTAGCCTCGTCGTACTCATTGCGAGCATAGTGGCCGGTCGCGATCAGCTCCGCGCCAATCTGCCGCGCGGTCAGCAATAGCTGATCGAACTTGAGATGGTTGTTGCACAGGCTGCAGGGAATCGGCGTGCGTCCGGCCAGGTATTCGGCGACGAACGGCTTCACCACCTCGCGCTCGAAGCGCTCCTGGTGGTTGACCAGGTAATACGGAATGCCCAGGCGCTCGGCCACGCGCCGCGCGTCGTACACATCGTCCACCGAGCAGCAGCGGCCCTGGACCTCTTCGGGCATACCCTCGCGTCCGGCGAGGCGGCGCTGGTTCCATAGCTGCATAGTGAGCCCGATGAGCGTGTGCCCCTCGGCCTGCAGCATGGCGGCAACGGTCGAAGAGTCGACGCCGCCCGACATTGCCACCGCAATGGTTCGCGGTGCCACGGCAGCGTGGACGTGAGCCGCGTTCGAATTGGTCACTGTATCGATCACAAAATCCAAAGTTACTGAGAAATCCCAGCCGCCGCCGGCTCGTGCTTTGCCGCGCGATGGTAGACCGGCGAGAGCTTGCGCAGATGAGCGATCGCCGCCGGCACCAGCTCCAGCGCGAAATCCACCTCGTCATCCGTCGCACTCGCGTCCAGGCTGAAGCGCAGGCTGGCTCGCGCACGCTCCGGCAATATGCCCATCGCGGTCAGTACGTGCGAGGGCTCCGTCGCGCCGGACATGCAGGCCGAGCCACCGGAGACGGCCAATCCCTTCAAGTCGAGCGCGATCACCAGCGCCTCACCTTCCAGGTGGTCGAACCAGAGGTTCGTCGTATTCGGCACTCGCGGCGATTCCCCTCCGTAGACTCCAGCCTCATCCACGCGCGCAAGGATGCCCTGCTCCAGGCGATCACGCATTGCCGCGAGCCGCGCAGGACCGTCGCCCGCGACGAAGGCCTGCGCCATCTCCGCCGCATGTCCCAACCCGACGATGCCGGGCAGATTCTCTGTGCCGGCGCGGCGCTGGCGCTCCTGCGGTCCGCCGAAGAGCAACGGCTCCGGATGCGTGCCGCGCCGGATGTAGAGCGCGCCGGTGCCCTGCGGCCCATGGAACTTGTGGCCCGAGATGCTCAGCAGATCGCAGCCGATCGCCTTCACGTCAATCGGTACCTTGCCCGCAGCCTGCACCGCATCGGTATGGAAGTACACATCGGCTTCCTGCGCGATGGCGCCGATTTCAGTCACCGGCTGCAGCGTGCCGATCTCGTTGTTGGCCATCATCACGCTGATGAGCTGCGTATTCGGGCGAAGGGCACGGCGAACATCCGCGGGATCAACCGCTCCGGACGCATCGACGGGCAGAAACGTGACCTCGATGCCCCGATCGCGCAGCCGCTCCGCCGTATGGAGCACGGCATGATGCTCGATGGCGCTGGTGATGAGATGACCACCCGGCTTCAGCAGGCCGGTCAGGGCCAGGTTATCGCTCTCGGTCCCGCCGCTGGTGAAGATGACCTCCGCAGCGCGGCAACCCAGCAGGCGAGCCACCTGGTCGCGGGCGCGCTCTACGGCAGCCCGTGCACGCTGGCCGTGAAAGTGGATAGAGGAGGCGTTGCCGAACTGCTCGGTGAACCACGGACGCATGGCCGCGAACACCTCTGGTGCGAGAGGCGTGGTGGCATTGGCATCCATGTAGACGCGGCGCATGGCTAGCTTCCAGTTTACGCTGCAGTCACCGGCGGCCGGGTGTTCGTCACCGCATCTGGCGCCGGGGCGGAGATTATCGGTCGCCCTAAACCATTCCTATCGCGGGAGTTCATGCCGTTCTGCTAGGCTTCTGGCGGTGCTGAGAGCACGGGAGGCTTTGGAACATGAACTGTAGAACGATCCGAGCGTTTGGAATGGCGGCCGCGATTCTGGCCGGTGGCATGATGGCGCAGACGACAGCGCCAGCGCAGACGGCCATGAAGGCCAAGGCGACGGCCGCTGAATCGGCCGGCGCTAAGGCGCCGTCGGAAGTTTATGGCCAGTTGCTGAAGCAGCTATCCGAGGAAGTGGTGAGTGCCGCGGAAGCGATGCCGGCCGAGAAGTATGACTTCGCGCCGACTGCGGGCAAGTTCGACGGTGTGCGTACCTTCGGCTTACAGGTGCAGCACCTCGCCGAATCGAACTACTTCTTCTTCTCCGGCTTCGGGCTCAGCGGCGCGCCGGATGATGCCAAGCTCAAGGCCTTGAAGAGCAAAGATGAGTTGGTCCAGGCGCTGAAGGACTCCTTCGCCTTTGCGCAGAAGGGCATCGACACCATGACACCGCAGAATGCCTTCATCACCGTTGGCTCAGGCAAGATGCAGCTGACCCGTGCCGGGTGGGCGACCATCTGCCTGGCCCACTCCATGGACCACTACGGCCAGATGGTGGAATATCTGCGCATGAACGGCATTGTGCCGCCGGCCAGCCAGAAACAGAGACAGAGCGGAGGCATGTAGCAGCGAGGAGCGAAAACGCAAAAGGCGCAGCTGCTGCTGCGCCTTTGCCGTCTCCGTGTTCTACCGCTTTTCGATGGGCGTGTACTCGGCCGGATATTCCGCGCCGATGTAGTCGGCTCGCGGGCGGATCAGCCGGTTATCGTCATGCTGCTCGATGACATGCGCGGCCCAGCCGGAGATTCGGCTTACTGCGAAGATGGGCGTGAACAGATCGATATCAATGCCGAGCGTGGTGTAGGTGGACGCAGAGTAGAAGTCCACATTGGCGTTCAGCTTCTTCTCGGCATTGATGTACTTCTCGATCGCGCGAGACATATCAAACCACTTTGTGTTCTTCGCCGATTTGCTAAGGGCTTCGCTCATGCGCCGAAGATGGGTCGCGCGCGGGTCTTCGGTGTGGTAGACGCGATGACCGAAACCGGAGATCTTCCTCTTCGCGGCCAGCATTGCCTTGACGTGTTCGACCGCATCTTCGCCGTTCTTGTCGATGGCGAAGAGCATACGCATCACGGCTTCATTTGCGCCGCCGTGAAGCGGGCCTTTGAGAGCGCCGATCGCGCCAGTGATGGCGGAATGAATATCCGAGAGCGTGGCGGCGATCACGCGGGCGGCGAAAGTGGAGGCATTTAACTCATGGTCCGCGTGCAAGATCAACGCGACGTCCATGGTACGGGTCGCGGTTTCGGAAGGCTTTTCGCCGTTCAGCATCCACAGGAAGTTGCCGGCGTGGGAGAGTGACGGATCGGCCTCCACCAGCGGCTTGCCCTTGCGGATGCGATCGTAGATCGCGACTAGCATGGCGATCTGCGCGGTGAGCCGGAAGCTCTTGCGGAGGTTCGCAGCGTGCGAGTTGTCCTTCTCGTCCGGGTCGTAGCAGCTCAGTGCAGAAACCGCCGTCCGAAGGACTTCCATTGGCGTCACGTCTTTGGGGAAGGAGCGCAGCAGCTCGACGATCTTCGGATCGAGCACGCGGGCCTTCGCCAGCTCCTTGCGGAAGGCGTCGAGCTCGGCGGCTTTGGGCAGCCGGCCGTTCCATAGCAGGTAGGTGGTTTCTTCGAAGTTGGACTCTTCGGCCAACTTGTGGATGTCGATGCCGCGATAGGCGAGCACGCCGGCATCGCCATCGATCCAGCAGATGCTGGAGGTGGTGGCTACAATGCCCTCCAGGCCTTTTGCTGCAACAGCAGTCGCCATCCGTCAGTCTCCTTCGCCGTGAACCCGGCGTTTCGTATTCGTGAGATGCCCAGCTCCGGACGGAATGCGGCTTCCGGCCCCAGTGCGGACTACGAGACCGGAACTGCAAGTGCGGAACCACAAGAGCAGAACTTATCGTTATAGCGCAGCAGCAAAGTGGTTGTCACATGCTGCAGGCATAGACGTACGGTGTGGCCTAAATGGCGCGAGATCGACCGCGGGCGCTATACCGCAGACGAGGTCGGCTATGGCGTGCGCGGTTCCCGGAGCGAGCAGGATGCCGTTGCGATGATGGCCAGTCGCAAGGAATTGTGAGTCTTGCTGAGGCCGGCACGCGCCAATGACGGGTAGGCCGTCAGCGGAGCCAGGACGCAGGCCAGCCCAGCTTTCGACATATGGCGCATCCATCGCCGGCGGCCACAAAGCAGCCGCGCGCTTACGCAGGATCGCCAATGCAGCCGGTTCCACCTGCTTGGAGTAGCCCGCATCCTCGACAGTTGCGCCGATGACGATGCGGTCATCGCCGCGGGGAATCAGATAGACCTCGGCAGAGCGTAATACTCGGGTGAGCTTTGGACCCTCAGGCTGGGCAATGACGAGCATCTGGCCTTTGCACGGCGCAACTCTGGCGGATGGGTTGAGCGTGCCGGTCCATGCCCCGCAGCAGTTGACGAATGCATCGGCTCGTACCGTGCCGGTATCGCTCGACAGGAGAACTTCGTCCCCGTCGGCTTCGACAGACAGGACCCGCTCGTGCTCGCGAAGCACGGCTCCCGCGGCGCGCGCCGCCAAAGGCAGAGCAGCGCACAGATCGCGCGGATCGAGACTTGCCTCTTCCAGCAAGAGGTAACTGTGGCCCGCTTCATCGAGGGCAGGCACGAGCCTGCGTGCCTCGTCGCCCGATAAGGGAACGCCTGGGGTGCCGGCGCGGACGGCCCCCACAACCTGCACCGTCTGGTGCGTGCGCAGGGGCACTCGCTTTCCCGAAAGGGCTTCGATCTCCTGCAGGAATGCCTCGTAAAGGCTACGGCTATAGCGGGAAAGCGGCAGCAGAGCGGAAGGATTCTCGGGATCTTCGACGGCAAGCATACCGCCGGCGGCCCATGAGGCCTCCTTCATGGCGGTGCCCGCTTCCAACACAGTGACCTGCAGGCCCCGATGCCGGAGAACCAGTGCGCAGGCAAGACCGATCACGCCTCCGCCCGCGATGGCGATATGTCGGGGGTGCGGCATGATCCGATTGTAGCGGGCCCTGGATGAGGTAATCTTTCAGTAACCACGCTGCATCAATCGAAGCCTTTACGGCCATTTTGCAAAGCCGTACCGGGCATCTTGAGTTGAGCGGCGCGAGTCTAACTGGGTAATCATCCAGTCCATCTGAGTAGGAGGGCCTGTCCGCATGCGACAACTTGGCGTACGTCTACCGGAGCCACCGCCGGCCGAGACGGATGTCGAGACGCCTCCGAATGTGCCTCCGGAGCCCTCTCCGGAAGCCCCCCGGGTTGAGCCATATGTTGAACCATATCCGGTCGAGGTGCATCGGATCGTCCCCCGTCTTCCTGTCGATTCCAGTCCCGCGGAGTCCAGTCACCTGCCACCGCCGGAGCCTGAACCGGTGCGCCAGGTAACCCGTGCGGAAGAGCCTCGAAGAGAAACGCTGCGCGCGCAAGAGAACCATGGAACGGCGGCCGCTCCCGCAGGGCGATGGGCAGAATTTCATGAGATTCGCCGTCTTGAGCAGCGCCGGGGCAGCCGTCTCCGCCTGGAAGCAGCGCCGGGGCAGGAGGCGTCTTCGTGGGATCTTCAGCCTACGCGCCGGGAACGCGAGCATCATTCTCCGTTCCTCACCCTCGCGGTGCCGGGCATAGCAGCGATTCTGGCTGTTGGAGCGCTGTTGTGGAGCGGTTCCCTCCGAGACCGGGTGCACCAGCAGGATGCGGCTATGGGTGCTCTTCAGGAGCAGAACCAGAAGTTGGCCGATATGCTGGCCCAGATGAGCGTGGAGCAGAAGGCATCGAGCGCGCTGAACGCCAATGCCGGTGCCCCAGGTTCACCGGCGGCAAATGCAGCCGACGGCGGGTCGTCCGGGCAGCCACAGCCCGTGCCGCAAGCGACGCAGCCTGCGAACGAAGGGGGCGCTGCCAGCCGGCCAGTTCAAAGGGCGAGCACGCGACAGCCGGAGAATCGGCAAGGCGTCTCGACGCCACCACCGATCGGCCAGGCGGGACGTTCGCTCGCACAGCAAAACGGATCGCGATATCGGCCGCCCGTCCAGACGGGGTACGCTCCGGAGATTGTTCCGCCGTATCCAACCCTCTTCAAAGCGGAGAACGCCGCTGTCGACGCGGCTTCCAGCCAGCCGGTGCCGAATGCTGGAACCTATCAACCGCCCTTGCCCGCGGCCAACGTCACAGGCTCCAGCCGGGCCTCGCAGACCACTGCAAAAACTGCCCAGGCCACGCAGAGCTATGTGCAGCCGTCTGTGCCGCAGTCATCTGTGCCACGAGCCAGCGCAACGCGGCAGCCCGCAGCTACGCCGGGCGTGAGCCATGGCGCGCCTGCTTCCAACTCTCCGCCGCCCGCCGACTCCTACAGTGCGACGAGCAACGGCTCCTACTCCAGCGCGCTGGCACAGAACATCGAAACGGTGGAGGGACTCCAGCGACACAGTCCGCTGCCGCTGCGTGAGTTTCACGTGTATGAGGGGAGATTGACGAAGTTGACGCCGGCGCTCGGGCTCTCGGTACGGCGCCCGGATCAGGGACATGGGACCTATGCGCTGGTGGTCGATGAGAAAGGGAAACACTACCAGCTTCCCGGTCAGGTCAACAGCCCGCTGACCTTCACCGACAATACGACCCACCGCGAATACGCACTGGTGGTTCTGCACATCGCTGACGGGCAGGTGTACGGCTACGTGCGACCCATGCAATAGGGATGCTGAGCAGATCTGGGGTGCGAGAAAAGCAAGACCTCTCTCATTCGCTACAGTCAGGGTTTTGATCGAGATGACGAGAGGATTCGTTAACTGCCAGGAGCGTCGAGAGTCACATCCTTCGCACCGTTGAAGGAGATGGTGACCTGCATCGACTTGCGTGCGTCCCATTGCTCGCGCGAGAGCGGATAACTGAAGACCACCAGACCATCCACGGACTGGCCGGGTTGAATCTGGACGTCGCGGCGGAGCGGATCCATGCGCAGCGGCGCAAGCTGCGGATATGCCTGAAAGACCTTAACGAAATCGGCGCCGCTCGCTCCCAGGCTGCGGCGGGTCTCGCCGTTGGGCAAGGTGATGACCGCCCAGTCGTCCTCCAGCGTGATGGCTGTGCTGTTGGGATTGTGCAGACGGACGTGCGCGAAGACCAGCAACTGGTTGATGATCTCGTCCTGACCCTCCATGCCGGGAGTGCCTGCGTTGCCGCCGGCGATCTTTGCCTGCACCGGATAGATGGCCACCCGTGCGATGTCGCCGGTTGCTACAGGTGTCTTGCGTCCGAAGCGAACCCAGACGACCACTACGAGCGAAGAGACGATGATGGCCAGAAGAACGCGCAGGGCCAGGCGGCCATAATTGGTCGGCTCGTCGACCTGCGCGAGGTGGAAGCTGCCGGGAGGATTGTCAGACTGATCAGTCACGGTGTGCCTGCATTCTATAAGGAACGGTGCGTGGGTGATGCCGAGACCGTGGGTGCCCTTGTCAAGATACGATGAAACCACAATCCCTGCGCAGGCCTAGCACACAAAGTGTGTATGAGAGGCGGCCGGGGAACGGATGGTAGGATCGGCTTCCGTCCTGCTGGCAGTTCACAAGACGGCTAACTTGCATAGGAAGACGCATATGTTCACACGGGGAAGACCACTGCGCCTGGCCTACTTCGTCAGCCATCCCATCCAGTACCAGGCGCCGCTGCTACGGCGGATTGCCCGGGAGCCGGACATCGATCTCGAGGTCTTCTTCTCCAGCGACCACACCGTTCGCGGCTATGTGGACGAGGGCTTTGGGGTCAAGGTGGAGTGGGATGTTCCCCTGCTGGCCGGCTACACCTCGTCCTTTCTGCCCCGCTGGAGGGATGCGGGCGCGGAGCCGGGTTTCGCGCGGCCGCTGAACTACGGCATCTTCCAGCGGTTGGAGCAGGGGCACTTCGATGCTGTCTGGAGCCATGGCTACAGCACAGCGAACAGCCTGCGTGTGATTGCCAGCACCGCTATGCTGCGCATCCCGGTGCTACTGCGCGCTGAGTCGACCTTGCATGACCGCGCGCGTAGCCAGACAAGGCTTCTGGCAAAGGCGCTCTTCTTCCGCGCATTGCGTCCTCAGGTGAGGGCGGTATTGGCCATCGGGGAGGCAAATGCGCGCTATTGGCGGCATTATCTGGGCGAAGACATGCCGATCTTTAGCATGCCGTATGCGGTGGATAATGCGTTCTTCCAGAGCCGCGCGGACGAAGTCGCGGCAGGCCGGGATGCATTGCGGGCAGAACTGAGACTCGATTCAGGACGTCCGGTGATCCTGTTCGCCTCGAAGCTCCAGGAGCGGAAACGCTGCGCGGACCTGGTGGCTGCGCATGCCATGCTCGGCCAGCCGCGGCCCTATCTGTTGATCGTGGGTGATGGCGAGGAGAGGCAGAGTCTGGAGCGGCAGGCCGGCGGTAATCTCGATATTCGGTTCCTGGGTTTCCGCAACCAGACAGAGCTGCCGCGGTTCTTCGATCTCTGCGATGTGTTCGTGCTCCCATCCCGGCATGAGCCATGGGGGCTGGTGGTGAATGAGGCTATGAACGCGCGGCGGCCGGTTGTGGTCTCGGATGATGTGGGCTGCCATGAGGACCTGGTGCGCGAGGGGGAGACTGGCGCACTCTTTCGCGTGGGCGACATTCGAGCACTCGCGGAGGCGCTTGTGCGGGTGCTGGGTGCGCCTGGTGTTACAGCGAAGTTGGGGAGTGCGGCACGAGCACGCGTCGATGACTTCAGCTTCGAACAGGATGTAGCCGGTCTGCGGCAGGCGCTGGCCTGGTGTGTTCCGGGCTTTTCTGCAATTGCATCCGGGACCGCGGCTGAGGAGGTACTGGGTTGAAGCACGCCTCGGTTCTCATCCTTACGCTGAACGAGGAGCAGGACCTGCCGGGCGCGCTCGCGTCCGTCTCCTGGTCCGATGATGTGCACGTGTTCGACTCGTTCAGCACGGACGCGACTGTTTCTATTGCCGAAGGACTGGGCGCGAAGGTGTCGCAACGAGTCTTCGACAACTATGCCACTCATCGCAATGCAGCCCTGAACCAAATTCGCTTTCGCCATCCCTGGGTATTGCTGATGGATGCCGATGAGCGCTGCACGCCGGCGCTGGCGGAGGAGGTGGAGCGAGTTGCGGCCATCAACGATCCGGATACCGCCGCGTATCGTTTCCGTCGGCGCGATTACTTTGAGAACCGCTGGCTGCGGCACGCGCAGATCTCGCCCTGGTACATTCGGCTGGTCCGTCCCGAGCTGGCACGTTACACCCGCGAGATCAATGAAGTTCTGGAGATCGCGGGAAGGGTGGGCGAGCTCGAGTCTCCGCTCGACCATTACCCCTTCTCCAAAGGCGTGGGTCATTGGCTGCGCAAACACGACCTGTATTCGAGCATGGAGGCGCGGCTGATCGTCGAGGGGGGTGGATTGCAGAACCCATCACTGCGCGCAGCCCTGACCGGCGTGGACTTCCATGAGAGGCGGCTGCACCAGAAAGCGCTCTTCTACCGCATGCCGGGCAGGCCACTGTTGAAGTGGCTCTACATGGTTTTTGTGCGCCGTGCCTTCCTGGACGGCCGGCCCGGGCTAACCTATGCGGGACTTCAAGCCGTCTACGAGTACATGATTGTGGTGAAGACCCGGGAGCTGCGTGAGCAGGCGGCGCTGGAAAACCGTCCCGGCGGTTGACGCCGACAGGTCATCGGTCTGCCTCTTTTGTGGTGCATGAACTCTCTTGGGGCTGCCCCGGTTACTGAGATAGTATCGGAGGCACTAACGGAGCATTTTCTACGCCTCGTGCGGTCTGCAGTGTGTCGCCAGCCTGCACCTGTCGCAGGATCGCTCTAGGCCCGCAAACCACTCGCCGTAGTTGCCTTTCACGGCCTTGCCTGGCGAGGCGGGCCACCGCAATGGACGAACCGGGCGTGCCCGGCGAAGGTTGAAGGGGACGCCGGAGAGACGCCGCAGATGGTGGATGCCTCGCATCAAGTATCGCCGATCACAGTAGAGACGGACGGTCCGCTGGCGGGGAGTGCCGCCCGGGAAGGGCTGTCGCTCTCCGATATCGGGCGCATCCTGCTCAAATGGAAGTGGCTGCTTCTGGCCTGCCTGGTGGTCAGTGTCGCGCTGGGCTACGCGTATTCCAAGACCCGCGTGCCTCTGTATGAAGGCACGGCCACCGTCGACCTCGATCCGTCGCAGACCAATATGGGACTGAGCGACCTGATCCAGGAGAGCCTCTCCTCCGAGGATGTCCGCATACCCACGGAAGTCGCCCGCATGCAGAGCAATCTGGTGGTGTTTTATGCCATCCGTGAGTTGGCTCTGCAGCATCGTGGACCGTTTCCGACTGCCTTCGATCATCTGTCACCGGACGCTGGCATGGACGCCTTTCCAGCAGTGCAACTTCAGGTGATGATCGGCTCCGTGAGAGGGGCCCTGCGCGTCACGGCGGTTACCGGCACTGACATCATCGCAATTACCTATCGCGATCCGCGCCCACAGGTGGCCAAAGACGTGCCGAACACGATCATCGAGGTTTACCTGAAGCGGAACCTGGACGATCACATGGAAGGCACGGGCCGTGTGACGCGGTGGCTGGCCACGGAGATGGAAGGGCTGAAACAGGAGGCCAACAATGCCCAGGCAAGGCTGGGGCAATATCTGAGAGCGCACAACCTGATCGAGGCAGGCGGTCCGAACGCGGGGCAGGCCGATAGCCTGGAACTGGATCGGCTGCGCAGTAGTAACGGCCAGGTGGCTACCCTGCAGGCGGACCACATCGTGCGCGAGGCCAAGTTGCGGCTTGCGGAATCGAACGACCCGGACCTGGTCGCCAGCGTTGCACCCAGTTCTACGTTGATGGCGCTGCGCGCCGAACTAATGAGTCTGACCGCGCAATATGACCAATTGACGACCCGGTATGGGCCGAATTTCCCCCGCGTGCGCGAACTGCACAACCAGATCAATGGCGTGCAGAACCAGGTGGATACCGAGATGCGCAATGTGCAACAGCGTATCCGCGAGGAATACAACACCTCTACGCACACGCTGGACCTGATGCAGGGCCAGCTCGACAAGCAGATGCAGGATGCTTACAAGCTGAATGAGAGTGCAGCTCAGTACGCGCTGCTGCGTCAGGACGCGGAGTCCAGCCGTGTGCTCTACGACCAACTGCAGTTGAAGCTGAAGGAGTCGAATCTTGCGGCAGGGTTGAACACGGCGTCTATAACCGTGATCGATGAGGCGATGTTGCCGCTCGGCCCGGTTTCTCCCGACGTGCACACGAATGTCATGATCGCCGCGGCATTGGGGATTCTGGTGGGTGTGTTGGGCGCCTTCATCTTCGACTCGCTGGACGATACGCTGCGTACCACCGACGATGTCGAGCTGTTTTCCGGGCTGCTTTCAATTGGCGCCATACCTCACTTTCAGGCCGCCGCGGCCAGCGGACGACCCGAAGAGATGGGCGAGGAGCCGGGCGAGCGGCGCCGGCTGGTCTCCATTACTGCTCCGGCCTCACCTACGGCCGAAGCCTATCGGGCGCTCCGTTCTTCGATCCTGCTGAGTGCGATCGACAATCCGCTGCGCACCCTGGTGATCACCAGCGCATTCATGTCGGAAGGGAAGTCGACGCTCTCTGCCAATCTTGCAGTGATGCTGGCACAGCGCGGCGAGCGCGTGCTGATTGTGGATGCGGATCTACGGCGCAGCACGCTGCATCTGCTCTTTGGGCTGCGGCGGCCGGCGCAGGGCCTTACCAACCTGCTCAGCCGCCAGACCGATGATTCGGTGATTCTGCATCCGGTGGCGCAGGTGCCCAGCCTGGCGTACCTTCCAGCGGGCGCGGTGCCTCCGAATCCGGCAGAGCTGCTGGCGTCGCATCGCATGGCAGAGATGATGCGGCAATGGTCGGAGCAATATGACCGGGTGATCATCGATACGGCGCCCATCCTTGCTGTTTCCGATTCGCTGGCTCCCGCGGCGCGCGCCGATTCCGTGCTGCTGGTGGTGCGTGCCGGCGTGACCCGCAAGAAGGCCCTGATGCGCACACGGGAGTTGCTGCGGCGCGTGAATGCGCACTTGCTGGGCGCGGTGGTGAACGATATCGATATGCGCAAGGACAGCTACTACAACTACTCCGGACCGTATACCTACGGGTACGGGTACACGAGCGAAACGGTGCATGAAGAGGTCAAGTAACTCGCTGCGTCAAAGCTCCCGGTGTGCCGCGCTGGCGTCTCTGTGCCTCGGGTATGGACTCGCGCTCTGCCTGAGCACAACTGCAGTCCAGGGGCAGACGCTGGGTCAGCAGGTGTCGCCACAGCCGATGGGCAGCTATGGCGCGCCATCCACCGAAGGAAATGCCACCGGCAGTCTCTATGGCCAATCCGGTGGCAACGGCAATGGCCAGCAGAGTCCGAGCGTGCCATTGAACCTGCCGGGCACTGCGCCGATGAACGATAACCGGGTAGGCGTGTTTGGGACCGGGACCGACATCCCACAGACCAGTCCGACGACGCAGATTGCAGAAGGCGATCTGCTGGACGTCGTGATCTTCGACACTCCGGAGCTTTCGGGCCGGTTCCGGGTGAATCTGAAGGGTGACATTCTGCTCCCGCTGGCGGGCACGCTGCACGTTGCCGGAATGACCCTGGCGGAGATCACGGACGCGGTAAGCCAGCGGTATAAGGACGCAAAGATTCTGGTCGCTCCGGAGGTGACTGTCTTCGTTGCGGAGTTCATGCGGCGAACGATCACGATCACCGGCGAGGTGCGGGGGCCGGGTGTGTTTCCGATTGCGGCGCCACGCACACTCACCGATACGCTGGCTATGGCTGGCGGCCTCAACGACAATGCTTCCCGCACGGTGAGCATCGTCCACGCGGCCGACCCCCGGCAGATCATCCACGTCACGCTGAATGTCGGCGCGCAGACACCGGAGTCGATTCAGGAGGGACGGATGGAGATTCTGCCCGGAGACAGTATCTTCGTGGCGCGCTCGGGGATTGTTTACCTGGTGGGGGAACTGATGCGTCCGGGCGGATTTCAGGTCGAGCATAATAACCGGCTCACGCTGCTGGAAGCCGTCGCTCTGGCAGGGGGGCTGACACGGACGGCAAAGGCGAGCCAGTCACGCCTAATTCGCCGCTCAGCGACGGGGAGGGAGGAGATGAGGGTGGATCTGCAGAAGGTTCTATATGGCGGCGGCCCGGACATGCTCCTGACTGATGGCGATATTGTGTTTGTTCCAACCAGCATCCGCAAGGAGTACACGCAGGCACTCATCACTGGAGCTATCGGCGCGGCGACGAGCTACGGCATCTATCGCATTTCCACGTTCTAGGATGCACTCACGCTTTCGCGTTCCTTTTCATGCAATTTTGATCTTTGAAAGACAACGGTGACATGCGCTTCCTTCTTTTTGGCGGCAGCGGGCAGGTGGGTCATGCTTTGGGAGTCTGCTGGCCGTCCGGCGATGAACTTATCGTCTCGACGCGGCAGGATTGCGATCTTGCTGATGCGGCGAGCGTGCGTGCGCTCGTACGGCGCGTACGCCCGCATGTGATCGTGAACGCTGCCGCATATACCGCGGTGGACAAAGCGGAGAGCGACCGCGAGCGGTGCTTCGCAGTAAACGCAGCCGCGCCCACGGTCATAGCTGCGGAAGCTGCGGCACTCGGAGCGAAACTGGTGCACTACTCGACCGATTATGTTTTTGATGGAGACAACGCGACGCCATACATCGAGGAAGATCCAACCGGTCCGCGGAACGTGTACGGCGCATCGAAGGTGGCCGGGGAACGGGGCATTGCCGAAGCTGGCGGCGAGTTTCTCATCCTGCGTACGAGCTGGGTTTATAGCAACCATGGCGCCAATTTTCTGAAGACGATGCTTCGCCTGGGTGCAGAGCGGACAGAACTGCGCATCGTGGTGGACCAGCGCGGCGCGCCGACGTCGGCGGACGCGATCGCCGGGGCGACCCTGCGGATTCTGAAGCTTGCCGGCGAAGGAGGCTGGACAAGCGGGCTGTTCCATATGACAGCGGCTGGCGCGACCACCTGGTATGGATTTGCCAAGGCGATCTTTGCGCGTGCGGGGGGGGCGATACCTTCGCTGGTGCCGATTACGACGGCGGAGTATCCGACGCCAGCGGCGCGGCCGGCGAATTCGATACTCTCGAATGACAAGTTCGCCCGCACCTTCGGCTTTAGGCTTCCCGATTGGGAGCAGCAGCTGGATGCGGTGATGGGTGCGCCGGCGATTGCCGGCTGACCGAGAATCTTGCTGACGGGAGAGCATGCAGATACACGAAACCAACCTGGCCGAAGTGAAGCTTCTGGAACCGCGCGTCTTTGCCGACAGCCGCGGCTTCTTTTTGGAGAGCTACAATCGGCGGACGTTTGCGGAGCTCGGAATCGATGAGACCTTCGTGCAGGACAACCATTCACGGTCCGAGCGGGGTGTTCTGCGCGGACTGCACTATCAGCTCATCCAGCCGCAGGGCAAGCTGGTGCGGGCG
Source organism: uncultured Acidobacteriaceae bacterium (assembly GCA_963712845.1). Classification (GTDB taxonomy): domain Bacteria; phylum Acidobacteriota; class Terriglobia; order Terriglobales; family Acidobacteriaceae; genus KBS-83. The sequence goes on from CAVQJM010000031.1 coordinate 169,300, forward strand.
GTGCGGGGAGAGATATTCGATGTTGCGGTTGACCTGCGGCGCAGCTCTCCTACCTTCGGTCAATGGACGGGGCATCTGCTGAGCGAAGAGAATAGGCAGATGCTCTGGCTTCCGGCTGGGTTCGGTCACGGGTTCCTGGTGCTCTCGGCGATTGCCGAGGTGCTTTACAAAGCGACGGATTTCTATGCGCCGAAGAGTGAGCGAAGCGTGCTGTGGAACGACCCGCGGATCGGGATTCGCTGGCCTGATGCTGGGACACCGATGCTGTCGGCAAAGGACGCGGCGGGTAGGCCGCTGCTCGAGGCCGAAGTGTTTGCGTGAATGAAAGAGATGATTTCAGTAATGCTTGTAAGTGACTGGAGATACGGGATTGGGAGTTTCGATGAGTAGCCGTCTTTTGGTGACGGGCGGGGCCGGGTTCATCGGCGCGAATTTTGTTTTGGCACGGATTGCGGCGGGCGACCAGGTGATCAACCTGGACAAGCTAACGTATGCCGGGAACCTGCAAAGTCTGGCGCCGGTGGAGACGGCTGCGGGCTATACATTTGTGCGCGGCGATATCGCCGATCGCGAGCTGATTGGCCGGCTGCTGGCCGAATACCGGCCGGATGCCGTAGTGCACTTTGCGGCGGAGAGCCACGTCGACCGGTCGATTCTGGGGCCGGAGGCGTTCGTGATGACTAACGTGGTGGGGAGCTTCCGGCTGCTCGATGCAACGCTTGAGTATTGGCGTTCGCTGGACGGGCCCGACAGAGAAAGGTTTCGATTCCTCCACGTCTCGACCGATGAGGTCTATGGATCGTTGGCGCCCGCCGATCCAGCGTTTCATGAGAGCACTCCCTACAGCCCGAACAGCCCGTATTCGGCATCGAAGGCTGCGAGCGATCATCTCGTGCGCGCCTACTATCACACGTACGGACTGCCGACGCTGACTACGAATTGCTCCAACAACTATGGACCGCTGCAGTTTCCGGAAAAACTGATTCCGCTGATGGTGCTGAACGCGCTGCACGGCAAGCCACTGCCGGTGTATGGCGATGGGCTGAATGTGCGGGATTGGCTGTACGTGGGTGATCACTGCGCCGCGATTGCGGCAGTGCTGGCCAAGGGGCGGCCCGGGGAGACCTACAACATCGGCGGACTGAACGAAATGGCGAACATCGTGGTGGTGCAGGCGATCTGCGACATTCTCGACGAATTGAGGCCGGGAGTTGGTTCGCGGCGGGAGTTGATCACCTATGTGAAAGACCGTCCCGGCCACGACCGGCGGTATGCCATCGACTGCGGCAAGCTCATCACGGAGCTGGGCTGGAAGCCGCAGGAGAGCTTTTCGAGCGGCATTCGCAAGACCATCGCGTGGTATCTGGCGAATATCCCCTGGGTGGAGGCGATCACCAGCGGCGCGTATCGCGAATGGATTGACCGAAACTACACCGGCCGTGAGATGCAGGCCGCCACAACGGGGAGCGCACAGACCGGGAGTGCACAGTGAAGGGCATCATTCTGGCTGGTGGATCGGGTACGCGGCTCTATCCGGTGACGCTTGCGGTGTCGAAGCAGCTTGTGCCCGTGTACGACAAGCCGATGATCTACTTCCCATTGAGCACGCTGATGCTGGCCGGGATTCGAGAGATTCTCGTGATCTCCACGCCGCACGATCTGCCCAGTTTCCGACACCTGCTGGGCGATGGCAGCCAGTGGGGGCTTGCGATCTCCTACGCGGAGCAGCCGAAGCCGGATGGGCTGGCGCAGGCTTTTCTGATCGGCGAGGCGTTTATCGCGGGGGAGCCGTGTGCGCTGGTTCTGGGCGACAATATTTTTCACGGCCACGACCTGGCCACCATGGTGCAGGAAGCGGCAAAGACAACGGATGGAGCGGTGGTGTTTGCCTATCCGGTGCAGAACCCGGAGGCGTATGGGGTGGTGGAATTCGACGCCCGGGGAAGTGCCATGAGCCTGGAAGAGAAGCCGGTAAAGCCGAAGTCGCGACACGCGGTGACCGGGCTGTACTTTTACGACGGCAACGTGGTGGAGTATGCGAAGACGCTGAAGCCTTCGGCGCGCGGCGAGTTGGAGATCACGGATTTGAACCGCGTCTACCTGAAGAAAGGCAAGCTGAGGGTCCGGTCCTTCGGCCGAGGCATGGCGTGGCTGGATACGGGCACCCACGATTCGATGCTGGACGCATCCATGTTCATCGCGACCTTGGAGAAGCGGCAAGGTCTGAAGATTGCGTGTCCCGAGGAAGTGGCCTACCGGATGGGATACATCTCGGCCGCCGAGCTGGCATCCCTGGCGACTCCGCTGTTGAAGAGCGGCTACGGAACGTATCTGTTGCAGATTTTGAACGAGGCAGTGACGCCGGCGATCGATTAGCGGGCCAGCGAAGGTACCATTGCATATGAGCGATTCGCCGACAGCGACGGACATCCTGGGGGGCTCTGATGGCGCGCTGGACGTGTCGCGTCCTGAGGGGCGTCCGGGCGTGGATCTGTCGAGTTACAGGAAGGCCGGGCGGCCGGGCGAGCTGCTCCGCCGCGCGCTGTGGGAGTGTGTGCAGCTACCCTTCTATCCGCTGCGCCCGCGCGGCTTGAGCTGGATGCGGGTGGCGCTGCTGCGAATGTTCGGAGCGAAGATCGGGAGGAACGTATTGATCTGCGGCGGCGTGCGGGTCCATGTGCCATGGAACCTGGAGCTCGGTGATTACGCCGCAATAGGCGACAAGGTTGAGATTTACAACCTGGCTCCGATCCGCATTGGAGCGCACACTACGGTTTCCCAGCACACCTATCTATGCACGTCCAGCCACGACTACACGCGATCCGACTTCCCGCTCTACTCGTTGCCGATCACCATCGGGGCGCAGGCCTGGATCGCGGCAGGAGCCTTTGTCGCTCCCGGAGTGACGATTGGGGAGGGCAGCGTGGTGGGTGCGCGGTCGGTTGTTCTGCGGGATATTCCGCCGTGGACAGTAGCGGCCGGGAACCCATGCAAGCTCATCAAGCCGCGCGAGGTGCGTCGCGGCGGTGACTCTGGCTGATCGCCACTCTATCCGTCCGGTGACCGAGCGATGAAGATACTACTGGTCGGCAACTATGTGCAGGACCGCCAGGACAGCATGCAGATTTACGCCTCCATGCTGGAGAGCGGTTTGCGCGCGCGGGGCCATGACGTTCGGCTGCTGCGGCCGTCCGCCGTCCTGGGCACGCGCGTTCGGGAGAACTCGTCGCTGTTCAAGTGGTTGGGCTACGCGGATAAATTTCTTCTCTTCCGGCGTGATTTGCGGCGCGCCGCCGCAACTGCCGATGTTGTTCATTTGTGCGACCACTCGAATGCCATGTATGTGGCTGCACTGGCGCGGACGCCACATATTGTCACTTGTCATGATCTGCTTGCGATCCGCAGCGCGATGGGTCATTTTCCGGAGAACCGTGTCAGCTTGACGGGACGGATCTTTCAGCGGCTGATTGCGCGCGGCTTGCGCCAGTCGCGTGCGATTCTGTGCGTATCTGCAAAGACGCGGGACGACCTGCGGCAGCATCTCGCGATACCACAGAAGCGGCTGCATGTGATTCCCAACGCTCTGCACTGGCCATACCGGCCCTTTTGCGCTGGCGCGGCTGCATCGCTGCTTGGTGCGGCTGGGTTGCGGGCGGATGAGCGGTACTTTCTCCATGTCGGAGGAAACCACTGGTACAAGAACCGCGGGGCGGCGATCCAGATTCTTGCCGAACTGCGCAAGTTGCCTGAATACGCGGAGGCGCGACTGGTGATGGCCGGCCCCCAGATGAGCCCGGGACTGCGGGCGATCGCGGAGAAGCATGGACTCCACGATGCACTCGTGGAAGCGGTCGGTCTGAGCAACGAGCATCTTCAGGCGCTTTACAGTTGTGCCCTGGCGACGCTTTTTCCTTCGCTGGAAGAAGGATTTGGCTGGCCGATTCTGGAGGCGCAGTCCTGCGGATGTCCAGTGGTGACTACCGACCGGCGGCCGATGAACGAAGTAGCGGGGGACGCCGCAATTCTGATCAACCCGGCAAAGCCGGAGGCAGCGGCTCGAACGATTGCCGATGCGTTGCGCGACACGACACGATTGCGTGCCGACGGTCTTCAAAATGCGGCGTCGTACACGATGGAACGGATGCTGGAGCAGTGCGAGGCGCTCTATCGCGAGGTGATGGGTACAGCGCCCGTGCACGGGATGAGCATTCCTGGTTAAGCGGGAAGTGCGAATTTATCACGGTATACTTTGGGGGTCAGCAGATAAATATCATGGAGAGACAAGAGCAGTGACTGCGAAGCCGGTGTCGATAGCAGTGGTGGGTTCTGGCTATGTGGGCCTTGTGGCGGCGGTGTGTTTTGCGGAGATCGGCCACTCCGTGGTCTGTGTGGATAACGACGAGCAGAAGGTCGCAACGCTGCGGGCCGGAGAACTTCCGATCCACGAGGAATTTCTGGCGGAGCTTCTTGCCCGCCACCTCAACACGCGCCTGAAGTTCACCACGGATCTGCCGTCAGCCGCGCGGGAGGCAGAGGTCATCTTCATCGCGGTGGGGACCCCGCAGTCGGACTCGGGGAACGCGGACCTCTCGTATGTAGATGCGGTGGCGACGCAGATTGCGCGCTCGATTGACAGCTACAAGGTGATCGTTGAGAAGAGCACGGTCCCGGTGTATACGAACGAGTGGATCCGTCGTGTAGTGGAGCGCAACGGGACTTCGAGCACGAACTTCGACGTGGCATCGAATCCGGAGTTTCTGCGGGAAGGGACGGCGGTCTCGGACTTTGTGCATCCGGACCGCATCGTCATCGGCGCGGACAGCGAACAGGCGGCCGATGTTCTGAAGGCGATCTATGCGCCGCTGACCTCGGGCGAGTACTACCGCAGCGAGCACGCCGTCATCGGGCAACGCACCATCTCCGATCCGCCACCGCTGCTGCTGACCTCCACCAAGGCGGCGGAATTGATCAAGCATGCGTCGAACGCCTTCCTGGCGATGAAGATTTCCTTCATCAACGCGGTGGCGAATGTGTGCGAGGCGGTAGACGCGAACGTGGAAGAGGTAGCGCGCGGCATAGGACTGGACAAGCGCATAGGCAGTCAGTTTCTGCGTGCCGGCATTGGCTACGGCGGCTCGTGTTTCCCCAAGGATGTGGCGGCCTTCCGCTATGTCGCGGAACAGTTGAGCGTCGATTTCGGCATTTTGTCCGAAGTGGAGAAGATCAACGACGAGCAGAAGCGGCGCTTCTTCAACAAAGTTCGGTCTGCCCTGTGGACCTTCCGCGGCAAGCGGCTCGCGGTGCTGGGATTGGCGTTCAAGGGTGGCACGGACGATGTGCGCGAATCGCCGGCATTCGACATCATCCGCATGCTGCTGGCAGAAGGCTGCACCATTGTGGCCTTTGACCCGGCAGCAACGGAGCGGGCCAAGGCCGAGTTGCCTCCGAGCCCGTCGCTGCAATATGCGGAGGAGCTCTACGCGGCGGTGACGGGGGCCGATGCGCTGCTGATCCTGAGCGACTGGCCAGAGTTCGGCGAGATTGATCTGGAAAGGCTGCAGACATTGCTGCGCTACCCGATCGTGATCGACGGAAGAAATCTATACGATCCGCGTGAGATGCTGGAGCGCGGCTTCACCTATCTCAGCGTCGGGCGCCCCGCCGTGTATCCTGCGCGCGAGACCGCGGGGGCTCGCACCCTACGGTGATCGAAGGCGAAATCTGCGGGAAGTTTCGTTCGAGGAGCGGCGGCCTTTGAAGAAGATGCGAATCCTGGTCACCGGTGCGGCGGGCTTCCTCGGTTCGCACCTGACCGAGTTGCTGCTGGCGGATGGACACACGGTCATCGGGGTCGACAATCTGGCCACCGGACGACTGGCGAACCTGGAGCATCTGCAGGGCGAGGCGCGCTTTTCGTTGCTGGAACGCGATATCTGCCAGCCCTTCGAACCCGGGCAGGTGGATGCGATCTACAACTTGGCGTCCCCGGCAAGTCCTGCCGACTACATGCGGTTGGGTGTGGAGACGCTGCGGGTGGGTGCTTACGGCGTCTTCAACACACTCGACATCGCGCGCCGCTATCGCGCGCTGTATCTGCATGCGTCCACATCGGAGTGCTACGGCGATCCCGAGATACACCCGCAGCCGGAGAGTTATTGGGGCAATGTGAACCCGATCGGGCCGCGCTCCGTCTACGACGAGGCGAAGCGCTTTGCCGAAGCGACGGTAATGGCGTACCACCGGTACCGCGGCGTGAACACGCGGATGGCGCGCATCTTCAATACCTATGGACCGCGACTGCAGCCGAGTGATGGCCGCGTGATTTCGAACTTTTTGATGCAAGCGCTGCGTGGTGAAGACCTGACCATCTATGGCGACGGCTCGCAGACGCGGTCCTTCTGCTACGTAACCGATTTGATCGATGGTATCGTGCGGCTGGCGGCCAGCGACGAGCACGAGCCGGTCAACATCGGCAACCCCGAGGAATGGAGCATTGCCGATTGCGCGCGTGCGGTGCTTGCAGTGACTGGCTCCAAGAGCAAGGTGCGCAACCTGGCATTGCCGGTGGATGATCCAGCACGGCGGCGCCCGGACATCACCCGTGCCCGCACAGTGCTAGGCTGGGAGCCCAAAGTGCAATTGGGGGAGGGGTTGAACCTTTGCATCCCATACTTCACACGCGCGGTACAGGAAAACGTCGACACACAGCCATCGGCCGGTTGAGCAGGACTAAGTCTGTTTGCTGGTTGAGCGGTGCACTTTTCATCCTCATCTTTCTGGCGGGTTCATCAGGACGCGCACAGAAGGCGCCTGGACCTCTGCTGCAATTGCATGAAGGATGGTGGCTCGCCTCCGGATGCGACGTCTCCGCGAACGGCGAACAACTGTCATCCGCCTCCTACAAAGCCGCGCATGGATGGAGAGCGACGGTGGTGCCTTCCACCGTGTTGGCTGCGCAGGTAGCTGGCGGAGAATTTCGCGATCCTTACTATGCGCGCAACCTTCGCGGCATTCCCGGTACGGACTATCCGATCGGCAAAATCTTTTCGAGGTTGCCGATGTCGCCGAGTAGCCCGTACGCCTGCCCGTGGTGGTATCGCACGCGCTTTGTCGTGCCCGCTGCAGCGCGAGGCAAGACGTTGTGGCTGCGCTTCGGCGGCATCAATTATCGCGCGAACATCTGGGTGAATGGCCAGCGGCTGGCAGTGTCGAGCGATGTTGCGGGGGCGTATCGCACTTATGAGTTCGATGTTACGCGACTGCTTAAGCCGGGCGCGGAGAACGGGATCGCGGTCGAGACATTCGCGCCGACGGAGCAGGACCTGGCGATCAACTGGGTGGATTGGAGTCCGTGTCCCCCGGACAAAGACATGGGGCTGACAGGAGATGTCGGCCTGTACACAAGCGGACCCGTGAGTGTGCGGTCGCCGATGGTGCTAACGCATCTGTCGGGTCCTTCGGATGTCGCCGAGTTGACGGTGTTTGGGGAAATCCATAACGCGAGTGCGCAGGTGGTGCGCGGCGTCGCATCGATTGGGCTGCTGGGTGCTGAGGCGGAACAGCCGGTGACGCTCGCTGCCGGCGAGAGCCGCACCGTCGTCTTTACACCAGAGCAATTTCCGCAGCTGCGCGTGGCGCATCCGCTGCTGTGGTGGCCGTACCAGATGGGAGAGCCGCATCTGGAGACACTGCGGATGAACTTTCGGGCGGATGGCAGCGTGTCAGATGATGCCGTTGCGCGCGTGGGGATTCGCGAGATCACCTCCGAGCTGACCGGCACGGGCGCGCGACTCTTTCGCGTGAATGGCAAGCCGGTGCTGGTGCGCGGTGGAGGCTGGTCCGGGGACATGCTGCTGCGTGAGCAGCCACAGCAGCTGGAGCAGCAGTTTGAGATGGTGCGCGACCTGCACCTGAATGCGATTCGGCTGGAGGGCAAGCTGGAGACGGATGCGTTCTATCGGCTGGCCGACGAGCAGGGCATCCTGGTGATTGCGGGTTGGTGCTGCTGTGACCGTTGGGAGCAGTGGGCGCAATGGACGCCGGACAACTACACGGTCGCTGCGGCATCACTGCGCGCGCAGATGCTGCGCATCCGCAGCCATCCCAGTTTGTTGGTGTGGCTAAACGGCAGCGACAATCCACCTCCGCCAAAGGTGGAGCAGATGTATCTCGATATCGAGCGCGACACGCATTGGCCGAACCCGACGCTCTCGTCTGCCACGGCGCGCACGACGACCTTGACCGGCGAGACCGGCGTGAAGATGACCGGTCCTTATGAATATGTCGCGCCCTCCTACTGGCTGACCGATCCGAAGAAATATGGCGGTGCTTGGGGCTTCAACACGGAGACGAGCCCGGGGCCCGCGATTCCCAACGAATCCAGCCTGAGGCGATTCCTTCCCGCTGCCGCCCTGTGGCCGCCGAGCGACGACTGGCAGTATCACAACGGCAGCGGCGGCTTTGCCAACACAGCGGTCTTCGATGGCGCGATGAAGCAGAGCTATGGCGAGCCACATTCGCTGGCCGAGTACGAGCAGACCGCGCAGGCGATGGCATATGACGGAGAGCGCGCGATGTTCGAGGCATATGGGCGTAACAAATATACGTCCACGGGAGTAGTGCAGTGGATGTTGAACAACGCGTGGCCTTCGATGATTTGGCACCTGTACGACTACTACCTCGACGCGGGTGGCGGCTATTACGGCGCACGGAAGGCCTGCGAGCCGCTGCACGTGCAGTATTCGTATGACGATCACAGCGTCGTGGTGGTGAACAGTACGTATGCGGCTGCGCCGGGGCTTCATGCGAAGGCCAGCGTGTACGATGCGCAGCTTCGTCCGGTCTACGAACACGAAACTGCAGTAGACGCGGGTCCTGACAGCTCGGATCGCGCGTTCGACATCCCCGGCGATGTGCTGGCGGCCGATGGCAACCTTCATTTCGTCCGGCTCACCTTGAGCGATGCAACCGGGCGGGAGGTGAGCGAGAACTTCTACTGGATTCCGGCGAGGCTGGCAGAGTTCGACTGGCAGAAGGGCGATTATCGGTACACCCCTGCTCTGCGGGAGCCCGACCTTACCGCTTTGAAGGCGTTGCCGCATGCGCACGTTGCCGTCGAGATGGTGAGGGCAGAGCCGGATGGCCGCATGGTACTTCATCTAAAAAACGATTCGTCCGCGCTTGCATTTCAGATTGCGCTGCGGGCTCTCGATGAACACGGGGCGCCGGTCGTGCCGGCATTCTGGTCGGACAACTACGTTTCGCTGCTGCCGGGCGAGTCGAGAACGCTTACGGCGCGTTCATCGTCGCATGGCGGCGACCGGATCGCTGCGGTAGAGCTGACGGGATGGAATGTCAGCGAGAAGCGACTCTCTGTGAAACACGGCGCCGAGAAGAATCGTCGCGATCAGGGGACAACGGCGTTGCCATTCGCTCGGGCCTCGGCTTCCGCCAGCCAGCCGCGCCGCAGTGATGAGGCAGGGATGCTGGAGAGATAAGGCTTGATGTCGAGGATCGGCGTCCCGTCCAGCATATCGACGCCGCGCACGTGCAGCTCCGCCTTCTGGCGGCGGAGCAGCTCGACGACAGTCAGCCCGATCGGGTTTGGCCGACGGGGCGAGCGCGTGGCGAAGACTCCGTGCTTGCGATTGTCCGACGGCGGCGTGCCGAGCAGCTCGAAGTGCTGTGAGGGGTCGAACTCCCAGAGCACGGTCAGGTGTGAGAAGCCTTCAATGTCCGTGAGTCCAAGCTCGAAGTCAGGCAGGATGGTAATCACGCCCTCTGCTTCATGGCTGGCTCCAAGTCCCTTTGGTACGTCACTGGTTTCCTTATAGGGAGTACTGACAAATCCGATAGGCCAAGGCGTAAACATATGAGGCTATACCTCCAGTCATACGTGCTATTTACGGCGAACCGGACAGCTTGCCGGCTCTATTGCATTTGACGTTGCCGGCCAGGAGCGTTAGCTTAAAAGCAGTGCGACTCATCTACACCCCGGCCGTCTGTTGCTGCAACTGTTGTTGCGCGCGCGGCTGCGTGGGTGCTGTTCGATGAGCTAGTGATCTAACCTCTATCACTTCAAGCGAATCTGAAAAGCTCCAACCGCAGTCACTCTGCAGTTGGGGCTTTTTCTTTTCTATACGATGCAACACACCAGAAGGGAAATGGCATGACCCAGGCGAGTCCTCCTAAGGAAACAAAGGCGCAGAGAACGGAACGCCTGAAAGGCGAGAAGAATCCCTGGGCGGCCTTTGACGAAATCCGCCGTTTCGCCGTGGAGGGCCGCGGGAGCGTGCTGCCGGAGTGGGCGAGCCTGTACTTCAAATGGTGGGGCATCTATACGCAGGGCGATGGCGCGGGAGCACTGGGCGGAGTTGGCGGTGAGGGGAAGGCCAGCGAATATTTCATGCTGCGTATTCCAGTTTCCAATGGCATCCTCTCGTCCGCGCAGCTCAGCGCGATCGCGGAGATCGCGCAGCGACATGGTCGCAACCTCGCGGACATTACGGTCCGGCAAGCGATTCAGCTTCATTGGCTGACTATCGAGAGCCTGCCTGAGATTATTGAGCGCCTGGATGCTGTCGGGCTTTCGCCGCGGGGTGCTTGCGGCGATGTTGTCCGCAATGTCACAGGCTGTCCGCTCGCGGGACTCGCCGCAGATCAGGTCTTCGACGCATCGCCAATTGCGCTAGGTGTGGCGCACGCACTCGCGGGCAATGCCGAATTCTACAATCTGCCGCGCAAATTCAAGATTTCCGTGACCGGCTGCAGCTCGTGGTGCTCCTATCCCGAGATCAACGACATCGGGCTCACGCCTGCGCGGCGCGGTCGGGAAGTGGGTTTCTCTGTGCGGGTGGGCGGTGGGCTCTCCGCCGACCCGCATCTGGGCGTGAGGCTGGACGCTTTTGTGCGTCCCGAACAGGCGGTGGAGGTAGTATCTGCGATTGCGACGATCTTTCGCGAGCAGCAGGGCTTGCGCGAAAGCCGCGATCGTGCGCGGCTGAAGCATCTCTTTCTCAAAGAGGGCTGGACGGCGGAGAAGTTTCTCAATGAGCTGCAGATACGGCTGCCCTTCCGTATCGAGCCAGCAGTTGAGGAGACGGTTCCGGCAGACATTCTGCGTGACCATGTGGGCGTGCATCGGCAGCGGCAGGGAGGTCTCTACCATGTCGGTGCCGCGGTGTTGCGCGGACGGCTCACCGGCGACCAGCTTGCCGCTGCGGCGAAGCTGGCAGAGCAATATGCCTCGGGCGAGTTGCGGACAACCGTGATGCAGAACCTGCTCTTCGTGAATGTGCCAAAAGGCAATGTGAACGCGCTGGTCGCAGAGCTCGCCGCGATTGACCTGAGAGTAGAGGGTTCGCACTTCTGGCGGGGCGCCATCGCGTGCACAGGCACGGAGTTCTGCAAGCTAGCGATCACGGAGACCAAGGGCTTTGCGCGATGGCTGGTGGAGGAGATGGAGACGCGGCTGCCGGAGTTCGATCAGCAGCTAAAGCTACACGTTACCGGTTGCCCCAACAGTTGCGGACAGCACTGGATTGCGGAGGTGGGCATTGAGGGCAAGAAGATAAAGCACAACGGCGCGCTGGTGGATGCCTACTACTTCTGTGTGGGCGGCAGCGCCGGGGGCAACGCGACGATTGCACGGCCGGTGGGCTATCGCTGCCCGGCAACGCTAGTGCCGGAGTCGCTCGAACGCCTGTTGCGAGGATATTTGGAGGATCGCTACACAAGCGAGAGTTTGCGGACATTTTTGACTAGACAGAGCAATGACCATTTGCGCGCGCTGCTGGCTGGGGAAGTAACCGCTGCCGTAGAGCGGGATCAGCCCTCAGGACGTGTGCCGATAGGAGTGGGAGAATGAGCGCGCCGCTGCTGCCTATTTTTGTGAAACTCGAGGGACACCCATGCCTGGTGGTGGGCGCGGGAGCGATTGGACTGCAGAAGGTCCGCAGCCTGCTGGAATGCGGTGCAAAGGTAACCGTCGTTGCTCCAGACGGGCGTGTGGAGATTCGCGATCTGGTCGAGCGGGGCACTATTGTCTGGCATCGCCGGCGCTATGTGGTCGAGGATATTGCCGGGCAGCAACTGATAATCGCAGCGACGAGCGACGCTGATGTGAACCACGCAATTTATGGCGATGCGGTAGCCGCAGGCGTGCTCGCGAACGCGGTGGACGATCCGCCCTTCTGCGACTTTTATTTTGGCTCGGTGGTGCGGCGCGGCCCCCTGCAAATCGGCATCTCGACCGCTGGAGAAAGCCCGGCATTGGCGCAGCGATTGCGCCAGCAGTTGGAGGCGTTGCTCGATAAAGGAACAGGCCCGTGGCTGGAACGACTGGGCACACTGCGACGCGAAGTCTTGGCCGCGTATCCGGCCGGGGAAGAGCGCAACAATCTGCTACGTACGCTGGCCACGCGCGATGTGTGCGATTCGCCTGCCTGTCCATCACGTGCTATGGCATTGGAAACGCCGCGTCAGGAGCGAGGATCGTGGTGGCTGACATGAGTGCTGCGGAAAAAGGGAAGGTCTATCTGGTCGGCGCGGGGCCGGGTGATCCGGAGTTGCTAACGCTAAAGGCTGCCGCGTTGCTGCGCTCTGCGGACCTGGTGCTGCATGACGATCTGGTACCTGCTGCAGTGATGGCGATTGCGGGCGGGCAGGCGCTGGTGGTCAGCGTGGGCAAGCGCTGCGGCGTGAAGCATGTGCACCAGTCGGAGATTCATGCGTTGATGATCGACGCGGCACGTCGGCAGCTCAGCGTGGTGCGGCTGAAGAGTGGGGATCCGCTGGTGTTTGGGCGTGCTGCAGAGGAGATGGATGCATTGCGCGAAGCGGATGTGCCCTTCGAGGTGGTGCCTGGGATTACGGCTGCATTCGCAGCCGCGGCGCAGATTGGCTCTTCGCTGACCGATCGGCGCAGCGCGTCCAGCATAGAGTTGCACACCGGACATAAAGCAGCGGAGTCCGACCAAGACGTGTCGCGTGCGTCGACGACGCGCGTGGTGTATATGCCGGGCCGCAGTTTCCGCGGCCTGGCAGAGGAGCGGCTGCGGGCGGGGGATGCGCCTGCGACGCCTTGCTGCGTCATCAGCCGCGCAGCGCAACCGGACCAGAGCATTGAATGGAGCACGCTGGGCGAGTTGACCGACGTGGTGCCCGGACCTGCGCCGGTACTGCTGTTGACGGGCTGGGCATTGGCCGCTGCAGCCGCACGGCATGCCTGCGGTCAAGCGAATGACTCCGAGCCACTGCCGGCACACGAATACCTGCCAGCGCAGAATTTGTAGATCGTAGAGGGCGGAGAGCGCGATAGAGTGGTGGGCATCCGGAGGATGCCCTTGAGAACGATCCCACTGCTTGCGAAATTTTGCGCAGGCGCGTTTCTTGCCTTTCCGCCCGCTTTCGCACAGCAGGCGGCTTCCTATCCCTTTCAAGACCCTTCGCTGCCGGTCGCGCGACGCGTGGATGATCTGGTGGGCCGTATGACGCTGGAGGAAAAAGCCTCGCAGATGCGCCACGCGGCGCCGGCAATTCCGCGGCTCGACATTCCAGCGTACTGACTGGTGGAGCGAGGGGCTGCACGGCATCGCGCGTTCCGGCTATGCAACAGTGTTCCCTCAGGCGATTGGGCTTGCAGCGACGTGGGATCCCGCGCTGCTGCATCGTGTGTCATCGGTGATTGCCGATGAGGCGCGTGCGAAGAATGTCGATGCCCTCAAGCACGACAATCACTCGATCTTCTTCGGGCTGACCATCTGGTCGCCGAACATCAACATCTTTCGCGATCCGCGGTGGGGGCGCGGGCAGGAGACCTATGGCGAAGATCCGTATCTGACGTCGCGGCTGGGCGTGGCATTTGTCGAAGGCCTGCAGGGCGACGATCCCAAATATTACGAGGCCATCGCCACGCCCAAGCATTATGCAGTGCACAGCGGACCGGAGTCGGAGCGTCACCGCTTCAACGCGACTCCATCCGCCTTCGACTTGGAAGACACATACCTGCCGGCGTTTCGCGCCACTATTACGGAGGCGAAAGCCGACTCCATCATGTGCGCCTACAACGCCATCTACGGTTTTCCCGCTTGTGCCAGTCCGCTGCTGCTGAAGCAGAAGCTGCGCGGCGCGTGGAAGTTCGAGGGCTTCGTCACCTCCGACTGCGGCGCCATCGGTGATTTCTACAGCACAGAAAAGCAGGGCTTCAGCGGTACGGCGGGTCACCACTTCAGCCCCGATGCAGCGCACGCCAGCGCGACTGCTGTATTGGCTGGTACGGATACAAGCTGCGGCGACGAATACGACGCGCTGCCGCAGGCGGTGAAAGACGGCTTGCTGCCGGAGAGCGCGCTGGATACGGCGTTGAAACGACTCTTCACGGCGCGGATGCGCCTTGGCCTCTTCGATCCGCCGGCGCAGGTGGAGTACGCGCGGCTGCCATTCTCACATGTGGATTCGGAAGAGCACCGCGCCCTTGCACGCGAGGTAGCGGAGAAGTCGATGGTGCTGCTCAAGAATGACCAACACACTCTGCCGTTGCCGAACGTGAAGACGCTGGCGGTGATTGGTCCGAACGCGGAGTCGCTGATTGCGCTGGAAGGGAATTACAACGGAGTGCCCTCGCATCCCGTGCTGCCGCTGGACGGCATCGAGCGCGAGTTTGCGAGCACGCGGGTGCTGTATGCGCAAGGAGCGCCTTATGTGGAAGGTGTTTCGCTGCCGGTGCCGCGCACTGCGCTGCATGTGAAGGGCGAATACTTCGCCAACGCGAACTTCACTGGCGCGCCGGTGCTGACGCGGGATGAGCACGCAATCGACTTCGACTGGAATGCTGCGTCGCCCGCTGCTGGTGTGGCGGCCACGGCCTTCAGCGTGCGCTGGACGGGTACGCTGTCGGCGCCTGCTCCGGGTGACTACGCGTTCAGCGTGGATATTGGCGACTGCTATCCATGCCAGGACCGCGAGACCTATGCGCTCAGCTTCGACGGCAAAGTAGTTGCGAGACAGGATTCGGGCGAGCCGAAAGAGTCGCGCGGCCACACCAGCCCAGACTTCACGCTGCACTTCGCGGACACACGGCCGCACGCGATCCAGCTCGAGTACACGCACCGGTCGCCGATCTTTGGCGCCGGCATTTCGCTGCGCTGGAAGCCTCCCGTCGCTCCGCTGCGCGACGAGGCTGTCGCCGCGGTGAAGCAAGCGGATGCGGTGATCGCATTTGTGGGACTTACATCGCAGCTCGAAGGCGAAGAGATGCGGATCCATGTACCGGGATTTTCTGGCGGCGATCGCACGGACATTGATCTGCCGGTGGCGCAGAAAGAGTTGCTCGAAGCGGTGGCCGCGACGGGAAAGCCTCTGGTCGTCGTGCTACTCAACGGGAGCGCGCTTGCGGTGAACTGGGCCGAGCAGCATGCGGCGGCGATTCTCGAGGCGTGGTATCCGGGCGAAGAGGGCGGCACCGCGATTGCAGAAACTCTCTCCGGAAAAAACAATCCGGCGGGCCGGCTGCCGGTGACCTTCTACGCATCCACGGACCAGTTGCCGCGGTTTGACGATTACTCGATGGAGAATCGCACCTATCGCTATTTCAAGGGCAAGCCGCTGTATGGCTTTGGGTATGGACTGAGCTATACGCACTTCGCCTACTCGGAGCTGAAGCTGGCGCAGAGTAGCGTGAAAGCCGGTGAACCATTGAGCGTGCAGGTCACCGTGCGCAACGATTGCGAGGTAGCGGGCGATGAGGTGGCGGAGCTTTACCTTGCGCGGCCTGCGGCAAAGGGAAATCCCGTGCTGCGGGGGATGGCGCGGGTGCATCTCGCTCCCGGCGCGAGCCAGACCGTGTCTTTTTCGCTGACGCCCCGGGATTTGAGCGCGGTAGACGAACAGGGCAAACGGGCCGTTCAACCGGGCGAGTATTCGGTGATGATCGGCGGCGCGCAGCCTTCTGCCGCTGAGCATGTGACGGGCAGCTTTGTTGTGACTGGTTCGGAGCTGATGCCGGAGTAGCGCTCTACCGGGTCAGCGGATGAGAATGCCTGCGGACTGCACTGCTCGACTTCCCTGCTTGCGTTGAAACGAGGGGCAACTCGGGCGTCCCGGTTAGCAGTTCGATTTCGCCGTCGCGCAGCCGGACGGTGTCCTCGACCGGCTGCTGCAGGTCGTCTATCGCCTCAGTCATCCATCTTCACGTCTGTGATTGCCGCATGCAAACCTTCCGGATGTAACCCATGGAAGATGGGCTGCAGCGATGGATAGAGTTTGCGATAGAGACCATACATCTGTTGAAGCTTTGCGCTATCTGCAGACTGCGGCACGATGCGCTGGGCGATCCGGACGACAGCATCGCATGCGGCGTCTGCCGAGGGCCAAACGCCGGTACCCACGCCGGCGAGCAACGCAGCACCGTACGCAGCGCCTTCCTCGGCTGCAACCATTTCAACCGGCTGGCCGTAGACGTCGGCCTGAATCTGCCGCCAGATGCGCGAGCGTGCGCCGCCGCCGCCCAGCCGTATGGCACGCGCCGGGAGGCCGATCTCGGCGAAGATGCTCATGGTGTCTTTAAGGCTGAATGCGACGCCCTCCAGGATGGCGCGAACGATATGCGCGCGGCCGTGCGACGCGGTGAGGCCGACCAGCGCCCCGCGCGCTTCCGGATCGAGATGCGGGGTGCGCTCGCCCATTAGGTAAGGAGCCCACAGAAGTCCGTTTGCTCCGGCAGGTACGCTCGCGGCGGATTCGCCGAGCCGAGCGTATGCCTCAGAATCATCTGCGGCAGCGAAGGTGTCGCGGAACCAGCGCAGGGAGAGCCCGGCCGCCTGGGTGACGCCCATGACGTGCCAGCGTCCGGGTATTGCATGGCAGAACGTATGCAGGCGGCCGCGGGGGTCGAGAAAGGGCTGATCGGTTGCGGCAAAGACCACGCCGGAGGTCCCGATGGTAGCGCTTACGTCTCCGGGCCGCACGATGCCCATGCCCAGCGCACCGGCAGCCTGGTCTCCGGCGCCGGCGACAACCGGAGTGCCGACAAGCAGACCGGTGAGCAAAGATGCCTCTTTCGTGATGGTGCCCGCAATCTCGTGGCACTCATGCAGTCTGGGCAGAATGCTTTCCGGCATGTCGACGGCTGCAAGCATCTCGCTGGACCAGCGGCGGCCGGCAACGTTCAGCAGCAGCGTGCCGGAGGCGTCCGCTACATCCATCGCGCGCTCGCCGGTGAGCCGAAAGCGCACGTAATCCTTGGGAAGCAGGAAGGAGCGAAACTGCCGCCACAGTGCCTGCTCGTGGTTACGCACCCAGAGCAGTTTGGTGAGCGTGAAGTTGGTGAGGGCTGGATTCGAGGTGAGGGCAATGAGGCGATCTGCGCCGATCTGTTCGGTAAGCCACGCGGCTTCTGGGGCAGTTCGTTGATCGCACCAGATGAGCGCGGGACGGAGAACGCGATCGTGCTCATCCAGCAGAACGGCACCGTGCATTTGGCCGCTCAAGCCGACAGCGGCGATCTCCTCCGGCGCGGTTGAGGTTTCCTTCAGCAGGGCAGGAATGGCGTGAATGGCCGCCTGCCACCAGTCTTCTGGATCCTGCTCGGCCCAGCCCGGCTGCGGCGAGCGAAAGGGAGCATGCTCACGCACTGCAGAGCCCACCACCTTTCCAGCCGCGTCGACCAACAGAACGCGCGTACCGCCGGTGCCGACGTCGATTCCTATCAGTTTCATGGTGTTGGTGTGCACTTGCGTTTTGGGGATGAATGCCGGCCTGCAGAGTTGTCTCTCAGCCACTGTGATTATTGCAGCCACAGGATGCGCGCAGAATCAGTTCTGTGGGCAGCACGATGCGCCGCTCCACCTTGGTATCGGTGCCGACTTCGCGAGCACGATGGATCATATCGAAGAGCATGCGTGCAGCGCTGCGTCCCAGCTCCAGTGCGGGTTGGCGGACGGCGGTGAGCGGCGTGTCCAGCAGAGGAGCCAGCTCCAGATCATCGAAGCCGATCATCGCCAGATCCGCAGGCAGCCGCAGTTGCATGGAGCGGACAGCCTGCAGTGCGTGGATAGTCGTGACGTTGTTTAAGGTGAACAAAGCGGTTGGGCGGTCGGCTTCTTTCATGAGGCGCCGCAACAATGCCTCGGTAGCATCGGCGGTGGTGAGATTGGTCCACATCTCGGCCTTCAGGCCGGCTTCCTTCATCGCGCGCCGGTAGCCAAGAATGCGCTGGTGAATGGTGTAGACCTTGGCGTCATAACCGATGCATATCACCCGACGATGGCCATGCGCGATCAGGTGGCGGACCGCTTCCTCTGCGCCGCCGGCGTTCTCGACGATGACCTGGCCGGCATCGACTCCGTCGAGCGTGCGGTCCAGCGTGACCAAAGGAATCTCCGCCCGCTGCAGCTCACGCAGCCGTTTGTCCGCGCCCGCGCGCGTGGGCACGATGAGTAGTCCCGCGATACGCCGCGCGGCCATCATCGCGATCTCATTGGATTCTGTCTCTACGCTGCGTTCAGAGGTGACGATAAGCGTCATGTATCCGTGCGTGCCCGCGACCTGTTGCACGGCGTTGGCACAGGTGGCGAAGAAGGAATCGGCAAGGTCCGGAACCACCAGCCCGATCATGCGGGCGCGCTGACCCTTCAGCATGCGCGCGGCTTCATTCGGTGTATAGCCGAGCCGGCGGATCGCCGCCTTTACCCGTTTTTCCGTGGCCGGGCTGACATAGCTGCCGCCGTTGACGACGCGCGAGACGGTCATGATCGCGACGCCTGCTTCTCGAGCTACATCAGTGATGGTGGGGCCAGAGTGGCGCCGCCTGGCGGCCTTCCGTGGAGGTGGCACGAACATTCCTTCCTATGCCATGCCCGTGACTTGCCAGGCAATCGGCGCTATCAGAACAAGAGCCTATCACCGGGGTGTCGAGCTTGAACAACCCGAACTAGAAGATTGACGAACCCGCCCGTGGCGGACGCAGGAAAAATTCATCCGGTTAGTGAAACAATTGCGCATCCACGGTTAACGTTATCAAGTCCGTACACTTCCGGCCAAGGACTCATACGGGAAACGAACGGCCGCACGAGCCTATGCTTGCGAAGTACGGAATGCTGTCCAGGTCGGTTCCATTGCTCGTCGGGGGAAATGCAGGCATGAGTCGTCGCCATATCGGATGGTTATGGATGTTCGCGGTGTGCGCGTGTCTCGGCGCCGATCTTAAAGGGCAGAGGTCTTCGCCCAACGCCGCGGCCCCGCGGAGGTTGGCCGCTACGCCGCCAATGGGCTGGAACAGTTGGGATTCGTACGGAACCACCGTCGGCGAGGCGCAGGTGAAGGCCAATGCGGACTGGATGGCCGCGCACTTGAAGCAGCATGGCTGGCAGTACATTGTCGTGGACATGGAATGGTTTGTCTCGAACCCCATTGCCGAAGGCAACGCGACCAACTTCAAGTACTTGCTCGATAGTCAGGGCCGCTACACGCCCGCATTGAACCGCTTCCCCTCAGCGGCGCAGGGCGCGGGCTTCGCACCGCTCGCTGCGTATGTCCACGCAAAAGGGCTGAAGTTCGGCATCCACATTCTGCAAGGCATTCCCCGCGAAGCGGTGGCTAAGAATCTGCCGATTGCGGGCTCTTCCTTTCGTGCCATGGAGGCGGGGAACACCTCCGGCACCTGCAACTGGAACCATGATAATTACGATTTGAACGATACGGCAGCGGGCCAGGCATATTACGACTCGATTGCCAGGCTATATGCCGGATGGGGCGTGGATCTCATCAAAGTGGACTGCATCGCCTCTCGTCCCTATAAGGGAGCGGAGATCCGCATGCTGAGCGAGGCGCTGCGCAAGACGGACCGTCCCATTGTGCTGAGCCTTTCGCCGGGCGCTGCGCCGCTCGATAAGGTGAACGAGATGCGGAAGTATGCGGAGATGTGGCGCATCTCCGATGACATCTGGGACGAATGGCACAGTGATGTCCAGTATCCGCAGGGACTGGGCGATCAGTTCGCCCGCGTTGCCGAATGGGCGCCCCTGCGCAAGCCCGGGTACTGGCCGGATGCAGACATGCTGCCGCTGGGCTACCTGGGTCCGTCGCCGGGGTGGGGCAAGATGCGCCAGACGCGACTTTCGCCCGCGGAGCAACGGACGCTGATGACGCTTTGGGCGATCTTCCGCTCGCCGCTGATGATGGGTGGCGACCTGCCGCACAATGATGCGGCGACGACCACACTGCTGACCAACGATGAGGTTCTGGCGGTGGATCAGCATTCGACCGGCGGTCGCGCTGTAGTTCAGTCCTCAGATGCGAGTGTGTGGACGGCGACGGCGGAAGATGGAAAGGGCAGGTACGTGGCAATCTTCAATACATCGGAGCATCCGCAGGATATGAATTACACATGGAAGCAGCTTGGATGGCCTGCCCGGCAGTATGTTCTGCGCGACCTGTGGGAGCATACCCAGAGTAGAGCGGAGTATAGAGTGACCGTGCACCTGGCGGCGCATGCGGGTGCTTTGTACCGGGCGACTGCCGTGATGGATAGGTGATTCAGCCTATTTGCCGCGACAGGCTGCGAGGTTTGATATTGCAAAGGCGCTCGGTCATCGGGCGCATAGCTCCAATGGGAGACCCTTCGATTTGGATCGACGAGATTTTCTAAAGCTTTTATCGGCGGCCAGCGCGGCAAGCACCTTCGGCCCCGCCGAGGAGTTGTTCGCGGCGACTCACCCATCCGGCAATTACCGACCTGGGCGAATTGTGAATGAGTACAGCGCGTTCCTTCCCGGAGAACAGGCCGCTCTTGCAGAGCCGCCGAAGGTGAGCACGATCGATGGCAAAGGAACGGTGGCCAGCCACGGCGGTTCCGAACAGCGGGTCGCGCATGGCGAGGATATCGCCGGCTGGGTGCTGCTGACCACGGCGGAGATCAACGGGGTGATGACCGCCGTCTTTGAGAAGCACGCGAGCCATCGTGGAGCCATTGCTTATGTGACGGAGCGCGGCGGGACGATTGCGCTGATCCCGAAGCAGATAGGTGATCTGAGCAAGGTGCGGCCACGGCCTATGGATACGCCGCATGGCGTGAAACTGGAGCGGCCACTGCGCATGTCTCCGGGGCCGGACGTGACGGGCGAATACATCCTGAAATCGAGTGAAGACCCCTG
The DNA here is from genome assembly GCA_963712845.1 of uncultured Acidobacteriaceae bacterium. Taxonomy (GTDB): domain Bacteria; phylum Acidobacteriota; class Terriglobia; order Terriglobales; family Acidobacteriaceae; genus KBS-83. The sequence goes on from CAVQJM010000031.1 coordinate 190,449, forward strand.
CTACGAAAACGTGGCTGCCTTGGGCGCGGAATACATTGGATGGTCGCTGGTGGCGAATGAGGAGACAGGACCGCTCGGGTCGATCTATCTGGAGGCGGATGGCGCGAGCCGCCAGCCGAAGAAGAATCCTCAGGCAGAGTGGGCGCCAGATCTGGAAGGCCACCTCTTCGATCCGACCAACTATTTTCCATTCGCTGCGCCGGAGCGCTATGCATATCGGCATGGCTACAGCAAGCGCACGCTGCTGGGCGGCTATCTCCCGGTTGCGGATACGGCGGTGTGGAATGCGGAGTACGGCTGCGGATACGAGTTGATGATGCTATTGCCGCCGGGCGTGAACGCACAGCCGATCGCTCGCATGCGGATGACAATTCCGGCTGAGGATGTCGCCCGCTATGACAGTCCAGGAATGCTGGTACACGCACCAGATGGGCGAACCTATGCCGAACACTACTGGAATACATCGCCGCAGAGCTTTTTCAGCGGGCTCGTGGGCATCTGGAATCGCTGGCATACCTTTTATGAGGATGCAATGCCAGTGGAGATCCCTGACTCGTGGCTGCTGGATTCTGCACGCGCGGGAATCACACTCTGTCGGTGCAGTTATCGCGGGTTGGAACCGACATATCAGGTAGGCGAGGGTGGTTACACCAAGATTCCAGAGCGGAGTCATGCGCTTTTCCCGGTGGCGCACTATGAGTTCATCTGGGCGCAACAGTTATGGGGCCTGACAAACGCCAGCCGGCCGTATATCCAGCAATATCTTGAGCACTACGTGCTGCCCGACGGCAATTTCACCTACAACACGCAGGATCAGGTGGAGGCTCCGCTGAATGTGGGCATCTTCTTGATGAATGCGGCGCGCGACTACTGGTACACGCGGGACGCGAGCGGGCTGCTGCAGCAACAGTCGGTACTCGACCGCATGTTGGGATATGTATTGGCGCGCTATGAGTACGGCAAGCAGCGATTCGCGAAGAGCGATCGGCGGTACGGGCTCATCTGGGGATCGCCGGAGGCCGACCTGGGTGACCCGGCGAACGACTATCCCGATTCGCATCCGTACTACTATCAGAACGCGGCATGCGTCTGGCGCGGCGTCACAGAGTATGCGAAGGCGTTGAAGGCGATTGCTGACATAAAGAACGATCGCAGCATCGCGGTTTTGGCTGATCGCTACACAGCGCTGGCGGCAGAGATGCGGCAGAATATCCAGACTTCGATCGAAGCCACCATCGCGGCATCCACGCCGGAGATGCGCGCAGCCGGGATTACCCCGTTCGAGCCAAATGACATTGTGCGCAAGCCAACCGAGCTGTCGAGCTATGAGAACCACCGCTTCATGATGGATTGGTTCCTGGCGGACTGGGGGGTGGCGGCTCAGGATCTGGGGCATTTGAAGCATCGTGAGCTCGCCGGGCAGCAAATCTGCGGGCTGAACACCGATGGCGATGTGCCCCGCTGCTCGAATTTCATGGAGCACGGAACGCTCGCGGTCAAGATACGGCAGGAGGACTACCGGCCGTTTCTGCTGACCCTGTACGCCCTGGTGTGCTATGCGGCGGACTCGGGGAACCGCTATTCACCGGAGGACGCCTACATTCCGGGAAGCTATCCGGGGGATGGAGCGCCCTGGGGGTGGTCGGCGGTGATCAACAGTACGCTGCAACCGGCTCTGGGGCTGCGCTGGCTGCTGTGCTACGAAGAGAGCGATCGCGATGTCTGCCATCTGCAAAAGGCGGCGCCGAAGCACTGGTTCCGCAAGGGAGAACGCATAGCAGTACGCCGATGCCCGACGCGCTTTGGAACGATTGCCTGGACCACCGAGGCCACCAGCGACAGCAGTTGGCATGTGGTCGTGGAGGTTGCCGCGGGCTTCAGCGGGGATGTTCACCTGCACATCCACCCTCCTGCGGGAGGATCTCTGCGCTCGGCATCGACCGCTACGGTAGAAGGTTCGGCAGCCGTCGTGCCAGCAGCCGCCCTTGCGAAGGGTGGCCAGGTGGAGCTTGACGTGCGTGCATAGGCCAGGATGGGTTGATCCTCCCTAGTGGAAAATGGGCATAGTGGAAAAGTGTTCTGGGCCACTGTAGGGTATGCAGGGCCGGTAGATGCCGATAGATGAGGCGCCGACGGGTGACTGTTGGGCGCCCGGGCTCATCTCTAGTAGGAGCAGCCGAGGTTCCCAGACCGTGCCCGGATGGTGCGCCAGTCCGGGCGTGTTGTGTAGAGAAGGGAAGACAGGAACGATGGTTCTGATGGAATTTCACATCTCGCGCGCAGCACGGGATCGCTATCACGCGGAGCAGACGCTGTTCTCGTTCGCCGGCAATGTGATCTTTGCCGATCTGAAAGCCAGCCGCGAGCTTGCGCATCGCATGAACCAGGCACGTGGAACGGAGAACGACCCGGAGCGCGTCATCAATCCAGGCGCGCTGTTCGCGATGGGGCTGATCGATGAGGCGAGCCACCTGCTGCTCCAGCATTACCGTAAGTCTGTTGCGCCGCACGCGATTCCGGAGGCGCTGCAGTGGTTCTCGTCGCGGCTGGGGCCGCAACGGTTTGATCGATTGCTGCTGCGCTTTGTACAAGAGTTTCCTGGCTCCGCCATCTATAGAGGCGAAGAGACGGCGCAGGAGTGGCTGACCGGTTCGACGGACGACATACCGCATCGAGAGGCGGCCTTCGAAGAATTGATGATGCTGTGGCTGGCCAATGCCAACCCGGCGTTTCACAAGTTCATCGAGCTATTCGACGACGAACCGCTAGAACAGCAGACGCCATATCCAAATGTAACCGGCGGATTGCGCGAGTTCTTCGCTACGAAACCGCCTATCGGCGATGAAGCTGCCAACCTGATCGATGTGCTTCGGGCGCCTGCGCTGGCATCGCCCGATTCGCTGAGCGGTCAGCTTGCGTTTATTCGCGAAAAGTGGAGCCGAATCGTCGGCGATGCAGCACTGCGCCGTCTGCTGCTTGCCATCGACGTGCTGCAGGAAGAGGACGTCGCGATCTGGATGCGCTTCCATCCCTCCGACGAGATGGCGGAGCGGCGGCGCCGTGGCAAGCATGGGCACGCGGGGGATTTTGGCGGACGTGTCGATCTGCCTGACTTCGCGGTCATTCAGCACGAGTATGAGCGCTTTAGTCCCGACCAGGACTGGATGCCGAGCACGGTTCTGATTGCAAAAAGCACATACGTGTGGCTTGCGCAATTGACTAAACGATACGGACGCTCGATCACGCGGCTTGACCAGATACCCGACGAGGAGCTTGCGACGCTTGCCGGCCGGGGCATGAACTCGCTCTGGCTGATCGGACTGTGGGAGCGGAGCCGCGCCTCGCGCACCATCAAACACCTCTGCGGGAAAGAGGATGCTGTGGCATCCGCTTACTCTTTGTACGACTACCGCATTGCTGACGATCTCGGCGGGTATGACGCATATATCCGGCTGCGCGACCAGGCCTCGAGATTTGGGATACGGTTGGCGAGCGATATGGTGCCGAACCATATGGGCATCGACTCTCCCTGGGTCATCGACCATCCAGAGTGGTTTCTCTCGCGATACGATTCGCCCTATCCGGCCTACAGCTTCAATGGGCCGGATCTTTCGAGCGACGGCCGTGTCGAGATCAAGATTGAAGATCACTACTACGAGCAGTCCGACGCCGCTGTGGTCTTTCGCCGCCGCGATAAGTGGTCGGGCGACACGCGCTATGTCTACCACGGCAACGATGGCACCAGTTTTCCCTGGAACGATACGGCGCAGCTCGACTATCTGAATCCGGCGGTGCGGGAGCAAGTGATCCAGACTATCCTGCATGTGGCGCGGCTGTTCCCCATCATCCGCTTTGACGCTGCGATGACGCTGGCGAAGCGGCACATCCAGCGGCTGTGGTACCCAGCGCCCGGTGCAGGCGGTGCTATCCCGTCGCGCGCGGAGTACAGCATGACAACGCCGGAGTTCGATGCGCGGATTCCGGTGGAGTTCTGGCGCGAGGTGGTGGATCGTGTGGCCGCCGAGGTACCGGGTACGCTGCTGCTGGCGGAGGCCTTCTGGATGATGGAGGGTTACTTCGTCCGCACGCTCGGCATGCACCGCGTGTACAACAGCGCGTTCATGAATCTGCTGCGCGACGAAGACAATCAGCATTACCGCGGCCTGCTAAAGCAGACCATGGAGTTCGATCCCGGGATTATGAAGCGCTATGTCAACTTCATGAGCAATCCGGACGAACGCACAGCAATCGACCAGTTTGGCACTGGTGACAAGTGCTTCGGCATCGCGACGCTGATGGCGACGCTGCCCGGCCTACCCATGTTCGGTCACGGGCAGGTGGAAGGCTTTACCGAGAAGTATGGAATGGAATATCAGCGGCCGCGCTATGACGAGACGCCCAACCAGTGGCTCGTTGAGCGGCATAACCGCGAAATCGCACCGCTGCTGCACAGCCGCTGGCTCTTTGCGGAGAGCGACAATTTCCTGCTCTACGACTTCTGGAAAGAGGACGGTGCGGTGGACGAGAACGTCTATGCGTATTCCAATGCTCGGGGTGGGCAGCGAGCGCTGGTGATCTATCACAATCGCTACGGCGAGACACGCGGCACCATTCACCACTCGACCGGCTTCATCGACAAGGCGAGCGGCGGATTGCGCCAGCGTTCGCTGCAGGACGGCCTCAATCTGCCAACCGACCACGATGTAATTCTTGCTTTCCGCGATGTCAGCAACGGACTGGAATACCTGCGCCGCGCTTCCGAGTTGAACCAGCGGGGCTTCTCGCTGCACTTGAACGCATACAAGTACCACGTCTTTCTGCACTGGCGTGAGTTGCGCGCGTCGCGCGAATACCCCTGGGACCGGCTGCACGATTCCCTGCACGGTGCGGGCGTGCCCAACCTGGATGAAGCGCTCGATCAGTTGCGGTTGCAGCCGCTGCATGATGCGCTGCGTGCGGCGCTCGATCCTGCCATCCTTGCCGGAATCATCGATGCCGCGGAGATGGAAGCGTCCGGCGCGATGGCTATCCGGCAGCGCGAGTGGCGCATCCTCGAGGCGGTCGAACCGTTTATCGAGCGCGGAAGGCGCTTCCACAAAATCGCAAAGCAATTGGAGATTGAGCGTGCGGCGGCGACGGCGCAGATCATTCCGAAAGCCGAGCCGGCTGCAAAGGAAAGCGCATTGCTCGTGTCAACCCTGGCGCTGCCCCGCTACGAGGCGTTGTTCCCGAAGCGCTGGCCGGAGACAACGCGCAAGGTACTGCCCAGCGATTCGCCGGGCACCAGCGGCACAGCTGTTTGGGGGCCGGTGCTGGCCTGGTCACTGCTGCACGGCCTGCCACTCGATGGCTTGTCCATGTTTGACCAGTTGCGGCTGCGGCATGCCTTAGCGGATATCTTCCATGGTTTGGGGATGGGCGGGGACGACGGATGGAGAGCGGCGGCACGGGTGCGTTTTTTATTGCACCGCGCGAGCCCGCTCTCGTCGGAGCTATCCTACCGCGAATGGCAGGACGGCGATGTGCGGTGGCTCACCGGCACGCACACATCGCAGGGCGTGCGCTACTTCAATCAGGAGAGTTATGAAGAGTTGCTCTGGTGGATTCAGGTGCCGGCACTGGTTGCGGCCAGCCCTGCGGAGCAACGAGCAGCAGCGCAGCGGAGTGCTACGGCTGTGGACCGAGCCACTCAGGCGGCGGAGGATGCGGGATATCGGCTGGATATTTTGCTGGCGGGGAATTCAAAATCCGTTCGAACGAACATGACGCCACATGCGGCGACTCCGGCCGGGCGAAACGCGCCGAAAGCGGGAGCAGCCAAGGCTTCAACCAAGGTAAGGTCCACCGAATCACAGGATGGAGCGGGTGCTGCGGCAGTGCAGAAAAAGTCTTCAACGGGGAAAGCTAAGACGGTGAAGAAGAAGTCCAGTCCCAAGAAGAAATAGGCCGGGAGAGTTGTCGCGAACGTCTCTATTTGCGACTGAGCAGATCGTGGACGTGATGTGCGATCCGGCCGTCCTCATCGGCGGGAATGATCTGGACTTGGACCGCGCTGGTCGGCTGCGAGATGGTGGCCGCGTTGCGCTGGTTTGCTTCGGCGTGGATGGCCAGCCCAAGAAAGCCGAGTTGGCGGCAGACCTGCTCGCGGACGAGGGCCGAGTGCTCCCCGATGCCTCCCGTGAAGACGAGACAGTTGAGTCCGCCGAGGACGGCGGCATAGCTGGCTACAGTCTTCGCGATGCTGCGGCAAAAGATGGCGATGGCTTGCTTTGCTGTGGCAGAGCCCTTGTCTGCCGCTGCGGTGAGCCCGCGGAGGTCTGAAATTCCATCTGATAGGCCTGCCAGTCCGGAGTCGTGGTTGAGGACGGACTCGAGAGCGTTCGCATCGAGATGCCCGGCGCGGGCGAGGAAGAGGACGACGCCAGGGTCGAGATCGCCGGTGCGGGTGCCCATGGGGATGCCGCCGGTGGGAGTGAGGCCCATGGAGGTATCCACGGAGCGGCCTTCGGCGATGGCGCAGAGACTGGCGCCGTTGCCGAGATGCGCGACGACGAGGCGCGCGGGAACCGTCCCGGACGAAGCGCCAAACGTGGCAACGACGGATTCATAGGAGAGGCCATGGAAGCCATAGCGCTGGACGCCCTGCTCGCGAAAGCGGGCGGGGATGGCGTAGGTAGAGGCTTCCGCGGGCATGGTGGTGTGGAATGCGGTATCGAAGCAGGCGAAGGCGGGGACCCGCGGGAAGAGCTTCGATGCGGTGTCGATGAGCGCGAGGGCGCCGGGGATGTGGAGCGGCGCGTAGTGGGTGGCGGCGCGTAAGGTGTCGAGGACCTGCGGCGTGATGCGGCAATGTTCGCGCAGATTAGGGCCGCCGTGGACGACACGATAGCCAATGGCATCCGGATGAGTGCCGCTGAGCTGCTGAAGCTTCTGCGCGGCGTGCGCGAATGCGCTGGATTGCGATTCGTGCGAGGCGTCTTCGCGATGGACGGTTTTGCCTGTGGCATCGGTGATGGCGAGCGAGCCCCCGGTTTTGCCGATGGCGTTGGTGGCGCCGCGGTAGAGGAGTTGCGGTGGAGTGCAGGCATCGGCGCGGTAGAGGCCGAGCTTGAGGGAGGAGGAGCCGCTGTTGATGGTGAGGATAGTGCCGGGCATCGGTGATTAGAAGCCGTGCGTGGAGGTGCGATCCATGAAAATCAGACGACATCCTAGAGCGCAACGGCCAGATCAGCATTTTCCGGAAACCTGCGAAGACATAATCTACAGTCCCGACGCTTAAAGGTCACTATGGACGGCTAGAGGTCACACTGGTCGGCTCTCTCGGAGGCATTCTCACCGCGCCCAAGGCCTTTCGCTTACCCGCGCACCAATCTTGCCTGCACCCGGCGTGGGAAAGCCGGGCGCAGCGGAAACCGTCTCTTGCTCACGGCAGAACGATCACTCTGCCGAGCATCCCCAGGTTGTCATGCAGCGCGCATTTGTATTCGAAAATGCCCGGCCGCGTGAATGTCACACGGAAGCGAGTGATGCCCACCGGCGGTTGCGGTAAATCGATCTGGTTCTGTGGAGCTGCAGCGATAAAGCCCGAGTGCACGTTGTCTTTTGGCGAACTCACCGTAGCGTGCAGCGCTCCGTCCGGATCCATGGTTACGTTCGTAGAAGGGGGCATGGGGTTCGCCGGCTCAACCCCGAATGTGACCGTATGCGGGGTGATCGGATCGTCGTTTGTCCATTCCACGGTCTCTCTGACATGCACGATCTTGTCTGGATGCATGAAGCGCATGATTGACAACGTATCGGAACCGCCGCCCGTCGCGACGATCGCGCCCGTTCCCGCGGTCACCCCCGGGGAGTTGCCCATGTCATGATCCATCATCTGGCCTGCGGAAGAGACCAGATCCTTTTGCACGTCCGCGGCTTCAGCGCTGTAGAACGCCTGCTCGTGCGGAAGCTGCGCTGAGACATCAAGAACGTGGATCACCGCGGTATGGTTTTGATGGTACAGGCAGACGAGCTTGTAATTTCCGGGCTCCGGAAACGTCACCGAGTAGCTTTGCCCGTTTATCAGTGTGCCGCTATTCACACAGCTCGATCCATCTACCGGGCCACCGCTCGGCGTTATGCCGGGACAACCGACCGGGAAGGGCGGGAGCACCTGGTTTGGCGTCAGAAACGTAACTGTGTGCGGTTCGTCGGTTGCCACCTTAAAAGCTATCGAGTCGCCGGCATGAATCCACAGCTCATTCGGCAGGAAAGCGATAACCTGGAGTCCCTTGTCCTTACTCTGGGCGCCGACTTGCACTCGCCAATCCTGTGCCGGCCCGAATGTCGGAATCAAAAGAACTGAAGCCCAGACAAATGCCAGGGCCGCGAACCTCGTTGGCGGGTGTTGTTTGAGCGATGTCATAGTTTCTCCCGTAAATTGCGTCTGTACTCTCTCTGTACGGTTTAAGTAGCTGGAAATGAAGAGGTAAATCGGCGTCCGACGTGCCGTCCATCAGGAAGAAGACGGTTTACTGGTCATGGAAACTCCTCCTTTTCGATTCGGCAGTGGGAGGCGCTTATGAAATCCGGTTGCAAACACCGACGGACCTTGCGCATGGATTGGAGCGGGAACTATGCTGAGTGCCCACACTGCACCTATCAGCCGTAAGGCCTTTTGAATATTCGTCATGGGTCCTGACCTCCCCTGGATTCCAGCAGTCCGGCGGGCCTGCTCACGTTGCGGAGGTTAAGTTGGAGACGGCTACGTGATAAGTTTCAGGCCGTAAGTTACGCTTTCCGCCCTTTTCGAATCAGTGCCTTGGAGATGCTGGTGCCGACCGAAGCAACGAGCGTTTCGCCCACGACTCAAGAGATCCGGGCGCAGTTGGCGCACATCCTCGCCTCCCGCATCTTCGCTGGCGCACAACGCAGCCAGCGGTTCCTGACCTACGTTGTCGAAAAATCCCTCGATCCCGGTTTGGACGCGCTCAAGGAGTACACCATCGCGGTGGACGTCTTTGAGAGAGATCCCTCCTACGACTCATCCATTGACGCGACCGTGCGCGTCGAGGCAGGACGCCTCCGCAGCCGGCTGCACGAGTACTACGCGGAGGATGGCAAACACGACCCGCTCATCATTGATATTCCCAAGGGCGGATACCGTGCCGTCTTCACGAAGCGTCCGCCCGCCGCGACGGCCGTGGATGGGGCGAGGCCTTCCCCGGCCGTTCCAGTCGTCGTGCCGGCCTCAGCCACGGCGAGCCGGAAGCGAAGCATATGGATCACGGCATGCATCCTCTCCCTCATGGTGGGAGCGGTAATCATCGTGGGAGCGGTAATCCTCCGCCAACGGCATCATGCACCCACACCCACATCCAGGATGCCCGCCCCCATCGCAATGGCAATCCTGCCCTTCACCAACCAGACTGGAGTCGACGCCAACGGCTATCTCTCTGAGGGACTGACGCAAAATCTCATCCGTCAGTGTTCCGAGATTCCGCGACTGAAGGTTATGTCGCGAGCAGCCGTCGACCGTGTGAATCGAAGCTCGGCGGCGAGCCAGTTGAACGTGACGATCCTGCTGACCGGCGCGTTGCAGAAGGACGCAGACGGGCATCTGGTGGTGGACGCGGAGCTCAGCAACGCGAAAGATGGATCCGTACTGCGTAGCCGTCAATACATGGCGGAGCAGTCGGATCTGCAGCCGGTCCAGGCAGACATTGTGCAGGATGTCATCCAGGGGCTGGGCATTGAGCTCGATGCGCGGCAGTCGGCTCACACGCAGCGCCCGCTCACTTCGAGCCCCGCAGCCTTCGATGCGTTTCTTCAGGGGGAGTCTGCGGCCCGTGATGCAACCGCGGAGGGATACCACCTGGCCATCAAAAGCGATGAACAAGCGGTAAGCAAGGACCCCGGATTCGCCCTGGCTTGGGAGGCACTGGCGGAGAGCCATGCGGGACTCGGAATGTTTTTCGAGCCGGCCCGTGAGCATATGCCGCTGGCCCGCAGATACGCCGAGCGCGCACTTGCAATCGACAGCTCTCTGAGTCAAGCCCACGGAACGCTCGGGTTGATCCACCTTGTGTACGACTGGGACTATGGGGCAGCGCAGGCTGAAGTCGCAGCCGCCGACTCACGAGAGTCCGCCATCACCACCTTCGCCTGTACGGCACACCTGCTCGATCAAAGTGGCCGCACGCGACACGCGGAGGAGGAGATTCACCAGGTGTTGGAATTTGATCCGCGTTCCCCCACACTCCTTGGCGAGCTCGGGTGCATCAACTACTACGGGGGCAAGTATGAGGAGGCGATCCGATACTATCGCCAGGCCCTCGCCGCAGACTCGCGCTCTCCTATTGCCAATTGGGGACTCGGCAAATCTCTGGTCCGCGAAGGCCGCTACGCAGAGGCATTGGAGATCCTCCGCCGTTTCAAAGCGGTGAACGGCTTTGAACCACCGGTCATCACGGCAGAGATTGGATATGCCGAAGGGCTGTCAGGTGACCGAAAAGCCGCAATCGAGACCGCGCACTCGCTGCAGCGCGCCTCTGCCCATACGTTTGTCGATCCGTACCTTGTCGCATTGATCTATCTGTCTTTGAAAGATGCCGACAATACCTATGCGTGGCTCAACAAGGCGTATGCTGATCGCTCCTCGTTCCTCATCTCGATTGCGACGGACCCGAAGTGGACCGCCTCGCGCCAGGATGCACGTTTCCAGGATCTGCTGGACCGTATGACAGATCACACGGAACGATGATTTCAGTTGCAGAGCGACGGGATTCACGTTGAGGTATAAGCAGGCACCAAACGTTTAGCGGTGCGGCGTCGGCCCTATCCCATCCGCCGCCATGTGTGAGCTCCCGATGTCAGGGTCTTGTTCGTTCTTTCTCAAAATGAAAATTTGAGTGCTCCCTGCAAAATGCGTGGCGAAGCCGCGTTAATTACCTGGCCGAAGCTCGAGGAGCAGAATACCGAGGAGCGAGATCAGGGGAAGACGGATGGAGAGACGCGGATCAACGGCGGGCATGATGATTTTTTTCTTGCGAATCAATTATTCAAACGATTCAATAACAAGCATCCTGCTCCTCGGGCTCTCACGGTGTCAAGGGTGATTTTCCGGATCAAGGAACGTTTGCACTGGCGGTGAATGGCCTTGCTCCCACTTTATCGACAACCCCGTTTTCTAAGAACTACGGGATGCCACTTATCCGATAAGGCGACTAAGGCGACTTTATGGCCAGGTGCCACGTTCCGGATCGGCGACCAGCCGCTCGCTCCTCCGAGGAAAGCGCTGACAGAAGTCAATGAGCGCATCGCCCTGATATCGCCAGCTTGGGAAGATTAGGATTTCCGTGCGAACACCCGCCCCCGCCGATCAGCGCGCAGAGTTTGCCATCCAGAAAGGCAACATCCGCGACACCAATAATGTCGCCTTGCAACGCTACGAATGAGGGGAAGACAGTGGCCAGGACGGTAAGCTTGCCACTGGGCGCTAACCTCAATATTCGTGCCCTAGGCCCCTTTATACCGACCGATCGGAGGTAGGCCCTGGGTACAGGTTCCTACGGTAGATGTCGTGCCGCCAGTGCCGGCCTCAGCGATATAGAGAGCTCCGTTCTGGTCGAATGCAAGTCCGCGGGATCGTTCAGCCCGGAAGCCACGACAGTGCCGCTGTTGGCGGTGACAGGTAATTGTGCGAAAGCGCCGGGCGTAAGAGAGAGGATAGTACCCAGGAACAATAGCTGGATAGATGACAGGATTTTCACGGTGGTCTCCTGAGCCGGGCTTCGGCAAAATTCGACCTACTGTGCTCCATTTCCCCGAAAATGTGCAGTTTCAGTTACGGGGCAGATGCAGTGTCGTGAACGGCTTGCAGAGCTTCGTTCCGCGGTGGTCACGCCATTTAACGGCGCGGCGCTCGCTCTTCTTGTCCGTTTATCGGCATGAATCGACTGTTTCGCAGGAATGTCGGGCTTGCATGCGCCGTAGCGTGCTCAGACGGGAAGACCTGCCAGGTCAGGTTTTCAGACTGACGTCCGGTCCGCTACGAAGCCTGCGAACAGGGCACTCCCTGCGAATAACAAGTTATCGCCTAAGTGGTTCCCTCGACCGAGCGCGGTGCAGATCATTCCCTCTGCCCAATTGACAAGTATCAACTGAGGGTGCAGACTTCTGACACTCCTCCGCAGGGCAAACGCACTCAACGTCCTTTCGCCACTCCCTGGCGCATTTCATCTCCCCGTATTCCAATCCTCCTCCGGGCCTGTAGCGCGAACACCTATCACACAATTTGGAGTTCGCATTCTATCCACTTCGTTCTAGTCCGAGGAGAACTATGCATACTCTCGTCCGTAAGCTGTCCTTCGGCTGCGCTCTGCTGCTGCCGTTCGCCTTCTCGCTCTCACCTGCTCTGAACGCACAGAACGCACAGAACGCACAAGATGACGGGCCTCCGAATGTCCTCGTCATTCAGCGTGAATACCTGAAGCCTGGCAAGGGCGGCATGGTGCACGAACGCTCCGAAAGTGCGTTTGTCCGCGCCTTCGCCAATGCGAAGTCCGACTCGCACTACTTCGCCCTGGACTCACTCTCCGGCCCCACCCGCTCGCTCTTTCTGATGGGCTACGACAACTTTGCCGATTGGGAAAAAGACAGAGCCGCGACGAATAAAGACAAGGTACTTAGCGCGGCGGTCGATCATGCAGCGCTGATGGACGGCGACCTGCTCTCGAGCTATGACTCAGTTGCAATGATGCTTCGTCCGGATCTCAGCATGAACAAGGGATCCATTCATGGCACGCGCTATTTTGAGATCACTACCTTCATCGTCAAACCCGGCCACAGGCACGATTTCGAACAACTTGCCCACATGTACGGCGATGCCTACCGCAAAGTCGCCCCGGACACGCATTGGGACTGCTTCGAAGTGATGTACGGGAACCCGGCGCCGGGCTTCCCAAGCGGAGGCGCTTTCGTCGTCGTCAACACCATGAAATCGCAAGCCGAGACGGATAAGGGCATTGCGGATTCCGAAAAATTTGCCAAGGAACTCGGATCGAGTGGCATGCAGAAGATCGAGGAGCTTTCGGCTGCCAGCATCGAGACAACAACCACCAACCTGTTCGAGATCAACCCTCGGATGAGCAACCCGCCACAAGAGTGGGTCACCAGGGAGCCAGGCTTCTGGAAGGGATCTCAGGCGTCGATGACATCCATGATGAAGAAGCCCGCATCTAAGACAGCGAATTAAGCCGTAAAAGAGAACCTGCCCTGGGCTTCATCGATGGTGGTGGCGAGCATACGCTGTTCACGCCAGAGTCTCGGCCAAGATATGTGCGGATGAGTCGCGAAGCATTGCAACATCTCTGACGTTGGGCTGGCGAAGGCATGCCGCAGGCTGCGTGTTTCTAATCCTTCCACGCGGATGTCGGAAAAGGATTTTGCAAACGGCCATCATCTAACGAAACCGAACTGAAGCGTGAGCATGCAAAGGCATGGAAGGTGAGCTGGCAGCCTGTGGAAGGAAAAAGCAGGACGGAAGTGGGAGGCCTTATGCTTCCGTCCTGATGAATACGCCGCCGTTTTATTTGGAGCTGGCGACGGCGTTGATGAAGGTGAGGCCATTCGGCGTGCCGAAGCCGGTAGCGTTGTCCCAGCCTTTTCCGACGGTGAGAGAGCTATCGATGCCGAAGCCGAAATCGGCGTAATCACCAGTGCCCAGGTTCCACGTGGCGGTCGTGAAGCCGGTGTTGCCGTAGAGGGGCGCCGTCAAAGAGTGCAGCGGATGAGTAGAACGTAGAGCCGTTCTTGTCCACGATGGTTCCGGAGACGTTCGTTGGGCTGGAGAGTGGCAGAACATCCCGCACGCTGCCGGCCTTCAGAGCGGCGATGGCGGGCGCGGCTTGTCCAAGCGCGTGACCGGCTTTCTGATTTGCGGGCGGTAAAGATGGGGCTGGCCACGCTAGTGTCCCCCAGCCAGCTGCGTGCCATTGGTAAGCACGATGGGAACGCCGGTGTAAGGATCAGCCAGCGCGGAGATGTCCAGCGTCTGCCGGCCTGTGCCTGGAAGCGACTTCTGCCAAGAGAGCTTGGCGAAGTAGAGGCTCTCGCCGCCACCAACGAGACTGAGAACCTCATGCGGATCGAACACGCCAGCGAGGCTAATGTAGGTGACAGTATCGCGCCAGCCTACAGTTTCGGTCCCAGTACCGCCGACTAGGTTTAGGATGGCGGTTCCACCAATGGCGGTAGCGTGCGGTGAATCGGATGGCACGTCGGGAGCTCCGTCGGGAGTGCCGAGACCTTTATCGCCGCCATCACCTGTAGAGAATTGGAAGGAGATGCCTTTCGCCGCGGCGCGTTGGAGAACCTGATCAAAGGATTTCTGCCCCAACGGACCGCCGACGATATCCTTCTTCCCAACTATCGGAAACCGAGTCACCGAGATTGTGACTGGTGATGTAACTGATCGCGTCCTGGAAGTCTTCGCTGTCCTGGCCCGCGGCAGCGACGACCACGATCTTTGCTCCGGGTGCGATGGCGTGTGCCCACTGCGCATCCAGCGATGCACCGGGTGTGGTGAAGGTGCTCGGCGCCGAAAGAATCTTTACTTTTTAAGCTGTGCGCTGATTGCGGCGGCGGCCTGATCGCCCATCAGATTCGACCCTGCGGTGTTGAAGTGCACGGTGTCCTGGTAGAGATTCTGATGCTGCATCATGAGCGCGTGCTGGTCGTCGATGGGGATGTGCGCGGCATGTATGAAGGTTTGCGCGATGGCGTTGCGAGCGTCGACACGGCCGTTGGTCGCGCCGTTGAAGGCCTTGGGTTGCACCGGAGTGATCGTGGCCCAGATAAGGCCGCTGTTCGTGGCGACGAGTGAGCGGACGGTGCGCAGGAACTCCGGAAAGGCCGCCTGGTACTGCGCTTCCGTGTAGTCCCAGCCGTGCATGCCGTTGTTGAAGTGCACGATGCGGAAGGGAACATTTTCCATCTTTGCGAACTCGCGGATCTCGCCGCGGCAGGCGCGGATCGCCCACCGATGTCGATGATGCCATCAGGTAGACATTCGCCATTCCGGCGAGGTCTTTCGTGACTTCGGGAAAATAGTTGCGCGATAGAGAGTCGCCGAGCAGCAGCACGTTGGGCAGCTTCGGGTCGGGATGCGGAGGACGGACCTCCCAGGTCCACTCGATCTCCTCTGGAATGGAAACAGGAATGGAGACGGGAATGGAGGCGGGCTTTTGCGCCGCGGCCCCCATAGAGATTGGGATCAGAGATGCGACAGCAACGATGAGCATTGCGTGTTGTTTGAGACGCAGATAATAGTTGTTCATGCTTCACTCTCCTGGGCGTCTACCGCTGCCTGATGGAAGCTGTCCGGACGAAGGTGCTGGCTCTGGCCAGCGCTGAGGTGAATGGTGGTGAGGTGGTCGGCGTAGCGCACCGGAGTGCTTCCGCCGTGTTTGCTGCGAATGGTTGCCGAGAGCAGCTTGCCGTCGCGCCACGCCATATCGACGATGAAGCCGCCGCGCGCGCACAATCCGCGAACCGAACCGCTCGGCCACGCGCGGGGCAGCGCGGGCAGCAGCTCGATGTAGCCGGCCTGGGATTGCAGGAGCATCTCGGCGATTCCCGCTGCGCCGGCGGTGTTGCCATCTACAGCAAAGATGTTCTGGTCGGCACCGGCGATGCCCGCGCTGGAGAAGGTGAGCAGATTATCGCCGGCGGCTTTCGCCACCAGACCGACGAGATACTTGTGCGCATCGTCGCCCTTCAAGAACCGCGCATAGTAGACGACCAGGTTGGCGCGGCCCCACTCGCTCTGCTCCCAGTGCGGCGCGTCCATGCGGCGCTGGATGAGGACCTCCGCGGCACGCGCGAGGGCAGGCGTGGTGCGCGGAGAGATCTGATGTTCCGGATAGACGGAGACGAGCGGGGAGGTGTGACGATGGTTGGGCTCGGCGTCTTCGAAGTCTTCGAGCCACTCCTGTAACTGGCCGTGACGGCCGATCTGAAAGGGTGGCAGCTTGGCGCGGGCGCTTTCGAGGCGCTGGCGCAGATCGTCGTCGATGGAGAGGGTCTTCGATGCCTGGATGCACATGCTGTAGAGCGCGTGCACGAAGACACGGTCGATGGTGTTGCCCATGGATTCGGCCGCGTGGCCGCCGGAGGGCGTCTTGTACCAGTTCTCCGGCGAATCGGAGGGGCCGGTGACCAGCCATCCGTGCTTCGGTTCGGCCACCATGTAGTCGAGGAAGAAGAGCGCAGCGTCGCGCAGCACCGGATACGCGCGCGTGCGCAGGAATTCGACATCGGCGGTGAAGGTGTAGTGGTCCCACATCTGCAGCGCGATCCAGATCCCCGCGGTGACGAAGATGCCCCAGCCGATGCCGCCGGGCGCGGTGTAGCCCCACGGATTGGTGACGGTGTGCACGACCCAGCCCGGTGCGTTGTACATCTCACGGGCGGTGGTGCGGCCCGCTTCGCGCATTCCGTCGATGAGAGCGAAGAGCGGTGTCTGGCACTCGGATAAGTTGCATACCTCGGCAGGCCAGTAGTTTTGCTGCGTGTTGATGTCGAGGTGGAAGTCATCGGTCCAGCCCATGCTGCTGGCCAGGCCGTCGTTCCAGATGCCCTGCAGCGCGAGCGGGAGTGGCGAGTCGGCGCGGGAGCCGGCGATGGTGAGATAACGGCCATATTGGAAGAAGAGCGCGAGCAGTTCGGGGTCGTCCGCCTCTTGTTCGAGCGCTTTGCGGCGCGCATCGGTGGGGAGCTGACGGGTGGCGGCGGGGCTTTGTCCTAGATTGAGGGAGACGCGGCGATAGAGGGACTGGTGGTCGGCGATGTGTGCCTGCCGCAGTTTTGCGAAGGGAACCGTCGTTGCGCGCTGCAGGCGTTGACGGCAGATCTCTCCCGGATCGCCACCGTGAAAACTGGTAGCAATCGAAACCAGTACGGTTACATAATTGGCCTTTCGCACATCGATGGCTTCTGCTGCGGGCGAGAGAGTGCCACCGTCCGGGATGAGACGTGCGTGGATCTGGAGCGCGACGCCATCGTGGCCGCTGCTGTGCATGTGCTCGTAGGCGTGTCCGCTAAAGACTAGCGTGTCGTGGGCGGCCGCAATGGAGCCGGGCAGGATGTTCTTGCCAAATCGCATACGGAAGTTGAGGCGGCCGGGCTTGTTGCTGGTGAGACGGATGGCGAGGAGATTGTGCGGGTGTGAAGCGAAAACTTCGCGGGTGAAGACAGCGTCGCCATTGCGAAAGCGGACGTGGGTGATAGCAGTGTCGAGGTCGAGCGAGCGGCGATATTCGGAAATCTCGCCGGCATCTTCGAATGCAAGCTGTAACTCCGGCAGCGGCAGATTGGTGCCGAAGTTTTTTGCGTGGCCGGGCAGGTACTTGTTGCAGAGCAGCTGGAATTCCTCGTATTTGGCGTCGAAGAAGAGCTTTCGCATCTCGTCGAGATGGGGCAGGGCGCCGGGATTGACTTCACCAGTCGCCGGCGCGCCCGACCATGCGGTGGCTTCGGAGAGCGCGATGCGCTCCGTCTGCGTGCCGCCGAAGACCATGCCGCCGAGGAAGCCGTTGCCGACGGGCAAGGCTTGCAGCCATTGTTTTGCGGGCTGCTTGTACCAAAGCTCGTCGCGTGCGCCCGGAGTTTGCGCGAGCAGGGCAGAGGGAAGGTGGGGGATGGTGGCGAGGGCTACGCCGCCTTGGAGAAATGCGCGTCTGCTGGGTTTACCGGTCATCGTTGTCTCGATTCGAAATCTCTGTGCCGCACTAACGGACCTTCCGCGGAATAAAGCGGATAGCGCAACCGCCGCCTGGCGCGAGATGCAGGGTAAGCGATTGTGTTGCCTTTACCTCCTGCCGGCGGATGGCGACGTGTTTCGGCTGGGTTGCGGCGTCACTGCCGTCGGCGTAGATCTCAGCGGTGTAGGTGCCGGGTCCGAGGAAGCTGAGCGGCACGTCGAGGGTGCGCGGCGTCCAGTTGGTCATGCTGCCGAGGTACCATTCGTCACCGTGACTGCGCGCTATGGTGACGAACTCGCCGGGACGGCCGTTGAGTACGTGTGTCGCGTCCCAGGAGACGGGCACGTCCTTGATGAACTGGAACGCAGGCTCTCCGGCATAAGACTGCGGACTGTCGGAGACCATTTGCAATGGTGTCTGAAAGATCACATAGAGCGCGAGCTGCTGCGCGCGTGTGCCCATCACCATGGGACTGCTGTTCTGCGGGACGAAGCCATCTTCCGTGGCGTTGTTGAAGCCGCCAGGTGTGTAGTCCATCGGTCCCGCGAGCAGGCGAGTGAAGGGGAAGACGCTGCGATCGACCGGGCTGTCGCGACGGCCCACCTTGTTGTTCTCCATGCCCAACACGCCTTCGTAGCTAAGCACGTTGGGATAGGTTCGTTCCAGCCCCCAAGGCGTGCGCGTGCCGTGAAAGTCGACCATGAGGTGATGTTCGGCAGCAAGCTTCGCGACGTCGTAGTACCACTGGATGCCCTGCTGATCGTCGCGATTGATGAAGTCGATTTTCACGCCCGCGACGCCCCATTTCTCGAAGAGGGGAAAGGCTTCCTGCATCTGCTGCGCAACCGATTCGGAGTAGCACCAGATCCACACCTTCACGTTCTTTGTGGCGGCGTAGCGAACCAGCTCGGGCACATCGATTTTGCCATTCATGTGCGTGATATCGCGGCCGGCGGACCAGCCCGCGTCGAGCATCATGTACGGAAAGGCGGACTGCGCGGCGAAGTCGACGTAGTACTTCATGTTGTCGGTGGTGAAGGACGGCTTGCCGTTTTTGTCGACGTCATTGACCCACCAGTTCCACGAAGCCTTGCCGGGATGAATCCAGCTTGTATCGGCGACGCGGCTTGGCGGGCTTAGATCGTACTGCAGAGTCGATTCGACAAGACGGCCGGGATCGTCGGCGACCTCCAGCACGCGCCACGCGGAGTGCCAGGGCAGCGCACCTTCGACGGCGATCTCCGGATGGTCGTGACGCGGCGATAAGAGTGCGGAGAACCAATGGCCAGCCCAGTTGCCGGAGGGATTGGTGACGTACATCGAGGTGCTGCCTTCGAGATCGGCTTCCACGATGTCCATCCACGCTACGCCTGGCTCGTGAATGAGCAGTGGCAGGCCGATAAGAAAGTGGCTGGAGACGCCGCCCTGATTGCTGAGCGCGGAGGTGGGGAGCTGCACGTACTCGCTTTCGTAGCTGCTGCGATAGTTCGGCAGGGCGAGCAGCCAGTCGGTGGCATCGGTGGCGAGACGAAACTCGGTGCCCTCGTTCTTCAACTGGAGTTGCTGGATTCCATCCTGTTGTGGCAAAAGATAGCGGAAGGAGAAGCCGCCGTTGTAGGCGCGCGCTTCGATGGACATAGAGCGATGCCTGGCGCCGCTCTCTTCTACGTGAATGACGAGGCTGTTGTATGCATCATGCACCTTGCTGACTTTCTGATTGCTCAGCGTGTAGTCGTCGGTGCCGCTGCCGGGCTTGCTGTCGACGATGTGGACATCGGAGCCGAGCGCCGGCTGATTGCTAAGTTCGAGTGCGAGGGCCGAGTCCTCGAGGATGGGCTTGCCATGGAAGGTAGCCGAGTAGACGAGCTTGCCGTCCGCCCCGGAAGCGGCTCCGGAGGGATTCGTTGCAAAGCGCACGACAAGCTGCTGATCGGGCGAGGAGAGCTGCGGGGGAGCTGGTTGTGCGAAAGCGGAGCCGAACAAGACAAGTGGCACAGCGAGGAACGCCGTGCGAGAGAAGAGGTGCTTCATCGCGTTATCTCCATTGGGGTGCGGATGGATGGACGCGGCTTGAAATGCTGCAACAAGACTTGCTGCGTCGACACTGGGCTAGAGCCTCCTGAGCGCAAGGACGCTCACGTTTGCATCGGGTGGCTGGGATGGAAGCGTGACGGAAAGAGCGCTTGCTGTTTGTGCAAAGCGGAGCGGCTGGTTGTTCGCGAGGAGGCGCGCCGAAAGCACCTTTGCGGAGAGGCCGGGAATGGTGAGGGAGTTGGAAGGCCAGTCGAAGATATGAACATACAAGTCGCTGCCCTTCGCGGTTGTGCGGTAGGCTGACCGACCCTGGATCGGACCGTAGGTGGTTTCGTAAATGGAATCGCCATTGATAGTGATCCAATTGCCGATGGCGCGCAGGCGCTCCTGAAATTCCGGTTGAATCATGCCATCGGGTTGCGGGCCAACGTTCAGCAGGAAGTTGCCGCCACGGCTTGCGACTTCGACCAGGCCGCGAATCAGGTCTGTGGAAGACTTGAAGTGACGATCGTGCACGTTATAGGCCCAGGTGTCGTTGATCGTCATGCAGGTTTCCCAGAGCTGGAAGTCCTGCGGTGACGGCACCCCGGTGTGAAAGTCTTTCTGGACGCTCGCGTCCGCGCCGCGCACCTCGACGCCTTTGGTGGGAATCGCGCGCGGGATGAACTGCTCCGGTGTGACGTAGTCGCCGGGAACGCCGATACGATCGTTCACCAGCGTGGCGGGTTGCAGACGGTGGATCAGATCGAGAAAGCGGCGGCCGTCGTATTTTTCCTGATGATTGAGGCCATCGAACCAGATGTCTCTCACGTCGCCGTAGCGGGTAAGCAGCTCAGACAACTGTAACTGCATGTATTGCAAATACGAGGACCACTCCGGCCGCTCCGGTTGGCCATTCCAGTTTTCGCTCGCCGGGCGCCTGGTGTCGCGAAAACCGGGATGGTGCATGTCTGGCGGCGAATAGTAGAAGCAGAGCGGCATGGAGCGGCGGGCGCAGGCATCGGCCAGCTGCTTGACGATGTCCTTGCCGTAGGGCGTGTTGGTGATCTTGTAGCTCGTGTAATCGGAATCGAACATGCAGAAGCCATCATGGTGCTTGGTAGTGAAGACCATGTACTTCTGTCCAGCGGTGCGCGCCAGGTCGATGAAGTGGTCTGGATCGTAGTGAACGGGGTTGAAGCGAGCGGGCAGTGTGCGGTATTCGGCCTCCGTGATGCCCCATTGGCCGGGTTTCATGATGGGCCACGAGGCTTCGACGCTGGCCACGGAGTAGGGACCCCAGTGGATGAACATGCCGAACTTTGCGGCGCGAAACCATGCCGTTCGCTGGTCCTCGTAAACGCTCTGCTCGTCGCCTTGGTCGGTGGCTGCGATGGCAAGACGGGCGATGAGGGGAAGAGTGGCCGCGGCGAGGCTCGAGCGCAGAAAAAGACGGCGGTCCACTTGAGCGCTCATATCGGGGAACGATAGGAGCCAAATGTAAGCGCTGTCAAGTCGACACCGTTAAGCCTGCCACGTCCTGAGGACAACTCAGATGCACCAACAATCGTCCACCGGCACTCGACCACCCGGCAATGGGCGCCGAATCGGCTTCGGTCAGTCGTGGTGGAAGACTTCTTCCATCGCTGCCCACCACTCGCCCTCGGCGCGATTCGGAAGAGGTTCCTGCATAGGTTCCATGATCGCCCACCACTGCTGCGTGGCGGGGTCTGCAGCCATCTTGCGCATGTCTGCCGCGTGATCTTCGCCGATGTATTCGTAGTAGCCGAAGAGGCATCCGTCGCGAAGAAAGATGGTGTAGTTGCGAATGTTGCATGCCGTGATGGTGTGGAGAACGGCAGGCCAGACCGCCTGATGATGCTGCCGGTAGGCTGCCTCGGCCTCAGGCCGCAAGCGAACGATCATTCCATAGCGCCGCATGAAGAAATGATGGCATATCGCGCGACTTGAGCGATTTGAGTGCTTATGCAGCATTGACCTGAGGAGATTCCTAGCGGTAGTCTCTCGCAGACGTCCAGATAAGCGCCCATGCCCAAATCGAAGAAACTGGAACCCGCATCCGGCTCACTGGTGAAATCGGCGCTCGCGAATCGTTTGCGGGATGAGATCAGTAGCGGCGCGCTGCCGCCGGGAGTGCGCATCATCGAGGGCACCTGGGGCAGAAAACTCGGCGTGGCACAGGGCTCGATCCGCGAGGCGATCAACCTCCTCGCTCAGGAAGGCTTCGTCACCAAGGTCTCCGGCCGAAGCGCGCGTGTGGTGAGCCTGAACGAGCAGGATGTTCTGCACCTGTACGAGATTCGCGGTGCGATCGAAGGATTGGCCGCGCGGCTGGCAGCCATGCGGCAGGCCGACGTCGCCGAGCTGCAACAGATGGTGGATGCGATGCGACACGCGTCGAAGAAAAATCGTACCGCCGATTTGGTGGATGCCGACCGCGAGTTTCATCTGGAACTGTGCCGGATTTCTGGAAATCCTCACCTGGTGGAGCACGCCGGCCGCGTTCTGTTGCCTTTTTTCGCATTTGCCCGCATTCGCATCATTGCCAGCAAGCAGGACACGTCGGCATGGGACCGCGATCTGGAGGCGCATCAGCGCGTCGTGGATCTGGTTCGCGAGGGCGAAGGCGAAGTCGCGGAGCAGTACATTCGCCGGGCGATGGCGCGCTTTGCGCAGACAGCGTACGGCAACTGGGAGAAGACCCCACAGCGTTCCAAGCGTAAGAGCAGACGCGCGCCCGAATGATTGTTGCCGGCGCTTCCAGCAAGTGACGATATGAGCGATTCAGCAGGGAGATGCATGACTTCTTTTTCCATCGAGCGGATAACGGTTTCCGACGTGCGCTATCCATTGCCTCCGGGGGCGGGCAGCGATGCCGTGCACACCGACCCCGAGTACTGCCTGGCGGTGACGCAGCTTGTTTCCGCCGGCGGAGCGATCCGCGGAACGGGATTCGCGCTCACGCTGGGCGAAGGCAACAGGCTGGTGTGCGAGGCCATCGAGATGCTGGCGCGGCCATTGCAGGGCCAGCCGATCGACGGGTTGATGGCGGATTTTGGACGCATGGCGCGCGACCTGGCGAACGATCCGATGCTTCGCTGGCTGGGGCCGCACAAGGGCGTTGTGCATCTGGCGCTGGCGTCCATTACCAACGCATGTTTCGATCTATGGGCGAAGAGCCGCGGCGTGCCATTGTGGCGATTGCTGTTAGATCTGGAGCCTGAGCAACTGGTGGCGGTTCTGGATTTGAGCTATCTCGATGAGCTGCTGGATGAGGGGGCGGCGATCGAATTGCTGCGCAGCGAGCTACCCGCCAGAGCAGAACGATCTGCGATCTTGCAGCAAGGCTATCCCGGCTATGACACCTCTGTCGGCTGGATGGCCTATGACGACAGCAAGGTGCGCGAGCTGACGAAGCAGGCCATTGACAAGGGGTTCAGCGCGTTCAAGCTGAAGGTAGGTTCAGTGGATCGCACGCGCGATCTGCGCCGCGCGGCCATGCTGCGCGAGTGCGCCGGCGAGCGGGGCACAATCATGTTCGACGCAAACCAGCAGTGGACACTGCCTGTGGCGCGCGAGATCTGCGCGGCGCTATCGAAGCTGAAGCCGCTGTGGATCGAAGAGCCGACGCATCCCGACGACATGGGAGCGCATGCGGCGCTGGCGCGGGAGATTGCGCCGGTCAAGATTGCCTGCGGGGAGCACATTCCCAATCGCGTGGTTTTCAAGAATTTCTTCGAGGCGCAGGCAATGCACTATGTGCAGGCGGACTGCACGCGGCTGGG
The DNA here is from genome assembly GCA_963712845.1 of uncultured Acidobacteriaceae bacterium. Classification (GTDB taxonomy): domain Bacteria; phylum Acidobacteriota; class Terriglobia; order Terriglobales; family Acidobacteriaceae; genus KBS-83. Next base: position 214,012 of record CAVQJM010000031.1, read on the forward strand.
CGGAGTGAGTGAGTTTCTGGCGGTCGGCCTGCTGGCGAGGAAGTTTGGTCTGCCCATTGTGCCGCACGTGGGAGATATGGGGCAGATTCATCAGCACCTGGTGTTGTTCCTGCACGTCGCGCTGGGAAACGAAGCACTCTTCCTGGAATACATTCCGCATCTGCGATCGCACTTTGCCTTTCCGGCGGAGTTAGAGGGCGGGCGCTATCGCACTCCCCAAGAGGCGGGCGCGTCGACCGACCTGACAGAGCTGGGGACTTGAGAGACCTGCTGGAGCAGGGCCGCACATAAGGCGCTAGCGGCACGGTCTCTGCGCTTTTCCGTCTCACGCATACAAGTTTGCGTGCAGTGCACAGGCGGGATAGCCGCGCCGGCGGTCGCGCCAATCTAAGCACTTATCGGGAGGGATGGCCTAAGCCCAGAAAAGGGATAGGGCCACAAGCCAAATATGGCAATTCCGGACACTTCGACCCGTGGCAGAGGGCGGATGACTATTTCTCTGCCGATGCTGCCTCGAAGGGGACACGGTTGTCTAGAAACCGGATTGACAACGCTTACATTCTAGGCGTAGCGTTGCAACGTTTGATGTATGAAACATTACATTCATACATAAGAAACGGGCCAGGTGTGCATTGAAAGCTCCCACGAAATCGGGTTGATCGATTCCGTCTGGATGAGCGCTCAAAGCAAGAGTTCGTTCGAAACAGAGACACCGCACGCATGCAGTGCTCTCTGCGCAAAATCACCATTTGAGGGAAGGCCAACAGATGCTAAACACTCTTCGAACAACGCAAGGACGTGCATGGTGGCTGGTGTGTTTGTGCCTGCTGCTTGTAACCGGCGCAGCCTCCGCCCAGGTAGACCAGGGCGCGATTACAGGAACCGTGACCGACAATACCGGCGCGATCGTTCCGGGCGCGCAGGTGACACTGACGGCTACCGATACCGGATTCACGCTGCAACAAAAGTCCAACGGCAGCGGCAATTACACCTTCTCGCCGATCAAGATCGGCAACTACACGGTGAGCGCGTCGGCCCCGAATTTTCAGACCACGAGCCGGCCGAACGTGCACGTGGACGTGCAGCAGCGCCTGCAGGTCAATCTTGCCCTCAGCCCTGGTCAGGTATCTCAGACGGTGACGGTGACCGGTGCGGTTGCGCTACTGCAGACGCAGTCCAGCGCGGTTGGCCAGGTGGTGGACACCAAGACGATCAATGACACTCCCCTGAACGGAAGGAACTGGGTCTACATCGCGCAATTGACGGCGGGCGTCGCGCCGCCGTTTGAGAATACGCGCGGCAGCGGCACCGGCGACTTCGTGGCGAACGGCCAGCGCGCAGAGCAGAACAACTTCATCCTGGACGGAGTGGACAACAATACCAACCTGGTCGACTTCCTGAACGGATCGAGCTTCGTGGTGCGTCCTCCGCCGGATGCGCTGGCCGAGTTCAACCTGCAGACCAGCAATTTCAGCGCGGAGTTCGGACACTCGGCCGGCGCGGTGCTGAATGCCAGCATCAAGTCCGGTACCAACCAGATCCACGGCGATCTGTGGGAGTATGTGCGCAACACAAACCTGGACGCACAGAACTGGAATGCGCTGACGGTTCCGCCCTATCACCAGAACCAGTTCGGCGCGACCCTCGGCTTTCCGATCTGGAAGAACAAGCTGTTTTACTTTGGGGATATTGAGGCCAATCGCATCTCGATCGGTCAGACCAATGTCTATAACACGCCGACAGCTTTAATGAGGCAGGGCAACTTCTCCGAGCTGCTCAACACAAATCTGACGGGCCAGAGTCCGGTGACGCTCTATCAGCCGAACTCGGGTAACGCCGCTCAGCCACTTACCTGCAACGGGCAGCCCAACACCTTCTGTGCGAGCCAGATCGATCCGGTCGCGCTGCGGATTCTGAATTTGTATCCGGCGCCAAACGCGAACGGCGGCAAGACTTACAGCAACCTGGTGGAGAACGTTGCGAAAGACGACGATACGATCCAGTGGGATCAGCGTCTGGACTGGAATATCAGCGCCAAGGATCAGACCTATGCGCGCTACAGCTACCTGCACGACATCATTCTGAATGCGCTTCCGCTCGGTCCGGTCCTGGACGGCAGCGGGTATGGCGGCCAGAGCGACTTCATCTTTTCGATGAACTTCATGCTCAGCGAGACGCACATCTTCGGTCCCACGCTGACCAACGAGTTCCGCTTCGGTTACAACTGGAACCATTCCGCGTACAAGCAGGCAAACGCCGATAACCCAACGATTGCTTCGTCGCTGGGGCTGGGCGGAGTGCCAGCTCTCGGGGCCGGACAATACGGCCTGCCGCTTGGCTACTTCCCGCAGGGCGGCGCCCAGCAATGGGGGTCGGTCGGAACCAACAACGAAACCCAGAACGTGTACCAGATTCTGGACAACGTAACCAAGATTCTCGGCAATCACTCGCTGAAGGTCGGGGTGTCGTTCCAGGCCGTCCGCTTCTCGTATCTGTACGCACCGGCGTCTCTGGGTCAGTACTACTTCGGTCCGCAAAGCGGCGGCACGAACCACGGACAAGGTGTGTACACCGGCATCCCTGGAAACAGCAATACCGGATACGATGTCGCCGATTTTCTTGCAGGCCAGGCAAACTTTGCCGACATCGCAAACGCGCCGAACATCATCGATGCGCAATGGTATGACGCGGCTTACGCGCAGGATGACTGGAAGGTAAGTCCCAAGCTGACGCTGAACCTGGGCATCCGCTACGACTACTACCAACCCTATAAGGAGATCGGCGGGCAGCAGGCTAATTTCATCACGACCGGTCCGCTCGGCATCGGCACGGGGTCGGGTATCTACCAGCTTCCCAGCAGCCAGAGGAACCTCGACCTTGGCAGCGCGTTCCTCAGCACGCTTGCGAAGGACAATGTCACGGTGCAGTACACCGACAATGATCGCCTGGCCAATGCGCAGAGCACGAACTTTGGTCCGCGCGTCGGCTTTGCTTATCAGGCACATCCGAACACGGTGTTTCGCGGCGGCTTCGGCATCTTCTACGGCGGCCTGATGGCGCAAGGGAACACCAACATCGGGGCAAACTTCCCCTTCTCCAACTCGGCTAACTTCTATGCTCCAACCTGCGCCATCGGCAATTGCCCGTCGCTGGCCAACAGTAAGGGCATCACACTCCAGACTGGCCTGTCGCCGCAGATCAGCGGTGGCTTCCAGAACTTCGTCTCCTTCCCGGGCTTCCATGCAACCGACGCCAACATCAAGACGCCTTACACCATGAACTACAGCTTCTCTATGCAGCGGGCGCTTTCCAATAATCTTGCCGCCACGATCAGCTACGTCGGCAACCTGTCACGCCACCTAACCCTCTACGGCGCACCGAACACACCTCCGGGCCTTTTTGCTCCGGGCACGAACACGCAGCAATTCCAACCCTTCCCGGATCTTGGGGGAATCGGGCCAGATACACTATGCCGGCGTAAGTACTTATAACTCGCTGCAGGCGAAGATCGAAAAGCGATACTCGCACGGGCTGTCCTTCCTGGCGACCTACACCTGGGCGCATGCGCTGGATGATTCGAGCGATGCGGCGGGAAATTTCACCGGAATCAACGACCGAAACCTGGCGCTTATTCCGTTCATCGATGAGTTCACGAACTCGGTCTTCGATATCCGGCACCGCTTCACCTTCAACGGCAATTACGAGCTGCCGTTTGGCAGGGGTAAGGCATTCCTGCATGATTCCCGGCTGGTGGATGAGACCATTGGCGGCTGGTCGTCGAGTCTGACTTTCGCGGCGCAGACGGGCATCCCGTTCACCGTCACTCCGAATAACAGCACGCCGTCGAATGGCAGCGCACGCGCTATCGCGGTGCGTGATCCATTTGGCGCCGGCGGTTCTCCAGATCCGTCCAACCCGAACGTGACGTGCGCGGCCAAAACACGGACGAAGGCGAACTGGTATAACCCGTGCGCTTTTGCCAACCCGCTATCCGGCAGTTTGCTTGGAACAGACGGATATCCTTCGGTCATTACGGACACGGCGACGGCCATTGCCTTTCTGGGCGGCAAGTCCAACAACGTGTACGGGCCAGGCTACTACCAGGTGAATATGTCGGTGTTCAAGAACTTTCCAACCTGGCGTGAGCAGTATCTGCAGTTCCGCGCAGATGGCTTCAATGTGCTGAATCACCCGACATTGGCGAACCCATCCACGACGAACGACAACACCAATGGCGGTAATATCACCGGGCCGAAGTTCTTCCAAAACAACACACCGGATGCGCGCTTCTTCCAGCTATCGCTGAAGTACGCCTTCTAAAAAGGCTCTCCCTCCGCGGAGATAGAGCAACCTTGCTCCGTCTCCGCGGAATTTTTGTCTTTTGATTTATTTCTCTGGTGTCTGCGGGCGGCTTTGCCGTTTGCCGGGAGTTCTTCCACCGATGGCCGCAGTGATCTCTCGCGATGCCTTCTTCAGAGCAGCGCTTACCTGCGACGCATTAGCCACCGCGTCGATGAGCTGGATGTACGGCACCGTCAATGCGCCGATGGCCGATCCTCTCTCGTCGAAGATCGGATAACTAATGTTGGTGACGCCGCGCACCTTGTAACTGGGGCGTGACTCGAATCCTTGCCGCTTGACGCGCGCAAGATGCGCGTGCAGATCCGCCGGCAGGTCATCTTTGGTGAGCCGTTTCCACTCCGTCAGGGTTCGCGCGCGATGCTCCTCGTCCTGGTGCGCGAGTATTACGTAGCCCGTGGTGGCTTCCATCAGCTCGACCGAAGAGCCGAGCTTTACATAGAAGCCGATGCTGGTGGTCGGATTGACCTGAGCCAGGATGGTCACCTGCGCGCCCTCAATAATGCCCATGTGACACGATTGCTGGGTCTCATGCGCCAGGTGATGCATGACGGGAAGCGCTTCGGTGATGAGCCGTTCCGTGGGGGGATGCTCCTGCACCAGCCTGAAAAGCTTGAGCGTCAGCGCGTATCGCTCGCTTTCCACCTGGGCGATATAGCCGCGGCGTTCCAGGCAGAGAAGCATACGAAATATCTCCGAGACGGTTCGCTTCAGCTCGCGCGAGATCTCACTTTTGGTGAGGCCGCCAGGCTGATGTGCGAGCAGCTCGATGACATCGAGACCCTTTTCGAGCGCGGGCGTCGCATAGGAGATTTTTTCCTCCGCATCACCCTGGAGCAATTTCATATTTTTCTTGGCTGGCATAACTGGGATCGTGAGATGGATACCAGACTAGCATCCGCAAACATTCGGATAGTTCGATTGTGCGTCAGTGCGTGCGTGTCGGCGTTCGATTGCGTCTAGTGCGGCGTCCAGTGAGGATGCCTGGCGAAGAGGCCGTCCACGATAGCGATCTGGAAAGTGATAAATAGCCCGAAGGCGAGGCTGAGCAGGCCGGAGGCTATCCCCAGACCCTGGTTGAACGGGGCAAAGCGTTTGCGGGTGTAAGCGAATGGGGCGCCAATCATCATGGTGATGAGCATCATGCCGGCAATGGTGCCAATACCAAATACCAGGAGATAGGCGATGGCCCAGCGGGGATCGCGAATCTCCGCGAGCACCAGAAGCGCAACCGCGGCTGAGCCGGCCAGCCCATGCACGAGGCCGATGGCCAGGGGCCGCAGAAATTGATAGAGCCCCAACTTCTGGAGCGCCCCCTGAAAGATATTTCGCGGCGCCTGATCTGCCTGGACACTGACCGCGGGATCCAGATGCATGTGGACCTCCGGGCTGTGGCCGTGAATATGTTCGTGGACGACGCCCTTGTGCTGATGGAGATGCGTGTGCACGACACTGCCATTCGCGTGGTCCGGAGTGTGGCGATGCGTGATGCGCTGCGTAACGCCGGTCAGGTTCAGGATGCCGAGCAGGATCAGCATCAGGCCGACGGCCAACTCCATGGCGAGACCGATGCGCGGCGGAATGACGACGTTGAACAGGATGATGGCGGCGCCGACGCAGAAGATAGTGATGGTGTGGCCGACGCCCCATAGAACGCCGATGACTCCGGCCTGCCGGATGCTTCGCTGGCGGCTGACGATGGTGGAAACGGCAATGACGTGATCCGGGTCGGTGGCGTGGCGCATGCCTAGGACAAATCCCAGACCGATCGCTGCCAGCAAATTCACCATGCTGCTTGACTCCAGAAGTTACCCGGCAGATTCAGAGCGTTTTCACTGTTGCTGTGTACAGGCCAAATTCCGCGAAGTGTGGCTTTTCTTGACGGAAAAGCCACGCGGACAGTGGCGCTCTGGCATACACCTACAGTGAAAATGCTCTAGCCGGCGTTCATTCAGCGCATTCCACGCAAATCTCATCATACTCATCAGCCAGTAAGATTGACGCACGCACGGAATGCGGATTTTGAACCAGGGGTGAGCGGCAGATGTACGGAACGATGCAACAACATCTTCAGGAGAAGCTGGCCGAGATTCAGAAGGCCGGTCTCTACAAGCGCGAGCGTGTCATTGCTGGTCCGCAGCAGCCCGAGGTTTCGGTTGCGGATGGCGTGGTGCTCAATCTATGCGCGAACAACTATCTCGGGCTGGCGAATCACCCCGCGGTCGTCGAGGCTGCGCAGCAGGCGTTGCGGGATTGGGGTTATGGGCTGGCGAGCGTGCGATTTATCTGCGGCACGCAGGCTATCCACAAGCAGCTCGAAGATCGTCTGAGCCGCTTTCTCGGCATGGAGGACACGATCCTCTACAGCTCGTGCTTCGATGCCAACGGCGGCCTCTTCGAGACGCTGATGGAGGCCGAGGATGCCATCATCTCCGATGAACTGAATCACGCCAGCATTATCGATGGAGTGCGGCTGTCCAAAGCCGCGAGATTCCGTTATCGCAATGGCGACATGCAGGACCTGGAAGCAAAGCTGCGGGAGGCAGGCGATGCGCGGCATCAGCTGATCGCGACGGACGGCATATTTTCCATGGACGGCTATCTGGCGCGGCTCGACAAGATATGCGACCTGGCGGAGAAGTACGGTGCGCTGGTGATGGTCGACGACTCGCACGCTGTCGGCTTCATCGGCCAGCATGGGCGGGGGACGCCGGAAGCGTGTGGCGTCGAGGGACGCATCGACATCCTGACGGGAACGCTCGGCAAGGCGCTGGGTGGCGCCAGTGGCGGCTATACCAGCGGCCGCAAAGAGATCGTCGACCTGCTTCGTCAGCGGTCTCGTCCGTATCTCTTCTCGAACTCAGTAGCGCCGCCGATTGTTGCGGCGTCGCTCAAGGTGCTGGAGCTGGTAGGTCAGTCGTCCGAGCTCAGGGAGCAGTTGCGGGAGAATACGCGCTACTTCCGCACGCAGATGACCAGCGCCGGATTCAACGTGCTGCCGGGCGAACACCCGATCGTTCCGGTGATGTTCGGCGATGCGGTGGTGGCCTCGCGCATGGCGGATTTGCTGCTGGGCAAAGGTGTGTATGTCGTAGCGTTTTCCTATCCGGTCGTGCCACATGGCAAGGCGCGCATCCGAACGCAGATATCCGCCGCCCACACGCGCAAGGAGCTCGAGTTCGCGATCGAGAAGTTCGCTGAGGCGAAGCGGGAGTTGAACTTGTAATCGAGACGCCACCGCCACTCAACCAACGGGCCGGTTAGACGCTGCGGTGACGAACCGTTGTCAGTTGGTGAGCACGGCACGGTAGCGCACAGCGCCTTTGCGGACCTTGGCGACGGCTTCGTTGACTCGGCCCATGGGGAAGTGCTCGGTCTGCGTCTTCACGTGGTGGCGCGCGGCCACGTCCAGCATCTCGGCCAGCGCAAGGGGGCTGCCGGTATTGCTGCCGCTGATTGTCCGTGCCGCCTGGATCAGCAGAGAGCCGGGAATCTGGAGCGGGCGTGTGGGCGCGCCGACCAGGCAGAGCACGCCCTCGGGCCGGAGCGTGGTCAGGAAGGCGCTCCAGTCCTGGTCTGCATTCACGGTGGAGACGATCAGGTCAAGCGAGCCGGCGAGCGCCTTCATGCCTTTGCTCTCGCGCGTATTGCAGAAGTGTTGCGCGCCCATTGCCTTGGCCTCTTCTTCTTTTGCGGGCGAAGTGGAGAAGGCGGTGACCTCTGCGCCGAAGACGCGCGCGAACTGCAGGGCCAGATGGCCCAGGCCGCCGATGCCTACGACACCGACGCGGGAGGCCGGGGAGACGCCGTAGGTGCGCAGCGGCGTGTAGACGGTGATGCCGGCACAGAGCAGCGGCGCGGCGTTTTCGCTGTCGAGTGTCTCGGGAATGGGAACGACGAAACGTGCCGGCACCCGTACCGCGTCGGCGAAGCCGCCGTTGCGGTGCACGCAGGTCGGCTTGGACTCGGGGCACAGGTTCTCTTTTCCCGAGCGACACCACTGGCAATTGCCGCAACTCCCCGCCTGCCAGCCCACGCCCACTCGCTCGCCCGGCTGCAGGTTGCGGACCGCCGTGCCAATCGCTTCCACGGTGCCCACGATCTCGTGGCCGGGAACGAAAGGAAATTTGCTGACCTGCCAATCGTTGTCGATCAGGTGCAGATCGCTGCGGCAAACGCCGCAATGGCTGATACGAATATCCACTTCGTCGGCGCCCAAATCTCCAACTTCATACCGGTATGCAAGCAATTCGGCCCCGGCAGCATGTGTTGCATAGCCTCGGATCTCTGGCATCGTTCCTCGTCTGCTCCGTCCGTTGTTTCCGTTCTGGACTGCGTCTTCTATTCCACCTGGATAGTGACCACCTGGTTGCCGGTCACGACTGCGTCCATGGGCACTGATGTTACAGCAACCGCGGACTCGCCATTCAGTGTGAGCGCGCGGTTAACGCGCAGCGGGTCGAGGACGTTGGCCATGGAGATGGGGACTTGTGCGAGGGTGCGCCCATCGACACGTGCCTGCGGCTCGGGAGTCAGCATGGTCACGTAGACACGGTCGTTGGTGTGGGTCGCATTCAATGCGTCGACGGTCTCGTTCATATCGAGGTGGTTCGCGGGCGCTTCCAGCATGTGATCCACGGTGGCCGCGTCACTCACGACCAGGCGAATCGGACCATCCGGCAAGGTGTCCGGCAGTTTGACGGGGATATCGACGGTGCGGGTTGCGCCACGCCAGGGCCGCAAGGTCGCACGCAGTGAGACGGTGTCGCCTGCATGGACGGCACCGCCTTCGCGTTCCGCACTCTCAATGTCGATCGTCTGCCGGCCGGGCAGGGCATCGACATCCAGCGAGATGCTGCGCAGCACGCCGCGCCGCGCGGGATCGGCGTAGAGCTGCACCAGCGGCTCGCCAATCTGAAGCGTCGCTCCCAGTGCCGCAGGTATTCCTGTGGCCGGCGCGGCGAAGCGGGTCAGGTTCACCTCAGGCACGCCGTCGAGCTGGACGCGCTCGCGAATGCGGTAGGTGGTTTCGCTGGCGTAGCTGTTGCTCTCCATCAGGGATTGATAGATCGAGGTAAGCATCAGCAGTGGAGTCAGGTCCGGGCTGTCCACGACGTCGAAGTGCACCGGTCGGGTCGCGCTGCCGATGTGGAATGTAACTGTAACCGGCACCATATGGGCTTTTGCCCCGAACTCGCCGCGGATGGCTGTCTGCCGGTCCTGGGTAAAGGCGCCGACTTCTTCGGTGGTGTTCACGATCTTGAAGGCGTTGAGCGGCGAGGGCAGCGTCGCGACTACCTCGGCCTTGGTCATGGGCACGGATACGGAGCCGGTCTGGGTGATGGGATGGCCGCACGCGAGCAACTGATCTTTATCGACATAGGTCGCGGTGCAGGTGGCGGCGATCTCCATGTCGCCGCGCACCAGCAGCGCGCTGACGGAGGAGCCCGGCTCGATCGGTTCGGGCTGCTTCTCTGTGCTTGAACCACCGCCGAGACCGACCACCGGGGTCAGGCCCTGGGCTGTGAAGCGGTCTTTGAATGCGTCGACAGCCTGCTGGTTGAAGCCGCTGAAGAGCAGCGGGGTCTCGATGGGACGGATCTCGGTATTGCCCGCGCTGACCGGGCTGGACCCGCCCGGGGGCATGTCCTTCACCTGCAGCATCTGCTCGATGGGGGTGATGCCGGCGATGGGTTCCTTGCTGAACTGGCCGATGCGAAAGGCGAGCGCGCCGGCGAGTTTTCCGTCGATGTAGACCGGGCTGCCGCTCATGCCGGCTACCACACCGGTGTAGATGGCGTCCTTGCCACCCAGCCGGGCCAGGATCATGTCCTGCTTCGGCCCCAGGGCGTTGTGCAGGATGCCCAGGATCTCCACCTCCACCGCGGAAGGGGCAACCCCCTCAAAGACGGTGTAGGCCACGCCATGCTGGCCGCGGTGCACCTGGTTCAGCGGGAAGATGCCAGCCGTGGTGGAGTCGGGAGGGGTGGCGGGCGGAGGGGGCGTCCGCACCTCTGTGGGGACGGGCTCCGGCGCCTGGGCCGGGGGGCTGGTTTGCGCATGCAGCACAGGCGGGGCAACAATAGTGAACAACAAAAGGGCGGCGAACACATCGAAACGGTGGGCAGGCACGTCTTTAACAGTAGACGGTTGCAGGCGGGCCGCCAACTTTCGACGCGGGCGGCCGTCTTAAGATGTGACTCCGAGGTCGGTTCCTTGCCCGTGTATCCACTCACTCGTCTTCTCCTTGCTGCGTCGCTGGCAACCTGCCTTGTAGTGGCGCCCGCGGCAGTCTTTGCGCAGAGCACCTCTTCTGATCCAGCAGCAGGCGCCTTCCGACCCGCAGCAGCAGCCGCAAAAACAGCAGCCGCAGCACAACGGCGAATACCAGATGCCCGGCTCCGCGCCGCCGGCACAGAATCCGGCTCCCAATCAGGCGCCGAATCAGGACGACCAGTCTGCGCCCGAGGCGGGCGGTCCGGGTGGCGACAACGGGGCTATCGTATTGCCGAAGAAGAACCCCGCCGAGAGTGCGCCTCCGCCTCCGCCGCCACCGCCGGTGGTGAAGAATCCGAAGGGACTGGAGAACTATTCGCTGCGCGTCAATGTGCCGGTCGTGACCGTCGATGTTGGCGTGCTGCTCGAGAAGACGCACCAGTTTGTACCCAATCTGAGGGAAGAGAACTTCCGCATCTTCGAGGACGGCAAGCCGCAGGAGATCGTCTCCTTCGGCCGCACCCAGGCGCCGATTACCGCGGTGCTGCTCTGCGAATTTGCCGCGAACAACTACTGGTTCATCTATGACATGCGCAATGCTGCCTATGCGTTTGCACAGCAGTTGCATCCCGATGACTACGTTGCGGTGGCTACCTTCGACATGCACACGCATATCCTGACCGACTTTACGGAGGACAAGCGACTGGTCTACGAGTCATTGAACTCGCTGCAGATACCAGGGTTCAATGAGACCAACACCTTCGACGCCTTCTACGAGACGCTGGACCGGCTGAGCCGCGTGGAAGGCCGCAAATACATCATCTTCATCGGCTCCGGTATCGACACGTTTTCCAAGATCAATCTCGACAAGACCATGCAGAAGATCAAGTCCACGCCGAACGTGACCATCTATGCGATCAGCACCGGCGCAACGGCGCGCCTGACGGGCAACGCGCGCGGCGGCATGTTCGGGGCCCACGAGATCGACTACCTGCAGGCCGATAACGAGTTGAGGACCTTTGCCGGCATGACCGGCGGCAAGGCATACTTTCCGCGTTTCGAAGGCGAGATGCCCGAGATCTTCCGCGATATCAATTCTGCGATTCGGAATCAGTACGTGGTCAGCTATCGGCCCACCAATGCGAAGGAGGACGGGACCTACCGCAAGATCCGTGTCGAGCTGGTGGACAACGAGGGCAAACCACTGCAGATGCAGGATGAAAAGCACCACAACCTGAAGTACGACGTGATCGCGCGCGATGGCTACAAGGCCCGGCAGGAAGTTGAGTAGAGAGCACGATCGCTCGCGTGGCAGGGAATGCCTCGCATGGCTGGGGATCGAACAAGCGAATGGCCGGGATGCGCTCCCGGCCATTCGTCTGTTGGCTGAACTGGCCTTTTAGGCGCCCGCCTGCTTCCGCGCGAAATCGCCAATGATGGGCAGCTTGAACCACTTGCCTTGCGCCGCGCTGATGATGCAGAGCAGCCACAGGATCACGAGCCCGATCCAGCAGATAGGCCAGAGCAGGAGTACCAGCAGGTGGAGATGGACCACGGCGAGCATGATGCCTACCACCATGAGCACAACCCAGACCGCCAGCCACAGCACGTGCAGGCCGATGCATTGCATGGCGTGGTAGCGCACGAATGGCTTGCGATTGTACGGCTCCATCACCAGAAAGATGATCGCGGGGATGATGGTGACGTAGGCGAGGGCGGCGGCAGAGTTGTCGGACAGGCCGGTTTGCGCGGACGCGGGCACATAGCCCGCAGCGGCGGGACCGCTGGCCGGTTGGGGTACCTGGGTATAGCCGCTGGACGGCGGCGGGGGTGGGGCTGCGGAGAGTGACGCGCCGCAATGCTGGCAGAATGTGGCGCCGGCGGGATTTTCGGTGGAACAGGCTGGACACTGCATCGTACGTTCCTCCTCGGAAGTCTTAGGCGGCCGCGCAGTCCCGACGCCCCGGGCCCGGAAAGGTTCACATCGGTCTACATCGGTCTTTATCGATCGGTCTGGGGGACGGCACCACGATACAACGGCTTTCCTATCTCGGAACACCAAAATTACACAGTCTCCGCTGTAACAGTCTTGCCATTGAAGCATCTGATGGGCAAAGGAGTTACTTCATGGTTAAGCTTGCTATCTGGGCCACGGTTCAGGCCAAAGTTGGAAAAGAGGCGGAGGTGGAGGCCTTCCTCAAGTCTGCGCAGCCGCTGGCGGAGGCAGAGCCAGGCACTATTAGCTGGTACGCAATCAAGATGGGCGGCGGGAAGTTTGGCATCTTCGACACCTTTCCGGATGATGCTGGGCGAGAAGCTCACCTGAACGGAGATATCGCCAAAGCGCTGATGGCGAATGCAAAGGAGTTATTCGCCGGCGATCCGCAGATCCACAAGATCGAGATTCTGGCTGCCAAGGGCTGAGTGATGACCCGGTGAGAAGGGCGCCGCACATACCGGCGCCTTTTTTGCTGTCCGCAAAAGACCTTCAGCCGAAGAGGAATTCCTTCGTCTTCAATTCCTTGACACGATCGCGGAGCTTCGCGGCCTTCTCGAACTCGAACTTCTTTGCCGCCTCTCGCATATCCGACTCCACATTCGCCACATAGGCATCCAACTCCTGCTGACTGCTGAACTCCGGCGTGGTTTCGTCCTGCTCCGTGAGGTCGGCGTACTCGGCCTTGAGGATCTGGGCAAGCGACATGTCGAGGGGCCGCAGGATCGATTCCGGCGTGATGCCGTTTTCGATGTTGTAGGCCTCTTGTGTGACGCGGCGCCGCTCTGTCTCATCGATCGCGCGTCGCATGGAATCGGTCATCTTGTCCGCATAGAGGATGGCGCAGCCGTTTATATTGCGCGCGGCGCGCCCGATGGTCTGGATCAGCGAGCCCTGCGAGCGCAGAAAGCCTTCCTTGTCCGCGTCGAGGATCGCGACCAGCGAGACCTCGGGCAGGTCGAGCCCTTCGCGCAGCAGGTTGATGCCGATGAGTGCGTCGTATTCACCCTTGCGCAGGTCGCGCAGCAGACGCACGCGCTCCAGCGTCTCGATCTCCGAGTGCATATAGCGGCACTTCACGCCGACCTCGGTGTAGTAGCCGGCCAGGTCCTCTGCCATGCGCTTGGTGAGCGTCGTCACCAGCACGCGCTCGTTTTTCGCAGCGCGCTGGCGAATCTCGGCGAGCAGATCATCGATCTGCCCCTTGATAGGACGAATCTCGACTGGGGGATCGAGCAGGCCGGTGGGGCGGATGATCTGCTCGATCACAACGCCGGAGGACTTGGTCAACTCGTACGGACCGGGCGTGGCGGAGACATAGACAATCTGGTTGGTGCGCGTCTCGAATTCGTCGAATTTCAGCGGGCGATTGTCCATGGCCGACGGCAGACGGAAGCCGTAGTCAACCAGATTTTGTTTGCGCGAACGATCTCCATGCCACATCCCGTGGAGCTGCGGAACGGTGGCATGGCTTTCGTCGATGAAGAGCAGATAGTCGCGCGGGAAGTAGTCGAGCAAGGTGGGCGGCGCCTCGCCCGGCATGCGCCCGCTGAAATGGCGTGAGTAGTTCTCGATGCCGTGGCAGTAGCCCACGGACTTGATCATCTCCAGATCGAAGCGTGTGCGCTGGTGCACGCGCTGTGCTTCCACCAAGCGGCCCTGGCCTTCGAGCTCCTTTTCCCACCACTCCAGCTCAGCGAGGATGGAGTCCATAGCCGAGCGCTTACGCTCGGGCTGAACGACATAGTGGCTCTTGGGATAAATCGGTAGGCGCGCGTACTTCTGGCGCACGGTGCCGAAGAGCGGGTCGATCTGCGAGAGCCCTTCGATCTCGTCGCCGAAGAGCTCGATGCGGTAGGCCATCTCGTCGTAAGTAGGGAAGACCTCGATGACGTCTCCGCGTACGCGGAAGGTGCCGCGGCGGAAGTCGCCATCGTTGCGCTCGTAGAGGATCTCGACCAGCCGCTTGGTGATGTCTTCGCGCTTGATCTTCTGGCCGCGCTCGAGCAGCAGCAGCATGCCGTAGTAGGCCTCCGGCGAGCCGAGGCCGTAGATGCAACTCACAGATGCGACGATGATGGCGTCGCGGCGCTCGAAGAGCGAGCGCGTCGCGGAGAGCCGCAACTTGTCCAGCTCTTCATTGATGGTGGCTTCCTTCTCGATGTACAGGTCGCCGGAGGGGATGTAGGCCTCGGGCTGGTAGTAGTCGTAGTAGGAGACGAAGTATTCGACCGCGTTCGAGGGGAAGAACTGCTTGAACTCGTGAAAGAGTTGTGCGGCGAGTGTTTTGTTGTGGGCCAGGATAAGTGCGGGCCGGTTCATCTCCTCGATGACCTTGGCCATGGTAAAGGTCTTGCCCGAGCCGGTGACGCCGAGCAGCGTCTGGTGCTGCTCGCCGGCGGCGAGTCCGGAGAGGATCTCTTCGATGGCGCGGCCCTGATCACCGCGCGGCTTGTAGTCGCTGACGAGCTGAAAGTCCATTTGCTGACGTATCTCTTGCGAAGTCGTTGACACGGGTGTTAGCACAGCTCGCTTAGCGGGCGCATCTGGTCGGCGGACCAGTTCTCCGGCATCAGCAGCAGATAGCGGCGCGGCGGCAGATACCACAGCAGCATACGGGCAGCCTGCCCGGCGGTTTCCTGGTCGGGGAATTCGGAGAACTTGCGCCCGATGACCAGATTGCGCGTCGGCGTCATCTGCGGATCGACGACCAGGGCGATGCGCGGGTCCTCCATCTTCCAGCCTTCCGTGAGATGCCGGTAGAGCAGGCGCGCTGTGTGTTTGGGCAGGTAGCTTTCGGAGGGCGGACCGACCATGACCTGCCGCTCGGTTTCGACATCGGTCTTCTCGATGCCGCTGTCGGCGGCGTGCTGCTGCGGTTGCGCGGTTAGTTCCGCAACATCGTCGGGATCGCCGTCCCAGGTGCCATAGGCGCGGAGCGACTCGAGCACTCCGGTAGGCATGACGTATTCGGCAGCTTCGGGCGGGTCGGTATTGTTCTTAAAGAACGCAACGCCCAATCCCTGTTCCGCCATGGAGACGAAAAGGTTGGAGAGGCAGTTGGTTTCGACGGCTTCGCCGACAGGCGGCAGCTCCAGACGAACGTAGGGCATGCCGTCCGGCCCCAGGAAGACGGGCTCGGTGGGGAGCACGATCGAGGCATTCCATGCCGCGCCCTGAAGGGCGTCCAGCCAGCGGCTGTCGCGCTGCTCGCGGGGAACTTCCATGGCTTGCGCGAGGCGGTTGGTGTCGTCCAGATTGAAGCGTTCTTCGGGCACGGAGACGAAGCGGCGTCCGGGCGTAGCGGCCGCAAGGGCCGGTGAGGGCTCTTCAGGGACCTGTTCGTGCCGTTCCGGGAGCTCAGGCTCGGGAATCGCGGACTGCGCGATTGGAATGGCCGAGTATTCCGGAATAATCGGTTCTGCCGGGACATTCACGGGTGCGTCCGGGTTATATGGTGGCTTCTTCAGCCGATCGAAAAGACCCATAACTCAATTGTATGGGCTGGAGCCTTAGCTGTTTTGTGGAATGCCGATCGCTTCGAGCCACTCGGATGGAGAGTCGACGAGGCAGTCGGGAGGGGCGTCGGCAAGGGAATGCGGCGCCAGGCCGAAGCGGCAGCCAATGACGCTTGCG
The DNA here is from genome assembly GCA_963712845.1 of uncultured Acidobacteriaceae bacterium. GTDB lineage: Bacteria > Acidobacteriota > Terriglobia > Terriglobales > Acidobacteriaceae > KBS-83. Next base: position 230,219 of record CAVQJM010000031.1, read on the forward strand.
CCCGCGTTGCGCGCGGTCAGGACATCCACATCGGAGTCGCCGATCATCAAGGTTTGTTCCGGCGTGGCGGCTGCTTCGCGCATCAGCGTCTCCAGGCCGAGCGGATCGGGCTTTTTGGTTTCAAAGGAGTTGCCGCCGTAGATACGAAAGCAGTGCGGCGCCAAGCCGCAGCGCGGCACAGATCTCCTCGGAGGGGCGCACGGGCTTGTTGGTGAGGACAGCGATGCTGGTGTCGGGGAGCGCTCGAGCGATGGCCGCCAGCGCATCGAGCACGCCCTCGTAGACGTAGGTGTGGTCGAGTTTGTGGACACGGTAGTAGGTCAGGAAGAAGCTCACGGCGTCAGTGACGATCTCCTCGTGCTCCGGATCGCCCAGGGCGCGGCGCACCAGCATGTGGACGCCATCGCCGATATAGCTGGCGATGACTGCATCGGGCAGGGGATGACGGCCCAGGTGCGCGAGGGTGGCGTTCACGCTGGCGACGAGATCGGCGCGGGAGTCGATGAGGGTGCCATCGAGGTCGAAGGCGATGAGCCGGAGAGAAGCGGCGGAGGGGAGCGGGCGCAGGCGCTCGATCATTGCTCTCAGTCTAAAAGGAAGGCCGCGGAGATTTCGCTCCGCGGCCTTGAGGCGATTGTTGCGCTAGTGAATGCGGATGCTGCCGGAACCGGTCTCGACTTTCACCGTGGGGCCGCCGCCGGCCACGTTGCCGGTGATGTGGTGGCGCTCCAGGCTGCCCTGCATGCTGATGGCCTGGTCCGTGTGAATGGAGCCGGAGCCGGTCTCGGCATCGAGGGTGAACTTCGATCCGCCAAGGTTCAGGTCGATGGAGCCGGAGCCGGCTTCGATCTTCCAGCCATCGATTGGCTGGCCGGCGATGCTGATATCGCCCGAGCCGGTTTCGGCCTTCAGGCTGCCCTTCACGCCGGTCAGGCGGATCGAGCCGGAGCCCGCGCCCGCTGTGACGTTGCCGCCGTTGGAGAAGTTGACGCGAATGTCGCCCGAGCCGGTCTGAAGATAGCCATCGCCTCCCAGGTCATCGCCATTGACGGAGCCGGAACCGGTCTCAAGCCGGACGCCACCGTTCATGGAGACGGCTTTCAGGTCGCCGGAGCCGGACTCCGCCTTCAGGTGCGTACTTTTGGGCGTGGTGACGTCGTAGTCGATCGAGACATGATTGAACCAGCTCTCGTGCATCTGGCCGACCCGGATGGTGTTGCCGCTCTGCTGAATCGGCGGGTTATCGACGACCTGCTTGACCTGATCCTCACTGTTGCCGCCCATCCAGCCGTGGTTTGCATGCACGTGGCCGATGATGTGCACCTGGTTGTCCGAGCCGGGGTTGACGTGCACATAGCCGGAGCCGGTGGAGACCTCCAGTTGCACTGAGCCGTTCACGCTCAGCGTCTTGTCAAACGTTGAGTCGGAGGCCAGCGCCATGGCGGGAATCGCCAGTGCGGCTGCCGAGAGCGCTGCCGCTCGCATTGCCATCATCATCGTTGTCATTTGTTTTCTCCCTCTCACCTACTGCTGCAGGACCACCTTGTCGCCCTCTTTCAAGCCGCTGGCGATCTCTGTGTTGCTGCCGTTTGCCAGGCCCACTGTTACTGCCACCTTGCGCATGCCGTCCTTGGCTTTCGGATCCGGCACGTTCACGAATGCGTGCTTCTGCGCGTCATAGCTGATCGCCTGCTCGGGGACGGCGAGCACGCTCTTGTGCTCGTCGATCAGGATCTCGGCGTTGGCCGTCATCATGGCTTTGATCTCACCGGTGGGATTGTCGATGGAGACGCGCACGGCGAAGGTAGTGACGTTGTCTTTCTCCACGCCCAGCGGCGCGATGCGCGTGACCTTGCCGGCGAAGGTTCGATTCTTGAAGGACTCGATGCGGATGCGGGCGGGCTGTCCCATATACACGTTGGCGATATCCGCTTCGTCCACTTTGCCATCCACGTACACCTGGCTGGTATCGCCGAGGGTGAATACCAGGGTAGCGGTTGAACCGAGGACCAGGATGGAGCTGACGGCATCGCCCACTTCGACGTCCCGTGAGAGGACCACGCCGTCGATGGGCGAGACAACGGTGGTGTAGCTCAACTGTTCTTCCAGTTGCCTTAGACTGGCTTGACTTTCGGCGACTTGCGCCTGTGCCTGCAGCAGCTTGGCGCGATCCACGGCGACGGTGGCAATGGCGGTGCGCTGCTTGTTCAGATTGGAGAGGTAGTCGCGGTTGGCGTCATCCAGTGCCTGCTGACTGACCACTCCTGCGTCCTTCATCTCCTGGTTGCGTCGCAGCGTTGCCGCGTACATGGGCAGGTCCGGCGCTCTTGCGGTGACTTCGTCCTGGGTAATGTCGGCTTCCGCCGTTTTTACATTGGCCTGGGCAGCCTGCAATGTGGCGCGCTGAGCGGCAACTTGCGCGAGGATTTCCACCTGGTCGAGTTGGGCCAGGACCTGGCCCTTGTGCACGCGGGCGTTTGCATCCACGTACCACTTCTCCACGATGCCGCTGGCCTTCGACTTTACTTCGACCTTGGTGATGGGCTGTACCTTGCCGGTGGCTACGACGCTCTTGGCGATGTCCATGCGGCTGACGGTGGCGATCCGGCTGCCATCGATCTTGGTGCCGCTGCTATGGGCGACAACGGCCGCAATCAGAACCACCAGGGTGACCAGCGCACCGAGCGAGCCCCACAACCAGAACCGCGTGCGCTTCCGAGCCGCCACAGCATCCCTCCAGTCCGAGGACACGCCCCGGTCCACCGTATGCTACGCGCGGCCCGTGAAAAAGGTTCCCCCAGGGACCATTTTAGAGAGGGAGACATTTCGCGTTTTCGGGCTGAATTCAAAATTCCCGTCAGGCGGCGAGGTTTTCCCGCCGCTTCCGGGAGAAGCGCCCTGCCTCCAAGTAGACGGACAACGCCTGGAGGCCAAGGTTGATTACGGAGGCATACACGATGATCTTCTGCGCGCCGACCTGGAACTCCAGGCCGCTTTTCGTATCCAGCCGCGGCCCGAAGAAGAGGATTGCAACGTAGGCGATGAGGAGCAGGAGGTAGATGGAATTGGCTGCCGTGTAGGCCGCCGGCCAGCGATTGCGAAGCTGGATGAGCAGAAGACACAGGTCGTAGGCCAGCAGAAAACCGAAGGCTGCGCGGACGAAGCCGTTATGGGCATCGAGCACCAGGTTCCAGGGGGTTGCGGCGATGCCGATGAAGCCGAGCCCGGCGACGATTTCGAATGCCTGCGAGGCCCAGCCAGCTGAACGATTTCTCTGCCGTCTGGCGGCGATGACCTTCCAGTTGGACGAAGCCAGGATCAGCGCGAGCCCCACCGAGCCCAGAGCGATGGCGAACAGGATGTGTGAGGGGAGATTCGGGCGTCCGGAGGGAGTGATGGTGGCGCCCAGGTCGCTGAAGAAGTTGCGGAAGAAGAGATAGCGGCTCGCGTTCGGCTGGTAGACGGCGCCGCCGGGATACACCAGCATCGCGATGGCGGTGAGCAGCAGGGACTGGACGCTGGCGTAGATCAGCACCAGCGCCCGCCACGCCTGGCCTTGCGGTCCTGATTCCGCGGTGGTCATGCAGTTCTCCGGCTGCCCGATCATAACCGGCAGCCAGTTGGAGCCGCGGCGGTGAAGCGCTGCTTTACCCTATCCACATGGTTCACTGGACGCTCTTCCACATTGTTGCCATCGTCGGGCTCATCCTGGCGAACGGCTTCTTTGTAGCGGCAGAGTTCGCGCTGGTGAGCCTGCGCGCCACCCGGGTGGAGCAATTGCTGGCGCAGTCTCGTCCCGGCGCGCGGGCTGTGGCCCAGTTGCGCAACTCGCTCAATGACACGCTCTCTGCGGTGCAGTTCGGGGTGACGGTGGCAAGCCTGGCACTCGGCTGGCTGGGCGAGCCTGTGGTGGCCCCCCTGATCCAGCGGCCGCTGTCTGCGCTGCCCCATGCCGCGTTCTTCGCCCATGCAGCCAGTGCAGCCATCGCTTTTGCCTGCATCACCTACCTTCAAGTCATTGTGGGTGAGCTGGTGCCGAAATCGCTGGCGTTGCGCAGCCCGGAGCAGCTTGCGCTCGGCGTGGCCCCGCCGATGCTGGTGTTCATCCGGTTGACCCGCCCGTTTGTGGTCTTCATGAATGGCTCGGCCAGCCTGGTCCTGCGGCTGTTTCACACCATCGCTGTCAACGAGGCGCAGGTACATTCCCCCGACGAGCTGAAGCTGATGGCGACCGCGACGCGACGCCAGGGTCTGCTGCCGCCGTATCAGGAGTCGCTGATTCACCGCGCAGTCGAGCTGAATACGA
>CAVQJM010000032.1:0-57985 GCA_963712845.1 uncultured Acidobacteriaceae bacterium
GTCCAACGCTATGTGTTCCGGCATGTCGATCACGCTCCTGCTTTGTGGGATGACGATCGCCATGGCCGGTTTGTCCGGCAAACGTCTATTGCGATCGCACATCGATTGCGAATCGCTCCCGGGACAATACAGACACGATTGTCACGGAGCAGAAGGGCACCCTGTATAGTGACCCTTGCTGGTCTCTTCCCTCGGAACATTCATGAAGGTCATAATTTTCGGTGCTACTGGAGGTATTGGCCGGCTACTGGTCGCTGGCGCGCTCGACCATGGTCACTCCGTGACGGCTTTTGTGCGTAATGGGCAGTCGCTTGAACCTCGCGACGGACTGCGCGTGGTCGAGGGTGATCTGTTCGATCCGCAGTCGGTGGGCGATGCCATCGAGGGCCACCGTGCGGTCTTCTGCGCGCTGGGCTCACGCACGCTCAAAGCCGATCCGCTCCTCAGCCGCGCCATTCCTCTCATCATCAACGGCATGCACTTTCATCGCGTCGACCGCATCATCACGGTTGGTGCGGCCGGCGCGCTCTACCCGGCGGGCAAGTATCAGCCACCGCTCGCAACCGTGCTCTTCGCGATCGCGCGGGCCACGCTGCTGCGCCATCCCATGGCAGACCAGCGTGCGCAGGAGCGCTTTCTGGCGGCGAGCGATCTTGATTACACCATCGTGCGGCCACCGCGCCTTACCGACGACCCGCCAACGGGAACCTATCGCGTGCTGCCGGATGCGCTTCCTTCCAGCAGCCGCCGCATCCCACGCGCCGATGTGGCGAACTTCATGCTCCAGCAACTCACCGACCCGCGATTCCATCGCCGCGGCGTCTATCTGGCCAGCTAGAGCATTTTCAGTGTAGGTGTAAACAAGAGCGCCACTGTCCGCGTGGCGTTTTTTCCATCAAGAAAGGCCACTTCGCAGTGCGTGGCCGTGCACAGTAAGTATAAGTAACTGTGAAGACGCTCTGAACTGCCGCCAATGGAAAAGGCGCGCAGCCAGCCGGCCGCGCGCCAGGTTTTTCTACCGTCGTTACTGCGGGTGCTGGTCGGTCTTGTCTTCCACCTTGTCGGCGCCGTGCTCGGTAGCAGTGGCAGACTTGTGGACCACGTGCTTCGTGCCTCCTGTGGTCTTGTGATATGCCTTCTTGGTGCCAGCCTTGGTCTTGTCGTAGCCCTTTTCCGTGCCTTCCTTCGTCTTGTCGTAGCCCTTCTCTGTGCCTTCCTTCGTCTTGTCGTAAACCTTCGACGTGCCCTTCGCCACACCGTGGCCCGTATCCTTGGCGGCGTCCTTCGTGTCGGTGCCGGCGTGCTTGATGTCCTGGCCAGCGGTCTGCGCCAGCAACACAGGCGCAACTCCGCCTACGACCAGCGCCGCGCTGACAACGAATGTACCCATCCGGTTTCTGAAGTGTTTCAATGCATCCTCCCTGCCCTCATGCGAGGTGCTGCAATTATGCCGCATCCCTCGCAAGAGCAGGCCGCGATCAGGCGGCATCGCTCTGAGCGGCCACCTGCGTCCTGTGAACACTGGGATGTGCCTCACCCCGCTTCAAGCCGCCCAGAAAGCCATTGATTGCCCCGGCAAAGGCGACCGGAACCTCCTCATGGGGTAGATGGCCGGCGCCGGGAATCACCATCAGGGCCGAGCGGTCGAAGTATTCGGCCAGCCGTTCGCCGCTGCGCAGGCTCACAGCGCGATCACGATCTCCCCAGAGCAGCAAAGCAGGCACCTTGCGCACCGCCGGCAGCGCCGCTTGGAGCGTCGCCATATCCAGCTCCCAACGGTCCAGGATGCTCAGGACATAGGAGACCGTCCCGGGAACACGAAGCGACGCAATATAGCGCTCCAGAGAACCGTTACGGACACGGCTGGCGTCTCCGTACATGCGTCCCAGGGCCAGCGACTGAACGCCGGCGGGCACGGCGGGTAGACGGCCGGCAAACCAGCGTCCCAGGGCCGTGCGGTAGAAGCGAATGAGTGGGTCGGCAACATCGGAAAAGGGATTTGCCGGCGCATGAAGGACCAGGCTGCGAACGCGTTCCGGATAGAGAGCAGCCAGCATCAGAGCTACGGATCCGCCGTGCGAAGTGCCAACGATGTCCGCCTGGCCGATGCCCTTCGCATCCATCAGTTCAATCAGCCGGCCCGCGGTCGCACTCAGGCTCACATCCAGTCTTGGAACACGGTCCGAACCGCCGATTCCCAGAGCGTCCGGCGCATAGACGGTCGAGCTGGCGGCCAGTCGCTGCGTGGCAGGGCCCCAGGCGTCCGCTGTACCGAGCAAACCATGCAGCAGAAGCAGAGAGGGTCCGCTGCCGGTTACGAGGCAGCGCATCCGTGCATCGTGCACGCGCACGAATTCCTCCGTCTCCTGCGAATCTGCTAAGGCAGTCATCCAAGCATCAAGGGACATCCGGAGCCTCCCGGGAGCGTCATCAGAAAGTGATCGTATTGGCAAGAATATTTAAACTCCTGAAACATAGAAAGCTGCATCTTCGAAAAAGATGTATCGGCGGAGCAGGCCCGGCTGCGCACAGGTCACATCACCTTTTCTGATTTCTGACCCATCTTGGAACCCGCTCCGGTCCCGGGGCGGCTTGAATGGATACGAAAATCCGATATATGCCCTATGCCTCACCATAGCTGCCTACCGTTTCGCGGAACCGCCGGCGCGACAAAATGGGACGAGAACACCGATCAAACCGTCTTCACTCACTATATTTATCTTGTTTTGAGCAGTTTAGGGACGAAATTCTGTCCCACCAGTCCAATGCAGAGGGCTGGCAAGCTGCGTGCTTCGCACTAGACTGAATCCACTCCTGTCTCTGTTCCCCCAGGGCACATGCAAAAGTCGATCTCAACCCGGCTTACCGTCGTCTTGCTGGCGCTGTTCACGCTGGCGGCAATCGTCTTTGCATCGCTGAACCTGGTGAAGGACGCCGAGTATCAGAAGCCGACCGACGGCATCTGGTGGATGGAGGCGCGCGGCGGGCTGGAAGCGCAGCGCGTTCCGGCGGGCAGCCCTGGAGACCACGCCGGCATCAAGCCGGGCGACGTTCTGCTGGCAGCAGGCGATCATCCGACGCCGCGGCTGGCCAGCCTGGTCCGCGAGTGGTTCCGCACCGGCGTCTACCGCCGCATCGACTACACCCTGTTGCGCTCCGGCGTCCGCATCGACGCCCCGGTAATTCTGATCGCAGTCGATCGCTCCCAATACGAAGGACTGCGGCTGGTCGCGCTGGTCTATCTGCTGATCGGCCTCTATGTGCTCTTCCGGCGCTGGACCGCGCCGCATGCCACGCACTTCTACGTCTTCTGCCTCGCATCGTTCGTTCTCTATGCCTTCCAATACACCGGCAAGCTGAACACCTTCGACTGGACGATCTACTGGGGCTGGATCGTCGCCGGCGCGTTGCAGCCTGCGCTCTTTCTTCACTTCGCTCTCGCGTTTCCGGAAGACCGCGACAGTCGCAGTGGCCTGATGCGGCGCCGCGGGGTGCTCGGCCTGGTCTACCTGCCTGCCGTCGTCGTGATCGCGATGCAGGCGATGGCCTTCACGCTCTGGTCAGCCACCCAACGGTTGTCGCACCGGCTGGACCAGATTGCCGTCGGCTACCTCGCCGCGTATTACGTGCTGGCCGCGGTGGTCTTCTTCGGGCATTACCGGGTTACGCAGGACCCCCTGCGCCGCCAGCAGCTCAAATGGCTCACCCGCGGCACCCTGCTAACGGTGATCCCCTTCACCATTCTGCAAGTGGTGCCCTTCCTGGCGGACTGGCCGGTGCCATCGATCCTTCAGAAGGTTGCCGGTCTTTGCCTGGTCTTTCTGCCTCTGACCTTCTCCTGGGCCATCGTGCGTTACCGGCTCATGGATGTGGATCTGATCTTCAAGCGCGGCGTCGCCTACACCCTGGCAACTGCCTCGCTGATCGGACTTTATTTCGGCGCGGTTGCCCTGGCTGCAGAGCTTATCCACAAAAATCTGCCGAGCTTCGGCTCCTGGGGACTGATCGCAACCATCATCATCACGGCGCAGCTCTTCGATCCGCTGAAGCGCGCCATTCAGGCGCGTGTCGACCGGGTATTCGATCGCCGGCGGTATGACTATCGCCAGACCCTGATCGAATTCGGCCGCGGACTAAGCTCGGAGACCGATCTCGACGCTGTTCTGGCGTCGGTAACCGATCGCCTGACGCGAACGCTGCTCGTCTCCCGTGTTGCGCTCTTCCTGGATGGTCCCCGCGGACACTACACGCTTGCTGCGGCGACAGGTCTGGGTGCTGTCCTCACGCCCGTGACTGGATCCGCTGCGAAGGCGCTGGACCTGAGCTTTCTCAACTTTGAATCCGGCCGCGCTGATTCTGGACATCTATCGTCGACCCGGCCCGCCGAGCACGGCGAGACCGGCTCGCACCTGTTCTTCGAGAACCCGAGTCAGGCGCTATACCTGACCGCGCCGGAGCGCGCCGCGGCCGAAGCACTCGATCTGCACTACTACCTGCCCTGTCGGGTTCAGCAGCGCACCATCGCAGTGGTTGGTCTGGGTCGCACCACTTCCGGCGATTTCCTCTCCTCCGAAGACGTGGAATTGCTGGAGTCACTCGCCTCCTACGTCGGCATCGCTATTCAGAACGCCCGCCTCTATGCATCGCTCGCCCAAAAGGTCTCCGAGTACGAGCGGCTTAAAGAGTTCAACGAGAACATCGTCGAGTCCATCAACGTCGGCATCCTCGCCATTGGCCTCGACGAAACAGTCGAGAGCTGGAACGCGCAGATGGAAGTGATGTTCGCCATGCCGCGCGTCGACGTACTAAATCAACCCATCGGCAACATCTTCCCGGCGGAATTCATGACCGAATTCCATCGCGTGAAGGACGAGCCCGGCGTCCATAACCTGTACAAGTTCCCGCTTCCGATGCCGACCGGCGAGACTCGCACCGCCAACATCGCCATCGCCCCGCTGGTCTCGCGCAGCTTCTCCGTGGTCGGCCGCATCATCCTGGTGGATGACATCACCGGCCGCATGCAGCTTGAATCGCAGCTCGCCCAGGCGGAGAAGCTTTCCTCCATCGGCCTGCTGGCTGCCGGCGTCGCGCACGAGGTCAACACGCCGCTGGCCGTCATCTCCAGCTACACCCAGATGCTGGCCAAGGAGGTGCGCGGCAATGAGCGGCTGGCCCCGCTGCTCGATCGCATCACCAGCCAGACCTTCCGCGCCTCGGGAATCGTGAACAGCCTGCTGAACTTCTCCCGCACCGGCAGCACCGAATTCTCGGAGATTGATCTGAACAGCGTGATTCGCGATACGCTGACCTTACTGGAACACCAGTTCAAGACGGCTTCGGTTCAACTGGACGTGAAGCTCAAGCCGGAGCTGCCCCGCATTGTCGGTAACGCCGATAAGCTGCAGCAGGTCTTCCTGAATCTCTTCCTCAACGCAAAGGATGCCATGACCGCCGGTGGATCGCTCCAGGTGACAACCGAGGTGAATGGCCGCGTTGGCGTGCTCATCGCAGATACCGGGGCTGGGATCGCACCGGAGCACATGCAGCGCATCTACGACCCGTTCTTCACCACCAAGAATGCGCCGTCGGAAGGGCAGCGCCGCGGCACCGGCCTGGGTCTGGCAGTCACCTACGGCATCATCCAGGAGCACGCAGGCCGCATCCAGGTAGAGAGTGCGGTTGGACACGGCACGACCTTCCGTCTCGAATTCCCCGCCGTAAGGAAAGCACTACATGTCTGAAGGCACTACGGTGCTGGCTCCGCGCGCGGCGGCTGGCGATATCCAGGCCGCCCGCATCCTCATCATCGATGACGAAGCGGCTATCCGTGAATCGCTCGAAACTCTGCTGATGCTGGAAGGCTACAGCGTCGGCGCCGCACCGGACGGCGTCAAAGGCCTGGACGAACTGGAGCGCCAACCCTACGACCTGGTGCTGCTCGATCTTGCGTTGCCGGGTGTGAACGGCATCGACCTGCTGCCACGCATCCTGGACCGGCATCCACAATTGCCGGTCATCATGATCACGGCCTACGGCACGGTGACGAATGTCGTGGACGCCATCCGCGCCGGCGCACGCAACTTCGTTCAGAAGCCGTGGGAGAACGAAAAGCTCCTTGCGGATATCCGCGCCGCCATTTCGCAGCACCGCACGGAAGAAGAGAACGTTCAGCTCAAGCGCGCGATGAAGCAGCGCTACACCTTCGAGAACATCGTAGGCAAGAGCGAGCCGATGCTGCGCATCCTGGACCTGGTGGCTCAGGTGGCGCCATCGCGCTTCACGGTCCTGATCCAGGGGGAGACCGGCACCGGCAAGGACGTGATTGCCAAGGCCATTCACTCCAACTCTCCGCGCCGCGATAAGCCGTTCGTGCCGATCAACACCGGCGCATTGCCTACGGAGCTGCTGGAGTCGCAGCTCTTCGGCCACGTGAAGGGGGCATTCACCTCTGCGCACGCAGCGCAGAAAGGTCTGTTCGAGATCGCCAACGGTGGCACCCTCTTCCTGGATGAGATCGGCACCATGGGGCTGGAGACGCAAGCGAAGATCCTGCGTGTGCTGCAGGACCGCCGCTTCCGTCCCCTGGGCTCGGTGCAGGAGGTGCAGGTCGATGTCCGCATCCTGGCCGCCACGAACAGCAATCTGAAACAGGGTGTGCGCGAAGGCCGCTTCCGCGAAGACCTTTACTATCGGCTCAACGTGGTCACCATCGATCTGCCGCCGCTGCGCGCCCGCCGCGAAGACATCCCGTTACTGGCGGCCCATTTCCTCGAGCATTTCTCGGAAGAAAACCAGCTTGAAAGGCGGCGGCTTGCCCCCGAAGTGATGCGAGCGATGATGGATTACGAGTGGCCTGGCAATGTGCGCGAGCTGGAGCACGTCATCGCGCGCGGAGTCGCGCTCTCACCCACTCCGGTGATCGCACTCGACGTGCTTCCCGGGGAGCTGACGGGCCGCTCCTACTCGGCCTCCCTGCTGGAGCACGATGCGAATGCGTCGCTCTTCGACATTCTCGAGGACATCGAGCGCCGCATCATCATCGACAAGCTCGAACGCTCCAACTGGAACCAGACCGAGGCCGCCGAGCAGTTCCGCATCCCGCTCTCCACCCTGAATCAAAAGATCAAGCGGCTGAACATCGAGATACGCAAGAAGCAGAAGGAATAAAGTCAGCTCACCCACAGGTTTGAACGTGAGCGACAACGGAGCGAATTCAACAATGCGCGTCGCAGGCGCATTCGCCCGGACGGCCGGTCCTCAGTGGGTAGTGTGATCCCGGAGTTGCGCGAGCGGGCCATTCTTCTTCACCGAAGCGATGCCGTTTTCGCACGCCGCTTCAGAGGAGTACATCTCGCTGATACCGATGATCTGGCCGTTGGCGGCCTTCAGTACGAAGTAAGGCTCGGACCGCTTTGAGTTCTTCCGCTCGAAGCGGTCATCAAGCCGCGCATTTTCCTTCACCGATTCGATGCAATCGAGCGCGCTCTCCTTGCTCTCGTAGCTCTCGCTCACCAGGACCACTTCTCCGTTTGCAGCCTTCAAATTGAAGCGGTACTTCTCCCCATTGGCCCCGTGTTTCAAGTCGTAGGTCGCTGCCATAAATGGCTCCTTCCGGGCGGTACCGCGAATGACGCCACGATGGTACACCGCCGGACTGAGCCTGCACACGAATGTTTCCGCTACGCCCTCGCCGCATGGGTATTGCTGTCTGCCGTTACAATTCCCCCATGCCCTTCGCTACGCTGGATGGCTTTGCCAAGAAAAGCGTCCGATCCGTCCAGGATTACGCAACTCTCTCCGGCCGGGCGATCACGAACCTCTTCCGCCGTCCGCGGTACGTTAACGATATCTTTACTCAGGCCGACATTATTGGTGTCGGCTCCATCCCGATTGTCATCCTGACCGGCTTCTTCACCGGCGCGGTGCTGGCGCTGCAGTCCTCCTCGTCTCTGGCGACCTTTGGCGCCACCGCGCTCACCGGAACCCTGGTGTCGCTCTCGATGATCAAGGAGCTGGGTCCGGTCCTGACCTCGCTGATGATCTCCGGCCGCAATGCCTCGGGCATGGCGTCGGAGCTGGGTTCGATGGTGGTAACAGAACAGATTGATGCCATGCGCGCGCTGGGCACCGATCCGATCAAGAAGCTGGTGGTGCCGCGCATGGTGGCCACCGTAATCATGAACTTCTTCCTCACCATCATCTCGGACACGGTGGGCACGCTGGGCGGCGCATTTGTCGCCGTATATCTGCTGGGCCAGAGCGGCTCGCAGTACTTCCACACCGCATACCAGTCTCTGCAATATCCTGATGTGCTCCAGGGGCTCGTCAAGCCGGTCTTCTTCGGCTTCATCATCGCGTCGGTCGGCTGCTACTTCGGCATGTCCACCCGCGGCGGCACGCAGGGCGTGGGCCGCTCCACCACCCAGGCAGTCGTGGTCGCCTCGGTGCTTATCATCGTCATCGACTTCATCATCAGCCGCTTCATGATCGGTATCTTCGGACGCTAATGCCCGCCGCCCTCCAGGAACCCACGGCCAGCCCTTTTCAGCCCAAGCCAGGCGAGCTGCCCGTCGTCTTCGAGGATGTCTCCATCGCCTTCGATCGCAACGAAGTCCTCAAGCACATCTCGTTCCAGGTGAAGCACGGGGAAACCCGCCTGCTGCTGGGGCCTGCGGGTAGCGGCAAGAGCGTCCTGCTGAAGCTGGCGAACGGCCTCATCCGCCCGGACAGCGGACGCATCTTCGTCTTCGGCCATGAGATCACCGCGATGCAGGAGAAAGAGATCTTCGAGCTGCGCTCAGCCGTGGGCATGGTCTTCCAGGAAGGCGCGCTCTTCGACTCCATGAACATTCGCGACAACGTCGGCTTCCAGTTGATGGAACATCATGTGCCGCCTGACGAGATCGATCAGCGTGTGGAGGAGGCGCTGAAATTTGTCGAGCTGGACAAGACCATGGAGAAGTTTCCCTCGCAGCTCTCCGGCGGGATGCGGCGGCGCGTCGCCATCGCGCGCGCCATCATTGCCAAGCCCAGCCTGCTGCTCTACGACTCGCCAACCGGCGGCCTCGATCCCATTACTTCCACCAACATCATCGCGCTCATCATGAAGCAACGCGACGTCTATCACACCAGCTCTATCCTGATTACGCATCGCCTGCAGGATGCCTTCATGCTGGCGACGCACTACTTCGATCGCGACCAGAACACCATGGTGGCGCTGCCCGAGGGCGAAGCGGACCGCGATACCAGCTTCATGCTGTTGCACGAGGGCAAGCTGGCCTTTGACGGATCGACCCACGACCTGGTGCACTCAGACGATCCGTTCCTGAAGGAATACCTGTCTTAAAAGCTAGACAAACAGCACCCCAACCGGCGCGCCCACGTGAACACTTCGATCGGTCTGGGTCAGCTTGCCCGTGTGCGGATCGCGCGCGAATACCACGACATTCTGCGTGTCCTGATTGGCCGCGACAAGCCACTTCTCCGACGGATCGAGCGTAAAGTCCCGCGGATTCTTGCCGCCGGATCCAATGCGCTGCACGAATGTAAGAGCGCCACTTGCCGGATCGATCGAGAAGACCAACAGCGTGTTTTCGCCGCGGTGGGAAGCATAGAGAAACCGGCCGCCGCGATCGATGGCCAACTCTGCGCCGCTACTGTCTGGGGGGAAGGATGACCCGCGCAGCGGAACCTCCGAGAGCTCCTTGAGGGTGCCGCTCTTCGCATCCCACGCCAGAACGTCGACAGTGGAGGTCAGCTCGTTGATCGAGTAAACCCACTTGCCGCTGGGATGAAAGTGCGTGTGACGCGGACCGGAGCCAGGCGTCGCCTGCCATGGCGCTCCCGTCTCCTTGAGCTCCGCCGTTTTCAGATCGACATGAAAAATCCAGATGTGGTCCGTGCCGAGATCACTCACCAGTAGAAAGCGCTCATCGGGAGAAAGGGTGACGCAATGAATATGCGGGCCCGCCTGCCGCTCTTTGTTCGGCCCGCTGCCATGAGCGTTAAATTGAAAGACCGGGCCTTCGATTCCCTGGGGCGTCACGCGGAACGAAGTGAGTGAGCCGCTGGAGTAATTCGCCACAAAGACCGCCCGATTCGCACGATCGACGGTGATATGGCAAGGATCGCTGCCGCCGGACGGCTTGACGTTCTGCTGAGTAAGACTGCCCGTCGTCCGATCGCGGCGAAATGCCGTCACCGAGCCGCCCTTGCCGCCGCCGGGCTCCGGATCATCCTCGTTTTCATTCACTGCATAGAGCGCGTCGCCGCTGGGCGGCACCGCCAGGAACGATGGATTCGCCGTTTTCATCGCGAGACCGAGCGGCCCGAGCGCGCCGGCAGCAGCATCCCATTCCGCCAGGTAGATGCCATCCGCCTGACCGCCCGGACCCATGTCATGGGTATAGGTGCCAACGTAGAGCTGCGCTTTGCGTGCTCCGCGATGCTGGCCGAACGAGGAGCGAATGACGAAAGGAGCCAATGGAAGAAGCGGCGCTGCGGCCAGAATCACGCGACGAGATATGCGAGCCATGCCGCCCATGCTAACTCACACCAGCCCCATAAAATTGCGGCTCTCTTACTTCTACCGCAAGCTTCGGAGTGCCGGCTGATTTCGCCCACCCTACGCTATAGCCATGTTGACCACGACAAACCCCGCAATTCTCTACTTCGGCACGCCAGTGGTGCTCGTCAGCTCCCTTAACCCGGACGGCAGCGCGAATCTGGCGCCCATGTCGTCGGCGTGGTGGCTGGGCTGGCGCTGCATGCTTGGATTCGGCGCTCGCTCCGCCACGCCGCAGAACATCCTCCGCACCGGTGAGTGCGTGTTGAACCTGCCGTCGGCAGCGATGGCGCCCATCGTTGACCGGCTTGCGCTCACCACAGCGAGCGATCCTGTGCCGGAGTTCAAACAGAAGCGCGGATACCGTCACGAAGCGCAGAAATTCGAGCGCGCCGACCTTACGCCAGTGCCCTCAGAAGTAGTCGCACCACCACGCGCGCTGGAGTGCCCGATTCAACTCGAGGCACGTCTCACAGATTTACACCGCATCGCGGAAGACAATGCTGCTATCCGCGGCAACCTGGTTGCGCTTGAAGTCGAGATCGTGCGCGTTCACGCGGATAGTTCGATCCTCGTGACGGGCGAACCGGACCGCATCGATCCTGACACGTGGCGTCCGCTCATCATGAGCTTTCAGCAGTTCTACGGCCTCACGCCGCGCCTGCAGGCCTCTACGCTGGCGACGATTCCCGAGTCAGCCTACAGGCCGAAAACCGCGGGAAGTGTCGAAGAGATGGTCGGTGCGGATAAGTAACTCAGAGACCAACGGAATGGCGTAAAGTGCCAAGCATGAAGCCCAGCATGAATCGTAGACGCTCTGCCACGCTCTCCGCCCTGCTCCTCTTTTCCCTTGCTGTGCTGCCCATCGGGCTTGCCCGCGCGCAGCAAAGCAACGAGCTGACGTTGCCGGTGAATGCCGGTATCGTCTCCACCAGCGCTACGGCGCATCGCCGCATTCCGAACACGGTTGCGGATGTGTCGGTGGGCATACAGACGCAGGGTGCAGACGCGGCATCGGTTTCCCGTGATCTCGCACAGCGCTCGCAGACACTACTCGAATGGCTGCGCGGACAAGGTGCGGAGCGGCTTGCCACAGACCAGGTCTCCTTCCAGCCGCAGACGCACGAAGAGAAGAGCGGACAGCAGAAGATCGTGGGATATACCGGCAACACCTCGGTCAGCTTCCGGACCACGCCGGAAAAAGTTGGCGCAATTCTGTCCGGCGTGCTGGAGCACGGCGCGAACACCATCCAGCAGACCAGCTATGCGCCGAAGGAAGAAGACCAGGACAAGGTGCGCAAAGAGCTGGCGCAGGAGGCGACCCGCACCGCTGTCGCTCAGGGAGGCGCTGTTGCCGAAGCAGCGGGCACACGCGTGATCGGAGTGCGCGAGGTGAACGTGGAACCGGGCGGCGGCTTCCGGCCCATGCCGATGATGCGCATGGCCGCCGTCGTCAACGGTTCGGCTGTGCCGCCCATGGGGACAGAAGCTGGCGAGCAGGACATCTCCGTAACCGTTTCAGTCAGGCTTACGGTGAGCCGCTGAACGTCGTCTTCATAATTTCTTAAGCTGATACGGTAGACTGCCCGCCTGCGTTCGAATGGCGTCCACTCTCGTCCGATTTTTCTGCTGCTAGCCTGAAGTTTGATCACTCGCCGACAAGCGATTCAGCTAGCAGGCATGACGGCCATCGGCGCTGCGCTTCCACTCGCCGCGCAACCGCCGGATTACACGCTCGAGATCGCACCGTTCACCATCGAAGCCTCTCCGCGGCACCACTACAAGACGGCTGCCTATAACGGCAGCGTGCCCGGCCCGCTGCTTCGCTTGAAAGAGGGCCGGCCTGTCACCATCGACGTGCGCAATCGCTCGTCAGCCGAAGAGGTGGTGCACTGGCACGGGCTCTTTCTTCCTTCGCAGATCGACGGCGCGATGGAAGAGGGTACGCCGCACATTCCGCCAGGTGGCGAGGCGCGATACACATTCACGCCCCGACCCGGTGGCACGCGCTGGTATCACACGCATGTGCGGGCGGGCAACGATCTGAGCCGCGGCCTCTACGGCGGGCTCTTCGGATTCCTCATGATTGATGCGCGCGATGATCCCGGCCGTTACGATCAGGAGGCTTTCCTCGCGCTGCACGACCTGGGCGGCCAGTTAATTGCGAGCGACGACGGCTCCATGAACCCGAGCTACGATGTCTCCACCATCAACGGACGCGTGATGGGCTATGGTGAGCCGCTGCGCGTGCGCGCTGGACAGCGCCTGCTGCTGCGCATCCTGAACGCCGGCCCAACGGAGGTGCACTGGCTCGCGTTCGCCGGGCACCAGATGCAGGTGATCGCACTCGATGGCAACAGCGTGCCGCAGCCGAAGCGCATCTCCATGCTGCGGCTTGCACCCGCGGAGCGCGCCGACGTGATCGTCGAGCTGAATAACCCCGGCGTTTGGATACTCGGCGAAGTGCGCAAACATGTGCAAGCTGCCGGCATGGGCATCGTCGTCGAATACGCTGGCCGCACCGGCAAACCGCAGTGGCAGCAGCCACAGCAACTCCTCTGGGACTATGCGCAATTCGCGGAGCCCGCTTCTTCCCAAGCAGTGCCGCAGGCAACGGATATCCCGCTCGTCTTCACGCCGAAATTTGCCGGTCACGGGGCGCTGGACCACTGGGCTATCAACGGCAAGTCATTCCCCGACACCGACAGCCCCGCCTTCACTGCAGGCCAGCGCTATCGCTTGATCTTCCGCAATCGCAGCACCTCAGACAATCATCCGGTCCACCTGCATCGCCACAGCTTTGAGGTGGTGCGCATCGCAAACGGCCCGCGCCTACGCGGACTCATCAAGGACACGGTGCTCGTCGATGCGGGTACCGATGTGGAAGTGGAGCTGACAGCCGACAATCCCGGCCTCACGCTCTTCCATTGCCACCAGCAGGACCACATGGATATGGGGTTCATGATGCTCTTCCACTATGTCTGATTTCGTGACGATGCGCCGGCGTTTGCCCGCATGCGCTGTCCTGTTGCTCATCATCCTCTGTGCAATATCACTGCGTGCGCACGCACAAGGCAACTACGAGATCCAGGTCTACGGCGCGGCCACGGTTCCGCCGCACACCACCATGCTGGAGCTGCACTCCAACTACACGGTGCATGGCCAGCGTTACACCATCGGCGGTGTGTATCCCACCAATCATCAGGAACACGAGACCATCGAGATCACCACCGGCATCACGACTGGGCCGAGGTGGGTTTCTATATCTTCACCAGCGGCAGAGCGGGCATGGCGTGCAGTGGGTGGGCGACCACATCCGTCCGCGCGTGCGGGTGCCGGACTCGTGGCACTGGCCCGTCGGCGTTAGCCTCTCGACCGAGGTCGGCTATCAGCGCGCAGTCTACTCGCCAGACACGTGGACGTGGGAGATTCGGCCGATCGTGGACAAGGCGATAGA
Organism: uncultured Acidobacteriaceae bacterium; assembly: GCA_963712845.1. Classification (GTDB taxonomy): domain Bacteria; phylum Acidobacteriota; class Terriglobia; order Terriglobales; family Acidobacteriaceae; genus KBS-83. The sequence continues at coordinate 14,022 of CAVQJM010000032.1, forward strand.
CCGCTGGTATTTCGCGGTCAATCCGGCGCTGGAGCGAACGTGGCATGGTCCGGATGTCGCGCAGGGTGTCGGCTTCTCGCCGGGCGGCAAGATCAGCTACGACTTCAACAATGTAGTCAGCGCCGGCTTCGAGTACTACGCGGACTACGGACGGCTCGGCAACTTCTACACGCTTCACCAGCAGCAGCAGCAGCTCTTCGCCGTCACCGACCTGAACGTCTCGCCCAAATGGGAGATCAACATCGGCGTGGGTGTGGGACCGACCGCGGGAACCGACCACCTGATCGTCAAGGGCATTCTCGGTCGCCGTTTCGACTGGGGCCATCACTCCGCCGTCCAATAGTCTGCGCATGCTACGCTAGCGCGCATGAGCACGCGGCAACGCTTCCGATCCCTGCTGATGCCCGACGGCACAAATCTGAAGTGGATCATTGCGCAGGTCCCTTTCGCGCCTGCGAAGGTATGGAAGAAGCGCAATCGCATGCGGGTGAAGGGCACCATCAATGGCTTCGCGTTTCGCACATCGCTCTTCGGTTCAGCCGAAAAGGGCTATGTGGTGCTGGTGAACAAGACCATGCAGAAGGGCGCCCAGGCCTATGCCGGCGAGATGGCCGAGTTCACCCTTGAGCCTGACCTCGAAGAGCGCACCGCGACTGTGCCGCCGGAGCTGGCAAAGCTGCTCAAACAAGACCGCGCCGTCGCCCGCTGGTTCGACGCACTGAGCTATTCCATACGGAAGTACATCGGCGATGCCATACGCAAGCCCAAAAGCCCAGCGGCGCGCCAACGCCAGGCAGAGCAAATGGTCGAGCGCATGATGCTGGCAATGGAAGGCGAGCAGGTGCTGCCGCCGATCCTGCAAGTGGCCTTTCGCCGTGTCCCGCAAGCCCGGGCCGGCTGGGAGGCGATGACGCCGGTGCAGCGGCGGGGGCATCTGCTGGGCATCTTCTACTACCAGAGTCCAGAGGCACGCGAGCGACGCACCCAGAAAGCAATTGAGGAGGCAATCCGGGTTGCCGAGGCGAAGTCCTCAAAGGGTAAATAATGTCACCGCATAAGTGACATTATCCCTGCACCGCATCCGACATGGCCCGCAATTCCGTCGCGACGCGATCCCGCAACGCCACCGGCGCCATCACGCGGACGCGCGCGCCCAGCCCCAGGGTCAAAAAGAGCGCCTGCTCTTCACTTTCAAAGTCGACCCGCATTGCCGTCCACCCTGCGGGAGCATCTTTGGGAACAGCCGCAGCCGCCGGGGTTGCGACACACCAGCGAATCAGCGATTCCGCGGCCTGCGGAGACAACAGCAGCGTGGCATCGTAGCGCCGCCGCTGCGCTTCGAGTTCGCTGACGGACTTCTTCCAATGCTTTGCCAGATCGAATCGCGCCGGCCGTTGGAACGAGACCGCAAGTGGCGTGACGGCGCGCATGCGCGAGACGCGATAGGTGCGCATGCCGCGCGGCGTGCGCGCGACCAGGTACCAGGTCATGCCTTTCACCACCAGCCCCAGTGGATCGACCACGCGCGGACCGCGTTCGCCGTCTGCGCGGGTGTAGTCGAAGCTGAGCCGGCAGTCGCGCGCCACCGCATCCTGCACCGCCGGCAGCATGGACAGGTCTTCGCTCACCGGCCGCCAGTCGTTCGCATCCACGTGCAGCCGCTCCCGCATGGCGGCCGCCTGCTCTCGCATATTTCCCGGCAAGGACGCCATCAATTTTCCCAGTGCGCGTTCTGCCGCCGCGGCCAGACGCGGCTCGCTCAACGCGCGCGGCTGCGCCATCAGCAGTGCGCGCAGCTCGGAAGCATCGAGCCCCGGAACCTGCGTTCGCCAGCCTTTCTCCAACTGCCAGCCACCCTGCGCTCCACGCAGCGCCGAAACCGGCACTCCGGCAGCGCTTAGCGCCTCCATGTCGCGATGCATCGTTCTCTGGGATACCTCAAGGCGCTCGGCAAGCGCACGGCCGGTCATGCGGCCATGGGCCTGCAGCAGCAGAAGCGCGGAGAGCAGCCGGTCGGACTTCAGGACGTCACCTCACTTATTTCATTTTCTTTTTTAATTATGACATTGCTTGTCATAAATGAATTCTTATTCTCTTCCTTGTAGACAGAACCGCTATCGAGGAGAGACACATGGAACTCAAGGACTTCTTCCTGATGCAGTTGGAGCAGGAAACCACGCTGACCCGCAAGGCGATTGAGCGCGTGCCCGAAGGGCATAACGATTGGAAGCCGCACCCGAAGTCGATGGCGCTGGGCTATCTGGCCGCATTGGTGGCCTCCATGCCCGGATGGGTGGCCTTCATGATCGAAGGTGACGAGCTGAACTTCGAGGACCCGGCCAGCGAAAAGTTCCGTGCGCGAGCGGTGGAAACGCGTGCGGAGCTCCTGCAGCTACTGACCGACGGCGCCGCCAGGGCAAAGCGCGCCCTGGAAGGCACCGATGAGAAGCACCTGCACGATCGCTGGCGGCTGGTCTCTGGCAATCGCGTGCTGTCGGAAGGCGCTCGTTACGTCATGATCTCCGACGCCGTCTTCAGCCACCTGGCCCATCACCGCGGACAGTTGACCGTGTATCTGCGGCTGAATGAAGCCGCAGTGCCGGCCCTGTATGGGCCCTCTGCCGATGAAGGAATGTAGGCGCTAGCCCAGCTCTAGGGCAACGCGTGCAGCGTGGTGTTAAACAGGTAAGGATCTGCAAATTCCGTACGTTCCCCAGCCTTCTTGCCGGGAATCGGCTGCAGCCGGGCCGATAACGGTTTGTTCCACTTGGTTGCAAGCGACGCCACGTCGGAATAGATGCGCTCCATCTGATCGAGACTGATATCGCCCGGCAAAGGAATCGTATCCAGGCCGGTACCGCAGACAGACGAGTACGCCAGCAGCGAGTCGATGTTGTAGGTGCCCTCGGCCCAGCGTTGCGCCAGCAGCTTGTCTTCCATCACTGGCACCATCAGTCCGGAATAGCCAATCTGCTTCTGCGGCACAGCCTTGACAGCGGCAGTGATAATGCGAGCCGCAGTGAGCGTTCCGCTGGACCCGAACCTGGCGCCTGTGAAGGCCTCTATCGCCGCCGCGATCGACACGTCGCCGAGCGGGGCCGGAGTCGGATCGACGCCGGCGTAGGTCCAGCCTGTTTCTGCAGCAACCTTGCGGCCTACTGAATCCGCCACAGCAGCATGCTTCGTCAACGCGGCAGTCAGGTCCGTGGTTGCCGCCGCGGCATTCCCCTTGTCCTTGGTAAAGACGTCACGAACGACATTGGCGCCCTCAAAGCCGATGGCAAACTGCCGGCCGGCGCCCGTGTGATATGACCCGGGAAAGAATGGGCCCAGCGGCTTTAGCATGGCAGTCGCCGTGAAGTTGAACGTACCTTGGCTTCGCGGGCTGTGTTCGCTGACATATTTCACCAGCTCTGCCGTGCGATGAATCGTCTTCCAGTGAATGCCCCCCTCGTCAGCAATGATCGTGCTGCCCTCGATGTTCGGCAGCGTGGATAGCGCGCGTTCCAGCAAGTGCATGGTCGCTGGATCATCGCTGTCGTGCATCATCGCCGGTCCCACGTTCGGGATGAAGTTGTCCTTCACGGAAAGATCGTCGAGCTCGCGCAGAAACTCGAGAGCCTTGTCTTCAGGCATGCCTGCAACCAGCTCCCCCAAAGGTTGTGTGGTAATGCGTATCGTCTCCACTTCATACCCTGAAGCTGCGAATGCGGCCTTTGCCTTGTCGAGAACGGCCACGGCATCGTCAATCTGCTTTTGATAGTTGGCCGGATCCAGCCGCACGAAGGCGGTGATTGCCCTGACCTTGGGATTGGATGACTGCGCTGTGGCAGCATGGCTCGCTGCAGTCAGTTGCAAGAACACACCGAGAATGACGGCGAGGCAAAGTCGCTTCATGCGAAGTCTCCTGATGGAGCAAGAGGGGCGGGGAACGCAGTATAGCGCAGGCCCGCCCGCCGTCCTTTGCAAGGAATCCGGGGAGAGTGCCGAATACTTCTAGTTGATTTTCCTGAAATTGAGGGAACTATCCCGACGCAGGTCCGTAAATTCAGACAAATCGGCGGGTGACAGCATGGCAGCTTTGCGGCAGGACTTTACCTATACCCTTCGGCGGCTCTCCAGGACGCCTGGGTTTGTGCTGGCTGTGGTGCTCTCCATCGGCATCGGCATCGCCACCAACGCCACCATCTTCTCCATCGTCAGCCGTTTCGTGCTGAGCCCCGCGCCCGTCAGCGATCCGGGCACGCTAAGGCGGCTGCACTCGACGCATGATGGCGAATTCAACAATTTCTCCTGGCCGACTTATGCCGATGTGCGCGACCAGGCGAAGTCCTTCTCCGGCATTGCCGCTTATGACGAACTCCTGCCTGCTTCGATCGGGGGAAAGGGTGAGGCGCTGCGCGTCTGGGGACAGGCGACCACCGCCAATTATTTCGATGTCGCCCTTCCAGGCTTATCAGTCGGCCGCGGCTTTGCTCCGAATGAAGAACACGCTCAGGTCATCGTTCTTGGAGATCGGCTGTGGAAGCGCCTCTTCGCCGCCGATCCGCAGGTCATTGGCAAAGTCGTAAGGGTTTCCGGTCATCCCTACACCGTCGTCGGTGTCGCTCCACCTGGATACCATGGGCTCGATGTCATCCTCGATCCCCAGTTCTGGGTGCCGCTGGGGAACATCGCGCAGCTTGCCCCGCAGGGCGACAATACCCCGAAAATCGACAGCAAGGCGGACCGAGGCATTCATTGGCTCGACATCATCGGCCGTCTCAAGCCCGGCATCACGCCGGCTGCGGCGACCGCTGAGCTGCAGACGCTCGCTGGTCATTACGCCAAGGCATATCCCGCCACCGACAAGGGCAACGGCTTCCTGCTGACGCCGGCCGGTGCCCTGCCCCCACGGGTCCGCTCTATGGTGATCGAATTCCTTGCAATGCTCTCCATTGCCGTCCTGCTCGTGCTCGCCATCGCCTGCGCAAATGTCGCGAACCTGCTGCTGGCCCGCGGTGTGGCACGGCAGAGAGAGATGGCAATCCGCATTGCAGTGGGTGCGAAGCGGCGGCAATTGCTGCGCCAGATGCTTCTTGAAAGCCTTCTCATGGCCGCTGGGCGGCGGCATTGTCGGCATCCTGCTCGCGCTCTGGGCCACAGGCGGCCTCTCCGCATTCCACTTTCCTGCACCTATGCCGCTCGACACCAGCGTCGCCGTGGACTGGCGCGTCGTGCTCTATACCTTCGCACTCAGCGTCGCGACCGGCCTGCTTCTCGGCATCGTCCCCGCATGGATCGCTTCGCGACCGGTTCTTACCACTGCACTCAAAGGCGAGGATGCGCTCGACGCGCCCGGGACGTCGCATCAACCTGCGCAGCATTCTGGTGGTGGCGCAGATCGCCATGTCACTGGTGCTGCTGTGCGGCACGGGCCTACTGCTGCGCAGCCTGCAAAACGCCTCGAACATCGACATCGGCTTTCGTTCCCGCGGACTGCTGATGATGTCGGTCGATCCGCGCGTGCACGGCTACACCCCGGAGAGAACGACGCAGTTCCTTACGCAACTGAGCGAACAAGTGGCCGCTCTGCCCGGAGTCGTGTCCGTTGCCGGCACCGACTCCGTTCCCCTTGCCGGCGGGAATCGCAGCGATGGCTTTTCCCTGGTCGGAGGCAAGAGCGAACAAAATGTTCCGATCGTCGATCTCTTCATGGCTACGCCCGGGTACTTCGATACGCTTGGCATCCCGCGCCTCATCGGCCGCGACTTTGCCCATGAAGCCGCGAGCGGGCAAAAGGTCGGCATCGTGAACGAGGCGTTCGTGCACCAGCTCTTCCCGGAAAAACCCTATCGGCCGGCACGTCAACGGCGCCGGCGTCGACTACCAGATCATCGGCGTGGTGAAGAACATCAAGTCGCGCACCATCGGCGAGGAAACGCGGCCCATACTCTTCCGGTCGCTTGCGCAGAGCACCGCCGGCGATCCTTCATTTCTTGGCTACACTTTGATTGTCCGCTACCAGGGCGACTCCGCCGCGGTGGCCAATGAGGTGCGAGTCCAGATCCATACCCTCGATCCGGCGATGGCCGTCTATAACGAGGAGACGATGGAAGAACATCTCCGCAGCGCGCTCTTTCTGCCGCGGCTGGCCGGCACGCTATTCGGGGTTTTCGGCATCACCGGGCTGCTGCTGGCGGCCATCGGACTCTACGGCATCATGAGTTATTCCGTAAGCCGGCGTACTCGTGAGATCGGCATCCGCATCGCGCTGGGCGCGCAGATTGGCGCTGTGCAGCGGCTGATCGTCCGCCAAGGCATGTTGCTGACGGCAATTGCCGTGGGTCTCGGCTTGCCTGCGGCGCTTGTGCTGGCGAAATTCTCCAGCAGCTTTCTCTACGGCATTCGCCCGCACGACCTCGTGACCTTTCTCACGGTGCCGCTCTTGTTGCTTGGCATAGCGCTGGTCGCCTGCTGGATTCCCGCCAGGCGCGCGGCCCGCGTCGATCCGCAGAGCGCCTTGCGATACGAATAGATGGTGGTCACTTTGAATACACAGACCAAAAATCACGCATCCCTAAGGACGCTATCGGACAGCGCTAGAAGATAATCTCCATCCTCGCGGCAAGCAGAGTCGTTGAGTAGGCTTTGCTCGCGTACGTGGGATGGATGGAGACTTCCAGGTCCGGGCCAATGTTTACGCTTTGCGTGAGACGGAGACGATAGAACGACTCGAACACGCTCTCATGATGCTTACCCTGACTGGCTACGCTGTAGTTGTATGCCATTGCGAACATGTCTCTTCGCCGTCCAAATGGATGCACGCGAGCCAGACCGATTCCATCGACTTGCTTGATAGCGGTCCCGGTGCTGGTGCTTAAAGCAAACCTTCCGAATGGGGTCCAGCCATTGTGAAATTCGTGATCGTATCCAAAGCCGCCTCCGTATCCACTACCGAGGGTCTTCGTGTCATCGCGCCACATGCCGATGCGAAAGTGCCGGTACTCTTCACCCAGCGATCCTGATCTCCACCCCAGCTCAACACCTTCCGCATATTTCCGATCGACGAGTGTCTCGATGTTTCTTTGCTGCGCGCCCTCGGTGTCTACAGCGATAGCGTGAATGTATATATGCCGGGTAGCCTGGTATTCCACCGCGCCCCCGCCCGCATATGTCCCATCGAAGGCGACCGCCAGATTCCCGTCATTGGCCCCATTCAGGAACTGTGTTCGTTCGTCGTTGTTGAACATGCTGAGAGTTACAAACTCATTCGGGTGGATCTTGCCGACATAAAAGGAAAGCCTCTTCTCGAGAAGATCCTGGCGCCAATAGAGGACGTTCACCGTGATAGGTTCTTGCGGGCCGCCACCCTGCAGGCAGTTCAGATAGAGGCCTGAGCCGATCCTATCGCTGAGATTGAATTGCTGACTGGTGCCAATATTTGTGCCCGAACGGACGAGTAGGCTTATGGATCCGGCAGTGCTTCCATGATCGTAAACAGCCCAGGCGCCAGTAAAATCGAGCCGTCCGCTGGACTGGTTGTGCCTCGTAGCGTCCGGGGTAATGGTCGCGTACTGATTCAGAAACGTATATGTGGCTCCGAACTTCAACCGCCCGGATTGAGCAACATGGTCGCTCAGCTTATCCACCGGGCGAAAAATGGGCGCAAGGGGATCAGGCTGGATAAGTGGATCGGCCGGAATCTTCGACAATGCGGCTGCGTCTATGTCAAGCTGCTGCCTCAGCTCGTCAGGCTCCTGCTTTACGGCAGCCGGCGGCTTGACTTGAGATGGTTGATTCGATTGAGGAGATGGGGCAGCGTTCACGCCGTAGCCCCAGCCGGCGGTCGACAGGCTGGAAATGAGGAAAAGCAGAATAGAATAGGCCCTCACCTGTCTGCCTGCCTATTGCCGACCATTCTTGCTCCCATCGGCGGACTCTCATTCCTGTCCGAATCGGACCAGTGAATGCCAAGTCCTTCGTACCGAGAACTCAGCCTCCAAGCGTTGGCAGGCATGCTAGTGGATGAACTTCGGTGCAGTCCATTACAGGTTCTCAGTAGACCACCGGCCGCAGCAACCTATCATTGGTAGACTTTCTTCACCCTGACGTTCTGCGCGAGGCGTCTTCGTGCTGCTGCGGCACATCCTGAACGGAACGACCTATACCTTCGACAGCTTGAAGGATCTGCTGGCGAAGGCTACGCCATCGCGCTCTGGTGACGAACTCGCGAGTATTGCGGCGCGCTCTGCCGTCGAGCGGGTTGCGGCGCAAATGACGCTAGCCGACCTTCCGCTCGCCGTCTTCCTCGAAGAGCCGCTCATCCCTTACGAGACCGATGAGGTTACGCGACTGATCTTTGACAGTCACGATGCGGCCGCGTTCGCGCCCATCGCCAGCCTTACTGTGGGCGAGTTCCGCAACGCATTGCTCTCGGATGAGAGCAACGCGGAGACGCTCGCCAGGCTTGCGCCCGGCCTGATGCCGGAGATGGCTGCCGCTGTCTCCAAACTGATGCGCGTGCAGGATCTTGTCGCAGTCGCGCGCAAGATTCGCGTCATTACGCGCTTCCGCACGACGGTTGGTCTTGCCGGACGACTCTCGACACGGCTGCAGCCCAATCACCCGACGGATGATCCGATGGGCATCGCCGCCTCCATCGTGGACGGATTGCTGCTCGGTTCAGGCGACGCTGTGATTGGGATCAATCCTGCGGCTGACGACGTCGCAAGCACCGGACGGCTGCTCCGGCTTATCGATTCGGTGCGCGAGCACTACAACATTCCCACCCAGAGCTGCGTCCTTGCCCATATCACGACGCAGCTCGCCGCCCTCGAACAAGGCGCGCCCGTCGATCTCGTCTTCCAATCGATCGCCGGAACGGAAAAAGCGAATGCGTCGTTCGGCATTACTCTCGCCCTGCTCCGGGAGGCACATCAGGCCGCACGCGAACTCTGCCGCGGAACTATCGGCAACAACGTGATGTACTTCGAGACTGGCCAGGGCAGCGCACTCTCTGCCAACGCGCACCATGGTGTCGATCAGCAGACCTGCGAGGCGCGCGCCTATGCGGTCGCTCGCCATTTTTCACCGATGCTGGTCAACACCGTCGTCGGTTTCATCGGCCCCGAGTATCTCTACGACGGCAAACAGATCCTTCGTGCAGGCTTGGAAGACCACTTCTGCGGCAAGCTGCTGGGACTGCCGATGGGCTGCGACGTCTGCTACACCAACCACGCCGAGGCCGATCAGGATGACATGGATACGCTGCTCACGCTGCTCGGTGTGGCCGGCGTCAACTACATCATGGGCGTGCCCGGCGCAGATGACATCATGTTGCAGTATCAAAGCACCTCTTTCCACGATGCGCTCTATTTGCGCTCCACGCTTGGGCTGCGCCCTGCGCCGGAGTTCGAGGCGTGGCTCGCGAGCGATCTGCCCAACCAGCTCACGGTACCGCTGCAAGCCCAGTTGCTTGCCCAGTTGCTTGCGGGAAAGTGACATGACCCAACTCATCCGCGAGCCGCATCCCAGCCTGCGCGACCTTACTTCTGCGCGGGTCGCGCTGCCCGCGACTGGGGCGAGCCTCGCCACGAGTGCCGTCCTCAGCTTTCAGCTCGCGCATGCCCAGGCGCGTGACGCCGTTCACGCCGGCCTCCATCTGCCGTCATTTGTCCAGCGCATGCACGATGAGCTGCCCGTGCTGCGCCAGGCGGCGATTCCAGTGCTGCCACTGCAATCCAGCGCTCCGGACCGCGCCACGTATCTGCGGCGCCCGGATCTCGGCCGTTCGCTGCGGCCCGAAGCGGCAGCGCGGCTGCAACCGGGTTCCGCCGATCTGGCCATCGTTGTCGCGGATGGCCTCTCTGCGCTTGCCATCGAGCGCAACGCCATTCCGGTGCTCGCGCATCTTCTGCCCGCGCTGCTCACCCACGGCTGGACACTCGCCCCGCTCACCGTCGTCGAACAGGGACGCGTGGCAATCGGCGACGCTATCGCCATGCGGCTCGGCGCAAAGTGCAGCCTCGTCCTTATCGGTGAACGGCCCGGGCTCTCCACCCCGGACAGCCTCGGTGCATATCTCACCTGGTCTCCCGGTCCGGACCGCACGGATGCCGATCGCAACTGTCTCTCCAACATCCACGATGGCGGCATCGCCCACGAAGCGGCAGCCCTCCGGCTCCTTCGTTACCTGGATGGCGCGCGCACCCTGCAGAAGACCGGCATTGCGCTCAAGGAAAGCGCCCGCGAAAGCAACGCCGCGAAGCCGGATCGTCTGCCACCTGCCGGCTCTGCTACCCTTTAGGGTTTGCAGACCTGCCGTAAAGGACTCAGCGCGCAATGGCTTTCAAGTTCAAGAACGTCGACTTCATCGGCTTCGACGCCATGCTTTCCGAAGATGAGCGAATGGTTCGCGAGACCGCCCGCCGTTTCATTGAAGACAACCTGATCCCCATCATCGAAGAGTGCAACCGCGAGGGCCGCTTCCCGCGTGAGCTGGTGAAGCCGATGGGCGAGATGGGCTTCTTCGGCGCCAACCTGCACGGCTATGGCTGTGCCGGCATGTCCAATGTCGAATACGGTCTGGTGACGCAGGAGATGGAGCGCGGCGATTCCGGCATCCGCTCCTTTGTCAGCGTGCAATCAGCGCTCGTCATGTTTCCCATCTACACCTTCGGCTCCGACGCACAGAAGGATGAGTGGCTCCCTGCCATGGCGAAGGGCGAAAAGCTGGGCTGCTTCGGGCTCACCGAACCGGATTTCGGTTCGAACCCCGGTGGCATGCGCACCCGCGCGAAACGCGACGGCACCGACTACATCCTGAACGGCGAAAAGATGTGGATCACCTCCGGCTCCATCGCGGATGTCGCCGTGATCTGGGCCAAGGTCACGGACGAGGACGACCGTGTGCGCGGCTTCCTGGTCCCAGCCAAAACGCCGGGCTTCCGCGCCTTCGATGTACACGGCAAATGGTCGCTGCGCGCCTCGGTCACCTCGGGGTTGTCACTGCAGGATGTGCGGCTGCCCGCTTCGGCTGTGCTGCCCGGTTCGGGTGGACTGAAGTCGCCGCTGATGTGCCTGAATCAGGCGCGTTATGGCATCGGCTGGGGCGCGCTCGGCGCGGCCATGTCCTGCTATGACACTGCGCTCCAATACTCGCTGATGCGCAAGCAGTTCCGCGACCAGCCCATCGCCAGCCATCAATTGGTGCAGGAGAAGCTGGCCTGGATGATTACGGAAATCACCAAGGGCCAGTTGCTCTCATTGCAGGTGGGCCGATTGAAAGATGCTGGCAAAGTGGGCCATGAACACATCTCCATGGCCAAGCGAAACAACGTTGCGATTGCCCTCGAGTGTGCGCGCATGGCCCGCGATGTGCTCGGCGCGAACGGCATCAGCGACGACTATCCCGTCATGCGCCACATGATGAACCTCGAATCGGTCAAGACCTACGAGGGCACCCAGGACATCCACACTCTGATTATTGGTCAGGCCATCACGGGCATCGCCGCGTACTAAATCGGGACGATGCGTCTATCCCCCAGGCGTTGCAGGAATTTGCCTAGGATTCGCGCTATAGCGTTTTCGCTTCCAGAGCGTACTAAACAGCAAAACCTGTCGTGGCTTTTCCGTCAAGAAAAGCCACACTTCTCGATTCTCCGCTGTACTGGCTGGAAGCGAAAGCGCTATAGATTTTACATAGCAACTTGCTCCCCCAAGTGTCGTCTAAGCACGTAAGGGGTAGTGTTTTTTGACGCTGAAGACCACATCCGTCGCCGTAGTAAAGAGCATGCAGCTCCCGCGCAAGCCGGAGTTCGATGCGCTGCGCGGCCTGTTTCTAGTGTGGATGACCTTGACCCATCTGCCCACACGGGTGAGCGATCTGGTCAATCAGCCCTTTGGCTTCATCTCCTCGGCGGAGGGATTTGTCTTCCTCTCCGCGCTGCTGGTAGGGCGCGTCTACATGCGGCAGGCTATGGAGAATGCCGGCCGCCTGCGTACCAAGCTGTGGAAGCGCGCGCTTCGCGTCTATGCGTACCACGTCTCGCTGCTGTTGCTGGCCTTCACCTTCGCCGCAGCGTTCGCGGTCTACCGCCATCATGCCGCGCTCGAGCATCTGTTGGACTTCTACATCGCGCATCCGGCCGTCGCCATCGTGGGCTCGCTCTTGCTGATCTACTGCCCGCCCCTGCTGGACATCCTTCCCATCTATGTCATCTTCCTGCTGGCATCCCCGTTTGCGTTCTCGATTGCGGTGAAGCGAAGCTGGCGTCCCGTCATCATCGGAAGCACCATCATCTGGCTGCTGGCCCAGTTCGGCTTGCGCGCATTCGTCCAGCACTCTGTCGTGAGCATTACGCACCTGCCCATTCCGCTGCAGCAATGGGGCGCCTTCAATCTCTTCGCATGGCAGTGGGTGTGGATCATGGGCATGTGGATGGGTGCTCGATCGGTAGAAGGAGAATTGCCCCTGCATTCTCTCCCCAAATGGGTGCCCTGGATTGCCGGCGCCGTATGCCTGTTCTTCGTTGGCGTGCGGCATGACTGGCTGGGCGCTCGGCTGACCCAGGAACACCTCGCAATCCTGGTGGATAAGTGGCAGCTCGGGCCGCTGCGTGTGTTGAACATCATCGCGTTCGTTTGTGTGCTTTATAGCTTGCGCGGTGCAGTGCGGTGGGTCATCTCACGCGAGCCGTTTATCACCTTGGGACGCGCTTCGATTGAAGTCTTTTGCGCGCATCTGCTCTTCGTCTTCGTGGGTCTGGCGCTGCTGTATGGAGAGGTGCCCCAGCTACACGGCATCTACGCCCTCTCCCTGCTGATCGCAACGTTTATCGGTCTTCTCTATGTGGCGCAGCGCCAGGTGCGTCGAAAGCATGCAGAAAAAGCACGCGCAACTCGAGCTCCGGCACCCATAGCCAACACCGCCGCATGATGCTCCTGACGGCCGGAACGCCCACTGCTCAGGCAGCCGTGATGCGAAGCCATGGGGGCGGCACCTTCACGGAAGCCATGCCCGCCGCGGTTGCCGCCTGGATGCCCATATCCGTATCTTCGAAGACCAGGCACGATGCCGGCTTCACACCGAGCCTGGCAGCAGCCGTAAGAAACGGCTCGGGATCCGGCTTGCTTCGCTCGTAGTCTCCGGCGCACACCAGCGTATCGAATCGATCCAGCAGCTTCAGCGTCTCCAGCGACGCCGTCACCGACTCCCGGCTGCTGCCCGAGACCACCGCGAAGGGGATCTTTCCGTGAAGCGCTTCAATGTGTTCCAGCACCTCGGGAACAGCGGTAAGCTGCGGAAGCGCGGCAAAGTAGAGCGCCTCCTTGCGGTCTGCAACATCCTCCACCGGCATGGTCAGCCCGTGCATCTGGTTCAGCGACGCGATGATCTCGGATACCGGCATGCCGCCCCATGCGTAGAACAGCTCGTCATCGAAGGGGCAGTTCCACTGGGCCAGCGATTGTTTCCATGCGATCAAGTGAAGCGGCATGGAGTCAGCGATGGTGCCATCGCAGTCAAAGAGGTACGCCTCAAACGATCCTGCGGGCAACTGCAGCTTCAATGCTGGTCTCCTCTTGAGATTCGAACTCTGCGTAGCCGGCCCCACACTCAGCGCCTGCTGCTGCGCTGTTCACGCCTGCCGCAGGAGCCTGGTCAGACGCCGACGGTGAAGCTTTCTTCTGTGCGGATGACCGGCCGATAGAGCGTGTCGCGCTCGAATGGCTCGCGGCCAGCCTCGCGGATGAGCCGTATCAGATCGCTGCGGCGCATGCCCTGCGGGGTGTTCGCGCCCGCGTCGTGGTAGATCTTCTCTTCAATCACCGTGCCGTCGATATCATCCGCACCAAAGCGCAGCGCGACCTGGGCGATGCCTGCGGTCATCATCTGCCAGTACGCCTTGATGTGCGCGAAGTTGTCCAGCAGCAGACGGCCGACAGCGATCTGCCGTAGATCCGTCAGCCCTGTGGTGCGCGGCAGATGCTGCAGCACCGTGTTGTCCGGATGGAACGCCAGTGGAATAAACGTCTGGAAGCCACCCGTGTCATCCTGCACCTCGCGAAGCCGCAGCATGTGATCGACGCGGTCTTCATCGTTCTCCACGTGCCCGTAGAGCATTGTCGCGTTCGAGCGCAGGCCGAGCTTGTGCGCCGCGCGCGCCGTCTCCAGCCACTCCCCGCCATCGATCTTGTGGTCGCAGATGATGTGGCGCACGCGATCGGAGAAGATCTCCGCGCCGCCGCCCGGCATGGAGTCGACACCCGCATCCTTCAGCTTCACCAGCACTTCGGGAATCGAAATCTTCGCGCGCCGGGCGAGGAACGACACCTCGACCATCGTGAAGGCCTTCACATGCACCTTCGGGAAACGCTGTTTCAGGCCGCTGACCAGGTCAAGAAAATATTCGAGCGGCAGATCCGGATGCAGGCCGCCGACAATGTGAAACTCGGTGACCGCCTCGTGATAGCCGGTGGCGGCCGCTGCCCAGGCCTCTTCGAGCGCCATCGTGTACGCGCCGGCATCGTCGTTTTTACGGCCAAAGGCGCACAGGCGGCACGCGGCAACACAAACATTTGTTGGATTGATGTGCCGGTTTACGTTGAAGTACGTGATGTCGCCATGCAGCGATTCGCGTACCCAGTTGGCCAGCCAGCCCACCGCAAGGATGTCCGCGCTGCGATAGAGCGTCAGCCCATCATCGAAGCTCAGGCGCTGCCCCGCAAAGACCTTGTCTGCAACGGGACGAAGCCGCTCGTCCTCCGTGCGGAACTCGCCGCTCGTCCTCATTGTTCCGGCCACGCTCACACACTCATCATACGCCGCAGCGTCTAACGACTACAGCCCCATCATGGCCTGCTGATACTATGCGGTGCAGCGCTTCTCCGCGTTATCTACTACTTCATCCAGCGAGACGTCGTCGAGATATGCGTTCCCTGCTAGCCCGGATAGTTCTGCTCGCCCTCGCCAGTGTGATGGCAGTGCGCGCGGCGGAGCCTCCTGTCTTTCCGACGGTCAGCTTCTATACCCTGAGCAAGCAGCACGTCACGCTGCCGGCGGACCTTCAAGGTGACCGCAAGCCTGCTGCTCCTGTACTTCGAGCTGACACAGCAGCCGGATGTCGACAACTGGAACGGCACTATCGATCAATGGCGGGCAAGCGATCCCTCGCTGACCTCGTACACTTCGCTGGTCTCTTCGCAGAAGAATTTTCTCTCGCGCTGGTGGCAGAATGCGTCCATGCGCAGCGGAACGGATTCCAGCCGCTGGCCGACGACACTACCCATCTACGTGAACAAGCACAATTTTGAGCACCAGCTTGCGATTCCATCGGAGAAGCAGGTGGTGCTGCTCCTGCTCGATCGCAAGGGCCACGTGCTGAGCCGGGTCAGCGGGCCGGCAACAGACGCCAGCCGCACCGCGATGAGAAACGCTCTGCATGCAGCCGGCGCTCCTCCAATGCCCGCACCGCCACCCGCAGCCACGGCGCCGCCTCACTGAATCAATCCGAGTTCAATCCGAGTCTTTAATCCGAGTCGAGCGCCTTGCGCATGACAAGCCCATTCGTCCCATCTGCGTAGTAGCCGGGGATCCGTCCCGTCTGCCGATATCCGAGACGCTCGTAGAAGGCCTGCGCTCCCGGGTTGTTGGCGGCCACCTCGAGCGTGATCGCCACGCAGCCCATCTCCACCAGCTTCGCCTCGCCCGTCTGCATCAGGCGTCGTCCCAGACCGTTGCGGCGCAACTCCGGCGCTACATCGATGGTGATGAAGTGGCCGACCTTGCGTCCGGACTCAAGCTTCCAATCCACCACGCAAAAGCCGGCAATGTGGCCGTCCGATTCGGCGACCATGGTGGTGCTGCGCGGGATGCCGCACAAAGAATTGCAGCTCCGCGCGCGAGTAGGCGATGAGCGGTGGAAAGCAGCGAGCATCGAGCCGCAAAGCTCAGACAGATCCTTCGCCTCGAAGCCGCGCAATGCGATACGCGAGAGGTCGGGAGCGTCTTTGCTGTGAGCGTCGGGTGTCAAGGGATCGTTCTTGCCGCCGTTCGCAGTATAGGGAAAACTCTACTGGGTTCCACCGACGCCAATGCCGGTCTTTGAAACGTTGCCCTGCGGCTGCATCACGACGCCGTTGTAGAGCGACGCCGCAAGCAAACGGCCGCCATTGGAGCGAACGCCGCGCACGTGCCAGCCCGCATCCCACCACTTCCAGCTCTTGTCCGCGTCGTTCACGGCCATCACCCAGGTGGAGCTCCACGACGTAATGACGATCCGCTTCAGGTCGCCTTCGTATTCGATGCCGCTGATATCGGAAATCGGCAGCGTCGACATGAAGGTCCAGTTGGCGCCATTGTCCGTGCTGTAGCAGACGCCTTCGCGTCCGCCGATCCACATGCTCCCATCCGGCGCGATGGCGCCGGTACGGATCGTGGTGAGCTTGGCAGGCAGCGGCTCTGGCTGCCACGTCTTGCCGCCGTCCTGCGAAACGGCGATGCCGGTACGTCGCGTCGCCAGGACAGTGGACCCCTGCGCGTGCACGCTCAGATAGTCGGTCTGCCCCAGCACCGGGCCGCCGGTCCACACCTTGCCTTGATTTGTGCTCTGAAATATACCGGCGGAGGTCGCTGCGTACCAGGTGCTGGTCGCCAGATCGAACCCGTGGACGCGTCCATCGATATCGCCGGCAGCCTTCGCGACGGTCTGCACCGTCTTTACCCGCTTGCCCTTGCGGCGCTCGTAAATCGTCTTCTCTTCCATCTGCACGACGTGTCCGGCAGTCTGCCAGCGGCCGTCCTGCCATACGAATATGCCGTGACCGGTCCCTGCCAGCAGCGTACCGTCCGGGCTCTCGCCAAGGCTGAAGATATCGCGGCCATCCAGGCCCTGGCTCTGCTGCTGCCAGGTTTTGCCGTCGTCGCCGGAAGTAAAGACGCCGCCATACATCTTGTCATTCACCACGCCCGCGTAGAGGCGATGCGGATCCTTCACATCCTGCGCCAGCGCGACCACCTGTCGCTGGGAGAAGCCCTGGTTGGACCCGGCAAAGCTCACGGCTTCGTCATTGCTCAGCAGCACGCCGCTGCGATCCGTGGCCAGCAGAACGTGCCTGTGGTCCTTCGGATCGACATACACGTCGTTGATGATCACATCCGGGCCGATCAGCCGCGACCAGTTGGTTCCCGCCGAGGTGGTGCGATAGAGGCCCTCGGTGGTTCCCGCGTAGACGATGGAGTGGTCAACCGGATCCTGCATCAGCACGCGCGTGCGGCGTGCGGTGGATGGGATGCCCTGGATCTTGTGGTAGAGTTCGCCGCCGTTATCGCTTTTGTAGATGCCCGAGCAGGCGCTGGTATAGACCGTCTGCGGCGTTGTGGAATCGATGATGATGGAAAATACATCCGAGTCGTCGATGAGCCCCTGCTTGATGTTGTGCCAGTTCGCGCCGCCGTCCGTCGTCTTCCAGGGAAGGTGCCACGTGCCGGCGTAAATCGTCTTCGGGTCCTTGGGATCGATCGCGATCGACTCCACCTCATGCAGCTCAGCGCTGTTCGCGGGGCTGATCTGATCCCAGTGCTGTCCGCCGTCTTCGCTGCGGAAGACGCCCTTCAACGTACCGACCACCAGCGTCTTCGGGTTCGACGGCGCCTGAGCGAGCGCACGAATCGATTGCCCCTCCATCGCGGGACTCTTGCTCCAGGTCTTGCCCGCATCGTGGCTGGTGAAGAAGCCGCCATCCGGATGGTCTACGACCCACGCTGCGACGTAGATAGTCTTCGCATCCGATTCGTCCACGACGATGTTGTCGAGGATCAGGTCGTCTTTCGGAGAGAGCTTGGTGAGCCGGTGCCAGGAGGCGCCATTGTCGCGGCTCTCGTAGAGCCAGCTATTGGTCGTGCCCAGATAGAGGTGGTGGCTGTCCGAGGGGTCGGCCGCGAAGCTGCGGGCATCGCCGCCATCCGGACCCACGGGAACCCACGCGGTGGAGACGGGATTCGCATTGGTGGCTGCCTGCGGAGGCAGCGCAAGAAGGGGAAGCGAAGAGGCAGAGAGCAGGAGCAAAGACGCGAGACGACGTTTCATCGGAACGGCACGACCTCTTTAGGGAAAACTGTTGTTGCAAGGGTAACGGGGCGTAAGCAGGCTGGCAATCACACGAAAAGGGCCCGTACCAAGGTGAGCATAGGGCAGATGACCAGAGAATGTCTGCTGTAATTCGCAGCGGTCGAGGGGCGCTATGTGGCCTTTCTACGACAGCAACGACAAAGCGCTGATGGTGAGATGGGATGCCGCCAGCAAGAAAAAAGGGCTGACCGGAGACCCGGTCAGCCCTTTGTGCGGAAGAACGCTTACTGTTTAGCGGCAGCCGCGGCAGCCGCCTTCTTGTGACGTGCATGGTGGGCGCCGCGGCCAGAGCGGGCTTGGGGCCGCACGCTGTCCTCGTTCACCTGGGTTGTACCCTGCACATCGTTGTCGAAGTTGGCGCCAGCCGGAACCAGGTAGTTCTGTTCCTGCTTGCCAGCCTCGCTGCCAGTCCGAACCTGGATACGGGAGGCATCGATGCCCTTCTCCTTAACCAGGTAGTCCTTGGTGTTGACGGCGCGCTGCGCTGCCAGCTTCGGTCCCTGTTTCTCGCCTGTTGCCGAGTCGCCAACCACCACAGCAGTCGCATCCGACTGACGCTGCAGGTTGAGGGCTACGTCATCCAGGCAGGCCTTGGCTTCGTTGTCGACGCGGCTCGGACGGCGCTTGTCACGATCGAAGTTGATCGAGCAGAGCGTCTGCGTCTTGGGCTGCGGCGGCGGTGGCGGCTGCTCGATGTTGACCGAAGTCGTCGTCGAGGCCGTCTGGCCCTTGTCATCCGCCACGTTGCAGGTCACGGTGATCGGACCGGCAGGCGCGCCAGATGTGTTCAGGGTCGCAGTGTTGTTGCTGCCGTTGATCTGGCCAGCAGAGGTGGAGTAGGTGTAGGTCAGCGGACGGTTCTGCGGGCTTACGCCCTGTGCAGTGATCGTCGAGCTGTCACCCGGCTTGAGTGTGGTCGGATTCGCCGAGCAGCTGATGGTCGGCGGCTCGAACTGCTTGACCTCGAAGTTCGCAGTGCAGTCGGCGAACATGGCCGGCCTTTTGTCCCTGCGAAACATGGCCGGTCACCGTGTAGCTGCCCGGGTTCAGGCCATTGGTGTCTACATTGCCGGTCGTGTTGTCCCCGGTCACCTTGACGCCGTTGTTACCCGTCCAGGTGTAGGTCGGGTTCTTCTTGGGGTTCAGGTTGGTCGGGGTGCCGGTGATGGTGACCGGATCGCCGGGATAGACCGATGCCGGACTCGCAGCGCACTGGTAGGTGACTGGCGGAGGCGGCGTGATGCTGCCCATGCGATAGACCAGACCAGCGCTCAGGCGGGCCACATTCAGATTGGCGCGTCCCCCGGTCGGAAACGGGTTCTGCGGACCAAAATCCACGTGGTAGTACTGATAGTCGGCCTGGAAGACGCGAATCGCCAGGTGGTTGCCCATGAAATTGCTGATCCCGTAGTCGAGACCGCCGCCAGCCGTGAGTGACGGACCCCACGTGTATGGCTGCTTGAAGGGGCCGCCCAGACGAACCGCGCCGCCTTCGAAGTGGACAAACGGGGTGATGTCTTCCGTCGGATAACGGAACACAATGCCGCCCGAAGCCACCGTGGCGCCGTCGTTGTTACCGTCGGGATGAACGCTTACCTCAGCCTGAGCACCCACGTAGCGATTGAAAAAGTAGGTGCCGCTTCCAATCGCGCCGTAGTCAACAGCCGAGTAGGTGACCGGGCCAGTGATGCCGACGAGGTTGCCGCCGGGAATGGTGACCGAGCCATGTGGCGCCAGGTACGAATAGCCTAAAAAGATATCGATCCGCGAGGCATAGGGAGCCTGCGGAGCAGTTGTTGCAGGGGCAGGGGCGGCAGGCGCAGCCGCCGGAGCGCTGCTCGACGACTGATCCTGAGTGGGCTGAGGCGGAGTCTGCGTTGAATTCGGAGTCGGCGTCGACGGCGAATTTGTCGTGTCGTGCGCAAAGAGAGCCGTTGTTCCCAGGCCTACCGCGCAAGTTACGAGCAGAATCCGGCTCAGAGAATGCAACGGACGTAAATGCATGCGTCTATCCTCCGCAACCGTACTGAAAGTCATACAAATCAATTACGAATGGCACTTGAGTGTCCCATCATACCCCAAGACACCTTCGCCACCCGGAAGACAACGAGCAGGCAGCGCAAGGAAAAGCTACCATGCGTTGCCTAGGTTAGTGCACATTTTAGTAGGTGAGTTGCCTAGAATAATCAATAGCTTATCCAGAGCATCACTAGAGTAACCCGTCATATGACCACCAGGCCGCCGCCCTAAAAAAGGTGCACCCAGTCCGGAACAAATTCCGGACTGCACCATCCTAATGGCAGATTCACTCAATTCAAGTACTATTTCGCTGAAATTGAGGGTATTAACTCAGGTTGAGGGTCCGCTTCAGGCTGCCGCGCTCCCGCAGTATCTTTTCCTGCAGCAGAGTGATGGCGTAAATCAACTGTTCCGGACGCGGGGGGCACCCCGGAACGTACACATCCACAGGGATAATCTGATTGACACCCTGTACCAGTGCGTAATTGTTGAAAACTCCGCCCGACGTGGCGCAGGCACCCATGGAGATGACCCACTTCGGCTCGGGCATCTGCTCCCAGAGCCGGCGAATCACCGGCGCCATCTTCTGCGAGACCCGGCCCGCGATCACCATCAGGTCGGACTGACGCGGTGAGGGACGAAATACTTCCGCGCCGAAGCGCGCTATATCGAAGCGCGCGGCACCCATCGACATCATCTCAATTGCGCAACACGCAAGGCCGAATGTCATGGGCCATACAGAGCTCTTGCGAATCCAGTTCACCGCGAAATCAAGCGACGTGAGGATGATCCCCTCCGGCGGTTCGTCGCCGAAGTTCGCCTCCTGCACCTTCATCTGGTTCTTGGCGCTGCTCTCGAGTGAGCCGAAGAGATAGCGATCGCGCGGTGCGGCTGTGCTCATAGCTTCAGTATAAACGCGACGGAGCGGGAATTCAGTGCGTTCTGTCTGCGGGTGAAGCGGTATTCGGATTGGGCGTAGCCGGGTTTGGACTCGGCGCAGCGGTGTTCCGGACAGGCGTAGCGGTGTTCGGAATATTGTTCAGCACGATCACCTGATCCGGCCGCGTGTAGCGCAGCCGCGTGTGCGCCTCGTACTCGATCGCATCGGGGTCGGTCTTCAGGTGTTCGACATGCGATTTCAGGTGGTCGTTCTCCACTTTGATCTTCTCGAGCTGCTGCGCGAGCAGGTGATCTTCGCTGCGCTTGGCGCGATAGGCCACGACTCCGTTCGCGCCGAACAGTGCGTGATATCCCAATAGCACAGCGATCACGACAGCGAAGACGGTCGCGATGCGGCGGCGCTGGCCATACGCGGCGGTGGCGACGCTGAAGCGTCGTGCCAGCCTCCCTGGCGGCGTCTGTGCTGTGGTCACAATTCGAATCACCCTGCTCCCTCTTGCTACTGCAGCACCCACTCTTTCGCAGCCTGCGTCAGTGTCGCACTCTCCTGCTCATTGCGCGCTTCGGTGTAGACGCGTACGACAGGCTCCGTGCCGGAGAGGCGATAACACACCCACGAGCCATCGTCGAAGAGCAGCTTCAGCCCATCGGTGCGTACCACCTGCTTCACCTTCTGGCCGGCAAGCTCCGTGGGATCTTTCTTTACCTTCTCAGTGAACTTCTGCTTCACCTCCCCGGTCAAGCGGAAGTTCTCCCGCACGGGATAGAAGGAACCATATTTGCCAAACAGCTCCTTGAGCTGCTCGCCGATGGTGCGGCCGCGGTGCGCCACCATCTCCGCCATCAGCAGGCCGGCGATCACGCCATCCTTCTCCGGCACGTGGCCGCGAATGGTGAGCCCGGCGCTCTCCTCCCCGCCGATCGCGATCTCATCCTTGATGATCAACTCGCCGATGAACTTGAAGCCCACCGGCGTCTCATACAGCGGCACGCCCTGCTTGTCCGCGATCGCGTTGATCAGATTGGTGGTCGCAACCGATTTCGCGACCCCGTTCTTCCAGCCGCGCGTCTCGATCAGATATTCGAAGAGCAACGCAATCACGTAGTTCGGCTGGATAAACGTCCCATCGGCATCCACAATGCCGAAGCGATCGGCATCGCCATCGGTCGCAACGCCAATGTTCGCGCCCACTTCCTTCATCTTCTTCTTCGCATCGCCCAGCAGATGATCGTCCGGCTCCGGTGCATGACCGCCGAAAAGCACGTCGCGGTAATCGTGCACACAATGCACGTCGATGCCGTGATCGCGCAGGATCTCCGAGGTGTAGCCGCGCGCCGCCCCCCAAAAGGGATCGAAGACAATCTTGATCTTTGCCGCCTGGATGACCTTGAAATCCACCAGTTCGCCCAGCCGCTTCAGGTAGTCCGGCTTCACGTCCACCTTCTGGGTGTCTTCGACCGGCTTCGCCTGTGCGACGGGCGTATCGCCCAGCGCGCGGATGGCCGCCTCGATCTGGCTGGTCGTCTCCGGTAGCGCCGGCGCACCGTCAGGCGTGGAGAACTTGATGCCGTTGTACTCCGGCGGATTGTGCGATGCGGTGAAGTTGATGCCGCCGCTCGCCTTCTGCTCGCGGATGGCATAAGCGATCGCGGGCGTGGGAGCGGGCTCGGGAATGACCACCGGCGTCACACCGTGCGCGGCCAGCAGGCGCGCCGCCTCATCCACGAACATCTCGCCGAGAAAGCGCGGATCGCGCCCCACCAGCACCTTGTGTGTGCCCGGCTGGCCGGCGACATAGGTGGCGATGCCGGTCACGGCGCGGCGAATGTTGGCAAGCGTAAACTCCTCCGCAACGATGGCTCGCCAGCCCGAGGTTCCGAACTTGATCTCTGTGGCCATATCTCTCCTGTCTATTTGCTCATCCCGCCGCCAACCGGCAATGTGCATGCGCCGGTGCGTCGCTCTGTCCCTGACAACACTCTCGCATGGGATGCAGCCCGCCGAGGATTGTATGGCAGAGCATGCGCCGCTCGCACGCACTTCTGCCATGGAGCGCACGGTATGACCGACACTCGCCTCATTCTCGTGACCACTTCCCCGCGCGCGGAAGCCAAGCGCATCGCGCATGCACTGGTAGACGAGCGGCTGGCTGCCTGCGTCAATCTCATCGGCGGAGTGCATTCCGTCTATCGCTGGAACGAGGCGGTGGAAACAGCCGACGAGGTGCTGCTGCTGATCAAGACCCGGCAGCAACAGGTCGACGCGGTACGTACACGCGTTCATGAGCTGCACAGCTACGAGGTTCCGGAGTTTCTGGTGCTGGACGTTGCGGACGGCAGCAGCGCCTACCTGGCCTGGATCGCTTCCGCATTCACTGATCGCTTCGTCCGTTCGCTGACCGACCGCCTCCGCTTGGACGGTTTGTTATTCTGACCATGCCGGCCTAACAACGCGGGCAGGATCGGCTCCCTCAGGCATGCGCTGGTTATTTGCTGTCTTCATTGCGAGTCTGTGCGCGCTGCTGTGGGCGGCGATTTCCGTGGCCCGGCACATCCGCCGCGATCGGAAGCAACTGCCTGCGGAGGCAGCTGCCGCCACCGAGACGGAAGCGAAAGACAATCTCTGATCGCAGGTCAGCCGTCACCAGGGCCCGAAGAGGAATCAGGAGAAGAGAACGATGATGCGCCAGACAGTCGTAAGCCCGACCGAGACAGGCCCCAGCGCCGTTGCCAGCAGCGCGCCGGCATCTTGCAATGCAGTCCGGAATCGTGATCGCCTCCACGGCACTGGTCGCGCTCTGCGCGCACATCTCCATCCCGCTGGGCTTCACGCCGGTGCCCATCACCCTGCAGCCCTTTGCCGTGCTCCTGCTGGGACTGCTGCTGGCGCCGCAAATGAGCTTCGCCGCGCTGTCGCTCTATCTGCTGGAAGGCGCGGCTGGCCTGCCCGTCTTCAGTCCGCACGGCCTGGGTGGCATTGCGCAGCTCTTCGGACCAACCGGTGGCTATCTGCTTGCCGCGCCCTTCGCCGCTGCAGTTGCAGGACTGATCTATCGCGACGGCAAACGGAAATTTCTTCCTGCGCTGGCCGGCGCTGCAGCGGGAGATGTCATTCTGCTGGCCATTGGAACGCTGTGGCTGGGTGTACTGGCACACACCAGCTTCTCTGCCCTGTTGAGCGAGTCCGTTGTGCCCTTCCTGGCCAGCGACGCAGCCAAAGTCGTTGCGGCCGCAGCCTGCGCGCAGATCTTCGCATCCTTCTCCGGGACCTCGTTCGCAAAACGCTCCTCCCAGACGGAATAGCCCGACGACGAACTAGCACTGACTGCTTCACCCGGCTTTCTCCAGCCGACGCGGAAAGGATTTCAAGTACCGTGAGCACCACCCCTCAGTTGGAACACACCCACACCGGCATCCGCGAGATCACCATCGCGCACTCGCCGGACTCCGATGACGCATTCATGTTTTACGGCCTCGCCACCAATAAGGTGCGCGTGCCCGGCCTGAAGTTCACCCACACCCTCACCGACATCGAGACGCTGAACCAGAAGGCCATCCACGAGGCCTTCTACGACGTCACCGCGATCTCCTTCCACGCCTATCCCTACCTGCAGGACAACTACGCCCTGATGGCGTGCGGCGGCAGCGTGGGCGAGGGCTACGGCCCGATGATCGTCGCCAGCCAGCGCTTCTCGCTGGACGAGATCAAGCACGTCCGCATCGCGATCCCGGGCGAGCTCACCACCGCGGCGCTGTCGCTGAAGCTCTTCGCGCCCAACGTGCAGACCACGCTTGTCCCCTTCGACCAGATCATCCCGCAGGTGCTGGCGGGCAAGCACGAGGCCGGCCTCATCATCCACGAGGGCCAGCTCACCTACTCAGCCAGCGGCCTCCACAAAGTGCTCGACCTGGGCCAGTGGTGGCGCGAGGAGACCGGCCTGCCGCTGCCGCTCGGCGGCAACGCGATCCGCCGCAGCCTGGGCGACGAGACCATGCGCGTCGTGACCAAGGCGCTGCGCGAGAGCATCCAGCACGCGCTCGATCATCGCGAGGAGGCGCTGGCTTACGCCATGCAGTTCGCCCGCGATCTCGACGCGCAACTGGCAAACCGCTTCGTCAGCATGTACGTGAATGAGCGCACCTTGAACTACGGCGAGGACGGCAAGCAGGCGATCCGCAAGCTGCTCGAGCTCGGCCACGAGCGCGGCATCATCCCGCATCCGGTGCAGGTCGACTTCGTCGGCTGAGATTTGTTGAACCTGTTGAAAGAGGCGGCCACTGGCTGCCTCTTCTGCTTGCCCCACTTCGATGGGGCCGCGAGGGGCTGGGCCCTCCCGTACACAGACCGGATGGTGTCGCGCGAGTCGGGCAAGGCAATTGATCCCGGTGTAGCAACCCGGCAACGGGTATCAGCCCCCAAAGTATTCCTCAGTCGTCATCATCCTTATGGTGCTTCACCGGCACCAGCAGCGCCGCGGGCACGGGCGCATTGCCCTTCACATCCTTCCACAGAATCACGTTCAGCTTCTGCGGATCGGCGCGATCCTCGTGGCGAAAGTCCATCTTGCCGGACTCCTTCGCGCCCGGCGCGGATGGTTTGTTCGCCGTGTAGATCAAGCCATTGTCGCGATTCGAGTAATCCGCATCGAAGGCCGGCTGATCGCCCGCACCGGCAAAGACAGTCGCAATCGGCGGCGCGAAGGCATCGTTGTTGTTCATCGGCGGAAGCCCCAGCAGGTCTTCCATCGTCCGCACCATGCTGACGGTCGTGTAGAAGTGGTGGTCCACCAGCGGGCTCGTCTGCCGCGGCGCATATTTGCTGATGACCAGCGCCGTGCTGCGATGCGCGTCGACGTGATCGGCGCCCGCCTGCGCATCGTCCTCCAGGATGAAGAACGCCGTGTCATTCCAATACGGGCTGTGCGATATCGCTTCGACGGCGCGGCCGACGGCGAGGTCGTTGTCGGCAACCGAGGAACTCGGCGTCGGCTTGCCCGCGCGCGTGCCCTCCGTGTGGTCGTTGGGGAAGCGGAGCATCACGAACGCCGGCATTTCGTCATGTCCACCGTTACGTTCTGCTACCCACCGCTTGAAGTAGGTATCGAACTCCTCAAAGCGCATCTGGTCGGGAAAATCCAGTTCGAAGTCCGGATAGTTCGGATCGAAGTGCCCCACCAGCTCCGGCTTGGTGGCCACATTCTGCGCAATCAGCGGAATCGCCCACGGGTACTTGCTCGTGCCGCCACCGTAGTTCTCCGGCACCGCGCCTCCGGGCCGAATAGCAGGCGTCGCGCACTTTTCTCTCTCCGGCTCCGGCGTGCCTTCTGTCGGGCTCTGCCGAGGTGCCGCTTCGCCGCTGCCGCAGAAGTGCGTCGCGATGAACTCAGCGAAATGGAAATACGTCTTCTGATGCCGCGCCAGGTTGGTCCACAGATAGCTGCTCTCCGGCTCGTTCACATCGGAAATCTTCTCGGTCAGCGGAAAGCCATTCTCCACCACGCCCTCGAAGTCGTAGACCCGCTCCTTGCCCCGATACGACTGCTGCCAGGTCTTCTCCGTATAGTCGCTGGAGATCGCTGCGGTCGACCACACATGTCCATCGCCCGACACCTCGCCTGAGTCATAGAAGTTGTCGAGGATGCCGAACTGCTCCGCCAGCTTGTGTTCGTTCGGCGTGATGCTGCGGCCAAACATGGTCAGGCTGGGATCGTTGTTGCCCGCCGGCAGATCGCCGAAGATCTGATCGTAGGTCCGGTTCTCCTTGATGATGTAGATCACGTGCCGGATGGGATTGGCGCCGCCTTGAAAGCGGATGTGCACGGCAGCCGCATTCTGCATGTTGCTGGCGACGGTCTGCTTCGTGAGCTCCGGCAGATGCGCATCGAGCTGCGCAAGATCGACGGCGGCAACCGAGCCATAGAGCAACGTCGCGATATAGGTGGATCGCCCTCGCAGGTGAGGTGCAGTCACAACGCGTGGCTGCGGCCGATTATTGGGACCGGTGCCTTTGCCCTTGCCGGTCGCAACATAGAGGTGGCCGCCGGTGACAGCAAGTCCCGTAGGCAGCCACTCCGTCGGCACAAATCCGTCCGCCTGCTTCGGCCTGTTTGCGCTGATGCCGCGCGTGCGAAAGATCGCAACCGAGTCCGTTCCCGCATTCGCGGCGTAGAGATGCCGGCCATCCGCGGAGAGCGCCAGAGCATTCGGCTCGCCGCCAAAGTAAGTCTGGCCGGGCAGCCGCGTGTCGAAGATGCCCGCCAGCTTCATCTGCGTGCCCCGCAGCGAAACCGCAGCCACAGCATCGCGATTCGCCAGCGCAACGTAGAGCATTTTTTGATCCGGCGAGAGCGCCAGCGCGGTGGGATGCGAGCTGGGCGAGGTCGCCTCCGCAGGCGGCATCAAAGGCAGCGTGCCGACGACCTTGCCCGATTCAAGATCGAGCTCGGCGACAGCCGACCCGTTCCACAACGCTGCAAATCCCCGCTTGCCATCGCGCGTCGCCGTGACCGCAATGGGATAGGTCGACGGAACCACAGCGACTCGTCGAAAGATCGAAGCGATGCCGCACGGCGCCGCTTGCCGCATCGATCAGCAGAACGTCATCGGAGAGCCCATCGGCCACCAGCAACTGCTCGGCGCCGTCACTTCCCTTCACTACCGCCAGTCCAGCGGGCGCAGGAATCGCTTTGCCTGCGGGCACCGTCGCACCCAGATCGTTCTGCGTGTGGCCCGCGGCCAGCGTCTGCAGCGGAATGGAGATCAGTCGTTCCGGCGTGATGTGTCCGGCATCGACGCGATAGACCGCGATCGCATTCCCGGTCTCGCGCGGCTGGCTCGCGACCGGAGCGGAGAGCGAATCGAACGATGCATAAAGGTGGCCGCCGTCGCTGCTGAAGGCAAGCCCCTGGTACAACGTTTGGGGCATGCCCGGCGCAGTGCGCGCCTCGGGAAAATCTGTCACCTTGCCGGTGCTCGTATCCAGCACGGCGATCGACTGCTGATACTCGGATTCATATGTCCCATAGCCGGCATTCAACAGCGCCAAATAGCGGCCGTCGGGCGAGGCGGCAATCGCCATTGGCAGGCTGTTGGTGCGCTGCGGCGTACCCGGCACGGGCATCAGCTGCTTGCTGGTCGGCAGATCGATCGCCGTCTGCTGCGCGCTGGCGCAGGTTGCTGCAACTGCAAGAGAAAGACCGATCCAGATCCCGTGCTTCATTCGTAACACTCCCGTTCGCAGTTGTCTCACACTTACGAGGGTACTGCGATTACAAAACTGTTACGCGGGCCGCTCCACAGGGCTGGTAGGGTCGGAGTAGGACATCCCACACATTTCAGCAAAGGCTCCACTCCATGTTGGTAGAAACGCCTCTCGAAACTATCGCCACTCCCGCCCCCGCGCCCTCCTCGGCCGCTGCAGCCCGCGCGCGCAGCAAGCAGGACGTGCCGGTGCTGGGCCGCGCCGGCCAGAACTTCGGCCGCAACTGGGTGACAACGAGCTTCATGCTCGCCTTCCACATCGGCGCCGTGGTTGCGCTCTTCTTCTTCTCATGGAAGGCGCTCATCGCCGCCGTTATCCTCTACGTACTTTCCATCAACGTCGGCATTGGCATGTGCTATCACCGCTTGCTGACGCACCGCGGATACAAGGTCCCGAAGTGGCTGGAATACGCGATGACCGTCTGCGCCACGCTCTCGCTTGAAGGTGGACCGATCTTCTGGGTAGCCACGCATCGCGTCCATCATCAGCTCAGCGACCACGAAGGCGATCCGCACACGCCGCACGACGGCGGATGGTGGGCGCACGTCGACTGGATCCTGAAGGGCGACGCGCTGCATCACGAGACGGCGCTACTCTCCCGCTATGCTCCCGACCTCGCGAAGGATCCCGTGCATCGCATGTTGAGCCGCTACCATTGGGTTCCGCTCGTCATCGTCGGCCTCGCCCTTCTGGCCATCGGCGGCTGGCCCTGCGTGCTGTGGGGTATCTTCCTGCGCGTCACGCTTGGCCTGCACTCCACCTGGCTGGTCAACTCCGCTACCCATATGTGGGGCTCGCGCCGCTTCGAGACGCGGGATGAGTCGCGCAACCTGTGGTGGGTCGCCCTGCTCACCGGTGGCGAAGGCTGGCACAACAACCATCATGCGCATCCCGTCTCCGCGCGCCACGGCCTCGCCTGGTATGAGGTCGATCCCAACTACTACGGCATCTGGCTGTTGAAGAAGCTCGGTCTGGCCAGGCAGGTGAAGATCGCACAGTACGATCCCGCGAACCCGCGCCCTGCCGGCGCTGCCTGATACACATCACCCGCATCCCGTAGCGGCGCCCCGACCGTTTTCACAAAAAATGTGGGGCTTGGCAGAACTACTGACGCAGCTTTTCCGTTAAGAAAAGCTGCTTCTCGCAGATGCCGGCCATGCACAGCATTTGTGAAAACGGTCTATTGGCGTCGCTATACTTTTGTAGGCCACCGAGCTCACACTCATGCCTATGCGGATCACGCGGCGCGGTCGGGCGATGTTCTTCTTCATCGCGCTCGGCGTCTGCCTGGTGGGCGTCACCATTACCCTGCAACTCGGCTGGATCATCCTCAACTGGCGTCGTATCGCCCCGCTCGATCATCGGCATCCCCTTCTTCGCCCTGTTGATCGTCGGACTCATCCTCAACACCGTCTTTCTGGTGCGCGAAGTGCGCCGCAACGAGCAGCAGGACAGCTTCATCAACGCCGTGACGCACGAGCTGAAGACGCCCATCACCTCCATCCGTCTCTATCTCGACACCATGCGCCGGCGCGACGTCTCCCACGAGCAGCAACAGCAGTTCTTCGCCGTGATGAGCGAGGACACCGACCGCCTGATGGCAACCGTGGAGCAGGTGCTGAAGGCGGGCGAACTCGGTCAGCGGACACGCACCCAGGTACGCGTGCGCGTGGATATGGATGAACTGGTTCAGCAAGCAGCCGCCACCGCAGTGCTCCGCTATCATCTCGACCCGGACGCGATCCACGTAGAGCGAAGAGAGCTGCAGGCAGGCTCCAGCTTCGACGTTGCCGGCAATCCGGAGGAGCTGCGCACGGCGGTGCTCAACGTCATCGACAACGCGGTGAAATACTCTCCCGACGGCGCACATCTCTCCATCGTGCTTTCCGTCGAAAGCGACGCCTGGGTCATGGTCAGCGTCGCGGATAAGGGTCTGGGCATTCCGCAGCCGCAGCTCAAGCGCATCTTCCGCCGCTTCTACCGCGTGCCCAACCGCAGCATCCTGCGCGTGAAAGGCACGGGGCTCGGCCTCTTCCTGGTGCGCTCCATCGCGCGTCAGCACGGCGGCGATGCCTTTGCCGAGAGCCCCGGGGAAGGACGCGGTTCCACCATCCATCTGCAGCTGCCGCGCATCCTCACGCCGGGCGGCAGATTCGAGCGCGGGGCCACCGTATGAGCGCCACGCCGCATGTCCTCATCGTCGAGGACGAAGAGCATCTGGCCCAGGGCTTGAAATTCAACCTGGAAGCGGAGGGCTACCGCGCCAGCATTGCGCGTGACGGGGAAACAGCGCTCGAGATCGCCGCCGCCCCCGACGCTGCCATCGACGTCATGATAGTGGACGTGATGCTGCCCGGCTGCGACGGTTTCTCCGTGGTGGAGCAGTTGCGCGAGCGCGAAGACCGCACGCCCGTCCTGATATTGACCGCGCGGGGCCGCTCCGAGGATGTGCTGCGGGGATTCGCCGTCGGCGCCGACGACTACCTGCCCAAGCCCTTCGATCTGTCGATCCTGCTGGCGCGCCTGCACGGCCTGCTGCGGCGCTGGGCGTGGCAGCGGCGGGAGCACGGTGCCGAGGTACCCGCGGGAGTAGAGGCGCCGTATTCCTTTGCCGGGCGCACCATCGACTTCGCCGCGCTCGAGCTGCGCGTCCCTGACCAAAACAACCCGACCAAAATCGACCAAAACAACAAAGACGGCCGCAGCATTCGTCTCACCGTCATGGAGGCTGACCTGCTCCGCTACCTGGTGCGGCACCAGGGGCGCAGTATTCCGCGCAAGGAGCTGCTGGAGCAGGTGTGGCGCATGCGCGAGGATACGGACACGCGCGCCATCGACAACTTCATCGTGCGGCTGCGTCGCTATCTCGAGGACGATCCGGCAAATCCAGTCTTTCTCCGCACGGTGCGCGGCATCGGCTATCGCTTCGATCCCCAGCAAAACCCGCAGAAATCTATCGGACCATTTGCATCCTGAGGGCAGATCCCTCATCCTATAGCTATAGGGGGTAGGGGTATATGAAGGAATTGACCTTCCAGATCGACGGCATGCACTGTGGGGCCTGTGTCCAGCGCGTCACTCGCGTGCTCAACCAGGTGCCCGGCACGCAGGTGGATGAAGTACGAGTTGGCGCAGCCCGCCTGCATGGAGATTCCGCCGCGCTGGACGCTTACCTGGCTGCGATCCGCAAGGCCGGATTCGAGGCGCATCTTGTCGAATAGCCCCTCCGCAACAGAGACACCGACACCGCAGAGCACGGCGGCTGGCATCCGCTCCGGTCGAAACCGCAGTGGAAACGGTCGTCCTGCCTATCCAGGGCATGACCTGCGCGGCCTGCCAGGCGCATGTGGAGCGATCGCTTGCGCGCAGCGCCCGGGGTGCTGGACGCGACGGTGAATCTGCTGGCGCACTCCGCGCGCGTGATGTACGAGCCGGCGCACTCCTCGCTGCAGGACTTGGTGGCAGCAGTCGATGAAGCTGGCTATGGCGCCACACTGCCCTTGCCGGCCGGCTCGGACCATAGCGCTCCGAGCGACGCCGACACTGCTCCCACCGCAGAGCGCCGGCTGCTTCCGACTGCACTGCTGACCATCGCGGCGGCCATCGCCGTCATGGTGCTGAGCATGCAGTCGGTCCACAGCACCGCGGTCGCCATCGTGCTGGGTATCGTAACGCTGCTCGGGATGATGACCGCCGGAGCGCCCGTGTATCAGCGCGCGTGGCGAGCGGCGCGTCACCGCACTACCAACATGCACACGCTGGTCGCGTTGGGCACGCTTGCGGCCTTCGGCTACTCGGCCGTCGCCACGCTCTGGCCTGCGTTGCTCACCCGTCATCACATCCGCCCCGATCTCTACTACGACTCGGTGCTCTTCATCCTGGGATTTCTGCTGCTCGGCAACTGGATGGAGACCCGCGCGCGCAAACGTGCGCTGGACGCTGTCCGCACTCTGGCTGAGCTCGAGCCTGCGCAGGCGCACATCCTCAAAGACGGTCGCGAGTTGAGCGTTCCCACCGCAACCGTGCTACCGGAGGATGTCGTCATCCTTCGACCCGGCGAACGCGTACCCGTCGATGGCATCGTGCTGCGTGGCATCACCAGCGTGGATGAGTCTTTGCTGACCGGCGAGTCGCAGCCAGTCGCGAAATCGGCCGGCGACACGCTCATCGCCGGCTCGCTGAACTACGACGGCGCACTGGAATATCGCGCCACTGCCATCGGCGCAGAGAGTCGCCTGGGCCAGATCCTGCGCCTGGTCGAACAGGCGCAGTCCTCACGCGCGCCCATGCAGCAACTGGCGGATCGCGTGAGCGCGATCTTCGTGCCCACCATCATCGCTCTCGCCGTTGCCACCTTCGTGATCTGGTCCTTCTTCGACATCAGCCGCGCCTTCGCGATCGCCGTCGCGGTGCTGGTCGTCGCCTGTCCCTGCGCGATGGGTCTTGCCGTCCCCGCAGCCCTCACCGTCGCCATCGGACGCGGCGCGCAGCTCGGCGTGCTCTTCAAGGGAGGCGAGGCGCTGGAACGGCTGGCCCACGTGGACACCGTGCTGTTCGACAAAACCGGCACCTTGACCGAAGGCAAACCAAGCGTCGTAGCCGTGCTACCAGCCGCCGGGTGGACGGAAGACCGCCTGCTGCAACTCGCCGCGTCTGCGGAACAGCGCTCCGAACACCCGCTCGCCCGCGCCGTGCTTTACGCCGCCAAGGCGCGCGGACTCACGCTTCTGCCCATCGACGGTTTTCAGGCACAACCCGGCCGCGGGCTCGAAGCTACGGTGAATGGCGCGAGCGTTCTCGCCGGCAACGCACGGCTGATGCAGGAGCGCGGCATCACAATCCCGGAGCTTCCCGCAGAGCCAGGTTCAACCGTGCTGCACATCACGCATGCGGGCGCGTACGCGGGTACTCTCGTCTGCCGCGATGCGCTCCGCGACGATGCAATCAGCACTCTGCGAGCACTCAATGAACTACACCTGCGACCGATCATGCTTACCGGCGACACCGCCGTCGCCGCGCAGCCATTAGCAGACGCCCTCGGCATCCGTGAGGTCTACGCCGGCCTCTCGCCGGAGCAGAAGCTGGAACGGATTCGCGAGCTCCAACAGCAAGACGCGCGTGTCCTGATGGTGGGCGACGGCATCAACGACGCAGCCGCCATCGCGCAGGCAGACTCCAGCATCGGCATGGGAACCGGCACCGAACTGGCGCGCGAAGCCGGCGACGCCATCCTGCTGCACAGTGATCTCGCCGCGATGGTCGCCGCTCTGAAGCTGGCCCGCGCCACCCGCCGCATCATGAAGCAGAACCTGGGCTGGGCCGCGGGCTACAACCTGCTCGCCGTGCCCATCGCCGCCGGAGTGCTCTGGGCTGCCTTCGGCATCCTGCTCTCGCCGGCAGTAGCCGCCGCGGCGATGGCGTTGAGCTCGGTAAGTGTGTTGTTGAACAGCCTGCGCCTGCGGCGCTGGAGGCCATCATGAAGCAGACCAAAACGCCGCAGAAACCAGCGGCCCAAAAACCTTCGCCCCAGCCCAACTGCACGACCGATAGCGATGAAAGGCTGGCTGTCGCCGTGGATCCCGACCTCAAGAGCGCGGCAGTCCGCCGCCTGCGCCGCATCGCAGGACAGGTGCGCGGACTCGAGTCGATGGTGGACCAGGAGCGCTACTGCGCCGACATTTTGGTGCAGATCTCGTCCGTGCAGGAGGCGCTGCGCGGCGTAAGCCGGCTGCTGATGCGCAATCATCTGGAGCACTGCGCCACCATGGCGATTCGCAGTGGCGGCGACAACGCCAATGCCATGTATGACGAGCTGCTGGATCTGGTCTATCGACACGCACGCTAGTTTGATGGGTCGCATAGCTTTGCCACATGGGCGCAGCCGGTGTCACCCGCAATTCGGCGTGAGCGACAACGGAGCGAACCCAGCAAGTCGCGCCGCAGGCGCATCGGCCCGGACGGCCAGTCCCCCGTGCGGCAAGCACCTGTAAACTAGCCGCAGGTCGACTGTCGTGCGCATCCTAAGACGCTACATCCTGAGCGAAGTGATCTCGCACGCCTTAATCGGCGGTGCGCTGTTCACCTTCGTGCTCTTCATGCGCGACCTCGGCCAGATCCTGGAGCTGGTGGTGCGCGAAAGCGCTTCGCTCGCCAGCGTGGGCGAGATCTTTCTGTTCACGCTGCCCAACACCTTCAGCTACACCATTCCGATGGCGGTGCTGGTCGGCGTCCTGCTTGGGCTCAGCCGTCTCGCTGCGGACAGCGAGATCACCGCGATGCGCGCGGCCGGCATCGGTGTCTGGCGCTTCGTCGGCATCGTCTCGCTCTTCGCTGTTCTCGCCTGGGGCATCTCGCTGCTCACCACGCTGTATCTCGCTCCCAAGGCTGCGGAGTCGCTGCTCGAGCTCGAAAATGCACTCAAGACCTCGCAGGCTTCCTTTGAAATTCAGCCGCGCGTCTTCTATGAAGACTTCAAAAACTATGTGCTCTACGTGCAGAATGTGCGGCCCGCGACGGGAGCATCGCAGTGGCAGCGCGTCTTTCTGGCCGATCTGACCAATCCCGCGTCGCCGCTCATCATCACCGCCGCTCAGGCCACCGTGGTAAACGGCGGCGACGGCGCACTGCGCATGCGGCTCCGCAATGGCACGCGCCACGAGTTCGTTGCCAACGATCCCAACCAGTACTCCGTCTCCACCTTCGCCGAAGCCGATCTCCCGCTGCAGATCGGCAATCAGGAAGACACGCACATCGGCCACGCGGACGCGCCCGTTCTGGCCATGTCGACACCGGAGCTATTCCGCAAGTCCCAGCACGATGACGGGCGCTGGTATCGCATCGAGTTCTACAAACGTTTCGCCTTTCCCGCCTCGTGCTTCGTCCTGATGCTGGTCGGCGTGCCACTCGGACTCGCTTCCCGGCGCGGCGGCAAGAGCGCCGGCTTCGTCACCACCATCGCGCTGGTCTTCGTCTACTACTTCCTTTCGCTGACCGGCGTTTCTCTCGCGCGGCAGGGCAAGATCAGCCCCTTCCTCGGCGTGTGGGCGGCAAACATCATCTTCGCTATCTTTGGCCTCATTCTGTTGCGGCAGCTCAGCCGCGGCGGCATGGCGCCGTTCGCATTCAGCTTCAGCCGCACGGGCGCAGGCAAGGGTCTGCCGCTGCCTCGTCTCCTTCGTCCGGATCAGCTCCGCCGCCACCAGCGCTCCGGCCGCCGCAGCTTTCCACTCATCCTGGATGACTACGTGCTGCGCGAATTCCTGAGCACCTTCGCCATGGTGCTGGTCACCTTCGTGCTGCTCATGCTGGTCTTCACCTTTTTCGAGCGGCTCAGCGACATCATCCGTAACCGCACGCCGCTGGTGACAGTCGGCGCTTATCTCTTCAATCTCATTCCCAGCATGGTCTACACCCTCATGCCGCTGGGCGTACTCGTCGCCGTGCTGGTGACATTTGGCATCCTCAACCGCTCCAGCGAGCTGACCGCGATGAAGGCTACGGGCATCAGCATCTATCGCGTCATCGTGCCCGTGCTGGTGATTGCGGCTGTTCTCGCCGCGGGGCTCTTCGTCTTCGATGAAAGCTATCTTCCCGGCGCGAACCGCCGCCAGGAGGCGCTGCTCAGCGTCATCAAGGGCAAGCCCGCGCAGACGTTTCTGCGCCCGGATCAGCAGTGGATCTTTGGCGAGCAGGAGCCGGGAAAGCCCGGCCGCATCTACTACTACCAGTTCTTCGATCCCGATCACGACCGCTTCGCCAACATATCTGTATTCGAATTCGACCCGGAGAACTTCGCCCTCACCCGGCGCATCTTCGCCGATACGGCGCATTGGGACAGCCACCTGAATCAGTGGATCTTCGAAGACGGATGGGACCGGCACTTTCAAGGCGAAGCCATCAGCAGCTTCGACCGGTTCTCCCTCAGCACATTCGCTACTCTCACCGAGCCGCCTTCCTACTTCAAGAAGGAGAACCGCCAGTCGTCGGAGATGAGCTTCATCGAGCTGTCGCGTTACATCCACGACCTGCGGCAAAGCGGCTTTGACACCATGCGGCTGCGCGTCCAGCTCGATCACAAGGTCGCCTATCCGCTCATCACGCTCATCATGGCCGTACTGGCGGTGCCCTTCGCGCTCTTTATGGGCAAGCGCGGCTCGCTTACCGGCATTGCCGCCGCCATCGGCGTCGCTATCGCCTATTGGGTGGTGGCCGGCACATTTGAAGCGATGGGCAACGTAAACATGCTGCCCGCCTTCCTCGCCGCCTGGTCGCCCGATCTGCTCTTCGGCCTCGCCGGCGGCTACCTGCTGCTGAAGACGCCTACCTAAAGCACAAGGAGACCACTCCATGATTCGCAGTCGCATTGCGCTCACGGTCATCATCGCCGCAGCATCGCTATCGAATGCCTATGCACAGGCCGCAGCGGATAAAGTTGCAGCCGCTCAGCGGGAGGTTCTGTTGCAGGCCGACCATTCCTGGAACGGCCAGCCGTACACACACTACCCGACCGGCCGCCCGGAGCTCACCATGCTCAAGCTGACGATCGCAGCGCACTCCCAATTGCCGTGGCACACGCACCCATTTCCCAACGCGGCATACGTGCTGTCAGGAACGCTGACGGTGCACGACAAGGTCAGCGGCAAAACCAAAGTCTTTCATCAGGGACAGGCGTTCGCCGAAACCGTGAACGACATTCATCGCGGCGAAACCGGCGATGAACCCGTCGTGCTCATCGTCACCTACTCAGGCACTCCAGGCGTGCCGACTTCTATCCCCGCCAAGGGCCAGCAGGCCGAATACTAGATTTGGCCCACGCAGAGGCTACTTGATCGAACCCGACTGCGCCCGCGTCTCGCCCGGCAATCCGATGTGCGGCACGAGCATGTCTTCCTTGCGATGGATCAGGTTCGTCGCATTCAGCGTCGCCAGCTCGAAGCCGTGTCCATGCGTGATCGCATCCGTGGGGCAGGCCTCGACACAATATCCGCAGAAGATGCAGCGGTTGTAGTCAATGTTGTAGACCTTCGCGTAGCGCTCGGCGCTCGAGATGCGCTGCTCTTCCGTGTTCTCCGCCGCTTCGATGTAAATGCAGTTGGAGGGACAGGCGGCAGCGCATAGAAAACAGGCCACGCACTTCTCCAGGCCGTTTTCATCGCGCTGCAGTACGTGCGCGCCGCGAAAGCGATCCTGAAAGTGCGCGCCCCGATTCGGCCCCGGGCCATCTGGATAGTTCTCCACCTCGGTCGGCTTGAACATCTCGCCGAAGGTGATCGACATGCCCTTGGCTACGCCGGCGATGTTGCGCACGATAGACATATCCGTAGTATACGACGCGCCAAGCCATGACTCATTCGATCAGTTCAGCGGTATCAGAAAGTCGTGATAGCCCTGCATATGTTGGTAATCAAAGTATGGACACCTTGCGATGACATGCCGCCGATCCGGTTGCAGGATGAGACGGGCCGCTTTGGAGTTGCACTTCATGTCATCGAAGCGTATGGAATGAATCGTTCGCTGCAGAAATGGCAGATATCGTGGGGTGCGATAGATCCATATGTCGACGCCTGAGCTACCCATCGCACCCGCATCCCAGGTCCAGGTCTCATATTGGATTCGGTCGCGTATAGACCCCCTGTTTAGCCGATAGCTGCCACCGGACAAGAACCAAGCGATAAATGCTACGGCTGGTACTGGCATGAGCATTGCGACCACTACTACCAAGCAGGCCACTTCCTTCCACCGAGCCCGCGGCCGCAGGCAGACCTCCACGAGCGGAAGAACGAGTATCAGATATGCGTCGATGGTCAACCACGATGCCCAGTCAGCAAAAGGTCCGAGAGATAAATTCCAGGGAGTCGTCCATAGCAACAGGAAACGGACGAGAAACGTCACGCATATTGCATTCACTCCCCATCTCACGATCCGTGGCATGCGGTTCCGACAGATAGTCGAAATAACGACTACGGCGATCCCGATGAGCCAAAACAGCCATCCCCAGTGGATCGGCATATCAATCATTTCGAGCTCGCGCCCGCCGCCTTCGTCTGCTGCGCAACTCGTTCTTGCAACGCCGCTTCCGATCGATCGATATACGCACGATAGCCAGCCGGATCGACAAATGGATTCTCCGCCGCGTTCGGATCGGCTGCGAGCGCAGCGCGCTTGCGATCCAGCTCAAACTCCCAGGGATGCGCAGCCAGGAAGATATCGCACGGCAGCGCTCGCATCTTGGCGAAACTCGCTGCCAGGTCCTTTTGGATATTTGGATACTTCGGGTTGTTCACCACCTGATAGTCCGGTGTGGAAAGACTGCAGGCGAAGACTACGTGCCTCAACTGCCCGCGATCATGCACCGTCATCGTCCACGTGGTGCAGCCCTTGGTGTGACCCGGAGTGAAATATGGCGTCAGCGCCACTCCGCCCAGCGTCACCGGCTGACCATCCTTCAGCAGGCCATCCGGCGTCACCGGCGGATATGCATACTTATCGCCCCAGGCAAAGTCATTCCTGTCCCCGTGTTCCAGCATCGGCGCCTCCGCCGGACTCACCAGCAGCCGCGCGTGCGTAGCCGCCTTCATCGCCGCCACGCTGCCTGCATGATCGAAGTGGCCATGGCTGATCAGCAGGATGCGAACATCCGAAACCCGAAAGCCCAGCTTGCGAATGCTCGCCTCCACCAGCGGCACCGTCTCGCGAAAGCCGGTATCGATCAGGATGTCGCCCGCCGGCGTGGTGATGAGGTAGGAAGCGACGCCCTCAGCCCCCACGTAATACAGATTGTCGGCGATGCGAAAGGGCGGCACTGGCTGGTTCCACTTGGCATTCGCCGGCGCATATTGCGCCGCGGCAGGAAGCGACACGATCAGCGTGCAGAGGAGTGCGAAAACGCGCAGCATGCCGCCACCGTAGCAGACCGACGCCGGTGCAAGCCGACGAGGCATCCAGAAGTTAATATGTCGTGATACGATATATGTATGAAAGAGGGAAAGTCCCCCTCAGCCCGCCTGATCGAACGCCTGGCCGAATTTCGCTATCGCCTTCGCACCTTCGTCCAGTTCAGTGAGCAGGCCGCTCACAATGCCGGCCTGCAACCCCAGCAACACCAATTGCTGCTGCAGATTGCAGGCGCGCCCGCCACCGCGGTCCCCACCATCGCCTATGCGGCCGAGCGCCTCGGCCTGCGGCACAACAGCGTGGTCGAGCTGGCAAACCGCTCCGTCGAAGAAGGTCTGCTGGAGCGCACCGCCGACGAGAGCGACGCCCGCCGCGTCCTGCTGCGCGTCACCGCCAAGGGCGCGCGACTGCTCCACAAGCTGGCGGCTCACCACCGCAGCGAGCTGGAAGTGATGGGCCCCGACCTGATCGAGGCGCTCACCCGCATCGAACATTTTGAGAGCGACCAGACGCCCGTCCAGCAGGCCGGTACCCGCGCCGCCGTGCGAGGTGCGCGATGAAAAGTCACTCCTCCACCCTCCGCGACTTCACAGTCGACAGGCGTGTCTGGCTCATCTCCGCTCTCGCCGTCATTGTCGGCGCGGGCGGCGCCGCGTTGGCCGTGCTTCTACTGCGTGCCATCGCGTTCGCTACGAACCTCTTCTACTACCATCGCTTCAGCCTCGCGATGGTTGGCCCCGCCGGCAGCCCGCTCGGCTACTGGATGGTGCTGGTGCCCATCCTCGGCGGCATCATCGTCGGCATCATGGCGCGCTACGGCTCCGACAAAATCCGCGGCCACGGCATTCCCGAGGCCATCGAGGCCATCCTGCTCAACGGAGCGCGCGTCCAGCCGCGCGTCGCCATACTCAAACCCATCTCCGCCGCCATCGCCATCGGCTCCGGTGGTCCGTTCGGTGCGGAAGGCCCGATCATCATGACCGGCGGCGCCTTCGGTTCACTGCTGGCGCAGTGGGTCAAGCTCACGGACGCAGAGCGCACCACGCTGCTCGTCGCTGGAGCGGCGGCCGGCATGTCCGCCACCTTCGCCGCACCCTTCGCCGCCGTGCTGCTTGCGGTGGAGCTGCTGCTCTTCGAGTGGCGTCCCCGCTCCCTGATTCCCGTGGCCTTCGCCAGCGTCACCGCGGCGGTGCTGCGCGTCCTGTGGCTCGGCGCCGGGCCGCTCTTCCCGCTCTCTGCCGATGCGATACCCAGCGGCGCACGCTTCGCCATTCTCGCCGCCGTGCTGGGCGCGCTCGTAGGACTCGCCGCCGCGGCCATGAGCCGCATGATGTACGGCTTCGAAGACCTCTTCGGCAAGCTCCCTGTGCACTGGATGTGGTGGCCGGCCATCGGCGGCCTCGGCGTCGGCGTTGGCGGCCTGTTCTTTCCCCGCGGACTCGGCGTCGGCTACGACAACATCGCAACCCTGCTGGCTGGCCGCGCGACACTCGGACTCGTCTTCGGCGTCATCGTCTTCAAATCGCTGATGTGGGCCTTCTCCCTCGGATCCGGCACTTCAGGCGGTGTGCTGGCTCCGCTGCTCATGATCGGCGCATCCCTCGGCGCACTCTCCGCTCACCTGTTGCACATGCCGGAGGGCACACTCGCGCTCATCGGCATGGGCGCCATGCTCGCCGGCGCGCTCGGCTCTCCGCTCACCGCCATCGTCTTCTCCATCGAGCTCACCCACGCACTGCCCGCGCTCCTGCCGCTGATCGTTGCGTGCATCGCCGCCTACACCATCACCTCGCTCATCATGCCGCGCTCCATCCTCACGGAAAAGCTCGGCCGCCGCGGACACCACCTCACCCGTGAGTACGGCGTCGATCCGCTGGAGATGGTCAGCGTGGAGGACGCGATGACCGACGTTGCGGACCAGCACGCTGCAGCGCTGATCGAGCTCCCGGCTGTCTACACCTTTACGGACGAGACCTGCCGCAGCGCAGCCGAGCGCATGGCGACTACCGGCCACATCCGGCTCGCTGTGCTCGATCGCGAGACCAGGCAGCCGCGTGGTTATGTCTCCCTGCAGGATCTGCTGATCGGCCGTCGCCGCTTCGTCGAACGCGAAGAGGACCGGGAGCGCGTCTTCCGGTTGATGAGATCGCAAACTCCCGACCCCCCGGACCCCGTCGTCACCCGGGAGGAGCCCAGAGAGCATCCGGTCGAACATGTCGAACGCTAGGAGCAAGCCACACCTGGGAACCTGCAGTTTGCCTGCACCGCCGCTGATCGGGTGCCCCATTCTAGCCGGAGGTTAGGGTGGGACAATCCAGCCGGCCGAAGTGCCTACCGAATCTCACTCCGCCGGAACACCGCCCCCATTCAACCCAACATCTCGACCGAAGCCGCGCAGTCGAGGACCTCAGCCGCCCAACTTGACCAGCGCCGCTGCGCTGGTCAGCCGCCGCTCCAGGTGCCGCTCCAGCGTCTGCACGGAAAAGCGCCGTAAATCGCGCGCTCTTTCCCGCGGCCACGGCTCATCGAGCAGCGCGCCCGCGGGCGCATGAAAGATCAGCCCCGCCAGCCGCTGCGACTCCGGGCTCAATGTCCCGGACGCCAGCCGCCGATGATGCACGCACACCAGCCCATCCGACAGCGCGTGAAAATACGCCGGCACGCCCTCCAGCATCTCGCCGCATAGCATGCAGCGCCGCAACTCCGGCAGCCAGCCCATCAGCCGCGTCATCCATAAAGCGAAATACGTCAACGGCATCCAGACGCCGCCAGTCTCCGCCGCCTCCAGCACAGAGAGCAGCAGCCGGAAGACCGCGTCATTGGGATCGTGATCCGGCTGCGTCTCGTCGATCACCTCGGCAAAGAAGGCGAGCGCGCTCAGCCGGGTGTAGTCCACCGCCAGCGAAAGCGGCGAGCGCAGAATCTCGAAGTAGTCCAGCCGGACCAGCTCCTGTCGCGGTTTTTCCAGGAACGTCGCCCGCACGTGCGTCATCGGCTCCAGCGCGCCGCCGAAGCGCCGCCGGCTCTTCGCTGCCGACTTGGCCACGCCCTTCAATTTGCCGAACTCGCGCGTGAAGAGCGCGACAATCTGGTCGGCCTCGCGGATCGGCCAGGTCCGCAGCACAATGGCTTCAGCGTTCATCTGCTTTCACGTTCATCTGGGAATGCCAAACGAATGGGAATGCCAAACGCAGCAACGCGCAACCCGAAGGCTGCGCGCTGGCAAAAAGCTCCGTCTGAGTGAGCGGCCTGGGGCTAGCGGCCAAAGTGCGTGGCGTTCTTTTCCGTATAGCTCGCCCACTTCTCCGGCAGGTCATCGCCCGCGAAGATCGCGGAAACCGGGCACACCGGCACACACGCGCCGCAATCAATACATTCCACGGGGTCGATGAAGAGCTGTTCCGCCTCAGCGTGATCGGCCTCGTCCTTCTTGGGATGAATGCAATCGACGGGGCAGGCATCGACACAAGCGGAATCCTTAGTACCGATGCAGGGTTCTGCAATGATGTAAGCCATGAAGCGTATCTCCAATGCGGGGTTCTATCGATTGTAGCAGGGGAAACCGGCTTGCTGCCCGCTCGCAAAGCCGTCCTGTGCCATCAAAAAAAGCTCAGGCTTCGACGGCCTTCCGCCGCGCGGCAAACTCCGCCGGCGTGGGCACCGGTTCGATGTCGCGTCCCGCAAACATATCGTCGAAAAATTGCTGCAGCTCCGGCAGCAGCAGACCGTTCGTGGCCAAGAATCTCGCGGCTGTTCAGTTCGAACGGGCTGCCGTCGAACTTGGTCATCGTCCCACCGGCTTCGGTCATCATCAGCACCCCCGCCGCCGTGTCCCACGGGTTGAGATTGAACTCCCAGTACGCATCGAAGCGGCCGGCCGCCGTGTATGCCAGGTCCAGCGCCGCCGCACCCGCGCGCCGCACGCCATGCGAGCGCAGCGTGAGCTGCTGATAAAAGTGGATGTTCGGATTCTCATGCCGCTTGTGGCTGGGAAACCCCGTCGCCAGCAGCGCCTCCTGCAACTGCGCTGTCTTCGACACGTGCAGCCGCCGCCCATTCAGGAACGCGCCGCTTCCCTTCTCCGCGACAAAGAGCTCGTTGTGTATCGGCTGATAGATCACGCCCGCCACCAGCTCGCCATCCTTGTCCGGCGCCAGCCCCGCAGGCCGATGCTCCAGCCCCAGCGACACGCAGAAGTACGGGAAGCCATGCGCAAAGTTCGTCGTGCCGTCCAGCGGATCGACATACCAGCGATACTCCGCTTCCAGGCCGTCGCGCGTGCCCTCCTCGCCGAAGATCCCGTGATGAGGGAACGTCTGGTGCAGCTTCTCGACAATCAGCTTTTCACTGGCGCGGTCCGCCTCCGTCACCAGGTCGACATCGCCCTTGTACTCGGTGCGCACGCCGCGCTCGTAAAAGTCATGGATCAGCAGCCCGGCCTCCAGCGCAATCGCCGCCGCCGGTACAGCCAGTCCCAGGTTCAGCGAGTCAGGCAACTGGCTAATCACGCCGCGTCTCCTCCGCAATATTGCGCACGGCATCGTTCTTCGGCGCGCGCCGGCCCTGCTCGGTGATCGTACGGATCTGCTGCTTGTAGATGAACAAGTTCGGCCGTCCCTCACGCGTCAGCCGGATCATGCGGTCGTCAAAATATTCGATCCACCCCGACACGCTTTCGCCATCGCGCAGCTTCACCGTCACCGGCACCTGCTTCTCCGAGAGGAAGCGCAGATAGGCCGCCTCCTGCCCGGTATCACCCGGCGGAGGCGACTTGCGGCCCC
>CAVQJM010000033.1:0-22785 GCA_963712845.1 uncultured Acidobacteriaceae bacterium
GTTCCTACGGGAACCATGAACGGGATTGCCCGCGATTCGCAGGGAAAGTCCATATCCGGCGCGCGTCGGGATCTCAGCGAATCTGTTGCGGGCCAGCATAATTCGGGCGACGCGAAGTGAACTACCAAGGCGTGCAGGGATCCTCCGCCACCGCAACACCAGTGCTTGAAACCGTCCCCATCGCGCACGAAGAAGATACCCTCGGCTACACCGGGTGGCGGATCATCCTG
The DNA here is from genome assembly GCA_963712845.1 of uncultured Acidobacteriaceae bacterium. Taxonomy (GTDB): domain Bacteria; phylum Acidobacteriota; class Terriglobia; order Terriglobales; family Acidobacteriaceae; genus KBS-83. The sequence goes on from CAVQJM010000033.1 coordinate 231, forward strand.
GCTGCTTTTGTCAGCGTTGGGGTCAGTTTCGCGCCTATGGTGCCTTACACGTTCAGCCTGTTTGTCGTTCCCTTGCAGAGCGCATTCGGATGGAACCGTGAAGCCATCTCCGACGCTTTCGCCATCGCCGCGCTTACCGTTGCGTCTGTTTCGCCCGCGCTGGGCTCTCTGCTGGACCGCATTCCGCCGCGACGTATCATCCTTCCCAGCATCCTGGTCTTCGCCGCTGCCATGGCCTCGCTCTCGCTGCTGCGCGGCCACATTGCTCAGTACTACCTGTCGTATCTGCTGCTGGGCATTGTCGGCAACGGGACCGCCCAGCTCTCCTACTCGCGCAGCGTGCTCACCTGGTTCCGGAAGCGCCGCGGGCTGGCTCTCGCCATTGTGCTTTCAGGCAGCGGCACTGGCTCCATCCTTCTGCCCATCATCGCCCAGCACGTCATCTCCACGCAGGGCTGGCGCACGGCCTATCTCGTTCTCGGCGCGATCGCACTGCTTGGATTTCCTCTAACGGCGCTATTTGTGCGGAACCGCCCTGCCAGAACTGAGCCTGCGATCTCCTCCGAGCGTGCCGTAGGGGTTGGTCCGGCGCTGCGCACAAGGGCTTCCTGGATCATCGCAGTAGCGGTCATGCTGTCGGCCTTCAGCATGAATGCGATCATCGCCCATCTTGCGGCCATACTCGTCGGCCGAGGCGTCAGCGCTTCTAGCGCCGCGCTTGCGCTCTCCGCGATGGGCATTTCGGCCATCGTCGCCCGCCTATTCACCGGCCATTTGCTGGATCGGCTCCCCGCCCCGCTCGTCGCCCTTGCTGTACTGCTCATTGCTGCAACTGGAGCGTCAACCATCGCCTATGCTGGAACCTCATGGATTGGAATCCTCGGCGCGATTCTGATGGGCGCCGGTTCGGGGAGTGAGGCCGATGTGATTCCGTACATGATCGCCGAGTACTTCGGTCGAATGCGCTTTGCAACGCTCTACGGTCTTTCATGGACTGCGTACGCCATCGGCGGCGCAATGGGGCCCATCCTCATGGGACACGGCTTCGATCGCGCAGGCACCTATGTGCCGCTATCGGTCATGCTGTTTTCCATTCCTTGTTTCATCGCTGCGTTCATGCAATTGCTCTTGCCCCGTCTGAGTGAACCGCCGTCTGTGAACATCCTCACCGATGTGGTCTCCGATTCCGCAAACAGCTCCACTTTCTAATTGACCGAGAGGATATTCCGCATGCCACACATCGAGTTATCACCCAGCCTGCCAGGAATCAGCGCGGCCTTCGCCTTCCGCCCGGAGACGGCTGTACCCTTGCGCGAATTGGCACACATTCTCCTCTTCGAATCAGGGCGAACCACCAGCCTCAGCTCACGCGACCGCGAGCTCATCGCGGCGTATGTCTCCTCTCTGAACACCTGCCATTTCTGCCAGCAGAGCCATGGCGCCGCCGCGGCACACCACCCCGGCGGCAGTGACGAGTTGGTGAACGCCGTGTGCGCGAATCCGCGAACGGCAGACATATCGCCAAAGCTCCGGGCGCTTCTCGCAATCGCAGCCCGTGTTCAGGCAGATGCGAAGACAGTCACTCCGTTTCTCGTCGAAGCTGCGCGTGCGGAAGGCGCAACTGATCTCGAGATCCACGATACGGTTCTCATCGCTGCGGCTTTCTGCATGTACAACCGATATGTGGATGGCCTGGCCACCTGGCAACCCCACGAAGCCCCAATGTATGCACAGATGGGAGAGCATCTTGCCGGCAAGGGCTATCGGACTCCCTCCACGCCAGCGGATGGCAAGAGATGATCGTTCAGCAGCAGCGAGGCGGTTGTCATGGGCTGGCAAGCGGTTCGCACGTCTGCTGCTCGGGGCTGCCAACTTGCCTTTCCAGTCTCAGCGGCCGTTTATCTCTTGCAGCGCGCTCGCCCTCCGGCTTGCTATGATGTTCCGCGCCACCAATCGGCCTTCCCCCAAAACTTAACGACGAGGTGCTGGATGAAAGTTCACAGCTGCATCATCGCTTTCGCTCTGGGAGTTGGGATGTGTCAGTTTGCTATTGCGCAGGCGCCCGCAGGCGCACCGGCTGGCTCAACTGGGCAATGCAAAGACGGCAGTTACTCGAACGCTCCCAAAAAGATGGGTGCCTGCCGCGGCCACAAAGGTGTCCAGCAGTGGTTTGCTGATACATCCGCCCCCGCGGCCCCTGCAAAGACCACGAAGTCTGCCTCTGCGGCTCCCGCAGCCGCGTCCACGCCTCCACCAGCCGCTCCTGCTGCCGCCCCGGCTGCTGCTCCGGCCGCGGCCCCTGCACGTACACCGAAGGCTTCCTCCAGCATGGCCAACACCACGGCAGCACCCGGTGGCGGTCCCGGCATGGTCTGGGTCAACACGCCCACCAATGTCTATCACTGCTCCGGCTCCCGCTACTACGGTAAGACCAAGGAAGGGAAGTACATGACGGAAGCGCAGGCCAAGGCTGCAGGAGCGCATCCGGACCACGGCAAAGGATGTGGGCAGTAACCATCGACCGATCACCGAACTGCATCTATCGCGGCCGCCATTTCTCCATCGCTCTTCGCGCTGTGCGGAGGTCAGGGGTTGGCGGCCGGTCGATTTTGGCTTACCTTCGTTGCGAACAAAAATCACGCCGCGCCGCGTTCTCTATTCGACGTGGGCAAGCGATGAAATGGATCCAGGGTTCCAAGGAGGAGCCGCAACGATGAGCAATGGCTTTTTGTCACGACGTGCGTTTTTGCAGACCACCGCGGGTATCGCGGGCGCCTCCGTAGGTGCTTCTCTGATCGGCGGCTCAGACTTTCTTGAGGAGCCAGCCTACGCCGCCAGCCAGGCTGTCTCGCCCAGCGATCGTGTTCGTTTCGGGATCGTCGGCGTCGGCATGGAAGGCTCCAACCTGCTCGCCAACGCCATAGAGCTTTCCGGAGTAGAGTGTGTTGCCGCTGCCGATCTCTATGACGGTCGTCACGAGCTCGCGAAGGAGATCGTCGGCAAACCCATTCGCACCACGCGCCGCTACCAGGAGTTGCTCGACGCCAAAGACATCGATGCCATCATCGTCGCCGTGCCGGACCACTGGCACAAGCAGGTCGTCGTGGATGCGATAGCCGCCGGCAAGGACGTCTACTGCGAAAAGCCGATGTCCCACAATCCCGCCGATGGCCTCGCGATGCTCGCCGCCTCGAAGAAGTCAGATCGCATCGTGCAGATCGGTGCGCAGCGCACCAGCTCTGTGATCTGCGCCAAGGCGAAGGACCTCTACGACAAAGGCGCGATCGGCGATCTGAATCTCATTGAGTGCACCCTCGGTCGCAATGATCCGACGGGCGCGTGGGAATATCCGCCGCCGCCCGATCTCTCGCCGCAGACCCTCGACTGGGAGACCTGGCAAGGTACCGTGCCAAAGAAAGCCTTCGACCCGCTCACCTTCGCACGCTGGCGCTGCTGGAAGGAGTACGGAACCGGCGTCGCCGGCGACCTGATGGTGCATCTCATCAGCGGCATGCAGTTTGTGCTCGGCATCAACGAAGTACCCAAGCGCGTCATCTCCTACGGCGGCATCTATCGCTGGAAGGATGGCCGCAATATGCCGGACGTGCAGCCGGCCCTCTTTGAATACATGGGCGTTCCGCTGTACATGCGCCTCTCGCTCGGCTGCGAATCGACCGAAGTCACGCGCTTCATGGGATCGAAAGGCGTCATTGAAATGCGCGAATTCAGCGTCAGCTATACGCCGCAGGCTGGTGTCGATCTGTCACCCAGCTACTACTCCGGCTCCTACCCGGCTGCGATGAAAGCCGCCTATGTCGCCCAGTGGCACAAGGAACACGATCCAATTCCCGGACAGGAACCAGCGCCGGAAACCATCACCTTCAACGGCAACGACTACGACGACCTGAAGCCGCACCTGTACAAATTCTTCCAGTCGGTGCGCTCGCGGCAGCCTGTCCTGCAGGATGCGCTCTTCGGCAACAACGCGGCACTGGCCTGCCATCTTGCGAATGAGTCCTACTTCAGTGGACACGCGGTCGCCTGGAATGCCTCCACGCAGAAGATCGAGCCCGTCGCATGAAGTCTCTTAACTAGCCAACTCGACAAGCACGCGTTACATGTCGAAGCAAAACAGGAGATATGCAATCGTGAAATTCCCGAAGATCATCTTTGCTGGTGCAATCGCAGTTATATTTGCCTGCGGTGCCGCGCCAGCACGCGCTGCCGCGCCGGTCCGCGGATCTGCCACAAGCGATGCCGCAGCTTCGCGCTTCCTCGGCCGCTGGGATCTGACATTGAAGGCGCCGGATCGCGAATGGCCTTCGTGGATCGAGATAACCGAGGAAGGTGGTCAGCTCAAGGCGCGGATGACCGGTCGCTGGGGCAACGCGCGCCCTCTCCCCAAAGTTGAAGTATCGGACGGCAAGCTCACCTTCGTCTCTCCGAAGGAAGAGGAAGACAGCAAGAGCGGCATGGTCTTCGAGGGCAAGCTAACAGGCAAGAATCTCACCGGCACAGTCAACGGGCCGGACGGCACAACCTGGCAGTGGGTCGGCGATCGTGCGCCCGCGCTTGTCTATACGCGCACGCCACAGTGGGGCAAACCCATCGCACTCTTCAACGGCAAGGACCTCACCGGCTGGCATCCAGACAAGCCCGGCGCGCCTGAGTGGACGGTCGAGAACGGTACCATCGTCAGTCCCGGCCATGGCCACGAGCTCATCAACGATCACAAGTTCCAGGATTTCAAGCTCCATCTCGAATTCAACTGCGGTAAAGACGCAAACAGCGGTGTCTATCTTCGCGGTCGCTACGAACTCCAGATAGAAACTGAATCTCAAGCCGAGCCGCCCAGCCATCACACCGGCGGCGTCTACGGCTTCCTCGCGCCGAATCCGGAGCAGCCGCGCACACCGGATGTCTGGCAGACCTACGACATCACGCTCATCGGCCGAAAGGTCACCGTGGTGCTGAACGGCACAACTGTCATCAACGATCAGGAGATACCCGGCATCACAGGCGGCGCGCTCGATAGCCATGAAGCGATGCCCGGCCCCATCTATCTGCAGGGCAGCGAAAAGGGACACGTCGCCTTCCGCAACATCGTGGTCACGCCTGCGACTTAGCTTGGCCTTCGCGGACGAACTCGTCGGCGCGGCGCGCGTCTCGCATCATCGCGCCGCGCAGGCGCGTTAGGACGGCATGCCTATGGCAAGGAACAAATTCCTGGTTGGACTCGTCTTCCTCGTGTTCTTTGTCATCTCTCTGCTCAGCAATATCCTCGGCCCCATCGTTCCGGACATCATTCGCAACTTCTCCATCGGCCTCGGCGCCGCGGGCTTCCTTGTCTTTGCCTTCTTCATTGCCTACGGAGTGATGTCTATCCCCGCCGGATTTCTTGTAGAGCGCTACTCCGAAAAGCCGGTCATGATATGGGCATTCCTCGGCGCCGCGCTGGGCTCCATCGGATTCGCGCTCCACCCCACCTACAAAGTGGCATTCCTGTCCCTCTTCGTCATCGGCATCGGGATGGCTATGCTCCAGGTCGCCATCAACCCACTGCTACGGGTAGCGGGCGGTGAGGAAAACTTCGCCCTCAACGAAACCATCGCACAGCTTCTATTCGGATCGGCGTCCTTCCTCAGCCCTTGGATCTACTCTTATCTCGTCCTGAATCTTCCAACCGCGGGGCAGCACACACATCCACTCCTCCGCATTCTCAAGCAAATCACGCCGCCGCAACTGCCCTGGGTGTCGTTGTACTGGCTCTTCGCCGCAGTCGCTCTCGCCATGGTGATCGTCCTCTCGCTCGCGCGCTTTCCCGCCGTCAAGCACACTGCCGAAGAACGCCCCGGTACCCTCGCGATGTATAAGAGCCTCATACATCGTCGTCTCGTCTGGCTCTACTTCCTCGCAATCTTTGCCTACGTGGGCTGCGAGCAGGGGACAGCCAACTGGATATCGCAGTTCCTAAGTCACTACCACGGTTACGATCCACACACAACGAGTGCCCGTGCCGTCTCGTGGTTCTGGGGTCTGATGACCCTCGGCTGTTTCGTCGGAGCATTCCTCCTGCGTATCTTTGACAGCCGCCGCATCTTGATTGGCGCCGCCACCGCCGCGCTCTTCCTTCTATCACTGGGACTCTTCGGCTCCGCATCCATCGCAGTCATCGCCTTTCCCCTTGTTGGCCTTTCCGCCTCCGTCATGTGGCCCATCCTCATCTCACTCTCGCTCAACTCGGTCGCGGAGTATCACGGCTCCTTCACTGGCATCCTCACCACCGGGATCATGGGCGGCGCAATCGTGACCGTGGTCATCGGCCGCATTGGCGATCACTTTGGGCTGCGCATCGGTATGGCGTTGCTTTATCTCACCTTCGGCTATGTCTGGAGCGTCGGCTTCTGGGCGAAGCCTCTCATTAACAACGCCACCATCGGCGACAAGGGTACAGGTGCTCCCGCTAGCGCGTGACGGCTGCTACAGTAGCCACGCCAGAGTGATACAGGAAGATACCTCCAATCACCAGCAGCCAAACCCACAGCGCGAAGCGCAAAGGGCGCTTCGGGACGCTGCTCGCCATCATGGTTCCCACCACGGCGCCCACCACGCCTCCGGCAATCAGATGCGTAAGCAACAGCACATCGACGGGGCCCGCGAACCAGTGCGCCCCGCTTCCAATCGATGAAGTCAGAAAGCCGAATGCAATGTCCGTGCCGACCACCTGCGCCGGTGCAAGCGGCGTCAGGGACAACAGCGCGGCGCTGCCGAGAGCACCAGCGCCCGCCGATGAGAAGCCTACCTCCGCGCCTACCGGCAGCATGAGCCAGGGCAGCAGATGTGCTCGGTCACGCGGGTCCGCGCGCCGTTCTGGCGGCCGAAAGGAGAAGATGATCTGCCACAAGGCCGTGAACACGAGCACAACGCCGAGTGTTCCATTCACGAGCTGCTTCGCTCCCGTGTCGACAAACCGATGCAGCAGAAAAGCGCCTGCCAGCACACCCGGCACACCGCCCACCAACATGTACGCAAGCGTGCGCCATGACACTTGCTTGCGCCAGATCTGGGCAGGCAACAATACCAGCTTCACCGCAGCGGAAAACGTCAACCCGACACTCACTGCTATGCTCGCGGGCACGCCCAGCATCAGCACCAGTAGCGGCGTCGTGATGGTGCCGGCGCCCACGCCCGTGAGTGCAATGAAGACGGCGATGACGAACCCGATCAGGTATTCCACGCTTCGATCCTCGACTGCCGGTGTTGCGCTTACTTCGCTGCTTCAATGTGAATGCCGCATTCCACCTTGCGCCCGGCCCATCGCCCCGAGCGCGCATCGCCCGGATCGAGCGGAAGAGAGGTGCATGGTTCGCAGCCAATCGACGAATAGCCGCGCGCATACAGCGGCAGCAGCGGAATGCCCAGCTCCTCGCACGCGTGCCACACATCCGCCGTGGTGAAGTGCGCCAACGGGCTCAGCTTCAGCACTTGCCCGCCGCCAGGAAGCGTAAACAGCGCCGACTCCTCCAGCGTGGCACGCGTCTTTGCCTGCTCCCGTCGCAGGCCGGTGATCCACACCTTGTAATTCGCCACCGCGCGAAACAATGGCTCAACCTTGCGCGCGGCGCAGCATCGATCCGGGCTTGATTGATAGAGCAGTCCATGCTGTGCCTCCTGCTCCGCCACCGTCGTCCGTGGCAGCAGGTTGATCAGTCGCACATTCCACTCGCGCGCAATACGATCGCGATACGCATACGTCTCCGCGAAGTGATAGCCGGTGTCCAAAAACAACGTCGGTAGCTGCGGCCGGTGCTCAAGAGCCAGCTTCAGCAGCAGCACATCCTCCGCCTGAAAACTGCAGGTGAGACATACGTCGTCGGGATTCGGAGCATCAGCGAATGTCTGCCGTAGTTGCTCGGTGACATGCGCTACCTTCGCATCCAATCCTGGAGAAAGAACACTCATCGTGCACGCTCCTTATCCAGCACCTTTGCCTGCCGCAGCAGACTCATCAGATTCGCGACGGCCTGTATGGTTCCGCCACGAGGCACGAATTCTGCGTGCGAACTGCCGATGCGCAGCGAAACTAGGTCGCTGCTTTCTTCCACCACCAATACCAGTGCCCCCGCATCGGCAAGAATCCCCGGCGTCGTCGGATCGTCATCCGGCGGCCGCACGACGAAGGCTCCTGCTTGCAGCAGAGCACGCTCCAGCGCATGCGCTACTGCGGCCGGCGCGATCAAGCGCAGCACCGCTCCCGCATGTCCCCATCGCGTCGCGCGCTCCAGCGGAGTCACTGGCGCTGCATGGATAGCCGCTTCATCGTCAGTCAGGATTTCGCGGATCATCCCCGCGCCCGCGGTCGCATTCGTCTCCGCATCGATCAGGACAAACGCGCCCAGCGTGCGATTGTCGCTATAGCGCTCAACAGCAATCGGTCGACGCGTCTCAATCTCAGCAACCCCGATGCCGTTCATTTCAAGCAACTGCGCTGCTTCGCTCGCTGATTGCTCCAGATTTACGCGCTGCCGTAGCCGCACCTCCGCTGGCACTGTCTGGCTCGCATGCTTCAGCAGATACCGGCGCGCAGCGTCGAGTGGACGCGCATCCATCCACACCAGCGATGCCGCAAATCGCCGCGCCACCGGTGCCTCTTCGCCGGCGCGCGTCAATAAATCGCCACGGCTGATATCCAGCTCGTCCTCGAGCGTTAACGTGATTGACAGCGGCGCATGCGCAATCTCCAGATCGCCGTCATACGTGACAATGCGCTCCACCCGCGACGCTCTTCCCGAGGGCAGAACGCTCACCCGATCGCCGACTCGAATTTCTCCGGACGCAATCTGTCCCGCAAACCCGCGAAAACCCTGATGCGGTCGGATCACACGCTGTACCGCCAAGCGAAATGTCGCCGCGTTACGCTCGCGTTCTATCGCAGGGAGCGACTCAAGCAGCTCCAGCAGGGAAGGCCCGTCATACCAGTCCGTGTCGTTGGACGTGCGCACTACGTTCACGCCCAGCAACGCACTCACCGGAATAAAATGCAGCTCCGCTGCGTGACCGGTCTCCGCCGCCGCATATCGCGCAAAGCCTTCGAACTCTGAGCGAATCGACGAAAATATCTCAGCGTCATAGCCAACAAGGTCCATCTTGTTCACGGCCACAATCACGTGTCGAACGCCCAGCAGCGTCGCAATGTAAGCATGCCGGCGCGACTGCGGCAGCACGCCCTTGCGCGCATCCACCAACACGATCGCCGCATCTGCCGTCGATGCCCCGGTCGCCATATTGCGCGTGTACTGCTCGTGCCCCGGCGTGTCCGCAATGATGAACTTGCGTCGCGGCGTGGAGAAGTAGCGATAGGCAACGTCGATCGTGATTCCTTGTTCGCGCTCCGCGCGCAGGCCATCGGTCAGCAGCGCAAAATCAAGCTGCTGCCCCGTCGTGCCCTTGCCCCGAATCGAAAGCACCTGGTCGTCGTACACACTTTGCGTGTCGTACAAGAGGCGGCCAATCAGCGTCGACTTTCCATCGTCGACGGATCCCGCAGTCGAGAAGCGGAGTAAATCTTTCTCGCGATCAAGTGCGAGAAAGGCCTCGATGGAGAAGACATCCGGCCGCGGTCGCAAATCGGGTTGCGTCAATGTGCAAGCCATTTAGAAATAGCCCTCCCGCTTCTTGATCTCCATCGAGCCTTCCTGATCGTGATCGATCACGCGATTCGCCCGCTCCGACGATCGGAACGACAGCAGCTCCGCGATAATCTTCGGCAACGTATCCGCATCGGACCGAATTGCCCCCGTGCACGGGCTGCAGCCTAGCGAGCGCAGCCGGCTGCACACCATCTGCGGCTTCTCTCCGAGTCGCGCCACGAACGCCTGTTCTATGGGCAGCAACGCCTCGCCGCGGACATACATCGGCCGCGGCTTCGCGAAGTACAGATCGACGATCGGAATTTCTTCCTCATGGATGTACTGCCACACATCCATCTCGGTCCAGTTGGAAAGCGGAAAGACGCGGATGCTTTCGCCCGGATGAATGCGCGAGTTATATAGGTTCCATAACTCGGGCCGCTGGTTCTTCGGGTCCCATTGTCCCGCGCTGTCTCGGAAGGAAAAGATCCGCTCCTTTGCGCGCGATTTCTCCTCATCGCGCCGGGCGCCGCCAAACGCTGCGTCGAACCCGTAGTGCTTCAGCGCATCCAGCAAGGCCTGGGTCTTTAGAAGTCCGCAGCAGCGCTTTGTATCCAGCGCAATAGGGTTCGTCCCCGCGGCAATCGCCGGCTCATTCCGCCACACCAGCAGTTCCGCGCCTACAGCGCGCGCCATCGCATCGCGGAACGCAAGCATTTCCGCAAACTTGAATCCCGTATCGATATGGAGCAGTGGGAAGGGAATCGGCCCCGGGAAGAAAGCCTTCTGCGCCAGCCGCAGCATCACCGACGAGTCCTTGCCGATGGAGTACAGCATCACCGGCCGCTCGAACTCCGAAGCCACCTCGCGCAGAATGTGGATGCTCTCCGCCTCCAGCAGGCGCAGATGGCTTAGCCGATGCGATTGCGGCGGCGGTGTCGACAGATGCGGGGAAGCGTTCTCGGTTGCCAGCATTGGGACCTCGGTTGGGTGCCTGGTGAATGCTGATTGCCGGGGATCTTGCCCTGAAACGACGAACACCCGTGCTGATCAGCAACGGGTGTCTTTGTGGAAGAGTTGTCGCGGGACTAAGTGCACGCGAGCTGCCACCCGTGGCTTGATGGACAAGCACAACAACAGGGGCGACAGTGCAGACGGAAAGTCATGCTGTGAAAAGAGTAGCAGGCCGAACGCAACAGCACAACCCTGCCGAGCCAGCTCCGTCTACTTAGCCGGCTCGGCAAGCTTCCGGTCAAAGAAATCCGCACCCAGCCGGTACGCCGTCACCCAGTCCCGATGCAGCAGGAAATCGTGGATCTCATCCGGAAATACATGCTCCTCCACAGGCACGCCGCGGGCTCGCAGTGCATTCGCCAGCCGCACCGTCTGCGCAAACAACACGTTGCGGTCATCGTCTCCCTGGATCAGCAGCACCGGCGAGCGCCATGTGTCCAGCGATGCCATCGGCGACGAGTCCCACGCTAATTTGGAAGCAGCAGCCCGGTCCCATGTGAACTCCGATGACGGCTTCCACAGATCGACCTCCAGGCTCCAGTCATGCACGCCATGCAGGTCCACGCCGGCCGCAAACAGATCCGAAGCGCGCGCCAGCGCCAGCGCCGTCAGATATCCCCCATAGCTTCCGCCCCAGGCACCGATGCGGCTCCCATCCACATCGGTGCGGCCCCGCAGATACAAACCCGCGCCTATCACGTCGTTGTACTCGCTCGCGCCACCCGGACCAAAGTGCAACGCCTGCCGGAAGTTCAATCCGTAGCCGATGCCGCTACGATAGTTGATGGACAACACTACATAGCCGCGGCTCGCCAGGTACTGGTTCATCGCGTAAGCATTGGAGTAGTAGCCCATAGGGTTCCAGCCCAGCAGCATCTGCCGCCGCGATCCACCATGGAAGAACACCACCGCCGGATGCTTCGCCTTGTCTTCAGCAGGCAGAAAAAGCTGCCCATGGATCCGCATACCGTCGGCCGCGCTGAAGATCACCTGCTGCGGCACCACCAGCTTTGTGGCCGGAAAATCCGCAGGAATCGTCTGCGGCGCCAAATCGCGAGCTCCGCTTGACTCCAGTACCGCAGCGCGCGCGGGCACTCGCGCATCCATGCGTACCAGTGCAACTTCGCCATTCGACGCAATCGCCGGCTCCGTCTCGATGCCATCGCCGTGTGTCAGCGCCTGTGGTGCGCCGCTATCTCCCACCACAGTTCCCAAAGACACGCTCCACAGGTGCTTGCGGTCTTCATCCAACGGATCGCTCCCATGCTGGTTCGAGGAATAGACAATGCGCTTGCGGTCCACGCTAAAAGCAACTCGGTCCACTTCGAACTCGCCCGCGGTCAGCAGCGTCGCCTCGCCGCCATTCGACGGCACCGCGTACAGGCGCGTCCAGCCACCGCGCTCCCACGGGAACACGATCTTTCCATCCGCACTCCACCACAACTCGCTCGCGCCGTTGGTCTCGTGAAAGATGCTTCCCGCGCCGCGTTCCGCGCGCCACACCTCGCGCCCATCGCCGGTCTGCACATCAGCCACGCAGATCCACCAGGGCTCCCCCTCGCGCAGCCAGCGCAGCGCATACTCCGACTCCAGCGGCTGCCGCACAAACGCAACCTGCCTGCTATCCGGAGACCACACTGGATTGCTATCCGAGTACGTGCCGGGTGCCAGATACTCCAGCGTCTTCGTTGCAAAGCGGTACACGCCGACGAAGCTGTGATCGTCGCGCGCACTCACAAATGCAAGCGCGCTACCGTCCGGGGACCACCGCAGATCCTTCTGCTCGCCGCGCGCCTGCAGCAACTGCTCCGGCTTCGCCGTCGTGTCCTTCAAGCTTCCCGCCTCTTTTAGATTTACCGTCCAGATCTGTCCATGCAGCAGATAGGCGATAGCGTCGCCACTCGGCGAAATCACTCCAGCATGTCCCTCGCCAACATCCCGCGGCGTACCGCCATTCGCGGAGATGAGCCACATCTCCTGCTTCACACCCGCGGTCAGCAGCGCTGGATTGGGCGCAGGACGCTCCGGCCACTCCGCATCACCGCCGCGCGTATACGCCAGCCACTCCCCGTCCCCCGACCATGCCAACCCACTGATCTCCTGGCCGTCGTCTTCGCTGTAATGCGTGATCTGCTGCGCGTTCCCGTGCGACCCGAGCTGCGCTATCCAGATATTCCGCCTGCCCCGATCATTTGCAATCCACGCCACACGTGCGCCCGCGGGCGCTGCCGTCAAGTCCGAGACGAACGGCGCACTCATCACCTCGTCCAGCGTGAACTTCTGCTCAACCGGCGTGGCATGCGACGGTACAAGTGCCGCAAGGAAGGGAAGAGCAGAGAAGAACAGGCGGGCCGGCAGCGATCGCATCCCGCCATTAGAGCATTTTTCCTGATGCTGTAAGTGTGGGGTAACACTCCGCGTGGCCTTTCCTTAACGAAAGGCCACAAGAGCCTTCACTCGCCCTCTGCACCTACAGGAAAAATGCTCTACGCCCTCTAGACAAATAGAAAGGGCCGCCATGGGCTGCGATTTTTCCTCGCTGCGCTGGCGGCCCTTCCGCTAAAGCTATTTCTGCTTCGCGATCACCATGCTGGAAAACTTCTTGTAAGTTGCCGCGGGCACAATCTTCTTGGTCACCAGGTCGGTCTTCTTCGCATACGGCCGTCCGGCGATGATCTTCTGCGCGTAGGTATCACCTACGCCCGGCAGCGCCTTCAGTTGATCGGCTGTGGCCGAGTTCAAATCGACCAGATCCGCTTGCGCGGTCGCGGCGGGCGTTGCATTGGTGCTCTTGGTGTTGCTCGCCTTCTGCGCGTTCGCGTGCGTCAACAACATGCTGGCGGCAAGGGCTACGGGCAGGCAGGCGATCCGGATCCATCGGCTGGCTCTTATCATTGGTGGTTCTCCTTTTGCGCGCGGCTGGCTTGCGGATAGATCGCCGCGCCGGGCAGGGTCAGCTTCTGCCCGGCAAAGGTTTCTGTCAAGAGAATCGTGCAACGCGGTTCAACCGAGATTACTTCTGCTCCGCCGCCTTCTGCTCGGCGGCCACTGCCGCTTCCGCCGCCTGGAAGCCGATCTTCGAGTGCGTTCCATCGCAGAACGGCTTCCTCGTCGACGCCCCACAGCGGCACAGCGACACCGCTGGCTTGCCCTCCAGATTGATCTCCGTCCCGTCCACATCGATCAGCCGGATCGGCCCCTCCACGCGCAGCGGTCCGTTGGGCCTTGCCGTGATCGTCACATTTGCATCTGCCATGTATGTCTCCCTTGGTTGTTTTTGAGGCTGCTTGTTATTTCGCTTCCAGGCGCCGGGGGGGCTTCTGCATCGGCACCACCTGTACCGTCACATCGCGCACCTCGGCCAGAAATCGATTGATGACCGAGCCGCGCAGCAGGATATCCATCCGCGAGCGTGCCGACTGACCGAAGACCACGTGCGAGATCCCTTCCTGCTTGGCAAACTGGATCAACGCATTGGATACCTTCTTGTCCTTCAGCACCACCACCTTGGCGCCCAGGTCGCGCGCCAGCCGCTGGTACTCCTCCATGCGATGTTTGCCCTCCGGATCGCTGGTTTCGTCATCCGGCGTCTCCACGCGCACCGCATACCAGATCGTGGAGAGCCGCGACGCAATCCGCGCCCCCGCGCGCAGCAGCCGGTCCGTGCCCGGCCGGGGGGATAAACACACCATCACCTTCTCCGGAATCGGCGCCTGCTCCAGCCCCTGCGACCGCCGGTAATCTGCCGCCTGCGAGCTCACCTCCGCCGCCGTCGTGCGCAGTGCCAGCTCGCGCAGCAGGTTCAGATTGCCCTTGCGGAAGAAGTTTGCCAGCGACTGCTCGATCTTGTCCGGAGCGTAGATCTTTCCCTGGCGTAGGCGGGAGCGCAGCTCCTCTACCGTCAGGTCCACGTTCACGATCTCGTCCGCGCGCTTCAGCAGGCTGTCCGGTACCGTCTCGCGGATGGTCGTGTTCGCGGAGCGCGCTACCGCATCGTTCAATGTCTCCAGGTGCTGCACGTTCACCGCGGTCATCACGTCGATGCCCGCATCCAGCAGCTCCAGCACATCCTCGTAGCGCTTGCGGTTCTTCGAGCCCGGCACATTCGTATGCGCCAGTTCGTCCACGATGCAAACCTGAGGATGCCGCGCCAGAGTGGCGTTCAGATCCATCTCATGCAGCACCACCGAACGGTAGGGAATCGAGCGCTGCGGAATCACCTCCAGGTCGCGGATCATCGCCTCGGTATCGGCACGCTTGTGGGGTTCCACAAAACCGATCACCACATCGATGCCTTGCTTACGCATCAGGTGCGCGTCTTCCAGCATCTGGTAGGTCTTGCCCACCCCCGGCGCCGCGCCAAGATAGATCTTCAGCTTTGCTGGTTCAGGCGGTAGCGCGCTCTCTTCCGGATCCGGCTGCGAGACAGGAAGATCGACCGGCTGCTTCGGGTCAGGCCCAGGAATCTGCGTAGGCTCGATCATCTCAGCCCACCTCTATCGCGTGCCGCGAGAGCCGCGTCGGCGCCAGCGGCAATGTGAAGCTAAAGGTGGTCCCATGGCCCACGCGGCTCTCCACCGATACCTGCCCGTGCATCAGCTCGAGCAGCCGCCGGACGAGCGCCAGGCCCAGCCCCGTCCCATCGGGTCCCGCGCTGCCCACAGCACCGCGCACCTCATCCTCGGAGCGCGGGCCCTGGACGAATCTTCCGAAGATGCGCTTCAGTCGCTCCGGCTCAATCCCGATCCCTGAATCCCGTACAAAGAACTGCACCCGTTTCTTCTGCTCCTCTGCCTGCAGCACGATGGTGCCCTTCGGCGGCGTGAAGCGCAGCGCATTCGACAGCAGGTTGTCCATCACACTCTTCAGTGCGCGCCGGTCGCCGTGGATCGGCGAAAGATCGCTGAACGCCTCAATCTGGATTTGCACATCTCGCTTGCGCGCCTCCTCCTGAAAGCGCAGCGCGGCATCGCGCAGAACGTCGATGGGTCGCAGCCGTTCCATACGCAGCTCGCGGCGGCCGGTGTCCAGCTCGGCCACGTCGATCAGGTCCGCCATCAGATCATTCAGCCGTTCGGCCTCTTCCTGCGCGCCATTGATCAAGTCGCTCTGCAGCGGCCGCAGATCTCCGGCAAAGCCCTTCGTCAGCGAGTACAGTGCCAGACGCAACTGCTCCAGCGGCGTGCGCAGCTTGTCTGAGGCCACTGCAATGAAGCGTGTTTTGAAGCGGTCCAGGTCCTGCAGCTCGGTCACATCTTCCAGCACACTCACCGCGCCCAGCAGCTTGCCGTCATTGTCGCGGATGGGCGTCGTACGCAGCCGATAGCTGCGCTCTGCCTGGCCAATCCACATCGGCAGTAGCGCCGCTTCGCCTTCGTGCGCCACCGGCCGCTGCATAGAGACGGCATCGCGCACCGCTTTCAATATTTTTTGTCCGCCCGGAGTGTTTTCCAGCGCCATCCGGTCGACCGCCGCCTCGCCCAGGAGTTGCTCTGCCGCCGTATTCAGCTTCAGCACCTGCCCGCGCGCATCGGTCACAATCACCGGCTCGAAGATCGACTGCACCACCGCGTCGGAGAGCTGGTGCTCCATCTGCTTCCGCCCGAACTCTGTCTCCCGCAGATCGCGCACGTGCACCACCATACGGTTCACGTCGTTGGCGATCCGCCCCAGGCTGTCATCCGCGCTCCACTCCAGCCGCTGCTCCAGGCTGCCCTGTCCGATAGCCCGCATCTGCTCCGCCGCGCGGCGCAGCGGACCAAGCACAGACATCGCAAGTCCGACGGCGATGCAGATGGCGGCGGGAATCGCGATCCAAGCCACGACCGTCGCCGTTTGCGCCAGTCCGTGCGCCGCGGCTCCGCGCAGCGCGCTTACCGTCAGCACGGCAATCGCGGTGACCAGGGCCACCAGCAGCAACAACCCGGCAATCAAGCGCTGGTTCAGGCTCATCTTGTTGCGATCTGGTTACGCACGTCACACCAGTGTGCCACACTGCTCCGGCTGCTCTATGGGGCGCAGGCTTCAGGTGGCCTGGTAGCGGGAGAGCACGTCAGCCAGCGTCAAGGTGCCCTCAATGGAACCACGGCTGGCTCGGTTCTGGATGGGCAGGATCGGCCAGCGCGCCAGGTGCGGTAGCGCCGAATCGAGCGGCAAATCGGGGAACAGCAGCGGAATGCGATCTGGCTTCAGCACGCTGGACACCACCGTCTCCGGAGCCGTCACCGCAGCCAGCGAGCCCAGCTCCGCCCGCGTCATCGAATACCAGGCATATCCCGGAAGCCGCACCAGGAAGACCTCCGCATGCTTCGCGTCCAGTTCTGCCAGGGCAGCGCTCAATGTCGTGCCCGCATCGATCACCGGCACGGACAACGGACGCAGCGCGTCCTCCAGATGCAGCACCACCTCTTCCCGCTGCTCCTCCATGGAAGGCAGGTCCAAACCATCCTGATGCGTGAACACTTCGAAGATCGCCGTCGGCTGCAAGCTCCGCGACACGAGATACGCAATCGTATTCGCCAGGATCACCGGCAGGACGATCGAATAATTCTGGCTCAGCTCCAACACCATGAACACCGACGTCAGCGGCACACGCAGGAACGCCGCAAATAGCACCCCCATGCCCACCAACGCATAGGCGCCCACTGTGATGTGCAGGTTGGGGTAGTACATCTTCTCGAACGTCCCGATCGACGCGCCCAGCATCGCTCCAATAAAGAGCGTCGGCGCAAACATCCCGCCCGGCGTGCCGCTGGAGAACGAGATGGTCGTCGCCAAAATCTTGAGCAATGCCAGCACCAGCAGCAGCTTCCAGGTGAACTGCCCGTGCATTGCGTGGTTGATCGTCTCGTAGCCGGGCCCCATGACCTGCGGAAAGCCGAAGAAGCCGATCAACCCCACTCCGAGTCCCGCGACCGGTGTCTGCACGAAAAAAGTCCAGCGGGGCAGATTGCGCAAACGTGGCCGCAGGTAGCCGAGCGAGCGCGAAAAAATGCTCGCTGCCAGGCCGCCAATCACGCCCAGCACCGCATAGGCCAGTAGCTCGCGCGAGTCCGTCACCGTCACCGACGGAATCTGGAACATCGGCTCCGATCCCCAGAACCGCCGCGCCACCACCACGCTTGAGATCGCCGCCAGCACCACGGAGCCCAGCACCGCCGCGCTCCACCGCCCGATGACCTCTTCGATGACGAACAGGATCGCCGAGATCGGCGCATTGAACGCCGCCGCCAGTCCCGCGGCCGCACCCACCGGCGCGAATAGCCGCAGCCGCTGCCGGCTCATCCCCAGCCGGCGGCTGATGACCGAAGCCACACCCGCACCGATCTGCAGGGAAGGGTCCTCCGGCCCCAGCGAGAAGCCGCCGCCCAGCGCCAGCGCCGACGTGATGAACTTCCCGATCACCGTCTTGAAGGAGATATAGCCGTTGTAGATGTAGAGCGCGGCCTTGGTCTGGTTCACCCCGCTGCCGCGTGCTGCCGGAAAAAAGAACTGCACCAGCGCCGCCACCACCGCGCCCACGATGACCGGGACAAAGATCAGTCGCAGCAGTCCCGCCTGTGGCGCCGATCCCAGCGTCAGCGCCTGGATCCAGTTGATCGCCACCCGGAAGCTCACCACCAGGAGCCCGGAGATGACGCCGATGAAGATCGACAGCACCAGGAACAGCCGCTCGTCGCGCGTGGGCGCGATCTTCAGCATGTCGATCTGCGACATCTGCAGCGGCTCAATCGAAGGCATCGACTCCTTCGCCGCATGCTCCGGCAGGGATGTCGCCTCCGTCGCCGTCTTCGACTGCGCAGTTGTCTCTGCCGTACTCATTCGCCCCGCGTACCCATCGCTCTGCTCATATGCGCTGTAATCATTTATTGATCAACCGAGTCTGGTGAAGCCGCAATGCGCAGCAGCGCCTCGTCCTCGCCCGTCGGCTCTCCACACGCACGCTCGGTCACCTGCTCGGTGTCATACACCAGCTGCATCGTAGCCTGCTCCAGTTCAGCGTTGTCCACCAGCGCGGCCACTGTCAGCCGCGGTCGCGCGCTTTCCCAGCGGTTCCCCAGCGCGGTCATCTGGTCGTTGTTCTCGATCTGCGCCCTGCCGTTTTGCGGCCCGTTGCTCTCGCCGCCCAACCCGTTCGCGCACTCCATGTAGCGCTTGCGTGCCAGCTCGTAGGCCCGCACCACTCGCCGCAGTCGCTCCCGGTGCGGCAGCTGTAGCGACGGGTAGATCGCCATCACTGCGCTCGCAATTCGCAGATTCTTCTCCACCAGCGCGCGGTCCATCAGCGGATGCGCGGCGTTGCTCGCATTCAATGCGCGTTCAAGATAAGTTCGCGCTGTCCTGTACCTCGCCAGCAGGAACGCCATCTGCCCCGTGCCCTCCAGCGCCTGCAACACGACCGGCCGCCGCTCTGCCACTTCTTGATAGAGATGCAGCGCATCGGCCGGAAAATGCGCTTCCGCCAGCAGGTCTGCCGCTTCCATCAACGTTGGGGTGGACGTATCGTTACCGGCGGCAATGAGCAGTTCGCCGCGTGCATCGTTGAAGCGCCCCAATGAGATCTGATACCGCACCATCTCCAGCCGCGCCTGCCGCCCCTGTACCGCGCCGTGGCCCTCCCACACGCCATAGACCGCCGCATGGTAGTGCTCCAGGGCGTTCGTCACTTGCCCTTGACGCGCCAGCACACGCGCCAGTTGTAGGTTGATGTTCCCGTTTCCCGGCTCCTTCTCCCAAAGCGTATTCAGGTAGACGGCAGCCTCCTCCAGACTTCGTGGGGTGCCGAGCTCAGCCAAGCCCTCAGCGAGTCCTATTTCTGTCCCGGGATCATCCGGCCCATAACCGAGAGACGTCCGCAGGTCGTACACCGCGGCTTGGGCATTGTTATGCTTGAGCGCCTCTTCGCCGCGCCGCTTCCAGCGCGCCGCCGCATCCTGTTGATGTTGTGAATAGGACCGGAAAATCAGCCAGGTCAGAACGGCCAGCACACAGGTCACAGCGAAAATACTCAGCAGCGCAAGCGTATCCTTGAAGACAAGGCGTCGCTTGGCCAGCCGTTCGGCAGGGGTCAGCGGGGTACTGGCTCGGAAAAAGGGGATCGTTCTCAACGCAGCTTTCCCTCTAGCCTAATCTGCGCGGCCCGTCAGGCAAAGCGGCCATGCTGGTTCAGGTGTGCATCGCATAACTAAGGAGATGCTGATCATGCAGAGACGCGATTTCCTCAAGTCAGCCGCCGCTCTCGCCGCTCTTGTCGCCCTGCGGGAAGAGGCCGTCGCCGCCCCCGGCGAGATTCCCCGCCGCACCCTTGGCCGCACCGGCCAGTCCGTCTCCATCATTGGCCTCGGCGGCTATCACATCGGTGCGCCCCAAGTTTCCCAGGCAGACGCCGTCCGCATCCTCCGCACCGGCCTCGACTCCGGCGTCAACTTCCTCGACAACTGCTGGGACTACAACGATGGCGAAAGCGAGCGCCGCATGGGTCTTGCCCTCCGCGACGGCTATCGGCAGAAAGCTTTCCTGATGACCAAGATCGACGGCCGCACCCCTGCTGCGGCCCAGAAGCAGCTCGAAGACTCCCTCCGGCGTCTGCAGACTGATCACATCGACCTCCTCCAGATCCACGAAGTCATCCGCCCCGGCGATCCCGAGCAGGCCTTCCGCCCCGGCTACGTCGTCGATGTTCTCAAGCAGGCCCAGAAGGCCGGCAAAATTCGCTATATCGGCTTCACCGGCCACAAGAGCCCGGAGATTCACCTCAGCATGATCGAAACCGCCGATCGCCACGGCTTTACCTTCGATACCGTGCAGATGCCCCTCAACGTAATGGATGCACACTTCGACAGCTTCACCACGAAAGTCCTGCCCGTCGCACGCAAACACAACATGGGCATCCTCGGCATGAAGCCCATCGGCAACGGCCTCATCCTGGGCAGCAACACTGCCTCCGCGGTCGAGTGCCTGCACTACGCCATGAGCTTGCCCGTCTCCCTCACCATCACCGGCTGCGACTCCATGCAGATCCTCAACCAGGCCCTCACCCTCGCGCGCAACTTCCAGCCCATGCCGCACGAGGCCATGACCGCGCTGCTCGCCAAGACCACCACCGCCGCCGTCGCCGGACAATACGAGAAGTACAAAACCTCCAACATGTTCGACGGCACCGTCCACAACCCGCAATACTTGGGTTAGTACAAGAGAAGACGCCTATGTCCGCCAACGCCATCGCGAAGCCAGCATCCGCCGACCTCTCCGCTGCATTCCTCGCCAAGCGCGACGCGCTCCATCGCCGGCTGCGAGAGCTCGCAAGCGTCATCGTCGCCTACTCCGGCGGCGTCGACTCCGCCTATCTCGCGCACGCTGCCCACACCGCCCTCGGCGCAACATGCTCGCCATCATCGCGGACTCCGCCTCGCTCTCGCGCCGTCACCTGCGCGAGGCCGTCGCCTTCGCTGCCTCGCAATCCATTCCGCTGGTCACCGTCGCCACCGGCGAGCTCGCCAGCGAGGACTACGCACGCAACGACGCCACCCGCTGCTTCCACTGCAAGGACGAGCTATTCACCGTGCTTGAGCGCGAGCGCACCGCCCGCGGCCTCGCGCACGTCGTCTATGGTCTTAACTCCGACGACACCCGCGACTACCGCCCCGGCCAGCAGGCCGCTTCGCAACACGCCGTACTCGCGCCACTGGCCGAAGCCGGACTGAGCAAGGACGAGTCCGCACCCTCGCCCAGGCCGCTGCGCTCGACGTCTGGGACAAGCCCGCATCCGCGTGCCTCTCCTCGCGTATCGAATACGGCCGCCGCGTCACCCCCGAGGTGCTTGAACAAGTAGAGCGTGCCGAAGACGCGCTAGCTGCCCTCGGCCTGCGCCGCTTCCGCGTCCGCCACCATGGTGCTGTCGCCCGTATCGAGATTGCAGCGGAGGAAATGGACGCCGCCCTCAACCGCGAGACCTTCCAGCGCATCGGCGCCGCCGTCCGCGCCGCCGGCTTCCAGTACGCTGCTATCGACTGCGAGGGCTACCGCTCCGGCTCCATGAACGAAGTGCTGCCGCTCACCGTCCTTACCGGCAACGGCGGGTAGCGGTATCTTCAGAGAAGATCATTAATGCGTATTGGCTATCTCGAATGCTTCGCCGGGCTCAGTGGAGACATGCTGCTCGGCGCCCTGGTCGACGCTGGCGTCTCGTCCGCGCTCCTCCAGCAAACCACCGCGTCCCTCAATCTCGGCGCAACCCTAGTATTTGAGTCCGTAGATCGCAGCGGCATCAGCGCGCGAAAAGCACGCGTGCTGGTCGGCGGCGATGATGCTGACGCGAAGCACAATCATGGCGGCCACGACGCCGATGCGCCGCACAATCATGACGGCAACGAAGCCGATGCCGCGCACAATCATGCCCATCCGCATGATCACGCCCACGATCATCATCACGATCACTCGCACAGCCACGAACATACGCCCGGCCACACACCAGCGCAGCCGCAACCTCCCCGCCATCCGCGAGATCCTCAACCAGAGCGCCGCTCGCAGCCGATGCACGCGCAGTCGCGCTCCGCGCCTTCGAACTTCTCGGCCAGGCCGAGGCCGCTATCCACAATATGCCACTCGACCAGGTACATTTTCACGAAGTTGGCGCCGTCGATGCCATCGTCGACATCACTTGTGCCGCCGTCGGTCTCACCTCACTCAACGCCGACCGCTGGTATTGTTCGCCGGTAAACGTCGGTAGGGGCTATGTAGACTGCGCGCACGGCCGTTTTCCCGTGCCCGCGCCCGCCACGGCGTCGCTGCTGCGCGGCATCCCTACCTACAGCGAAGGTCCCGCCATGGAGCTCGTCACCCCCACTGGCGCCGCGCTGCTCCGCGCACTCGGCTGCGAATTCACCCGCCCCACCGCCGCCTTCGAGCGCATC
>CAVQJM010000034.1:0-52868 GCA_963712845.1 uncultured Acidobacteriaceae bacterium
CCTGCCTTCTCCAGGTCGCGCGCTTCTTTGCGCAGGCGGGCGTACCCGACGGCGGTCTTGCCCTGCACCTTGTAGCCGCCCATGCGATGCACCGACTGCGGCGTCAGCCCGATGTGGCCAACGACAGGGATCTCCGCTGCGACCAGTCGTTCCACCAGCTCGGTGCGGGGGCCTTCCACCTTCACCGCCTCGGCTCCGCCATCTTTCACAAAACGCATGGCATTGGCGACGCCCTCATCCGCCGACAGGTGGTACGAACCGTAGGGCATATCTGCCACCAGCATGGCGCGGCGCACCCCACGGCGCACGGCGCGTGTGTGATGCAGCATCTCGTCCACCGTGACCGGCAGGGTGCTCTCCAGGCCCATCACCACCATGGCCAGGGAATCGCCCACTAGCAGCAGGTCGATCCCGGCCTCATCGGCCAGGCGTGCGGTGGCATAGTCATAGGCGGTCAGCGCCGTGATGGGCTGATGTGTCTGCTTGCGTTCCAGAAGGGTGAGGGGAGTGATTTTTGCGGATGCGGCCACTACGGGGGTCAGACTCATGATTTGCCTCCAGTGCAACTCCCTGCCGGGATGCTGCCTGCGTTCCGTACCAAAGTATACGCCTGTCATTGAGCGGCCAACCGGGTACCAAGGTGCAGCCGCGGGGCCGATTGCTACACTGCGCCTGTGAGCGCCCATTCCCTGTTTGGCTCCCCCTCCGGCTTGAATGCGGCCTTGCGCACGGCGTGGATGACCGCCTGCGGCGCCGGCGCGGCGGGGCTGGCGGTCGGCGGCTTTTACTACGCGGCTTTGTGGCCGGCGTCGCGGCTCTTTGGGCGCTCGCTCATTGCCGGTAACGATCCGGCGGAGGTCGCCCTGACCTACGACGATGGCCCCAACGATCCCTACACCGGCCAGTTGATGGACGTGCTCGCCCGCAACCAGGTCCGCGCGACTTTCTTCGTCATCGGCCGCTACGTCAGAAAAAAGCCGCAGGTCGTGCGCGCCCTGCACCACTCCGGCCATCTGATCGGCTGTCACACCATGACCCATCCAAAGCTGATGTATATGGGACTCAAGCGGATTCGCGCGGAGATCGGCGATGCTACCGCGCTGATCGAGGACACCATCGGCAGCCGCGTGCGCTTCTTCCGTCCGCCATTTGGCGCGCGCAATCCGGCAGTCTTCCACGCGGCGGCCGAGCTGCGCCTGACGCCGGTGTTGTGGAACGTGACTTCGTGGGACTGGAACGCCAAATCGGCGGCGGAGATCGAGACACGGCTGCACCGCGGCATTGCGCATAACCAGCGCAAGCAACGCGGGAGCAACGTGCTGATGCATGATGGCGGCCACCTGGAGATGGGCACGGATCGCCGCCGCACTGTGACCGCGACGGCCAACCTGCTGGGCCCGGCTCGACGCGACGGCATCCGCTTCGTAACGCTGGATTGCTGGGAATAGCGGCGCCCTTCGGCAGCTGCGTCCGCTGGCCGATTTACGCGTCTTGACTGTACGGGGTGGTCACGCCGCGCTTGCGCCACCACAGCCACATCACGAGCGCCATGATCAGCAGCACCGGAATGATGTAGAGGCTGCCCTCCGGCCCGGTCGGGCCGCCGCTCCACAGCAGCGGGCCCACGGGATGTTCGCTCATGAAGTGTCCGCGCGCGACCATGCCGCTGTCCGGCGTTCCGTAGAAGAATGTCTGGGCCCAGTCCCATGTGGCATGAAAGCCAATAGCCCACCACAGCGAGCCGGTGTACCAGAGGCTGATGCAGAAGACGAGGCCGGCCCCGACCACGGAGAAGAGCCCGACCGGCGACTCGCCTTTGTTCGAGCCGTGAAGGGCGGCGAAGATAATCGACATAAGCAGCGCGCCCCACCAGAAGCCCATGCCGCGCGTGAGCGTGTACTGCAGGTAGCCGCGCAGCAGTGACTCTTCGAAGATGCCGGTGAAGACGAACATCAGCAGCCAGATCAGGCCGTATTCCCAGGCGACAAGTCCATGGAGATGACCCGTGTCGAAGGCGAGGAAGTGCGTCTTCCAAAGCACAGCAACGAGCCCGGAGAGCGCGATGAAGCCCCACACTGCTCCCGAAAGGAAGCGCACGAGTCTGGCCCGGCCCGCATATCCATAGACGGCGAGGCGGCGATGTTCGATGCGCGCCATGATCCACGTAGCGGCCAGCACAATCAGCATCACGACGCCCTCGCTGATCAGAGATTGTAAGGGTGTGGCAGGAGCGTTCGGATCCGGGTGATGGCCGTGATGAATAGCACTCATCACTAGTGTGAGGATTCTGCCAAGGAACACAACTATGGCAACGAACAGCAGCGCGCTCCACCCCGCGCGCAGACCATCGCTGTTGAAGAATACCCAGCGTGGGCCGTGCTCCGCGTGATGCTCCGGCACAGGGGCTTCGCCGGATGAGTTCACCGCAAGTTCATCTGACATGGATGGTTTCTCCGCTGCGTCGCAGTACGTCTATGCAGGCCCACCAGTTCCATCGCTAGGCAATTATTCCAGTCCAGTCCAGCACCACCTTGCCAGTCTGGCCGGAGCGCATGGCCGTGAATCCCTGGTCGAAATCCGCGTAGCTGTAACGATGCGTGATGACGGGAGAGATGTCCAGCCCCGAATGGATCATCACCGACATCTTGTACCAGGTCTCGTACATCTCGCGGCCATAGATGCCTTTGATGGTGATCATGTTGAAGATCACCTTCGACCAATCAAGCGCAACCTCCTTCGCCGGAATGCCTAGGACCGCAATCTTGCCGCCATGCGACATGTTGGCGATCATGTCGCGGAATGCGCCGCCGTTGCCCGACATCTCGAGTCCCACATCGAAGCCTTCCAACATGCCCAGCTGCTTCTGCACCTCGCGCAGCGGCGTTTCCGCCGTGTTCACGGCGAGCGTCGCGCCCATCTTGCGCGCCAACTCCAGCCGGTAAGAATTCAGGTCTGTGATGACCACGTGACGCGCGCCGGCGCGCTTCACCACCGGGATACACATGATGCCGATCGGCCCGGCGCCCGTGATCAAGACGTCTTCGCCGAGCACGGGAAAGGACAGAGCGGTGTGCACCGCGTTGCCGAAGGGGTCGAAGATCGCGGCGACCTCCTGGTTCACATGCGGCTCATGCCGCCAGATGTTGCTCATCGGCAGCACGACAAATTCCGCGAACGCCCCGGGACGATTCACCCCAACACCCGAGGTGAACGCGCAGAGATGGCGGCGGCCGGCAAGGCAGTTGCGGCAGCGTCCGCAAGTGACGTGTCCCTCGCCGCTGACGATGTCGCCGGGGAGAAAGTCGTTCACGTTCGAGCCGACTTCGACAATCTCGCCGACAAACTCATGCCCGATCACCATTGGCACCGGGATGGTCTTCTGCGCCCACTCGTCCCAGTCGTAGATATGGACATCCGTCCCGCAGATGCCGGTATAGCGCACGCGGATCAGCACATCGTTGATGCCGTACTCCGGTTCGGGAACATCCTCCAGCCACAGACCGCGCTCGCGGCGGCTCTTCGCCAGTGCCTTCATCATTCTCCTTCGCCCCGGCGCATGAGCGCGGAACCTCATAGTCTAACGTGCAGCGATGGGAGCCCACTCCAGATAGCAAAATGGAGTTAGCCTGCAAATTTGTCTTTAGATCCACCGCCCGCCGACAGTGAATCCGCAGGTCATCTGCCTTACTCAAAAAGCGGGGAGATGCTTATGAACGACACAATCAATCTAGCCGCAAAGCTGGCGACGTTCTCCGACCATTGGTCACCGCGCACAGTCGCCCAAATCAACAATTTTGATGTCATGGTCGTCAAGGCCAAGGGCGAGTTCGTCTGGCACAAACACGAGGAAACGGACGACTTCTTTCTCGTCCTCAAGGGCACCTTGGAGATTCAAATGCGAGACCGGACAGTGGCCCTTGGCCCCGGAGAGATGTTCGTTGTTCCCCGGGGCGTCGAGCATTGCCCTAAAGCCAGAGAGGAGGTGCACGTCTTGTTGATCGAGCCCAGGGGCACGCCGAATACAGGAGACACGAAGACTGCGGCTCCTCGTAAGACGGCTTAACCGCGGCGCCTATTGCCTAGTTGACGGAGAATAATCCACGCGCACCGTCTGGATCTGATACGGCGTCACCGGCACCGTCACCTTGTCCCCGGTCACACTGAGCGGAGAGCCTTCCGGCTTCTCCATCAGGTTGGCTACGGTCGCCGATGTCGCGCCGGCGGGCACAGTCAGGGTCACGTTGCCGGCTTTGCCCGCCGACTCGTAAAAGCGCAGTACGAGTCCTTTGCCGTCTTCGCTGCGCTTCATCGCGGTCAGTACGACGTTCGTATCGGCAATTCCCGCGAAGGAATGCCGCTGCGGCAGCTCGCCCATGTGCGATTCCACCTGCACCGCCTTGAGCTTGTAATCGAAATTGTAACCGTGGCGGACACTTAGCGCCTGCTTCCAGTCGCCGGCGTGCGGGTAGAGCGCATAGCTGAAGCGCTGACGGCCCTGGTCGGCATCGGGATCAGGCCACGTAGGTGCGCGCAGCAGACTGAGCCGCAGCACGTTGCCCACCGCGTCATAGCCGTACTTCGAATCATTGATGAGGCTCATGCCGTGCTGGCCATCGCCCAGGTCCGCCCAGCGCATCGCGGGCACTTCGAACTTCGCCTTCTCGATGCTGTTGTTTCGTGTGGTTGGCCGCTCGATGGTGCCGTACGGAATCTCATACGTCGCGAACGGTCCCGAAGCCGCCAGCGGGAACGCCGCTTTCAGCAGGATGTGCCGCTCGTGCCAGTCGAAGTCGTTCGTGACTACTGCGTGATCCGAACCGGCGTAGAGCGTGATGTCCTGCACGAACTTCGAGCTTTGCCAGGTGCGCGTCACCCGAATGGTCGCGCGGAGCGGCCCATGCTCGGTCAGGGTCACCGAGTCTGCCTTATCCAGCAGCGTGGGCGGGACATCCAGTGTGCCGGGATCGATGTTCCACGCGTCGTATTCCTTGGGCGTGTCCTTGAACGCCTGCAGCTCATTGCCGCAGGCGCCAGCGGCCAGCGTCTCGAAGCTTGCCTTCTTGTCGTAGAGCGAACGGATGCAGCCCGTGGCCGGATCGACAGTGATGCGCAGTGCAGCATTTTCGATTGTCAAGCCATTGGCTTTCACATCCGAGACAGCCGCGCGCTTACCGGGGACAGCGTGCAGTACCTCGTATCCAAGCGACGGTATATCGGATGCACGAAACAGCAGATGATACGTATTCGTCTTCTTGTCGCTATCGACAACCTGCGACGGCAGCACACGACCCCTCGCATCCAGGATCGAAATGCCTTCAGGCGCAGCAGCGGGCATCTCGACCTTGGCCTCCGCCACGCCGGAGCGGTCCCAGCCCAGCGGATTTACCACCATCACCGGCACGCTGCCCACCGGCACATGCGTGTTCACGTGCGCCTGGACAGTATCAAGCGACTTGGTCGTAATCTCATTCGCCGCCCAATGCACCTGGTTGTAGTCCTTCTGCGCATCCCGATAGATGACGCCGATGCCCGAACCGGCGGCGAGATCGTGGAACTGATTGAAGAGCACATGCTTCCATGCGTCGGTCAGCTCCGTGTCGGGATAGGTGCGGCCGTCCAACCAGGCCAGCGACGCATACTTTTCCGCATTCAGCACCCACTCTTCGCTATCGCGCATGTTGCGTTTGTGAGCTGCTTGCGTGGTGAAGACACCGCGGTGGAACTCCAGATAGAGCTCATCGTTCCACGTCGGAATGCTGATCTGCCCTGCGCCTGGTGAGGGCAGCTTGGTGTCTCCCTTGGCCAGCGTCTCGTAATTCCATGTCGGCGAGTTGGGAGCGATCTCCTTCTCGACGGCTGAGAAATAGGGCTGCGCTGTTCCGAACTCGGAGCGCGGCACCACCTTGTCCGGCTGCATCCAGTGCAGACCCTGGTCCAGCATGGCGCGGGTGGGACCGCCGCCATGGTCGCCCACGCCAAAGAGGTCCATCACCTCGTCCATTCCCGGCGCGCGGTTGCGCGCTTCCACGGTGTTCTGCGCCAGCCGCACCGGACTCAGATCGCTATTGCCGTAATCGTGCGGGAAGTAGGTCAGCACCTTGCTGCCATCCGGCGACTCCCACCAGAACAGCTTCAGCGGCAACTGATTGGTATCGTTCCAGGTCATCTTCTGGGTCACGAAGTAGTCGATGCCGGAGCGCTTGTAGATCTGCGGCAGTTGCCAGTTGTAGCCAAAGGAATCCGGGTTCCAGCCAATGCGCGTCGTGACTCCGTAAAGCTTCTGGAAGGTCTCCTGCCCGACGAGAATCTGGCGCACCAGCGATTCGCCATCCGGCATGTTCAGGTCTGGCTCTACCCACATGCCACCGACAATCTCCCATCGGCCTTCCTGAATGCGTTTCTTGATTTCATCATTCAGCTCGGGATACTTATCGGCAATCCACTGGTTGTACTGCGCCGCAGACTGCGTGTAGGTGTACGTCGGATACTCGTTCATCAACTGCGCCGCGGTGCCAAAGGTGCGCTTCACCACATCCACGGTCTCGGTCCACGGCCACAGCCACGCCGCGTCGATGTGCGAGTTGCCGGTCAGGTGCATGTCCGCCTGCTGCAGCGTCGGCTTCAGCGGATCGAGCGACTGCTGCGCCGCCTTGAGCGATGCATCGAACTTCGCCTGGTCCTTCTTGTCCAGCGCAGGCACATTCACGTCGCCTATCGCCTTGGCAAGCGTCGCCTGATCGGCGGAGACATCCTTCGACAGCGTCGGAATCAGCAGCGCCGCGGTCTCGAACTCGGTGAGCAGATCGGACGGATTGGGGCGGCTCTGCGAAAATTCGAGACTCAGGTCGACGCCTGCGATCCGCTTCTCATCGACCGTCGGCAGCAGCTTCACCGCGACCAGAACCTTGTCGCCCGGCTTTGCGTCGTCGAAGAGGACGATGGGCTCCAGGTCATCCCCGAGCGCAACCCGGCGGCCGTTGAAGTAGATGATCTCCGGCACCGGACCGTTGGCATTGGCACGGAAGCGAAACCACACGCGCGCGCCGGTCAGGTCATAGCCATTCAACGTCTGGGGAACTTCGATCTCGCGGCGAAACCAGACGGCATCCTTCGGCGCCGTCAGCCGGTGATGACGGTCGTGGGTGGCATTGACTTTCTGCCAGCTGCTGTCGTCCAGCGAAGGCTGCTCGCCATGCGGCACATCGCCCTCGTGATACAGCCATTGGCCCTCCGGCAGGACATCGAGACTCTCCAGCCGCTCGATGGTGGATTCTTCCTGGGCGCTCAGGTTCAACCCCGGATGGTGACCGTGATTCATCTCGAAGAGCTGTGCGTGAAGCTTTCCAGGGGCAAACGCTGTGAGTGCAATGGCAGCGCTGCAGGCGAGGCAATGGACGGTGCGCAAGGCGGTCTCCTTCATGCAAGGTCGATCCGGGATTTGCATTTGGCGGGCTGTGGGAACGTCGGACATAAGGCACGGCAATTGTAAGCCAGATAACGATAAAGTGGGCGCTCACCCAGGAAAGCATGGCGGCGGCCAGGGATGGGATTCGCCGGCACCGGCAGGCACCCCGCCCGCACAGGCGGCGCGACGAACGTCAGTAGTAGTCCGCGCAGCTCATGTAGTAGCCGCAGCGCCGGCAAACCAGCTTGCAGCGGCTGCTCTCCAGGCGCGACGCGCAGTTCGGACACCACTGGCAGGTATGCTCCGCAGACCCATGCCGCTGGTCGTCGAGAGGAGGCTGTGTTTCAACGGGGAATGCAGGCGACATGACGGTCAGCCTACTCTATTGCCGGCCGGCGATTCATCCGGAATCCGCGCGCATCTCATACAATGTGCGGTCAGGCAGAATCACGCATGACAACTTCACAGAGGAGCAAGTATGGACCGGAAAGCAACAGCGGTGTGGCAGGGCGGACTGAAAGACGGGAAGGGTCGCATCTCGACCGACAGCGGTGTACTGAAGGATGCGCAGTACTCCTTCAGCACGCGATTTGAGAGCGGCATCGGCACCAATCCCGAAGAACTGATCGCCGCCGCGCACGCCGGCTGCTTCACCATGGCTCTCAGTGCGCAGCTGACTGGCGCCAACCTGAAGCCCGAGTCACTCGAAACCACGGCGGCTGTCACCTTTGAGAAGAAGGACGATAAGCCGACTATCACGAAGATCAAGCTGACCACCAACGCGAAGGTGCCCGGCGCCGATCAGGCCGCCTTCGACAAGGCCGCGCAGGAGGCGAAGGCCGGGTGCCCCATCTCGCGGCTCTTCGCGGGCAACACCGAGATCACGCTGGACGCGAAGCTGGTCTCGTAATCAGGAGCCGCCGCGGCGCGAGCAGATTGCTTGCGCTGCGGCCGGCTTAACTGCGCATGCGCACAAAGTCGCGCATCTCGCGATTCAGTCCCGTAGCCTGCTGTATCCCCTGGTCCAGCAGCTTCATCCATTCACGCGCCTGGTCGCTCAGATCGGTCGTGTTCACCAGGTAACTGGCCTGCACGATGATCTCCAGCGCGTTATTCAAATCGTGAGTAATGCGCCGGATTTCTTTCGCGTCATCCTGCAGCAGGGGTTTTGCCCCGTTTGTCTCTGTCATTCCTTCGGCCCTCTTCTTTGCGCGGCTTGTGGGTGCAGTCTACAGGCATGACGCGGCTTTTGGTTGGATGGCTAAGTGCCTGGTTAGTTTGACTTTTCCCAGTGCCTTTGCGAGACTAACCACTGCTGCCGTCCAGCGCCCGCTGGACCTTACCCGTGCCGAAGTGGCGGAATTGGCAGACGCGCATGGTTCAGGTCCATGTACTCGCAAGGGTGTGGGGGTTCGAGTCCCTTCTTCGGCACCAGCAAATTCCTATACAACGCTTCTAAAGACGGCTCCCCAACAGCCGTCATTGCCGAGCGCTACTTTGCCTCGACGGGAATCTCCCGCGCATTGGCTGACACGACTGCCCGGCGGTCTGTTCTAGGCTCGCGCGGAGGCAGTTAGTATTCAGCCGCAGGACCGATCTGGTATTTTCCGCAGACTTATCGCAATGGCAACTTGGCAAGCTGCTAATGGGGCGCCGACGACGACCGCTCTGGTGCGCTGCGCTTCCGCTGGGTCAGAGCAACTGCAAATTGCAGCCCTCAAATCAAATGGCCGACGCAAGGAACATGCCGTCGGCCACCTTCTGTAATGCAACGTGCGTTAATTGCCGTCGAAATTGAACATACCGAAGAGATCGTCGATGGCAGGGCTATTCACCGGGACATAAGGATTGCCTGGTGCGCTGACGGGGTTGGGGTCGTTGTCACGGCTGCGTGCTGTGATCGGGTTAAGGCCCCAGTTAGCTTCGATGAACTTCAGGATCGATACGTGATCCGAATATTCATGCGAGATATGTCCACCCTTGCTATAAGGCGACACCACAATCAAGGGAATGCGCGTGCCGTCGCCGAAATAGTCGAGCGGTTGTACGTAGCCGGAGTCGTAGTAGCCGCCGCCTTCGTCGAAGGTGATGAAGATAGCCGTATCCTTCCACAAGGAAGGATTCTTCTTTACCGCATCCACAATCTTCTTCGTGAAGCCCTCAAACAGATCGAGCTTCGAGGAGGAAGGATGGCCATCCACAAGCCCGCTTGGCTTCACAATGGACACGGCCGGCAATGATCCGCTTGCAATGTCGGCGTAAAGGTTGGCGGTGTCCTGGATGTGGGCGGCACGAACTTTGGCATTGGCCATAATAGAGGTGTCGTACTGAAATGGATTGCAGATATTGCAATATTCGTCCGAATTTTTGCCAACGGCGCCGTAGTTGAGCTGATATGGATCCGGCACGTAGTTGTTCCACTGATCGCCATAATATTTCCACGAGATATTGTTTGCAATTAGGCTGTCACCGATGCTGCGGACGGAAGACGGCGGAATGGTAAAGACGGTGTTGTTCTTGTTTGTATCGGTATAGGCGTTGTTGCCGTTGCCGAAGTAGCCTGGATTGTAATTGTTCAGCAGATAATAATGCCCCACCTCGCAGTTCGAGTGAATCTTCGGCTGCAATGAGTGCAGGTAATTGACGATGGGGGCGACGCCCGGCTGCGACAGATCGGCGCACTCCGAATAGGAACCACCACCGTAGGAAGGCGATCCGAAAGATCCGCCACCGTAACCATCTTCCGTGTACCAGTTGTTGGTCTTCGCCGCTGGATTTGGATTCTCGACTTCGTCCACAATGCCAGCATTGGCAGTGCCCGCGGCTACTTTAGCGTTGTGAGGAGGAGGCGCCGAGTGACCTTTGCCGTCGCTGAACCAGATCATGTCGCCGTGGCCGAGCATGATGTGATTCGCGCCGGTGCCACCGTTGACCGACTGGTGGAAGTTGTCGCTCATCGAGTAATCATCTGCGAGCTTCTTGAAGTAAGGAACGTCGCCATTCTGGACGTTGTAGAAGCCCATTGCAGTGGAGCCTTCGCCCGTAGTCACTGCGGTAGACGAATATTCGGTGCTGAAGTTTGCCGGCTGTTTGACGCCGTTTGTTCCCGCACCGACGGTCGTTTCGACCCAGGGAAAAAGGCGCGCGTCGCAGCCGGAGGGATTGTTCTCCGTGGCATTGTCGGCGTTGCAGTCCAGTTGCTGCCACATCTGATAGAAGCGATGTACCGGACTCGCTGCGTACGAGTTATAGGTAAAAGTGTCTCCATTGGTAAGTTGGAATGGACCGGGAGGAAGAGCGCTCACATTCTTGATACGCGCGTCTGGCGTCCTCGACGTTTGTCCGCTGCCGCCGGTCACGAGATACGCATAATAGTCTGCAGGAAGGCCGTTCTCGGATTGTTTCGCCAACGTAAGGTTGTCGTTCTTTACGTAAGAGTCTGTTGGTCCGCCAACCAGCGGAGCCGGAAGAACAGATCCCTGGAAATCGTCCTTGGCTGGGTTCAGCAAAAACGCGTCCGGCGCCTGATCTTTCGCTGCACTCTGCGCAAATTTCAGGAAATTCGGCCCCGGCGCGCCAGTCTTTGTGACGATTCCTTCCGAGAGAAGGTTCCAGACTGTCTCGCCTTTCTTCTTCGGTACATAGGTTGCAAAGACGTGATCGAAGCTGCGATTTTCGCCAACGATTACGATGACATGCTTGATGGGCGTGGCGGTGTCGTCATCGCGTGAAGGCTGACTGTTGGATAGCGGAGCGGCAAAGGCACTCCCAATAGCTAACTGGAACACAGTCGCGGAGATCATTCCGGTACGGAATGTCCGCATCGCTGTGGATGCCAACTGCTTTGCGTTCATACTGCCTCCTGGTCAAGGCACACGGCCTCGCCGTCAGGAGCATAAGGCGGCTGCCATTTCTGGCAGATATTTGTCAGTTGAACGATAGATGAATAAAAACGTCTCAGTTATCGCATCATTTTGGATGTTTGTCGACGAAGGAAATTATCTCTTGAAGGATTTTCCTGCCAGTGCAGTTTTTACCCGATCGCGATCACCGGCCGTTGCATTCGATGCTGGGTCTAACTTCGACGCCGGTGGAACGACGCGGATCGTTCCCATCATGCCCTTATCCTCATGCTCCAGCAGATGGCAGTGATAGGGAAACATGCCGATGGTATTCGGGTCGCGGAAGTCCATGCGCACACGAACGCTGGGATAGGCCAGCGTTCGTCCATTGAAGTACGGCACATTCACCGTGTCGCGCAGGAAGTCTTCATGAACATCCTGCCCCATGTACTGCAGCAGCAGAAAATGCAACTGGTGTATATGGAACGCATGCAGCTCGCTGGAGCGGTTCTCGATGATCCAGTCCTCGACGGTTCCCTGCTCGGCAACGATGTTTGGAATATCCGAGTTCATATCGAACATCTTCGGTGTCTGCCCGTCTACCGTGATATAAAATTCCACCGCGCTCGTTGGATCATTTGGATCAGCCAGCTTTTCGGAGAAGTAGAGATGCCGCACGCGAACAGGGGTTACCTCTCCCAGCCACGCCTCAGTCGGCGACGGCAGCGGCTCCGGAGAGCGCTGCAGCGTGGATCGCGCTTCCGGTGCGTTCGGCGTAGCCACTATCTTTGCCAGCGCACGATTTGGATCGTTCTCTCCGCCCGGGCCCGTATCCACTGTACGTGTCACCAGCAGCCCCGCTTCGCCCTGGGTTGGTCCCTTCACGATGAATTCCACCCGTGCGCCGGGCGGAACACCAAGGTGCGTTTGCCAACTGACTGGCTCCCCGGCCCCATTCTGATCGATGGGCACGCCATCCATCGCTACCAGACCAAGTGGCTGCCACGACCCGTTATGATAAAGAACCTGGAGATTCAGGTAAGTGATCGCGGAAGCGTTCAATACGCGCCACAGCTGCCGCTCCCCCGGCCGCATTTGAATGACAGCAGGCGTGTAGTCAGGATACGGAACGGGGACATAGTTAATCGACAGATCTTTCGCTGGCTTTCCAAAGCCGGTGCCATTGTTGGCGGCGTCTCCATCGCGATCCACCATGAACTTCGGAACGAGCGGCTCCGACGCTGCAGGCGGCGCATTGGGATGCATCAGATCCTGATCGCGAATAATGAACACCCGCTCCGGCAGTCCTGCGACCTCCTTCTTCGCGCGCTCGATGCCTTCCACAATCAGTGCGCCTGACGCGCCGCCAAGCACCTGCTGCTTACTGAAACCGTGTATATGCGGGTGATACCAATAGAGCCCCGGCGGCTCATCATCCGGGATGCGGAAGCGATATTCGAACGGCGGATCGCCCGGCTGCACAGATGTCTTCAGGACGTCGTCCTGGTGGCATGTCGGCGGAATCGTAAGCCCGTGAAAGTGCAGATTGGTGGATACCGGACTCATGATCCCGTGGTGGTGCAGAGCTCGCTGGAATCGTCCCTGGAAGGCGGAACGTGCATGTGCGGGGCTGCATCCTTCGCGGGTTGCAGATTCTTCTGCTCGTTCTTTAGATGAATGATCACTTCATCGCCAGGGCTGACTCGAAGATTCGGCGACTCTCGTCCTTCCGCATCGGTGAAGCAATAGCGTGCAGTGCCATCGGGCTGCCTGGAATCGGTCGCAGTTAATGTGAGTTCCAGAACACCGTTCTTGCTGCGGAGATCAGCGGGCTCCTCCACGATGCTGCCCGCCTGTGGTCGAGGACACGAGTCCTTGGGCGTTGCGGCTGCTTGCGAAGCCGCATACGGGATGGCGAGAGCGAAGCCGATGACTGCGATCAACATGCGTCGGAAGGCTGAGAGTGCGACCGACACAACGTCGCATCGATTAGCAAACTGAATGAGAACACCACTACCGCATTCTTCCAAAAGCCGGCGGCGATCGTGTGAATGAGAGGTAAACATCATCGAGCTTACTCTTGCTCCGCTTTCGCTGCTCCACGTCGATTTCACCTTTGGAAGGCAGGCGCGGCCTTACTATGTGAACCAATGATGAAAGGCGGAAGAAAAGGATGGTTCGGGGACTCTTCAGAGGCAGCCTTGATCGATGCAACGCATGGCTGCCCGCTTCACTCGCCTTAGGCATGCTCTTCGTTGGCACAGGTCAGGCGCTTCTGGCGCAGCAGGATCAGCCAAGACGGCCCATGCAGGCCAGACTCGAAGATGGTGCAGAATACCGCTGGCTGAATAAGAAAGTTCTCGACTCCCGCCTGCTGGACAGCATGGAAGACCTCGCAAACTGGTCCTTCAAAGGCGATGGAGAGATGGCGCTTTCTGACGCCTATAAGAAGGACGGCCAGCACTCCTTGAGGATCCAATCCGCCTTCAACATAGCCCGCGTCGACGGCAACGGCGAGTGGGAAGACCTGATTGCAACACGCAAATTTCCGAGTGAAGACTGGAGAAAGTACAACCGCATCTCCCTATGGGTGTACGCGGATGTCGCCGGTGCGCCTGCGCTCGCCGCCTCGCTTACGCTTCATAACGAGGGCGCGCACCTGCTGCCGGATCAGTACAACGAAGGCCGCGACGAATCGGTCCTTCTGAAAAACCACGCCTGGACTCATGTCACATGGGAGATCGCGCCGCTCGATCGCGACAAAGTCACGGCGCTCGATTTCGCTTACAGCCTGCCAAAGATGCTTCCCGATCCCGGCGACCACACCATCCTCTACATCGATCAACTGGAGTTGCAAACCGTCGTTCCCGATCATGTGGAAGGCTGGGACGTAGCTAGCGGCAAAATCGCTTTCAGCCACAGCGGATATACCGTCGGATCGTCAAAGACAGCCGTTGCCAGCGATCTCACGACGCGCGAATTCTCCATCGTCGATCAAGCCACCGGCAACGCAGTTCTGACCAAACCGGCGGAAGAGAAGAAGACCAGCCTAGGCAGCTATCAGGTATTGGACTTCTCTGAGTTACGAAAACCGGGAACGTATCAGATCCGCGTGGGCAGTGAACTCACCCGCCCCTTCGTCATCAGCGACAACGCCTGGGACAGCAGCGTCTGGAAGGCCATCAACTTCATGTATAGCGAGCGCTGCGGAACCGTGATCCCAGGCATCCACGGTATCTGCCATCAGGATGACTACACGCTGCACGGGGACAAGCGCATCGTTATCAACGGCGGCTATCACGATGCCGGTGACCTGACCGCGACCGGCAACATCACCGGAATGACCTACGCTCTGTTGTCCTATGCAGAGCGTCTGCAGCAACAGCAGGAAGATCCCGCACTTCGCGATCGCCTGCTTGAGGAGGCGAAGTGGGGGCTGGCATGGATTCTAAAAACCAGCTTCGGCGATGGATACCGCAGCACCGGCCAGTTGATCAGCTATTGGACCAACGGAATCATGGGTGACGCAGATGACCGCTTCGGACAAGCGGTCAACGATCCGGAGTGGAATTTCCGTGTCGCCGCAGACGAAGCGCTCGCGGCCCGCGTATTGAAGGACACCGATCCGGAACTGGCGAATCGCAGCCTGGCGACTGCGAAGGACGACTGGAAGTTCGCCGTCGAAGGCTTGAAGAACGCGCCGCCTACTCCGGAAGTCTACGGAGCGAAAGATGAACTCGAGCGCATCTCCTTCGGAGCCATCGCATCGGTCGATCTATTCCGGGCCACCGGCGAGAAACAGTACGCGGATGAGGCGATCGCCCTCGGCAATCTCATCCTGCAATCGCAGGAGCGCAAGTTGCAGCCGTGGACTGTTCCTATCACCGGCTACTTCTATACCGGTCCGAAGCGTGAAAATCTCTTTCATCGATTCCATATCGGAGAGGAAGAGCAGCCCCTCGTCGCTCTCGCGCATTTGTGCGAGACGTTTCCCGACAATCCCGATTGGATCCACTGGTATGCGGCGATCGTCCTGCACTCGAAGTACTACCAACAGGCGGTTGCCGATTTCGATGCTCCCTACGACGTTCTACCCGCCGCTATATATCGCGAGAGCGAAGTAAACCTGATTCCTCAGGGCGAAAAGTGGCGTCCTCTTCGCGCAGCCGACCGCGACTCTTATCTCGCCCAGGTGCACCGCGGTGTTCCATTGGGTGGGGATTACTATCTCCGCAGATTTCCCGTCTGGTTCAATTTCCGGGGCAATTCCAGCGTGCTGCTCTCCGAGGCGAAAGCTCTTTCTACAGCGGCACACGTGCGCGGCGATCTGGGCGCGGATGATCTGGCGCAAAAACAGGCGCAGTGG
Organism: uncultured Acidobacteriaceae bacterium; assembly: GCA_963712845.1. Taxonomy (GTDB): domain Bacteria; phylum Acidobacteriota; class Terriglobia; order Terriglobales; family Acidobacteriaceae; genus KBS-83. The sequence goes on from CAVQJM010000034.1 coordinate 15,614, forward strand.
CTCATGGGACGAAACCCATTTTCCGCGAGCATCATGTATGGCGAGGGATACGATTGGACGCCGCTCTACAGCGTGCGCTCCGGACAGATGGTCGGCGCTCTTCCCGTAGGCATCGAAACCAAGGGCGATAACGACGCGCCCTACTGGCCAACGCAAATCTGCTGGACATATAAGGAAGTCTGGACTCAGCCGGTCGGCGAGTGGATATGGCTGATGCGAGATCTGAACGGTCCTGCGGTCGTCCGCGGCATCGCCGACAAGAACAACCATCAGCCTGTCGAATTCCGCGACTTGCAGTCTGGTTTTACAAAGACCGTTACCTCCAGTGACGGTGCATTTCGCGTATTACTGCCGCAAGGTGACTACGCCGTGCGGCAAGGTGCCACGCGTACAACCCTCACAGCACTCTCCGGTGGAACTTACGACGTCGACCTCCGGCACGACAGAGCCATCGACTACACCGTTACGACGGAGACAGAAGCCCCAGGCGACATTCTGCTGCGTGTCGCCGCCCGCGGAATTGGCTCGCATACATTTTCGATTCGCGCAGACAACATTGAGTTGAGGGAAGCGGCACAGAGGATCGTCACTCTCAGCTCAGGCAACGCCAGCGAGTTCGTATGGCATGCGCATATCACGTCTCCGGAAACGCCTTGGGTGGCCGTTATCATCGCCGACAATGCCATCAACAATCGTCGAGAACTCACCGGCACAGCACCGCTCAAATCTGCGTCCGGCAACTGAACAGCGCAGACCTACGCCGCGTCATGAAAGATAATGCCGAGCGTGTGCCGGTGTCCGCGGCGAATCCGGCTTACGCCATGCTTCAGATTCACGCGATAGGTGCCGCGCGTCCCCTGCACCGGCCGATGATGCACGGCGAATGCCACCGCATCGCCTTGTCGCAGAGGCACCACCTCCACGCGTGATTGCATGCGCGGGCGCTGCTCTGTCAGCACAAAATCGCCGCCTGCGAAATCCCGCTCCGGCTCAGAGAGCAGAACCGCCACCTGGATGGGGAATACATGCTCGCCGTACAGGTCCTGGTGCAGGCAGTTGTAGTCGCCTTCACCATACTGGAGCAGCAGCGGTGTCGGCCTGGGCTGGCCGGCATCGTGGCAGCGCTGCAGGAACTCTGTATGCCTTTCCGGATAGCGCACGTCGATGCGCAGCGCTTCATTCCAGCGATTGGCAATGGGTGCCAGCCGCGGATACAGATCTGTTCTCAGTCTCTCCACAAGATCAGGCAGTGGATAGCGAAAATATTTATATTCCCCGCGTCCAAAGCCGTGCCGCGTCATCACCACCCGGCTGCGAAACGCCGCATCGTCCGGATACATCGCCGTAACCGCCTCGCATTCCTCCGGAGTAAGCAGGCGCTCTAGCAGCGCGCCGCCATACGCATCCAGATCGGCCTCTACCCGCTGCCATGCGACTCCATTCAATCTCTCCGCAATCGCTCCTGCCACTTCGCTCTTCATGGGTCCAGCCTAGCGATGCCGCTGGGGATTACACTCCACTTCTTGCCGCGGAACTTCCTGTCCTCACTCCCTCTCGCTTACGGCATCCGCAGGAGACAAAGCGTCGACCCATCCCATTTTGATGGCGCTCCGATGCCTTTGAGCCCTAGAATCCCGCCATTCTCCCCGAATCCATCCATGATCCGAGATCTCTCATGCCAACCGTCCGTCACAACCCTGCCGCCATCGCCGTCGCAACCTTGATCTACTTCTTCCTTGGCGCCGCGTGGTTCACCATGTTCATGAATCCGTGGCTCGCCGGCATTGGCCGCACCATGGCCGAACTGAAAGCCTCCGGTGCACCGCCCTGGCTAGGCTACGTGGTCGCGCTCGTCATGACTGCGATCCTCGCCATCGCCCTTTCGTGGGTCATCCAGGCCACCGGCCCGCAAACCGCTGCGCGCGGCGCCACCATCGCGGCAGCGCTCTGGTTCGGTTTCGTCTTCACTACCTGGGCCACCGAATATGCCTTCGAAGCCCGCGGCATCCCCATCCTCGCCATCAACACTGGATACCCGCTTGCCGGCATGCTGCTCATGGGTCTGGTGCTGGGCGGATGGAAGGCAAAGCCGCGCGCCGCGTGAAGGGTCGATGACGCAATCGTTTTCCGACCGATATACTTAGGGGAAGGACCCCCGAGGAATGCCGACTCTCCCTGACTCGATCCCGGATCGGGCTTCAGCTCGATTCTTGGATCAGATTCTCTCGCGCACACGCACAGACCTGACTCGGCGCATGCAGCAGACGCCCCGTGCGACGTTGGAGCAGCAGGCCCTGCGTCACACTCCGCGCGGTTTCGCTGCTGCGCTGCGATCGCGCTCCAACAACGGGCCAGCCATCATCGCGGAACTCAAGAAGGCCTCGCCATCCAAAGGCCTGATCCGCGCCGATTTTTCGGCTGCCTCACTCGCTCCCGCAATGGAGGCCGGCGGCGCAGCGGCGCTCTCCGTGCTCACCGACGAGCCTTTCTTTCAAGGCAGCCTCGAAAATCTGCAGGCCGCATCCGGTGCTACGACCATCCCCTGTCTGCGCAAGGATTTCATCGTCGACGACTACCAGATCGTCGAGGCGCGCGCCTACGGAGCGGATGCCGTGCTGCTGATCGCCGCCGCACTCTCCGATGCCGAACTCGCGCGGCTCTCCACGCTGGCCCGCGACTATGGGCTCGACGTGCTCTGCGAAGTTCACACCCGTGAAGAAGCGCAGCGCATCCGCTATCTCGGATCCAGCCTCGTCGGCGTCAACAACCGCGATCTGCGTACATTCAACGTTAGCCTGGAAACCTCGCTCGAACTCGCCGCGGAGCTTCCTCCGGACGCGGTGCTCGTCGCCGAGAGCGGCATCAACGATCCCGCCGACTACCTTCGCCTGCATACCGCCGGCTATCGCGCCTTCCTCATCGGCGAGACATTCATGCGTCAGCCCGATCCCGGTCACGCACTCACTGCATGGATCGCAGCCGCCAAACAGCACGCTGCCTCCAGCACGGTTTCCTCCTGACATATAGATATGTGGATCAAGATCTGCGGAACAACCAGCCTGGCCGACGCGCAACACGCCGCGAATAGCGGCGCCAGCGCTATCGGCTTCGTCCTTGCCCCAAGTCCCCGCCGCGTCACTGTGGATCAGGTGCGCGCCATCGCGCCGCATCTGCCGCGCAACGTGGAGCGCTATGGCGTCTTCGTGGACGCCAGCTTCGATGAGATCGTCACCGCTGTACGCGATGGCGATCTCACCGGCGTTCAGCTTCACGCAAATGACGATCCCGACCTGCCGCGCCGGTTGCGCGCTCATTTCTCCGCTGAGGAGTCGTCAGCCCCGATCAGCATCCTCGCAGTGCTGGCCTACAGTGATGACATGGAGCCGCAGATCGAGAACATCGCGCGCCATGCCGCCCGCGACGGTGCGATCGATGCCTTGCTCATCGACTCGCGAAGCCCGGTCGGTCACGGCGGTACGGGCACGCGCTACGACTGGCAGGAGGCGCAGCATCTCTTCCGCAGAGTTGCTCCCAAATTGCGACTTATCGCCGCCGGCGGGCTCAATCCCGACAACGTTGCGGAGGCTATCCGCACCCTCACCCCGTGGGGCGTCGATGTGGCCACAGGTGTGGAGGCCGCACCCGGCCGCAAAGATCCCGCGCGAGTCGCCGCATTCATCCGCAACGCGCGCGAAACCTTCGCGCAGCTGAAGAATCCGACGCGTCCCCGCACCCGCGGCGCTAAAGCGGCACGATAGTCCGAGCGTGACGAACGCGATACTCTAAAGCGAGAGGCAGATCGCATGGAGACCCTGACCCAGGCCCGTCCCGGGCGCTTTGGCGACTACGGTGGCCGCTACGTTCCGGAAACCCTCATGGCTGCGCTCGAAGAACTCGAGACCGCCTACGAGGAGGCCAAGCGCGATCCCATCTTTCGCGCCGAGCTCGACACATTGCTGCGCGACTACGCCGGCCGTCCCACGCCGCTCTACCTGGCACAGCGGCTCACGGAGAAACTCGGCGGCGCGAAGATCTATCTCAAGCGCGAAGATCTGCTCCATACCGGCGCGCACAAGATCAACAATTGTCTCGGCCAGGGCCTGCTCGCGCAGCGCATGGGCAAACGCCGCATCATCGCGGAGACCGGCGCCGGCCAGCACGGCGTCGCCACCGCTACCATCTGCGCGCTGCTCGGCATGGAGTGCGTGGTCTACATGGGCGAAGAGGACATGCGCCGCCAGGAGTTGAACGTCTACCGCATGCGTCTGCTCGGTGCTGAGGTGCGCGGCGTCAGCTCCGGCTCGAAGACGCTGAAGGATGCCATCAACGAGGCCATGCGCGACTGGGTCACCAAGGTGCGCACCACGCACTATCTGCTGGGCAGCGTGCTCGGCGCGCATCCGTATCCCACCATGGTGCGCGACTTCCATCGCATCACTGGCGAAGAGATCCGCCGCCAGATCCTGGAGAAAGAAGGCCGCTTACCGAACGCCATCATCGCCTGCGTCGGCGGCGGCTCCAACGCGATGGGCGCCTTCTACGACTTCGTGCGCGACCCGCAGGTGAAGCTTATCGGCGTCGAAGCCGGCGGCCGGTCCACCGCGCTCGGCGAGCACGCCGCCCGCTTCAGCGGAGGCGCGCCCGGCGTGCTGCAGGGCACCTTCTCCTACGTGTTGCAGGATGAGCATGGTCAGGTATCGCTCACCCACTCCGTCTCCGCCGGACTCGACTACGCCTCCGTCGGCCCGGAGCACGCCGCCATGCACGACTCTGGCCGTGCGACGTATACCTCCGCTACCGACCAGCAGGCGCTCGACGCGACCGTGATGCTCTCCCGCACCGAAGGCATCGTGCCCGCACTCGAAAGCGCGCACGCCGTCGCCGAAGCCATCCGCCTCGCCCCAACCTCGCTGCCCGAAGACATTTTCGTCGTCAACGTCTCCGGCCGCGGCGATAAGGACATGGGCATCCTTGCGCGTGAGCTTCACCTCAGCGGCGCGAGCGCACAGGAGCCGAGCCGCTAAATGCCAATTCGCTTCGAGCAAAAACCCGGCCTCGTCGTCTATCTCACCGTCGGCGATCCCGACCTCGCCACCACACGCGCCATCGCACTCGCCGCCATTGATGCCGGCGCGGACGTGCTCGAGCTCGGCGTGCCCTTCAGCGATCCGCTCGCCGACGGCCCCGTCATTGAGCGCGCCAGCCATCGCGCCGTCGCCAACGGCACCACGCTGCGGGATGTGCTCGCACTTGCCCGCGATCTGCGCGCTGCCCGCCCCCGGACGGGGCTCATCATCTTCTCCTATCTCAACCCGATCCTGAGTTATGGGCGGAGCGATGCGGGCACGCGAAGCAGTGCTGGCATATTTGAGCGGTTCACCGCCGACGCAAAAGCCGCGGGAGTCGATGGCGTCCTCGCTACGGATCTCACCATCGAAGAGGCAGAGGGCGGCTATCTCGACGCCATGCACGCCGCCAATCTCGCGCCGATCTTCCTGGCCGCGCCCACCAGCACGGATGACCGCCTCCGACGCATCGCTTCAGTCAGCCAGGGCTTCGTCTATGCCATCTCGCGCGTCGGGATCACCGGCACGCAGCAGGCACTCGCCTCCGATGCGCGCTCGCTGGTCGAGCGTCTGCGTCGCCACACGACATTGCCCATCGCGCTCGGCTTCGGCGTCTCGAACGCCGCTCACGTCGCCGCCCTGGGCGAGTTCGCCGATGCGGCCGTCATCGGCAGCGCCATTGTCGGCATTGTCGAGAAGAGCGCACCCAGGGAGGCGGCCGCAACAGTCGCGCGATTTATTGGGGGGTTGCGGCCAGTGGTCGCCGCGCCACGCTGAAGCTGCAAAAACACCGCATTTCATCCTTGTTTTGAGGCCCACGAATGGATATCAGCGACTGGCGAATAAAAATTGATGCGCTCGACCTGCAGATCGTCGAGCTCCTGAACCAACGCGCCGAGGCCGCCCGCGCCATCGGCGCACTGAAGGAAGCCACCGACATGCCCGTCTACGAGCCCAACCGCGAGCAGGTCATCTTCGACAATGTGCGTTCGCACAACCGGGGTCCGCTGCCGGACAGCGAGCTGGTCTACATCTATCAGCGTGTCGTTGCCGTCATGCGCTGCCTGCAGCGCAATGAGCTAGCCTCGCAGCAGCCCGATCGCCCCTAAGCTTTCGCCGGCTGGCCCGAACTTTCAAAAGGCCGCACGCATCCCACTTAGGAGCGCAGCGCGGAATGCTTTAAAGTGTTCCAGCACGCACTCTTCTGATTGGAGAGCCGGTCTACTGCATGTCATTGTTTGACGTACTCTTCGGCCGTCCCCTCGCCAACTCGGAGCAGCGCGCCGAACACATCAGCTGCGCCCCGGGCGTTCCCATCTTCGGCCTCGATGCGCTCACCTCTGCCGCCTACGGCCCTGAGGCAGCACTCACACTCCTCATCCCGCTCGGCATCGTCGGCGTGCGTTACATCATTCCCGTCTCGCTCGCCATCATCATCCTGCTCCTCATCGTCTACTTCTCGTATCGCCAGACGATAGATGCGTATCCCAACGGCGGCGGCTCTTACACCGTAGCGTCGGAGAACCTGGGCACGATTCCCAGTCTTCTCGCCGCCGCCGCACTGATGATCGATTATGTGCTCACTGCCGCAGTTGGCATCTCCGCCGGTGTTGGTGCACTCGTCTCCGTCGATCCCTCACGATTGCAGCAGCATACGGTTGGCCTCTGTCTCGCCATCCTGCTGGTGATTACGGTAGTGAATCTCCGCGGTGTGCGCGAGACGGGCGTCGCGTTTCTTGTCCCCACTTATCTCTTCGTCGGCACGCTGCTCATTGTCATTGCCGTGGGCCTCGTTAAAGCGCTCTTCAGCGGAGGCCATCCGCATCCTGTCGTCGCTCCGCCCCAGCTCCCACCTGCTACTGCGGCGGTTTCCCTCTGGCTCATCCTCAAGGTCTTCGCAAGCGGCTGCGCTGCTCTCACCGGTGTCGAGGCCGTTTCCAATGGCGTCACCGCCTTTCGCGAGCCGCGTTCGAAGAACGCCAAGAAGACGCTCACCATCATCATCTCCATCCTCATTGTTTTGCTTGCCGGCATTGCCCTGCTCTGCCGCATCTATGGCGTCGGCGCCGTCGACCCTGACTCATCCCACTATCAGAGCGTGATCTCCGAGCTCACCGCCGCCGTCATGGGCCGTGGCATCTTCTACTACATCACCATCGCCGGCATTCTGGTCGCGCTCTCGCTCTCCGCCAACACGGCCTTCGCCGACTTCCCCCGCCTCACCCGAGCCATCGCCCTCAACAAATACCTTCCCGGAGTCTTCATCATTCGTGGCCGCCGCCTGCTCTTCTCGCATGGCATCTACGCGCTTGCCACCTTTACCGCCATCCTGCTCATCGTCTTCGGTGGCGTTACCGTCAAGCTGATCCCGCTTTACGCGATCGGCGCCTTCCTCGCCTTCACGCTCTCGCAAGCTGGCATGGTCATGCACTGGCGGCGCCAGAAGCACAAAGGCGCGGGCTTGCATATGTTCATCAACGGCCTCGGCGCCTTCGCCACCGGCGTCACCGTTCTCGTCGTTCTTGTTGCCAAATTTGTCGAAGGCGCGTGGATCACGGCGGTGATGATACCGCTGCTCATCTTCCTGATGCTGCGCGTCAAGCGTCACTACAATCGCGTGGCCGCCGAAGTCAATTGCGAGAGGCCACTCTGCCTGGACGATATCAGTCCGCCCATCGTGCTCATCCCTATGGAGCGCTGGAGCCGCATCTCGGAAAAAGGTATGCGCTTCGCGCTTATGCTGTCCCAGGACATTCGCGCCGTGCACGTTCGCACCGGCGACGATCAGGATGTGGAAGACAAGGATGACGAGCTGACATCTACCTGGCAGGAAATGGTCGTCGCACCGCTCCAAGCCGCAAAGCTCCCCGTGCCCAAGCTGGTAATCCTGCGCTCACCATTTCGCTTCATCGTTCAGCCGCTGGTCGACTACACGCTGAAGGTGGAGGCGGAGAACCCGCATCGCCAGATCGCCGTCTTGGTACCGGAGCTCGTCGTCCAGCACTGGTGGCAGAACCTGCTGCACAACCAGCGCGCCCAGGTGCTCAAGCTGCTGCTCCTAGTCAAGGGCAGCCAGCGGGTGCTGGTCATCAACATTCCGTGGTATCTGGACAAGCCCGCGCCGGTGCCTCGGCCAAACGGTGATCCGGCTACTGAGACGATCCACCCTCCGGCAGCAAAGGTAAACTGACGCGCCGCGGCGCCGACTGGCCGGTCTCGAGGTGCTCTGTCAGGGTGCCGTTCAGGAAGTAGTAGCCCTTCTGCGTGCTCATCTGCGCGCTGCCGCGATCGATCGTTCCCGCGAAGCTCCACCACAATCCGTGCACCTGCCGCGTGATAAACGTCAGTTGCGTCGGGCTCACCGTGGTACGCGCAAAGAAATAGGTCAGCGGCGCTCCCTGATCGGACTCACCCTCGCCCAGGCGCGTCAAATAGCCCTGCAGTCGGACGTCATTGCCGTCGCCGTTCAGGATCATCTCGATAATCTCTGCGGGGTTCGGGCTCAGCGCATATGCGCCTGCGGCCTCGTCCGGAAGATTCGTGCGTCCCGGCGGAAATACGCCGCTCTCCGCCAATGCCTGTTTGCGCCGCTGTAATCGCGGCAAGGGAAGCTGTTGCTGCGCCCTCGCACATGGAAACGGCAGGAAGAACAGCAGCAGCGCTCCGGCAGCGATACGCAGCGCCATCCCACACGGCAAGCCGAGAAGGTTATTGCCCAGCGATGCTCTTCTTACGCGGCGCTTCAAACTCATCTCCCGCCTGCCAACCCTGCTCGGTCTTCGCACCCGACGCGAGCCAGCCCAGAGCGAAGCCGAACTGTGCCATCCGCGCATCGCCCCGGAAATCCATCTCCGGTTTGTATTCATCGCTTGGCTGATGATATCGCTCCGCGGTGTACTGCTTCATCTGGCCCTCGCCCCAGCTCGCGTCATGCCCCGCAAAGAGCGTGCCCTGGCCGATCGAAAACGCTGGAATCCCATAGCGCGCGAGCGAAAAATGATCGGAGCGATAGTAATGTCCCGCGCCCGGAAACTGATCCGGCTGAATGGTCAGGTCGAAAGCCTTTGCCGTACTCTCTACCGTCGGATAGAACGTGGTGCGCTCCGCACCCGACACCTCCGCCGACGTCGGCACGCCAATCGGCAGCAGCATGTCGTAGTTCAAATCAAGCGTCAGATCTTTGTCCGGCACCGGCGGATGCGTCCCCAGATACTCCGAACCCAGCAGTCCCTGCTCCTCCGCCGTCACCGCAGCAAAGTACACGCGATGCGGTGGTGGCGTTCCTGCCTTCGCTGTATGTGCATACACACGCGCCAGCTCCAGCAGAATGCCGCAGCCCGTCGCGTTGTCCGCCGCACCGTTGTAGATCTTGTCGCCGGTCGCATTCTTGTCGATCCCCAGGTGATCGAAATGCGCCGTGTACAGCACGGACTGCTCCGGCCCCGCACCCTTCGCCGCCACCATCCCGACCACGTTCTCTGAATCGAACGAGCGCTTCTCGCTGATGATGTGCGCCTTCAGCCGCCACGTCGTTTCGCGCGACACGCTATGTTTGCCCGATTCCTCGATCACGTCGTCGATGTCATACCCCGCCGCCTCCGCGATCTTGCCGGCAATGTCGTGCTGGATCCACGCCGCCGCCTCGAGCCGCGCATTCGGATCGCCCACCAGATAGCTCTTCTCGCCCGACCACGAGCTCCGCACCACCTGCCACGGATAACTCGCCAGGTCCTCGCGATGAATAATGAGCGCGCCAACAGCGCCCTGTCGCGCCGCCTCCTCGAATTTGTACGTCCATCGCCCGTAGTACGTCATGGCGTTGCCCTTGAAGAATCCTGGATCCTCCGACGGCGGCTCGTTCACGATCACCAGCACCACCTTGCCCCGCACATCGACGCCCTTGTAATCGTCCCAGTTATATTCAGGCGCGCGAATGCCGTAGCCCACAAACACAATCGGCGCATCGATGTCGGCGACCGCAGCGCCGGTCTGGTTGTTGGTTACGAAATCTGCACCATACTTCAGCGTCAGCGGCTCTCCGGTTTTCGGCACCAGTTGGAAAGTCGTCTTATCCGGCACGGTGCGCACCGCGTAGAGCGGCACTTTCTGGTACCACGAACCGTTGTCGCCCGCCGGCATCAGCCCATACGAAGCAAACTGGTCCGAGAGATACTTCGCCGCCATGCGGTCGCCGTCGGTGCCCGGGCCGCGGCCCTCCAGCTTGTCATCCGCGAGGTACTTGACCGAAGCGCGAATCCGCTCCGGATCGATCTGCTCCGCCGCCTGTTGCGCCGCCGCCGGCACGCCGGCCACCTGCGGCACCGGTGGAAGCCGCTGCTCCGCCGTCTGCGCCAACATCGGCGCACTCAATCCTGCAATCGTGATCGTCAGAACAATGCTTCGTCGTACTCAATGACATGCAGGCCCCGCTTTACCTCAAAGTAAAGGAAGCGTACCACCCTTCCACCCTTTCGTAACGGGTAACGGGGTGTTGCTGCTATCGCCAGCTTTCGCGGCGTGGCCTCGAAGGGATATCTTAAGAGATACAGACCACCAGCGTGACCAGAGGAGGGGGCCCGTGAGTCAACTCGCATGCGGATTCGTCGTGTCTTCCGTTCTCCTCTGCCTGACTGCCTGCGGCGGCGGTAGCCATCCCACGTCCACGTCTCGTCCGCGTCCTCCGCTATCTCGTCCGTCTCGCCGGCGTGCGCTCCCTCCACGATTGCCGCCAGCGCGACATCGCAATGTAGCGCGACAGTGTTGGGTTCGGGAGATTACAGCTCAGCCGTTACCTGGTCGGCAAGCGGCGGCACTATCAGCTCTAGCGGGCTTCTCACTGCGCCAGCCTCGGCCAGGCAACGTGACCGTGATGGCGACCAGCACTCAGGACAAAACAAAATCGGGTACGGCCGCTGTCGCCGTGCAGGCGACCGGCTCCACCATCACCTCTGTCTCCGTGGCTTGCAATCCGGCAATCGGTAAACATCAACGCAACCTCGCAGTGCAATGCGACCGTGAAGGGCTCAGGGAATTTCAGCTCGGCAGTCACATGGTCAACAAGCGCCGGCACAGTCAACGCGGCCGGCCTCTTCACTGCACCAGCAGCAGCGGGCGCAGCGACGATAACCGCGACAAGTGTTCAGGATGCGTCGAAGTCGGGTACTGCGACCGTTACGGTGCAATCGCAGACGGTGCAGAGCAAGCACATCGTCATGGTGCTTGAAGAAAATCAGAGCTATGCAACCGTGGTTCGCAATAGCGCCTGGCCCAACTTGAACAACCTGATTAGCAATGGCGCTCTGGCGACGAACTATTACGCCAATTCACATCCCTCCATCGGCAACTACTTCATGCTCACTACAGGGAAGTTGCTGACGACGAACGACAACTCCACTACCGTTTGGAACGTCGACAACATAGCCCGCCGCATGCTCGCTGCTAACGTCTCTTTCCGTATCTACGCTGAGGGCATTACACAAGGCTATGTTGGCGGAAATACCGGCCTCTATCTCATCCGGCATAATCCGTTTGCCATGCTCTCGGATATCGCCAACAACCCGCAGGTGGCGAATCAACGTATCTGGCCGTTCACACAATTCGCCACCGACCTGGCCAACGGAACGTTGCCCGAGTTCTCCTACATCGTGCCGGATGTAAACGACGATGCACACAACGGAACTCCACAGCAGGCGGACTCCTGGTTACAGTCAAAGGTGGTCACTCCGTTGTCCAACCAGCCCGCGTTTGCACCGGGCGGCGATGGCGCGCTGATCGTGGACTTCGATGAAGCAGCGACCAGCGATGCCACGCACGGCGGCGGCCACATCCCCTCCATTTTCTGGGGTCCCATCGTAAAGACTGGCTACACGCAGACATCCACCACGCTCTATCAGCACCAAAGCATGCTGCGCACGGTGATGGATATCCTTGGCCTGCCGAATCCTCCAGCCGCAGCGGCAACGGCGCCGCCCATGTCCGAGTTCATCGTGCAGTATTAATCCGCACGCGGCGTCATTGCATGCAGCCAACACGGCGCAGCACCTTGCGCGTCAGCCCGGTAAGCGCTTGCTGCGCGAGCTTACTTACCAGCACCCACTCGCCTTCCTGGCCGCGCGCCGTCCCGCTTCGCACGTAGACATCCACCACATGATTCGTAACCGTGATGGCATGCCTCACTGTGAACTCCGGCAACTCGTCTGCAACCGGCTCATACACCGGCAGCTCCCACATGCCGGCCATCAGTGATGCATCTGCCGCCCGCTGCACCAGCCGCACCTGCTGCCGCGCACCCGTTCCCCGCAGCAGCACCATCCGCGCGCTATGCTGCTGCTGCTGCGCAGGTCGCGCCGCCACTGGATGCTCACCACGCGTGCGGCACCACGGCTGCCATGAACATCCCAGGCACAATGGCGCACGCGGCAGACACACCGTCGCGCCCAGCTCCATCATTCCCTGGTTGAAATCCCCCGGCCGCTCCGGATCTACCAGCGCGCCTGCAAGTGTGCGCACCGCGGTTGCGAATCCAGCCTCTGCCGCAGACCACCCCGCCACCCGCGCCAGCACCCGCGCTACATTGCCGTCCACCACAGCTACCGGCTCTTCAAAAGCGATGCTCGCCACCGCCGCGGCCGTATACGCTCCCACTCCCGGCAATGCCAGCAGGCCCACCGCCGTACGCGGCATCGCGCCGCCCAGTTCCGCCGCCACCACCTTCGCCGCGCGATGCAGCATCCGCGCGCGCCGGTAGTACCCCAGCCCGCTCCACAGCGCCAGCACCTCCGGCTCGCTCGCGGCTGCCAGCGCCTGCACGGTTGGAAATGCCTCCAGGAATCGCCGGTAATGCTCCAGCACCGCGGCGACCCGCGTCTGCTGCAGCATGATCTCCGATACCCAGATGCGATACGGATCGCGTGTCGCACGCCATGGTAGGTCGCGCTTGTGCGCCGCATACCAGGCCAGTAGCGTGTCGCGCATCTTGCGAATTTCTTCGGTCGCGAGCGTTTCCCCGGTTGGCTGCTGCGCCACTAAAGCTTTAGCTGCAGCCGGCATTGCCTGTAGCTGTCAGGTCATGCACGGTCAGCAGATAGCCGCCATACATCTTGTTGCTGGCCTGTTTCTCTTTTTTTGCATTGTCCGTAGGCTGCGGCTGCTGCCACACCGCAAGCGCAGTCAACGTCTGCGGATGCCCCGCGCATCCAGCGCCAACTTGCGCCGACACAGCCTTATCCGCCTGCATCTGCACCGTGTACACCATGTTTATGTCATTCACCGCGGGCGTCAGCGCAACATCGCTCACCTGCACGCCATGAGCTCCCAGTGATTGGAGCCACGGCACAATCTGCGCGCGTGGGATCACTTGCCCATTCACCCGCCACACCGCATTCGGAGCCAGCAGTGCATTCACCTGCACCCACTTCGCCTGCTCCACATCCTGCCAGAAGATGCGGTCCACCTGCTCTGCGCTCGTGGTCTGCGTCACTCCCGGCGACTTCTGCTCGGAGTAAATGGTGCATCCGGTGAGCGCGAGAACTGCGAGAGACACCATAGCCGATGCGGCACGATGGATCCCGCCCTTCGACCCTTCACTCCATCTCCGATGAGCCATGTGTCGCATACCGATTAGCGTAGCAGTCCCTTGCTGTTCAGGCGAAAGGCATATACCGTCGCCGCAATGTGCAGCACCAGATTGCTTCCGCCCAGCAGCAGCGCGTGCAGTCCCGCATGCGTCGGAGACTGCGAATACCGGTGCAGCAGCGGCGGCCAGGAGATCGCGCATAACCCAGCCACCAGCACCGTCGACGCCAGCATCAGCCCCGCGCCAATCCGCCGCATCGCCACCAGCAGCCAGGACGCCACCACAGCCAGCAATCCATTCAGATCGGCAATCGCCAGCGGCGCCAGCGCGGACGACACGGCAAGCTGATGCCGCATCTCCGGCGTGAGCCGGAAGAACAGCACATAGACCAAACTTCCCATCGAGAAGAGCCATACCGCCGTGAAATAGATCGCGACGATGTACACGCCCACCGGTTTTTTCGAAACGGCTCCATCCACTGCGCACAGCAGCAACACACTCTCATGCTCGTCTGTTAAATGTATCGCACCAATGAATCCATCTGTCACCAACGGTGGCCGTAAAGGGTTAACTCATCGACCTTCACCGGGCCACGGCACGTCTAAGGTCGTGTCTGTATCAGAAGCAATTCCTGCGGAAAATAGAGCGCACTGCCATACGTGCTTTTGTAAACCACTTTCCACGCCCCGTTCCCGATCTTTTGCTCGATCAACTGATCCAAGAGCCTGTGAGGAAGCGGCTGACCTCCGTGGTAGATCATCTCGTGAAGCTTCAGGACGGTTGGCTGTCTCTCATAGAGAATCCACTTCGGGGGAGCGTGCTGCAGTTCTGCGATTAGCCCGTCTATCGTTGCTTTGCTGGATGTGTCATACCAGGTCTGGACATGGTCATGCCACGGAGGAACGTCACAAAAATAGTTCGCGAATGGATAAGGTATGGACAGGAGCTCTGCATGAGAACCATCCGCGTCTACAAGCTTGCAGACCGGCTTTATGAATGAGTGCAGGTCGCGTTCAATGTACATCGGGCCATAAATGGGATGACTGAACCATTCTCGGTCGACAAACAATGGCTGAGAAGAAAAATTCAACCAGCGGTAGGGCACCATCACCCTGTGAACTACTCCGCAGCAGAGAAGCATCGAGGCCGCCGCAACAAGCAACGATTGTCCCCGTCGTCTCAGCCTAATCGGAGAGGCCACCGGCAACAACGGAATCAGCATGGCCATCGGAGCATAGAATTCTCCATGCAAGCCTCCCGATGACATGCCCTCAGCGACCAGCTGCCCTAGCGGCATGAACAGCAGAACCTCGAGCCTGTTCCATTCCCCGGTGAACAGGCTCGGCGCAATGATCGAGACCAGAAGCCGAGCAAAGGACAGCATGCCTAATCCATAAAGAAGAAATGTCCCGATAGTGGCGATGGAAAGCATGTCCTGTCCCTCGGGTAGCCTATGGCCGTAAAGCCAATAAAGCGGGGCAAGGATCAGCACGCCTCCCAGGATGCCTGCAAACAGTCGCTTCTCCGTCTCTCTGCTGAGCGCCGGTTCCAGAACGTACGTCCAGATGAGACACACCAGGACGAATAACAGACCACGGCGAGGTATTGACGATCGACTACCTTTAGAAAACGGGCCGTATTCAGAGGCAATAAAAGTCCAGACTGCAGAACACCGGTAGTGCCCCCCTTTGAATTGGCCGCTTTCTCAAACGAGTTCAGCCAATAATCGCGGAACGAATCGCCGGTCAATCGCACGACAAGCAGGGCAGTGATCATCGCCGCTACGCTGAATAAAGCAAGCGATCTCCATGGTTTCCTGCGCACGAAACACAGAATTGCAATCGCCGAGCCCAGGAAGAGTGCGGCACCATTGGTGGACCGCGTCTCGAAGCACAGAGCTGCAAAAGCGCCCAGCAGTACTACTATTGCAAGTTCCCTCTTCGGCTCTAACCCACGGTGCAGTTGCACCAGCAGCACCAGCGAGTAGACCACGAAAAGCTCTTCGAGAATATGGTAGTCATCCAGACGATATCCCGTGGAATTGATCGCCACGAAGAATGCGGCCGCGAGCAGAATCGCCTTCCGCCGGTCTGACATCGGCACATACTGTACCAGCGCGAAAAAACTGAACGCAAAGAGTCCATCATTCAGCACCGCGGAAAGCTTCGAAATAAGCCAGCCTTTCCCTAGCAGGGCCATAAACCAGGCTGTATCTACGATGAAAAGCGGCTGCTGGACCAGGTGCAGTTGAGAGTACAGCCGTTCACCATGACGAAAAAGAACTGCATACCAGAACCAGGTACCATCCGCCGTCCCCATGGCATTGGCAATCATGGCGAGGCCGAAGGCAAAGCAGAAGACCAACGCTGAAGTCTGATAGCGCCTGTCCGGCCTGAATGCATTTTTAAGAAAGAGCCGTGCGGCCAAGGTCATAAGTTGGAGTTGGGCGTATTATGTCACGCAAAGCAACAAAGGCCGCCATCGCTGGCGGCCTTCGCTTTCCTTCGTTGCGACGATGAGCTTAGTCGCCCATCACCGGCTCTGCGCTCTCCACCTGAGCCTTCGGAGCGGGCTTGATGGCATCGAGCGATACCAGTCCTTCGACCGGCTTCTCGCCCAGCACGTGCTCCTTGTACATGCGCGCCATCTTCGCGTTCTCGGCATCGTTCTTGATCTTGGCATCGCGCGCGCGGATCTTCTCCTCGCGGCTGTTCTTTGCGATACCCGACTTCTCGAACGTGTCGTTGGCCGCAGCGTTCACGTGTGCCTCGTTCAGCACCAGGGTGTGATCTGTCCTGCGCCCAGACCCACCTTCTTGCCGCCCGCGAAGATCTCATGCCGGCCATGCTCGTCGTACCACTTGGTGAGCGTCGCCGTCATGTGCATCTTCTCGATGATGTTCCGCCAGCCCACACCCGTGTTGTACGCGCAGAAGCTGATCTCACCCTCCTGTGTTGCGTAGGGGATGATGCACTGCTCGGTGCGGCGGAAGTCGTAGTTGAACAGGTCCTGGAACCACATGCCCGCGATGAACAGGAAGTTCCAGCGGTCTGCGCGGCGCTTCTCGATGTCCGCCATGGTGCGATCGCCGGTCACCTTGCCGTAGTTGCGGCCAGTGGCGCCGAAGCACTTATCGAACTTCTGCAGCAGGTCCATGATGCGGAAGTGCGTCGGCGACTTCCTCGGGTCGTAGTTGCGCAGTAGCGCGAGCGCCACGCCCACTACGGAGAGGAACTTGCCGCGCGCCGCATCGTTCACCTTCGCGACGTCCTTCGCCAACCGATCGGCGTTCAGGAACGCAGTCACCGGAACGGCTTCCTTGGTTTCCTTGTCGATCATCAGCGCCATGCCGATACCGCAGTTCGGGTGGCATCCGCAGGAAAGCTGTCCCCAGTCCGCGCCCGGCCCATGCACCAGATCGGCCCAGTCGGAGAAGGTGCTCATGAAGCTGATCGGGAACCAGTCGCGATCCGTCTGGCCCAGACCTGTCTGGTCGCGAACGTCGTTCGCCAGGTGGCTCAGCGTGTAGCGCTGCGCGGCGCGGCGTTCGTCGCTCACTTCCTCGTCACGGCCGGTAAAGCTGACCGGCTGGAAGCTCAGGAAGTTGATCCGCTTTGGATTGTCGAGGGCGAACTGAATGATGCGTCCCACCTGCTCGTTGTTGATGCCGTTCACGATCGTGGTCACCGGTACGATGTCCACGCCCGCTTCGTGCAGGTTGTGGATCGCCTGCAGCTTCACGTCGAACGCGTTGCCCACCTTGCGGTGCGAGTTGGCTGCATTGCCGATGCCATCGAACTGCAGGTACGCATAGCGCAGACCCGCTTCCGCAGCAGCGCGGCAGAATTCCTTCGACTTCGCAAACTCAATGCCGTTGGTCGCCGCCTGCACCGAGTTGTAGCCCACCTTGCGCGAGTACGCGACCGCATCCAGGAAGTACGGCGACAAGGTCGGCTCGCCGCCCGAGAACTGTACCGACATCTGGCGGCGCGGCTTGATCGAGATCGCGTTGTCCAGCATGGTCTTGATCTCGTCCCACGTCAGCTCGTGAACAAAGCCCACCTGGTTCGCATCCATGAAGCACGGATCGCACATCATGTTGCAGCGGTTCGTCAGATCGATCGTCAGTACCGAGCCGCGGCCATGCGTCACCGTCGAGGTGCCATGGTTGTGCAGCTTTTCGTCGTTGTGCGCGCGAATGTCGCGGCCCGGAAAAACCTCTTCCAGGTGCTTGAAGAACTTGGTGTCGATCGACATCACGTCTTCGAAGTGCCCGTGCTTGGGGCAGTCCTTCACCATCAGGATCTGGCCGTCGCGCTCGATGATCTGCGCCTTGATCTCGCCCACCTTCTCGTTCAGCAGGATCTCGTGCGGCAGCTTGCCGTCAATGATCTGCTGGCGAATCTCCGGCACGCACTTCGGGCACAGCGAGTCGGTGGTACGCGGCCAGCCCAGCGGCGGCTTCTCTTTCTGGTAGCTCTTCAAAAGCGGCTTATCGGACCACTTGGGCGTAAACGAAGCGTTCGGGCGGATGCTGTTCAGCTTCTCAAAGATGGTCCACGCACCCTGGGCAGCGACCGTAACAGCCCGCTCTGCGTATTTGACGGCTTTCGACATTCAAGATCTCCTGTGTATTCAGCCTGCAGGTCTCATCGGACGTTGTTCCCGTTTTGAAACGGGACGCTTTATCCTATTGAATCTAGATGCAACTGCAGCGTCCGAAACAAGAATCCCGCGATGGGTCAGGCGGTACTCTTTCAGCATCAGGCTACTTCGCCGGTGACAAACCAGAAACCCAGGTGGGCCGAACGGCGAAAAACCGTACTTAAACGGGAAAACGGGCCCCCGGACGGGACAGGCAACCATTCGCAAGTTGCTGTATCCGAACCCGTTACTCGCCAGATTCCCAGCCCTCGTTTTTCGCTCCTGCCGCCATACGAAGGTCACACCGCAGTATCGCCAAAGCCAATCCCGCCCCAGCTACGCCCCGGTCACCGTTCAAGTAAGCAAGGAATAGGCCGGCACCAAAACCATGCGCTATGACCCGGACCGGCCTCAGCCAGCGACATTACCCGGTCGACTTCCACTCGCGTGAGCGTCGCCCTTACCCAGTCATCCGGTGAAGACCAAAGTGATCCGGTGAAGACCAAATCGGATACCGCTCGCTCGTCCGAAAGGGATTAGACCTTCCGACCCACAAACTCCGCCAGCCCGCAGCCGCGAATCAGTTCCGCGTAATGCAACACGTGCAGCTCGCGAAAGGAATCGAGCAGTTCGTTCTCGTCAAACAGATATTCGGGATTGGTGGGACCGCCTCCGAATTTCGCCTGCCCGCGCGTATATCCCTTGTAAAGAAGCAGGCCGCCTGGCTTCAGCGCTTTGATCAGCTCGCCGAACATCTCGCGCCGCAGGAAAAAGAAGACCGTGATCAGGTCATACGACTCGCGGCTCCCATCGAAGCGCGTCAGGTCTTCGACCCTGAATTCGATCTGGCTGGCATAGTCGCCCGCATTCTTCCGGGCATTCGCGAGCCCTGCCTCAGCAATGTCGGTCAGCCGCACCTTCCATCCTTTCGCGGCCAGAAAGATGGCGTGCCGCCCGGTGCCGCCTGCAATGTCGAGTGCGTGGCCGGCATTCGGAAAGAGTGGCTCAATGTATCGATCGAATGCAGCAATCAGCAGCGGATCGGGCGGCAGCGTTCCGTGGGTCCCTTCCAGATAGCGCTGGTTCCACTTCTCCCGCTCGCGTTCTTCGCCTGCGACATCCATGCAGTTCCCTCTCCGCCGAGGCTAAACTCCGAATTGCCGCAGATGATGATCCAGATGGTGATGCATAAACATCGCCCACTCTGCCGGAGTCAGGCGCCCGAAAAAACTGTGCGGATGCTTCGTGCATCCCTCCGGGCCACCCGCCGTGAAACGCTCGAGCAGCCCGATCAGCCGTTGCCGCTCGGTCTCAAAGTCGCGATCCTCTCGTATGATCAGGCTCTTGTCCGACGGTGAATTGCGACGAAACGGCTCGCCCTTCGTGATCACCGCCTTCCGTACGAGCGGGCCAACGAGCCGTCCAACGAATCGCCGCGGCGGAAACGTCAACCCCACTGCCATCTCCATCGTTGCCGCGCAATGCGCCAGCATCTGCGCTGCATTCATCTTTCCCCACTGCCGCTCGCTGTCTGGCCGCAGACGCGCGATCCGTGCCGTCGCCTCTTCCAATGTCGCTGCTTCAAAGAGAGATTTCATCGGAACTACCATCTGTTCTTTCACTGCTGCCATTTCGCCTCGCTCGGTAAGGGCTTCGTTCTCGCGCAATCTGATTCTCGCGGCTCCAACATTCATTTCTCGGCAGCCGGACGCATCTGGCAAACATCCTCGGCGTTTCCCGACTGCTGCCCGTCGCGCACCGACGAGGCAAATTCCGGATCGATCCACCACCGCGCAATCAGTCCCCACTCACGCGCCTTGTCATAGACCCGGACCGCACAGCGATAGGAATTTGCGACATCCCGGCCTATGGGCGGCCAGGAAGACGCTGCGCCCGGGGAAATCATCAGCGCCAGCACGGTTCCGGCCAATGAGGTAGTAACGAAGCTCCTTGTCGATCTCATCGCATCTCTCCTTCTACCTGTATGTCGAAGGAAGGAGGCGGAATTCGACATCATCCCCGAACTTTTTCAGATCACAATGGCTATTGAGCTAGACAGCAGACAGTGACGGTTTCTCCAAGGCGCGTGCCCACCTGACGAAAGAAGGGGTGGGATTGTCATCAATCCCACCCCAACAGACCGTCAACCGCAATTGCTTCTTCAATTCATGTCTGTCGAACGCATCTCGCAGACATCGTCCGTCTTCGCAGGAGGCTGCTTGTCGCTCGCTGACGGACCAAACTCGGGATCGACCCACCACCGCACAATCACGCCCCAGGTACGCGCCTTGTCATAGGCCCGGACTGCCGTGTGATAGGAAGTGGCCACCTCACAGGCAATGCAGGAAAACGAATGCGCTGCGCCCGCGGCGAACATGAGCGCCAGAAGTATTCCGGCAGACGACGTTGTGGCGAAGCTCCCATTCGATTTCATGACCTTCTTCCCTCTCTACATGTATGTCGGTTGAGCGAAGCCGGATTCGACATTTTCCCGATCTTTTTTAAACAATGACGATCTCCGCGGAAGCTTCGCCTACCAAGAGGGTGAAGTCTTCATGGATTTGTTGCACTTCCCGGCCAGATCACGGCAGCCTCTTCTCAAAGACCGCCGAAGTCTTCACCCGCGTATACCCATCCCGCAGATAGAACGCATGCGCGCGTTCCCGGACCGCGTTCGAGCGAACCCGCAGCCGCGCTATCCCGAGCCCGAGAGCCCAGTCCTCGGCCGCCACGCAAAGCTGTCGTCCAATCCCCCGCCCTCGCACTGCCTCTGACACCACCAGCCCGCCAATCAAAGCCGCCGGCTCGGACTGCAGGTGGTATTCGACACTCAGATCGATCCACCCCACCACCTCGCCATCCAGACACGCGACCAGCACCGCCCGATTCCGATCGCCTGCCATCTGCTGCATCCGCGCGAGCACGGCCGGCGCATCCACCGGATAGCCAAGCTCGGTGCTCAACCGCGCCGCCACCTCAGCATCCTCTGCTCGGATCGCTCGTATCTGGGCTCGTGTCTGGGTTGTACTCATGGGAGTCGTTCTTAGATTTAGCAGGGCGAGGGAGCAAAGCTCCGATCTTCGCCTTTTATTTGCCTTTTGACGGCGGCAGGTTTTAAGCTGAACCCATGTCAAACGAACGCGAAATCGGTGGGTTCATCCAGTCGCCGGATTGGCCAAAGATGGGGCCATCGATGCTCATCGCCAGTTGTCTGATCCTGGCCGTCCGCACCGCCAAGTGGTCGCCTCGGGCCAGTGGCGAAACCACCAGTGACCGCGATCTGGATGTCGAGATAGACAACGCGATTCTCATGGCCGGCCGGGTATTTGGCGCGCTCGTCGGCCGCCACGAAACCCTCTTTCCCAAAAAGCGGGAACCATGGTTCATGCCAAACGATGAGGATGTTCCAAAATAACGAAGGCGCGAGTCTCTCCGCGTCAGCAGACCTCGGCCTTAAGCACTGGAACAATCCCAGAAAGCACTACCGGGCGAAGGCTTTCAGACCTGCATCACTTCTTTTTCCTTGTTCCTGGAAAGCTCTTCCATCCGCCTGATCTCTTCATCGGTCAGCTTCTGGATCTCATCCAGCGAGCGCTTCTCCTCATCCTCGGAGATCTGCTTTTCCTTCGCCGCCTTCTTGATCGCCTCATTGCCGTCGCGCCGCACATTGCGGATGCCTGTGCGATGCTCCTCGAGGATGCGGTTCAACTGCTTCACTACGTCCCTGCGCCGCTCTTCAGTCATCGCCGGAATCTTCAGCCGCACCAGCTTGCCGTCGTTCTGCGGGTTAAAGCTTGAGTCCGCTGTCCGCAAGCCCTTCTCGATCTCTGCAATCACCGACGGATCAAAGGGTGCGATCACGATCGTCTGCGCATCCGGAATGGAAAGCTGCGCCACCTGGTTCAGCGGCATCTCCGACCCGTAGTAGGAGACGCGCACATGGTCCAGCATCTGGATATTCGCGCGCCCCGTCCGCGTGGAGGCCAGGTTCTGCCGGAAGTCGTTCACGGCCTTCTCCATGCGCGCCTTCAGTTGCTGGTGTACCGTCTTCAGCGCCGGAATGCTGGCCATCGTCGAAACTGCCATGGTCTCTCTTCCCTCCTGGTGGCAAAGCTAGATTCTAAAGCGGATTTCCCTCTCGGCGCAGCCAGCGGCCACGGGCGAATGCGGTTTTCCTGGGCGACAATGCCCGTTCGCCAAGATACTGCATCCAACGCAGGCAGATCGACGCATGGCTTTGCCTTCTCCCCTGGAAGCGCCTACCCTTGCGACGTTCTTCCAACACCTGAAAGGGAAACCATAGCGATGGAGACACGATCCTTCCGGCTGTTGTCCGGGCTCACCTTCTGCAGTCTCGCCTGTTGTCTCGTCTGGACGCTGCCACCCGCGTCGCACGCCCAGGATCGTCCGCAGCAGCCGCAGGACAACCGGCAAGCGCGGCCTGCGCCGGCAGCAAAGCCTGGGGGAGGCAACGCCGGACGTCCGCAGCAACCCGCGGGGCGTCCACAGCAACCTGCGGCACGTCCCCAGCCCGCGCGCCCAGCACAGGCGCAGCCGGCGCGACCTGCCCACACGCGCCCAGTACAGGCACAGCCCGGCAAGCCGCAGCCGCAACCCGGCAGACCGCAGCCCGGGAAACCGCAGCCGGGAACAAGGCCGCCGTCGAACCGTCCTCCAGGGAATCGACCTCCCGCGAATCGGCCCGTACACGGTCGCCCGCCGCAGTGGGGCCGTCCACCGGCGCGCCGGCCCTCCTATTCCTTCCGGCCGACGGATCGCGACCGCCTGCGCGGCTACTACGCAGCCCGGATGCGCGCCATCAACCGTGCCCGCCGCCCGAGTATTCACGGTCGGCGGCTACTACCCCTACGCGGATATCGGCTACCTGCAGCCCGTGCCGCCCGATGTCTACGGCTATCTGGCGCCACCTCCGCCGGGCTACCAGATGGGCTACTACGACGGTTACGTCGTCGTCTATGACCCGATCACCTACTTCATCGCCAACCTGATCGACCTGATGTAGTAAGGCTGGCTGCTAACAGCAGAACCCCGCTTCTCGGAGCGGGGTTCTCGTTTTTGCAGCGGAAGCTTCGTCAGAAATCCGAGTGCGCTGCCTCGCTCGTGAGTTCCAGGCTGCCGCTCAGCGGCGTGTCCTCTACCGAATCGCCAACGTGTACCGTGAATTTACCCGGATCAATCGTCCACTTGCTGGTGCTCGTGTTCCAGTAAGCGAAGGCCCGCGCATCCAGCGTCACCGACACATGCTTCGTCTCCCCTGGCGCGAGTTCCACGCGCTCAAAGCCCTTCAACTCCCGCTCCGGCCGCTCCATCTTTGCATGGTCATCCGACACGTACACTTGCGCCACCTCCGCGCCCTTGCGCGACCCGGTATTCGTCACATCGAAGGTGACCATCACCTGCGGATTGGCGCCGGCCGACTCCGGACTCACCGCCAGGTTCGCGAACTTGAACGTCGTGTACGAGAGCCCGTAGCCGAACGGAAAGAGCGGCTTGACGTGATTGTGCTCATAGCCGCGATAGCCCACAAAGATACCCTCCTTGTAGACCACGCGCTTCGTTCCCGGCTCCGGATAGTAGTTCGCAAATGTGGGATTGTCCTCCGCATGCCGCTCGAACGTAGCCGGCAGATGGCCGGAGGGGTTCACCTCGCCCAGCAGGATCTCGGCCAGCGCCCGTCCGCCGTCCTGCCCTCCATACCAGGTCTCGAGCAGCGCGGGGACGCGATCCAGCCACGCATTCGAATCCACATTGCCGCCGGATGTAACCGCAACGATCACTTTCTTGTTCGCCGCCGCCATCGCCTGGATCAGCTCATCCTGGCCATACGGCAAAGCGAAGGTGCGGTCGCCCCCTTCACTCTCACTCGCGGCCGAAAATCCAGCCGCCAACACAACCACATCGGCCTTGGCGGCGAGTTCCTTCGCCCGTTCGTTCACGATCTTCCTCTCGTCAACGATGCCCAGCCGCAGCCGGCCACCAATCACGAACGTCTGCCAGTCCTCGGCAACGATCTTGTGCGGACCGGCGGTCAACTCCAGAGTGACGTGCGGTTGGAAGGCGCGCACTATCTCCCAGTTGTCGATGATCTGCTTGCCGTCCAGGTACACGCGGCTGCCCGTGCCCTCACCCGCACCCTCGAGCGCAACGATGTACTTCCCCGCGGCGGGCGCGGTGAAGTATCCGGTGAAGCGGCGCGACAGATGCGTGTCCCCGGCATCAATCAGTGCCTGCAGGACATCTGGGTTGTCGCTTATGGAGTCCCAGCTGGCGCCGGCGATGTTGAGGTGTTCCACCGTCGATCTCAGCTTCGGCTGACCGGAGAGCTTCTCATTCGCATAGACCTCCATCGTCAGGCCCGGCTTGCCGCCCGTCGACTCAGTGGTGAAGTCCGTCGCGTGCGCCAACTCCGAGGTCGTAGGCAGGCCGCGGTCGTAGAACACCGTCGCCGTATTGCCCAGAGCATCCGTGAGTCCCTCCAGCGGGCTGACAGTGTGGAAGGGTCGAACCCCCGCGCTGCCGCCGGCGACCGGCGCCCCCGGATACGCATCCGGCCCAACAACCAGAATGCTCTTGATCTGCGACTTGTTCAGCGGCAACAGATCGCCTTCGTTTTTCAGCAGGACAGCAGACTCGCGCGCCGAGTCCAGCGCCGTTTCATCGTTGCTGCGGTCCACATACGAGATCGATGTATCCGTCTGATCGCGATCCAGCCAGCCGAACATCATCGCCGTCGAAAGGATGTGCCGCACCTTGTCGTCGATCGTCGCCTCCGAGACCTTGCCCGCCTTGATCGCCGGTTCGAGATTCGCGCGGTTCATGAATTTGCCGTGCGGCATCTCCAGATCGAGGCCACCATTCGCCGCTGCGACGCCGTCATAGGTCGCGTCCCAGTCGGACATGATCGTGCCCTCAAAGCCGAACTCCTTGCGCAGGATGTCGAGGTTGAGGTGAGGATTCTGCGTCGAGTGCACACCATCGACGAAATTGTAGGAGTCCATGACCGCCCCGACATGCGCCTTCTTTACCGCGGCCTCGAAGCTCGGCAGATAGATCTCATGCATCGCGCGTGGATCGATGATCGAATCGGAGTCGTGACGCAGGAACTCGGAGTTGTTGCCCACATAATGCTTGATCGTCGAGCTGACGCCCTGCTCCTGCATGCCGGTGATGTAGCCAACGGCGATGTTCGAAGTGAGGAAGGGATCTTCGCCGAAGTATTCAAAGTTGCGCCCGTTGCGCGGCGAACGATAGATGTTCACGCCGGGCCCGAGCATGAAGTTGATCCCGCGCGCCCGCGCATCCCGTCCAATCCCTGCGCCAACGCGTTTTGCGAGTTCGCGGTCCCAGCTCGCCGCCAGCCCTATGCCGCCCGCATAGGTCGTCGAAGGAAAGCCGGAGTCCAGCCGAACGCCCACCGGCCCATCCGACGTCTGGAGTGCACGCACGCCGACTGACGGTACGGCGCGAATCGTCATATCCTCGCCGCCGATGTAATCGATCTTTTCGGCCAGGGTCATCTTGTGCACGATCTCGTCGATGCGCTGCCGATCGGCGGGAGTCAGCGGATGCGGCGCCTGTGCCAGCACAGCGGGCATGAGCGCGGAAGTCATAACAAGAGTGATGCTGGAAAGGCGGCAGAGCAGAGGCAAACGATTGAACATGGACAGGTTCTCCCTAAAAGAACGCGTCCGATGTTAGTGGCTGCCCTGCCGGATTGGCAAAAGTGTCAGTGAAGGAGACGAAACTCTACGGCTACGCCAGCACAGTCAGCCCGGTCGACGCCGCCTGCTCATGCGCGTGGTAGCTGGAACGCACCAGTGGACCCGACTCCACATGCCGGAAGCCCATCTTCATCGCTGCCACCTTCATCTCCGCGAACTCATCCGGCGTGTAGTAGCGCGCCATCGGCAGGTGATCTTTTGACGGACGCAGGTACTGTCCGACCGTCAGGATGTCCACGCCGACCCCCGCGAGATCGCGGAAGACAGCAAGCAGTTCATCCATCTCTTCGCCCAGCCCGGCCATCACGCCGCTCTTGGTGATGATCGCCGGATCCAGCCGCTTCGCTGTTTCCAGCAGTTGCAGCGAGCGCTCATAGCGCGAGCCGGAGCGCACTGCGCGATAGAGCCGCGGCACCGTCTCCGTATTGTGGTTCAGCACCTCGGGACGCGCATCCACCACCAGCCGGATCGCCTCTTCGCGACCCTGGAAGTCCGGCACCAGCACTTCAATCTGGCAGCCCGGCGCCTGCTTCCGCACCTCGTCGATCAGCAACGCAAAGGCGCGCGCACCGCCCACCACATCGTCATCGCGGTTCACGCTGGTCACCACGGCATGCTTCAGCCCCAGCGTCGCAATCGCCTCGGCCACACGCCGCGGCTCGTCGAAATCAATCGCCTCTGGGCGTCCCTTGGGCACGGCGCAGAAGCCGCAGCGGCGCGTGCACAGGTTGCCCAGCATCATGAAGGTGGCAGTCTTGTGCTCCCAGCATTCGCCGATGTTCGGACACTGCGCGCTCTCGCACACCGTGTGCAGATTCAGCGAGCGCGCCAGCTTCTTCAGCCCGTGGTAGTTCTCGCCCACCGGCGCCTTCGCCTTCAGCCAGGCGGGTTTCGGCCCGCGCTGACGCGGCGCAGTATCGATCTGCACCAGATCCGTCGTTGGTGCCGAAAGGACCGGTGCGGACGGAATCGAAATGGAGGGGAACGCCTGAAGATCGGCCACGCGGAATAACCTTCATCCATTGTAGCGAAGCCGCACCGCGCAGACGAATGGTCGTGCCGACGTCAACGCAGCCGGTCACGCACCTCGGGCCGCACCAGATACAAGAAGAAAATCAGGTTCAGAAACGACATCACCAGCGCAGCCGCCATGCGCGTATGGATATACGCCCAGACGCCATAGCTCATCAGTAGAAAACTCGCCGCCGTGGCCAGCGCCCAGCCCCAGCGATACAGCCGGATCAGCCCAACCGCCGCCGCCACAAAAAGTACGCAGAGGATAAGGAAGAGCCGGGGAAATCGTCCCGTCGCCGCGCCAAAGCCAACCACGCCGGCGAGCACGAACATATAGAGCGCGATGCCGGCCATCGCCGGCAGCAGGCCACGGTACTCTGCCTGCGGTGCAGGCGATTTTGCGTTGGATGGATCAGTCATGAGTAGCTCACAGCGTATGCAGATAGCGCAGCAGGTCCTGCAATTGTTGCTCGGTAAGATCGCCTCCCGCAGGTGGCATCAGGTTGCGTCCGTGCAGAATCACCTCTGTCACGCGATCGTCACGAGCCGGTGCGCCGCTCGGCAGATACGGCTTGCGAAAGACCCCGTAGAGACTCGGCCCGTGCAGCGCCTGCGTCTCATAAGCATTGTGACAGCGTGCGCATGCAGAGACGAAGACCGCGCGTCCGCGCGCCTCCTCCGGCGTCAGCGATGAGAGTGGTTTCCCTGGCGGCAATGATTTACAGCCCGTCGCCACTAATACCAGGCCGAGCGAGATACATCGGAGCAGCCGTGGGAACCATACGCGCAAGAGATGATTCTATCCGCCAGCTCTATCCGTCGCTCCACCGCTACTCCGCCTTCCAGATCATCTCCACCAGTTGATCCATCGCCTTGCCCTCGGCCTTCGAGTCGGGCTGATGATCGTTGACCAGAATCGACACCGCAAGCGTGCGCCCCGAAGCCGTCGTCAAATATCCAGAAAGCGCCCGCACCTCGCCGAGCGTGCCCGTCTTCGCGTCGAGCTTGCCCTTCACCGGCGAATTGGTGAATCGATTCGACAGCGTGCCGTCCACTCCCGCCACCGGCAGTGCCGAACGCCAGCTTGCGCCCCACGGCTGCCGCGATGCGTACGCCAGCAGCGTGGTCGCCGCGCGCGGTGTGATGAGGTCTGCGTTCGACAAGCCGGAGCCGTCGAAGAAAAAGAAGTCCTGCGGCCGGACTCCGATGGACATGAGGAACTGCCGTACCACGCGCGTGCCCTGCCCCAGCGAGCCGTCGCGCGCCAGCAGCTTGCCCAGCGTGCGCAGCGTGATCTCCGCGTGCAGATTCTGGCTCACCTTCAGGGTCACCGTCATGTCTTCGATCAGCGGCGGCGACACGTGCGACGCCAGCACGCGCTTGCCTGCCGGCGCCGTGGTCACCGTCTGCAGCGTCGACTGGAGTCAGTGGCAACGGCTCCTCCTGCTCCTTGCGCAAGCTCTCTGCATCCACGCTGTCGCGATGACGCGCCTTCGCCGTTCCCGTCACCGCAATACCGCGCTGGCGCAGCATGCCGAGAAAGGCACGCGCGGCAAAATCTGCCGGATCTTCCAGCGCCAGTCCTTCATGCAGTCCCGCTCCGCCGATCGCGATCGCGCCATAGACGCGCACATCGTGCGATCCCGGCGCACGATCGATGCCGTACTCCGCTTCCGCGCCCCGCGCCGCCGTCGTCAGCGAATTCTCCAGCGTGTAATAGGGCACGGCAGGATCCCACTGCGGCGTCACCTTGTCGCCGGCCTGCGCACCGGGGTCGGCATTCAGAAACACCGCATTGTCGTTCACCGTCAGCGCCGAAATGGGCGCCCCATAAAGCCATTGCAGATCGTCCCAGCTCCATCCCGAGCCGTAGCGCTCCGCCGGAAACCAGGTGTCATCCCCGATCACGTCGCCATCGATCTGCTTCACGCCGCTCGCCGCCACCTGGTCGGCCATCGCCTCCAGCGCCGCCAGCGGCGGATTTGGCCGCTCCGTCTTTGCGCTGTAGGGCAGCGCGCGTCCGGAGATATTCGGATCGCCCACTCCAAGGATCGCGATGTCCCCATGCAGCGCTCCAGCGCTGTCGATCGCGCCCTCCGCCACCACATTCGTCGTGTACGTAAGCGACAGCGGCAACAACGCCGCAGCCGTCGCCGTGGTAAACATCTTTGCGTTCGATGCCGGCTCAAAAAGCTGGCCGTCATTCAACGCGAAAACCTGTTTGCCCTCGAGCGTCGTCACCGAAACGCCCCAATGCGAATTGGCGATCTCCGGCTCGGCCAGCAGCCGATTCACCTCGATGGCCAGCGGCGGCCCTTTGCGCATGTGCAGACGATGATGCGTTGCTTGCGCCGCAAGCGGGAGCGGCGCAAGCAGCAGGAGAGCGATGGCGGGGAAGACGCGGCAGTGCATTTCTCCTGTAGGTATATGCCAGAGAGCAGATATTCTCGCAGCTTTTCCGTCAAGAAAAGCTGCACATCACCATGCTGGGCTGGTACATCGCAACAGGAGAAATGCTCCAGTGCATGCACGCGGAGTGTATCAAGCGCAGCTCTCCATCCCCGTGCGATAGAGCATTTCCCTGTTGCTGTGGATTACGGAGATTCACTCGTCATGGCCTCTCTTTACGGAAAGGCCACACGAACTTTCGCTGGACGAGCTACACCTACAGGAAAAATGCTCTACCCTGAGCCCACATGCATCGCCGCGCCCATTTCGACTGGCAGCTGCGCACGCGCTCGCTCGCACTGGGCACCGCTACGCGCGTCATGGGCATCCTGAACGTGACGCCCGACTCCTTCTCCGACGGTGGCCTGTTTCATTCTGTCGATGATGCTGTCGGGAGCGCGCTCGCCATGTTCGCGGACGGCGCTGCGATCGTCGACGTCGGCGGCGAATCCACCCGTCCCGGCGCAAGCGGTGCCATCTCCACCCAGCAGGAGATCGATCGTGTCCTGCCCGTCATCGAGGGCATCCGCCGCACACGCCCCGATGCTCTGCTCTCTGTCGACACCTACCGCGCCCCGACCGCGCGAGCGGCCATCTTGGCTGGCGCCGAGATCGTCAACGACGTAAGTGGCCTGCTGTGGGACAACGCCATGGCCTCCACGTGTGCCGATCTGCAGTGCGGTGCGATCCTGATGCACGCGCGCGGCCGCCCTTCGGATTGGAAGTCGCTACCGCGGCTCGCACCGCGGGAAGTCCTGCCGCTGGTCAAGCGCGAGCTCGCCGAGCGGCTCAGCACGGCCATCGCAGCCGGCATCGCGTCGGAACGCATCGTCCTCGACCCCGGCTTCGGCTTCGGCAAAATGCAGGATGCGAATTACCCGCTGCTCCGCGGCCTGCCCGAGCTCGCCGCGCTCGGCCAGCCGCTGCTCGCCGGCGTCTCCCGCAAAAGCTTCCTCGGCCACACCCTCGCGTCACTGTACGGGGCCGCAAACGCCCCGGTCTCCGCGCGTGAGCATGCGACGCTCGCGGCAAGCACCATCGCCATCCTCATGGGCGCATCGTTAGTGCGCGCCCACGCGGTACGGCCAGCAGTGGAAGCGGCGCTCATCGCAGATGCAACGCTCGCAGCAGACGCGGCGCTCGCCGGCCAGTGACCCAACAGGGACCCGATAACCAGCAGCTCAGTGCTTGCTGCCCGGGGGCATGCGGCTCGCCT
Source organism: uncultured Acidobacteriaceae bacterium (assembly GCA_963712845.1). Classification (GTDB taxonomy): domain Bacteria; phylum Acidobacteriota; class Terriglobia; order Terriglobales; family Acidobacteriaceae; genus KBS-83. Next base: position 46,319 of record CAVQJM010000034.1, read on the forward strand.
CAAAGCTGACCACTTTCCATTCGCCGGACCGGTGGCTGTACACGCGGGTGTAATGATAGCGGCCGCTGATGTCGCGGTCGCCGTCATGGCCTTCGAGTTGGACCTGCGAGGTCACCACGGCAGTATCGCCGTAGACGCGTACCTTCATGTTGATCGGATCCATGCTCGAGATCTTCATCGTCCCCGCACGCCGCAGGGCCAGCGCATCGGCCTTGGTTTCGAGCGTTCCGTTGGGATTGATGCCCAGGTAATCATCAGCCAGCAGCCGGTTGACCGTCGCGACGTCGTTCTGCAGGACCGCGGTGCGCCACTGCGCTTCCAGGCTCTCAATCTCCCGGTGCAAGCGGTCGTCGCGGTGCAGCAGCGGGAGGGCCATCGCGTACCCCGGGATCGGGATGCCGGCGAGGCATGTCACCAGAAGGAGCACGATGGCTCCGTCACGTGCGGTCAACCGTCGGGCCCTGCGATGGAGATGCATAAGCGTATGGATGGTATTCCGGAGCCAAACTCTCAGTCAAAAAGATGCGCTGGACGGCGCATTACCACCGTTGAATGGTCGGGAATGGTGCGTCAGATGAGCGCACTCAAATTCTCGCTCACCCGTTCACGTAGCAATTGATAGAGTCCCTGAATCGCGTAGCGCCGATAGTGCGGGCTGCCGCGATGGGCATCGAGCGCCGCTCCATCCGCATACTGTTCATAAATCAGGACCGTGTCCGGCTCACCCTCGACGCGGTGCGGGACATAGACCACGCAGCCCGGCTCCCGCCGCGATTCTTCAGCGAGCGAGCGCAGCAGGTCACTCACCTGCTCCCGGTCCTGTGAGTCGAAACGCATTCTGACGGTGAAGCTGACCATCACTCTCTCTCCTCCAGTAGATACCAACACCGCGAGCGGAATGTCTCCGAAATGTGGCTGCAGGAGGATTGTAGACGCGACCGCAGTCAAAAAGGTCGCGCCTCCCACCACTGCCGGTCGTTCCCGAAAATGCTCTCTGCGTCTACGCTGCTTACGCCTGCATAGCCTCGAGCGCAGCCCGGAATCCCGGGATCTCCATGGTCTGCTCGCGGTCCGGACCCGTCGAAACCATCCCGATCTTCGCGCCTGACTCCCGCTCCAGGAAGCGCAGATACTCCTGCGCCAGCTTCGGCATGTCCTCGAAGGACCGCACGCCTTCCGTATTCGTCTGCCACCCCTTCAGCCTGGCATAGACCGGTTCGATGCGCTCCAGCCCGCTCACGTCGGCGGGAATCAGATCGGTCTCCTTGCCATCGATGCGATAGCCGGTGCACACCGGAATCTCCTCCAGTGTGTCCAGCACATCCATCTTGGTCACTACCAGCCACTCCGTCCCGTTGATCATGTTGGAGTAGCGCAGCAGCGGCAGATCCAGCCAGCCGCAGCGCCGCGGCCGCCCGGTCACCGCGCCAAACTCCTGCCCGCGGGTGCGCAGTTCCTCGCCCATCGCATCGTGGATCTCGGTCGGGAACGGCCCTTCGCCCACGCGCGTCACATAGGCCTTGGTCACGCCAATCACGGTGCCGATGCCCGTCGGTCCCACGCCGGTACCGGTCACCGCCCCACCGGCCGTGGCCGAAGACGACGTGACAAAGGGGTACGTCCCATGGTCGATATCCAGCAGCGTGCCTTGCGCGCCCTCGAACATCACGCTCTTGCCATCCTGGATTGCCTTGTTCAGCAGCGCGGCCGTGTCTCGGACATACGGCCGCACCTTCTCCGCCGCCTCGGCATACTCGTCATAGATCTGCGCCGGGTCCAGCGGATCGGTGCCAAACAGTGCATGCGCGATCGCGTTCTTCTCGCGGCAGGCGTTCTCGATGTGCGTCTTCAGGATCCTGGTGTTCAGCAGGTCCACCACGCGCAGACCGTTGCGGTGCATCTTGTCTTCGTACGCCGGACCGATGCCGCGGCTCGTGGTCCCAATCTTCGTCCGGCCCGGCGCGCTCTCGCTCGCCAGCTCGATCATGCGGTGATAGGGCAGGATCACCTGCGCGCGGTTGGAGACGAAAAGCTGCCCCCGCGTGTTCACGCCCAGCCCGTCCAGCTTCTCTACTTCTTTCAGGAAGGCCATCGGGTCCAGCACCACGCCGTTGCCGATCACGGCCAGGCAGTCCGGCCGCAGCACCCCGCAGGGCACAAGCTGCAGAATGAACTTCTTGCCGTGGATGATGACCGTGTGGCCCGCATTGTGGCCGCCGGCATAGCGCGCCACCACAGAGAAGCGCTCCGAGAGCACATCGACGATCTTGCCCTTGCCCTCATCACCCCACTGGGCGCCCAGTACCACCGCAGTCTTCGCTCGCATCCTGAACTCTGTCTTTCTCCGGACTTTGGCCTTCTGTTCCGGCGCGCCAGACTCCCGCCAGCCCTGACGCACTGCAGGTCAGTGGATTCTGGCCAACTTTAGGAGAGGCGCTGCCGGCATCGCACCGGGTCGAGCAGATTTCCGCTCTGTCCGCGGTACCAAAGCTGATGATATACGGCAGAAGACCTCCCACAAAGCGACCCGCCTCGTTGGCGGAGATCCATCTGCCTTCCATTCAATTTCAATTTGGAGACAGGACCGTGATGGTCCCATCGCTCTCATTCGCCGTGACGAGTTCCCCGCGACAGCTGCCACGCAAATGCGTCATAGTCACTGCACCCCAGCCACCCTTGGCAGGCTGGCTCGATGCTGCGAAGTGCCCATTGCCGTCACGAGCAAAGATCAGCAAGTTCCTACTTTCCGCACACGACACGACAATGTCCTGCCGCCCATTGCCATAGAGATCGCCTGCCGTGACGCTGTTCGGTCCGTGGCATCCCTCGAGCGGCAGCGGAGAATCCACCATAGGCTTGAATCCGCCAATTCCATCGCCCCGCAGGATGGTCAGCGCGTTCTGCGACGGGTCGGCAATGTCGCGTTCATACGGGATAACCAGCAGGTCAGCATTGCCATCGCCGTCCACATCATCGATGGCGACCTGCCAGGGCTTCGCACCTGCAGGAAACGGCGATCTGGGTGCGTTGCGGAAACCGCCCTTGCCATCCCCCAGCAGAATAGTCAGCGTTCCATCATCAAGGTTGGTCGTCACGATATCGGGAATCCCATCGCCGTTGAAATCGGCGGAGCGCAACCGCTCATAGGGGCGATGCCCGGTCGCAAAGTACTTTCCGGGAGTCTGCAGACCACCTTTGCCATCACCCAGCAGCAATTCGATCTGGTTTGTTCCCCAACTGTCGGTGACTACATCGGGATGTCCATCTCCATCGAAATCTGCAGCAACGACGCCATGCGGGTGCGGATGGGAGTGAACATCCACCGGCGACCCCGGTGCGGAATGAAATCCGCCCTTGCCGTCGCCAAGCAGAATGGTGAGGAACGACGACTGGTGATCTGCAATCACCAGGTCAGGATTCCCATCCCCGTTCATATCGGTGATCGCAATGTCGTTCGGAAGATGTCCAGCGATAAATGGCGAACCGGCCGGCTCGTGAAACTGCCCTTTCCCATTGCCGAGCAGCACCGTCACTGTTCCGCTATCGGCATTCGCCACCACGAGGTCGGGATTGCCATCATGTTTCAGATCTGCCACTGAGATCCATTTCGGCCCTTTCCCGACCCGAATCGTCATCTCGCTGAACTGCCCTCTGCGATCCGGCAATTGGCTGCCTGCCAAACCCAGCATCGGAAGGGTCAGGCTCAGAAGAAGGGCTCGCATAGGACCTCGATGACCGGCGAAGTTAGTCTAGATGGAGAACTCAAGACCATGCCCGAACTCCCCGAAGTCGAAACCGTCGCCAACGGCGTCCACCAGCGCATCGCAGGCGACCGCATCGAAGAGGTCTGGTTCTCGAGCAAGCGCGAGCCGATGAAGACGCCTCCCGCCGCCATGGCCAAAGCGCTCACCGGCCGCACCATCGAGCGCGTCTATCGTGTGGGCAAGCACATCGTCTTCGACTTCGCGCCGCAGGCCGAGCGCGATTCAAAACGTGAAACCGTCCAGTGGATCGTGCATCTCGGCATGACCGGCCGCCTGGTTGTCGCCGATCCGGACCTGCCGCGCCCACCGCACACCCACGGCGTGCTCGTGTTGCGTTCCGGGCGCGAGCTCCGCTTTGTCGATGCCCGCCGCTTCGGCCGCATGGGCCTGCATGTCGCCGAAAGAGCAACGGGTGACACCGCGGATATCGCTGGCTTCCGTGGTCCCGGCACAGAGCCGCTGCGCATCTCCAAAGCCGACTTCCGCAAGCTCTTTCACCACCGACGCACCTCCATAAAGGCAGCGCTGCTCAACCAGACCCTGCTGCACGGCGTCGGCAACATCTATGCCGACGAGAGCCTCTTCCGCGCCAAGATCCGCCCCCGCCGCATGGCCGCAAGGCTCACTGCGCAGGAACTGGATCGCCTCCACGGCGCCGTGCAAAAGGTGCTGCGCGAGGCCATCCGCGCCGGCGGCTCCTCGGTCTCCGATTACGTCGACGCCGCAGGCGAGCGCGGCTTCTTCCAGCTTCGCCACAACGTCTACATGCGCACCGGGCAGCCCTGCCTGGTCTGCAAAACGCCCATCCGCCGCATCGTCATAGCCGGACGCGGAACCCACTACTGCCCCGTCTGCCAGCAGTGATCCGGTCTGCCGACAGGGGGTCCGAACCGCCTCGCCGCTACGAAAACGCGGAGTTCGTCCTGCAGAATTCCAGAAATCGGAAGACGCATGGCATCCCCTACTCACTTAAATCGTAGAAAGCAATCAAGTTCACGATTGGCACGGGAACTGCACTTAGGTATGGCAGCCAGCGACGCACGCGGTCCCCAGTTTGGAGAGGGCCCGGCGATTCACTTCCGGGTGAGCAGAGTCAGGAGCCTACCAGGCCCTACCGCCACCGGACTTTACTTCACCGTTCTTCTCTGCATGCTGTATAGCCTGCATGACGGATCAGCGCGGTGCTTTCGGGAGGCCAGTGATTGGCCATTGCGACGCGCCGCCCATCCGATCGGGCGGCGTTGCTCGTCATCACTGCTGGTCTTCTGCCTTGATTCTCCACCTCCCCTTTCGCCTTCCCTCATGTGTTCTAACCCTGTGTTCTCCTTTAGCGCCATCCGTCCTGCGACTTTTGCACTTGCAACGAAGCAGGCCACCCAGTATGCTTGTATTTGCCTATCGAGCGGCTGATGCCCTTACGTGGTCCGGCGCATAAGATCCAGACGGATCGGATCCGGAACCAGACTGAGGGTTCGCCCTACTTCGAATAGTCATTACGGTATGATCCGCGAGTCAGTGCTTCGGGCTGCAACCAAGCCCTGGGAAGCCTGTACGAGCGGTTAACGCCAGCACGAAAACGCTGTTGAGAGCAGACAATACGCTCGAGCCCTTAGAAAGCACGTTGCCGCGCCAGCACTCCCGCTATCCGGGCGTCGCGCGTCTCCATGTCTGGAACTCCATTCCGGCCCCCATGAAGCATGTCGGCGCTCCCGCTGCTTAGTCTTAGCAACAGGAACGCTGGCGCCAAAAGAAAGATCGTTACTGCAGAAATGCACCAGGAAGTGCACGAATGACAACAGAACTAAATCCGTCCCCGGCTTCTGAGCCGCAGGGACCCGTGCAGGCGCAGTCCTCAAACGGCGCTCCGCAGACCCAGAACCAGCCAGGACAGCACCCGCAAGGGCAAGGACAGGGGCAAGGGCATCGCCGCCGTCGCCGCCGCCGTAACAAAGGCGGTCAGGCCAAGGGCCAGCAGAACGGTGCGCCGCCGCAGAATGGCGTTCCCACTGCTGGACCGGCGAACGCCGCATCGACCAACGGCTCATCCTCTCCCGCGCCCGCTTCCCATCAGGGACATCCAAAACAAAAGTCCGGGAAGCGCTTCTTCCAGAAGAGTCCAGGCAATCCGGGCAACTACGGCGGCAACGGCTTCCGCCCCTCGCCGGGCAATGGCAATGGGAACGGAAACGCCGGCGGACGCCGCAAGAACAAAGGCCGCCGCCAGCAGGTCTTTGTCGGTCCCATGGACCACAGCTATCGCGGCGGAGCCAACGGCAATATCGCCGACCCCGCGACCCACTCTCCGAACAACGACTTTCGCGGCATGCCCCACAGCGGCTTCTACTCCGAGACCGACTATGTCCAGCCGGTGCCCATACGCGAAGACGCACCCACCCGGATCTACTGCTTCATCGAAGACCTTTTCATCCTGGCCAAGATCCAGGAAGTCTCGAAGAAGCTGGGCATCAAGGTTGCCTTCCTCAAGCCGGAGAAAGATGTCGTCGCAAAGCTAGTGGAAGGCCGCGAGGAAGACCGTCCCGCGCTCATCCTCTTCGATCTGAACAACGCGAACGCGAAGCCGCTCACCCTGATTCCCAAGATCAAGACCAAGCTCAAGCGCGGCACCTCGATCATCGGCTTCCTCGCGCACATCCAGGGCGAACTCAAGAGCAAGGCCATCGAGGCGGGTTGCGACACCGTGATGCCGCGCTCCACCTTCTCGCAGAACCTGCCCAGCCTGCTGCGCCGCTACGGCATCGTGGAAGAAGCAGAAGACGAGATGCAGG
>CAVQJM010000035.1:0-3003 GCA_963712845.1 uncultured Acidobacteriaceae bacterium
AATCCGCGCCACTCAAAGACGTCTTCCCCGGAGCCGCGCCGGAGCAGAAATAGATCCTTCGGGACGATTCAGTCTCGAAGCAAAAGGCCCGCGATAAGCGGGCCTTTTGTATTTCATCCTCGGCGGGTCGTTGCAGCAGCGAGTGAGCTTGCGTGCTACTCCCCCCGTAACGCCTGCATCGGATCGATAGACGAAGCGCGATGGGCTGGTAGCAGCGATGCGAACAGTGTCAGCAGAAGCACAAACACGGAGGCCACAACCAGCACGACCGGATCGAGCGCGCTCACTTGAAAGAGAAATGTGCCGAGAAGGTGGGAAGCGATCACCGCTCCGACTAGCCCCAGCGCACAGCCAATCGCAGCCAGCTTTGCCCCAGAATAGAGGACCAGCCGGATGATTCCAGAGCGCTGCGAGCCCAGCGCCATCCGAATGGCCATCTCCTGCGTCCGCAGCGCTACGGAAAATGCAATCACGCTGTAGATGCCGAGAACTGCCAGTAACAAGGCTGCTCCCGCGAAGGATGAGATCAGCGCAGTGTTGAACTTTCGCGGGGCCTCCGACTCGGAGATGGCATGCTCCATCGTCTGTACCTGCGTCAGTGGCAATTGCGGATCGATGGAACGCACCGTGGCGCGAAGCACATTTTCCATCTGCTGTGGATCGCTTGCCGTGCGCAACGCGATGTAGCCGCCGTTGCCGTTCAAATCCGTTGGCGACGCTAACGATCCAGCCATCGCCTCGCCCTGATCGATGGCCATGTAGTATTGCTGCTTTGTTGGCGCGTCCGGCGAGCTCTCCTTCACGTCCGCCACCTCGCCCACCACAGTCGCCCATGGCGTCGTCATCGACAGCGTCCCCAGCCGCAGCCGTTTGCCAATAGGATTTTGGCCATGCCAGGACTTCTCAGCAAGCGCATGGTTCACAACCACTACGAGCTGCACCCCGGCCTTGTCGTCCGGAGTCAGCAAGCGCCCCTGAAGGAGCGGGATTCCCATCGCCTGGAAGTAATCGCCCTCCACCTGCATTGTCGTGGCCAGGTCAATGCTTTCCGCCTCGGGTGCAACATACCCTTCGGCAACGAACGCGCTGTTGCTGTTGCTGCCGGAGGCAGGAAGGAACGACGTGACTCCCGCGCTCTTCACACCTGGCAGATCCTGCAACTTCCTTAGCAGTTCATGGTTGAACTGGTCGACCTGGGCCTGCGTTGTGTACTGCTTCTGAGGCAGCCCGTAGGCGGCTACAAGCGTATGGTCAGGCCGGAACCCCAGGTCCACTTCGCGCATCTTCTCAAAGCTGCGCAGCAGCAGGCCGGATGCGGCGAGCAGTACCAGCGCAACCGCGATCTCCGCGATCACCAGTGCCGAGCGCAGCCGCGCATGGCCGCCGGCCGTGCCGGTGCGTCCTCCCTCTTTCAGCGTGTCGTTGACGTTGGTCCGGATTGCTGCAAATGCCGGTGCCAGTCCGCAAATGACGCCGGTTGCGAGAGCCAGCACCAGCGCGAAGACGGCCACTGACCAATCCAGGCCAATCTCGCTGAGGCGTGGCAGGGTCTCTGGCAGAAGTTGCACTCCGACACGCAATACCGCAGCGGCCAGCGCAAGCCCGACGACGCCGCCGACCACGCTGAGCACAAGGCTCTCCAATATCGCCTGCCGCAGCAGCGCCGTCGCGCGCGCCCCCAAAGCAAGACGAACCGCCACCTCTCTGCGCCGCCGAATGGCTCTCACCAGCAGCAGCCCCGCAAGGTTCGCGCATGCAATCAGCAGAACAACAGCAACGGCAAGGAACAGCGTCCGCAGCAGGGGCCGGGCCGCTTCCACCGTCTCCTCATGCAGCGGTCGTACTACGGGACGCATGCTGAACCCCGCCATGAATGGGGGGTAGTTGCGTATGGTCTGCTGTGCCACCAGTCCCGCATCGGCCACCGCCTGCGATGCCGATACACCCGGTTTCAGACGCCCAATCATCTGGTAACTCCAGTTGGCCGAGGCCGCCGGTGAAAGCTCCTGTTGCGTGAAGCTCAGGGGCACCCAGAGCTCGCTGCGGTTTAAATGCCCGGGCACAAGTGGAAATTCGAAGCCCCGCGGCATCACACCGATGACCACATATGGCTTGCGGTCCAGAAGGATCTTGCTCCCCAGGATTGCCGCCTTACCATGGAACCGGGTCTGCCACGTCGCGTAGCTGATCACCGCAACCTGCTGGTGCTGGTCATCTTCCTGCTGCGTGAACACCCGTCCCATGAGCGGCGAGATGCCCAGCGCTGGAAACACGCCTCCCGTCATCCGGGAGGCATTTACCATGGCCGGCTCGCCCACGCCGGAAAGCTCATACCCCGCTCCCTGGTAGCCCCCCAGGCTGGTAAAGCTGTGTGTGTCGCGCGTGTAGTTCTTGATATCGGGAGGCGTAACGCCGGCCTCGCCGTTTCCGGCGATCTTCGCACCTTGAATGATGTCCGCCAGGACCATCAGTTGGTCGGAGTGAGGGAACGGTAGCGGCCGCAGCAGGACTCCTTCGACGATCGAAAAAATCGCCGTGGTCGCGCCTATCCCCAGCGCCAGCATCAGCACTGCGGTCACCGTAAAACCGGGGGACTTCAATAACTGGCGAATTGCAACCTTCAAATCACGAGAAAGGGATGTCATATAGGTCCTCTTCGACAACCGGCTAGTGGACCCTAAGCACTTCCCAGCCCAAACGAAAACGCCGAACGAGTATCTTGAGCAGCCCGTTTTCCCTCATGAATCGGCCATGGGTGATACGTTCCGTCCCTGGCAAGCGTCCATCGCCGGACAAACCGTCCAATTGTGGACAACCGTCCGCGGCTCGACGCGCCAACGATGCGCGACGAGATGATCCCGCGCAAGCCGTTCCCTCATCCCGGGAAGCGGTGCCGGAACAGAAATAAACTACGCATGTTTACAGATACGCAGGACCTGCGAATCAGCGGGCTCTTCGTATATCAATCAGCAGGCATTCAGGGATCGGATCGTCACTCCGCCC
>CAVQJM010000036.1:0-118507 GCA_963712845.1 uncultured Acidobacteriaceae bacterium
CCCGGTTGCCGGCCCGATCCCCTGGTCCGCAAAGTTTGATCCGGTTGCAGGTTCAAGGATGAGCGGACTTCTGGATCTTTTATCGTTGGGCTCGCTGGTTCTCCTGTTCAGCTCCATATACAGGAAGCGGCCAACTGTCCGCGTCCGTTGCTGGCTCATCGGCTGGTGTCTGATCCTGGTCCACTTCGCTGGACTGCTGCTGCGTCCCACATCGGAGATGGGCCATGCCGGCCAGGATTTCCTGGTACTCGGCTCGCTGGTACTCGGCGGCGTCTTCTTTATCCTCTCCACGACAGTCGTGCGCTTTGCCCCTGGCCGATGGCTGGCCGTTCTGGTCACCCTGGGTATCCCCTGGCTGGCCACTACCGCTGCCGCATGCTTCCTGCCCGATGGAAGCCGCCTGCTGCCCCTGAGCGCCATCGCCGGCGAAGCGGCGACGCTTATCGTGGCGTATCGCATCTCGCAACGCCGTCCAATGCTGCGCACCATCCTGGGGCTCTCGGTCGCCGGATGCACGGGATGGCTGAGCTACGGCATCCTGCATCATCAAGACGGGACCGCGCTGGACGTGATGCTCACGCAGGTGTTTCTGCTTCTCGCCTTGCTCTATAGCTTCGAGGTTTCGCGATTCACGGCCGGAGTCCGGACCGTGGTGCTCAGCCTGTATGCATGGGCTGCGGTCTGGATCTCGGCGGCCGCGGCCGAGATGTTGTGGCCGGCAGCGCAGATTCCCCCCCAGCTTTGGAACTTGCCCAAGTATCTCGTCGCCGTCGGCATGATCCTTACCCTGCTCGAAGAAGAGATCGTCAGCGCCGAGGACGCCGGTGCCCATTACCGCGTGCTCTTCGAATCCAATCCGCACCCCATGTGGATGTACAACACGGAGACGCTTGCCTTCCTGCATGTGAACGATGCCGCGGCGCAACAGTACGGATACACCCACGAAGAGTTCGAGCAGATGACGATGGCGGACATCCGCCCCGGCGAGGAGTTCTCCCGGCTGGTGGCCGAGCTGAAGCGCAGCTGCGAAAACCCTCTCAATGGCCCCTGGCGCCATCAGCGCAAGGACGGCAGCTTCATGCTGGTGGATATCGCCTCGCATCAACTCGAGCACGATGGGCACAAAGTCACCTTCGCCCTGATGCAGGACGTCACCGAGCGCGATCGCCTGCACGAGCAGTTGGTGCACCAGGCGAATCACGACATCCTGACCGGGCTGCCCAACCGCGCCCTGCTCGAAGACCGCATCGCGCAGACGCTCGCGCATGCCAGCCGTTACGGCCACAAGGCGGCTCTGCTCTGCCTGGACCTCGATCGCTTCAAACAGATCAACGACACCTATGGTCACGCTATTGGCGACGTCTGTCTGCAGGAGATTGGCCGCCGCCTCAGTTCCCGCGTGCGCGCCGTGGATACCGTCGCCCGCACCGGCGGCGAGGAGTTTACGGTACTGCTGCAGGAGATCGCCGAATCGGAAGATGCCGAACGCGTCGCGGCCGACATCTTGAGAGGCCTGAACGAGCCCTATCGCCATAACGGGATCGATATCGATCTCACCGCCAGCCTGGGCATCGCCGTCTATCCGGATCACGGCACCGATCCCGCCGTGCTGTGGCGCGATGCCGACACGGCGATGTACCGCGCCAAAAAATCCGGCGGCAACCAGTTCATGTATGTCTCCCAGGAGATCTCCGCAGCCACCCTCGAAGCCACGGAGCTCGAAAAGCATCTTCGCCGCGCCCTCAAAGACGGCGGGCTGGAGTTGCACTATCAGCCGCTCTACACGCGCGATGGGCAACTCTGCGGCCTGGAAGCGCTGGTGCGTCTGCGCCATCCCCTGCTCGGACTGGTCTACCCGGATCGCTTCATCCCCATCGCGGAGGAGAGCGGTCTTATCGTGCCGCTCGGCAACTGGGTGCTCGATGAATGCTGCCGCCAGAGCCGCGAATGGCAGGACCGCGGCCTCCACCCGGTGCGCATCGCCTTCAACGTCTCCCCGTTGCAGCTCACCCGGTTCGACTTCTCCAGCTACGTGATCGAGTGTCTGCGCCACTACAAGCTCGCACCCTCGGCACTGGAGATGGAAGTCACCGAATCGACCGTGATGCGCAACATCGGTCAGGTGACGCGGCAGATCGACACCCTGGCCCGCATGGGCATCCACTTCTCCATCGACGACTTCGGAACCGGCTATTCATCGCTCGCCCATCTGCATCAGTTGCCGGTGCAAACGCTGAAGATCGATCGCTCCTTCATCGAGCGCATCAATGAGCCCAACGGCACCTATGCGATTGTCCAGGCCATCGTCTTTCTCGCGCACAGTCTCGGCTTGGTCGTGGTAGCGGAAGGCGTGGAGCGCGAGGATCAACTCACCCGCCTGTGGCAGCTCGATTGCGATCGCGTGCAGGGCTATTACTTCGCGCCGCCGCTGCCCGCGCCTGCGATCGTCCGGCTATTGAAGGAGCGGGTACACATTCCGGCCGCTTCCATAAGCGCGGCAATCGAGCACATCGCGCACGCTCCAAGCGCTGTGGTGTAGCTCTGTGGTCTAGGTCTGCGGTCTAGTTCTGCGGTTCACCGCAACACGCGGACGGCTGCCCCCTTTGACCAGGAAAGGCCACGCTTCGCGGAACTCGGTCGTTCACAGTAGCAGTGAAAGCTCTACGGTAGAAGACGATTCGCAGCAGTCTTTTCCGCGGATGCCTTCAACGCCGCGGTCAGCGTGCGTACATCCTCTTCGCGGACCTCATAGGGAGGCAGCGCATCTGGAAGCACATGGATGCCTGTGGATGCCTCGATCGACAACGGGCGCCGCATCGATGAGTGGATTGCGGCGACGCCGGAGGCTTCATAGAGTGCTACGGCATTCTGCAAGCGCACGCCGGAGCCTCCCATGATCTCGATCCGGTCTCCCGCACGCTCTACCAGCCGCGCCACGGCATCGATGCCTTCGCTCAACCGTTCCGCGCCGCCAGACGTCAGCAGGATATCCGTACCAGCCGAGATCACCGCTTCCAGTGCCGCGTCCAGGTCACGGGTCACATCGAACGCGCGATGGAAGGTCACGCGCATAGGCCGAGCCGCTTCGATGAGGTGGCGGGTTGCCGCGACGTCTACCTCGCCCCGTACAGTGAGTATGCCCAGGACCACCCCGGCCGCTCCGGCGTTCTTTGCCAGCTCAATGTCGCGCTCCATCGCGCGAAATTCACCCGCGTTGTAGAGGAAGTCCCCGCCGCGCGGGCGGATCATGCAATGGACTGGAATCGTGATGCTGGAGACTACCTCCTCCAGCAGCCCCAGACTGGGGGTGACGCCGCCGCCGGCAAGCTCACCGCACAGTTCAATGCGGTTCGCTCCGCCTCGGTCGGCGATCTGTGCGTTGTCGAGGGTCTCGACGCAAACCTCGAGCTTTGGGGAAAGTGCTCGGACGTTGGGTGTAATGGCTGTCGACGCGTGGGCGAGCATGCGATCCCACCATACCTCAATCCATGCAGTTCGCGCTGCTGCCCAAAGTACCCGTGCCATTGCAGCTTGCGATACTCTGGCTTTCGCTCGGTGAGGTCTTTTTTCATGGTTTCTGCCCTTCGGCGCGTCTGCATCGCTCTCTTTCTGGTCCTGGCGGTATCTGCCGTGGCCCATTCTGCGCCGGCGTCGCCTCGTTTCGTGGCCGCACAGGGACGTTTCGAGCTCGATGGCAAACCCTTCCAGATCATCTCCGGCGACATGGACTACGTGCGCACCCCGCGCGAGTACTGGCGCGACCGTCTGCGCATGGCCCACGCCATCGGGATCAACACGGTGATGACATACGTCTTCTGGAACTTCCACGAAGCCCAGCCCGGCCAATACGACTTCACCGGCCAGCGCGATGTCGCGGAGTTCATCCGCGAGGCGCAGCAGGAGGGGCTGTACGTGATCCTGCGCCCCGGCCCCTACAGTTGCGGTGAGTGGGACCTGGGCGGCTATCCGGCGTGGCTGCTGCGCGATCGCAACCTGAAGCTGCGCAGCCTGGAACCTGCGTACCAGCAGGCAGCCAGCCGCTGGATGGATCGGCTTGGCCAGGAGCTGGCGCCGCTGCAGCTTGATCGCGGCGGTCCCATCCTCGCGGTGCAGGTGGAGAACGAATACGGATCATTCCAGGACGCCAGAGAAAACGACCACGCCTACATGGAGCGCGCCCTTCAGATAGTGCTGCATGCCGGCTTCACCAGCGCGCTGCTCTATACCGCCGACGGCGCCGAGGAGATGACACGCGGCTCCTTGCCCGATCTGCCCGCGGCCGTCGATTTCGGCACCGGAGAAGCCGAGCATTCCTTCGCCCTCTACCGCAAGCTGCGTCCCGAGGGGCCATATTTCTGCGCAGAATACTGGGCCGGCTGGTTCGATCACTGGGGCGCGAAGCACGAGCACACCGACGCGGCGAAGCAGGTCGCGGAGATCCGCTGGATGCTCCAGCAGGGCTACTCCGTCAGCATGTACATGCTCTTCGGCGGCACCAGCTTCGGCTGGTTCAGCGGCGCCAATTCAAATAGCCACAACTATCAGCCTGACGTGACCAGCTACGACTACGACGCGCCCATCGACGAAGCCGGCCAACCGCGGCCGAAGTTCTTCGAAATACGCAAAGTCATCCAGGAGGCCACCGGGGTTGCGCCGCCGCCCGTGCCGCAGCCGCCGATTCTCGGCTCGCTGCCACCGATTCCGCTCGCCGAGAGCGTATCGCTGTGGGACATGCTGCCTGCCCCGGTCGAATCGCAGCAGCCGCTCACCATGGAAGACCTCCACCAGGACTTCGGCTACGTGCTCTACCGCACCAAGCTGCATGGACCGTCATCGGGCGATCTGGTGCTCGATCAATTGCACTCCTACGCGCGGGTCTATCTCGACGGCAAACTCGCCGGCGTGCTCGATCGCCGTCTCGGCAAGATGACGCTTCCCATCACCATTACTGGCAACGAACAGCGCCTCGACATCCTGGTCGAGAACTCCGGCCGCGTGAACTTCACTGCCGTGCTGCGCACCGAACAGGCGGGCATCACGCATGGTGTCGCCTTTGCCGGCAAGCCCCTCACCGGCTGGCAGAACTACTCGCTGCCGTTCACCGATCCTGCGTCTACGCATTTCACGCAGAAGGCAGCCAGCGAAGGCCCTGCGCTCTATCGCGGCACCTTCTCCATCGGTAAACCCACCGACACTTTTCTCGACATGCGCGCCTACGGCAAGGGTCAGGTCTGGGTGAACGGCCACGCGCTCGGCCGCTACTGGCGCATCGGTCCGCAGGGCGGTCTCTACCTGCCCGGAGCCTGGCTGCATCCCGGCCGCAATGAAGTGGTGTTGCTCGATCTGGACGGCGGAGCGGTGCCACCGCTTAGCGGTGTCGATCATGCTCTGATCGATGAACCGATACGCGCTGATTTTCGTCGTTAGTCGCGCGCCCAGCGTAACAAGGGTCCCGCACTAAGACTCGCACTTGTAGGTGGCGGGTCACGATGTGTAAAGTCGGAGCCACACCCCGCCTGGTCAGCGCGACCGAGGATGCCTCCACGATGTCGTCTTCTTCAGACGCGCACGCTTCACTGCTACGCAGCCACACTCGCCGCGATTTTTTGCGCCTCGTCGCCGGCACGGCTTCGGCTACGGCTTTCTCCACGCTGGTGCCCTCGGCCTTCGCAGCGGGTATCCAGCCGCGCCCGCGCACTGTCGTCGTCACCTTCGGCGGCGGCGCACGCGATGAGGAGACATTCGCTCTCGAAGGTCAGCAGAATGTTCCACACCTTTTAGGTGAACTCATTCCGCAGGGGACCTTCTTCACGCAGGTAGTAAACCGCGGCATCCTTGGCCATTACGTAGCCACCGCCGGCATCGTCACCGGCTGCTATGAGACATTCGACAACTTCATCGCGCAGCCCACCGGCAACCCAACTGTTTTCGAATACTTCCGCCGCGGCCTCGCGCGTCCCATGGATGACGCGTGGGTCATCGCACCCAGCAACGGTTTCCAGCAGATCGGCTTCAGCCGTCATGGCGGATACGAAGGGCAGGGAGCCGGCGTCATCCTGCCCAAGCAACTGCTCGCCGCGGCTGTCAGCAAACAGCATCCGCAATCGCTGGTGGATTATGAGCATCTGCTGCAGGACAACTACGAGATGCCCGTCTACCGGCCGTCGCTCTCGCAAAACGACGGCGAGCTGCATCTGGAGCAGCTCGCCTCCACGCTGCGGCTCTCGGTCGAGGACTTCACCCGCGACGCCCGCGCGCTGGACAGCGCCGACGCGCTCTCACTCTCCATCGCTCGCCGTCTGATGGCGCAAGTGTCGCCATCGCTGTTACTCATCACCCTGCACGATATGGATGTCGCGCACGCGGGAGCGTTTTCGCTCTACGTCGATGCGATCCAGCGTGCGGACCGCATCTGCGGTGAGCTGTGGACGACCATCCAGAGCATGCCTGAGTACAAGGACCGCACCGCGCTCTTCATCATGCCGGACTTCGGCCGCGATGCGGACGGCGATCCGGGCGGCAACGGCTTTCAGCATCACCGCACCGGCGGTGCCATGGCGCGCACCACCTGGCTGCTCGCACTCGGACCCGGCATCCGGCAAAACGTCACCGTCGATCGCGCCATTCAGCCGATCGACCTGGTGCCCACCATCGGCAAACGCCACGGCTTCGATACGCCATACGTCAAGGGCGCTCCCATTGCGGAGCTGGTGTGAGGTGAGTCCGATGACGCCCGATCAGCTCACCGCCGCCAGCTTCTCCAGCTATCCGCCGCAGGCGCAGCAGTTTGCCACCACGCATCTCGCGCTGCTGCAGCAATTGCCCATCGCTGTCGCACCCGCCTTTCTGCGCGAGATCATCGTCTTCGACTGGCGCTTTCCCGCCGAGCGCGGCACCTTCGAGCGGCAGTGCGTGTGGCTGGAATCGCTGACTCCGGAACAACGCGGCCGACTGCTTGCGCCCTTCCGGCAGATCAGCATGCCGCCCGCACTCGTGGCCAAGGACTGGGTCGCCGCGCCGCAGCCATTTCTCGAAGAGCTCACCGCCTATCTCTGGTCCAGCAGCCAGATCGATACCTATCGCCGCGCCGCGCAGGACCTGCTCGCCGTGCCTCTGGACGCAACGCCGCAGAAGGATCGCTTCGTCATCGTCGTGGTCGGCAAAGACGCCACGGCGCCCAGCCCGCAGCTCTTTCGCAAGCTCGCACCGCACGGCGTCACACTGCAAAATATGCAATGGACGCCGGAGACGCCGCGACAGCTTCACGCAGCGCTCGAGCAACGCGCCGCAACGCAGGCCGCACCATACACTCACTGGTACATTGATGGCGGCGAGCCCTGGCCGCATGATGCCCCTGCAGTCGAGTTGCTCTCCTATGCGCAGTTGCGTCCAGTGCGTGAAAACGTGCTCGAGCGCATGAATCGCTTTACGCAATCCGGTCCCGGCGGGGCTGAGGCTATGCGCAGCATGTTGGAAGAGCTCAATCCCGCGGCGTCCGGGACCGACGCCGTGACCCACGATCCGCTGATGCAGCACTTCATCACCATGCTGTTCGTGGAAGGTTCCGGAACGCAGATCTACAGCACTTCCTTTGCGCAATGGGCTGCACGCGAAACGCTGCGCCGCGCTCAGCCGGAGCAGCTACTGGTGCGCTTCGCACCGCGCCAGCGTCAGCGAACGTTGAATCAGCTCTTCGATGCCGCCACCAATGTCGAGGTGCCCGATCCGGAAGGCTCGCTGCGCGATGCGGACATCAGCGCCTACTACATCCTGCTCGATCTGCTGCGCATCGCCGATCCGGCGCACGTCACCTTTCTGGCATGGCGTGAAAACCAGGGACACGCAGTGCTCATCTCGCCGCGCGCGCCCGCGGGAAAGAGCGATGATGCTCCGCTCGATCTCTCCGCAGCCCTGGCAAAGTACGCCTAACGCACTGATGTCACCCTGAGCAAGCGAAGGACGGGCAGTCATCTTCGGTCGCGGACACCAGCGTCATTTCACTTCCACTTCTGCCGTCCCGCCTTCGATCTGCCGAGCGCGGAACATCCCCAGCGTGTTGTAGCTCCATACCGGATCGCTCTTCTGGTCCAGCACGATCACGCCACCCTCGCCGCCCTTCAGCTTCGCGACTTCGCCGCGAATCACCTGCTCGGCTGCGGCGCTGGTGGTCATACCCTTCATCTTCACCAGCGCGCAAATCTCCTTCGCCGCGTCCAGCCGGATGAAGTATTCACCCACTCCAGTCGCGGAAATCGCGCACGCATCGTTCGCCGCGTAGGTGCCTGCGCCGATCACGGGTGAGTCGCCGACGCGTCCTGGCAGCTTGCCCTGCATTCCGCCGGTGGATGTGCCTGCGCTCACGTCGCCGTGCACGTCGCGCGCGACAGCGCCCACGGTTCCAAAGCGATGCGCAAACGGCGCCACACCGTCTGAAACTGCCATCGCCCGCGGTGCAGCAGGCACACCCGGAGGCCGCTGCGGAAGCGGCTTGCCCTGCGCGCGCAGGACACCAAGCAACTCCTGCCAGCGCATCTCGGTGAAGAAGTACGAAGGCGGCACCTGCGGCAGATGCTGGCTGACGGCGAAGGCGTCCGCGCCCGGCCCCACCATCATCACGTAGGGCGAATGCTCCATCACCGCGCGTGCCAGCGCAATCGGATTCTTCGTCGCGCTCACACCCGCAACCGACCCCGCCTCAAGCGTCGCTCCATCCATGATCGCCGCATCCATCTCGTTCCGGCCTTGTGCATTGAATGCCGCGCCGCGCCCCGCGTTGAACAGCGGATCATCCTCGAGCACTTCAATGGCTGCTTCGACGGCATCGATCGATCGTCCGCCCTTGCTGAGCACCGCCGCGCCAGCGTCCAGCGCGCGTGCCAGCGATGCGTGGTAGGCGGCCGCTGTCGCTGCGTCCATATGCAGCCACTCCTCTTCACCGCCGCCCCCATGAATTGCAATGGCCCATTTCGTCGCATGCGGAGTCGCGGTCTGGGCGAACGCAGCATTCGAACAGGCAGTGAGAGAAAGCATCGCGAGCAGGAACGGAATCTTCATTTGAATCGGCAAGTTTAGTCTCCTGCGCCTGCCATGGATGGCAGTGTCGCTGTATCCAGCGTCTGGATGTGCAACGCGCTCTCCAGCGCAGCCGCGTCCGCGCTGCTCTTGAGCTGGATCGTGCGCGTCTCGCCTGGCAGCAGCGTGAATGCGTTGTCCCCGAGCGTGACATTCTGATCGCCGAAGGAGATCCACACATCGCGCGCCAACGTATCGGCGTGCAATGTCAGCTCCAGACCATGTGTGCCCGCTGTGACATGCGCAGTGACCTTTGCCTGCGGCAAGCTCAGATCGCGCGCGGCGCGGAAGTACAGAAGGTGGCGCGAGACAGCGTGGCCGCCCATTTCCATGGTGAAGACGACGAGTGTTTTCGACGGATCGGCGCCTTTTAGCAGCACATCGTCGGTAAGCGAATTCACCCGTGTGCTCGACAGCGGCGGCATTGTCGTTGGAGCTGTCGATTCCGACAGCACGCGGCCGTCAAAGCTCATCACCTGCATGTGCACGTTCGCCGGCACAGGCGTGGTGCGGTCGTTGATCGCGTAAACGTTCGTCGTGCCGTCCTGCCGGATCGGTGCGATCAGCAGATCGTTATAGAAGCGTCGCGCGTGAAACTGCAACGCCTTCCATCTGCCGAAGTAGTCGATGCTGGCCCACGATGCTGCCGGCCAGCAATCGTTGAGCTGCCAATAAAGCGAGCCCATCGACCTTGGTCGGCTGGCGCGCAGATGCTCCGCTTCCAGTTCGATGGCCTGCGCCTGCATCGCCTGGCTCAGGTAGACGAAAGCGGGAAAGTCCTTCGGCTCGCCATAGTAGCGGCGAAGATAAAGGAGCAGGCGGTCATTGCCGTTACCATTCGCGAACTTCTGGTGCGCGCGCATCACCGGCGAATCCAGTGTCTGCTCCGCAGGCGTCGCAAAGGCCCGAACGGTGCGCATATCCGGCAGCGCCTCGAAGCCATACTCGGAGACGAAGCGCGGTGTGTCCTTCAGATAATCCTCGATCGGCGCGGAGCCCGACCACACACTCCACGAGTGCACATCGCCGTTGTCGTTGCTGTTCGCTTCGGTCTCGTGATCCGCGCTCGGCGTGCTCGGCCAATACGGAACTTCGGGATCGTGCACCGCAACTGTGCGCTTCAGGATGTCGTCGAAGAGCAGCATCATTCCCGCCTCGATCTTGGCGCGTTCCGCTGGCGAGATGTTCTCCTTCAGCAGCATCCGGTCAGGCCACGCGTCCCATCCGGTCTCGACTTCGTTGTTGCCGCACCACAACGTGAGGCTGGGATGATCGCGCAGCCGGTCGACCTGCTCGGCCGCCTCTTGTTCCGTATTCGCGCGAAATGCCGGATCGTCCGGCGGAATCGCGCCGCCAAACATGAAGTCCTGCCACACCATCAGCCCCAGCCGGTCGCACTCGTCATAGAAGTCGTCGCTCTCGTAGTAGCCGCCGCCCCACAGCCGCACCATGTTCATGTTTGCGTCGCGCGCAGACTCGAGAATCTGTCGATGTTTCTCTGGCGTCACGCGGTCAGGAAAGCTGTCGAAGGGAATCACGTCCGCGCCTTTGGCAAAGATCGGTACGCCATTCACCTCAAAGCCAAAGCTCTTGCCCCACTGGTCCTTCTCGCGCAACACCCGCACTGTGCGCAGGCCCGTTGTGCGTTCCGCGGGGAGCGTCTCGTGCCCGATCCGCACCTTCGCGGAGACTTGATACAGATTCTGCGGCCCATATCCCACCGGCCACCATCGCTCCGGGCGCTCGATCACCATCGGCACGTGCACCGTGTTGCTGCCGGGTACAAGCTGCGCGGTGATTTCCGGAAGCGAGACATGCTCACCCTTCGGCGTCGTATACGTAACCGATAGGATTGCTTTAACGGCGGCCGAGGCTTCCACTCTCACCTGCGTATCGAGCGACGCGGAATCCGCCGTGACCGAGCTCTGGATCACGTGCAGCGTGTCCAGTCGCGCAGCATCCCAGGTCTCCAACCACACCGGCTGCCAGATCCCCTCGGTCACATAGCGCGGCCCCCAGTCCCATCCATACTGATAGGCCGCCTTGCGGATGTAATTCGCCGTCTGCACGCCCTTCGGCTCGTCGCCAAAAGCGGAATCGAATTCGCCCGGCAACTGATACGCACGCTTGAGCGTGGCCGGCAGCAGCCGCCGGATCGGCGACGCAAACGTCACGGTGAGTTCATTTGCGCCGCTGTGCAGCAGCCCCTTCACCGGCACGCGCCAGCGGCGAAACATGTTGTCCGCCTCCAGAATCTGTTGCCCGTTCAGCCGCACCGTCGCATATGTATCCAGCCCGTCGAATACCAGGTCGACATGCTCGTGCGTCAGCGTCGCGGCATCCACGTTCAGCGTGGTCCGGTACTCCCAGTCGGCAAGGCCAATCCACTGCAGCTGCGCCTCGTGTGCGCCGGTAAATGGATCCGCGATCAATCCATTGCGCAGCAGATCGGTCTGCACAGTGGAAGGAACAGCCGCCGCGTGCCACTGCTGGGCCTCGGCATGTGCGGCCGCATCCGGTGTAGAGGCGGCAAGGCGAAATTGCCATCCATTCACCGCCACTCCGGGGGCCGACGTGGTCTCGCCGTGGCACGGCACCGGAAGAAGGACCAGGAGAAAGATGCTGAGCAAGATGAGAAAAGTCCCGGCGCGGAACAAGCACCGCATATCTCTTGTTCGCGCTGCATTCGGTCGCTGCAGCGATATGTTCTGCAGCCTTATAAAGCGCACGCTCGCTCCTTGCCTCTGTACATTTTCTGACTGAAATTCGTCAGTTCAGAGTTGTAAATTGATCGTTCCAGCTTAATATGGACACTTCTGCTGCATCCGCTCTGCGGAAGCTCGGCTCACACCATGGCGTCAGGCATTTCCTTGAATGCATTGAGAATACTCCCGCGCTCGAAGGGACATATGAAGCGTCGCCGCCGCCATACCTTCGCCTGCATCGCCGTCCTGGTCGCGGCGAGCGCGGTTCTGCGTGCCGCAGCGCAGACGCCCGCGAGCGGCGCTGATCCGAATGCGTCGACGGCCGGCACGCTGACGCCGGAGCAGATCGACGCGCAGTGGATCGCGGCCAACAGCAAGTACGATTCCGAGCGCAAGCGCATTCTCGCCAATGTTGATCGCACCATCGCCGCAGGCCCATTTCGCGATGACTGGCAAAGCCTGCGCGCCTACCAGGCGCCGGAGTGGTTTCGCGATGCGAAGTTCGGCATCTTCATTCACTGGGGTGTCTACTCCGTCGCCGGCTTCGGCAGCGAGTGGTACTCGCGCAACATGTACCAGCAGGGCTCGCCGGATTTCGCGCATCACGTTGCCACCTACGGTCCGCAAACGCAGTTCGGCTACAAGGATCTGATTCCCAAGTTCACCGCGGAGCACTTCGACCCCAACACATGGGCAAAGCTCTTTCATGATGCCGGCGCGCGCTACGTGGTGCCCGTGGCCGAGCATCACGATGGCTTCCCCATGTACCAGTCGAACCTGACCGATTGGTGCGCCGGGAAGATGGGTCCCAAACGCGATGTGCTTGGCGAACTGGCGAAGGCAGTGCGCGCGGAGGGCATGCATCTCGGCGCCTCATCCCATCGCGCGGAGCACGACTGGTTCTTCGAGGGCGGTCGCCACTTCGCCTCCGATGTCAACGATCCGAAGTACGCTGCCTTCTACGGCCCAGCGCATCTTCGCCAGTTTGAGGGAGACAACGGAGACGAACTGATCCACGACTTCACTTACGTCTCCGATGCCTATACGGACGATTGGCTCGCCCGTACCGCGGAGATCGTCGAGCGCTACCATCCCGACCTGATCTACTTCGACTGGTGGGTTGGCCAGCCGGACTTCCGCAGCCGCCTGGAACGCTTCGCAACCTACTACTACAACCACGCCGCCGCGCAGCATCAGCCAGTCGTGCTCTTTTACAAGCTCAGCGATATGGCCGACGGCTCGGCCACGCTCGACATGGAGCGCGGCGGCCTCGGCGACATCCGCCCGCAGCCCTGGCAGACCGACACCTCGCTTTCGAACGGCTCGTGGGGCTACATCGAGCACGACACCTACAAGTCCCCAGAGGCCGTGATTCACCAACTCGCCGACGTCGTCAGCAAGAACGGAAATCTGCTGATGAACGTTGGTCCGCGGCCGGACGGCACAATTCCCGAAGGCGCCGCGAAGACGCTGCTCGCTGTCGGCACATGGCTGAAGGTGAATGGAGATGCGATCTACGGCACACGCCCGTGGCGGCAGTTCGGCGAAGGCCCAACCAAGTTCGAGGCTGGCTCCTTCCACGACACGGAATCGAAGCCCTACACCGCAGAGGACTACCGCTTCACTACGAAAGACGGCGCGCTCTATGCCATCGAGCTTGGCTGGCCGAAGGATGGCGAGGCCATCATCCACACGCTTAGCTCCGGCGTCGGAACACGCGAAGTTGCTTCCGTCGAACTGCTCGGCTCCGCTGCGCCGCTCACCTTTCAGCAAAAGCCTGACGGCCTGCACATCCATGTGCCGGCAGAACCTGTCGGCCAATACGCATACGCCTACCGCATCACCTGGCGCCAATAGAGGGATGGATGAAATACCTGCTCACCTGGCTCACGCTACTTGCCGCGACCGCGGCACTCGGCCAGAACTTTGTCGACGTGAAGCCGACGCCGCAGCAGGTGGCCTGGCAGGACATGGAGATGGGCGCCATCCTCCACTTCGGCACCAACACCTTTCTCAATCGCGAGTGGGGCGACGGCACCGCGTCGCCTAGCGTCTTCAATCCGCAGCATGTCGATACCGATCAGTGGATCGAGGCCGCGAAATCCGCGGGCATCCGCTACGTCGTGCTGGTCGCGAAGCACCACGATGGCTTCGCGCTTTATCCCACCGCGCAGACCGACTACAGCGTAAAGTCGAGCCCGTGGCTCGGCGGCAAAGGCGACCTCGTTCGGATGGTCTCCGACAGCGCTCGCTCGCACGGACTCCGCTTCGGCGTCTATCTCTCGCCGTGGGACCGTCACGATCCGCGCTACAAAGACCCCGCCGCCTACGACAAGTATTACCTCGCGATGCTGGAGGAGCTGGCCTCGCACTACGGTGAGCTCACCGAGTTCTGGCTCGACGGCGCCGGCAGCACCGGCCGCACTTACGACTTCGACTCCATCATTGACAACCTCCGTACCTATCAGCCCAACGCGCTCGTCTTCGCCGATGTCGGCCTCTTCAAGTACGCAGACCTGCGCTGGGTGGGCACGGAAAGCGGCAAGGTGGACTTCGAAAACTGGAACGTCGTCGATCGCGCCGGCTATCTGCGCTGGCGTCCCGTGGAGGCAGATACGCCGCTCCACACTGATCACTGGTTCTGGCACCCCAACGATGAAGCGTCACTCAAATCGGTCGATGAGCTGGTGAAGGAGTACGACCAGACCGTAGGCCGCGGCGCGCAGCTCATGCTCGGCCTCGCGCCGGACAACACCGGCCGCCTGCCCGCTGCGGACGTTGCGCGGCTCAAGGAATTCGGCGAACGCCTCCACCAGATCTACGGCAACAATCTCGCGCTGCACGGGAAGTACACACCGGAGACTTGCGGCAGCATTCGATGGCGACGCAAATACTTATTGGCAGGCTCCCGCTTCATCTGCTGGCAACGCCGCGCCCTCCATGCTGACTGTTCAATTCCTGCAACCCGCCACCATCGACCGTACCGTCACCATGGAGCGCCTCAACGACGGGCAGCACATCACCGCCTACAGCATCGAAGTGGAAGAGCGTGGTCAATGGCGCGAAGTCGCACATGCGCAGGCCATCGGCCACAAGAAGATCGACATCTTTCCCGCCGTTACCGCAACCGCGGTGCGCCTGACCTTGCTCGACAGCAGCGGGCCGGCGCAGATCCGCGAGTTTCAGGTGTACAACGGCGGCGCCGCTTACTGAATATTTTCCGAGGAAGAGAGAGACATCATGTCCACCAGCACTCCGCAACGGCAATATCCGCACCACATGCTGCGCGAAATCCATGAGCAGCCCGCCTCTCTGGGCGCGGCGCTCGAGCACTACGTCCGGGGCAGCGCGCTCGACGAAGCCTCGTTCGGTCCGGTGTACCAATGGTTTCGCGATCATCATCAAGTGGTCTTCTCCGCCTCCGGCTCCAGCCGCCACGCCTCGCTTGCCGGCGAGATCATGATCGAGGACATCAGCGGCATGCCGGTCGATGTCGAGTACGCCAGCGAGTACGTCTATCGCGAGATCAATACGCTGACCAACCCGGGCATCATCGTCGTCTCGCAGTCGGGAGAGACAGCGGACACCCTCGCCGCTCTGCGCGAAGCCAACCGCCGCCGTCACGGCACCATCGCGGTTACGAATGTCGAGAACTCCACCATGGCGCGCGAGGCAGAGATCAGCCTGCCCACCTGGGCGGGCAGGGAACTGGCCGTCCCCGCCACCAAAAGCTTCACCGCCCAGTTGCTGGTCCTCAACCTCATCGCGCTGAGCTCCGGCGTGGCGCTGCAGACGCTCTCTGCCGATACTCTGGCGGCGCATTTCAAGGAACTCGCAGCGTTGCCGGCGCTGATTGCCGGCCAGCTCGACGCTTGGGAGCGCCAGATGGAGCAGATCGCCAAAGCGCTTCGCGAAGTGGAGACCTACCTCTTCTTAGGCCGCGGCATCCACTACGCCATCGCGCGCGAAGGCGCGCTCAAGCTCAAGGAGTCGGCCTACCTGCAGGCGGAGGGCTACCCTTCCGGCGAGCTCAAGCACGGGCCGAACGCGCTGGTCGGCTCGACCGCCGCCATCGTCGCCATCGCCACCGTCGATCGCAGCGAGCCCGGCTCCGTCATCCGCTACGAGAAGAGCGTGCAACTGCTGCATGACATGAAGAAGCAGGGCGCCGTGGTGGTCGCGCTCGGCAACGCCGGTGACAACGAAGTCGCCAGCGCCGCTACGCATTTCGTGCCGATCGCGCCCACGCGCGAACACCTGCTGCCCATCACCGAGGTGATCCCGCTGCAGATGTTCGCGTACTTCTGCGCCATCCAGCGGGGCATCGACGTCGACAGCCCGCGCAACCTGACGAAGGCTGTGCTGGCGGAGTAATTACTTCTCCGCCGCCACCAGCTTCTTCAGCGAATCGAGGAAGGTGAAGCGCACCAGCGCCGCTGGCTTTGCGGCATCGTCAATCGCCGCAAGCTGGCTCTGCGGGTTGCTCGCCTCGAGCTTCGGGCCGCCATAAGCGCTATTGTTTGGGTCGAGGTTGAGGAGCGCCTGCAGCCCAACCTTACCCAATTCGCCTAACTGCGTCGCACGAACCGCCGCATCGCTCATCCGCGGATTCGCCTGCATCTGCGCCGCCAGCATCGGCGCAATCTCCTGCCACTCCATGAAGCGCCGCGTCAGCCGCGCCTCCGCAGAAGTGCTGTCAGCAGTCTTGTTCAGCACCGCATCCACATCCTGCGCAATCTCAAAGCGCGATGGCGGATCGGGCACCACCGTATCCACCAGCCGGTCGAGCGGCGTGTGTCCATCCGTATGCTGCGTGTGTGGCGCGCTCGCTAAAGCTCACCGGCTCGAGCACGCTCGCGAGCGTCGTCAGCGCCGTCGGGTTCACCTCTCCGCTGATGCTGCGCCGCATCACCGCCGGACCGGTAATATGCTTCAGCCCCGCCTGCTCCAGTTCAATGGAGATGCGTGGCAGCCGCCGGTACATCGACGCAACATCGCGATCGCTCTGCGGCGACCAGAAACGTTCCGCCATCACCGCCGTGCGCGGCCAGATGCGCGAATCGATCGTGCGATCGTTCAACTGCTCCGCCCACATGCACACCTCGCCGCCCAGGATCAGCTTCTGCTGCTCCGGCGTCAGCGTCGTGTCCGCGGGAATCGGATCGGCCAGGTAGTGCGTCTCGTTGCTCTTCATGCCGTCCAGGTAGTACGGCGCGGAGAGAATGCCGCGATATCCCTGGCGCGCGCCGGCGGCCAGCGAATCCACGCCGCGCCACGACTGCACCATCACGTTCTTGGGCAGCCCCGGCACCAGCACCTCATCCCAGCCAACCGGCTTCTTCCCGTGCTTCTCCACGATGCGCACCACGCGCTGGCTGAAGTAGGTCTGCAACTGCGACGGCTTCTCAAATCCCTTGCGTTTCATGAAGCGCGCAATGCGCGGATTCGAGGTCCATACTTCGCCGTTCACCTCATCGCCGCCGATATGGAAGTACGCATCGGGGAAGATCTTTGTCATCTCGCCGATGAAGCGGTTGAGAAACACATAGGTGCCCTCGCGCGTCGGGTCCAGCGCCTCGTCGTGTATGCCGGCAACATCGGGCAAGTGAAACGGTCCCTTGGAGCTGCCGAGCAGCGGATAGCCCACCATCCAGCTCACGCTGTGGCCCGGAATATCGAACTCCGGAACTACGCGAATGCCACGCGCCCGCGCGTATGCGACCACCTCGCGCATCTGCTCCTGGGTATAAAAATCGTCGTTCGAGCCGAGGCCGGTCAGCTTGGGATAAATCTTGCTCTCTGCGCGGAAGCCCTGGTCATCGCTCAGGTGCCAGTGAAAGACATTCAGCTTCACCATCGCCATGCCGTCCAGCGTGCGCTCGATCTGGTTCACCGGCTCGAAGTGACGGCTCACATCGATCATCAGGCCACGCCACTGGAAGCGCGGCGTGTCCTCAATACTCGCCACCGGAATGGTTGCCGCATTCTCCTTCAACTGGACCAGTTGCAGCAGCGTCTCCATGCCATGAAATGCACCGACGACGGTCGCGGCCCGCAGCGTGATCAGTTGCGGCGTCACGGTCAGCGAATAGGACTCGTCTTCATCCAGCGACTGCACCGCGCCGCCCGCGCCTGCGACGTCAATCACGATGCCCGCGCTCGCGAGGTCGCCTGCCACCTGGCTGGGAACGTGGGGCAGCGGCACGCCGCTCTCAAACTGCAGCCGCTCCATCATCCGTACAACACCGGCCTCCAGCCGCGGGTTGTGGAAGTGGGCATACGCCATATGCATTCCGGGCTTGAGGGTGAAGCTGCCGGTGCCTGCTTCAAAATGCGAGGGCAGCGGCATCAGCCCGGGCTCGCCTGCACTCACTTGCTGGGCCTTCATGCTGCTACCGCTCAGCAGCGCAGCCGTCAGCACCGCCGCCACTGCTGTTCCATACACTTTTGTCGCAACACAGCCCCAGTCCCGATTCCGCATTCCACCTGCCTCCTGTTGGCATCTTGTCGTCACACGCGCAGCACTTTGATGCCACGCTCTTCGAACGGCGCAATCATCTCGTCCGTCGCGCCCGTATCGGTCACCAGCATATGGATCTCCTGCACCGGGCAGATCAGCGCCGGACTCACCTGGCCGAGCTTGGTGTGGTCCGCTACCGCGATCACCTCACGCGCCTGTCGCTGCATCGCGCGGAAGATCACCGCCTCATCTGCTTCCAGCGTCGTGGCGCCGCGCTCCACGTCCAGCCCCACCACGTTCAGGAAGACCTTATCCAGATACACCTGGTTGATGAAATGCACCGCCGCCGGCCCGCTCAGCGAAAACGACCACGCCCACGGCAGCACTCCGCCGGTGATGGAGGTGCGGATGCCGGCGTGATTGCACAGCTCCATCCCGATGTTGATCGCGTTCGTCACCACCTTGATATTGGTGCGATGGCGGATCGCGCGTCCGATCTGCGTCGTCGTCGTGCCTGCCGTCAGGCCGATCGTCTCGTTCTCCTTGATCAGGTCTGCAGCCGCCAGTGCGATGCGGCGCTTCTCTTCGGCTGCGCGCTGCTCGCGCGCCTGAAACGAGGTGTCGTAACGAAACGGCTCGTAAAGCAGCGGCTCCACCAGCGTGGCGCCGCCGTGGGTGCGCCGTACCAGTCCGCGCCGCTCCAGCCGGTTCAGATCGCGCCGGATGCTGGGCGCCGAGGTCTCCGCCGTGGCCAACATCTCTTCAATGGTGGCCGACCCCCGCTGCAACAGGAGCCGCATGATCTTCTCTTCGCGATCGTCTGTCTTTACCGACATGCCAGTCTGCCGTTCTCACCTGAAATTGCAAATACGCTTGCCGGCGTCGTCCCGTTCCTATCGGAGCGCCATCCACGGAATCTTCCGGCAATCCACCCGGATACGCTGCAGCCGGAAGGGATGAATTCGCCGATATCTACACTCGTTCGCCGGTGATAATAGACACGGATTCCCGGATCGAGCGCGTAAAACGCGAAGGTCGCGATCCAGTTGGCGAGACAATTTCGCATGGCACGTCCGGTGTAGAGTGGAGCCTTCTGGCCGCTACGCACCGTACTATTTGCCAGAATGAAGAAGGATGACGGCGCGCAATGTCAGAAGTGATGGGCCAAGCCTACAACACGAAACTGCAGATGCGGGGCCAATTTTTGCTGATTTGAGGCAAAATGATCAGAGAAGTGTCCAGCAAATCGGTTGAAGGTCAATTTTCGCTCGGTGTCGACCTCGGCGGCACCAACCTCCGCGTCGCCGTCTATCGTTCGGGCAGACAGGTGGCCGAGCTTATTTCGCTCCCGACGCGCCTTTCCCAGGGCCGGGAGCGGGTCGTCCACGACCTGACAGAAGCCGTGGTCGCGCTGCGCTCCAGGTTCCAGACGCATGGTGAGCTGGTCGGCATCGGCGTCGGCAGTCCCGGACCACTGGAGCTGCCTGCGGGCATCATTCGCAATCCGCCAAACCTGCCCGGCTGGGACGGCTTCCAGCTTCGCTCGGCCATCGAGGAGGCCATCGGCGAGCCCATCTACCTCGATAGCGATGCCAATGCCGCGGCCCTTGCCGAGTTTGAGCTCGGCGCTGCCCGCGCCGCCGGCATTCACTCGCTCTGCATGCTCACGCTCGGCACCGGCGTCGGCAACGGCATCATCCTCAACGAGCGCATCTGGCACGGCAACAATGGCATGGCCGGAGAAGCCGGTCACCTGATGGTCGAACCCGACGGCCCGGCCTGCCCCTGCGGCGGCCGTGGCTGCGTGGAGTTGTTTGCCTCGGCCACAGGCGTGGTTCGCATGGCCAAAGAAGCGAACGATCCCATATTGGCTGCCGCGCTGCCCCGTGACCCCGCCGAGTGGACCTCGCACCGCGTGGCCGATGCCGCCATCGCAGGAAATGCCACCGCCATCGCCATCTTCGAGCGCGTCGGCCGCGCTATCGGCATCGCCTTTGCCGGAGTCGCCAACTTGCTCAACCTGCCGCTCTATGTGGTTGCCGGCGGTCTTTCGAACGCCTGGGACCTCTTCGCTCCCGCAATGTTCGCGGAAATGCGTCTGCGCAGCTATGTCTATCGCCCGACGGCAGCCGCACCCGGCGATCCGCTCGACACACCCGGCAAGAGTTTTGTCCGCCGCGCCGAACTCGGTTCGGAGGCAGGCATTCTTGGCGCCTGCCTGCTGCCGTTCACCCACGATGAGGAAGCCCTGGGCCGCAGCGTCGTCCAATCTACAGAAGCATCCTGAAAGAGGTCTGCATAGATGGTCACACGCCGTACATTTCTGGGAACGCTCTCACTCGCCGCCTGCTCCAACGTCGCCCTGCCCAGCGGTCTCGCCCAGCACATGCTGCAGGCCATCACGGGACCTGACGTCGATGACGTGATCCGCCACGTCAACATCATCATCGGCACCGGCGGCCACGGCCACTGCTTTCCCGGCGCCACCGTTCCCTTCGGCGCCGTACAGCTCAGCCCGGACACCTATAACGATGGCTGGGACTGGTGCGCTGGCTACCACCGCAGTGACAGCTCCATCATGGGCTTCACCCACACCCATCTCAGCGGTACCGGCTGCGGCGATCTGCTGGACATCCTGGTCATGCCACGCACCGGCGAGGTCAAACTCGAGCCCGGCACCCGTGAGCATCCGGAGACCGGCTACCGTTCCCCCTTCTCGCATGAGGACGAAACAGCCGAGCCCGGCTACTACTCCGTTTTGCTCAAGGACACCGGCATCCACGCCGAGCTCACCGCTACCGAGCGCACCGGCCTGCACCAGTACACCTTTCCCACGCAGGCCGAGAACGCACACTTCATCGTCGACCTGATTCACGCCTACGAATCTCCCAAAGATCCCGTCAAGGCCGCCGAGCTCACCATCGATCCCGAAAGCCGCCTGGTCACCGGCGGCCGAACCGTCAACTCCTGGGCGCCAGGCCGCCAGATCTACTTCGCCATGGAGTTCGACGTCCCTTTCACCAAGGCGCAGCTCTACTCCAATCGCCAGCCGGTCGATGGCCAGACGACGAAGGGCAGAGCGTTGCAGGCCGCGCTGCACTTCGATGCGCCGGCCGGCAAACCGGTCCACGTACGCTGCGGCATCTCCGCCGTCAGCACCGCCAATGCGCTCAAAAACCTTCGCGCCGAGCAGGCAGACTGGGATTTCGCCGCCACGCGCGCCAAGGCCAAGACCGCATGGCAGCGCGAGCTCAACCGCATCCGCATCGACGGCGCCACGCCCGACCAGCAAGCCATCTTCTACACCTCGCTGTATCACATGATGTGCGCCCCCACCCTGATGGACGATGTGACCGGCGAATACCGCGGCATGGACAACCAGGTCCACACCCTCGACCAAGGCCAGCACAACTACTCCACCTATTCGCTCTGGGACACCTATCGCGCCTGCCATCCCTCCTACACGCTCTTTCAGCCGGCGCGCGTGCCGTCGCTGGTGAACTGCCTCATCGCCATGGCCGAGCAGAGCCCCGCCGGCATGCCCGTGTGGCCGCTGCAGGGCGAGGAGACCGGCACCATGACCGGCTATCACTCCGCCAGCGTGATGGCCGAAGCCTGCGTGAAGAATGTTCCCGGCATCGACTGGCAGCGTGCCTACAAGGTGATGCGCAAGCGCAACATGGATGACGACTATCGCGGCCTCGCGCTCTATCGCAAGGACGGTTACATTCCCGCCGATCTCGAAGGAGAGTCCGTCTCGAAGACGTTGGAGTATGACTATGGCGACTGGGCCTGCTCGCACGTGGCCAGGAAGCTGGGCCACAACGACGATGTCGCCATTCAGTTGAAACGCTCGCAGAACTACCAGCACCTCTTCGACAAGGAGACGCTCTTCATCCGCGCCAAGCTCGCCAGCGGCGCGTGGACCACCCCCTTCGATCCCAAGGAGATGGGCCACATCGAGAAATGGCGCGATTACACCGAGTCGAATGCCTGGCAGACCACCTTCGGCATTCAGCACGATGTGAAGGGCCTCATCGATCAGTTCGGTGGCCGCGAACCATTCCTCAAGAAGCTCGATGAGCTCTTCAACCAGAGCTCCGAGCAGCCCGCTGACGCTCCGCCCGATATCGCCGGGCTCATCGGCCAGTACGCGCACGGTAATGAGCCGTCGCACCACATCGCCTATCTCTACGTCTACGCCGGTCAGCCGTGGAAGACGCAGGAGCGCATCCGCCAGATCCTCGACACGCTCTATCACAACGATCCCGACGGTCTCGCCGGCAACGAGGACTGCGGCCAGATGTCCGCGTGGTACGTGATGAGCGCGATGGGTCTTTACGCCGTCGATCCCGTCAGCGGCACCTACGTGCTCGGCACACCGCTCTTCGAGAGCGCGAAAGTCAACCTCGCTGGCGGAAAGACGCTCACCATCGAAGCCAAGCGCAGCAGCCCCTCGCAAAAGTATGTGCAGTCGGTCGCGCTCAATGGCAAAACGCTCGATTGCTTGTGGGTACATCACAGCGATCTCGTCAACGGCGCTACACTCACATTCACCATGGGTGATCAGCCCAACCAGCAGCTCGGCACAGACCAGAAGTTCGCGCCGCCGTCTTTAACCACATGAGCACAAGCGCCAACACCACGCGCCGCGCTTTCCTGGGCGTCGCTGCCTCCGTCGCCGCTGCAGCTGCCGCGCCGCGCAGCATCTATGCCCAAAGCCATATCCCTGCGCCTTTGCGGTTCGCGCAAATTCGGCCAACCGACCTGCACCAGCGTCCCGCACCTGCCGATCGCCGCTTCACCAGCCCCGCCGTCGAAGCCGCCATCACGGGTATAGGTTCGCGCATCGCAGATCCCGAGCTGCGCCTGATGTTCGGCAACTGTCTCCCCAACACCCTCGACACCACCGTCTTCCCCGGCGCCTTCGAAGGCCACCCCGACACCTTCGTCATCACCGGAGACATCGACGCCATGTGGCTGCGCGACTCCTCTGCGCAGGTCTGGCCCTATCTGCCGTTTGCGCGCGAAGACAAGCAACTCGCCTCGCTCATCGAAGGCGTTATCCGCCGCCAGAGCCGGTGCATTCTCCTCGACCCCTACGCCAACGCCTTCATGCGATCCACTTCAGACAAGCCGCTCTCCTGGGCTGTGCACGACGAGACGGATATGTTCGCCGGCGTCGGCGAACGCAAGTGGGAAGTCGACTCGCTCTGCTACACCATCCGGCTTGCGCACGGCTACTGGAAGGCCACCGGCAGCACCGTCCCCTTTGATTACAACTGGCTTACTTCGGCTCATCGCATCGTCGACACCTTCCGCCAGCAGCAGCGCAAGCACAATCGCGGTCCCTATCACTTCCAGCGAAGCTCACCCATTCCCACCGATACGGTGTCGCTTAGCGGCTACGGCAATCCGGCGCGGGCGGTCGGGCTCATCTTTTCCATGTTCCGCCCCTCCGACGACTCCTGCATCTATCCGCTCTTCATCCCCGCCAATCACTTTGCTGCCGTCAGCCTGCGCCAGCTTGCCGAGCTCGCGAAAGTCCTGCATGACGCTGCTCTCGCCAACGAGGCCACGGCTCTCGCCAAAGAGGTAGAGTCGGCGCTCGCGCAGCACGGTCACACACGCAACAGCAACGGCGACGTAGTGTGGGCCTACGAAGTCGACGGCTACGGCAACACCCTCCTGATGGACGACGCCAACGCCCCCGGCCTGCTTTCGCTTCCGTACCTCGGCTGCTGCGCCATCAACGATCCCGTCTACCAGCGCACCCGCGCCTGGGTTCTCAGTCTGGACAACCCATATTTCTTCCGCGGCAGAGCAGGCGAGGGCATCGGCGGACCACACCAGGGCCTCAACTACATCTGGCCCATGTCCATCCTCTTTCGCGCCTTCACCAGTACCGACGATCAGGAGATCCGCACCTGCCTCCGCACCTTGCGCGACACCACTGCCGGAACGCATTTCCTGCACGAGTCCTTCCAGAAAGACAACGCCGCCGACTTCACCCGCGCCTGGTTCGCGTGGGCCAACACACTCTTCGGCGAGCTGATCCTGCATCTGTCAGATACGCGTCCGGCCCTGCTGACATCGCCGCTGTGAACCAACACCGAATAACAATAGACGGGTTCAGATAACTGCAGTTTGCCGTGAAGTCTGTGGCCTGTTTGTTTTGCCGGACCTCATCTGCTCTAACATCAATCCATGTCCCAGCCCATAGCCGTCGTCGATGCCTTCACCGCCGAGCCGTACCACGGTAACCCCGCGGGCATCTGCGTTCTGCCCGCTGCCGCGTCGGACAAGTGGATGCAGTCCGTCGCCATCGAGATGAACCACGCCGAGACAGCCTTCTTGATCCAGCGCGCAACAGGCACCCAGAACGGTTACGATCTGCGCTGGTTCACGCCCGGCGGCGAAGTCGATCTCTGCGGCCACGCCACGCTCGCCAGCGCCCATTATTTGTGGGAGACCGGCGCGCTCGCCGCCAGCCAGCAAGCGCGCTTCCACACCCGCAGCGGCCTGCTCACCGCGGACCGGCTTGTTGTCGAGGGCATTCCATGGATCGAGCTGGATTTCCCCGCCGAGCCCGTCTCCCCAGTCGCAGCGCCGGAAAGCCTCGCCGCCATGCTCGGCGCGGAGCCGGTCTGGGTCGGCCGCAACCGGCTCGACTATCTCGTCGAATTAAAGGACGAGTCCACAGTCCGCGCGCTTCGCCCGGACCTGAAGCAGATTGCCGCGCTCTCCAGCAAAGAGGACGCGCGGGGCATTATCGTCACCGCAGCCGGCACGAATGGCAGAGCCGACATCGTCTCGCGCTGCTTCTATCCGCACTTTCACATCGATGAAGATCCCGTCACCGGCTCCGCGCACTGCGGCCTCGCACCCTACTGGATCCCGCGCCTCGGCAAGCAGGAGATCGTTGCCTATCAGGCTTCGGCACGCGGCGGCTGGCTGCACCTGCGCCTCGCAGGAGATCGCGTCAAACTGCGCGGCCAGGCGGTCACGACGCTGCGCGGCGAGCTCGCACACGCTGATCTCAACTAGGCAACTTCAACTGCTCCGCCGCAGGCACATCGCCCTCCGGATGGAAGCACGCGCGGCATCGCGCCTCATACACCCCCGCGGCACCCACCACCACGAGCTGCTGATTTGTTCCCAGCCGCTGCGTGTGGATCGCCGGCGCGCCGCACACCATGCACACTGCCGATAACTTCACCACCTCATCGGCAATCGCCATCAGCGCCGGCAGCGGCGCAAACGGCTCGCCCGCAAAGGTCGTATCCAGCCCGGCAAGCACCACGCGCTTGCCCGCGTGCACCAGCTCCATCGCTAGCCCCACCAGCGACTCATCAAAGAACTGCGCCTCGTCGATACCCACCACGTCGATCGTTTCCAAGACAGGGAAGAGCGCCGCACGCAGCCGCGCCACATCGCCCACCGCGACTGCCTCCATGGTGTGCGCGCTATGCGAAGCGATCGCATCCCGCTGGTAGCGCAGGTCGATCTCCGGCTTGAAGCTCGCGACGCGTAGCCGCGCAATCTGCGCCCGCTTCAGCCGGCGAATCAGCTCCTCGCTCTTGCCGGAAAACATCGGGCCCGTAATCACTTCCATGCGGCCCACTTCCATGCGCCCCGGCTGGACGCATCCAGATTGTGCTGTCTCGGTCATGTCACTTTTGTAGGAAGAGAAGTGTACTGCGCCGCCTCACGCTACACGGAAATCAGCACCACGGCCACCAGCGCCAGCGCCATGCCCGCCGCCTGGCTGCGCGTCGTCCGTTCCTTCAGCAGCACCGCCGCCAGCAGAATCGTCGAGGCCGGGTAAAGCGAGCTGAGCACGGCCGCAATATCCAAACGCCCCAGCCGCGTCGCCATCGTATAGAAGGTGTTGCCGCTCGCATCGAAAATTCCCGCGATCGCGATCAAGCCCAGCACTGCCCATCCCGGCCACAAAAGCTTTGGTCGCGCATCCAGCTTGGCGTCAACCTTCGCTTCGCCCGGCGTACCGATCCGTCGCGTACCGATCCGTCGTGCACCAACCCAGGTCACGATCGCAGCCAGCGTCGCGCTCGCCAGCCGTGACCACGCCAGCGGCCACAACACGCCGCCGCGTCCGGCCAGCTTCAGCAGAATGAACAGGCAGCCGAAGCTTGCGCCCGCCGCCGCGCCCAGCAAAATCGCCTGCTTCGAGGACGGCGATCCCGGCGCGCGCGCGATCATCCAGATCGCCACCCCTGCCAGCACGATGCCCGCAAGCTGCGGTACGCGCGGCAAGCCCTCGGTGGAGAAAGCCCACAGCACCGGCAGCATTGCCGCCAGCACGCCGCTCACCGCCGCCGTCAGTCCCATCCCGCCCAGCGCCAGCGCCTTGTACAGCACCATCACGCCGGTGCCGCATGCCACTCCGGCCAGCGCACCATACACCAGCGGATCGCGTATCGGGCCACGCCGACTTGTGAATCAGCGCCAGCGATACCAGCAGCGCCAGACTCAGCGAATGCGACAAGGTCACCACCGCCGAGGAAGGCAGCCGCCGCGCGACGATGCCGCCAACAAAATCGCTGGTGCCCCAGATGGCCGCCGATGCCAGACCCAGCGCAACTGTGGCCGTTCCGCCGCTCACACCGCCGGCGACTGCGCCAATCCCGCCTGCCATCACTGCAACGAAGCTGTGGGGTAGTACCCGGACCGCGCCACGACATACAGGTTCGGCCGCTCCACGTGTACATCCAGCGTGCGATAGCGTCCATCAATCGTCGGCAGGTGGCTGTAGTAGCCCAGCGTGTACTGCGTGCGAATCTCCTTGGCGATAGTGGCAAAGCTGCGCTCCATGCCTTCCGCGGAGAACTGCGCCTCCAGCACGCCGCCGGTCGCATTGGCATAACGCGGCAGCACATTCTCCTGCGGGATCAGCGGCAGGTGCACCCGATCCAGATAGCCGATGCCCCACGTAGCGGCGTCGCCCACCATCGTCCCGTACACCGTCTCCTGGTTGCCCTGCAGGAAGCGGATCACCTCGCGCACGCTTGCCTTGGAGCGCATATCCTTGCCATCGCTGATCACGTAGATCACGCGGCGGCGCTCCTTCGGCCGCGTCTGCAGTTCTTTCCCCGCGGCCAGAATCGCGTCGGAAAGCGTATGCGTCTCGTGCGGAATATTGAAGTCATAGCCCGGCCGGGCGTTGCCATTCACATTCGGATCCACCGACTTGCCGTTGATCGTCGGGCCTGTCATGCCCATCGGGCCACCCACGGCGGGCCCTCCCATCTCGGTGCCTTCCTTTTTGGAGCGCTCGAACACCATCGGCAGGCGATCTCCCTGCGTCGCGGTAAATGTCGTCTGCTCGGTCACGCCGTTGCCGAAGGTGAACACCGCGGCCTCATCCTGCGGTGTGAACGCACCCTGGATTGCGGAGAGGCTGTCATTCACCTTCTTCATCGTGTCCTTGGGCATGCTCTGGTCGATAACGAAAGCCACCGACAGCGGCACCGGGTCCACGCTGAAGAAGGCGATATGTTGCCGCTGCCCGTTTTCATAAACCCGGAAGTCGCGATAGGTCAGGCCGGAGACCTGGTGATGGTTCTTATCCAGCACCGTCACCGGCACCGGAATATACGTGGTATTGGCACGGATGACGAACTGCTTCGCCTCCTCCGGATTCTTGGGAACATACGGCGCTTCCTGCTGCGGCGGCCCATCCGGATTCGGCGCATTGCTCGGCGGCGGTGGTGGTGCCTGCACCTGGTCTTGATCCTGCTGCGGGGCCTTGCCCGGTGCTACCTGCCGGGTCAGGTTCCGCAGGTCGTCCGTGCCCTGGCCAGACGTCGCGTTGGGCGCATCCGGCACGCTCTGCTGCGAATCGCTGCCTCCAGTGATGCTTGACTGGGCACCCGTCTGCGAGCCAGAGGTACTCTGCTGCGCGCTGGGGCCATCGGGTAGCGAACCGCTGCCGTTCTGCTGTGCTACGCCCCCTGCCAGTCCCATCAGAGGAACTGCTGCTACCAAACTCCACGCCCACTGCTTTCCGCCCAAAGCTCCTCCACAACCATTTCCGGGGTTATCCCGCCTGCGTATCGCCTACGCAGTCTGCGTATCGGGATAGATGCAGGGACGCGATGCCCGCAGCCTAAAGATCAATTGTCAGCCTACCAGAGAGACTCAGCTATCTGACGCAGGTAAGCCAGACAATGGCAGGATCACCGCCCGGCGACAATTCAAGCTGCTGTTGCCTGCCTTTATTCTGCATTCTGCGGTTGTCTGCTTTTGTCTTGCCCGCTCGCCCTCCGGCCCGCGCTATCGTCTAATAGGAGACGATCCAGAAGACGACTATGCCTCGTGTACTCTCGCTGCTGCTGCTCTGCGCCGTATTTGCCCTGCCCGTCACGCGTCTTCACGCGCAGGCTGCCCCCTCGCCCGATGCGGCGCCCCAGGGCATGCCCGGCGATCCCAACGGCAACGACGACACCTCGCAGTCTGTCGCCACCTTCCGCCAGAACGTCAACCTGGTCTCGCTCTACTTCGACGTTCGCGATAAGAAGAACCTGCTCATTCCGCACCTCACCCGCGACGACTGCCAGGTCTTTGAGGACAAGCAGGCCCAGAAACTCAAGAACTTCACCGCCGAGGTCGATCAGCCGCTCACCCTCGGCATCCTGCTCGACACTTCGGGCTCCCAACAAAATGTCCTGCCCCTCGAGCAGCAAACGGGCGGGGAGTTTCTCAAGCGCATCCTGCGGCAGAAGGACCAGGCCTTCCTCGTCACCTTCGACGTGGACATAAACCTGCTCTCCGACTTCACCTCCAACGCCAGCGCGCTTGCCCATGACCTCAACCAGGCGCAGATCAACGTCGGCACCGGCGGCATCACCACCGGCCCGTTGCCCACCGGCTCGCCGCGTGGCACCCTGCTCTATGACGCCGTGGTCCAGGTCGCACACGACAAGCTCGCCGGCGAGACCGGCCGCAAGGCCATGATTCTGCTCACCGATGGCGAGGACCAGGGCTCACAAGCCAAGTTGAAGGACGCCGTCGAAGCCGCCCAGAAGGCCAACTCCATGGTCTACGTGCTGCTCATCGCAGACCGCGGCTTTTACGGCGGTGGCATCTACTCCATCGGCTACACGGGCGACTATGTTATGCACCAGCTCGCCGATCAGACCGGCGGGCGCCTGATCGATGTGGGCAATAACGGCAAGAAACTGGAAGCCGCCTTCCAGCAGATCGAAGACGAGCTGCGCACCCAATACGTGGCCAGCTACACCCCCACCAACGCCAAAACCGACGGCACCTATCGCAAGGTCGAGATCCAATGCCGCCAGCGTGAGGAGGCCCTCAAGGTGCAGTCCCGCAAGGGTTACTACGCCATCGCTCCGGAGGACTGATTCCGGCCAGATTCACCCTGTAAAAGCGGATGTACTGCCGCCTCGCCCAGACTCGGAGTTCACTCGAACTCAGCACTTTGTTATTACAAAAGTAATGTCGAAGAGGACCCCTTCCGTTGTATACTCAGGGAGCGTTCGAATTGGACAGGTTTTGCTAGTTCTGTATCTGCAGTTCTCTACTTGCCGAGACCGATCTTGAATTCAGCGTCACAACTCAGCAGTAAAGGACTAAAGGAATATGGAACAGGGAACAGTGAAGTGGTTTAACGACGCCAAGGGTTTCGGATTCATCAGCCGCCAGAGCGGGGAAGATGTTTTCGTCCACCACACCGCCATTCAGGCACAGGGCTTCCGCACCCTCCAGGAGGGTCAGGCAGTTCAGTTCAACGTGGTGAAAGGCCCCAAGGGCTGGCAGGCAGAGAACGTTCAGCCTCTCTAAACCATTCAGCAATATCCAAAAGGGACGGCCTCGGCCGTCCCTTTTGCTGTCTGCGCACTCTTCAGTGCAGAACGTACCTCACCGGTTGCAGCGGCTTCTTCTCCAGCGGCTCCCCGCTCATCTCGCGAATGCTCAGCTCGATATTCAGCGAGATCGCATCCAGCGCCAGGCCATTCTCATCGCGGCCAAATGGCATCTCCAGCTCCGCGGCCAGCGAATCCAGCGCAATGAACGAGTACGCCATCACCAACGCGACCGCGGGCGTCATCCACGCGATCGCGTCCACCAGCCCAAATGGCAGCAGCGCGCAATAGAAGTAGACGACGCGGTGGATCATCACCGAATAGCCGAAGGGAACCGGCGTAGCCGCAATGCGCTCACATCCGCCAAGAATGTTCGATAGCTCCACCAGATTGCGGTCGATCGCCGTCATCGTGATCTCGCCGAAGGCGCCCTCTTTGTAACGCGCCGACACCCACTCGCCCATCCCGCGAAGAATGATGAACGGCTTGTAGCGCGCTCGATCTACTTCCGCAGCCAGTGCCGGCGGCAGCAACTCCGTCGAGCGCGCAAAAACATCGCCGCGCAACTGGTCGCGCATCGCGTAGGTGAAGGCCACCAGCATATCGATAAATTCACGCTTGTCTTTCGCTGCTTTGGGCGCGTCGCCCGTCATGGTCAGCGCCTGCCGCGTCAGCGAGCGCATGGTGTTTACCAGCGCCCCCCACAGCTTGCGCCCCTCCCACCAGCGGTCGTAAGACGAGCTGTTGCGAAAGCCCAGAAACAGCGCCAGCGCCACGCCCACCAGCGTGAACGGCGTCGCGTTCAGCGGCACCTTGTGCTTGAAGATCGTGCCCTCGGTCCACACCGCCAGCACGCTCAGCGCCGCCACAATCAACAGTTGCGGCAGCATCTGCTTCATCATGGAGCCGCGCCACACAAACAGCAGGGTCCACCAGTTCGATTTCGAGCGAACGATCATCGCGTCATCAGGCGCACAAAAAAATGAAGGGGCAGCGCTATCTTACGCCGCAGCCCTCCCTGTTCAACCGTGCGGAATCCCTATAGTCACGAGGTTCTCTCAGGCGGTCATCAGTTCCTCCAATGCACTCTCGATTTTCTGCGGCTTTGCAAGCAGTGGGCGGAAGCTTCCCGTCGCCGGATCGAGGCAGCGGATCTCTCCATTCGGTATCTCATAGACCCAGCCATGAATTCGCACGCTCCCTCTCTTGAGCGCTCGCGCGACGGAAGGATGCGCGCCCAGACTACGCAACTGCGCGATCACATTGAGTTCCGTTAGCGCCCGCAGCCGCTCCTCCACCGGCCACACGCGCGGGTCCTGCATCACGCCCCGGAAGGCGTGAGACATCGGTCCGGCATGGCGCAACCAGCTGCGGACAAGTGGCAGGTCTTTCAATGCGCCATCATCTAGCAGAGCGCGCATCGCCTCGCAATCGGAGTGGCCGCAGACAATGATCTCCGGCACCCGCAACGCACACACCGCGTGCTCGACACTGGCCGCGACCCCGCTCGCTACTTCTTCCGCAGGCGGAACAAGGTTGCCGGCATTGCGGCAGCACAGTATCTGGCCGGGAGCACACTGCAGGACCATCTCCGGCATGACCCGCGAGTCGCAGCAGGTGATAAAAAGAGCCTGCGGTTCCTGGTCATACGCAAGTTCGGCAAATAGCTGGGAGTGTTGTGGGAAAACCTTGGATCGAAACGTGGCATAGCCTGCGAGCAATTGCTGCATACAAACCTCCTCGGACGCGCCCGGAATGAGGCGCTCGGGCAAAGCACCTTGGGAGCAGAAGAAGACGGCAGTTCGGGCAAGGCGGTGCACGCCTCTCCTGAACACGTAGAAACAATCCATCGACCTCGTGGGTGGCTTTAGGTTTATGCAGCAGGAGGTGCGCGGCTGGGGCCGGGAGCACGCGGAACTCCGCCAAGGGCCAGCACATTCTCACG
Source organism: uncultured Acidobacteriaceae bacterium (assembly GCA_963712845.1). Taxonomy (GTDB): domain Bacteria; phylum Acidobacteriota; class Terriglobia; order Terriglobales; family Acidobacteriaceae; genus KBS-83. The sequence goes on from CAVQJM010000036.1 coordinate 32,029, forward strand.
CGCGAGTAGGCTTTCCGCGAAATTCGGGGCAGCCTTGCAAGCTGCACTGAGCAAAGAAGCCGAGGCCGGTCCACGACGAATCGCGTGGAGTACTGCGCCATGCGACACATGTTGCAGATGGCCGAATGTCAGGTTGGCATCGAAGAAGAGCGGACCGTGCTGCAAGCTCTTCGCCCGCGACGATGGGCTTACCCGGATGGAAGGCGGCGCCTCCGCGAAACCCACTCCCGCGCGCCGCACAATCTCGCGGCCGTGCGCAGCACTCATCATGCACAGCGCGTTCAGTCCAAATAGGACTGCAACGAGCACAAGCCGGAAAGATGAGGCGCTTCGACGGACCATGTGGGCTCCTGAAGTTTCAGACGGTCAGCGCGTCAAACAAGTGAGCGTCGACAAGGTATGAAGCTGGCCGATACATGACAGACGCAGAAAGAAAGCAAGTCGCGCGGGCAATCATCTGGTCTCGGAACGCGCAAACGGGAAGCAGCGCATGCCTGCGCCACTCCCCGCGTACCGTACCAGCATCGGCTGAATGCGTCAGAACAGACGAGTTCGTCATCGCTCTGCTGTTCGGGTCGCACCACGCATCCCGCGTGAGCGACCTAAGGAAGCAAACCCAACAAAACGCGCCGCAGGCGCATCCGCCCGTGCGGCAAGCACAGGCCAGTCCTCAGTTCTTCGAACCCACCAGCGGCTTCACTTCTGAAACCGGAGCCGATCCCTGCAAGTTCTTCTTCGACAAATACCAGGTCTTCACGTCCAGCCCTGCGCCACCGCCATTGGTGCGCTTGTGCGCATCGGCCTGGGTCGCCGGTGCCGGCACAATCACTGCTTCGCCCGGCTTCCAGTCTGCCGGGCAGCTCACGCCGTTCGCGTCCACCGTCTGCAGTCCCTGATAGATGCGCAGCAGCTCATCGATGCTGCGACCCAGCTGCATCGGGTAGTAGACCACCGTCCGCACCTTCTGCTTGGGGTCGATCACGAAGACGGCGCGTACCGTCGCCGTGTCGGCCGCGGCCTCATGCACCATGCCGTAGAGCCGCGCCACCTTCTGGTCCAGATCGGCCACCACAGGGAACTTCACCTCCACGCCGGTATGCTCCTCGATGTCCCGCACCCAGGCGATGTGCGAGTAAACGCTGTCGATGGATACGCCGATCAACTGCACGCCCAGCGCATCGAACTCCGGCCAGCGCCGCGCGAACTCTACGAACTCCGTGGTACATACCGGCGTGAAATCCGAGGGATGGGAGAAGAGCAGCACCCACTTGCCCTTCGATGTGAAGTCGCTCAGCCGGATCTCGCCGTGCGTGCTCTTCGCGGTAAAGTCCGGAGCCGTCTCACCCAGGCGGGGCAGCCGGGCCGTCTCGGTCGTCTCTGCAAATGTGCTCATGGTCAGTCAACCTTTCGTAGTTTGCTGAATGTCGTTTTGCTGGGATAGTGCCGCCGGAAATAGCGAAGACCCACCGGCAGCATCTGCGGGTGGGTCTGGGTCTTGCGTCGCGGATCGTCGAAACTTATTCGATGCCCGTCGGACAGCACACCCGCGCCTGGCCGCAATAAAAGCAGCAGCAACAGGCACGCATGGGTGAACCAACCCGAGTCATCGTATTCATTAGACTAGGTCGAGGCGGAAATGGTGTCAACGTGTAGCGAATTGCCCGCTCTTCTAGTCAGCTCTTCGGCGGTCCGCTAGGTATTGGGCTGTAGTCCTCGCGCTTGCGTCCGGGCTCAGCTTTCGGCTTGGGCTTCGGAGCCTTCTTGGTTTCGCGTTGTCCCTTATCTTTGTTTCCCATGCGCTGAGTGTACCCTGTGCACCACTCTACATCCCAAACTGCTGCCGGTAAGCACTCGGCGAAACCCCGGTATGCCGCTGGAAAATCTTCCGAAAAAACACCGCATCCTGATACCCCACGGCGTCGCTGATCTCCTGCATGCTGCGACGATCGCTTTCCAGCAGGCGCTTGGCGGCGGCAACACGTAGCTTCTGCAGATAGGTCAGCGGACTATCGCCCGTCGCCTGCTTGAAGCGGCGAACGAAGTTGCGCAGGCTCATGCCCACGCGCTCGGCCGGCGCCTCCAGTGGAAAGCTCTGATGAAAATTCTGGTGCAGCCACTCTTGCGCGGCAGAGATGCTCTCATCGGAATGCTCTGTCTTTAGGGGAACAATCGCGAACCCCGCCTGCCATGCGCGCGGCATCTCGATCAGCAGCGCCTTGGCGCTTTGCATGGCAACATCGTGGCCGCAGAAGCGCGCGACAAGATACAGCGCGAGATCGAGCGAAGCGTTCACTCCGCCGCCGCAGTAGAAGCCGTCATCCTCTGTCACCATCAGCTCTGGCATCCACCGCACCTTGGGATATTTTTCGCCGAATCGCCCGGACAGGCTCCAATGTGTGGTCGCGCGCTTGCCATCCAGCAGCCCAGTCGCCGCCACCAATCCAACGCCGGAGCAGACGCTCGCGATGGCGGCACCCCCCTTGTGCCGGCGCTGCAGCCACGGGACTACTGGCGCATTGCGCTCAACCACATCTTCTATACCTAGCCCCGTTGATGGAATCAGGATCAGGTCTGTCTTGTGGATGTCCTTCAGCGCCATCGCCGGCTGTATATCGATCGGTCCGTCGCAGTGCACTGCGCGGCCGTCCACCGATGCAGTGGTCACGCTGAAATGGCGAACCGGCTTCTGCCCGGTGAAGTTATTCCACAATGTGCCGGTATGACGGAAAACTTCCATAGGACCCGTGGCAGTGGAAGAGAACGTCTGATCGAGAAACAAGATCGCGACATTTATCATCGGCAACTTCCTTACGATATCTGAATGAATAACTGCTCAAGTTGGCCGAACTGCCTATGTAGGATGGCACGTCTGCCATCTTGAAACAATCTTTTACTCCACCTACCTTCGAGTTAGTCAAGCAAGCACCAACTTATCGAAGCATGATGGAGGAAGTTATGAAGAAATATCTCATCGAGCGGGAAATACCCAGCATTGGAACTTTGGAGCGCGAACAATTGCGCGAAGCTGCCGCGAATTCCAACCAGGTGCTGCGCCAGCTCGGCTCGCAGATCCAGTGGGTAATGTCATACGTCTCAGCCGATAAGCTGTTCTGCGTCTATCTGGCTGAAGACGAGGCGCTCATTCATCGGCACGCCCAGATCAGTGGGTTTCCTGCGACCACAGTTACAGAAATCAGCAAAACCATCGATCCGACTACGGCCGTGCATAGCTAGATATCCGGCCTGATTTAGAAATACCTTTCCGTTCCCTGAAACTCGTTTACTTAAACGCTTCCAAAAGCGTCCCCCAAATTTCACGGGGAAAGTCGTCTTATATTGAAGATTTCTTCATAACCGGGGACTCCAATGAGTGAGTTAAGGATGAACAGATGAATCAGCAACCGCACATTCACCTCCTGCGAGTGCAACTGCTCGCGGTGTCGAGATTGTCGCAGCGCGCTCTCGATTACTCCATCAAGGGGTACAAGATCCGCAATCTAGATTTTTCCCGCCACGTGCCTGCGTCGCAGTGTGCGCTCGAAGAGCATCACTGCCGGATCAAAGAGCTTTGCCGCGAGCTCATGAACGACGGAATCGCGAAGCGTGCAGATTCCCGCTTCGCGTTCGCCGCCCTCACGATCGCCGCTGCTTTCCATGTCACGTACGCTGCAGCGGTCCAGATAGCGCAAGATACTGTGCGCCTGACCGAGAGCGGAATACACCAATCTGCATCGCTGGAGAGACTGGGGCAGATCGTGAATGGTTCCATGCGCCTGTGCATCGTCGCTCTCTTCCAGCAGGACGCGGAACATGCTGAGACTGCGCTTCGACATCAGGAGGCGTTGCGACTCCTTGAACCGCCCTCTATTGCTTCGCAGGGGGAGCTCGAGCAAGCCGTGGCGCGGAGCCTCGGCGAAGTCGTGAAACAGACTCACGAGATAGCCGACGCGATCATTTTCTGGCTGGAAGGGAAGTCGTGCATGGCGGCGTCAACGAGCGACAAACATATATCCGCGGACCATCCGCCAACGCAACGGCGGCAACACGCTGCCGCTCTGTCATACCTGCAACCGAAGAGAACTCCGGGCCCGAAAATTACGCAGAGATTGTCCTGCTGAACAGATGCCTGCCTCCGAGAGCCAGAGGCAGGCACGCTCACGCTCTACACATCATTCCCCAGATGAAAAATCGGCTCCGCACCCACCGCGCCCGAGAGCAGCGCCACCTCTTCGTGGTGCTCCAGCGGCTTATAGTTCTGCGCCACATCCATCGCCAGCCGGAAGTACTTCTCCTCGCCCGGCGGCAGCGCCGCGGTAATCGGATGTCCCAGGGTCCAGCGCAGCCCCAGTGCCGCTTCATTCGGATACGCCGCGGGTTGATACCAGCACTTCGGCTCGGGATGATTCTTCTTCTCCGCAGCAGGCCACGTCGTCTTCGCCATCCCCTTCAGCGCCAGGATGCCCATGTTCTTTTCCTGTGCCTTCGCCAAAATCTGCGGCCCGAACTTCGCCTGCGAAAACAGCACAAAGTTCACCGGGAAGAGCACCGTGTCGAACGGATAGCGATCCATCGCCGCCACCGCCGTCTCCTGCGAGTGCACGGAGAAACCGATGTAGCGAATCTTGCCTTCCTTCTTCGCCGCCTCCATCGTCTCCATCGCGCCGCCCGGCCCCAGCACCTTGTCCAGATCGCTCATCTTGGTCAGCGCGTGGAACTGATACAGATCGACATGGTCGGTCTTCAGCAGCCGCAGCGATTCCTCAAGCTGCTTGCGCGAGTCATCCTTGGTGCGCCCCTCGGTCTTGCATGCCAGAAAGCAGTTCTTGCGATACGGCGCCAGCGCCGGTCCCAGCCGCTCCTGCGCATTGCCATAGCTCGGCGCAACGTCGAAATAATTCACGCCGCGATCCACCGCCTCGGCCACAATGTTCTTCGACTGCGTCGGGTCCTCATCCATCACCACGATGCCGCCAAAGCCGATCATCGAAAGATGCTCGCCCGTCTTGCCCAGCGGCCGTCGTGCAATCGGTTGTGTCGGCGTAGCGGACGCGAGCCGCGCACTTGCGGCGGCGGCTGCGGTGAAGGCGCTCTGCTTCAAAAAGTCACGACGTTCCATGGCGGGGGACCTCCGAGTCGGGAACTTACAAACAGATTAACTCCGATCCAGATTCGTTGCAGCCCACGCAGACCCGTGCGTCGAACGGCGGCGTGCCATCATCAATCAACAGATGCCCACTCACACAATTTCCGTTCGCGGCATTCTCTTCGACATGGATGGCGTGCTCATCAGCTCCACCGGCGCCGATGAGCGCTGCTGGCTGCGCTGGGCCAAGCATCACCACATGGAAGGCGCATTCTCTCTGCAATCCACGCACGGCCGCCGCGCGCTCGATACGCTGCGTGCGATCCGCCCCGATCTCGATCCCGTCATCGAGCAGCGCCGCCTCGAAGACTACGACGCCGAAGATCACAGCGGCCTCATCATCCTGCCCGGCGTTGAAAAACTGCTCGCCTCGCTGCCCGCCGATCGCTGGACCATCGTCACCTCGGCCACTGTGCGCCTGCTCGAAGGCCGCCTCGGCTACGCAGGACTTCCCATGCCGGCAGTGCTCGTCTCCGCGGATAAAGTCGCCAACGGCAAGCCGCACCCCGAGCCTTATCTCACCGGCGCAAAATTGCTCGGCCTCGCCCCGGCCGATTGTCTGGTCATCGAAGACTCACCCGCCGGCGTCGCTTCCGGCAAAGCCGCGGGCTGCCGGGTGCTGGCCGTGCTCTCGTCGCACCCGCAATCCGAACTCACCGCAGCCGACTGGTTCGTCGCCTCACTCGAACAAGTCACCGCGACACCCCAGCCGGATGGCGCCCTCGCCATAGCTCTCGACAGCTAAGCGGACCTTTCGCTGTATCGCAACTTGCGAGAAAATCTACTGCCGGTTCGTGGCGAAGGGATAGAATGCAGGCGTCGCCGCGGAGATACCACCATGGGCATCCGGTTCCGGCTCTTCTGTCTCGCCTTTCTCGTACCTGCGGCTGTAGCTTCGGCGCAGAGTCAGTCACCTGCCGCTGCTCCCCCGCCGCCGGGCGAGGCGTCGTCCGGTATGCAGGCTGGCTCGAAGACCGTGCAGACCTACGACGGCGGCACGCGCCAGATGCTCGAGAGCATCTTCATACCACCAATCGCGCACGCTCCCTTCAGCCTGACCCTCGAAACGGAGTGGACGCGCACCATGGCTAACGGGGGTACCTACACCGTAGCCAACAAGCGGCAGATCATGCGCGACAGCGCCGGCCGCATCTACCAGGAACGATGGTGGCTGGTGCCCAAGGGCGGAAAAATGGAATCGAAGATGAACTTCATCCAGATCTCCGATCCCGCGGCGCATACGCTCTACAACTGCGAGACAGCGACGAAGCATTGCTACCTGCAGGTGTATCGCGGATCGACCGCAGCAAACTATCAGCCTGCAGTCGGAAGGTCTGGAGCGATGGCGGATGGCAGCGGATACGCAACGCATGAGGACCTGGGCGGAAACACGATTGCGGGTTTTGACACGGTGGGCTACCGCGATACCACCACGCTGAACCCGGGCACCTACGGAAACGATCAGCCCATGGTTTCCATGCGGGAGTTCTGGTACTCGAAACAGCTCGGCATCGACCTGCTGTCCATCGTGGACAATCCGCATGTGGGGACGGAGCGGTTCACAGCAACCGATGTCAACGTTTCCGAGCCGCAGTCGCGCTACTTCGCCATCCCGGAGGGCTACACCGTCATCGATCAGCGGGAGACGGGGACGCCGGTACGTTAGCCGCATCTTTATTGTAGGTAGCTACGGGAGCGCGGCCATCCGCGTCGAACGCATACCTCACTCGAAGCGATACAGCGTCACCTTTTCCGTCCGCAACGCACGCGGATCGAAGCGCCAGTATTCACCCTGGTCATTCTCGTCGCCGTTCAGCCGCCGTCCCGCAATCCACTTCCCGTTTTCGAAGCGCCCTTCGTCAATGGTGCCAATCCCGACGCGCTTCGCTCCCGAATCTCGCGGCGTAAACTTCACGCGGAAGCCCTTGCCTAGCCCAAGAAACGCATCCGGCCCTGTCGCCAGGATCATGCCGTAGCCATCTTCCGCATGGTTGCCGAAGATCTCATCCAGGCTCACCTCGACTTCATATCCCTGCATCACGAACAGCACCTCGGGCCGCGATTTATCCAGCACAAACCCATGCACGTCGCCCTTGCTCTGCGCCTCCAGCAGCATCGGCGCGACAGAAGCAATCGCTTCATAACTCACCCGCACCGCATCCTCGCCACTCTTTTCTCTCTCCGCCATCTCGCCCGTCGCCGGCGTCGCCCAGTTGTCGATGCCGAATGGCGAAAAGCCGATCGCCGCATGCTCGCCCAGGATGTAGAAGACATTCTCGGCGCCTGCCTCACCGTCGCGCGTCTCCGGCAGAAACAGCGGATTGTCCGCGCGATGATAGCGCCGCGCCCAGCCATACACATCCGGCGAATACAAATCCGGCGCATAGAGATCGATCGCCGTTCCTGCCGCCTTCCACACATCGATCACACGCGGCTGCGGGCCGCCGCTCGGATAGTTGCCGGGAATCGCGTCCTCGCCGCCGAGCCACGTGTTCACATACATCGGCAGGTCATACGCGGCCTTGCCCTTCGCCGTCACCGCCTGCACATACTTCGCGTAGTGCCACGCCATGAAGATCTCATCCGCGCGCGGCGAATCGCCAAAGACCTCTGTCCACGTGCCGCTGGTCTTTGCGCCATGCTCCTCCCACAACGCACGCAGATCCGGATTCAGCGATACATGGTGTTGGTCCAGAATAACGCAGCAACTCGCCGGGCACCGCACCGGCAAAGGCGCGATTCGCCACATCGGAGTGGTCGCGCGTGCTGCCCAGCACGCCCACCTCGTTCTCCACCTGCATCATCAGCACGGTATGGTCGTGCGCATCCACCTCGCGCAGATGCTGCATCAGCGCCGCAAATGCGTGCTCATCCGCGGCCAGCGTCTCGCCACCAAACGTGCTCAGGATATTCACCGGCCTGCCATCCTCCACCACGCGAGGAAAGCGCTTCGTGTCCTCTTTCACCCAGACCGGCGGATAACTCGACATCCCGTTCTTCCACGAAGCCAGCCACAGAAACACAAGGCGCAGATGCTGCTTGCGCGCACTGGCCAGCAACCCATCCACCAGCGTGAAGTCGAATTTGCCCTCGGTCGGCTCAACCAGCTCCCAGCTCACCGGCGTCAGCACAGTGTTCACTCCCATCGCCGCCAGGCGCGGCCACTCCGGCTCCATATATTCCAGGCTGGATGAGCTGGAGTTATGTATCTCCGCTCCCAATATGAGATATGGCTTGCCATCCACGATGAGCTGCGTCGCGTCGCCACGCTTTGCCAAATGCGGCGCACCAGCATCCTGCGCGCGGCCTGTCATCACGGAACCAACCAACGTAAGCACGGAAAGAGATAGCGTAAGAAAACGGTATTTCATGGCACCAGCGAATCTACCATTTCTGCCGTCGCCCGACAGGGCAAGACTTTTGATCCCGCGGCCCGTCGTGTTACCCTCCATTTACACATGAACCATCTCGCCCATCCCGCGTGCTGTTGTTGTCGCTAGATAGACACGCGCCGCTCTCCGGCTTGAGATGTTATCCCCGTTAACTTTGTGATCCGGAACGTAACTGAAGGTGGAGTGAAGGACCTTCCGTTCCATATCGGCGCATAGCGCCGCTCAACCAACTGCAAAGCTCGAAGGACTCCATGTATCTGACCTCTCCATTCCAAAGCTGTTGTCGCTCCGCCGCATGTTGCGCCTGTTGTTGTCGCCGGGCGCACCGGGAGCGCCGCATCTAGTCGCACTGCAAGCGCCGCTCCTCCTCAGCAACGTGGTTTCAGCACGTGATCTTGGAGACCAGAGAGCCATGCGCTTCATCACACAACCGGTTATCGCCGGCATCTTCGCAGCACTCGTACTCACCGCCGCGCCATCGCACGCGCAAGTCGTCGGCGGATCGATCGGCGGCACCATCACCGACGCATCCGGCGCCGCCATTCCCGGCGCCACCGTCGTGATCCGCAACCAGGAGACAGGCAGCCAACGCCAGCTCATCACCAACGGCGAGGGTCTCTACAGCGCGCCATCGATCCCTGTCGGCCGCTACTCCGTCTCTGCGACGCGGGCCGCATTCGCCACGCAGCAACGCGACGGCATCGTCGTCACCGTCGGCCAATCGGTTCGCGTCAATGTTGCGCTCTCCGCCAGCGCCGTCAGTCAAAATGTCGAAGTCACAGACAAGCCCGCGCCCGTCGATCTCACGACGCAACAGACCAGCGGCCTCGTCGACGAGCGCCAGGTAAAAAATCTTCCGCTCAACGGCCGCTCTTACGACCAGCTCCTCACCCTCAACCCCGCCACCGTGAACTACACCGCGCAGCGCTCCGGCAGCATCGGGACTTCAAATTCGTCAGTCGGCAACATGTTCTCCATCTCCGGCCGCCGGCCGCAGGACAATCTCTTCCTGCTCAATGGCGTTGAGTACACCGGCGCGTCGCTCATCAACGTCACGCCCGGCGGCACCAGCGGCCAGTTGCTCGGCGTCGATGCCGTGCGCGAGTTCAACGTCTCCAGCGACACTTACTCCGCCGCCTTCGGCAAACGCCAGGGCGCGCAGATCAGCATCGTCACCGCCAGCGGCTCCAATCAGTTACATGGCGCCGCCTACGAATTCCTGCGCAACAGCGCGCTCGACGCGCGCAATTATTTCGATCAGCAGCAGATCCCCGAGTTCCAGCGCAACAACTTCGGCGGCTCGCTCGGCGGCCCCATCCGCCGCGACAAGGTCTTCCTCTTTGGTAACTACGAAGGGTACAGACAGAATCTCGGCCTCAGCAACGTCGCGCTTGTCCCGGACGCGAACGCACGCCAGGGCCTGCTGCCCACCGGTCCAGGCGGCTCGCTCGTCCACGTTGGCGTCGCCCCCGGTGTCTCCAATCTGCTGCAGCTCTGGCCCACGCCCAACGGTGCCGAACTGACCAACCCATCCACCGGCCAGCCCACCGGCATCGCGCGCGCCTACAGCAATCCCAAGCAGACCATCCGCGAAGACTTCGGCACCGCACGCGCCGACTACAACCTCGGCGCAAAGGACCTCCTCTTCGGTGTCTACACCATCGACGACTCCGTCGCGCACACCCCCACCGCCAATCCCTTCGCCGTCATAGACGAAACACTGCGTGAGCAGGTCGCCAGTATCGAGGAGCAGCACATCTTCTCTTCGCGCCTGCTCAACACGGCGCGCTTCGGCTTCTCTCGCGCATCCTTTTACTTCGTGGGGAGTTCCACCGTCGATGTTCCCGGCTTCGTCAGCGGCCGCCCCGTCGGCGCCATCGTTATCTCCGGATCCACCGCCTCCAACGGCGCATCGCAGATCACCGGCGCCGGCGGCAACGTCGGCAGCAACAACGCCGTCGCGCGCAATCTCTTTACCCTCGACGACCACATCTACTGGACCTTCGGCCGCCACCAGATCGAAATCGGCGGATGGCTCCAACGCCTGCAGAGCAACGACAACCTCGCGCAAAATCAGGACGGCCAGGCCTCCTTCGCCACCTTGCAAACATTTCTGCAAGGCACCATCAAGACCTTCACCATCGTCCCCGCGCCTACGCCGCTCAACTGGCGCTCCTGGTTCGGCGCCGGCTATGTCGAAGATGTGTGGAAGGCCACGCCGCGCCTCGAACTCCGCGCCGGCCTGCGCGTCGAAAGCAGCAATGGATGGAATGAAGCCAACGGACGCGCCGCGAACTACCAGTTCACCAACGGCATTATCGACACCAACCCCACGGTCGGCTCTTCCGCTCTCACTGATAATCGCGCGAAGTTCCTGCCGCAGCCGCGCATCGGCCTCGCATGGGATCCCTTTGGCAACGGCACCACCGCGGTGCGCGCATCCTTCGGCGTCGAGCAAAGCCTGCTCGACAATCTGAACTATCGCCTCGATCAGACCGCGCCCTACAACGCAACCCTCAGCTACTCCGGCACCACGGTCTCCGATCCGGTCAGCGGGAAGGGAACTATCTCGCCCTCCAGCGTGCAGACCGACATCGCAACCCCCAGCACACTCGCCTGGACGCTGAAGCTCGAACAGCAAGTCGCCCCGCAAACCTCGCTCACTCTCGGCTACATCGGCTCGCACAGCTATAACCAGATACTCTCGCTGGATGAGAACGAGCCGGCCTTCGTCGTCTGCCCCTCCGCCGCATGCCCGGCATCGCTCGCCGCCGGCACCATTTACTACCCAACGACGACCAAGGCCAACCCCGCCCTCACCAACACCACGTCGTGGGTCTCGAGCGGCAATGCAAGCTACAACGCTCTCGAAGTCGACGTGCGCCGCTCCTACGCAAACGGGCTGCAGTTCCGCGCCAACTACACCTGGTCGAAAAACCTCGACAACGGCTCTGCGTGGAACACCAGCGTCTCCGCCAACACGCCCGCCTTCGTCAGCGTTCCGCAGCGGCCCGATCTCGACTGGGGTCCCTCCGCCACGGACATCCGCCATATCGCCTCGCTCAACGGCTCGTGGGATCTGCCCTTCGGTCGCAACCGCCGCTTCGCTGCCAACGTCAACTCCGTCACCGACACCGCCATCTCCGGCTGGACACTCTCCGCCATCTCCAATCTGCAATCTGGCTTTCCCTTCACCCCGCAGCTTGGCTACAACCCCACCGGCTCAGGCGACACGCGTAACCCCGTTCGTCCGGACGTGAACCCGAACTTCCACGGCTCGCTCTACGCCGGCGGATCTACCGCCGCGCGCGCGAATCAGTTCTTCAACCCCGCTGCATTCCTCGCGCCCGCCGCCGGCGCCGTCGGCAACCTGCGCCGCGACACGCTCACCGGCCCCGGCTTCACCGACCTCGATCTCTCGCTCGCCAAATCCACCACTATCCACGAGCGCGTACGCGCGCAGTTTCGCGCGGAATTCTTCAACGTGCTCAACCACACCAACCTGATGACGCCCAATCCGGTCGTCTTCAGCTCCGGCCCCCAGCAAAGCACCAGCGCCGCCACCCGCACTACTCCTGCCGCCCTCAGTCCCACGGCAGGAGTCGTCACCGCCGCCGCCACCAGCCGACAAATCCAGTTCGGATTGAAGCTGTTGTTCTAACGGCCGTTCGGAGCACAAAAAAATGGCGTGAGGAGATTCCTCACGCCATGCTGTTTTCGGTGTCGCCCATAACGGCAAACGTGAGCGACCAAAGGAAGCGAACCCCGTATTCCAATGTGGAAGCGCGCCGAAGGCGCCTTTGCCTCGGACGGCAAGTCCGTTAGGCCAGGTGCCCCATCCGTCCCGCGCGATAGTCTTCCACCGCCTGTGCCAATTCTTCGCGCGTATTCATCACGAACGGCCCGTAGCTCGCCACCGGCTCAGCGATCGGCTCGCCGCTCAGGATCAGCAGTTGCGTATCCGCCTTCGCTTCAAGCGTGACGGCATCGCCCTCCTCGCTCAGTGGTGCGATCAGTGCCTCGCCGCTCAGGTTGTCTGTGCCGTTTATCAGCACGTGGCCTTTGCGCAGCACCACCGCGGTGTTGTGTCCTTCGGGCAGCGGCAGCTCGAAGCGTTCGCCCGCCTTCAGAATCACGTCGAACAAATTCACCGGCGTGAATGTCTTCGCCGGCCCGAGTCGTCCCAGCAGCTCACCCGCGATCACCCGCGCGTGTCCGCCACCCTCGAGCTCGATCACCGGAATCTGCGCCTTCGTGATCCCCTGATAGCGCGGCTTCGACATCTTCTGCGCCTTGGGCAGATTCACCCAGAGCTGCACCATTTCGAAGATGCCGCCATTCTTCGTGAACTCCGCCTCGTGCAACTCCTCATGCACTACGCCGGAGGCCGCGGTCATCCATTGCACATCGCCGGGATAGATCACGCCGCTGTTTCCCGCGGAATCGCGATGTCCCACCGATCCCTGATAGGCAATCGTCACGGTTTCAAATCCGCGATGCGGATGCTCGCCAACGCCGCGCGGCTTCTTCGCCGGCTCAAAGCGGCTCGGTCCTGCATAATCCAGCATCAGGAACGGATTCACGTCGACCCCGTTGGAAGGAAAAAGATTCCTCACCGGAAAGCCATCTCCCACCCAGTGGTTCGATCCCGCGTTATACGTTCCCAGTACCTTTTTCTGTATAGTCATTTGCTGCTCCTTCTTGCGCCCCGTCTGCGAACCGGCGGCGCCTCCTTCACCATTTCTGAAGAACCCTCATGCACTGCCGGCGCAGCTTCAGCCGTCCGGCCCAGGCGCCGCAACAGCGGCAGCAGCGTCTTCCGCTCGTCGATAGAGAAGCCCTCCAGCACCTCTTCCATCTCTGTGCGATGCTGCGCAAACGCCCGTTCGATCAGCCGCCGGCCCGCCGCTGTTAACTGCACAATGCAGGCGCGCCTGTCCTGCGCATCATCCTCGCGCCGCACCAGTCCACGCGCAGCCAGCCGGTCTACTGCCGCGGTCATCGACCCGCTGGTCAGCAGCACCTTCGCGCCCAGTTGCTTGGCATTCAGTGGTCCCCGGTGCAGCAGCGCCTCCAGCACACCGAAGTCGCTCATCACCATGCCGAAGCGCGCAATGCTCCGCTGTGCCTGCGCCTCCACCGCCCGCCCGGCCTTCCACAGCACCAGCCACAGGTGGATGCCGCTCAGGTCAGCCTCGCGTGATTTCCCGTCAGTCTTGTTCATAATGTCTCGATATAAAGATGCTTGATATCAAGCTAAGATTCATTCGTCATCACCACAATCCGGCGCGTCTAGGCTCGGACTCGCCGCATAGCATTTTCGGTAATACTCTGGTCTGCGGAATGTTCACAAGGCTTGGCTTTTCCTTCAAGAAAAGCCATAACTGCAATCCTTGGACGGTCACGCGAATACCGAAAAGGCTATAAGCCTTACAATCCAGACGCGATGTCTTTCGAAGAACTGCTCAAGTCCCGCCGCAACTTTCTCAAGCACGGCTCGCTCGGTCTTGCGGCCGCTGCTGTCGGCTGCCACGCTGCCTCCCGAGCCCGAACAGCCCAGCGCCGCCGCTCCCACCGCCAGCGCCGGTCCACCTGCGCCCGGCACGCCGCCCGCCTTCGGCACTGCGCCCGCCGTCGGTCCGGAGGTCTCCGGGGTCACCTTCGAGGAGGCCAAAAAGCTCGTCCGCGTCTCGCTCACCACGGCAGAGGAGAAGCAGGCCGCCGAGAGCTGGCGGCAAGCCATGGCCCCGCTCTACGAGCGCCGCACCGGCCCGCGCAAAGTCGCGCTTGAGCCCACCCTCGCCCCCGCCACGCAATGGAATCCCATGCTGCCCGGCATGCCGCCGCCTCCGCAGCACGATCACTTCTTCCCCGCGCCCGCGGCCTTCGTGCCTCTGCCCAAGGCCGACGACGACATCGCCTTCGCCAGCGTCGCGCAGCTCAGCCGCTGGATCCACGCACGCGCGCTCACCTCCGAGCGGCTCACCGGCATCTATCTCGACCGCCTCGAGCGCTTCAATCCCACACTCCGCTGCGTCATCACGCTCACCAAGGACCAGGCGCTCGAACAAGCGAAGCAGGCCGATCGCGAGATCGCCGCCGGCCGCTATCGTGGTCCGCTGCACGGCATTCCCTGGGGCGCAAAGGATCTGCTCGACACCGCCAACATCCCCACCACCTATGGCGCGGAGCCCTTCCGCAATCGCATTCCGAAGACCGATGCCACCGTCGTCCAGCGTCTCACCGCCGCCGGCGCGGTGCTCGTTGCCAAGCTCTCGCTCGGCGCACTCGCACTCAATGACATCTGGTTCGGCGGCCAGACCATGAATCCGTGGCTGCTCGAAGAAGGCTCCTCCGGATCCAGTGCCGGCCCCGGCGCCGCCACCGCCGCGGGTCTCGTCGGCTTCGCCATCGGCAGCGAAACCGGCGGCTCCATCGTCAGCCCGTCCATGCGCTGCGGCGTCACCGGCCTGCGTCCCACCTATGGTCGCGTGCCGCGCACCGGCGCCATGACGCTCTGCTGGTCGCTCGACAAACTTGGCCCCATGGCCCGCTCGGTCGAGGACACCATGCTCGTCCTCCGCGTCATCAGCGGTCCCGATCGCGATGTCCCCGGCGGCGGCGACCTCGCCTGCGTCCCCAGCCATCTCGATTACAACGCCGCACTGCCCGTGAAAGGTATCCGCGTCGGTTACATACCGGCGTGGCTCGCCGAGCCGCCCGCCACCGATGTCGATCGTGCCGCGCTCGATGAGGTGAAGAAACTCGGTATGGAGCCCGTGCCCTTCGCGCTGCCAAATTGGCCCTACGACTCGCTCGACCTGATTCTCTTCGCCGAAGCCGCTGCGGCCTTCGAAGAACTCACCTTGTCGCATGGTGTCGATCAGCTCAAGGCACAGGTCCCCGACGCGTGGCCCAACATCTTCCGCCAGGCCCGCTTTCTCTCCGCCGTCGATTTCGTGCAGGCCGATCGCTTCCGCCGCAAGGTCGCCGAGCAGATGATGGACATCTTCAAACAGGTCGACATGCTGCTCGTCCCCTCGCTGCGTGACGAGATGCTCACCCTCACCAACTTCACCGGCCATCCCTCGCTCACCCTGCGCGCCGGCTTCGTCGCAGTCAACGAAGCCCGCAGCGACTGGGCCCCCGACCCAAAGCACCCATTGCCGAAATTCAGCCCGCCGCGCCGCGTCCCCCACGGCATCACCCTCATCGGCAAACTCTTCGACGAAGGCATGCTCGGCCGCGTAGGCGTCGCCCTCGAGCGCGCCTTCAACGTAGCCAGCGAGCGTCCCAAAGGTTTCTCATAAGCGAAGAATCCACGGACCGGGAGAACCGCTCCGAGCAAGCCGTGCCATCCGGAGCGAAGCGCCGTTAGGTGCGGAGTCGACTTTTCAGGAACGGACGAGCTTCGATGAGTGCATCGGCGATAATGCATAAACCGAGACGAAAGGCGGTAACGTCCGAGTCGCCGCCAATTCAGTCCTATGAGGTCGATATGGTTGAAGTGGTTCGCCAGCGCTGCCACCATGGACGCTTCTGTCTCTACTTACTTGCGCACGACACGTGGTCGTTCCAGTCCACAAAAGACCCTTGGGGATTGGCCCTCCAGGCCCAAACGTGGAGTTCGTAGAACGCCGGCAGGCCGTAACGGTTAGGATTGTCGACGTACACCATCAGATGACCCGCCACCTCGGGAGCGGGGTTGGGGGGAAGGGCGCTCGCAAGGATGATGTACTCGACGCCGACTAGCTGGTATTTCCCGCTCGACGATGGCTCATAGATCAGAGCTGTCGGTTGCGTGGCGTCAACGGGTCCGTTCAGCAGACTCGTATTGACGTAGTGGATGCCCATGGCGCCATGGTCGGACCCGCTTACGCAGCCGAGTACGGGACTGTATCCAGCGTTGGTAGCTGCCCTGACGTCATTCGCATATTGCCTGGTGGCATTGCGAACAATCTGAACCAGCTTGTCTTGATCTACCTGCACGGCTGCCTGGTTTTGTTGCTGCGCGAGGACAAATGAGGTGGGTGCCAGAAAGGCAGCCAACAGCATCGTCAGATGCGATAGCTTTTTCATGTTCGGATTCTCCTTATAGGTCTCGCCGGAATTGCTCACCAGCGGCTTACCGGGGCGCCGTACGATGAGTCCCGCAACAACCATCCGCACTCTCTTCAGTTCCTTCCCGGCGTGCAATCCTCGCGCCCTCCATTCGTCCCCAAAGTTATCTCCATTGGTAGCCTGTTGAAAGTAAAGGGTTTTTCTGATCAACCAGCCTTCCGCTAACCGTGCTAGACTTGGCCGACCTCGACGGGTGCCGCAATGGCTACTTCCGCACCGGGCCCGCGCGTACTGCGTTTCGCCAACTTCGAACTGGATGTTCGCGCAGGTGAGTTGCGCAAACGCGGCATAAAGCTCCGCCTCCAGGGTCAACCCCTGCAAGTCCTGGCCGCCTTGCTAACTCGCTCCGGTGATGTGGTCACCCGCGAGGAGCTCCGCGCGCAGATCTGGACCGCGGACACCTTCATCGACTTCGACCATAGTCTTCACAATGCCATTGCCCGCCTTCGCGAGGTGCTTGGCGACTCCGCCGAGACGCCCCGATACATCGAAACACTTCCCCGCCGCGGATACAGGTTCATCGGTCAGGTAGACGGAGCAGACGTTCAGTCCCTACCTCCTGTTCTTACGCAAACTGTTCTTACGCAAAATGCGCCGCCGACCGAAGTGCCTGTCAGCCCAACCCATGCCAAATCTCGCAAATTCCTGGCCACGGCGATTCTCACGGCACTGCTTATAGGCCTTGCCGTCTGGCTGGCGCACGTGAGTACGCGTCCTACGAGTGCTGCTTCGCGCCTAAATTCCATTGCCGTTTTGCCTCTCGCCAATCTCTCCGGCGACCAATCAGAGGAATTTTTCGCCGATGGAATGACCGATCAGTTGATTACGGACCTCGCCAAAGTCGGCTCGCTGCGCGTCATCTCGCGAACGTCCGTAATGCAATACAAAGGGACAAGAAAGAGCCTGCCTGAAATTGCACGAGAGTTGAACGTGGACGCCATCGTGGAAGGCTCGGTTGTTCGTTCGGGTCAGCGCGTGCGCGTCACCGCTCAACTTCTCCAGGCGCGCACCGATCGGCACCTCTGGGCAGAGAGTTATGACCGCGATCTTGGCGATGTGCTGAAGCTGCAAGGTGATGTCGCCGACGCTATAGCACAGCAAGTCCGCGCACAATTGACTCCACAGCAGCAGGCCCAGCTTCACGGAAGCTACGCCGTGAACCCAGCGGCGTACGATGCTTATCTCAAGGGGCATCTTTACTTCACCACCGAGTTCACCAAACCTGATTCCCTTCGGAAGGCGCAGCATCTCTTCGACGAAGCGATCCAGAAAGATCCAAACTTTGCCCTCGCTTACTCCGGTCTCGGAGACACCTACATTTATTTAGCATTTACTGGAGCGTTGCCAAAGGAGCCGGCCTATCGGTCTGCCAAAGAAGAGTTAGCCAAAGCAATGGCGCTGGACGACGGCATCGGCGAAACTTATGACGCTCTCGGCGCGCTGAACTGGCGGTTTGACTGGGACTGGGACGCTGCGGATCGAGCGTTCAACCGCGCCATTGCGCTGGCGCCGAGTTACAGCTGCGCGCATGAGGATCGCGCCCTGCTGCTCGCATTCATGGGGAGGCGCGACGAAGCTTTGGCCGAGATAGCGAAGGTCGAGCAACTGGACTATGGTTTCAGTTCGGCGTCGTCTGAATCAGGAACGTACTATCAGCTGAGGGATTACCCTCGCCTGGTCGAAGCAAGCAAGAGAGCGCTACTTTTGGATCCGAAGGTCTGGTTTCAACACTACTATCTCGGCATCGGTTACGAAGGTACAGGCAATCTTCAGGAAGCGATCTCCGAGTACCAGAAGGCGATTGAGGTCTCAGATGGCGATCAGGGCCCTGCTGTGGCGCTGGCACACGCCTATTCAGTCGCGGGCAAAAAAGGCGAAGGGGAGAAGATCCTTCGTGATTTGGAGCGGAAATCGAAAGGGACCTCCATTTCGCCGTACAAGCTGGCCACCATATATGCTGGCCTCGGCGAAAACGACAAAGCTTTCGCGTTCCTGGAGAAAGCATACTCGGAGAAGTCTTTGGACATGTCCTGGTTCCTCAAATCTGACTTTCTGCTTGATGGTCTGCGTCCCGACCCCCGTTTCCAAAGCCTTCTTCTCCGCATGGGTTTGAAGAATTAGACTCCACGGGCGGCGAGCAGGTTGACGTGTGATTCCCCTTTGTTGGAGCGTGAGTCTGTGGTGACCGTGATGGGCTACCGAACACCTAGCGAAATGCCTGCACGATTCTCGATTGGCGCTAACAGTCAGTATGGAGTGACCGGCGCCGATGCGCTGATCGTGGGTTAGGCTGTGTGTTTATCAGGACACGCAGTTCAGAGCCACAAGCGGAAGGGAGCCGGTCATGCAGGAGAAGTTACGATTTTTGGGTTTGGATGTCCATGCCGAGACGATCGCCGTAGCGATTGCGGAGCCGGATGGCGAGGTACGGAGCCTGGGTACGATTCCGAACCGTGGCGAGTCGATTCGCAAGATGATCAGGAAGCTTGGTCCAGCAGAGAAGCTGCGAGTCTGCTATGAGGCAGGACCGACGGGCTACGTCGTGTACTGGCAATTGGCGGAGCTGGGTGTGCAGTGCACCGTGGTTGCGCCGACGCTGGTACCAACTAAGGCAGGCGATCGGGTAAAGACGGATCGGCGTGACGCGGAAAAGCTGGCGCGTTGCCATCGATCTGGAGATCTAACCGCGGTATGGGTTCCGGATGAAGGTTCCGAGGCCTTGCGGGATCTGGTGCGTGCTCGCGAGGCAGCCAAGCAGGATCAGATGCGAGCGCGGCATAGGTTGAGCAAGTTCCTTCTGCGCTCAGGCAAGCGCCCACCATCGGGAGTGAGGCCGTGGACGCGGCCCTATCTGATCTGGGTTGCGCAGCTACGTTTTGGGCAGATCGCTCAGGAGGCCACACGGCAAGATTATCTGCATGAGGTCGAGCACATGCGCGAACGCGTAGCTCGTCTGGAGCAGGCCATCATGGAGGCGGTAAAGCTGGCTTCGCCAGCTTTACAACAAGTCATCAACGATCTGCAGGCGCTGCGCGGTATCGCGGGTATCTCGGCCGTGACCATCGCGGCCGAACTGGGCCAGGTATCCCGTTTCGACAGCGCCCGGCAACTGATGGGTTATTGCGGTGCTGTTCCCAGCGAGGATTCCAGCGGGCAGCGAACCAGGCGTGGAGGTATCACGAAAACTGGCAACGCACATTTGCGACGAATCGTTGTCGAGGCAGCATGGAGCTATCGTCGTCCACCCTGTATCTGGTACCGATTGCGCAGACGACAGGAGAGCATTTCGGAAGAGACGAAAGAGATTGCGTGGAAGGCACAACATCGGCTGCACAAGCGCTATAGGAAACTGGGCGCGGCCGGCAAGGACCAGAGGAAAATTGCTACTGCAGTTGCTCGTGAACTGTTGGGATTCATCTGGGCCATTGGAACCAGAGCCGAGACTATTTCCAAGCAGCAAGTTGCCGCCTGACGACAACCAAAAGCAAAGACAAAAACTTCCTCAGAAGAAAAAGCTAAGAACACCGAATCGATGAACGGTGACATCCATCTCGAACACAGAGCCAGCAGCAGCCAGGGCAAGCACGAAGGAGAATCCTCGCTTGGCCTATGCGACAGGCTCGACCGGACTCGCGATAACAGTCAGAGGCAGCTCCCGACGGATCATGATTATGCGGTTCCGACCCGCGAATATCAGACTGATCAATCGTCGCTCAAAACTGCTCCGACTGCTGCTCGCTCTGTCTTCGGGAAAAGAAAACATCGAAACACTCCCACAGATCTCGCCCCGTTGACACGGTCACTCCATATCAGGCCAATGCGCTCATTGAACCGCGCGTTCAATTTTCAAATCGGAACAGCAGAAGCAAACACGGCAAAAAACTGCCACTTCACCCAACCCAATTCGCTACACTGGAAATAGAGAGCAAAAACAAACGTCACCCAAGCGGTGGCGTTTTTCATTTTCGGGTGCAGGGTGCCCCACATCTCTTAAACATGCGGGTAAATCCATGCAAGTAAATCCATGTGGGTAAATTGTTGGACATGTGGGAACCGCCGGCGCGAGTCCGCCGACACACCGCCTAAATCCTTCAGAATGAGGAATTAAGCGATAAGCTCTTTAGAAAGACGAATTTGACCCTCGGGAGACCGCCTAACCCATAGAAGTAGAAGGAGTTACAAGCCATCCTCCGGCGACGGGAGGGGGAGGGGTGGCAGTACCATTACCGTGCGCCAGCATCGCTACGCAGGTGTCAGCACGCGCACCCCATACGGCTCCAGCGTCACCGTGTCCGCATGGCTCGTGTTCGTCAGCCGGTCACGATAACTGCCGTGCATCTGCACCGTCTGCGGCTGCGAGGTATGGTTCAGCACGTAAGTCCACGTCGTCGCGCCCGTGCCTCGGGTACAGACTTCGACACCTTGCGGCACCTTCCACGAGCTTTGCAGGTCCCCTGCACCCATCAGCGTCAAGAGCACCCGCGCCAGGTCGACGGGCTCCAGGTGCGCGCCCAGGTATACCGCCTTTCCCTTGCCGAAATTATGGGAGGTAATAGCAGCCTTGCCTGCGTGCATCGCCGTCGTATAGGCCGCCAGCACCTCGGCGCCCTTCGGGTCGAGAATGTCGGACCATATGCGGCACTCCGCATCAGGGCCCGCCAGCATGCCTTGGAACTTGACCCCTTGCTTGTCGGAAAAGATCGGCTGATAGTCGATCAGTTCCACACCCATCACATCGCGGAGCAGGCCGGGCAGCGGCGTCTCCACGATTCGGCTATCTTCGTCCTTCACGCCCAGCCGGAAGCCCGCCACAAACGTGCCGCCGCCGCGCACATAACTCCGGATCGCCTCAGCCTGCTTCGCGGAGACTACGTAGAGCAGCGGAGCGAGAACAAACTTGTAGCGCGAAAGATCGCCCTTTCCGTCCACAACATCGATCCCAGCGTGCGAGGCCGCGGCCGCGCCGTACCACGAGATCGCCTCGGTCATGTACTTCAACTGCGGCTGTCCCGGTTGGATCGCCATCGCCCAATCCGAGTCGTAGTCGAAGCACAGCGCCGCCTCCGCCGCGTACGGTGCTTCCAGCGCACTGCGGCCGAGCTGTTTCGACTCTTCGATCGTCTTCTGGATCTCTGCGAATCCTGGACTCTTCGACCGATCGTGCCGCAGCAGCCCATGCCAGTACTCTTCAGCGCCGGAGGTTGCGGTGTCCCAGCGAAAGTAATTGATGCCCATGGCGCCATGGGCTACCGCCTGATAGGTCCATAGGCGCAACTGCCCCGGCTCGGGTTGCGGTGCCATGATGGTCTGGCCTGCCTTGCCTGTCTGTTGCTCCATGATCAGGAAGGGCTTGCCATCCTTCGCGCTGCGGCTGAAGTCGAGCGACATCGCGATAACAGACGTGAGCGCCTCCACCGGCATGCTGGCTCCCGCGTTCCGTTCCATCAGGTGAATTGCGGTGAAGCCCGGATAGTTGTCTGAAGCCACGAAGTCGAGATCGCGGTAAAGGTCGCGAGAATCAATCGTATCCGCCAGCGTGACGTTATTGGTGGTTACGAAATGCTTCGGGCACATCTGCCGGAGCATCACCAGTTGCTCCTTCAGGAAGCTGACGTTCGCAAAGCTCTGGTAGCGATCGTAGTCAAGAGCGAACCCCGGGTTCGGCGGCGCGCCAGAGGGAAGCGGTACTGGGATCTGCGTCGCATCGGTGTATGTGTTGCTCCAGAACACTGTCCCCCAGGCCTGGTTGATCGCTTCGATCGACCCATACTTCTGCATCGCCCATTGCTGGAAGCCTTCGCGGCAGGCGTGGCAGTAACAGCGCCCAGACTCGCCCAGTGTCAGCTCATTGTCGATCTGCCAGCCGATCACGCCCGGCGCCGTCTGGAAGGCGCGCGCCATCTCGGTTGCGATTGCCAGCGACAGTTGGCGGTATTTCTTGTTCGTCGGACAGGTGAAGCGCCGCGTCCCCGGCGAAAGTGTCAGCCCGTGCTCGTTCACCATCAGCACCTCGGGGTAGCGTTGCGTCAGCCACGGCGGAGGCGCTGCGGACGGTGTCCCAAGGATCACCGCGAGGCCGTGGTTGTGCAGCAGATCGACCGAGCGCCGAAGCCACGCAAAGTCGAAGCTTCCCTCCCGCGGCTCCATCAGCCCCCAGGCAAACTCCGCGACGCGAACGTTGGTGATGCCCATGGCTACCATCTCGGCCGCATCGCGCTCCCAAAGTTGCTCCGCGGTCTGGTCGGGGTAGTAGTCGGTGCCTAGCAGCAAGGGCATCTCGGCGTGGAAATCGTTTTCTATCCAGGGCGAAGAGGCCCCATCCGCCTCCCGCAACATCGACAGCCCGGCAAGCGTCGCGCTCGCGGTGATGATGAAGTTCCTGCGGTTCATCTCGCTCTCCTCAAATCGGCCGTAGTTCGAAAGGCACCATACACCCTATCAAAACCGTCCACAGGAAGGCTCTGGACTGCGATCAGGGATGCACGAAGGCCAGGTTGTCAAAGCGCAATCCCTGCCCATTTGCAAATACAAAACTCACCTTGGAGCTAGCCTCGCGCCAGCCAGTCCGCAACCGGCGAAGCTCCTTCGGCTTGATGATGCAGGAAACCTCGCGCGTCTCTGGCGAGCGCACCGTCACCGTCGCATCCGTGTCTCCATCGTTGTAAACATCGATGCCGGCAAAAATGCGCGGTGCGTAGAAACTGAACTCTTCGCCTTCGCCTTCGGCTTTCGGATTGGACAGCGCCAGCGTGAACGTCCCAAACTTCCCCAGCGGCGTGCCGATCTGCCACCCGCCACGCCCCCAATCGACAATGCCCGATGGATACTGGCCCACCAGCAGCGTCCCCGCCGCAAGATGCGGATCGTCAAAGGTGATCCACGACGGCGGCACCTGGTCGCTCTTTCCCTGCACGTCCACATCTCGCGACGTCGTGTGGCGAATCCGCAGCACCCGCGTCGCTGTGTCGAAGGTGTATCCCTCCTGCCGCAAATCCTTGCGCCGGGTGATCGGCCTTCCTCCAACCCAAATCGAGTCAGGAACAAAGTTTAGCCGCAACACATCGGTCGAGGCCGCGTCGAAGGTCAAATACGTAACCCTGCCTGCGCCATAAGCAATCTTCGACACGACTGATAAAGATCCCAGCAGGTGCGATTCATCCGCCGGAGCCCACTCCGGCACCGCCCAGAACGCATCCATCATCCGGCGAGGCCCGTCGGCAAACTCATCGGTAAACCACCACTGCGTGCTGAAGGGAGCGTGCGCGCCCGCCGGCAGCCCCTGGAAATACGTCACCCAGTTATAGGTCCGGTATGCAGCGTCCTTATATGCAATATCTCCCGTACTCGCGAAATACAACGCTTCCACCGCAGCAAGCCGCGCGCTGTGGCTGTCGCAGCACTGGTTCGCCAGGTTGCAGCAGAAATCCTTGGGCCCGCTTCCTTGTTCCGTCGTGATCAGGGCGCCGTGCACCATGTACTTCGGCCACTTCGGCGTGGTCTTCACCCACTCGATCAACTGTCGCGCATGCTCGCGCCACTCGGGATCCTTCTCCGGATGGAGCAGAACATACCGCGCAAACTCCAGCGGTATCACCTGGTTCATGTTGTCCATGCTGCCCTGCACATCTTCGAAATATCCAACCCAAACATTGTTCTGCATCGGATACTTCATTAGCCATGCCCACGCACCCGCACGCGTCTTCTTGTAGGCAGCCGTATCTCCCTGGTCCAGGCGAATCAACTCGTCCAGCAGCATAATCGGCTCCACCACATTGGCCGAGTAGGGAAACATCCCCTTGCCGTCCTTCAAGCTGCCATCCTTGGCATGGCACCGGTACGGCCACGGCGAATGGTCTGCGTCACCGGCCGTAAAGTTCTTTGCGAGCGCATCGGCGCAACGAATCGCCGCCACCAGATACTTCGTGTTTCCCGTCATCTCATAGAGCCGCAGATAGCCATAGCCGTCCTCTCCCACCACATGCGGCTCCACATAATCCTCGCCATGCTGGCTCCATCCCGTGTAGTGCGCGCTGCCCGGATTCGCCGATGGATACGGCACCTCAGACCACGCATAGTCTTTCGGTGTCGTGCCGTTCTCCAACTCGTAATCGACAAAGTTCTCCAAAAACTCCAGCGTCCGCGGATCGCCCGTATACGGATACAGCCGCTCCACAAATCCCTGCATCATCGCGCGCAGATAGCCGGTGGAGTTCGCCCAGTGCGGGTCCGGCGTCAACTCGAATGTCGTTCGATCGAAATCGAAGCAACAATAGAAGTAGGGAAGCCGCTGCCGGTTGTACTGGTCCCAGACGATCGTCCACTGCGAGAGGAAATAGGCGGAGTAGGAATACCCGGTGTCCTCCGGCATCGGCCACGGCAGCAATTTGCCGCTTCTGTCCAGCGCCACCGGGCGCCCGGCGATGGTCGGCGCATCCACCGTCGAGACCACCGGGAACGCCTGCTGCCCAGCAAGGGAAGCCGCACTGAAAAGCACAGCGAACAGCACCGCAGTGACGTTACAGAGTCTTGTCATAGAAGATCAGCGCAGACGACATACGCATACCAAGGCCAACTCCACCTTTCTAACTGAACCCGCCACCCAGGTCGCCGCAATTTTCCGCGGCGGCGAGCAAACGGATCTCCCCAGCAATCCGCCCCGCCGGGGCGTCCGCCCGTGCGGCCAGCACCTTTAGAACTCCACGTGGCAGCGCACCGAAGGTACCCACACCGGCCCGCGATCGCGGTTATATCCCGGATTGTCGATGTGCGAGAGCCCCAGCGCGAAGTACAGCCCGCGCCACGTGTGCGCGTTGTAGTAAGCCTCTTCCGTCGTCTCGCGACCGTAGTGCAGCCGTCCATCGCCTAGGAGAAATCCCAGCCCGCCATCGGCCAGATAGTTCTGGTGGTCCTTCTTGATCGCATTCGATACCAGCGACACTCCCACCTTGTCGTTCTCGCGTCCCCACTGCGCGCCGTCGTAGTCCCCACCCAGCAGCACCGTCTGGTCCACCTCGGTGTAAGCGAACGACTCGTGCTGTCCCTCGTTCCAGCCGAAGCGCCCCGCCGCGCGCAGATGCTCTGTCACCTGCTGCTCCACGTTGTAGCCAAAGCCATACTTCACCGCGCCGAAGCGCTCTGTCTTGTGAATGTCCGGCGTTCGATCAAGGCCGTCGACGTACCGCGTCACAGACTCGCGATAGTCACCCATGTGCGCGTTGTTTACAAACGCCAGCACGCGCTGCGTGCCTTTCTGCTTGGGCCACAATCCCCGCCGCAGCTCAAACTCCCAGTTCTGTCCCCGCGCGCGGCTCAGCGCCCAGTCCAGGTCGATGCCATTCGCCACCACCGGCATCGCTGCCAGCGCGTAGCGCGCCGCCCAGTTGCGGTCCTGGTACTCGATCACGCCTGCGTATGTGTAACCGCGCGTGTCTGCCGCGTAGTCCCACGCGCCATTGTTGTCTACGGTCCAGTTGGTGAACTGCATGTGGCTGTCGCTCAGTACATCATTGATGTCCAGCACATCGGGCAGTGACATCTTGCCCAGCCGCAACTCCAGCCGACGCACCGGTGCCTCGGTGGCCAGCGACCACGGCCCGCGCTCCACCTCCGTCATCTCGTTGGTGAAGCCGATCGTCTGATGAAACTGCACTCGAGACACGTAGGGCTTCGATCCCAGGTTCGGATTGCGCACCACATCCAGATTGGTAAATCCGGCCAGTCCCAGCGCCTGACTCAGCCCGCGTCCGCCCGACGATTCAAAATCCGCAATAAAATCCGTGTTGTAGCGCTCGCTCCAGGTCGGTGTTTCACCGCGCACTCCGCGCCCAAGCTGATAGCCCAGATACAACGTGCCCAGCAGGGAAGTCTTGTACTCGCCCGCGCCGCGCAGGCTGTTCGTGCCCTGGTACGGCGAGTGAAAGCTGGGATGCGCCTGGAAGATGATGTTTGCCTGTCCGGCCACAAACCACGGCGCTGTCTCCGAGTGCGGAAACATCGTCAGTTGCTCGTTGTTATCGTCCGCGTTTTCCGTGGAACTGGCCGTCGCATGCCCACCGCCCGCCGCCTGAGGATCACCCGCCGGGGAGGCAGGAGTGATTGCCGCAGGTGTAAATGCGGTCATCTGTGCCGCACCGCCGCGCTCCACCACCAACATCCCCAGCAGTGCGAGCATCCAGATTGTCATTCGCGACAGCACGTTCTCGGCGTCTCCTCGTTTGGTCCTGGCCCACCGGAGGAGGGCGAACGGCAGAATTCCAGTTGCGATCGGGCCCCGCGCCCGGCGTGGCACACTACAGATACTCAGAAACCCTTGGTACCACGTTCCGCTGCCGCGCCATCACCGCAGCTTCGTAAATTCGTAAATTGGTTTGGGGCGGTATAGCGGCCCATCTCGTATATACCATACCCCCCTAGGATATAAAGTACTAGAGAGAGATAACGAGGCAACACGAAAATGGCTCATCGTCAGGACAAAAAACTTCTCGCCCGCATCAAGCGCATCCGCGGTCAGGTCGACGCCATCGAGCGCTCCCTCGGCAGCGACACTGACTGCGCCGACGTCCTCATGCTCCTCGCCAACGTACGCGGCGGCGTCAACAGCCTCATGGCCGAGGTCCTCGAAGACCACATCCGCGAGCACATGATGCAGCCCGGCCGTCCCTCGCTCCCCTCGCAGGAAGTAGCCGAGGACCTCATCGACCTCGTCCGCGCATACCTCAAATAGCAGATAGGCCGTCCCCGTTCCGCCCGGTTAATGTATCGCCGCAATTGTCCGTGTGACGGTCTAAAACTGCGTTCGATTGGGTGGAGAGCAACTGATCTCCCTCCCCGAACGAATCCTCAGCTTCTCCGAGGACGGCCCATCGGTGGCCCTCCGTGCGCCTTATCGGAGGCGGCCGCACGGCAAAACCAGCCACCGGCCATTGGGCAGTTTTTCTACAACCTTTGTGGGACGCGCATGCTGCCCAACCCTCTTTGTCGATTCCATGAGCTCCGATCTCTACCCAACAATCTGCTCTACCCTCGGTGCAATCGAGCACTTTTTCCTCGCTCAAACCGGAACTATCCCCCAAATGTGGACCCGTTTTGACCCTCGAATGCCCCTTCCGTAAGCTTTTCTTGCTGAAGTTTCTCCCGTACAGTTGCGAAAGATTTTCACACTGAGAGGGTAGAAATGACACGGCAGCTTAAACATCTTGCAGGTCTGACAGCAATTGCGGGTGCTTTGGTTCTCCTGGGATCCGGGTGCGGCGACAAGCGGGAGATGAGCAAGCAGAACTTCGCTCATGTGCTGAACGAGGACTACTCGGCCAACGCCGACTGCCTCTTCACCAAGCCGCTCCCTTACCCCTTCGAGATGCAGGCCAATGACAAGCTCCTCGGCGACGTCCATAGCAAGCTGGACGCCCTGACCGCCGCCGGCCTGCTCACCCGGACCTCCCAGGACGGCAATCTGCGCTATGAGCTGACCCTCACCGGTCAGCAGGTCCCCGGCAAGGGTCGCTTCTGCTACGGCAAGCGCCAGGTCACCAGCGTCGACAACTACTCCACCCCGACCGAGTTCCACGGCAACCGCTTCACCAAGGTCGAGTACCACTTCGTCGAGAAGGGCAGCCCTGACTGGGCCAAGATTCAGGCCATCCAGACCGCCTTCCCCGCCGTCGCCAAGGCCGTAACCGACCAGGCCGTCGACCAGGCCACCCTGGTCCTCACCGAAGACGGCTGGGTCCGCAACGAAGACTAGCCTTCAGCCACATCCACGACGTTGCAAAGGGACCGGCGTTTCGTTGGCGCCCACCCTTCCGCAAGACCCGGGGGTCACAGCCCGGGTCTTGCCGTTTTTGCTCGACGGTCCACGCCCCATCGTCACGCCGCGCTACTGCACGATCTCCAGCCGGGGCGTCTCTCCCTCCTCCACGGAAACCGACGCTGCCGCCGTCAACCCAGCCGGCATCTTCTTCAGGCGAGCGAGAGCACATCCCTCGGACCGTGCAGGTTCGTCGTCAAGACATAAAAACCCTGCGCCCCATACATCGCATCGCGCAAAGCCGAGCGGATGGACCGCTCCGGCCGCGTCACGCCCCGTTGCCCAACAAAATAAGGGGCCGGCCCGTCCGGCGCGAAGGCTCCAGCATGAATCGCGGCGTGGCTGGTAGGAGCGACGTAGGACGGATAATTCTGCTTATCCACGAAATACGTCTCATGCCCACCAACGTCGAAGACCATCGGCCCCGCGTTGGTCGCGGCCTTCTGTAACACTGGTTGGAGCGTGTGTATCTGCGACGTCAGATACAAGACCACCCGCCGCTCGTGCGCCTCGCCCAGCCGCTTCACCGGATCCATCTCCGAGCCGCGAAGAAAGTGGATCACACGCCGCGCCTCCCGTCCCGCACGGAATCGTCTCAGCCTGCGTGCCCGATGGATCCACTATGCGAATCCTCCAGTGCGCTTCAACTCGCTCGCAAACGTGCGGCACGGCCTCTTCATCTCCTCTGACAGAAATGGCGGAGGAAGCACCAGCAGATAATTTCGCGGGAGAGCCGCCCCGCTTCTCTTGGAAATCGTCACATTTGCGATTGCAAATGACAGCTGCTGCCCCCCAGCGCTCAGCGAAAAGTGGCGTTTCGATGGAAACGCCCACGCCACCGCCATCCGTCCCATCCACCTGCACATACACGCGGGCGGAGCCGGAGTTTCCGGAACGGGCTTGCTGCGCCGTGACCGCAATCCAGGCCGAACTTGCCGTGAGCAACACTGCGCAGCGCAGCACCGTCCATCCCTGCCGGGAGAAGAACCGTTGGCGTTTCATCATTCCCGCTTGTACCCCAGCCGAAAGCCACAGGCGTACTCTATCGCGGCGGCCCTGTCGTCGGCCCTCACCACGCACAAGAGACGGAATGGACCCCCCTGCGGACGCGCAAACCGTCGCCCTTAGTTATCCATCTGCGCTTGCGCCGCGGGCAGCAGCACCAGCAGACATGTCTTCGAGCCCGTCGTACACGCCAGAATGCCGCGTCGCAGCACCTTGGCCTTCGATCCCGTAGGTAGCGGCGCACGATAGGTTGCCGCCAGCAGCCCGGGTGTCGCCTTCCTCAGTTCCTCGTCGCCCTTCAACCAGCGGACATCCTCGGCGTGGTTGTCGCCCAGCAGTAGCAGAAAATCTGCCGAAGCGTATTGCCCCTTGAGTGGGCTGGGAATCGTGTACGTGCGCAGCGCTGCCACTTCGTCGCCACTCTGCTGGACCTGCGGGCCGGGCTTCTCATGCACGCCGGCCTTGGTCAGGGCCGCAATCCGTCCTTCCATCTCCGTCTTCATATCCGCATAGTTTGGCGGCATTCCAGGATGCTCCATCCCCTTCACCACCAGCCGATAGGTGGCCAGCGCGTCTTCCTTCTTACCTTCGGCCTCGTAAATCTTCCCCAGATGCTCGCCGGACTCAGGATCTCCAGCCAGCAACAGCCAGGCGCTTCGCACATACGACTCCGCCTCCGGCATTTTGCTTTCCTTGAAGTCGATCCATCCCAGCGTGTCCCAGTTCGCTGCCAGCAGCATGACATTGGCGAAATCCGCTTTTGTCGCGCCTGCTGCCGTGGCCGAAGGCGTTCGAGTCTCCAGTATCTGCACGGCTTTCCGGCTGGCCGCTTCGCTTGCGGGTAAATCGAGTCCTGCATCACCCAGTTCATATGCTGCGCCATTCAACAGGGCCACATCGTCACTGTTGTCCATCAACGCATGTAGCGTCGCCTTGCCCGCATCCGTGTCCCCAGCCTTGACCTGTGCCTCTCCGAGTTGCACCTTTAGCTGATTCGACTCCGTACTGAGCGCGATCGCATTCTGTAGGGAAGTTTCCGCGTCCTTGAAGTGTTTTTGCCCCAACTGCAGTGAGCCAAGACGGGCATGCGGTTTCGGGTCGGCAGGATCTGCCTTGGCCCATGCCTGAAGCGTCTGCTCCGCATCCGACCACTGCCCTTGGCTGGCGTACAGACTGGCCAGGTCATTGTAGGCAAACAGAGATTCCGGATGCAGCTCGATCTCCTTCTTATAGTCGGCGATAGCCTGTGTTTTATTGCTCCAGTCGATCGCGCCATACTCTCCCCACAGGCCGGTCTGCTGATCATTCAGCGCCTTCACCTTGTCCAGCAGTTCGCGTGTGCTCTTGTAGTTATGATCGTAAAACTCCTGATACGCCTGCCCCATCAGCTCGCCCGCCTGACTGTTATCCGCTCTGGCCGTCCCCTTCGCCGACGCGCCGACAAGTTGCAGCATCTGTGACGAATCGTCACTCATACCCTTCACAAAATCGCGGTACGCGCCGAACTCGCTCACCGGCAGTTCGTGCTCCTTGTAGCGCAGCGTACGATCCATCTCCAAGGTGCGGTCCTTCAATACATAGGTGGACGTATACTCCGCGAACGCCGTCGAGTGCTTCACATCCGGCGGCACCGTCACCGTGTATCCCTCGGGCAGGGTCAGCTTCACGTGCACCGTCGTCTCGCCCGCCGCATCCAGCATCATCGGTCGTTTAGGCGCCGTGGCATCGTCGGCAATCTTCGCATCGAACCACGTCGACATCCCCGGAAAGCGCCGGTTCTCCCAATCGCCGAAATCGTTGCGCGTATAGTCCCAGCTCACATGGAAGGGGTCTGCAGTCTTCTCCGGCAAACTCGCATCCACCGCGCTCACGTCGCCCGCAAAGCCGCTGGCGTTGGAAACCCCTTGTTCCAGTTCCTGCCACTGCGCCCGCGCCGTTTGGTGAAAGGCAGATCGATATATCACCTCTACATCGCCACGCAGCGTCAGATCGAAATGTGCCGTTAGCGTTCCATGAGTATCGAGTTGCCCGCTAATCATTTCGCGCGTGAACGATGGGAAGGGAAGCGTGACTTCCGTTTGCACCAGCTTCGCATCGCCCGCGGCCGGAATTGCCAGCGCCAGTTTGTCCCGTAATCCGGCCATCAGCATCCGGCTCGGCGCAACCTCCGGCGTCGAATCCAACCACACCTCGTGGTCCTTCAGCTTCACCAGCGTGATCATGTGGTTGAACTGCGAGGGCATCGGCAGCGCTTCGTTCACTCGCGCTCCAGAACCGATCAGCACCGGCTCCGCTTCGATCTTCTCCGCCGCCAGCATCGCCTGAAGCAGTGTGTGTTTGTCCTTGCAATCGCCGTACTGGTTGCGAAAAACCTCCGCCGCCGTATGCGGTTGCAGTCGTCCGATGCCGAACGACACCGCGATATAGCGGTACTGCGTCGCTACGTAGTGGTAGAGCGCGTCCACCTTCGCGTCGTCTGTTGTCAGTCCACGCGTCAGCTCGTCGGCTTTGGCCTGGATTGCCGCATCCGGCACCGCGCGGTCCTTTATCAACCCGCGATACCAAGCCCCCACTTCGGCCCAGGAGTGAAAGCTGGTCATCGCAATGTCCGGGTCATACATCTCCTGGACCAGCTCGACTTGCGCCGCCTTATCCTTGTCCTGTTTTTTGGGGTATTCACTCGCCGTCTCGTGTTTCCAGCGGTACACGCGCTCATCCCCTTCGTCGCTCACCAGCGGCTGCACCTTCTTGCTCTTCACCAGTACGGAGAGATCGCGCGGCACGCGGAGTTCGACCGTCTCCTCCTTCACCGGCAAGCCGTCGGAAAAGCTCATCGGATGCCAGAAGGCGCCTGGGGAGTCTGCATTCGTCCCCTTGATGGTGAGCTGATACTCCAGCGTGTCGCCGACGCTCAGTGACTTCACCGGCAGTTGCTTCGTCCGCAGGTCGCTGTACATGGGCGCCGCCTGCGTCACCGGCATCGGCACTTCCTGCGAATCCTCTACCGGCGTCTCAATCACCTCGCCCGAAGCCTTCCGCACCCGAACGAAGTCGAACGTGAGTGTCTCCGTCAGCGAGGAAAATGGAAAGGTAATGATGCCGGTTTTGCGGACGCCGGCGTCGGAAAGCACATGCGCTACCACCGTGAGCGTCCGCACGCTCGAGCCGTCCCGGGCGTAGCGCAGGACAATTGTGCTCTTCTCGACAACAACCCCCTCGCCCGTCAGATCGGGCTTAGTCACGGTGGCGGCAGCCGCCGAGGCAGGCTTGGCCGTCTGGGCGGCGAGAGAAGGCAGAAAACAGGCAAGTGCAGCAAGGACGATCGATCGGGCCGGCATAGCTATCCTGTTCTAGCGCAAGGCGTTTTCCCAGACCAGAAAAATCGAAGGTAGGGCGAAACCTTTGGACCCGAAATGGTCAAAGGAGGACGTCTTTCAGAAAATTATCCCGATCTACTTGACGTCGTACACTGTACATCATACAGTGTACGTAGCACGGTATGAACGAAGCTCTCCAACCCGTCTTTGAGAACCTCCGCCTCGAACTCCGCCGCGGCTGCCTCATCCTGGCCGTCCTCGCCCAGCTCCGCGAGGAGCACTACGGCTACACCCTGCGCAAAACCCTCGCCGCCCACGGCATCGACATCGAAGAGAGCACCCTTTACCCGCTGTTGCGCCGCCTTGAAACTCAGGGACTGCTGGTCAGCGAATGGCGCGAGCAGGAAAAGCGCAACAAGCGCTTCTATCGCCTTTCGCCTGCCGGCGCCGCCACCCTCGAACGATTACTCGTAGAGTGGGAGTCCATCAACAGCTCCATCCACCAGGTGCTATCCACCAACGCCGCACAGGAGGCTTGAGCCACATGGCAGCCAACGATCTCAACAGTCTCATCGACCGCTACCTCTACGCCGTCAGCCGCTATCTGCCCGCGCAGCGGCACGACGATCTGCTCACCGAGCTCGCCGCCAATCTCCACTCCGAGATGGAAGACAAAGCCACCGCTCTTGGCCGTCCGCTCACCGAAGACGAGCAGGCTGACGTCCTGCGCCGCCACGGCCATCCCATCCTGGTCGCCGCGCGCTATCAGCCCCACCGCTCGCTCATCGGGCCGGAGATCTTTCCCTTTTACTGGTTCACCGTCAAACGCGTCCTGCCGCTGGTCATCGGCATATGGCTGCTCGTCACCGCAGTCGCCGTCATCTTCGGCCCGCAGAACACGCCGATCGCCCAGCGCGTCGATTTCGGCCATATCCTCACCGGACTCTTCGGCGCGGCCTTTCAGTTTCTCGCCTGGATCACCGCAGGCTTCGCTCTTCTCGAATACTTCAAGGGCCACGTCCGCAACGAGCTCGCGCACCCCAAGTGGGACCCGCGCAAGCTACCCAAGGCACACCCGATTCCGCACGACGGTCCGCGCCACCCCTATGCCGATGTCATCGCCAGCGCCGTCTTCCTCCTGTGGCTGCTCGCCTTCCCGCGTTTCCCGGTACTGATGTTCGGCCCCTATGTCGCCTGGCATCTGCTCAACATCGATCTGCCCATCATCTGGCACCAGTTCTACTGGATCATCATCGCCTTCAACGCCATCCAGCTTGCTTCGAAGATCGCGCTGCTCGCACGGTCCATCCGCCGCTACTACCACCTCATCGACAGCGTGATTCATCTGCTCGGCATGGGCGTACTCGTCTTCCTGCTGCGCGCCCACGATTACATCGGCCAGGCCACCTTCGGCGGCACCTCCATGTCACCCGAGACCGTAGCCACCCTCAATGCCAACATCCACCGTGGCCTGCTCTTCGTGCTGATCTTCGCCATCGGCAAGTTCCTCTGGGACACCGCACAGTGGCTGCGACCTAAGCCCACTCCGGGCATTGCGACCAAAATGGGTGCCCCCTCCTAAAGCAAGCGCAGCAAAAATCTAGAGCAGCGCAGCAAAAATCTAGAGCAGCGCAGCAGAAACTTAGAGCAGCCCAGCAGAAATAGGTACGCACACCATCGTCTTGGCCGGCGTACTCCGACTAAGCTGGGTCACAGCCGCGGCATTGCGCCGTATTCCAGCCGTCGCGCGAATCATCTAACGCGACTCATCGATGGGCTACGGACGCAGAAAAGCAGCCACCGGCACCACAGCGAGAGCGCGATGCCGTATCAAAAGACCGCCCGCGCCGGCAAGCAACAGACAGATCAGCGCGGCCGCGGCGAGACGTACTAGCGGCCAGCGCAGCGACGTTGTCTTCGCCGTTCGATTGCGTTCCCAGAGCACGGCGAAGACGCCGAGTCGCAGCAGCATCGCTATCGCCCCGGTGCTGTCATTCAGCGGATCTCCGTTGTGAATGTGCGTTAGGACTGCACCAAACATATCGATGCCCAATCCCGCCAGCGCCGCGGACACCGCGCAGGGAATCAGCATCGCCAGCGCGCCCAGCACCTCGGCAATGATGATGAAGCGCAGGAACGCATCCGGGTAGCCCGACTGTGCGAAGAACTCGTGCATCGGCGCCATCGCAAACGCCTTGCCCAGCCCCGCGCTTGCGAACGTGACCGCAATCGATATCGCAAGGGCCGAGAGCACCGCGGGATTCAGCAGCAGTTCTCGCCGGTCAGCACGTCGCACTGCGATGCCAAACAGAGCTCCGTACAGCAATCCGGCAAGATCGCTAATCGCGCCGGTCCAGGCTGGCCCATGGCCCAGCGATAAACGAAATGTCAGGCTGATCGATGACAGTGCCAGCAGCGCAATCACGATGTTGAAGTATGCTTGCGCAACGCGCGAGGCCGAAAAACGCAGTGTTCGCTTTCCAGTGAACAGTCCCATCAGAAAACCGGCACCCAGCACCGCGAACACATAATCGACGCGATAGAACATCTGGCCCTCCCGCATGCCGGATGTGAGCTACCGCTTCGCTCACAGCCGGGACCGCTAACGCATTTTCCCCGGTGCCCTCAGCTTCTGTTGGCTGTGCTACGTCTACAGGAAAATGCTTTCAGGAGCATTGCATCGTTCGCTCATACGTGACTAGTGAGTCCATGCCGTTACACGGTGCTACCGTCACATTCCGGGCACGTGCGGGCTATCCGGTTGGCCTAGGGACCGAATGATTCAGGGCTGAGTGCCGGCGGCAACGATCTTGTAATCCGCCGGCGGATAAAAAAACGTCGGGTCGGGCTCGCGCAACTTGATATCCCGTAGCTCCAGGCTGTAGCTATCCGGAGCCTTCGGATACAAGGCAACCACCTCCTTCATCTCTGAAGAAACCCAGAGCTCCGTCACAATCGTCTGCGGCTCGCCCGTCGGTACGGCCTGAATGATCCGCGTATGCCGCACGCCGGTCGCACGCACGCCATCGAAGGTCCGTTCCCCCAGCGGTTCGTTGCGATCGGTTTCCATCGAAGAGGGATGCTCTTCCGCCGCTTGCATCGAAGCCACGGAGGCCCACATCGGCTGCCCGTTGTAGTGCAGGGTCCGTGGCATGCAGGAAACCGTAGCTGTGGGCTCGCTCTTGCCTACCCACGGCTCGATCCAATGAAAGCTGCAATGCGATACCGGATCATCTACCTCGACCGCGTGGACCGTGACTGGCGCGCCATCTTTCAGACGCGTCTGTAGTGTGTCGATCCTCGTCCGTCCCGCACCGTCGCGAGCATGCAGCGCTTCCTGTTCGATCAGCACGCCCGGCTGGGCGCCGCCCATCATTGTGCGCGCCTCATAAGGCGCCCCCTTCACCGGAGCCATCGTAGAAGTCACATCGTTGTCCGGCGGATACCACGCAGCAGGGAACCGCGCCGAAGCCGCCGGCGCAATATCCGTTGTTTCTTGTCCCTTTAGCGGGCTCACAGCCAGGCAAGCAGCCGCGATGAGAACGCAGAATCGGATGCGCGTCTGCGCCGTACACCTCACTCCGCAGCCTGCCGCGCGATCATCTCAATCACCGCGATATTCGCCGCAAACGAATCCGCCAATCCATGCCGCTGCAGCAGCGTCTGCGCCGACCAGTAGCTGATCCACACCTGCCCCGCCGCATCCTCGCGCACCAGCAGCTTCAGCGGCAGATCGATCGCCACGCTCGGCGCCGCGAGCATCAACGGCGTGCCGCCCTTCGGGTTGCCGAAGATCAGCACCTGCGTCTTCGGCATCGTAAGCCCCACCTTCGCTGCCTCGCCGCTGTGATCGATCAGCGCAAACTCCCGAATCTGCTTCGCCGCAAGCAGCGCGCGAATCTTCGCCACCGTCTCGTCCACCGAATGCGCACTCTGCAGCGTCACCAGCCCTGCCCTAGTCTCCGCCATTGCTGGCACCTCCACTTACGCACTCACGGCTCATCCCCGTATCGAGCGCGATGCCGCTTCGATTCTCCTCCCAAACCTTCGGAAGAATGTCAGAGAAAGATCATTTCTTACGCCACCGGCGTCCATCTTCCCGCAACTTGCCCGCCTAAACCACCCCATCAAGCGTGAGCGACCAAAGGAAGCGAACCCAGCAGAATGCGCCGACAGGCGCGTCCGCCCGGACGGTCAGTCCCCTTGACAACCGACAGGAGGCGGAGTCATCCTTTTGTCGAACGTCGAGGGGAATGGAAATGCCGCCATCCACCGATCTCCTGCAGGGGACACTCGATCTGCTTATCCTGCGTACGCTCGCCCTTGAACCCATGCACGGCTGGGGTATCGCGCTGCGCATCCAGCAGCTTTCGCGCGATGTCCTCCAGGTGGGCCAGGGCTCGCTCTATCCGGCGCTCCATCGTCTGGAATACAAGGGCTGGATCCGCGCCGACTGGGGCACCTCCGACAACAACCGCCGCGCCCGCTACTACGCGCTCACCCGCGCCGGCAAAAAGCAGCTCGACGCCGAGCTCGCCACCTGGGATCGTCTCTCCACCGCGGTCGCCCTCGTCCTCGCCCGCAATCCAGCAGAGGTGGAACGATGATCCCAGGAACGAGGATCACGGAAGCACTCACGCGTCTGCGCTTCCTCTTCAAGCGCCGCCGGTCAGACGACCTCGACGACGAGCTCCGCTTCCACATCGAGCAGGCCATCGCAGCCAACCTCGCCGCCGGCATGTCACCGGAGGAAGCGGGTCGCCGCGCCAGGATCGACTTCGGCGGCCTTGAGCACGCGCGCGAAGAAACAACGCGCCAGCATCCCGCGTGGCTGCTCGCCACCATCGCGCAGGATGCCCGCTACGCCCTGCGCGGCTTCCGCCGCAACCCGCTCTTCGCCTTCACCGTCATCGCCACGCTCGCACTCGGCATCGGCGCATCCACCGCGGTCTTCAGCGTCGTCGATCGCATCCTCTTCCGTCCGCTGCCCTACGCCAGTGCGGATCGTCTCGTCTCGCTCGGCATGAAGCACGCAGCCGAGCCCTACGAGTTCATGATGGGCAGCTTCTTCTACGATTGGCGCGACCGGCAGACCGTCTTCACCAATATCACCGCGCAGGGCGCCATGCCGTGGCCCTGCGACCTCACCGAGCGCAATCCTGTCCGGCTGGATTGCATCGAGGCACACGCCGACTTTTTGCCAACGCTCGGCGTCGCCCCCATTCTCGGGCGCAACTTCCTTCCCGGCGACACGTTGCCCAATGCGCCGCGTACCGTGCTCCTCTCCTATCGTCTATGGCAAAGCCGCTACAACCGCGACCCCGCGATCCTCGGCCAACTCATCCAGATCGACGGTGGTCCGGTGCGCGTCATCGGCATCCTGCCGCAGGATTTCGAGATGCCCTC
Organism: uncultured Acidobacteriaceae bacterium; assembly: GCA_963712845.1. Lineage (GTDB taxonomy): Bacteria > Acidobacteriota > Terriglobia > Terriglobales > Acidobacteriaceae > KBS-83. Next base: position 70,219 of record CAVQJM010000036.1, read on the forward strand.
CGCACAACCCGCCGATGTTCTGCTGCCCAGGCAGGTCGATGTCGCCGCGGTGCGCAGTGGAAAGGAGGGCGAGACCATGCGCGCGTTCGCCCGCCTCAAGCCCGGTGTCACCATCGCGCAGGCGCGCGCTTCGCTTCAGCCCGTCTTCGAACAAAGCCTGACGTTCGCTCCACCCTCTATGCGAAACGAGGTGCATCTCACCGTCCGCGGCTTGCGCGACCGTCAGATGCACGATGCCATTCCCGTAGCCCGCGTTCTGCTCGCGGCTGTGCTTGCCGTGCTGCTCATCGTCTGCGCGAATGTGGCCAGTCTCTTTCTCACCCGCAATGCCGCGCGGGAGCGCGAACTCGCCGTGCGCGCTGCCCTCGGCGCCAGCCGCGCGCGCCTCCTGCGCCAGTCGCTCACGGAAACCTTGCTGCTCTCTTTCGCCGGCGGCATCGTTGGCTGCGTCCTCGCTCAGGCATTGCTCCGCGTCTTCATCGCCATTGCGCCCGCGGGCATGCCCTTCCTGCAGAAAGCCACGCTCGACCTCCGCATCTTGCTCGCCGCCTTCGCGCTGTCGCTCCTCTCCGGCATCGTCTGCGGCATCCTGCCCGCATTGCAGCGACCGCGCGTTGGTGCGCTTGCCGCACGCACCACCGGCACCGGCGCGCAGGCCGCCCTGCGTCGCGCGCTCGTCGTCGCGCAAATTGCCTGCAGCGTCCTTTTGCTCTCCGGCGCCGCGCTGCTGCTGCGCAGCTTCCGCAACGTGGAGGAGCAAAACCTCGGCATGCAGACTGGAGGCGTGCTCGCCGCCAACATCGTGCTCTCCGTACAACGCTACGCCGACCAGCAAAAGCAGTTGGATTTCTTCACGCGGGCCGAAACAGCGCTCCGTGCTCTACCCGGTGTCTCCGCTGTTGCCGTCAGTGATTCGTTGCCGCCACTTGGTCCGCGCAGTCACTGGTACGCATTGATCACCATTGCAGGAAGACCCTCGAGCGCTACTGCTAGCGGGGGTACGGTCGCAGCCAGCGCGGTCACCGCGGATTACTTTCGCGCTCTTGGCATTCCAATGCTGCAAGGTCGTGCATTCACCCAGGCGGATGCCGACGCGAAGGATCATCTCCTTATCCTTAGCCGTCAGCTCGCTGCCCGCATGTTTCCCAATGAAGATCCTGTAGGCCAGCGCCTGCGCCTTGATGCTGACGGACCGTATTACACAGTCATCGGCGTCTCCGCCAACGTGCGCAACAATGGCCTCACCGGCGCCAATCTGCCCGAGTACTACTGTCTGCTGCGAAATGCCCCCGAAGACTGGAACAACAATGGTGCGAAGACCCTGATCATCCAGAGCGCCCTTCCGCCCGCCACTATCGCGCCCTGGGTGCGCCAGCAGATCGCCGCCATCGATCCCACCACGCCGGTCGATCTGGAAACGCTCGGTGCCGAAGTCGCAAAGCTCGCCGATCGCCCGCGCTTCGAAACCGCGCTGCTCGGCTTCTTCGCGCTCACCGGATTGCTCATGGCCGTCATCGGCCTCTACGGCGTCACCGCCTACGCCGCCACGCAGCGCACGCAGGAGGTTGGCGTGCGCATGGCACTTGGCGCCACGCGCCTCAACGTTCTGCGGCTCATCGCCTGGGAAGGCGCACGGCTCATTGTCATCGGCGGCGCGCTCGGCCTCGCCGCGGCGCTCGCGACGACGCATCTTCTCCGCAGCATGCTCTTCAGCATCGGCCCCTATGACCCGCTCAGCTTCCTCGCTGTCGCCGCGCTACTGGCCATCATCGCGCTCGCCGCCACTCTAATCCCCGCGCGTGGAGCGATGAAGCTCGATCCCGTCACCGCCCTGCGCTACGAATAACCCCCGCCAGGCGCCACTCGGCATCGCCGCCACATCTCGCAAACATGACGTGTTCGGTCCCGTTGTTGAGGTCCACCGGGCACTATCATCGTGCCGGTTCATTTTTTGCTTCGCTTTAAGAGCGCTTCTCAATGCTGTATCCGCGTTCCTCGCCTCGCCCACTTCAGCAAATGGCGACGACCAAAGGAAGGAGCCCCAGCAGCTCGCGCCACCGGCGCGTCCGCCCGGACGGCTAGTCCCCGAAGCGGATGCGAACGCCGCCGCGCACCGACTGCGGCTGACCCAGCGTCAGCGTCGGTGTGCGCCCGACTTCGATTCGCCGGTCCAGCAGATTCTCCGCCGCCACAAATCCCTCATAGTGCCTGCGGAAGGTGTGGGACGCAAACGCATTCATGGTGAAGAATCCGCTCAACCGGAACGTATTCGCGTCATCGTCGTACTGCTGCCCGCTCGCTCGTCCCTCCAGCCCCAGCGTGCCCCAGCGAGCATCGCGCGCGCGCAGTTGCAGCGTGGCTGTCTGGTGCGGCACCTGCGGAATCCAGCTCCCCACCAGCGATGGCTGCTGATCAAATCTCGTCACCGTCGCGTTGGCATATTGATAGCCGCCCACCACGCTCAGCCAGCGCAGCGGCTGCCACTCGCCATCCAGTCCCACGCCGCGACTGGCGATCTGCCCCAGGTTCGCGCGCTGTTTGGTGATGGTCGTAGGCGTCGTGCTGATCGTCAGCGCGGTGATCGGCCGGTTCACGATAGTCCAGAAGTAGCTCGCGCGCACGGTCGTGTTCCATCCCGCGGGTGTCAGCACCACGCCCGTCTCCCAGCCGGTCGCACGTTCGGAGCGCAGGCTGGTGTTCTTCAGCGTCAGCTCCTGCCCCACCTGTCCGTTGCGATACAGCTCGTTCTCCGTCGGCGATCGGTAGGCGCGAAATCCCATCGCCGTCAGTGCCAGCGACGGCCCCAGCCGCCGCACCACGCCCAGCCGCGGATTCGCCACCGTCTCGGTTATCTGTGGCAGCGGACCGGGCGTCGGTAGCGTCTGCACCGCGTCAAAGTTCTGGAAGTGGTCGATGCGGCCGCCCGCGCTCAGCGTCCACTGCCGCGGCGTCCACACCGCCTCGCCATACACGCCGGTCTGCCGCTGCCGCGCGGAGAGTAGGGTCCGCACTCCCGTGATCGTCGCAATCTCATTGTCCTCGCCGCGCACATCGCGCACATCCGCGCCGCCCAGCACCACCAGCCGCGCTCCCAGCGGCTGTGTCCAGCGCGCCGCTGCGCCCAGTTGATCGCTCGGCGTCTGTGCGAATCGTGTCAGCGTCTCATGTGTTCGCGTCGCGTTTACGGATGAGAAGCTCTGCCGGAAGTGCTCCGCGCTGCCGTAGCCGCGCAGCAGCAGCGATCCGCCCTGCGCCGCCGCCGGAGACCAGTCCAGTCCCGCCTCGTAGCGCCACAGCCGTGTGCCGTTGGTCGTCAGCGGCGTGCCATTGCTGCGCGCCTCGTTCAACATGTTGCCGAGCAGAAAGGCCCGCCCGGCGCTCCAGTCGCGCTCGCCCAGCACGCGCCCGTTCTGCGCATGCACGTTCGAGTGGATGTCCACCGGCCCGCGCTGCTCCGGTGCCACCAGTATGTAACCGTCGGTGAGCACAACCCCGCCCGTCGCCAGCCCCGACCATCCCTTATGAGTCCCGCTCAGCAGTGCCGCCTCGTCGAAGGTATGGAACGATCCTTCACTCGACATCAGCTCCGCATGGTTGCGCTCCGCCGTCACCGGCAGAATCTCCACCACGCCGCCAATCGCGCTGGAGCCGTACAGATCGCTCGCGCCGCCGCGCACCACCGTCACGTCGGCAATGCTCAGCTCCGGCATCTCGTCCCAATAAATCCATCCGCCAAAGGCATCGTTCAGCGGAATCTCGTTCACCAGCACCAGCGTGCGGCTCGCTGCGGTCGAGCCCAGCCCGCGCAGCGACACGCCCTGCGAAGTCGGGTTCGCCACCAGCGAGCTCGAGCGCCGGAACAGTTCGAAGCCCGGCACCTGCCGCAAGCGGTCATCCAGCGTCACCGGCGCCGCGCTCCGCAACTCCTCGCCCGTCACCAGCCGCACACTCGCCGGGCTCGCGCTCTCAGCCAGCGGCGTCCGGTACGCGGTTACGGAAATATCCTCGTGCGCCGTCAGCGGCTGAAGCACTACGTGTCCCGCCGCGTGCGCCTTCACCTCCGCCGCCGCAAACGATGCCGCCTCCACCCGGATCACCGCACCATCGGCGGCGCAGGGAAGCACAAATTGTCCCTCCGCCCCACTCTTTGCCGTCACCGTACCAGCGGTCAGCGCAGCTCCGGCAATCGGCGCGCCCGAGCTGTCCACCACCGTCCCGCGCACATCCGCCGTGCCCGCCCGCAGGGCTGCGCCGCGCAGGTCAGCGAAAGCGACAGCATCGCCGCCACCAGACACACGGCTCGCCTCTCGTTTCTCGCGTTCGGACGCATGGTTGATCATCCCATGCCGCGCAAGTCCATTCCCGCTCAATGCCGGATGCCCGCGCGAGCCTTTGGCCACTCACCATGCCGGAACGGTTGCGCTTCCGCCGCTCCCGTGATCTCGACACATCCTTCACGGGGGCCGCATCGTCGCGCGAGCCTCCGATAAAGCGAATGCCCAACACGCAACGAGATGTGGGATCAGTTTCGTGTCGCCCACAACCCTTAACGTGAGCAACCAGAGGGATCGAACCCAGCCACCCGCGCCGCAGGCGCCGTGACCGGGACGGCCAGTCCCGCGCCCGCCCGCGCGGCCAGCACCTTAGTAGTGATGCAGCAGCCGCGGCAGATTCCAGTGCCGTGCCACGGCCACCATGCGCAGCAGGAAGCACGCACTCCCTCCCGCCAGCATCGCGATCGCCCGCGGCAGCTTCGCCTTCAGCAGCAGCACCATCACCACGCCGCCCGCCAGCGCAGCGGATGCATACACATCCTTCCGCAGTACTGACGGCACCTGCGCCAGCAGCAGGTCGCGCACCGTGCCGCCGCCCACGCCGGTGATCCCGCCCATCACCACCGCCATCAGCGGATGCATCTTGTAGTCCAGCGCCTTCTCCACGCCGGCCACCGCAAACAGCCCCAGTCCCGCCGCATCCAGCGCGATGACCAGTTGATCCGGAATCGCCTCCACCCATTGATAGGAGAACGACACCGCCGTTGCACCCAGAATCGCGATGCCAAAGTAGCGCCAGTCGCGGATGGCCGCCGGCGGGGTCGCGCCGATCAGCAGATCGCGGATGATGCCGCCACCCACCGCGGTTACAAATGCCAGGACCAGCAGCCCCAGAAAATCCAGGTCCCCGCGGATCGCACGCATCGCGCCTTCCAGCGCAAACACCAGCGTCCCCACCAGGTCGAAGACGATCAGCAGCGTATCGGAGTTGGTGCGCCACCGTTCCGCAACAGAAACCATGCACCAGAGTGTAACCGGCCATCGGATACGACCAACCCTCGCGCCGTAACCACGAGGGTGCCCCCACATCTTGCGTTTGAGATGTGGGGCAATCGTTGGCGCAAGACGGTAGGATACGGTCGAACTCGTCGAGAAGAGGTGCCACACTATGCAGCGATCGCGCTCTCGTTCATCGGCTTGTTGACCATCTTTGTCGCCCGTCTACTTCGCATGCAGGCGGATAGAACAGCGACAGCATCCGAGCCGGTAGTCACTCATTCCGCCAGCCGCCACGCAAGGCCGCCCCCGATTTCACTCATCATCTGAGGCGCAAGGCCAACCGGTCTTCTCTCGCCGGGCGCAAGGTGGACAGGTCGTCATCGCTCGACGTCTTTTGTCCAACATGGTGCGGCGGATGCGAGTTAGAAATCCCCTGGTACATCCAGATTCGCCGAGAAGTCATCGCGTCCGCGGCCTCTGCTCGTCTATCCGCTAGCCATCATGGCATGGGATGGATGGAGCTCTCGTTCGCCATGAAGTTACCTTGCGCGCAATTCGTGATAATTTTTTGGGAACAACTGGCGAGTTCAATCATGGACATGCGCTACCCCGTCGTCATTGCCACGCCGGAACTCGCGAAGAACTACAACGTCACATCCATGCCCGTCACCTTGCTCATCGATCGTCAAGGACGGATCGCGCTTACGCATGTTGGCGTCGTCGAATCCGGTAGCTTCCAGCGCCAACATCCAGACGACTTCACGAACTCAACACTAGGCCGTCGCCTGAAACGGTGAGTTTTCAGATTGTGGAACAACCGGTCTGCCCCAAACACCAGCGCCAGCGTGATCGCCAGCAATCGCCACCTCGCCGAGAGCCCCAATCGCCAGCGGCCGCCATCCCTGCTTACCCAACTCGCGGATATTCGTGCGCAGTCCCACTCCCGCAAACGTCAGCAGGAACGCCCACCGCGACAGGTTCCCCAGCGCCGTCAACTGCGGCTTGGTAAATACCGCCACGCTGGCCAGCAATGAGATCAGCAGAAAGCCCAGCACAAAGCGCGGAAACTTCTGCCACAGAAACCGCGCCTTGTTGCCGACCCGCTGCGCCTGTCCGCGTGACGACCAGTACAGCGCATAGCCCAGCACCACGAAGCCGATCATCGCGTTGCGCGTCGTCTTCACCAGCACGGCAAACTTTCCCGCCACATCCGAGTACAGCGCGCCCGCCGCAGTCGCCTCCGCCGTGTTGTCCACCGCCAGCCCCGCCCACAACCCATACGCGTGGTCGCCCAGGTGCAGGCTGTGCCCAATCAGCGGAAACGTAAACAGCGACAGCGCGCCCAGCGCCAGGATCGCCGCAATCGCTGTCGACGACTCCTCTTCGTCCGCATCGATCGCGCCCTGCGTCGCAATGATCGCCGACACGCCGCACACCGCCGACCCCACCGCCAGCAGCGACGTCAGCTTTGGCTTCAACCCAAACGCGCGCCCCAGTCCGTGCATCAACGCCAGCGCCAGCGTGATCTCGATTGCCACCAGTCCCAGGCTGATCCCGCCCAGCCGCAGCACATCGCCGAGCAGGAAGCGCGACCCCAGCAGCACGATCCCCACCTTCAGCCAGAAGTCATACGTCGCCACGCCTGCGACAAATATCTTCGGCAACCCGACCGTATTCGCCAGCACCAGCCCGATCAGAATCGCCCACAGCACATACTCGATATTCGGCAGCGTCAGGTGATGCGACTTGCCGTAGCGCGCAATCGACTGCTCGATCACCTTGCCCCCAAATCCCACGGCTGCCAGCAGCAACAGTCCTGGCAACAGCCGCAGCAAGCGAAGCGGCAGCGGGTCTGAGTCCCGTACCCCGCTTGTCGCAATCGGCGCGTCACCACATTCGCCCTGCCTATTTCAGAAGCGGCAACGTCCGCGCCAGTGGACGACGCCGTAGTAGGAGACGGAGAAACAGAAGAAGTGGTCATCGCCGCCTCCTTACCACTTCACCGTGTTCAGGATGTGCAGCTTCACCAGCGCCGCCGCCGCCAGCGCCAGAAGAACCGCCCAGCTATCGAGCGACAGGCCGCGCTGCGCCACCAGCGCCGTCGCGCCGCTCTTTGTCTTCACAGAGTTTCGTATCTCGGGGTTTCGCTTCTCGGAGTCTCGTATCTCGTCACTCATGGCATCTTCCTTCCAGTTCGTGCGTTGAAGGTGTGCCAGTTCTGCGTCGAGTTGGGGGAGAAATGAAAAGCCCCGCCGCAGAGCTGGCTGCGACAGGGCGTTCGAACTTCAGAGCTCGTTATCTCTCGGTCAGTGCGCTATCCACACAGACCATGCTCCAGCCGAACCCGGCGCAGCAGGCTGCAACAACACTGCGCGGCGATGCGGAGAGAGCTCGACATATCCTGACAGTATGTAAGAGCAGGATGTATGTCAACCGGCGGAACGTTAATTTTCTCCAGCAAACTCCGGCCTCCGCGCGGTAAGGTAAGAACCGATGCCAGAGAAGCGCATGCCAGAGAAGCGCATTACAGACAAGCGCATTGCAGAGAAGCGCACCCGCGTGGCGAAGCGAGCCGGAATCACGACGAAGCGGGCCGAAACCCCGGCCAGGCGCACCGCACCCTCTGCGAAGCAAAGCGGAATTACCGACCGCCAGTTCTCGCTCATCTCCCGCGCCCTGGCCGCACCCCGCCGCTACGAGATCCTCGCCGAAATCGGCCGCCGCGAGTGCGCCACGCCCTGCACCTGCCTCCACGAAACCCAGCCCATCAGCGCCGCCACCCTCTCCCACCACATGAAAGAGCTGGAAAACGCCGGCCTCGTCCGCATCGAGCGCCAGGGCAAATTCGCCAACCTCATCCTGCAGCGCGACGTCCTCCGCGCCTACCTCGACCGCCTCGCCCACCTCTGATCGCCCCCTCCACCTAAAATCCCGCATCCTTTCTTCCTATCCGTCATCTTTTCTTCAGTTAGATAACTATCTAATCGTCGAATTGAGGAGAAGAAGACCATGAGCAAGCTTCAGGGAAAGGTCGCCGTCGTCACTGGCGCGTCCAAGGGCATCGGCGCAGAGATTGCCCGCGACCTTGCTGCCGCCGGCGCCAAAGTCGTCGTCAACTACGCATCCAGCCGCGAGGGCGCGGATAAGGTCGTCGCCGAAATCACCGCGAAAGGCGGCAAAGCCATCGCCGTGCAGGGCGACGTCGCCAAAATCGCCGATGTCGAGCGCCTCTTTGCCGAAACCAAAAAGACCTACGGCCACGTCGACATCCTGGTCAACAACGCCGGCGTCTACAGCTTCTCGCCCGTCGACGGCTTCACCGAGGAAGACTTCCATCGCCACTTCAATATCAACGTGCTCGGCCTGCTCCAGGCCACGCGCGAGGCGCTGAAGGTCTTCAACCCCGACGGCGGCAGCGTCATCAACGTTGGCTCCGCCATCACCAGCATCAACCCGCCCAACACCGTGGTCTATACGGCTACCAAGGGCGCGGTCGACTCCATCACCGCCGTCCTCGCGAAGGAGCTGGCGCCGCGCAAGATCCGCGTCAATTCCATCAACCCCGGCGGCGTCGAAACCGAAGGCACTGTCACCGCTGGCGTCATCGGCAGCGACTGGGAAAAGGAGTTGGTCGCCGACACTCCGCTCGGTCGCATCGGCCAGCCCAACGATATCGCCCCGCTCGCCACGTTTCTCGCCTCAGACGACTCCGGCTGGCTCACCGGCGAGCGCCTCACCGCCTCCGGCGGATTGCGCTGATCCACAACTCTGCTATCCCACGTCCCTGTATCGGGACGTGGGCGCTCGCCTGATTCCATTCGCCATCTTGGGCAAAGCCGTCTGCGCATATCGCCGCCGAAGCGGGTGCCCCACATCTCGCGTTTGAGGTGCGTAAGGTCAGGTCGCCACCATCCCCAGCGCAGCGACCAGAGGAAGCGAACCTAACTATCTGCGCCGAAGGCGCGTCCGTCCGGACGGCCAGTCCCGACCGGAGGAAGCTAACCCAGCAACCCGCGCCACCGGCGCGCCCGCCCGGACGGTCAGTCCCGCGGTACTCTTGTGAACGCGGCCACGCCGCATCGGAGAACGCATCATGCGGGCAATCTCGTTCGTAACCATGCTTGTGGCATACACCGCCGCAGCCATCGCGCAGACCACCGTTCCCGCAGCTCCCGTCGGACCCTCCATCACCGCGACCGCGGCACTCAATCACGCCATGATCGTCTCCATCGCCGACAGCACGCCCGGCGCAACCATCTACTACACCACCGATGGCACCGCGCCTACCGCTCAATCGCCGCGCTACCTCGCACCCTTCCTCGTCGCTTCGGAGCTCACCGTAAAGGCCGTCGCCATTACCGATGGCAAAGCAGGCGCGGTCAGCACAGAGAAGTATGCCGCCGCGATCTCTACCGGCACCCTGGTGTGGAGCGACGACTTCAACGACGCGGCAGACTCGAATGGCCAACCCAACCCCGCCATCTGGACCTACGACACCGGCCACACCGGCTTCGGCAATCGCGAGTTTGAGCACTACTGTGCCTACGGCGACACCACCACGCCGTGCGATCCCGCACATCCGAATGCATATGTCGCGCCCGATGGCTATCTCCACATCGTCGCCCGCCAGCCCACGCCCGGCGTCTACACTTCGGCGCGGCTCAAAAGCGCAGGCCACCTCAGCGTCTCCAATGGAACCGGCGGCGGCATCCGCATCGAAGCCCGCATGAAGCTGCCGGAAGAGCAGGGCATGTGGCCCGCCTTCTGGACCCTCGGCAACAACATCGCCACCGAACCATGGCCCGCCTGCGGCGAGCAGGACATCATGGAGCACATCAACGCGCCCACCCCCGACTGGATCGCCGGCTCACTCCATGGCACCCACGGCGACACCACCCAGCACTACCCCACGCCGCCCGACCCAGCCTTCTCCGCCGCCGACTGGCACATCTACGGCATGATCTGGTCCAAAGCGAAGATCGCCTTCTACGTCGACTCGCCCGAAAACATCTACACCACGGTCACCCCCGCCGCCTTCTCCAGATCCGGCGCCGTCTGGCCCTTCGACTCCGGCAACAGCGTCTTCCTCCTGCTCAACCTAGCCATAGGCGGCGACCGGGCCGGAAGCCCCGCCCCCACGACAAAATTCCCAGCAGAAATGCTCGTAGACTACGTCCGCATCTACGCCAACTAGGTGATTAGGAAGTACCTTTCGCACTGAGCCTTCTCTGTCGGAACAACCAGGCCGCTGTAGCAATCCATAGCAATCCGGTCACTACCGCGGTCAAGAGCCGGATAACCAGAAGGTGACGCCAGAATGCGAGGTTAGGAGCCTCAAACGGATACGCCGTCATCCATATACAAAAGCAAACCTGATATAGCGTGACGAGTTCAACAAGCGTGAGCAGGGCGAGCAGAAGTCCTGCCCAGATTCTCTGTTGTATTCTCACCATCGATTTCCAATCGAGCCATCCTAGCGTAGCCGGGTGCCCTACATCTCGCATTTGAGATCTGGGATCGCAGCAAATCAGCAGCACCCACCGTGAGCGACCAAAGGAAGCGAACCCCACAACCCGCGCCACCGGCGCATCTGCCTGGATGGCAAATCCTCACTCGAAGCGCAGGGCGCTCATCGGATCCACTCGCACCGCCCGCTGCGCCGGCACCCAAACCGCCAGCAGAGCCACCGCACTCAACAACAGCGGCGTCACGATAAACGCCAGCGGATCCCAAGCCTTCACGTCGAACAGAAACGATGCCAGAAACCGCGTCAGCCCGAACGCGCCCGCAATCCCGATCACCACGCCGATCAGCGCCAGCACCATCCCTTGCCGGATCACCATATTGCGAATGTGCGAAGCCTGCGCGCCCAGCGCCATGCGGATGCCCATCTCCTGCGTCCGCTGCTGCACGGAATACGCCATCAGCCCGTAGATCCCGATCGCCGCCATCAGCAGCGCCGACGAGCCGAAGATCGTCAGCAACAGCATGTTGAAGCGCTGCCGCGACGTATTCTTCAGGACGATCTCATCCATCGTGCGAATGTGCGCCACCGGCAGCCCGCCGCTCGCCACCCGCAGCGCCGCCGCCATCGGGTTCGCCAGCGAGTGCGGTTCCACCTTGCTGCGCACAATCCACATCAGCGGCGCAATGCGCGAATTCAGCGCCGTCATTCCATCCGGCATCTGCGCAATCGGCGTGTACATCATCTCGTCTGGGGGGCTATCGAGAGCGCGCGTATGCGTATCGCCCACAATGCCAATGACCTGCCGTGGCTGTTCGGCGAATGGGCCCGGTCCGGGCGCAATCGCCATGCGGTCCTTCAGCGGATCTCCCTTCGGCCAATAGTGCTTCGCCAGCGCTTCGTTGATGATCACCACGCCAGGCGCGCCGCCATTGTCCTGCTCCGTAAACATGCGTCCGCGCAGCAGCGGAATCTTGAAGGTGTTGAAGTAATTCCACGACACCGTGTCGTAATTCGCCCCGCCCGAGAACGGAGCGTCGCCCTTCGGTCGTCCCACGATGTCAAATGGCAAACCGAAGCCGCGATCGAGCGGAAGGCAACACGCCGCGGCCGCATCCGTCACGCCTGGCAGCGCCGTCAGTTTGTCGGTTCCGTCCTTCACCAGTTGCGCCACGCCCGCCGTCTTCTGGTAATGGTCCCCGCTGATCGACATCGCCATCGTCAGCACATTGCGCGTGTCGTATCCCGGATTCACCGCTTCGAGTTTCATGAAGGTGCGGATCAAAAGAGCCGCCCCGATCACCAGGATCAGCGCCAGCGCCATTTCGCTCACCACGAGTGCGGAGCGCACCTTCCCGTTGCGGAACCCCACGCCGCTGCGGGTGCTGCTCTCATTCAGCGCGGCCACAAGATTCGGCCGCGATGCGCTGATCGCCGGTATCAGCCCAAACAGAATTCCCGTCACCACCGAAACACCCAGCGTGAACAGCAGCACGTGCCAGTCCGGCGTCACCGCCGAGCCATTCTCACCAATCCGCGGAATACCCCCCGGGGCAATCGCCAGCAATACCCGCACGCCCACCGCGCCCAGTACCAGGCCCAGCGCGCCGCCGGTCAGTGATAGTGCCAGGCTCTCCGTTAACAGTTGCCGCACAATCATTCCGCGTCCCGCGCCCAGCGCCGCGCGCGTCGCCAGCTCGCGCTTCCGTCCCGCCGCGCGCACCAGCATCAGGTTCGCCACATTCGCGCACGCAATCAGCAGCACAAATCCCACGGCGCCCATCAACACCCAGAGTGACGTACGCGAATCTCCGATGATCCACTCTTGCAGCGATATCACGCCAAAGCTATCCTGCGGCCCCATCGCCCTCGGGCCATATGTACGCCGGTACTGGTCCGCCGCCAGTTTCAGTTGCGCATTCGCCTGCCCCACCGTGATGCCTGGCTTCAGCCGCGCACCCACCACGAAGTAGTTCGCCTGGTCCTGGCTGTTCAGATCGAACTGGAAGGGCAGCCACAGATCGATCGGCGCCTCCGTCACAAAGCTCTTGCCGATCACCCCCACCACCAGGTACGGCTGGTGGTCCACCTGGATCGTCGAACCTACAATCTTCGAATTGCCGCCGAATCGGCTCTTCCACAGCCCATAGCTCAGCACCACCACGCGGCCGCCATTCGGCGAATCCTCCGCCTGCGTGAACGTGCGCCCCGAGATCACCGGCGCGCCCAGAATCGCGAAGAAATCCGCACTCACATGCTCGCCTTGCACCTGCAGCGGCTTGTCGCCGCCTGTCAGGTTCAGCCCTGCGCCGCCAAAGTCATATGCCGCCACCTGCGAAAAAATGCTCGTCTGCTGCCGCCAGATGTTGAACTTCGGCACGCTCGCGCCCGGGCCGGATCCTTGCGGCGACGTGTTCATCAGCGTTACCAGCGACTGGGGGTCGGGATACGTCAGTGGCTTCAGCAGCACCGTGTTGATCACTGAGAAGACTGCGGTGTTCACCCCGATCCCCACCGCAATCACGACGATGGCAACAATGGTGAACCCCGGCGTCTTCGCAAGCGACCGCGCCACAAACTTCAGATCGCGCCACACTGCTTCCAGCCAGGGCAGGGAACGGTAGCGCCATTCCTGATCGCGCACCGAGTTCTGCACGCCAAACTTCACCCGCGCCTGCCGCCGCGCCTCTTCCGCATCCACCCCCCGCGCCGTCCGCAGATCCTCATCATGCGCCAGGTGCGACTGAATCTCCTCAGCCAGCTCCGCGTCCTTAGCCTTGCGTCCCACAAAACGCCGCAGATTCATAAGCCACCTCCGCTATTACCAAAAACGCTTCGATTCCAAATTTCTGTAAATCGTAATCTCGATCAGAGCGCCGCAGGCGCGCAGTGGAGAGATCTGCTGTTGCCCACTGTGCCAGCACAATGGGTGCCCCACATCTCAACGAGATGTGGGAGTCAGGTCGCCCACAATCCCAAACGTGAGCGATCAAAGGAAGCGAACCCCACAACTCGCGCCACCGGCGCGTCCGCCCGGACGGCCAGTCCCGCCGCCGGCGCCTTTGCCTCGGACGGCTAGTCCGCCCCAAGAATCAACCCGATTGCCCGCGTCATCTGCCGCCAGCGGCTGGCCTCCGTCGCCAGCCGCCGCTTGCCTGCCGCCGTCAACTGATAGAACTTCGCTCGCCGATTGTTCTCGCTCACACCCCACTTCGCCGACACCAGCCCGCGATCCTCCAGCCGGTGCAGCGCCGGATACAGCGAGCCCTGCTCCACCTCCAGCGCATTCTCCGACGTGTGCTCAATCACCTGCGCGATCGTGTGCCCGTGCGCCGGCCCCATCACCAGCGTCCGCAGAATCAGCATGTCCAGCGTGCCCTGCAGCATCTCCCCCGCCGCCGGTCCTTTCTTCGCACCACCCATGTCGCCATCTCCCACTCGACTGTCTATGGGAAAGAAATATACTCCACTCGAATGACCTAGGGAAAGGCCAAGAGGGAGGGCAACGTTTCATGCAATCAATATGAGTGCCCATGTCCCGCGTATGAGATGTGGGATGGAGGCAAACCAGCTGAACTAAGCGTGAGCGACCAAAGGAAGCGAACCCAGCAAATCGCGCCACCGGCGCGTATGCCCGGACGGCCAGTCCCGAAGCACTCCACTGCAAAGCAGCGTCTTCCGCCCGGAACACGCCGCACGGATTTACCCGCCCACAGCGTCCAGAGCCCGCCGCCATCGGACTTCATTCACCGTCACGCCCCAAACCGTATCGGTTCGGCTCAGCCCGTCCGGCAGCCATCCATCCAGCCGGTAAAAGCGCTCTGCGCGAGCATTGCCCGCCAGCAGCCACAAAGCCGCATTGCGGAATCCCAACTCCCGCAGGCGTCCCCGTGCTGCGGAGATCAACGCCGCACCGACACCGCGTCCCCACCACTCAGGATCAACGTAGAGAGCGAACAGCTCCCCATATGCAGACAGATCGGAATCGCGCGCAGGAGCAGTCGTCGCGAACCCGCAGATCATCCCGCCGTCCGTCGCCACCATCGTCGCTGGCGCGCGCGCGTCCTCGCTCGCGAAGTTATAGCCGCTCGGCCCGCTCTTCCGCACGCAGCCCGTCCAGATACGCATCAGGAAGCAGCCCGCGATATCCCACCTGCCACGAGCGCACATGTACCCGCGCCACCGCCATCGCATCCACAGGCTCCGCTGGTCGAAGCAGCATGCGTCAGTCTGCCACGGCGATTGCTGCGTGGTGAAGCCGCAGCGGACGAGGAGATCGCGCGGAGCATGCTTTGAGGTATGCGCACGCCAGCACAATGAGTTCCTCCCGCAGCACTGCGAATTGCTTTTCCGGAGCGCCGGACTCCAGCATTCTCCGGCTCACCCCGAACATTGCGCCCTGCAGCATCGAAGCGGCCACCCGTGGATCGGTAGTCAGCGGTTCACGGGCGCTCTTCAACAGTTCGACAATCGCCTTGTTCGATCGGATCCCCATCTGCTGCACGATCTTGGCTCCGTCCACGTCGTCGCTTACCGTATACAGAGCGACGCTCGTCTTCGCATGCCTCATCTTCGCTTCAAGAAATGCCGTGACCAGGGCAGTCGCCATTTGTGAGAGCGACTTGCCCTGCTGCTCCTGGCAAGCGGACTCAATGGCGCCAAAGATCTCATTGAAGTGGCGCTTCAAAATCGCCTGCAACAGCGCGCTCTTGTTAGGGAAGTACTGATACAACGTTCCCACCGACACGCCGGCCCGCGCCGCCACCCGGGTTGTCGTCAGCCGCGCCTTCCCCACATCCAGGAGAACCTGAACAGTTGCCTCCAGAATCGCCTCCACGCTCGCCGCCGAACGGGCTTGGACGGGCGTTTTGCGCGGCTCCAACGGTGCTCGTATACGATGCGGCAAAATGCGAACTCCTAAACTGAAGCTTCCTTCATCTAACACGGGTAAGCACGATCCACGCAACCGCTGAACAGACGAGAGGAACCAGAATGACGAAGCAGACAAACCTTGGCGGCGCCTTCACGCTTCCCGGCACCTCGATGACCGTAAACCGCATGGGCTATGGCGCGATGCAGCTTGCCGGCCCGCACGTATGGGGACCGCCGCGCGACCTCGACGCCGCCATCGCCGTCCTGCGCGAAGCCATCGCGCAAGGCGTCAATCACATCGACACCAGCGATTTCTATGGTCCGCACGTCACCAACCAGACCATCCGGCAAGCGCTTCATCCTTATCCTGACGATCTCGTGATCGTCACCAAGATCGGCGCCCGCCGCGGCGAAGACAAATCCTGGATTCCCGCGCTCTCGCCAAAGGAAATCACCGATGGTGTGCATGACAATCTCCGCAACCTCGCGCTCGATACGCTCGACGTGGTCAACCTTCGCGTCGGAGGAATCGCAGGCCCATCCGAGGGATCGATCGAAGCGCCGCTCACCACGCTTGCCGAGCTCCAGCGTCAGGGCCTCATTCGCCATCTCGGCCTCAGCAACGTCTCTCCCCAGCAATTCGCGGAAGCGCAGACGATCGCCCCGATCGTCTGCATTCAGAACCTCTACAACATCGCGCAGCGCAGCGACGACGCCTTCATCGACAACCTCGCTCAGCAGGGCGTCGCCTATGTGCCGTTCTTCCCGCTGGGAGGCTTCACACCGCTGCAATCCGCGGAGCTCGATCAAGTGGCAGCGTCCCTGCAGGCCACTCCCATGCAGATCGCACTCGCCTGGCTGCTCCAGCGCGCGCCCAACATCCTGCTCATCCCCGGCACCTCCTCGCTCCAACATCTCCGCGAGAATCTCAACGCCGCAACTCTCCAGCTTTCTCCCCAATCGCGAGCCGCGCTCGACGCCATCGCCGCAACGCCCGCTCAGTGATTGAGCTGGAAAAGTTAGGGTGACCCACATCTCGCATTTGAGGTGTGGGTCACCGTGCTCAGTGGCCGAAGGCCATCCGAGAGTGACAGAATGATTGGCTGAGGTCTGTTGCTTATGTCCATGAAGGTCAATCGTCAAACCGTGGATCTGTCGCAATACCCCAACCTCGTCGTCATCTATCTCGGCATGCGCGTCAATCGCCTCACCGGTCTGAAGACACTCTTCGGCTTCGGGCCGAAGATCGCCAACTCGGTCACCGCCGCGCCGGATGGCCTGCTGCTGCACGAAAACTTTGTTTTCTCGTTCTTTCCCATGCACGTCGGCATGCGCCAATACTGGCGCGATGCGGAAACACTTCTTGCCTGGACGCGCTCCCAGCCCCATCGCGAATGGTGGAAGAGTTTCCTGCGCGACTCCGGCGGCACCGGCTTCTGGCATGAGACCTACCTCATGCAAGGCGGCATGGAAGCCATCTACGACGATGTACCGAAGCCCGTCGGCTTCATGCGCTTCGCTCCCGTCACACCTGCTCGCGGCGCCATGTTCGGCGCCGCCCACCGCGCCGGCAAACCATACCAGGGCGAAGCAGTTGTCAGCGAAGAAGAGCTCTATCGACCGTAGCGAAAACAAATAGGGAGAAGAAAAGGTGTAGCGTGGTGCCCAACGCATGGTGCCTAATGGCCTATCTCTCGCCTTTGCGATGTGGGACTCGCGATTCGCTCTGCGTTGATCGCACAAATATGCAATCAGCATGACGCAATCTGCGGAGTATACTTTGACTCCATCCCCTCGCAACTCCGGCCCCGCCTTATAAATTCTGATCTGCCCCCACGATGGAGCACCCATGCCGCACACCGAGGAATTTCATCGGCAGCTGCGCGTTCGAGCAACGCGCGGATTGGTCCTCTTCACATTCACCGCGCTCAGTAGCGTAATGCTATGTCGTCCTGCGTTCGCGTCCGACGTCACCGTCGGCAACCCCGTGAACGGTACTCACGTTTCGTCTCCCATATGGATACGCGCGCACAACATCGGATGCGAGAGCGTTCCCCCTTCAGCCTTCGGCTACTCCATCGACGACAGCACCACATTCGTTCGCGGTGTAACACCCTACGACATCGACGTCACCGGCCAGGTCATTCCCGCCGGCACGCACACCATCCATTTCAAATCGTGGACCGCGCGCGGCGCATGCCCGGTGGTCAACACGCAGGTCACCGTAGGCGCAGCATCGAGCCCGTCGTCCCCGTCCTCTCCAACGTCGCCCGACGTCGTCGGCATTGGCCGATACGTTGGGGCCACGCTCCCAGCAGTCCAGCCCAACATTCCCGCGAATGCCATCTCCTCCGGCGATCTCGATGACAACTCCGGCTGGGGACAGACCCACGATGGCGGCACACCCGGCACCTCCAGAGGATCGTCGGTCTATCCGGCCACCACGCCTGTCTATGACGATGGCCGCCAGTTCTACATGACCTACACCCATCGCGCCGGCGAACGCTGGAACCTCAACTTCGGCAAAGATGCCAACTCTACCTACTTTGTCCTCGACACCTATGTCTTTCTCCCCAACCCCTCCGAAGTCCTGAACCTGGAGATGGATATCAACCAGGTCTTGGCGAACGGCGAAACGGTGATCTTCTCGACGCAATGCGCCGGTACCGTCGGAGCCTGGGAAGCCGGCTACACCGCAGGGAAGCTCGACCACTGGTGGGCCTCGGGCATCAAGTGCAATCCCAAGAGCTGGACCCCCAACGTATGGCACCACATTCAGATCGGTATGCACCGCGAACCCAACGGCGTGGTCAGTCACGACTGGGTGAACTTCGACGGCACCCACAACAACTGGGGATACGTAAAGGAATCCGCGCACTTCCTCGGCTGGGAACCATCCGTCATGGATGTTCAATTCCAGATTGAAGGAGCCAGTAGCGGCAGCGGATCCGTAACCTCCTACATCCACAAGCTCACCATCTATCGCTGGTAGCCGCGACCTCTGGGATGTGGCTACTCACATCCCATTCAGCAACTACCAACCCGTCTTGCGGATTACTTCGGAACCACGATCAAATCCTTCACTCCGTTCACTCCGGTACGGACTGGCGAGCTTGTAAGACAAGGGAGCGCAGAAATAGAGCACGTCATTCCAGTTCTTTCACCAGATACCGGACGCGCTTGCTTCCGCCCTTCAGCACAACATCGGCAAGAGCAAGAAACTCCATCGAACGATGAAACGCAAGCGATCCCTCGTTAGGCGGGTCGATGTTGACCTCGCACACCACGCGGATATGGTCTGCAGCTTTCGCCTCTGCGAATAAGTCCTGGTACATGAGCCGCGCCAGCCCCTGCCCGCGCGCATCCTTGGCAACGATGATCCGGTCGATATACACGAAGTGCTCAAAGCGGCGGCGAAACCAATGAAAGTTCTGATTGTCGTAAGCCGCGTCCTGATCCAGTGCCAGGAGAAACCCTCGCATCCCGGGTCTCACGGCCTTGGCATAAAAGCACATCGCCAGCAGCCGCTCCGCAGCCGGCAGGTCTAGCAGCGATGTTTCGACGGCGTGCTCGTTGTTGAGATCCAGAATGCCGATCCGCATCTTCGGCGGTCAAAGCACTCAATACGTCATCCTTCATATCGCTGGTAGCCAGGTGTCGCATTTACGGGATCAGATGCGCCCGCGGAATCTTCTGATCCAGCGTCGCCGGCACCGCTCCGCAATTCTTTGGAAAGGTTTTGCACTCTTTCCATGCGGACCGCGCATTAGTGAGTGAGGGCGATCTTTGAAGGCGCCTTCACAGGGAGGACTCGCCATGCGCGCCATTTCATCCATGCATACCTACACTCCGTCGCGGGCGGGCGAGCCCAACGGCCGGCAATCCTCAGCTCTGAGCCTTCGCCGGTCGCGCAGCCTTGAAATGGTGCTCACCATCGCGATTCCCATACTCCTGGTCACCTATCTCACGCTGGGAATCATCCGGTGCGTCTTCATCGTGTCGGACGCCGTACAACATACGATACCCATCCCTTCCGCCACCCTGCGGGCCGATCAGCGGTAGGAAACAGAGCGCAAGCAACAGAAGAGACGCGGCAGGACGTTATGTCGCCACGCTATCGGGTGTGAGAGAATCGGTCCCCACATCTCGCCTTTGAGATGTGGGTCCATCAATCCAGTCGCGAAGCACTCCATTTCGAAGCAAACTTGAGCGCCTTTAATACGGTTGCCAGCACCACGCCCCTCGGTTCACTCACAAGAAGGTGCACACCTGGACGCCAAAAGGAGAAGGCCCGGCATGATGATGCCGGGGCCATGATGATGATCGTAATCGTTAGGCGATGAAAACTGATGCTGATACGTGAAAGCGAGCACTGAGGTTACGAATGTGGTCGACGGTCAGGTTCCGTTGGCCATTCATGATCATCGACACCAGACTCTCGCTCCCTCCAATATCCTGAACGATGTCGCGCTGTGAAAGTCCATTTTGGTCCATAAGAAAGCGGAGGACGGTCACTGGATCAGCAGCGGGGATTGGATAGCGCTGGCTCTCATAGTGCTCAACGAGTAAGGAGAGCAGCTCGATCGCCTCCGCCTGTGCAGTGTTGGGATGGTCGATGGAGGTTAGGCCGAAAAGCGCCTTGGTGTAGACCTCAAGCTCCTCGTCATTGTGGATGACGTGAGGGGCGCCGCGCTCGATCATCTCTGCTGGATTTGCAAGAACTGCAGCCATCACTGTCCAAACTCTCTATCCCAGTTCGCGGGATTGTCGTATTCCTTGTGCGTCGACCGGTCGTATTACGGGATGAGATGCGCCCGGGGAATCTTTTGATCCAGCGTCGCCAGCACCGCTCCATGCGCCTCTCCAAGTCGGGCCAGGTGGCCATCCGTGGTCTGTTTCGGAGTCTTCGCCCACGGGGGAAGATGTGAGATGTCGTGATCATCCGGGACGAAGACGAAAGGAAGAACCCTCGATCGCTTCAGCCGCAGCAGCGCATCGCGCGCTTCCGCCACCGTAAATCCGTAGACCGGCGCTTGCGACAGCACCCTTACAAACCCCAGCTCTGTAATTGAGGAAGTCGCCAGCGTGGGGAATCCTTGGGCTTTAATCCATCGTGCTACCCGGTCATGAAATTCATGATGGGCAAATCCCACTGCCACCAGCGCATTCACATCCAGAAGAAATGTCATGGCCAGAAGTGCTACGGAAAGTTCGCCAGGATCTCGTCAACCTCGCGGCTGCTCAATGCCGGAGCAGCCTCTCCCGCGCTCAACACAGGCAGCCCGGTAATAGGATCGGCGACGATCTTGCTCCTCCGTGTCTTCTTTCTGTGCGGCATCAGGACAATGCGTCCCGCCTCCACGCTGACCTCCATCTCATCGCCAGCTTGAATGCCAAGCTTGCGCCGAAGCGGCCCCGGTAGAACGATCTGCCCTTTGGTAGAAACCCTCGTTTGCATGGTAAGACCATCTTACCCTATTTCTCGTTCTTACGCTAGTGATGCGCGAGTTACTTCACGCTCGAGAAGCTCGGAGGCCATGAGATAGAGATATTGCGCGGGGATCTCAGTTACGGCTCCGATCAGGTGGGCACCATACCGAGTGTCGAGCAATCGATCGAACTGATGTGGTTGATAGCGGGTAATCGATCCAAGGAGAAAGACTATGAGATACATCGAGAGCAATTGAGGCAAAACAGAGGCGCGTTCGTCGTCGGGCGCTAGATAGAGGTAATACTTCCTGTATGGAGGATGAAGCAGCACCGAACTCCACAAGTATGGACGAACGTTCGAAGTAATTTCTGACAGGGCGTCGCTCGGGCGATGACCATAATCCGTGGTTCCAATTTGCTCAATACAGAGACAGTCGGCGTACTCTTCATCGGGCTGGTGAACAAATTGCCAATGTTTACCTAGGCGAGATTCCTTGAGCGTCTTCTCCTGGGAGAGGTGCAATTTAGCTAACTCCTCCTTTGCGATCTGAAATCGCAGCCACACTTGCCGATCTGTGCGATTGTCTGTGTACTGTACGTCCCGTAAAGGCAGGAACCTTTCAGCTTGGTTCGCCGCTGAGCACCATATGCGATGACCAAACAGCACCTGGGGCATGAGGTTCCCGAGGCGGTAATACCGAGTAGTCGCCACACCGGCGCCGGTCAAGGCTGTCATTAGCTGTGAGAATAGCTGCGGTTTTCGCGGGGCAGAAGCGTAGACAGTTAGCCTAGTCCCTTCAACCTGTCGAATACGAGCCCTTTCGGATACACCGTGACTAGGCCGGTCATTTGGCGCAGCATGTCCACGGGTTAGCAAGTATGCCTTGCTGAGATTCAAGAAGGCATAGTAGAGCAGAAGGGGCTTGGCTCCGATGTTCCGATTCCCCATACTGATCGCGGCATCATAGAAGTCTTCGGCTTGTGCTCGAAACGCGAGAGCAGCCTCGCGAGACTTCTTGGGGCAGATATCAGCAATGCCCTCAGCCATAAGAGCCCATGGATCGGATGTAAATATTCGAGGTTGCAGTTTGGCTCTGCGCGTTTGTCGAACCGTGGGCCAACAAAGAAAATTGCACCGTCTGGTGGGTGACCTCGAGAGCAACACCTTCTCTTGCTGGCGGTAGTCGCGAAATTGCCTAACTTCTCCGTTTTAGACCGGGTGAATCCTATCAGACAGTGGTGCTCCCGCCCGGATGACGAGTCCTCCACACAATCCACCACCCACCCCGCTTTCCCACATTGGCACCAGCCCCCCACAGGCATACCCTCAAATCACTCCCCCTCCCCCGTTGGGGGTGCCCGAAATCAGGCCCGAAAACCACGCCAATCCGCCGCTCCAGCGTTTTCCTCAGCACAAATAAAGGGATTGGCGACTGGAGCAACCGATCTGCATCAAATACACTAGATGTTGTGGTTCCTGCTTGACTTGAGGCGATAAGCAGCGCTACTTTGCCATCTGCGGCTCAGAACCGGCCCTCGGCAAATAGCCCTTCAGGCCGGCCCGTTCCGCACAAAAACATCGCAACCTCCGCCGCTTGCTCCACGCCCCGCCCAGGCTCCCCCGTGCAGACGGGGCCGGACAGGCAACGGTCGCCGAAATCCACTCGTTCGAACTCTCAGGAGGCGCCATGGCCGAGACCACACAAACATCCCCCCAATCCAATCTCAAGACGACCGCAACCACCACCACCCCCACCAGGGCCACCTCCGCCTCCGGCCTCAAGTTCGCGCGCAAGTTCTCCAAACCCGGCGTCTCGCCCTACGACGAGGTCCAGTGGGAGCGCCGCACCGCAGCCATCAATGACATGAGCGGCAAAATCATCTTCGAGCAGAAGGATGTCGAGGTCCCCGTCGACTGGTCCATGACCGCGACCAACATCGTCGCCTCGAAATATCTCCACGGCCTGATGAATACGCCCGAGCGCGAGTCCGGCGTTCGCGCTCTCGTCGGCCGCGTTGCCGACACCATTGCCGCGTGGGGAAAGAAGGGCGGCTACTTCGCCTCCGATGAGGACGCCCAGGCCTTCCACGACGACCTCACCCACCTCCTCGTCCAACAGAAGGTCGCCTTCAACTCGCCCGTCTGGTTCAACGTGGGCTGCGACAAGCTTGAGCCCAACTCCGACGCGCAGAACTGGCATTGGGATCCCAAAACGCGCGAAGTGACCTTCTCCACTACCGGCTATCGCAATCCGCAGTGCTCTGCCTGCTTCATCAACTCCGTCGATGACTCGCTCGACTCCATCCTCACCCTCGCCAAGACCGAAGGCATGCTCTTCAAGTGGGGAAGCGGCACCGGCACCAATCTATCGCCCATCCGCGGATCGTCCGAACTCCTCTCGGGCGGCGGCACCGCCTCCGGCCCGTTGAGCTTCATGCGCGGATTTGACGCCTTCGCCGGCGTCATCAAATCCGGCGGCAAGACCCGCCGCGCCGCCAAGATGGTCATCCTCAACGTCGACCACCCCGACATCGTCGACTTCATCGAGTGCAAGGCGAAAGAGGAAGCCAAGGCCCACACCCTCATCGCTGCGGGCTACGACGGCTCCGGCCCCGACTCCGAGGCCTTCTCCTCCATCTTCTTTCAGAACGCCAACAACTCCGTCCGCGTCAACGACGAGTTCATGCAAGCCTGGGAGCAGGACGCCGAATTCACCACCCGCACCGTCAAGGACGGCGCGCCGTCGAAGACCTACAAGGCTCGCGACCTCATGCATAAGATCGCCGAAGCCACCTGGCAGTGCGGCGATCCCGGCATGCAGTACGACACCACCATCAACCGCTGGCATACCTCCAAGAACACCGGCCGCATCAACGCGTCCAACCCCTGCTCGGAGTACATGTTCCTCGACAACTCCGCCTGCAACCTCGCCAGCTTCAACCTGATGAAATTCGTCACCCCGACAGGCACCTTTGACATCCAGGCCTATCGCGATGCCATCGACGTCGTGCTCACCGCGATGGAGATTCTCGTCGACAACTCCGGCTACCCCACCGAGTCCATCTCCCGCAACTCGCACGACTACCGTCCGCTCGGCCTCGGCTACGCCAACCTCGGCGCGCTGCTCATGAACTTCGGCCTGCCCTACGACTCCGACGCTGGCCGCGACTTCGCCGCCACTCTCACCGCCATCCTCTGCGGCCAGGCCTATCTGCAGTCCGCGCGCATCGCCGAATCCGCCAAGCCTCTCGCCGCCGCCACCCCGCTCAATCAGGGCTCGGAGACCAAGGGCGGAGCCTGCCCCGGCTTCTACTCCAACCGCGAGCCCTTCCTCGACGTCATCCGCATGCATCGTGCCGAGGTCAACAAGATCGCCCGCGCCAAAGCCTCAGCCGAGCCCTTCATCACTCCCCAACTCGAAGCCCTCATCGCCGCTTCCAAAGACTGCTGGGACTCCGCGCTCGCCCACGGCGAGAAGTTCGGCTATCGCAATTCGCAGGTCACCGTCCTCGCGCCCACCGGCACCATCGGCTTCATGATGGACTGCGACACCACCGGCATCGAGCCCGACCTCGCCCTCGTCAAGTACAAGAAGCTCGTCGGCGGCGGCATGATCAAGATCGTCAACAACACCGTTCCCGGCGCGCTCTTCAAGCTCGGCTACTCCGACGCCGACGTCCAGGCCATCGTCTCCTACATCGACGCCACCGGCACCATCGAAGGCGCGCCCCACATCCGCCCCGAGCACCTCGCCGTCTTCGACTGCTCCTTCAAGCCCGCCAAGGGTACCCGCTCCATCCACTACCTCGGCCACCTCAAGATGATGGCCGCCACTCAGCCCTTCCTCTCCGGCGCTATCTCGAAGACCGTCAACCTGCCCCACGAGTGCACCATCGAAGACATCGCCGAGACCTACGTCGAAGCCTGGCGTCTCGGCCTCAAAGCCGTCGCCATCTACCGCGACGGATCCAAGGGCGTCCAGGTCCTCAACACCTCCAACGACGAAAAGAAGAAGACCGCCCCCAACGACCCGATCCTCGCCGCCGCTGCCGACCGCGTCCTCACCTCGCTCGCCGCCGGCGTCGACACCCGCTCGCCCGAGTTCGCCGCCGACCTCAAGACCCTCGAAGCCTCGCTCACCCACAAGGTCTCCGACCGCCTCGAAGTCTCCGCCAAATCCATAGCCGCCGCCGCCCAGGCCTTCGAAGCAGCGATCCTCAAGGCAGCAGCCGCGCCGGCCAGCAGCGCCACCAATACGGGTGCCCCACATCTGGCGAAGCCAGACGTGGGTTCAATCATCAGCGGCGAAGCCGCCCACCTTCCCTCTGCCATCGTCCCCGACCTAGCCGATCAATCCCGCCCACCCAAGGCCATCCGCCATCGCCTCCCCGAGGAGCGCGCCTCCCTCACCCACAAATTCTCCCTCGCCGGGCACGAGGGCTACATCACCGTCGGCCTCTACCCCTCCGGCGAGCCCGGCGAAATCTTCATCCGCATGGCCAAGGAAGGCTCCACCGTCTCCGGACTCATGGACTCCTTCGCCACCGCCGTCTCCCTCGCCCTCCAGCACGGCGTCCCCCTCAAAGTCCTCGTCGAAAAATTCGCCCACACCCGCTTCGAACCCTCCGGATGGACCGGCAACGAGCACATCGGCTACGCGAAAAGCATCATGGACTACATCTTCCGCTGGCTCCAGCTCCGCTTCCTCTCCGGACATCAGCTATCCCTCTTCGCCGGCATGACCGGCGCCGCAAGCGCAGCAAGCATGCCCCTGCCCAACAGCATCCCCGTAGAAGGCACCATCGGCTCGCTCTCCGCCTCAAGCGCATTAGCCAGCGGTGCCACAACTGCTGTCCCTGATCCCCGATCCCTGACCCCTGATCCCTCGCAGGCAAAGCCTGCCGTCCACGTCGCCGAAGCCATGAAAGACCTCTACGACATGGGCGACGCCCCCAGTTGCCACACCTGCGGCGCCATTATGGTTCGTAACGGAAGCTGCTACAGATGCATGAGCTGCGGAAGCACGAGCGGCTGCAGTTAAAAAGCGAAACCTGTGCAGGTACGAATAATATATTTCCGGCGCATCGGTCAGCTTAGTAACCGAGAGGGTCGCAGCAATAGCTGTGACCCTCTCGGCTTTATATGGTTAAATTCCACTATCTAACGAGCTGCCAATTTCAATGAGGATAGATGCGATTTTTTAGAGGCTATGGCCCCCCCGTAATCTGGGGGTCGATTTTCATCTTATTATTTGTGGTGTGGGCTGATTCTGCATTCGCAGTCGATCGCTGGAATGCAGGTTATCTCCTAGCAATATGTCTGGCTTCGTTGTTGGTGCTCTTCCTCTCATCCGGTATCGAGATCGCGTTCACTGATTTGCGCGACAAGGATCCTGATCAGGTATCAAAGAGTATTCGCGCCACACTATTTGACATGAAGCACCACGAAGCGCTGGTCTATGAGGCTCGTGAGTGGCTGACAGTTATATGCGTGGTCGTCCTCACCGCATCTTCGGACTTCGCAGTGCTCTGTTATCCATGGCTTCTTCATTGGACACGAATCGAAAATCATTCATCCACCGGTCGCCTCTGGACACTCGCATTTAGCATCATCTTTACGACGCTCCCTGCAGTATGGTTTGCACAGGCTCCGGCGAAGCACCTTGCGTCTAGAAATTCCGAGCAGTTCCTCCAACGTTTCGGAAAATTCTGGCTTGTACTCAAGGTTGCTGGTTCGATCGCCGAGAAGCTCGGGCTGAACGCACTCTCGAGAAGCGTTGCAGAGTTCTGGGTGCAGGAAGGCCGTCTCCTGAGACCTAGCCGAAAGGCGTTCTACATGAACTCACTTAAACGGTACGGCTACAGCCTTCATCGGATAAGTGATGAATTCTTAATGAAACAGGATGGTACTTCGGAAATCATTCAAAAGGGAATTTTTTGCGTTCTCTCCGACGAGAGAACTGAGTTTGAACGGAAGTTCTTCTTCGACACACCTATTCTGGATTGCCAATTCATATTGACCGCGGCCTATATCGTTCCTCCACCACGTGAAACATTCGACGAACTGGAAGAGTTGGTTACTGCGCTTAGTGCTGGCAATATTCCCCCTCTATGCGAAGAACTTAAGGTCAATAGGTTTCGGATCACACACGATTTAGGGGACAAACCGCAAAAGGAGGTAACGGTCACGATAGAAACCCCGTTTGCTCTTAAGACGCGCCAGGAACCGGCAGCCATTGTGGTGAAGTACGAAGCCAAGGTAATCGCGGCGGACGGCTCGTGGCCCCGCGAGGGCGGCCCGGATTACCGAATGATGATCATCAAATTTCCGTATGGGGTCTATACCTGTAAGGTCTCGGCTGAGACTGGATCAGGTGTGTCAGTGGCTCAACCGCGAGTCGAGGTTTTCTTTGAAGGGGTACGCCACGAAGACGAAGAAAGAGATGTACTCGTGGATGAGGCTGGGGAAGGTGTTGCGTATAAAATTGCACAGCCCCTTCCCGGGGCTGTGTACAAACTTAATTGGCAGGTTTGGGAAAATTAGACGCCAGACCTTAGCCGCCGCTGCTGCCACTTCCCTTTAAAGATTTCATCTCACTACCCCCTGCGTGCGTTGTCTTCTAATAAGACTCAATTCACCAGCAAAAGTCTATAACGCAATTGGAAAATCCGCTCTTGTCGGAGCAGCTTCCCAGTTTGATACCACTCAATTCGTACCGATTCGGACCGTATCTCACCAAACTGGGAAGCTGCTCCGTATACCAACCTTTAGATTCACCAGACTAGAGATCGCGACTCATTTTCTTTGATAATCTGTATCCTGATGATTACATTGCATTTGTCTGGACCACGCTCCTTCGTCAGTCACTCCGCGGAAAGCCTTCGGTAGAGAACCCTGCGGTACATCTGAGCCAAAGATCATTTTCCGTCGTAATCCCTGAACCAACCATGCCCCGAGACCCAGGCCTAGAAGAACTCGTAAAATCCACCCTCGGCAACACCCGAGGCCTCTCCGAAAAAGCCATGTTCGGCGGATGGGCGTGGCTGCTCCACGGCAATCTGCTCTGCGGCGCGCGTCGTGGCAGCCTGCTCCTGCGCGTCGGCAAGGACAACGAAGCCTGGGCCAACGAGATCCCCGGCGTCGCCACCGCCATCATGGGCGGCCGTCGCATGTCCGGCTGGGTCCGCGCCACTCCCGAGGCCTACGGCAATTCGGGGTCCCCAACCTGCGCGGTGTTCGCAGGTTGGGGCTGAACGACGCGCTCCGTCAAAAGCTCATCGAAGCAGCCCTCAACTTCACCGGCTCACTCCCTAAGAAGAAGCAGTAAAGGTCACGGTAAATGTGGACCGCTACAGCATTCCCGCAATGGGTTGCTTGACGGAAGCGTAGAATGGTTTCACACCGTCGAATTACCGACGTTTGAAAGCAGGCCATTACATGGCCACCACAACTCAGCACTTCGTTTTCCCCTATCGCTCCAACTTCCAGCACCGCCACAATCCCAGCTTTCAACACCGCCATAACAGCAATGGAACCTGTGACTCGATCTGTCTCCGCTGCTACCGCACCATCGCCACCACTCGCTATGAGGACTGGCTCGCGCACGAGGAAAGCAACCACGTCTGCTCCCTCCTCGACATGCACGTCTGGATGTCGGATCGCGTCGAATACCGCATCTGAGTTTCCCCTCCCGGGACCTACGGCAATTCGGGGTCCCCAACCTGCGCGGCGTTCGCAGGTTGGGGCTGAACAACGCGCTCCGTCAAAAACTCATCGAAGCAGCCCTCCACTTCACCGGCTCCCTTCCCAAAAAGAGGCAATAACGTAACCCAACGAAGGCACGTGGCTGGCGCGCATCGCGAGCCCGGATGGAAGGTAACTCCCACTCCGGGAATCCACGCAAACTTTTGCCAAACACTACCCCTCGATTTGCTACTCTAAGAACAGAGATCGAAATCCGGCAGCGTAGCCGGAACCAACAAGCCACCATCCCGGTTCCATTTCCTCACAACCTGAGCGAACGACACTGCTGACGCAGCTTTTTCTTCAAGAAAAGCTGCTCCTCGCAGAGATCGGTTAGGTCACCTATGGAAATGAGCCGGGTCACGGTGGCTTTTCTTTTTCTGACCACAACCCGTTCGGTCGCCCGCAAATCTCTTCGTGAGCGACAACGGAGCAAACCCAGCAACCCGCGCCGCCGGCGCGTCTGCCTGGATGGCAAATCCTAACCTCAATGGATGGACGAATTTAGCCGTAACCCCAATGGATGGACGAATTTGAGCTTCGGAAGACCACTTAACCTGTTGATGCGACACAAGTTATACCGCGCCTTCCCGCACCGGAGGGGGGAGGGGGGTGGAGGTCACGGTACCGCCCCAGCTGTCGCCGATCTGGATGACCCGAATCAGCGCGCCATCGCACGCGCTCAACTCCGCCGCGAGCTCCGCGTGATCCGCAGGGTCGATATGTTCGCCCAACTGGCGGCCCATGCCGAACGGCAGCGATTGGCAGCCGCAGCCGGTTACAAGCTATCGGGCTTTCGCGTCACCCTCTCGGCGGTTGAGAGTACACGCGCCGGCAGAACCCGCAGCCGCCGCAGCCCTGGCTTCAGCGCGCTTCTCCAGAAAGGAATCTCCGCAGCGAACTCACTTCCGTCGCAACACCACCAAAGGCCGGCAAGTACGAGCACTCCGCGCCATCCACAACTCTCCATCCCCGAGCCGCGCGCCCTTCACCGAGATCGTCACCGCACTCCTTACCGAGTCCCGTGCCGCGCCCGTGTACCCAAACCGCATCGTGTACTGCGTTCTCGGATAGACCGTTTTCACAATGGTTTAGCTCACGCAAATGATTCTGACGCAGCTTTTCCGTTAAGAAAAGCTGCTCCGCACAGATGCAAAATGAGGCCCTGTATTGTGAAAACGGTCTAGAACAAGCCACTCTCTGTGTGACAAATGGCGTCCCGCGCCTCTCCCTTCATCGGCGGCGTGCAGCCCAGGCTCACCTGCTGAATCGGCATCTTGCCCTCATTGCGAAACGAAAGCTCGATGCTGTTGCCGCGCACATGCCCGCTCACCAGCATCACCGGGCAGGGAATCGAAGGATGCATCTCCTGTGCCGGCAACTGCACAGCAGCAGCCGCCAT
This sequence comes from uncultured Acidobacteriaceae bacterium, assembly GCA_963712845.1. Taxonomy (GTDB): domain Bacteria; phylum Acidobacteriota; class Terriglobia; order Terriglobales; family Acidobacteriaceae; genus KBS-83. The sequence goes on from CAVQJM010000036.1 coordinate 100,404, forward strand.
CATCATCGCCGTCATCACAGTAATCGCGGTCATCCCACTGATTCTGTCACGCCGGGCGCCCCACATCTCAACCAGACGTGGGAGCCCGAATCTCCCGCTCAACCTCAGCGTTGCAACCCCGAGTTGAAGTCTCACGAAATAGCCCGCACCCGCCATGTAAGCGCTCTCCAGGCACAGAATAAAAAAGGCAAACGATTCACCGCTCGCCCCTCAACCCTTTGCCCCGCTTCATAAGCTGAAAACCGATCCGCATCGGGCGCCGCATTTCTACGCTTCCTTATTGCCTCTCACTCGCCTCGCCGATAGCCTCCAAAAAGCAGCACATCCCGCATTGGAGTCAGTCTTGGCTAGTCACACCGCCCCCTTCGGATTCACCACCAGATTCGCCTTCGAGCACGTCAGCAACCTGGACGGCACCAGCCGTTCCGTCTGCCGTCGCTGCCGTTCGGTAGTCGCCACATCGCACTACGAGTTCCCGCTCGAGATGGCGGAAAGCATTCACATCTGCAGCCAGCTCCTGCTGCCCGCCGCGGACTCCCCGCGCCGCATTGCCGCGCCGCATTCCTAAGTAACTCCAATTCGGGAATCACCTGCAAAACCCGCCAGTTCATATCTCTCAATTTGCTACTCTGTAAATAGATCAATCTCCGTCCATCGGAGCAGCAACACAAAAGCCACCATCGCGGTGGCTTTTTCAGTTTTAGGGGTATGGGTGCCCCACATCTCGCGTTTGAGATGTGGGTAAATTGTCGGCGCTACGGGCCGGCACACCTTGTTAAACCCTTTAGATAGACGAATTAAGCGATAACCCCTTTAGAAAGACGAATTTGATGCTCGGGAAGGCCCATAACTTACTCATGCGGCATGGGATATACCGCGCTCTCCCGCACCGGGAGGGGGAGGGGTCAGTGCCCGCTTACCCGCCGCGTCGATGTCATGAAAACGCTTCGGATGAGGATTGACAAGTGCAGCGCGCCGGCTGCTATGTTCTCCAGATGACATTGCGTCCGTGCAATCCAAAGCAGCAGTTATACGAAGGCGAGCCAGGCGCGACGCTCGTCTGCCCTGATTGTCAACAAACTCTGCGAGGCATTCCCTATACGCATGGAGTCGGCCTCCTGACCCTGCCGGTTCACTACGATCCGCTGTGGATGAAGAAGCGTTTCCCCACGCTCCGGGCCGAGAGAGTGTTACCGCGCGAATCGATCAGTCGCTAAGAACCATCCATCCCAAAAGCGATAGACGATCCCAGCCAGTAACAGTACAAAAGCCGCACGCACGAACCTGATCAGTAATGCGTCCCTAGTAGCATCGCCTTCCACGCTCCAGCATGGTCGAATAGCACCATGAGCAGCAGAGACGAGTGGCGCATCACCACCGGCGCAATCCAACTCGAGATGGAGCGCATCGCGGGCCTGCTGCAGAAATCCGTCCACTTCCAGTCCCGCACCACCGCACCACACCCCCTGCGCCAGCGCCACGAGACCGAACCCGCCACCGAGCCCATCCCTCAGCCCTAACGCAAGTACTGAGGCCGGGGTCGCACCGGAAATAAATTGCCAAAACACACTGCGGACGCGCGGCGAGTGCCGTAACGCAAAGGCAGTGCCATCTCGTACCAGAAATGCACAGGCCGCTGCGCCATCCACAGCCTCGTCTCATGCGTTACTAGCAACATGAGCATGGATGAGTGGCGCATCACCAAAACCACAATCGAAACCGAGATGCTGCGCCTCGCAGCCCTGCTCTCCGTGCCGTTCCGCGGGATGCATCCCGGCGTCGCCCGGCACGAGACAGAGGCCTCCAACCACGCCCTGCACGCTGCCCTCAAGGCCGTGAGCGACCATCGCTAGATCGCATCCACAAGCACCCACGCCCACTCCGTCCTATCCCACGTTCCCGCTCTTTCGATGCGCGCGGTACCGATTCCACCACGACGGCCACTTCCACAACCGCGCCACCGCCACCCCCACGATCCCGATCGCCACCGCGTTCACCCAGCCCTGAGTCAGAACCATAGCCCGGCCCCCGACTACTTGGTAGCAGAAATCGCCGCGCAGCGCTTGCCCGGCGACGATGAAAGACTTGGCGCCATTCCCTATCCGGGACAAAATGCCCGCGCTCCACAATTAGTAACTCGATTTGTGCCAGATCCCCCACCCAATTCGCTACATTTGGAAATAGATCAACCTCTACACAGGGGGAAGAACCACCAAAGCGGCGGCCCTTTCATTTTGGAATGAAATGACCGGATGCCAAATGTCACTGTGTCGGGACAGGGGTTCTGAAAAAACAAATGGGCGGCTTCCATTGGAAGCCGCCCACTCCAAACACGAACGCAATTGCACCCTTCTGAGACGGCAAGTCTCAGGTCTGCGAAGCGTGCACGCTCTCCTGGTGGGGGGTCTCGGTGACGTTGTGCTCGCCCTGCGCGATTCCGATGCACTCCTCGAGAATCTCGAGCGCCACATCCACCTCGCCCTGTTGAACGACGAGCGGCGGAGCCAGCCGGAGCGACGTCTCGCCGCAGCCCAGAATCAAAAGCCCACGCTCGAAGGCCAGATCGACGATGCGGTCGCGGAGTAGCGGAGCCGCCTCCCGCGTCTTCTGGTCCTTCACGATCTCGATGCCGATCATCAATCCGCGCCCACGCACATCGCCCACAATCGGGTGAGTCTTCAGCCATCCGCGCAGGCGGGGCATCATCGCTGCGCCAAGCTTCGCGGCATTCGCAATGCCCTCGCGCTCGAGCACATCGATCGTCGCCAGAGCCGCGGCAATCGCCACCGGATTTCCCCCGAAGGTCGACGCGTGCGAGCCCGGCTTCCAGTCCATGATTTCGGCGCGGGTCATGCAGATGCCCAGCGGCATCCCCGACGCGATGCCCTTGGCCATGCACACCATGTCCGGCTCCACGCCGGTATGCTGGATCGCCCACCACTTGCCCGTACGCCCGGCACCCGACTGCACCTCATCGGCCACCAACAGGATGCCGTGACGGTCACAGATCCGCCGCAGCTCCTGCATAAAGATGGTGGGCGCTACAACGTAACCGCCCTCGCCCTGAATGGGCTCCACGAAGATGGCAGCTACCTCTTCCGGTGGCAGCATGGTCTTGAACAGCTTCTCCTCGATATACCGCGCGCACTCCAGCGCGAAGGCTTCCTCCTCCTGCGGGCCACCCGAACAGCCGCGGTAGGCATAGGGATAGCGCACATGCGTGACCCCCGGCACCAGGGGTGCGAAGCGCCGCTTCTGCTGCGGCTTCGACGCGGTGAGCGACAGGGCGCCCATGGTGCGGCCGTGGAAGGCGCCGAAGAAGGCGATCACGTTCTGCCGGCCAGTGTGGTACCGCGCCAGCTTTAGCGCGCACTCTACAGCCTCGGCGCCGGAGTTGCCGTAGTAGAAGCGATGAGGCCCCGGCATGGGCGCGACGGCGGAGAGCCGCTCCGCCAGCGTGACCAGTCCCTCGTAGTAGAAGTCCGTGCCGGACATGTGGATCAGCTCGCCGGCCTGCTGCTGAATGGCCTTCACCACCTCGGGATGGCAGTGTCCGGTCGATGTGACTGCGATGCCGGCGGCGAAGTCCAGGAACTCGTTGCCGTCTACGTCTTCCACCCGGGTGCCGCGCCCGCGCTTGGCGACCAGCGGATAGCTCCGTGTGTAGGAGGGGGAGATCCAGCGATCGTCTGCCTCGACGATGGCGCGTGCCTTGGGCCCCGGCAGTGGTCCGGAGATGCGCGGAGCGTGCGGGGAGGCCTGCGTTATGCGCTGAACTGAACTCTGGGCGATGCCATTGGTGAGCATGGGGTAGCAGCTCCTCCTCTATGCAAGAGGTGTTACAAATTGTGGCGAAGAAGGGTTGTCCTAGGCCGGGTGGAAACATCGGAGACCCGGACCGAAAGCTGCGGAGGCGAAGACTAGTCTCCGGCGAAGAGACGAGGTCGCGTCGCAGAGGGCAACACCTGCGCAGCGACGCGGGAGGACCGCGGTTGGAGCGCTACGGAATGGAGCCAGGAATGCCGCATCTGCTTTGCTTTCTAGCTGCGAGGATAGCACAGCCATGTGATCGTCTGGAACGGGAGCCGGTTCGACTGAAGGGTCGGGGGAGCCGCTTCCATGCCAGGGTCTGTAAGATAGCCGACAGACTCGCCGAGTACACGCTCCATATCCTCAAGCAAATTCGTGGGACAAGACCGCGACTACTGGCTTCCGCTCACTTGCGAGGAGGGCGGCAGGATCGCTCGTCTCATTTGCCCTTCGCTTATGGGGCGCTTTGTTTTTGGGCCCTTTCGTTTTGGGGCGTGCGTGGGGGCTAGAGAGTGAACCTGTTGTTGGAAGCGGTTCCCGAGGCGGAGCGCCAGCGGCTGGCGCCGTTCCTGGAGACCGTGACCCTCGATCTGAAAGATGTCATGGTCGAGCCTGGCGAACCGATCCGGTACGTCTATTTTCCCAGCGGCGCGGTCGCCTCCAGCGTGTACACCATGCGCGATGGCTCGACGGTCGAGACCTCCATCACCGGCCTGGAAGGCATCGTCGGCGTGCAGGTGTGGCTGCGGCAAAGTGCAGCTGTCACCCGGACCTTCATCCAGGTGCCCGGCGAGTGCATCCGGATGCGCAGCGACATCTTCCTGGCCAAAGTGGTCGATGAAGGGTCGCCGTTGAGTGACCTGATCCGTGAATATGTCAGCGCCTATCTTTCCCTGACTGCGATCACTGCGGCGTGCAACCGCATCCACCGCATTGAGGAGCGTCTGTGCCGTTGGCTCAAGATGGTGCACAACCGGGTGGAAGGCGACAGCTTCCCGGTGCGGCATGAGTTTCTCGCCTACATGCTCGGCGTACACCGACCCAGCGTGTCCATTGCCGCGGCCATGCTGCGCAAGGCGGGACTGATTCGCTATGAGTATGGGCGATTGACTGTGTTGGATTCGAGGGGGCTTGAGGCCGGAGCCTGCGAGTGCTATTCGGCTATGGAGCTGGAGTTCGAGCGCCGCTTCGGACAACGGCTGCGGAAGTAGATTCCCGAGATCTATGGTTTCCTGCCGGGCCCTTAACATGACCTACCCCCTCCCCCCTCCCGGTGCGGGAGAGCTCGTTGTAAGTAGCTTTCTTTGCAGCTGTTTAGGGTGCCTCCCGAGAGATAAAATCGTCCAAACAAAGAGCTTATCGGTAAATTCGTCTTGCGGAACGACTTAGCGACCATCGATCCATGTCCCGACCCAGGGAAATGGGCAATCAGCTAGAAAAGCCACCGCTGTGGTGGCTTTTTGTGATTCTTCCCTCGTGGTGGAGATTGATCTATTTCCAGTCTAGCAATTCGGATGGAATGAAGTGGCAGAATTCTCAACGGGTAGGCCCGTTTCGGGCCGACTGGATTGCAGGGGAACTATCCGACCCTGGCTTCGCCACAGTAGGGCCCCGGGAATTTTCTTTCCGATTGCCGGCTCAATGTCCGCGATGGCGCTTGAGTTGTAGACAGAGCGCAGCGGTGAAGAGATCACAACTTGATGCCATGTTCGCCGACGATGGTAAAGGCCGACAAGAGATGGGCAGTTCCGAGAAGCATTCGAACCTGTTTGCCAATATTCATAAGTTCCAAGCTGCAGCCTGCGGATCGAGCAGAGACGTAGAGGCGAACCAGCGTGCCGATGCCCATGCTGTCCATGCGGGTGAGGTCGGTCAGATCGAGCACGATGCGTTTGGAATCCGGGAACAGTTCTTTGACCTTGTAATAGAGAACATCGTCCGTATCCGCCACCAACCTGCCATGGCATCGCACAACGACGGTGCTGCCACTGCGTTCTATGTCTAGTGTGAGGTTCCTGGGATTGTCAGACATGGGTGATGCCTCGTTGCAAATCATTCCGTGGGGAGGGGGACGGTGTCGAGCGATTGTTGCACATTGTCGGTCGGAATGCCTGGCTGAACAGATCGAACCAGCGATCGCGGCGATAATATGGTTGGTCCTGCTGCCTTTTAGCTGAATGTCCAAGAAAATGAAGAGCAGGGCTACGGCCTTTGCGCCGTAAAATCCCTGCCAGTGCGCGGGGTGGTGTCCCCCAGGCAAGTGCAACAATTTTACGGCGATTTTATCGGGAAATTTCTTTCGGAACTCAGTGCATGGGAGGTGCGAGCGGCCAGCGAGAACCGCGAGATCTTAACTCGTCCAGAAATCACCGTTGCCATATGCGCTAAGCTCGGCGTTCTTCAGGGGCTCGCTTGCATGTACCGCCTGAACGCTTCAGATCAGCAGTGCCAGCGAATAATCAACAACTGTCAAGACAAGGGTATGCACATTTCTTGCGGAGAAATGAGAGACGATCTTAGAGAACTACGTAGACGGTTTGAGGATGACTTAAAGACTACGTTTTTTCTCCAACTCACTCCCCAAGAGGCAGACCAATATCAAGAGCCTCTAAAGGGCTGGGATGGAATCTCTAGTCGCTTCTGGAGGATCAAGTTCAACATCGAGGAAAGCGGTAAGTGCTTTGCTCTCGAACGGTACGGGGCTGCGGTATTCCATGCTTTGCAGGTCGCCGAATACGGAGTAATTCAGGTTGCAACGCTGATGGGCGTGCAGGGGGACAAGCCTGGATGGTCAAGCCTTAAGGCGCTTGGCGATATCCTGAAAAGGGATTACACAAGGCGTACTGCTCTTGAGCAGAAGCATTCTAAATTTCTTGACCACGTAGTGCCTCTGGCTATCATCGTGCGTGACAACTGGAGACACAAGTTGGATCATGTTGACAATCAGATTATTTGGGTCGAGAGCGATTTCAGTGCAGACGTAGCCGGACAGATCATCTCTGCCATTCGCGCATTCATGGCAAAGTTGGCGCTGGAACTGCCGCAATAACAAAGCCCTAGCTTCTCGATATCACGGGTGTAAACAACTTCCAATGCCCCTCAGAGATGACTTCGACAGTGCCGCCGGCCACTTTGATAGCGGTCTGATCGTCAATCGCGTACACCGGAAGAGGGAGCTTCGCAGCCCATTTTTCTGCGCCAGCGAAAGAAGCATCCGAGCGATCCTTGTGGTTCGCGTGCGGAATCAATGCAAAGTTAGTAAATCCCGCTCCTTTGGCCGTGATGAAGTTCATGCTGATTTCACCCTGAGGTGTGGCGAACACCATGTCTTCCAACGTGAGGGGGCTGCCAGTGCCTCGATACGGCTTATGGTAGGTCTCGCCAAAGGTGGAAGCCACCGCCATGCTGCCGGCGCTTACTCCGACATAGACCAGATCTCGCTGCAATGATGGCAAGAGCTCTGTCAGTCCGGACTGGCTCATCCAATCGCTCAGGTAAAGCGGATCGCCGCCCCAAACCAGCAGAGCGTCAGTCTCCTCGATCGACGAGACCCAGTTCTTTTTCTCGATGCTGGGCAGCGCGGTGAGCTCCAACACGCCCAACGACTTCCAGCCCAATTCGCACAAGGGGGATTCAACCTTTCCGCAGATCGCCTGGTATGCCATACCAGCACTGCGGGGAAAGGGATAGATCCCTGTAGGAATGAAGAGTGCGTTGGACTCGGCGATCGGTTTGCCCAGCAGATCGATCAACGCGTTGTGGATACTCGTGTTGCTGATGCCAGAGGAAGTGAGGAGAAGCTTCATCATGCCCTTCCTTAAATATTGATCGCCCTGCTCTATGAGCCTATCTCTCAACCGCTACTCTTGTGTTCCAAGCACGATAAGGTTAGTCGTGTGAAACGCGCTTCTCGACTGTAGTGGTTCTAGATTGACGCCAATCGCCTTCGTGGATGCCGATGGCGCGCCTGACATTTCCGTCGAGGCTGGAGTTGAAGAGACCGGAAGGGTCCCGGCAAAAAAAGCTCTCACTTCGTACGGCACGATCATCTTCTTACTCCGCGCGCAGGGTGATCGACGGATCGACTCGCGATGCACGCCACGCGGGTGCCCAGCAGGCCATGGCCGACACACCTGCAAGCATCATGACGACCCCTATCCAGGCCACGGGGTCGAGAGCCGATGTGCCAAAGAGGAGCGTAGTGATGGCCCGAGTGGCGGCGATGGCTCCGCACAGTCCGATCAGAATGCCCAACGCAGTGAGCTGCATTCCATCGCGAAGAATCAGCGCCAGGATGTCGCCGCGAGAAGCGCCGAGCGCGGCGCGCACGCCGATCTCCCGGGTTCGCTCCGTGACATTGCCCGAGAGCACGCCATACATTCCGACGGCTGCGAGCAGGAGAGCCACGATGCCGAAGGCCTCGAAGAGAATCAACACAAAGCGCCGCTCGGCTTCGGTAACGGCCATCATACGATCCATGGTCATGACGCGGACGATGGGCTGGTTCTTATCCACCGACCAGATTGCGTTTTCGATAGCTGGAGCAAGCGCGGCCGCATCGCCGCGCGTTCGGCTCACGAAGGACAGCGTGTCATCGGCGAACCATGTCTGGTCGGCAGAGAGATAGACCGCATCGGACTGATTGATCGCGAGGGATGTCTGCTTCACGTCAGCCACCACGCCAACCACCGTGTACCACGGTCGCTCCCTGGGACCAACGTGGAGACGTTTGCCCAAGGGGCTCTCGCTATGAAAATGACTCTTGGCCAACGATTCGCTAATCAGCGCCGCCTGCGGGGCAGAGGCTGTATCGCGCTCGTCGAGAAAACGGCCGCTGAGCAGCGGGATGCCCATGGTCTGGCAGTAGCCGGGACTGACTGCGTAACGGAATATGTTGTAGCCTGCGTCCGCGCCCTGATCTTCAAATTGAGCGCCGTATAAGGCGTCCACCGGCGGATCGTCGCTGAGCGGCAACAGGCTAGTGAAGGCTGCTTGCTGCACGCCGGGAACATTTCGAACGGCATCCAGGGCTTGCTCGAAGAAGTGGCGCCGCGTACGGTCGCCCATGCCGGGCGCCGAGGCAAGGTTATCGAACTGATGGCCCGAGGTTGCTACCTGCATGGTGAGCAGATGCGATGGATTGAAACCGGGGTCTATCGCCGACAGGCGACGCATGCTGCGCAGGAGCAGTCCGGCGCTGACGAGCAGAATGAGCGCGAGCGCTACTTCGACGACGACCAGCGCGCGGCGCGATGAGGCACGGCCACCAGCGGAACGGCGTGAGTTCTGCTGTAGTCCAACTTGCAGTTCGTCACGCGAGATGTGGATTGCGGGAATGAGGCCGGCAGCAATGCCGACGATAGTCGTGATGGCGAGCGCGAAGAAAAAGGCTGCCGGATCGATGGCCATAGCGTCGCGCCGTGGCAGCCCTGCAGGGCTGAGCGCGACGAGTGCCCGCAGACCGGCGATAGCCACGGCGATACCAGCCACTCCGCCGAACGAGGCCAGCAACAGGTTCTCCGTGACTAGTTGGCGGACGATGCGCCGCTTCGATGCGCCGAGCGCACCACGGACAGCAAATTCTTCGCGTCGCTGAGCGCCTCGCGCGAGCACAAGGTTGACCACGTTCACCCACGCAATCGCCAGCACCAGGATTACGGCGCCGAGTACCGCAAGCAGCGCAGGTTTCACGGTGTGGACAATATCGTCTTGCAGCGAATCGACGATCAGCCCGTGCTCGAGGGAGGCCCAGCGGGGGCGGGGAAATTGCGGCCACGGAGTGCGCGCGATCTGGGCTAGTTCCTGAACGGCCTGGAGGCGGCTTACCTCTGGCTTAAGGCGTCCCACCATGCGCAGATGGTTGCCCCATTCCCAACTGTTGAAGCTGGCGGTAAGGTGTCGCAGATCATATTGCGTGGGCGTCCATATCTCGGCTGAGGACGCCAGGACATCCTCGAAATCAGGAGGCATTACGCCGATGACGGTGTAGTTGTCATCGTCCAGTTTCACCGTGCGGCCAAGGATCGCAGAGTCATTATGGAAGAGGCGACGCCGAAGTCTATCGCTCAGAATCACGACCTTGGGGCCGTTGAATACGTCTTCGGAAGCGCGGAAATCGCGGCCGAGGATGGGAGAAACGCCGAGGACGCGGAAGAAGCTGGCGCTAACGCTTTGCCCCTCAAGCCGCTCCGGCTGGTTTCCTCCGGTGATGGCCGGCTGCCATGGCTCAAAGATCGCGGTCGCGTCGAGAGAGCGGCTGCGCTCCGCGAGTTCCCGATATGTACCGAAGGATACTTCCGAACGAGCGCCCTGAAAGGTGCTCCAGATCATCAGGATCCGGCCAGGATGAGGATAGGGAAGCGGCTCAAAGAGAATTGGATTGACCGCGCTGAAGATCGCTGTACTGGCGCCAATACCGAGCGCCAACGTGAGAATGCAGACGACGGTAAATCCTGGATGATTGCGCAGTTGCCGCACTGCGAAGCGCAGGTCGGAGAAAAATGTTCTGACGACATTCTCCCATCCATACGAGCGCACTTGTTCTTCGACGACGGTCGCGTTCCCTAATTCCAGCCGTGCTGCTCGCTTCGCATCTTCAGCGGAGAGTCCACGCGACCTCCAGGCGTCCGTTGCTTCGTCGAAATAGAGCTGGACCTCTTCGTCGACCTCGCGATTCTTCTCTGCCTGGCGCGTCAATCCGCGGAGGCCATGGGTGAGTTGGCGCCAGAGGGACATAGGGCTAAGCTTCTTCCCGGAGGAGCCGCGCAACCGCAGAGGTACGGCGGGTCCAGTCGGCGGTCTCAATCTCGAGCTGTTTTTTCCCGGTGCGAGTGAGCGTGTAGATCTTGGCGCGGCGCGAGTTTTCAGTTTGCTGCCACTCGGAATCCAACCAGCCGGCGCGTTCCAGGCGTTGCAGTGCAGTGAGCAGCGAGCCGGGATTCACTTTGAAGACGCCGCGCGAGATTTGCTCAACGCGGCGGGCGATGCCGAAGCCATGCAGCGGTTCAAGACTCAGAGTCTTCAGGATCAACATGTCCAGCGTGCCCTGTATGACGTCAGTGTTCTGATCACTCATGGAGGCCAAGGTAGCACTTTATCATCTTGACCGTCAAGATGTGACAGACAACTGTACAGGCCATCGCTTGCTCACCGGGGCTTCGGCTTGCTCTTGGCCTTGCTCGTATTTTGGAGATTGAGCGCCACTGCAGCGCGGATGAGATCCTTCAAGGCGGCGGCATCGACCTTATCGTCTTCGTGGATGTCGATGGCGCGTCTGACATTCCCGTCGAGGCTGGAGTTGAAGAGACCCGAGGGATCCTCTAACGCAGCTCCCTTGGCAAAGGTCAATTTGACGGCGTTCTTGTAGGTCTCTCCGGTGCAGACGATGCCGCCGTGGGAAAAGACGGGTGTTCCCCTCCACTTCCACTCTTCGACGATCTCAGGGTCTGCCGCGTGGATGATCGTGCGCACTTTCGCGAGCATCTTGCCGCGCCAGTCGCCTAGCTCTTTGATCTTCTCGTCGATGAGTGCGGAATCAGATTCCATTGGGACGGACATTTTCATTTACAGCTCCTCAAGATAGTTGGCCTTGCAAGTGACTTAGGGATTCCAGGGAATGTTTATGCCGGCCTGGTGTTTGTAGCCGGAATGAGGACACCGATGACACGGCTCTCCGGCCGAAGGGCCCACGATGCCACAGTAAGAACAGCAAGGATAAGCGGGACGAGGATGTGAAAGGCGAGGGGCCTACCGCCGACTGCAGCAGAAGAGGCGGCCGCGCCTGTCAGGTCAAAGATGATGCCGGCGTATGCCCACTCCTTGAGCCGCGGAAATCGCGGCACGAGTATGGCAATCGGTCCAAGCACCTTCCAGACCCCGAGGATGGTCACAAAGTACGCCGGGTAGCCAAGGATGTGCACGAAGCCATCGACAGTGCCCTTCACATGCGCCACCTGAGCGAGGCCCCCGCCTCCGATAAAAAACGCGATGAGTATGGTGGTCGTCCAATACACGATGTTTCTTGTCTTCGTGGTCATGCCAATCCTCCAACGACACGCTCCAGGTTGCCGATGAATTTCTGCCAGCCGTAGTTTGCACCTTGATAGGCTGCCTGCTGATCGGGACGGAAGCCGGACTGCTCCATGCGCACGTGGGTGCCGCCGTCGGCTGGAGTCAACGTCCAGAGCACCACCCATTGAAGGCCGCTGTCCGGTTCTCCAACACCCCAGTTATAGGAGAGACGTTGGAGTGGGTCGACGATCAGCACTTCGCAGTCGACGACACCATTCCAGTTCGGCATGGGGTCGGCGCGGAACTGGAACTTGCGCCCGACCACCGGTTGGAAGTCGTTGTTCATCATCCATTGCGCGAGGAGCGGGCCCTCGGTGAGCGCGCGCCACAGCTTTTCCGGCGGGTGCGGGAATACTCTCTCGACGACAAGGGAACGGGGAGTCTCTGCTGGATTACTCCTTGAATCGTTCATGAGTCCATCCTTTCCAGAAGTTCTTCAAGACGGTCGAAGCGGTCGCGCCAGAATGCGCCGTAGAGATTGAGCCAGTCCACCATCGGCGCCAGCGCATCAGCCTGCGCGCGGTAGTGAGTTTCGCGTCCTTCGTGGCGATGCCGTACCAGCTTTGCCCGCTTCAGCACGGTCAGATGCTTGGAGACAGCGGGCTGAGATACGCCCGCATAGCGAGTCAATGCGTGGACGGTCTGTTCGCCCTGCCGGGTCAACTCCTCGAAGATGGCCCTGCGCGTCGGATCGGCAAGAGCTCGGAAGACGTGATTGGCATTGGCCGGCTTCACACGACAAACCATAGCCAAACGGTTATGGTTTGTCAAGAGACGTGATTGCGATTTTGCGTGATACTCGACTGCTTCGATTGCGCAACAGGCAGAGACGCGATGGATAGATCCGTGACGAATTTACAAGTAACGAGGCTGAAATGGATTGATATGAAAACTAATTCCAACTGCGCTAGGATGGGGCACCCGGGCCATCGAGGAGGACTCGATGCAGAGAAAATTTGTCAGGTTGACTCTTGTACCTATGGTTGTACTGGCCGCAGCGCGGCTGGTGCCGGCGCAGGATGCCAAAACACTTTACCCCGCAATGGCTCCTGTGAATCAGTACATGATCGCAGACCGGAATACTGAAATAGCTCTTGCGCGGAGCGCCGCACCGAAGTCGATTTCAGATCAAGCGGAGATTCTGGTTCTGGGAGAGCATGGTTACGAGACCGCAGTAAAAGGTACAAACGGCTTCACGTGCGTGGTGGAACGGTCATGGACGGCAGGCGCCGACGCTCCGGACTTCTGGAATCCGAAGGTGCGATCTCCTTTCTGCCTGAACGCCGAGGCTGTCGAAACTTATCTTCCCCTGACAATCATGAAGACCAACCTGGCGCTGGCCGGCAAGTCAAAGACGGAATTGGTCGCTGCGATCCAAGCCGCCTTAGACGAGAAGAAGCTTCCGCCTATTGGGCGTGGTGCGATGTGCTACATGATGTCGAAGCAAGGCTACCTGAACGACGCCGGTGGGCACTGGCACCCTCACCTGATGTTTTTCGCGCCGTCGACGAAACCAGACGCCTGGGGTGCAAATTTGGACTAACTCGCCTATCGTTGCAGCCGAAGACCCCGAGGACCGGATCACAATCTTCATGGTTCCACTGTCGCGATGGTCAGACGGCACACCTGATGCCGACGCTCACTAGTTTTACCGCAATGCCGTATTTGCCAACGATGTGAAGGCCTCCAGCATATGGGTGGTGTCGAGCAGGAGGCGGACCTGCTTGCCGAGGTTGATGAGCTGGAGGCTGCAGCCTTCCCTGCGCGCGGAGACGTAGAGTCGGGCGAGAGTGCCGAGACCCATGCTGTCCACGCGGACGAGATCGGTGAGGTCGAGGATGATGCGCTTGTGATCCGACAGCAGCGGCCTGACCTGGTCGTAGAGTATGTCGCCGACACCGGCCACGAGTTTGCCGTGCAATCGGACGACGATGGGGTGCGCGTTGCGATCGATGTCCAGCGTCAGGGTGGGCGGGGACGGTGCGTTGGGGTTGTTGCGGCATGGTCAGTTCATCGTAATGGATAGCCCGGTGGGATCCTGTACGGATGTGCCTGCTTGACGAGGAAGGAGTCATCGGATTTATTGGGATCCCGCTGTTTCGGTGCCGTCAGAAGCAATGGACCGAAGGGAAAATGAAATCGTGAAGACCTTCCCAGCTGCGCTAGGAAATGGCTTGGTGCAGAGTATCCATCGCAATCAATGGCTCAATATCATTTCGGCGTATGTAGTATTGCGTCCGAGACGCATAATCACCCGCCACGTCCGTTTGACCCTCGGGCTGACTATGGCACTTCAAGAACTGGAGAGTCACCTCAGGACCACCGGCCAATGTTTTCATGTGCATTTCAACGTCTTCCTTCGAGCCCCATTTAAGCCATAGATGTAAAAGCATTCCAGTTTCTATTCTTTTGAAGGAAACCCAGGTGGGTGGCGTATTAATTTTGAGCACCACCTGCAAGAATCTTATTTGCCTCATCGTCCGGAAAATACGATTCGTCAGATTCTCTCTCCTTTCTGTCGCACAAGAAGCGTGTGGCTTCAAAGGCGGCGCCAAGCCACCCGTATCCTCTACAGCATTAATCAAAATTGCTTGGGATCCAGATTCGGCGTCCTTGAGTTTTGTAAGTGCATCACGCATAACCAACGCCAGTCGAATCTCATCGGGACCTCGAACATCCCAGTAATGGTCCCGGAAAAAGTTCGCTGGCTTCCATCATCGCGGCGATGAACGGTTCGACTCGGTCGGGCCTATAAGGTATTTATGCCCGCCGAGTTCAACAAGTGCAGTGGCAGCAGCCCACGACGTTGAGGGCCTCAAGTGGCGAACTCTATTTCCGTCTTATTCCCTCGCGCTTTCAAGGGCTGGCTCGCCTCGCTTGAGTTTATGGACCGGGAGGTCTAGGGAAAGTACCGAGCGAACATCTTTGTTGGGCATATACGAAGATCGCGATCCCACGATTGACCCGAATCGGAGTAGTTCACGCCTCCGAGAGCCCATTCTGCCGTCGGGAAAAGTTGCTTGACCATCGCTCGAAGGTCGTTTCTATGCTGTTCCGTCCCTAATTGGATAATTCCTTCTATTGCCCCTTCAGCAGCTTTATGATCTCCGAATTTAGGTTTCCCCCTAGTAAGCAATTCCTTGCTTGGCCTGAGAGCCTTATACACATCCGGCTCCAATAGCCGGATTGCCTCGATCGCGATTAAATCGATAGGGTTTACCTCAAACTCACGATCGGAAACGAACGCCGATATCTGGAATGCGAGTGTCGATACAAATCTGTTTACATCGCGAAGAGTTTTGAAATATGCGTGCAGTTCGGCCCAGAAGATATTTGCCCAGCGCGCTGAATCGAATCGCTTTGCTACGCTTTCCGCTCCAATAAGCGAATCCAGATGACTGAACAGCACTTTCCGAACTCGCCCGATATCAATTAGCGGAACGTCAAAAGCGACTTGGACGATCTTCGCGAGATACTCCCGGCCTGGCACTTTGAGAAACTCTTTGATGTGATCCTCCACAATCTCTCGATCGCAAAGAATCAAGTAAATTAAATTCGGAAAATCTCCATTTGCTTTGATGAGTTGAAATACGTCAGCTATTTCGTTTGGCGTCAGCCGATCGACGTCATCTATCACTATAAGGATTGGTGCTTTTAGCTTCCGTAAATCCGCAGCTAGCTTCTCTTTAATTTCATTTATGCTTTCCTCTCCGATGTCCGTTCCAGCTTCGAAAAATTTGATAACGGCCTCAGTGGCCCCCCTGAGGAGCGCAATGCAGCCCACAACTAGGTACACGGTTGCCAAAGCAAGCGCGACCAATCTAGGTTGATGCCATGACGAAATGAAGGCAAAGACCGCTCCGGCGGCAATCGAGGTATGCCAATAAATTTCCGAACAGAATCAACTAGCTCATCGCCGCCCTGGGTCTTCTTGACAGCCTCTTGAAGCGATTAAGCGCCGCTCTCTTTTTCGCCTTCATCAAGATCGCCCTTACCCAAGCGCGATCCCAATTTCATCAAAAAAGGCCCCGCTTAATTGAGGGCGATTGGCCATCTGCCAGGGGTTGAAATCAACCGTCTGAATCGGCGGCGACGTTCCGCCAAGTGATTCCGCGACCATGTTCTTTAGAGACGATTTCCCGCTTCCCCATGAGCCATATAGAGCAATGACTAGGCTTTCTTTTCCTGCTCAACCCTCATTGCATCAGCAAGTGCGTCGGAGAAGCCTTGCCGTCCGAGTGCGTCCTCGTTTCGAGACTGAATTGGTTGGTCAGCCGAAAGCCATTGAGCTGGATGGAAATTTTGATTGTCCGTGGCCATTGTGCGCCTGAATTATATCGGCGCCTTGACTCATAAGGGGACTAGACGATTCGGGCTCTCAATCTACTTCCGCTTCCACCGGACGCCGTCTTTGGTGTCTTCGATCAGGATTCCCTTTGCGGCAAGTCGTTGCGGATGGCGTCGGCGCGGGCGAAGTTGCGGGCACTTTTTGGCCTGGGTGCGTTCGGCGATTAGCTTTTCTATGTCGGCGTCGGTGAGTTCGAGCGAGGCCTGGAGCTCGGCGTTGGCTTCGGTGAGCTTGCCTTCCTGACGGGCCCAGTTGACGGCTTCGCGGGCGAATTGGGTGTCGCGGTCTTCGAGGACGTTGAAGACCTGATCGAAGGGCGCGAGCACGTCGAGGATGGGCTCGACGTTCTGCTGCTGGAGCTTGCCGTGATCGGCGGCGGCGTTGGCGTGGCGGACCAGATCGAAGATGGCGGCGCGCGCTTCGGCGGTGTTGAGGTCGTTCGCCAAGGCGGCGGTGAATGCTGCGCAGCTTGCGTGCGATTGCGCCAGTAGCTCGGCGTTGCTCACCTGCCGGCCATGGACCATGCTGGACGCGCTGACGGAAGGTGCGGAGGCGTCTATGGCATTGGTGGATTCGGCCAGTCCATCGAAGGTGAAGTTGAGTCTGGTGGCGGTAGGGAACGGAGAGCAGCAGGAAGCGGATCGCCGAGGCCGATGCCCCTTCAGCAGCAGGTCGCGCAGGGTGTAGAAGTTCCCTCGGACTTCGACATCTTCTTGCCTTCGACCAGCAGGAAGCGCACATGCATCCAGTGCCGGGCGAAGGTGCTTGCCGGAGGCCGACTCGGATTGCGCGATCTCGTTCTCGTGGTGCGGGAACATCAGGTCTTCGCCGCCGGCGTGCAGGTCGAACGCGTCGCCGAGAAACTTCATCGCCATGGCGGAGCACTCGATGTGCCAGCCGGGACGGCCTGGCCGAGCGCGGTATTCCAGTGGGGCTCGCCGGGTTTCGCGGCCTTCCAGAGGGCGAAGTCGCGGGCGGCATCCTTCTCGTATTCGTCGACGTCGACGCGCGCGCCGTCTGTCGATGCCTCGAAGTCTTTCTTCGAGAGCTTGCCGTAGTCGGGATAGCGCGCGATGCGGAAGTACCAGGAGCCGTCCTCGGTCCTTGTAGGCGATGTCCTTTGCGGCGAGCTTCTCGATCAGCGCGACCATGTCGGGGATGTTCTCGGTCGCGCGCGGCATGATGCTCGGGCTGCTCGATGCCGAGCGCGTCCAGGTCCTCGAAGAAGGCCTTCTCATAGCTCGGCGGTGTATTCGGCGATGGAGACTTGCCCGGCGGCGCGCGTTGCGGATGATCTTGTCGTCGACGTCGGTGATGTTCATGACGTGTTCGACGGCGATGCCCTGCTGGCCGAGAAAGCGGCGCAGCACATCGACGTGCAGGAAGGTGCGGAAGTTGCCGATGTGGCCGTAGTCGTAGACGGTGGGCCCGCAGGCATAGAGCGCAGTGCGACGCCGTCCGCCGGGAAGAGAGGTTCGATTTGTCCGGTGAGTGTGTTGAAGAGTTGAGGTGTCATGCGTTCGGGTTGGAGCGGTGTCGTGGGCGTCTATTGATTCTACGGGAGTGCGGTCTCTGCACCGAGCGGGAGGCTGGGGCGCGCGGAGAGGGATGGCGGCGCGAAGTCTCCGGCGAGGAGCTTCGGCCAGGCTGCGGCGGCGATCATGGCGGCGTTGTCGGTGGAGAGCGAGAGTGCGGGAAAGGCGATGGGGAGGCCGCGCTCGGCTGCGGTTGCGCTGAAGCGGGCGCGGAGTTCGCGGTTTGCAGCCACGCCGCCGGAGATCGAGCAGGCCGTGCGCGCCGTAGTGCTCGGCCGCGGCGAAGGTCTTGCGCTTCAGATCATCGACTACGGCGCGTTGAAAGGAGGCGACAGGTCGAG
>CAVQJM010000037.1:0-75856 GCA_963712845.1 uncultured Acidobacteriaceae bacterium
ACTCCACCGGCAGCTTCAGCTTCACTGGCAGTCAGGGGCCTTGGTGCACCATAGGCAGCGACTGCAGTGGCAATGCGGAAGCGCTCGCCGATTTCCTCGGCGGCTACCTGGCCTCCGCATCCATCGCCCGTGGCAATGCGGAGCGGCAGGTCTTCATCAACACCTTCGATCTGTTTGCGCAGGACAGTTGGCAGCTCTCCCCTTCGCTCAACGTCAACTACGGCGTGCGCTATGACTACGTGCAGCCGATGCACTCTCTTTACAAGAATCTCTCCGTCTTCCGTCCTGAGCTCACAGCCACCAATGGACTCGCCTTCCAGGGCAATCAGATCAGCGAGGTCTATCCCAGCGACTGGATGAACTTCAGCCCACGCATCGGATTCAGCTACGCCCCGGCAATGTGGAAGGGCACCGTGTTGCGTGGCGGTTTCGGCATGTTCTTCGATACGCCGAACGCGAACCCGTTCTTGGATAACCGTCCCGGCAACAACGCGCCGAATGGTCTTGAAGGGAATCCCGGCGGTGCCGATCCCGTCTTCACCGTCGCCGCGACTCCTCAAGCCGGGGTGCCCTCGATCATCCCTGGTCAGTCCATCCTGCCCAGCGGTACGGTCGTCTGCAATCCGTCCAACCCGTGCGGCGTCTTCTCCGTCAATCGGAACTTCCGCACCCCCTACAACTTCAACTACAACTTCCAAATCGAGCAGTCGCTCGGCTCCAAGGCGATGATGCAGATTGGCTACGTCGGCAGTGAGGGCCGCCGTCTTCTCAGTCTGCTCAACATCAACCAGCCGACCCTTGGTGGCCCTACCACCGATGTCGACTTCGGCGGTACGACCTACTCTGGCGTTCTCGAACGCCCCTACACCTCCTCCTACCCGCAATACGGTGACATCAACCAGATCGAGAGCATCGGCACCTCCAACTACAACTCGCTTCAGGCGGTCTTCAGTGTGCGCAGCATGCACGGTCTGACGACGCAGTTCAGCTATACCTGGAGCCACAACCTGGATGAGGTTACCTCCTATCGCGGGCAACTCCCGCAGGACAGCACCAATTTCAAGGGTGACTACGGCGCCAGCGACTTCGACACCCGCAACACCTTTGTCGGCTTCGCCAACTACGACGTCCCGGGATTCCGTGGCCCCTCACTGCTCACCCACGGCTGGCAGTTGAATACGGTTGTCACCCTCAAGGGTGGCCAGCCTATCAACCTCTTCACCGGAACCGACACCACTGGGACCAACGAGTTCACGCAGCGTCCTGATCAGATAGCCAATCCATTTGCAGGTGTCAGCCACAAGGTGCAAAACATCAATGGCTCACGCTTTGTTCAGTGGTTCAACCCCGCTTCGTTTGCGGATCCGGCTCCCGGCACTTACGGCAACTTCCGCCGTAACAGCTTCTTTGGCCCCGGCTTTGCCGATGCCGATCTCTCCCTCTTCAAGAACACCCCCATCACGGAGCGGGTCAACACCCAGTTCCGTGTGGAGATGTTCAACGTCACCAATCGGCTGAACCTGGCCAGCCCTGGTCCAACGCAGCTCGGCAACAGCTACACCGACTCGAGCAGCTTTGGCCAGACTGGATCCACCATCGGCGCAGGCAATTACGCGCCAGGAATCGGTCCCGGAGAACCCTTCAACACGCAACTAGCGTTGAAGATTATCTTCTAGGGGCGCACCCGTGTTGTCTCCCGCGGCACGGCTGCGCCATGCCGTTTTCACAAACAGAGGTTGATTTCAACTGGATCTCGACGCAGCTTTTCCGTCAAGAAAAGCTGCTCATCGCAGCCGCCGGCTGGAACACGCAATTTGTGAAAACGGATTTGGGCTGTCGTGTCGCATTCTTTTTGGCTGACAAGACTCTCTCTTTGGGCTCAATCTAGGGCTCCCGCAAAAAAAGGATTGTGTATGGCACTCACCCGGCGTCAGTTTCTCTTCCGTGTAGGGCAGGTAGGCGGTTACAGCGCCGCCTTCACCATGATGCAGGCTCTCGGCCTGCTGCCCATCGCTGCCAGCGAAGCGCAAGCCATCCGCGGCGTCTCCGGTCACGGCACCCGCGTCGTCATCCTCGGTGGAGGCATCGCCGGCCTCGTCTCCGCTTACGAGATGACCAGGCTCGGCTATACCTGCACCGTGCTCGAAGCGCGCGATCGCGTCGGCGGCCGCAACTGGACCATCCGCCGCGGCTCTCGTGTCAACTTCACCGATGGCACCGAGCAGACCTGCGCCTTCGACGATGGCCTCTACTTTAATGCCGGCCCCGCGCGTCTGCCCTCCATCCACACCCACATGCTCAACTACTGCCATGAGCTCGGCGTGCCGCTCGAAGTCGAGATCAACACCACGCGCTCCTCGCTTCTCCAGGCCGACGACTTCAACGGCGGCAAACCGGTCGAGCAGCGCCAGATGGTCAACGACACGCGGGGCCACGTCTCCGAGCTTCTGTCGAAGTGCATCCGCCAGGGCGCCCTCGATCAGGAGCTCAGCGCCGAGGACAAGGACCGCATGCTCAAGTTCCTCATCGAATATGGCGATCTCAAACCGGACGGAAAATTCACCGGCACGGAGCGCTCCGGCTACAAAGTGCTGCCCGGCGCCGGGCCGCAGGCCGGGGAGCCGCGCGATCCGCTGCCCATGCACGCGCTGCTCGACGCCGATCTTTGGCGGGGCCTGATGACCGAGGACATCATCGACTGGCAGGCCACCATGTTTCAGCCCGTCGGCGGCATGGATCAGATTCCCCGCGCCTTCGAGAAGAAGCTCGGCGCCACCATTCGCCACAACGCGCAGGTCATGCGCATCCGGCAAACTGCCGCCGGTGTGCGTGTCTCCTATAAGGACCGCGTCAGCGGCCGCGTCGAGACTATCGATGCCGATTACTGTATCTGCGCCATGCCGCTCACCACGCTCAAGAGCGTCGACGCCGACTTTTCACCCGACGTCGAAGCCGTCATCCAGCACGCCAGCTACGATTCGGCATACAAGATCGCGTGGCAGTCGCGCCGCTTCTGGGAACAGGACGACCACGTCTACGGCGGCTTGTCCTTCCTGCGGCAGACCGTCGATACCGTCTGGTATCCCAGCTACGGCCTCTTCTCGCCGCGTGGCGCCCTTATTAGCGGCTACAGCATCGAGAACGGCACGCCCTTCGGCAAACTGCCCACCATGCAGGCCAAGCTCGACGCTTCGCGCGAGTCAGTCGAAAAACTCTTCCCCGGCCGCGGCAAGGAGCTGCGCGACCCGGTCTACGTAAGCTGGGGCAACATTCCCTTCAACCTCGGCTCCTGGATCAGCGGCTTCGGCCGTCAGGACCCCAAGGACTACGCCGTCATCACACAGCCCGACCGGCGCGTCTACTTCGCCGGCGACCATACCAGCCACATCGTCGGCTGGCAGGAGGGCGCAGCGCTCTCCGCCATCCGCGCCGTCAACATGATTGGACAGAAGGTTCAGCCAGGAGGAGTCATTGCGTAGCTTTCAGACTGCTGTAGTTCGGGTTCTCGCCTTCTTCGCACTTGTCGCACCTGCCATAGCCGTCGCGCAAAGTCCCACCCGCATTCCGCTGCCCAACAACTCTCCCTTTCCCATCTCGCAGGGCGTCTGGGTCGGCAACACCCTCTACCTCAGCGGCACGCTCGATCCTGACTTCAGCAAGGCCCCTGCGAAAGACACCAAGGCGCAGACCGTCGGCGCGCTTCAGTCCATCCAGAAGGCACTCGCTGCCCAGAAACTCACCCTCGGCGATGTAGTGATGATGCACGTCTATCTCGCCGCCGATCCCGCAACCGGCAAGATGGACTTCGCCGGCTTCATGGGCGGCTACACGCAATTCTTCGGTACCAAGGAGCAGCCCAACAAACCGGCACGCTCCGCCATGCAGGTAGCCGCGCTCGCTGCCCCCGGAGCACTGGTGGAGATTGAAGTCATGGCCGTCAAGCCCTGACGCTATTGCTATTGCTGTTGCTGCATCTGCTGAATCTGCAGCAGCGGCGACGCCAGTGGCAGCGGCTCATGCGCGCGCTCCACCACAATCGACCAGTCCTCCGGCACCGGCATCGTCTCGTCGAATGGCGGCGCCGTCTCCGACGACTCGACGTGTACCGCGACGCTCAGTTCGCTTTCCGTCTTGCCGCGATAGACGCCATGCGTCGGTGGCACGTCGGCGTAGTCGCGCCCCAGCGCTGTGCGAATGTGGCGATCGTTCGCCACCAGATCGTTTGTCGGATCGAACCCCACCCATCCCAGCCGCGGCAGAAAGGCTTCCACCCATGCATGGGTCGCGCTCGGTGCGTTCCGTTCATCGGAACCGATCTCCGGCTCATCGCCATGGCACAGATAGCCGCTCACATACCGGCAGGGAATTCCCACCATCCGCGCCAGCGCAATCATGATGTGTGCAAAGTCCTGGCACACGCCGCGCCGCGCCTGCAGCGCCACATCGATCGGCGAATCCACCTTCGTGCTTCGCGGCAGATATTCGAAGTTGTTGAAAACGTTCCGGCTGATCTCGTGCAGCATCGAAAGCGGATCGTCGCGCCGCACAATCTTCCACTCCGCCGCCAGCGCGCGCAGCGCCTCGGTCGGCTCGGCAAAGGTGCTGGGTAGCAGCATCTCCCAGAAATCTCCCTGCGCCAGCAGCACATCCAGTTCTTGCCACGCCACCGGAAAGAGCCGATTCGGCACCTGACCCAGCGCCTGCTGTTCCACTAGGGAATGCGCCACAATCACCAGTTGCCGATGGTCACCCGGAATGTCGAAGTGATGCACCTGGTTGCCCAGATGATCGCGATACGAAAAAACCCGGCAGCGCGGACTCACTGACAGCGAGAAGGTGAGGCAGCGCTGGTTGCCATCACCGCGCGGCTGCATCCGAATCTCCATCGCGCTCTCGCACACCGGATGCTCGTAGTCGAAGCGCGTCAGGTGCTGAATCGAGTAGTACCTCATGTCTCGCTCTCCCTTTAGTTCATCGCCAGCGCCGTCTGAATCGAGTACTGGATATACAGCCGGAACACCCGCTCATGCACCTGGCGGCATTGCCGCAGAATGCTCGACAGATACGCTCCAACATCCTGCGATAAAACATCATCAATATCGACGAAGCTCAACGAGGCCTGCAGCCGCCCGGAGACGCGTACCAGTTCATCCGCCACGTGCAGCCCGCTCCTCGCCCCGATCGCCATCAGCGCGCTGCGCAGACAATCCACCGAGTACCGAACGGAATGTGGAAAATCCGCACTCAGCAGCAGAAATTCGGTAATGCGCTCCGGCGTGAAGTCTGCTGTATAAGCGTTACAGTAGGCCTCGAAGGCGCTGCAGCAGCGCAGCATGCCCGCTCCTTCCAGGAAATCGTAACCGGCTGCGGCACCATTGGGCGGCTCAAGACTCTCGCGATGGTACACATCCAGCAACCGCGTCGTAGCCGCCGCCCGTTCTATGTAGCGCCCCAACTGGATGAACTGCCAGCCCTCGCCATGGCTCATCGTCGAGTCGGTCACTCCCTGGAACTGGTGCAGCTCATGAACCACCGTCGGCAGAAAACTGGTCAGCGCGTTATAAGAACTCACCTCGCGCTGCGCTGCAGTCATGCTGTGATACAGCCGGTTCAATTGCTGCCACTGCTCCGAGCTCAGCTCGTCGCGCACCTGCCGCGCATTCTCGCGCGCCTGTGCAATGCAGTTCACAATCGCCGCATGGCTGCGCGTGCTGAAGGTCAGATCGTGCGTCAATTGATAAAAATCGCCGCTCCACTCAATCTCGGCGGGGGCCCCCAGGCACGCCAGCACCCGCCGCCAGCGCCGCTCCAGGCTCAGGTTCGCGGTGGTGCTGGCCTCGTCCAGCATCAGGCTCATATTCACATCGATCAGCCGCACCGTGTGCTCCGCCCGCTCCAGATAGCGGCTCATCCAGTACAGCGAGTCTGCAACGCGCGAAAGCATCTTTGAAATCTCCAGCTCAGTCGTTCACAACCCAGGTATCTTTGCTGCCGCCGCCCTGCGATGAGTTCACCACCAGCGAACCTTCCCTCAGCGCCACACGCGTCAGGCCGCCCGGCACCACCGTGGCCTTGTCGCCGAACAAAATGTACGGCCGCAGGTCCACATGCCGCGCCTGGATGCCGCCTTCCATCAGGCATGGCGCGCGCGAAAAATCCAGCGTCGGCTGCGCAATGTAGTTGCGCGGATCGGCTTCAATAAGCCGGCGGAACTCCTCGCGCTGCGCCGCCGTGCTCTGCGGCCCGATCAACATGCCGTAGCCCCCCGATTCGCCCACAGCTTTCACCACCAGCTTGTCCAGGTTCGCCAGTGTGTGTTGCCGGTGCACCGGGTTCGTCATCAAAAACGTCTCGACATTGTTCAGCAGCGGCTCCTCATCCATGTAGTAGCGGATGATCTCGGGCACATACGCGTAGAGCGCCTTGTCGTCCGCAAGGCCTGTGCCAAATGCATTCGCCAGCGTTACATTTCCCGCGCGATAAGCATTGAACAATCCCGCCGCGCCCAGCATGGAGTCCGAGCGGAACGCCAGTGGATCGATGAAGTCGTCATCCACGCGCCGATAGATCACATCCACGCGCTTCAATCCCGCAGTGGTGCGCATGTAGACCACGTTGTCGTGGATCACCAGGTCGCGCCCTTCCACCAGCTCGATGCCCATCTGACGCGCAAGATAGGTGTGCTCGAAATACGCGGAGTTGAAGACGCCCGGCGTCAGCACCACGATTGTCGGCTCCGGCCGGCCCTCCGGCGCCAGCGAGCGCAACGTCGAGAGCAGTAGCTGCGAATAGTGCTCGATCGGTCGCACATCGTACGCGCGGAAGAGCTGCGGAAAGATGCGCTTCATCACGCGTCGCGCGGTCAGCATGTAACTCACGCCGCTCGGCACCCGCAGGTTGTCTTCCAGCACCACGAACTCGCCGGAACTCACCCGCAGCAGGTCCGTCCCGCTTACCGCGATGTAGATGTTCCGCGGCACCTGCAGCCCGCGCATCTCGCGCCGAAAGTGGCGGCAGGTGTACACCACCTCGCGCGGCACCTTGCCATCGGCCAGAATGCGTCCGTCGTTGTACACATCGTGCAGAAACATATTCAGCGCAGCAATCCGCTGCACCAGCCCGCGCTCGATGTGCGTCCACTCCGTGTTGCTGATGACGCGCGGCACCACGTCATAGGGAAATACCCGCTCTGTGCCCTGCTCCTCGCCGTATACCGTGAAAGTGATGCCCTGCGTCAGGAACGACAGGTCCGCTGCCTTCTTGCAGCGCTCGATCTCTTCCTGCGGCATGCGGGCGAACATTTCCAGCAGTCGCCGATAGTGTGGCCGAGCCTCGCCCTCGGCAGAAAACATCTCGTCATACGCGCTATCCAGCTTGTACTTGCGCAGGATGGAGTTGCGAAAGTGCTCCGAATCGCTGAACAGACGGCTCTGGCCGGTCTCCATCCCTGGGTCTAGCTGGTCGAGGCTCATTCCGCCACCTCGTCGCTCACCACAACGAACTTCTTCAGATTCGCTGACCCGAACGCGGTAGTCAGTGCAACGTCGGCGGCGTCCCGACCGGTCGCCATCAATACGCGGCCAATCCGGGGAAAGTTGTGCCGCGCGTCCATCGTCCACCAGCGGCCTCCCAGGTACACCTCGAACCACGCGCTGAAGTCCATCGGCGCGGGAGGAATATAGATGCCGATATCTCCCAGATAGCCGGTGGCATAGCGCGCTGGAATATTCATCGCGCGGCAGAAGGTGATCGCCAGATGCTGAAAGTCGCGGCACACGCCCCGCCGTTCCGTATACACATCCACTGCGGTCTTGGTCGGCCGCGCATATTGATAGCCAAACTCGACCTTCCAGTGCACCCACCCGCAGATCGCCTGCACCCGCGGCCAGCCTGGCTCAATGCCGCCAAACAAGTCATGCGCCGCCGGCGAAAGCAGATCCACCTCGCAGTAGCGGCTGGCCAACAGGTACTGCAGTGTCTCCGTCGGCAACTCCGCCACCGGGTGCTCCGCAGCGCCCTCGCCCGTCGCATCCGGCTTGCCGCTGTCCACAATCAACGTACTTCCGTGCAATTGCAGCTCGCCCGCCGGCGCCACCAGCCGTGTGCAGCGATTGCCAAAGCTGTCGACGTACTCGTCCCTCGTCACGCCCGCATTGGTCTCCAGCTCGTCCGGCTCCAACAGATCGGCGGCGCGCGTCGGATGTACGTGCAGCAACGCCACCACAGCTACCTCTTGCGGCGTCTCAAACGCAATGTCGTATCCCAAACGAATCTTCATCGGCGAAGCTGTGCCCTTCCATGCATGGAGTTCAGCTCGCTTCGAGCGACGCGGGTCGGAGCGGGGTGTTGCGGTGTCGTACCCAAAACCGGGGAGCCCGAAGGCTCTGGGGAGATTAGGATGCCACAATCACGGTCTCGCGGCTGCTTTTCTCACTCTCTCGGTAGCATTTCTGCCTCGCCTGGGAGAGGATGGAGCCCATGACCTACTGCCTCGGCATCATGACCAGGGACGGCCTCGTCATGGCCTCCGACTCCCGCACCAACGCGGGCTATGATCAGGTCAATGTTTGCCGCAAGATGCACAGCTTCGTCCTCCCCGGCGAGCGCGCCTTCGTGCTGCTCACCAGCGGCAGTCTTTCGCTCACCCAGTCCACCATCACTCTGATGCAGGATGACTTCCAGCAGGGCAGGGGACTCGCCCAGGCTGAATCCATGTATGCTGCCGCGCGCGTTGTGGGCGACGCTGTGCGTCGCGTCTCCGATCTCGACCGCGCCGCACTCGAGCGCGACGACTACAACTTCAACATCCATCTGCTGCTCGGCGGCCAGGTCAAGGGCGGATCCACCGGGCTCTATTGCATCTACCCGCAGGGCAACCCGCTCAGCGCCACCCAGGACTCGCCCTATCTGCAGATCGGCGAAGCGAAGTACGGCCGTCCCATCCTCGATCGAGGCATCGTCTATGACAAGACGCCGCTGGATGTCGCCGCGCTCTACGCCATGCTCTCCTTCGATGCCACCATTCGCTCGAACGTCACCGTAGGGCCGCCGCTCGAGCTGCTCGTCTACCGCGATGGCTCGCTCGATTTCACCGAATACCGCCGCTTCGCTGCGGACGACTCCGAGCTGCTCGAGCTGCACGCTCGTTGGGAGACTGCATTGCGCCGCGCCGTAGAAGACCTGCCCCGCCTGCACTACACCGAGCGCCCCGCACCCATGCAGCAATTGCTCATGGAAACGGCTGCTCGCCCTTAAGCCACCGCGTCGTGAACGTATTTCCCGTCCTGCGATAGGTCTCTTCCACCAACTGTTTCACCTCAGCAGACTCGCCCAGCGTCAGCGCCAGCAGCGATGGCCCCGCGCCGCTCAGACAAACGCCCAGCAACTTTGGATGCTCCAGCTCCAGCAGCTCCGCAAGCCCCGGCACAATGTCCTTGCGATACGGCTGGTGCAGCTTGTCCAGCATCGCTTCACGCAAACTCTGCGGATGCTCGCTCTCCAGCGCGCACAGCAACAGCGCCACACGCTGCATGTTGCTCACTGCATCGCGAAAGGGAACCTGCGCCGGCAGCACCTCGCGCGCCCGCTTCGTCGTCAGCGCATAATTTGGCGTCAGCACCAGCAGCCGTATCGCCGGCGGCCACGGCAAGCTCACCGCGGTCACACCGCCATCGTCGGTCTGGCAGCTTACCGTCAGACCGCCCAGCATTGCCGCAGCAACATTGTCCGCGTGGCCTTCCAGCGCAGCGGCTACAGCCAGCAGCGGCGTCGGCCCCAGCGACACCCCGCTCACCACTTCGAACAGCCGCAATCCTGCCACCGTCGCCGCAGCACTTGAGCCCAACCCGGACCGCGGCGGAATCTGGCTGCGCACCTCCACATGAATCGATGGCAGCGGCCGCGCATACTCCTCGCGCAGTTGCGCATACGCCGCGTGGATCAGGTTCTCACCCAGCGGATCGCAGCCCACAAATTCAAACGTGACACCATCGAGCCCCTCGCGCCGCTCCACCAGCAAACTCAGGTAGAGATTCACCGCCACGGCAAGCGTGTCGAAGCCCGGCCCCAGGTTCGCAATCGATCCCGGAACGTGGATCTCCGCCGGCTCCACGCCAAGCGGCAACGACTCGATAGGCAGCGTGTCTGACATCCTCGTCCTTAATGCCCCTCTTGCTGGCCCTGATTCCGCGCCCCATGCTGCTCCAGAATGTAAGCCGTGTCCTTCAACCCATGGCCGGTCAGCATCGCAACCACCTCAGCGTCGGGTTCGACGACACCTGCCTCGCGCAGCTTTTTCAGTCCTGCCAGCGTCGTCGCCGATGCCGGCTCGCACCCAATACCATCGCGTCCGATCGCCGCCTTTGCTTCCCCAATCTCTTCGTCCGTCACGTCGATCACGCGTCCGCCCGTCGCCTCCACTCCATGCAACGCCTTGCGCCACGAACGCGGATTGCCGATGCGAATCGCCGTCGCGCGCGTCTCCGGATCGAGAGGCTTGAGTACCGCCTCAGGATTCTTCGCGCGTTCCCTCCAGAGCCGAGCAAACGGATTCGCGCCCGCGGCCTGCACCACGATCATCTTCGGCGCACGCTCGATCAGTCCCCAGCGCAGCAGCTCATCGAATGCCTTGCCGAAGGAAGCGCTATTGCCTAGATTCCCACCTGGCACGACGAGATACTCCGGCGCGCGCCAGCCACGCTCCTCCATCACCTCGTACATGCACGTCTTCTGCCCCTCGATCCGGAACGGGTTCACCGAGTTCAGGAAGTAGACTTCCTCGGGCGGCAGCGCCAGGAGTGTATTCAACGCATCGTCGAAGCTGCCGTTGACCTCCACAATCTCGGCGCCAAAGTCCAGCGCCTGCGCCAGCTTGTTCATCGACACCTGCCCCGCCGGCAGATACACGCGGCCAATCACGCCCGCACGCGCCGCATACGCCGCCAGCGACGCTGCTGTATTTCCCGTCGACGCGCACGCCACCACCTTCGCGCCCAGGTAGCGCGCCTCGGTCATGCCCGTCGTCATCCCCAGGTCCTTGAAGCAGCCCGTCGGATTCCATCCCAGGTGTTTGAAATGCAGATGCGTCACGCCGGCGAACTCCGCTGCCCGCTGCGCGCGCACCATCGGCACATTGCCCTCGCGCAGCGTCACCACATGCTCGGCTGCGTACTGCGGCAGCGCCTCGCGAAAGCGCCACACGCCGCTCGCGTCCACATTCGCAAACGAGCGCCGCCGCTCCGACCATAGCGTCTTCAGCGTCGCCGCATCCATCTGCGGTGCATCGACCAGCACCTCCAGCAGCTCGCCGCACTTGGGGCAAGCCATCAACGGCGTGTGCAGGTCAAAGGTCGCGCCGCAAACCGGCGCTATGCAGTGTAGAAGTGTCACGCGCGCTTCCTCAGGATCGGCAGACACAGCGGCGGCTGCGCCAGAAAGTGCAGTGTGCCGATCTCCGCCATCGCCGCGTCGAGTGCCTGCTGGCTCGACGGCTCGAGCGTGATGGCAAACGGCAGCGCCTCACGCGAATGCCCCGGCAACTGCAGCACCGCATCCACATTGATCGCATACGTCGCCAGCACCTGCGAGATAGCCGCGAGAATCCCCGGCCGGTCGCGCACCAGGTAGCGCGTGTAATGCGGCATCACGAACTGGCTCGACGCCACCATCTTCTTCAGCGTCGGGCTCATCGACTCGGACGATGTCGTGCCCAGCCGCGCCAGCGCCACCAGATCGCTCACCACCGCCACCGCGGTAGGATTGCCGCCCGCGCCGTTACCGGAGAAGGTCGTCTCTCCGCCGTAGCGCCCCGTGCTCACCACAATGTTCTGCGCTCCCACCACCCGCGCATGCGGCAGCGCGCGTTCCACCAGCATCGGCTGCACCGCAATGTGCAGTTCATCGTCCTTTACCTCTGCATGCGAGATCTGCCGGATGGTGCAGCCCAACTCTGCCGCATAGCGCAGGTCCACCGCGGTAATCGCCCGGATCGACCGGCACAGCACCGTCTCCAGATCGACATCCGCGCCCAGCGCCACGCGGCTCAGGATCGTGATCTTCGCGCGCGCATCGTAGCCATCCACATCGGCGCTCGGGTCCGCTTCGGCAAAGCCCGCACGCTGCGCTTCGAGCAGCGCATCGGCAAACGACAAGCCCGCCTGCTCCATGCGCGTCAGGATGTAATTGCACGTCCCGTTCAGAATCCCGCTCACGCGCACCAGTTGGTCGCCCGCAAGCCCCTCCTGCAATCCCGAAAGCACCGGCACACCGCCTGCCACCGACGCACCATACGCCAAATGCTGCCGGTGCCGGCACGCCAACTCGCTCAGCGCCACGCCCTCTGCCGCAATCAGGGCCTTGTTCGCCGTCACCACGGACTTGCCGCTCGCCAGCGCGCGCCGCACCCACGTACCCGCCGGGTCGAGGCCGCCCACCAGCTCCACCAACACATCGATATCCGAGTCCAGAACCTCGTCGATGTCGTCCGTCCAGCGCACGGAACCCGGCATCCAGTCCACGCGCTTTTTGGCAATCCGCCGGTTCAGGATGTACGCCAGCTCAAACGAGGAAGCAGCGCCCTGCTCGGCCAGGATGCGCGCCACCGCCGAGCCCACCGTGCCAAAGCCGGCGATCGCCACGCGCAACCGCCGGTTCGCATCTTTCGTGACCTCTGCGCGCGTCTCCATCGCTTCGTCCTTCCCTACCTGTCACAGCCTGTCTGTCACAAGAATGAGCAGAGGGCTGCGCCGTCTGGCGCTCGCCTCAGCCGCGTCGTGCTCTTGTTGTATCAGGGACGGCGCGGCACTCCAACCCGCCTCCGCGCATGACGACAGAATAGAACCCGCAACGTCCCTAAGCCGCCGCCACGTTCCCCCGTAGCTCTACTGGACGATCAGTGTGTACGTTTGCGACACCGCTGGACTGGGAACCCCCGCGTCCGTTGGGCTAGTCGCGGCGTTCAGTTGGAAGGTGTAAGTGCCCGGCGGCGTCACTGAACCTGTGGTCGTGGATTTGCCGCTCCCTCCGCACCCGGTCAGGCTTACGAAGACGCCGGCGGCGAGAACAAGACAAAGTCGTCCCACTCGGCTGCGCCGTATACGGCCCATGAGAAGCAGGCCAAGAAGTGAAACACCGCACCACTCTACTACTCCGGGATGCGTTGCAGAATCCTCTACTTTGCCTAACACCGGCTCCGAAGAATTGGTCGCCACAATTATTCCGTAGCCCCCCGAAGGAGCAGCGATGCCCGGAATCTGCGGGGTGAAGCTGCACGAGGCGTTTGCGGGAAGCCCGCTGCATGTAAGGAACAAAGCCCCGATGTATCCGGGGATCGCATCGATCGTAAAGGAGCCGCCTGCATCGGATCCGGAAGCTACCGTCAAAGTGGTTGAGCCAGGTGGTGGCGTCGGAAACGAAATAGGCGACACGACGACCGATTGGGAAATATTTCCACTCGCGGCAGCATCGGTGGCGTCCCCGCCATAAGCCGCCGTAATGGTCTGATTGCCTGCGTTGGAAAAGGTCGTGGAATAGCTCGCGCTGCCATTGCTGAGCGCCGCGGTGCCCAGCGTGGTCGATCCATTGGAGAACGTCACCGTGCCACCCGCACCGGGTACCAGCCCCGCAATCGTTGCGGTGAAAGCGACACTCTGGCCTACATAACTCGGATTCGCGGAGGACGTCACTGTCACCTTCGGCGCGAGTGGAGCAAACGTTAGGTTGAAAGTGTTCGAGACCGACGCGGCATACGTAGCGTCGCCCGAATAATGCGCCGTCAGTGAATAGGTGCCGGGCGCCAGCTGTACTGTCGGCTCCGCGCCGCTCCCGATGTTCGGAATGAACACCGCATTCGCCCCTGACTGCAGATTCACGAAGACCAGTGCAAAGAACGGATCATTCTCGCCGCCCGGAATGGACGCTGTCGCCGGTGCGGTCAACAATGCGTAGGCAGGCGGCGCATTTCCCGGAGCCACCGTGCTGGTAAACAGCGGTGTTCCCGCAGTCAGCGTGCCATCGCCCTTCCCCAGCAACAGAACGCCGCTGCCCAGCACCACATCGGCATTGCCATCCGCGTCCACATCCTCCGTGATCAGGGGCAATAGCGCACTACCGATGGCGTTAGCGCTCCCGATATTGAAGTTCACTGGCGCAGCAAACGTGCCGTCGCCATGTCCCAGCAGGGTCGCCACGCCGTTGTTGTGATTGTTTGACTGGTAGCTGAAGATCAGGTCCTGCTTCCCATCGTTATTCAGATCTGCAATCGCAGTCGATGCGAATTCCAGATTTGGCACTGTGCTCGTATCGATCGTCTTCGGCGGCCCGAAGCCAGGTCCAAGATTGAGCATCACGTTCAACAGGTCCCCAGATTCAGCGTTCCCTAGAGGAACCGCATTGCTCTGCGAGAGCACATCGATATGTCCATCCCCGTTCACGTCCGCAAAGCTGAGGCCGAAGATGTTGTAGAAAGCGCAGCACAAACCTCCTGCCTGGAAGGAAGGAGCCAGTGGATAGGGTCCCATGGCGGTAAAGCTGCCCCCGCCATTGTTGTGGAAGACCGTAAATGCATATTGCACCGTGCCGGGGGCGCTCACTGCAGGCGGTGTATCCACCGCAACGATGTCCGTCTTCCCATCACCATCGATATCCACCGCATAGCTCTGGCTGTAGCCGGTAGCGAGGGCGGGTAGAACCGCAACCCGCCCGAACGTCCCATCTCCGTTGCCATACGCCACCGTATTGCCGGCAAGCAGATCCAGATGTCCGTCGCCGTCCACATCCAGCACAGCCAATGTCTGGCCAGCCTGTGTCAGCAGGGGAAGAGCCAGTTGCTGCACGGCTAACGGCTTAAAAGAAGGCGGTAGGGTGAGTCGCGGCGACGGGGCAGAGTTAGCAACAAAATCCTGCACCACCAGCCCCGGCTGGCCACCCGTTCCCGACCCCGGCCCATACACCAGCAGATCCGAATGCCCATCTTCGTTAAAGTCGCCCCACACAGCTCCGCCGGCGGACGCTGCTATCGACGGGTCGGGAGTGCCGAAGACCTGCGCAAAGCTTGCGCTCGTGAATCCGGTGTTTGGGCTCAGCGTTGCAGGCGATCCAATTGCCGTAGTTCCGTTGTAGATCGTCACCGTGCCGGTGGGACGCGGGAATGGAGGCCGCACCGATGTGCCGGCCCGCACGCTGACGCCGAAGGTGATCTGGGGGCCAGGGCTGATTCCCAGCAAATGGGTGGTTGAAGGCGTCGTCCCCTGCGCATGCGCCAGGACGGAACAGAACGTGAGAATCGGCAGGACAACTGCAAAACGGCAGCAAAGCGGACGCATAGGCCCTCAAAAACCGTCAATTTCATGCCTGACGGTAGGTGTCGCGCCAGCGAGTATACCGGCGGCCCGCGAGTGTTGATAGGGTTTTGTGCAGCTGCCAGTTACAACGAGTCCCAAATACGAATGGGGAGAGCTCTTAGCTCTCCCCATTCGCGTTGCCCATTCTGCTTCGCCTAGAAGTAGTTCCACAAATACTGGTTGTAGACATCGTGGTGGTACTGCACCTCCGGCACCTTCACGAATGTCCCCAGCAGCCGTGGACAGCGGTCCGCCGCGGCCTGCTTCAGGTCCGCATAGCGCGCCTTCACATCCTCGCCCAGCAGCTTGGTGGTCCAGGTCGCGTTGCGGAAGTCTGCCAGCGCCGTATAGATGTTGTCCGGCAGATAGCGCTCTGCCTGGCGCAGGTTCGCGATCTTCGAGGTCGTCCCGTCCAGGCCCGTCTTGAAGATCGAGTACAGCACCAGGTACGGATTCGCATCCGGACTCACCGACCGCACCTCCACGCGCATGCTCTTCTCGTTGCCGATCGGGATGCGCACCATCGAGCCGCGGTCTGTCGCCGATGCTTTGATTTGGTTCGGCGCCTCGAAGTGCGGGTCCAGCCGCCGATACGCATTCACGCTTGCATTCAGCAGCAGGCACAGGTCGTTGCCGTGGGTCAGGACCTTGTCGACGAATCCCCATCCGAAGGCGCTCAGCTTCTCCTGCCCCTTCGGGTCCCACATCAGGTTCTTCTTGCCCTTGCTGATCGAGATGTTCGTGTGCATGCCGCTGCCATTCACGCCCACCACCGGCTTGGGCAGAAAGCTGGCCGTCAGCCCCAGCCTGGTTGCCACCTGCCGGCAGATCAGCTTGTAAAGCTGGATCTGGTCGGCAGCCGTCACCACGTCACCGTAGCTGTAGTTGATTTCGAACTGCGACGGCGCCACTTCGGGGTGGTCTTTCTCGTTCTCGAAGCCTAGCGCGCGCTGCACCTCGGCCGCGGTGTCGATGAAGGTGCGCAGCGGGTCTCCCGGCAGCGAGTGATAGTAGCCGCCGGTATTCACGTAATCGAAGCGCTGCTTCTGGAAGAAGTGCTGCTCCGCATCCACGCCCTGGAACAGGAAGCCCTCGATCTCGTTCGCCGCGTTCAGCGTGTAGCCGTCCTTCGCGAACTTGTCATCGGCATACTGCTTCAGCACTCCGCGCACATCGGCCGCGTAAGGCGAGCCGCCCTTGTCGATCACATCGGCAAACACCAGCACCTTGCCGCCGCCGAAGTAGTCCTCCGGCACCCAGTAGAACGAGCCCCAGTCCAGAAACAGCCGCAGATCGCTCTCCCGCTGCGCCGTGAAGCCGCGGATCGACGAGCCGTCAAACGTCAAATTGTCCCAGCTCTTCAGCAGGAACTTCTTGTCGTAGTCCAGCATGTGCAGGCGGCCTTCCAGGTCGCTGAACATCACTGTCACTGCCTTGATGCGCTTTTCGTCCGCCAGGTACTTCAACCGCTCCTCGCGTATCGTGTCGGCCGCTACGCGCTTCCGTCGCTGGTCCTTCGCCTTCAGGTTCAGCTCTTCCAGCTCTTCATAGGGAAGGGCGAGAAAATTCCGCTGTTCGTTTGACATTCCTCTCCTCTGACAATGGGGTGGGGTGCGTGATCCAGTCCAGCGGCGACGTGGGCGCTGAAGTGCATTTTCGCTCATACTCTGGCCTGCGGAGTACTCCTCGGGGTGGCTTTTCCGTCAAGAAAAGCCACAGGAGCACCCGTTGGACGGTCACACCAATAGCGAAAATGCTTCTTTCAGCATAACTGCTGATCCCCGCAGCCCCAAATGCTTTTACCCCGCCGACGCCCCGCTCTCTTTCCAATGCAGCGGCTTTGAGGCAGGCGGAGCGCACCCCTCTATGGAATAATCCGCTGACTCCTGCTTGTGCTCGTGCATCGAACTGATCCGCTATGCGAAACCGTTCCGCTCGCTGTCGCGCCCTTCTCGCCCTAGCGCTCGTTCTGCTTCTCGCCGTGCCGCCGCAGCCTGCCCACGCCTACTCCGTCCTCTCGCATGAGCAGGTCGTCGACCTCGCCTGGAAATCCCACATCGTCCCGCTGCTTCGCCGCCGCTATCCCGGCATCACGCCGGACCAGATCAGGGAAGCCCACGCCTACGCCTATGGCGGCGCCATCATTCAGGACATCGGCTACTATCCCTTCGGCAGCAAGCTGCTCTCGGACATGCTGCACTACGTCCGCTCCGGCATCTTCGTAGAGAACCTCGTCCGCGAGGCGCAGAACCCGGATGAGTACGCCTTCGCCCTCGGCGCGCTCGCCCACTACACCTCCGACTCCTACGGCCACCCCGCCGTCAATCGCGCCACCGCCTCCGAGTATCCGCGCCTGCGCCGCCGCTACGGGCCCGTCGTCCTCTACGACCAGGATCCCGAGGCCCATCTGCAAACCGAGTTCGGCTTCGACGTCCTCGAGGTGGTGCAGCAGCGCTACGCTCCCGAAGCCTTCCACGACTTCATCGGCTTTCAGGTTCGAAGCCGGTCTTCGAGCGCGCCTTCCAGGACACCTACGGCCTTCCCCTCAACCTCGTCCTCACCAAGGAAGACCTCGCCATCGGCACCTATCGCAGGACCATCAGCACGCTCCTGCCCAGGATGACCCAGGTCGCCGTGGCCGATTTCGGCAAGCAGATGCAGCAGGCCGAGCCCACCTTCGTCCCCAGGAAACTCATCTATCGCATGAGTCGGGCCGACTACCAGAAGCGCTTCGGCAACAGCTACCAGCGCCCCGGCTTCTTCACTCGGGTCTTCGCTTTTTTCCTGAAGCTCGTTCCCAAGGTTGGACCACTCAAGGACCTCGCGCTCCGCGTCCCCAGCGCCGATGCCCAGAAGACCTTCCTCTCCGGCATGGACATCGTGGTTGACCACTACCAGCAGTCCATCCACACCCTGTCCGCCGAGCCGGCCGACCATCCCTCGCTCCAACTCCCCGCCGTCAACCTCGACACCGGCAAGCCCACCTCGCCCGGCTCCTATCCGCTCGCCGACCAGACCTACGCCCGCTACCTCGCCCTGCTGGTCAAGCCGCGTAGCTGCTGCTGCCGCCCCCACCACCGTCCGCTCCCTGGGCCGGTCCACAGCCGGCCCCGCAACCAGCCGATGATGCCCGGCCTGCGTCACCGGCGCCGCCCGTACCAGCCGCTCCAACCCAACCGCAAGCCGCACAGCCGGCCTCGCGCCCCAGCCTGCAACCCATCGATCCCGCCATCCGCGCCGACATCGAGCACTTCTTCGCCAACGCCCAGCGCCACCAGGACATCCTCCATCTCAAAAAGGACCAGTGGAAGCATCTGCCAAAACAGCTCCAGACCCTGCGCCAGCTACCCGCCGCCCCGCCCGCGACAAGTGCCGCCCTCATTCCCCAGTCCTGAAGGAGCAAGGGAGCTGCTATCGCTCTAACAATTGCGGCTGCCAAAATGCCGCCCGTTCCGAAGCTTCCTATAATCACGGAATGAAAATCTCAGCGCGCAATCAATTGCGAGGGACGGTTGAAACGGTGAGCCTCGGCGTCGTCACAGCAAGGGTAGGTGTTCGAGTGGGTGAAAACTTGATCGAAAGCGTCATCACTCGACAGAGCGTGGAAGAGATGAATATCAAGGTGGGTCAGCAAGTCACCGCCATCATCAAGTCCACTGAAGTGATGCTGATGGTCGAATAGGTCCGGTCGGAACTCCACCGTTACTATCGTGCTCGCCCACAGCACCAAACGTGAGCGACCAAAGGAAGCGAACCCGGCAGAACGCGCCAGGGGCGCCGCTGCCTCGGACGGCCAGTCCGTACAATAAACAGGTGGCCAGCCTCGCCAATCCCGCAACCGACGCCATAGCCGCAAAGATCCACACCGGCCAGCGCATCACGCCGGAAGACGCCCGCCACCTCTGGCAGCACGCCACCGATGCCGAACTCCGCTCGCTAGCCTCAGCAATTCGCGCCCGCTTCCACCCCGCAGACCGCGCCACCTACATGGTGATGCGCATCATCAACTACACCAACGTCTGCGTCGCCCAGTGCGACTACTGCGCCTTCTACAAGCTCCCCGGCCAGGAGGGCGGCTACGTCCTCCCGCAGGAAGGGGTCTTCGCCAAACTCGACGAGCTGCTCACGCTCGGCGGAGATCTCGCCGCATTCAACGGCGGCTTCAACCCGCATCTCCCGCTCGACTATTACTGCGATCTCTTCTCCGCCATTCGTCACCGCTACGGCGACACATTGGAGTTCTACGCGCTCACTATCGCCGAGTTCCTCTACCTCGCCGACCACGCAAAGCTCTCCTACGCCGAAGCCGCCGTGCGCTTCCAGGCCGCGGGCGTGCGCTGGATCACCGGCGGAGGATCAGAAATCCTCACCGAGGACTTTCGCCACCGCCACTCCAAATTCAAATACACCGTCGTCGAATACTTCGCCGCGCAGCGCGCCATCCTCGAAGCCGGCCTCAAAACGACAGCCACCATGGTCATCGGCTTCGACGAATCGCTTGACGAGCGCATCGAGCACCTCGAGCGAACCCGCGCCTTCCAGGACGCAGTGAGTTCACTCGGCGGCGGCCTGCAGAGCTTCCTCTGCTGGACCTTCAAGCCGTATTTCACACAGATCGGCGGAATAGAAATCACGACGCAGGAGTACCTGCGCCACCTCGCGCTCTCGCGCATTTATCTCGACAACATCCCGCGCATCCGCACCTCAGTGCTCACGCAAAATCAGGGAGCGCTCGAAGGTCTCCGCTACGGCGCCGACGACTTCGACCTCCCCATCGAAGACGAAGTCACCCAAAAAGCCGGAGCCACCATCTCGCTAGACTTCGACCGGCTCCTCGACCACGCCCGCGCATTAGGCTTCACGCCCCAATATCGCCATGTAGCTCGGCATGTAGCTCGTCACGTCGCTCGCGTTTAAGTCGCGAACAGCCCCATCATCGCCCGCGTGAATCCTCACCACGCATCCGGACCGCGCATCCGGGCATCCTTGCGTGTATGCCGTCCGAAATACAGCAACCGCCGTCAGCTCCCGGAACACGCATCGCCCTCATCGTCGGTTCTACCGGCATCGTCGGGGGCAATCTAGCCGCGCACCTCGTCCGTCAGGGATGGCGGGTATTCGGCCTGGCGCGCAAGCCCGCAGCCGCTCCCAGCATCACGCCGGTTGCTGCGGATCTGCAGGATGCCGCATCGGTGAAGACTGCACTGCAGGGCATCGCGCCCACTCATGTTTTTCTGTGCACCTGGCTACGCCAGCCCACCGAGGTGGAAAACGTCAAGGTGAACGGCGCCATGACGCGCAATCTCTTCGCTGCACTCGACGGTGTCCGGTCGCTCCGAGCACGCAACACTGGTCACTGGTACCAAGCACTATCTCGGCCCGTTTGAAAGCTACGGCCAGTCAGCGGCCGAGACACCCTTCCGCGAAGACACGCCCCGCTTGCCCGGTCTCAACTTCTACTACACGCAGGAAGACATCCTCTACGAGGCGGCCCGGCGCGGCGGATTCACCTGGAGCGTTCACCGGCCGCACAGCATCGTCGGCTACGCCCTCGGCAACGCCATGAATATGGGCGTCACGCTCAGCGTCTACGGCAGCATCTGCAGGGAAACACGCCAGCCCTTCATCTTTCCCGGCTCGCAATTTCAGTGGAACGCGCTCACCGATGTGACGGACGCAGAACTGCTCGCCAAGCATTTGGAGTGGTCAGCGACCGTCCCGCAGGCACGCAACCAGGCCTTCAACACCGTCAATGGAGACATCTTCCGTTGGCGTTGGCTCTGGCCGCAGCTCGCTGCTTACTTCGGCGTGGAACCGCAGGGGCCGCCCAACGCGCCACACACTCTCGCCCAACAGGACGCCGCACTGGCTTCTGCCTGGCGGAACATCGCGCAAAAGCATGCGCTCGTTGAACCGGACGTCGAAAAGCTCGCATCCTGGTGGCATACCGACGCCGACCTGGGTCGCGAGCTGGAATGCGTCAACGACATGACCAAGAGCCGTCTTCTCGGCTTCGATGCTTATCAGGAGACGCGCGCATCCTTCTTCGAACTCTTCGATCGCCTGCGCCGCGAAGCAATCATCCCTGCATAGGATCCCTTCTGGTGCCTGGCCGTTCACTCGTCGCTCTGCGATACTGGCTCGCTGGTTTGCACTCAGCTTTCCAATATGCCCACGCGCCGAACCATCCTCCACAGCCTCGCCCTCACCACCGGAGCCGCGCTCACCCGCACACTCCCCGCGCTCGCAGTGGACGCTCAGTCCCTTTCCGATGCCGTCATCGCCCGCGACCCCATGCGTCCGCAATACCATTTGCTACCCAAGCATGGCTGGATGAATGATCCATGCGGCCCCATCTTTTGGAAGGGCCGCTACCACATGTTCCTGCAGTACAACGACGAGCCCGTGTCCGGAGTGAAGTTGTGGGCTCACGCCACCTCTTCGGACATGGTGCACTGGCGTCGCGAGCCCATCGCCCTCGCCCCCACGCCCGGCGGTCCCGACGCGCAAGGCTGCTGGACCGGCACGGCAGCCGTCGTCGATGGCAAGCCAACCTTCCTCTACACCGGCGTGGTCAACTCGCTGCCGGACCATGCAACATTGCGCGATGGCTCAACCTATCTCCGCGAATCCGTGTGCATGGCGATTGCTGAAGACGATGCTCTGCTGCGTTGGCGCAAGCTGCCGCAACCGGTCATTGCCGCTCCACCACCCGGCATGGAGGTCACCGGCTTCCGCGATCCCTCCCCGTGGCGTGACGGAGACCGTTGGTATCTCATCGTCGCTTCGGGTGAGCGAGGCGTCGGCGGCATGGTGCTGCTCTACAAGTCCGCAGACTTCCGCCATTGGGAATACCTCCATCCCTTGGCGCGCGGCAAATGGAATGGAAGGCAGACCGACGTAGTCGGCTCCGGCGAGATGTGGGAGTGCCCCGACTTCTTCGCGCTGGACGGCAAACACGTCCTCATCCACTCCTCCGAAGGCAAGACGATCTGGCAGATCGGCACGCTCGATCGCAAAACCATGCTCTTCCACGCCGAATCCGAGGGCCTGCTCGACCACGGCGCCTACTACGCGCCCAAGTCGCAGCTCGACGCAAAGGGCAACCGCATCCTCTGGGGCTGGATCACCGAGACGCGCCCGCAAGCCGAGTACGCCGCTGCCGGCTGGTCCGGCATGATGTCCCTGCCGCGCCGCCTGTCCATCGCAAATGGAGCGCTCGTCATGGCCCCAGCAGCGGAGATTGCGTCCCTGCGAACAGCGCCGCGCACCGGCGATGCGGTCAAACGTCTGCCCACCGCCGCCCAGGAGATCCGCCTCACGCTCCAACCTGACGAGCCCAGGACTGCTGCATTTGAGCAATCCTTCACCGACAATCAAGGCGCCGCCATCCTCCTCGGCGCCCATCCGCAACAATCGCCCGGCACCGTCCGCGTCGGCGGCAAACAGATCGACGGCATCGACAAAGGCCCGCTCGACCTGCACATCTTCCTCGACCAATCCGTCGCCGAAATCTTCATCAACCAGCGTCACGCCATCACCCATCGCTACTACCAGCGCACGCCCATGGAGCCGGCCGTCGCCATCACCCTCGGCGGCAGCTGGCGCATCACCGGGCAGCAAGCCTGGTCGCTCAAGAGCATCTGGTAGGAGCAAGCCCAGCTACCAACCTGGGTGCCCCACATCTCCAAGAGATGTGGGTTTAAGAGATGTAGGTTTAAGCCCGGTTCGCCCACAAACCAAGCGTGAGCGAC
This sequence comes from uncultured Acidobacteriaceae bacterium, assembly GCA_963712845.1. Taxonomy (GTDB): domain Bacteria; phylum Acidobacteriota; class Terriglobia; order Terriglobales; family Acidobacteriaceae; genus KBS-83. Next base: position 23,093 of record CAVQJM010000037.1, read on the forward strand.
CAAAAGAAGCGAACCCCGACGAACGCGCTGCAGGCCCAATTGCCTCGGACGGCAAAGTCCGTGCCAGATTTTCATCTGAGTCCGCTACACTGGAAGTAGCTCCATTCCAGGCAACCATGGAACCCTGGACGCACCGCGGAATGTGCGCCTGCTAAGTCCAATGGAATGAAGAATTAAGCGGTAAGCTCTTTGGAAAGACGAATTTAGCTCTCGGGAGAGAGGCTAAATGTCCTCCTTCCAGCGGCTTACGAGCCAGCCTCCCGCGACGGGAGGGGGGAGGGGGTGCCCCCTCCGAGTCCCAAAAAGAAACGTAGAACGTAGGAAGAGAGAGCCGCACCATCGTGTCCAGCACCATCCGCAATATCGCCATCATCGCCCACGTCGACCACGGCAAAACCACCCTGGTCGACGCCCTCCTGCGCCAGGCCGGCACCTACCGCAGCAACGAGACCGTCATCGAGCGCGTCATGGACTCGAATGAGCTGGAAAAAGAGCGCGGCATCACTATCCTGGCCAAGAACACGGCAATCCATTTCAAGGACTCCAAGATCAACATCGTCGACACCCCCGGCCACGCCGACTTCGGCGGTGAAGTCGAGCGCGCCCTCAAGATGGTCGATGGCGTCATGCTGCTGGTCGATGCCTCCGAAGGCCCGCTGCCCCAGACCCGGTACGTACTCTCGAAGGCCCTGGAAGCCAAGCTCCCGCCCATCCTGGTCATCAACAAGATCGATCGTCCCGACGCCCGCGCCCAGGAAGTGCTGAACGAGGTCTACGACCTCTTCATCGACCTCGACGCCGAAGAAGACCAGCTCGACTTCCCGGTCCTCTACACCAATGCCAAGCAGGGAACTGCCTCGCGCTCGCTCGATACCCCCGGCACCGACCTGCAGCCGCTCTTCGAGACCATCCTCACCGCGCTGCCCCCTGCCCCCGGAGACGCCAAGGGCCCACTCCAGATCCAGGTCACCAACCTCGACTACTCCGACTACCTCGGTCGCCTCGGCATCGCCCGCGTCTTCAACGGCACGCTCAAGACCGGCGACGAGATCAACATCTCCAAGCGCGACGGTTCGCTGCAGAAGACCAAGATCACCAAGCTCTTTTCCTTCGAGGGTCTGAAGCGCACGGACATCACCGAGACCGTGGTCGGCGACATCGTCGCCATCGCCGGCGTTACCGGCATCACCATCGGCGAGACGCTCGTCGACCTCGAGAACCCGCAGCCCCTGCCGCCCATCATCATCGATGAGCCAACCATCGCGATGCAGTTCTCCGTCAATAACTCACCTACCGCAGGCCGCGAAGGGCAGTACGTTACGAGCCGCAACCTGCGCGAGCGTCTGGATAAGGAACTGCTCACCAACGTCTCCATTCGCGTCGAAGACACCGGCTCGCCGGAGAGCTTCAAGGTCCTCGGACGCGGTGAATTGCAGCTTGCCATCCTCATCGAGATGATGCGCCGCGAAGGCTACGAGCTCATGGTCGGACGGCCGGAGATCGTCACCCGCGTCGTCGACGGCAAGACCATGGAACCGGTCGAGCACCTCACCATCGACATCCCGGAGAACTTCGTCGGCACCGTCATCGAACGCCTCGGCCCGCGCAAGGGCGAGATGGTGAAGATGACCAATCACGGTTCCGGCCGCGTCCGCATGGAGTTCCGCGTGCCCTCGCGCGGCCTCATCGGCCTGCGCTCCGAGATGCTCACTGAGACGCGCGGCACCATTGTAATGAATGCGCTCTTCGACGGTTACATTCACTACCAGGGCGAGATTCCGCAGCGCCCCACCGGCGCGCTCATCGCGGACCGCGCCGGCACCACCACCGCCTACGCGCTCGATGGTCTCCAGGACCGCGGCGTGCTGCTGGTGAACCCCGGGACTGAGGTCTACGAGGGCATGGTTGTCGGCGAGCACTCGCGCGACAACGATCTCGATGTGAATGCGGTGCGTGAAAAGAAGCTCACCAACATGCGCGCGTCCAGCGCGGACGATGCCATCCGCCTGGTGCCCGTGAAGGCGCTCAACCTCGAACAGGCCATCGAGTTCATCGCAGAAGATGAGCTGGTGGAAGTCACGCCAAAATCGCTCCGCCTGCGCAAGAGGATTCTGCAGGCCAATCGCCGGCCAAGGCGCAACGCGCAGCCGGTAGCGTAAAAGTTGCGGTCTCCCTCAGCGTGTAAGCTTGAGTGTTAAGGAGCGGCCAGTCCGGCCGCTCCTTGAACTTTGCAGGTACGGAATGGCGAACCAGGGAAACCTCTTCTTCAGCACCCCCAATGAACCGGCAACTGCGGACGAGCCTGTAACCGCAGTTGAGCCTGCGCCGCCACAGCCGCCTCCAAGGCACATTCCGCGCTGGCTCCTGGTCATCGAGATCGCTCTGTTCGTCATTCTTCGGCTGTATGTCGGTGCACTGGTCTTTCTGCTGCCGTGGCGCAGCGTGTGGACCACCAATGCATTCATCAACAATTGGCCCACCGTGGCTAACTTCATGGCGCAGGGGTGGCTACGAGGCATCGTCTCCGGCATCGGCCTGCTCAATATCTGGATCGCGTTCAGCGTCGTGTTTCGCCGGCGTCGCCACTAATCTCTTATGTCCGATCAATTGCCCAATCCGCTCGAATCTGCATCGCTCGCTTACGAAAACCCTGCCTTCCTCAACAGTCCCGATGGCCGTTTGATCCGCATCATGGCCGAGTACGTCGAGCCCCTCGCCCGCTTCCGCCGCGAGCGCATCCGCGATACCGTCGTCTTCTTCGGCTCGGCCCGATTCCACGCACTTGATATCGCGAACCAGGAGCTGCAGCTGCTGGCGCGTCCCTACGGCAGTGAACTGGCGCCGCCGCATGAACAGCCGGCAAAGGGCGCGGAGTTGGACGCCTGCAGGCTGGACGGCAGCGCCAATGAGCTGAAATGCCGTCGCGCTGAGGCTGCCGTGGAGATGGCGCAGTACTACGAAGACGCGCGCAAACTCGCCTCGATGCTTACCGAGTGGTCCATGACCTTGAAGGGCCGGCAGCGCCGCTTCGTCGTCACCTCCGGCGGTGGCCCCGGCATCATGGAAGCCGCCAATCGCGGCGCCTACGAGGCCGGCGGTCCCACCATCGGACTCAATATCAAGCTGCCCTTCGAGCAAATGCCCAACCGCTACATCACCCCCGCGCTGAACTTCGAGTTCCACTACTTCTTCATGCGCAAGTACTGGTTCGCCTATCTCGCGAAGGCTCTGGTGGTCTTTCCCGGCGGCTTTGGCACGCTCGACGAAGCCTTCGAAATCCTCACCCTCACCCAGACTGAGAAGCTGGCCAAGAAGATCACCGTGATTTTCTACGGCTCGGCGTACTGGAAATCGGTAATCAACCTCGACACGTTGGTGCAGAAGGGTGCTATCTCGCCCAAAGACCTGGACCTCTTCCAGTTCGCTGACACGCCGGAGGAGGCTTTCGCACTGTTGCAGCAAGGACTTACAAAGAATCACCTCGACCCGGAGAGCCGCCACGCTGCGCAGGCAGATACAACGCACGTATTAGACGGCGCCGCGGAGTTCGCCCCGGACATTGCAAAAACGCGCTAACTACAACGGGTAATTCCCGTAACGGATATGGTTCCTTTTCCGCTTCTGACACTAAGGTTGCACCAAAGTTACAGCATCTTCTTGTCTGCGTAATGCCTCGTTCATAGGTTCTTTCTCATACTGGCAGTGCAAGGTGTGAGGAGACAGCCATGAAGGGATCGCAGATCTCTTACTTGTGGAAGAACCCCGATGCCGCGCGCAACTTCAGCACTGGCGTCTCGCTGCACAGCCACACCAACCGCTCCAAAGAGACGCTGGACTTCGTCGTCAAGGTCATCGTAAGCGATGGCTTCTGGGGACGTCTCTATCGACGGCTCGAGCCTCTGCATTCGAAACACGCAACTTTGAAAGTGGATTATGCGCGCGGTTATTGGACGCCGCCGCTCACACCACGCCTCGCCTTCGATCTGGAGCGCCGCCAGATCGAGAGCCAGCTGCAGCGCTCCGCGCTCGTCTCCATCACCGACCATGACAACATCGAAGCGCCACAGTTGCTGCGCACCGTCGCCAGCGCTCGTCACATCCCTGTCTCTGTCGAATGGACCGTGCCTTTTGCCGGCGATCAATCCTTCCACCTCGGTATCCACAATCTGCCCAGCGCAGAGGGTGCGGAATGGATGCGTATCTTCGAGGCATTCACTGCGCATCCCTCGGACGCTCGACTGACCGAGCTGCTGAGCGCACTTCATGCGCTGCCCAACGTTCTTATCGTCCTCAATCATCCGATGTGGGATCTCTACGAGATCGGCTCCGTTCGCCACGCATGGCGCGTGGAAGAGTTCCTGCAGCAGAACAGCGAATTCATCCACGCCCTGGAGCTGAACGGCCTGCGCGGCTGGAACGAGAACCGCGTGGTACGCGCCCTGGCTGAGCGCTGGAATATGCTGCTCATCTCCGGCGGCGACCGCCATGGACTGGAGCCGAACGGCAACCTGAACCTCACCAACGCCACCTCCTTCAACGAGTTCGTGCATGAGATACGCGATGAGGGCCGGAGCCACGTCCTCTTCATGCCGCAGTATGCGCAGCCCTGGAAACACCGCATCATGCAGTCCATGCTGGACGCAGTGCGCAACTATCCCGACTTCCCGGAGGGCTCGCGCCGCTGGGATGAGCGCGTCTATCACCCGGACGCGAACGACATTCCCCAGCCGGTAAGCGCGCTCTGGCCCGCCGGTCACGCTCCGCTGATGTTGCGGCTAAGCATCCAGTGCGTACGCCTCATGGGCCATGCACCATTCAGCGGCAGCCTGCGTCTGGCCTGGAACGAATCGCGGCAGTTGCACTTCGCTCTCGGCGAGGGTGAGGTCGTCTAATCTGCCTTCCGCTTCCGGCGAGCGCCGCATACACTCCCGTCATGCCCGCGGCGTCTGACGCTCCTGCGCTCTCCAATCCACTCAGAGTTCAACCCCGAGTCGCATATTTTCCGGACGCCTTCCACGAAATCAACGGCGTAGCGCACACCAGCCGGCATTTCGAAGCCTTCGCCCGCCGGCGCAGCCTCGCCTTTCTCTGCGTGCGGGCGGGACCGGCCGATGGAGCCGGCAAGGATGGCCCGCTCCGCACACTCGAACTGCCACGCAGCGCATTCTCCTTCCCCGTCGAGAAAGATCTGCGCTTCGACCTTGCGTATTGGCGGCATCTGCCGCGCATCCTCGCAGACACCCGGCGCTTTCGCCCGGACATCCTCCACATCACAGGCCCTTCGGAGCTTGGCTTCATCGGCGCATGGATCGCGCGCCGCTTGCACGTGCCCCTGGTCGCCTCCTGGCATACAAATGTGCACGAGTACGCGGCCACCCGCTCCGGCTGGTTCACACATCTCTTCGGCGGCCGCGGCCCGCGCGTCAGCGGGCAGATCGAATCGGCGACACTGTGGGGCTCGGCACTCTATTACAAGCAGGCGCGTATGCTCTTCGCGCCGAACGCGCAACTTTGCGCAGTCCTGGAACGCGCCACTGGACGTCCCTGCCACCTGATGACCCGCGGCGTGGACACGGAGGCTTTCTCGCCTGACTATCGCGACCGTCGTCCGGACGATGCAGACTTCGTTATGGGTTTTGTCGGACGCCTCTCGGTCGAGAAGAACGTTGCGTTGCTGGTGAGCATTGAAGAGCAGCTTCGCCAAAATGGCGCGAGCAATTTCCGCTTCCTCATCGTTGGCCACGGCGGGGAAGAGGCGTGGCTGCGCGGGCGCTTGCAGCGCGCAGAGTTCACCGGCGTCCTTCATGGCGCGGATCTGGCGCGCGCCTACGCCAACATGGATGCCTTCGTCTTCCCCTCGCACACCGACACCTTCGGCAACGTGGTGCTGGAGGCGCTGGCCTCCGGTGTTCCCGCCATCGTCACTCCGGACGGCGGCCCGGCACGTATCGTGCGCGATGGCGACACAGGCTACATCCGCGCGGATCAGGATTTCGCCGCAGCCATCGCAATGCTTGCTAGCAATGCTCCGGCCCACGCCGAGATGCGCAGGCGTGCACGCAAGTACGCGCGCTCCGCTTCCTGGGACGCTGTCTTCGAGAACATCTACGCGCGCTACGAGGCCGTACTGGCCGCAAACAGAAACGGCGCAGCTCCTCACCTTGAGCAGCAGACTGAGCCGCGCCCCTAACTAGCCTTACCGAGCGCTACTGCACCTGCCCGATATACACCCCAAATGACGGCAGGTTGACTGCATCGAGCGCTGCCGGATCACTCGCACCAGGCGTTTTCAGCAGCGTCTTCGCCTGCTTGCTGGCGATGCCCTGTTGCGACAGATCGAAGCTGATCTTTTGCGGCTCCGGGGTAAAGTTGCAGGCCACCACCACCGCAGGCTGACCCGGCGTCTGCCGCAGCCAGGAGAGCACCTTCGTATCCGTTGTGTTCAGCAAGGTCAGCTTGCCGGAGTGCAGCGCCGGATTGTCGCGGCGAAGTTGAATCAGTTGCTTATACCAGTTCAGGAGCGAATCATCGTCGCGTACTTCCTCGGCCACGTTCACGGTCTTGTAAGTGTCCGGCACCGGCAGCCATGGCTTGTCGCTTTTCGTGAAGCCGGCCTCGGGCGAACCATCCCACTGCATCGGCGTGCGCTCACCATCGCGGCCCTTCTCGTTCGGCCAGCCCGTCCTGCCGACCGGGTCCTTCACGTCCTCAATCCGAGTAGGCGGCGTGGTCTTCATCCCAATCTCGTCGCCGTAGTACATCAGTGCCGTGCTGCGCGTCGCAAACAGAATGGTGGCCAGCATGCGTTGGATGTCCACGTTGTGTTTGCCATCGCCGTAGCGCATATCCATGCGGGGATTGTCATGGTTGTCGAAGACCAGCATCGGCTGATTGTCATCGATGTCGTGCTCTACCTCGCCGATGCGCTCACGGAACTCGCTCACGTCCAGCTTGTTGATGAAGCCCACCTGCATGTCCATCGGCAATTGCAGCTCATCATGATTGGCGCCGTACCACTTCTGCAGCTCCTGTATGTTCGGCAAATACGTCTCGCCAATCAGCACGCGGTTGCCGGGGAAACCGTTGGTGACATCGCGCAGGTCGCGCATCACCTTATGGACCTCCGGCAGGTTCTCCGTCAGCGAGCCGTCGATATTCGGATCGCCATACTTGTTTGTGCCGGGCAGAATCTTCTCGTCCTTGAGCGACGCATCCTCGAAGAGTGTAGGAACAGCGTCCAGCCGGAAGCCCGCGACTCCCTTCTTCAGCCAGAAACGCACGTTGCCCCACATCGCCTGTTCGACCTTCGGATTGCGCCAGTTCAGGTCGGGCTGCTGGATGTAGAACTTGTGGTAGTACCACTGGTCGGTCTTCGGCGAATACTGCCAGGCGGAGTGTCCGAAGGCCGACTGCCAGTTGTTCGGCGGCTCACCCGGGCCTTTTCCGTTCTCCCACACATACCAGTCGCGCTTGGGATTCGTCTTCGAGCTCTCCGATTCGATGAACCACGGATGCTTGTCCGAAGTATGGTTCATCACCATATCCATAATGACGCGGATGTCTCGCTTCTTCGCCTCAGCTACCAGCCGGTCGAAGTCGGCCATCGTCCCGTATGCCGGATCGATGCCAACGTAGTTCGAGATGTCGTAGCCGAAGTCGACCTGCGGCGAGGGATAAATCGGCGTCAGCCAGATGGCGTTCACGCCAAGCTCCTTCAGGTAGTCCAGTCTGCTGGTGATGCCGTTCAGGTCGCCGACACCGTCACCGTTCGAATCCTGAAAGCTGCGCGGATAAATCTCATAGATCACCGCGTGCTTCCACCAGACGTCGCCGCTCTCCGCGGCAGCCGCTTTGCTCTTCGCCTTGTCGCCGGTCGTCTTGTCTGCTGCGAACCCTGTATGGCTCACGGCCGCCATGCTCAGGACCAGCAGCGCTGCCAGCATCGTTCTCTTCGTATCCATAACTTCTCCTGAGGCGACCGCCGCACCGCAGCGAAGCCATCCGGCATCGAAGCCTAACACATGGCCGTGCCCACGTGGCATCGCAAACCCTCGTGCTTCCGGCACGACGCATGATAGGCTCGGGGCACGTCCGGGCAGTCCATGGTTTACGATCGTCAGTCGTTCCAGGAGACGCGAATGCATCGGCGGTTTTTATTTGAGACTTGGTTGCGATCTTGTTGTCTCGCGGGCACAGCGTGTCGGCACAATGCGGCAATCTATTGCGGCCATCCTCATCGCGCGCGTATTCGCCGAGGTCTGCATGAGCGATCGTAAGAGCATCGTGGGTCTGGGCGAGCTGCTGTGGGACCTGCTGCCCCAGGGGCCGCAACTTGGCGGAGCGGCCTCGAACTTCGCCGTCATGGCGGCGCGCCTGGGCGACAATGGCGCCATTGCTACCCGCATCGGCACCGACCCGCTCGGCCGCGAGGCCATGAGCTACCTCAACACCACGCCACTCGACACCGGGTACATCCAGGAAGATTTCAGTCGTGTCACCGGCACAGTGACTGTCACGTTGGACCAGGGCGAGCCGCGCTACACCATCCACGAGCCCGTGGCATGGGACTTTCTGGAACTCACCCCGCACTGGCTCGCTCTCGCGGAGCAGGCCGACGCCGTGTGCTTCGGCACATTGGCCCAGCGGTCGCCCGCCTCGCGGCGTACCATCGAGAGCTTCCTGCACGAGACGCGCCCGGAGTGCGTCCGCATCTTCGACGTCAACCTGCGCCCACCGTTCTTCAGCCCGGAGATCGTCGAGCGCTCGCTCGAGCTGGCCACCATCTTTAAGTTAAATGCCGACGAAATGCCGCAGGTGCTCTCCCTGCTGGAGTTTCCGGACGCAGCGGGGACCACGCCCGATTTTCTGCTAAACGGCGCACGCCAGATCATCGACCAGTTCCCGGTGCGGCTGGTCGCCATCACGCTGGGGGCGCAGGGAAGTTTGCTGGTCACCCGCAATGAGGTCGATCGCCATGCTGGCTATCCGGCGAAGGTGGTCGATGCCGTCGGCGCCGGTGATGCCTTCACCGCGGCCCTTACCCATTACTACCTGCGCGGCGCATCCTTGTCGCAGCTCAATGCCGCCGGCAACCGCTGGGGCGCCTGGGTGGCATCGCGCGCAGGCGCAATGCCGGCGCTGCCGGAAGCGGAACGCGACGCAGTCATGCATCAGATCGCGCAGGCTTCCTGAACCTGGCATGCGACGCTGGTCCGCACCTTTCCGCCGCACGCCTCACCCTGTATCGTCAACTAGATATGGCAGTTGCTATCTCACCCGCGGAGCGGAATGCGCTGGGTCAGGCGCGCCGCAAACAATTGCGCCGCCAGGAGCACGCGCAGTGGCGGCCTTCCGCGCATCGGCTCTCGCCGGTCACCACCATCGCCCGCTCCATGCGCGGCCGCATCGCGTCGCTGGTCGCGCTGAAGTACGAGCGCATGCTCGCCTCGCCCTTCGGCTTCTTTCGCGGTGCCGCGCCGGTCATGGCCGCGGACCTCGCGGGGCTGCCGAACACCGGCATCCACTCACAGATCTGCGGTGACGCTCACGTAAGCAACCTGGGCGCTTATGCCGCGCCGGATGGCCGCCTCGTCTTCGACATCAACGACTTCGACGAAACCTGCGCTGCACCCTTTGAGTGGGACCTGAAGCGTATGGCCGCCAGCCTCGTGCTCGCGGGGCGCGAGAATGGCCACAACTCCTCGGCGTGCGGGGAAGCCGTCTTCATCCTTGCCCAGAGCTACCGGCGGCTCGCCGCCAGCCTCGCGCGCACTCCGATAGTGGAGCTGGCGCGCTACCAGGTGCACCGGCTGGAGCGGGTAACGCCGGTATCCCAGGCGCTCCGCAAGGCAGAACTCGAAACTCCGCTCGGCACCCTCGCGCGCTTCACCGAGGAAAGTAAGGGAAACAAGGCGGGGCAGGCCCGGCGGCGCTTCAAGGAAGAGCCGCCGCTGCTCACCCGGCTGCCGCTGGGGCAGGCACGCGCCGTGCTCGCCAGCTTTGCAGCGTACGGCAACAGTCTTCTGCCCGCACGCCGCCACTTCCTCGACCAGTACATTCCCGTGGACGTCACATTCAAAGTAGTGGGCGCTGGCAGCGTGGGCCTGCGCGATTACCTCGTCTATCTCGAAGGCAACGGCGCGAACGATCCGCTCTTCCTCCAGATAAAAGAAGAGGCTGGCTCCGCGTACGCACCCTATCTTGCCGCCCACGGTGGGACACGCGCAACAGCGCACCAGGGCCAGCGTGTTGCCGAAGGCCAGCACGCCATGCAGGGGCAGTCCGATCCCTTTCTTGGCTGGACCAGCATCGCCAATCGCGACTACCTCGTCCGTCAGCTCAACGATCACAAGGCATCTGTGGATCTCGAAGCGTTGCACGGCGGCGGCCTGGCGGAATATGCCGCCGTCTGTGGCGAGCTGCTGGCCCGTGGTCATGCGCGCTCCGGTGACGCCCACCTCATCACCGGATATCTGGGCGAAGGCACCAGGCAAGACAAGTTCGACCTCGCACTCGCCGCGTTCGCCGAGGCGTATGCAGATCAGACGGAGGCTGACTGGCATGCGCTGGTGACTTCGCGAAAACACTCGGTGCCCAAGCCGAAGACGGCCGCGAGTCCCACCGCGAAATGAGAAAATAGCAGCAGGGACTCTCTCTGCATGCTGCAACTCACCTCCGCCGGAAGGCGCTTTGGACCACGGATTCTCTTTGAAGGCGCAAACTGGCTGATCACGCCGGGTGAGCGCACCGCATTGGTCGGCGCCAATGGAACGGGAAAATCAACCCTGCTGAAGACGCTCGCCGGCATTGAATCGCTGGACTACGGCACGCTCGATCGCGCTCGCGGCGCCACCATTGGCTACCTGCCGCAGGACGGCCTTGCGCTCTCTGGTCGCAGCGTCTTTGAGGAATGCCTCTCTGTCTTTGACGAGATTCGTTCCATCGAGCAGGAACTGGAGACGCTCTCCACCAGTCTCGCTGAGCTCGACCCTGACTCAAACGCGTATGCAGCGGCAGCCGAGCGATTTTCTAATCTGGAATCGCGTTTTCGTGCTCATAGCGGTTACGCGTTGGATGCCCAGGTCGGCGCGGTGCTCGATGGTCTGGGCTTCAGCAAGACAGACTGGTCACGCCAGACGCAGGAGTTCTCCGGCGGATGGCAGATGCGCATCGCGCTCGCCAAGCTGCTGCTGGCAAAACCGAGTCTGCTGCTGCTCGATGAACCGACCAACCATCTCGACCTCGAGACGCGCAACTGGCTTGAGGACTACCTGCACGGTTATCCCAACGGCTACATCCTCATCTCCCACGATCGCTACTTCCTCGATGTCACCGTCACCAAAATCATCGAGATATGGAACAAGGCCCTACACGTCTATCACGGCAACTACGAGCGCTACCTGGAGCAGAAGCAGGAGCGCCGCGCGCAGCTCGAATCCGCCTGGCGCAACCAGCGCGAGCACATCGAGCATCTGGAGACCTTCATCAACCGCTTTCGCTATCAGGCAACGAAGGCGAAGCAGGTCCAGAGCCGCATCAAGGAGCTGGATAAGATTGAGCGCATCGAGCTGCCGCAGGAAGAGCCGGTGATTCACTTCACCTTCCCGCAGCCGCCTGCATCCGGCCGAACCGTCGTCGAGGTGCGCGATCTCGCGAAAAACTACGGGCCCAAGCAAGTGCTGCAGGGAGTGAATTTCACCATCGACCGCGGCGATCGCATCGCGCTGGTAGGCGTGAATGGCGCAGGCAAATCCACTCTGATTCGCATGCTCTCAGGCAGCGAGGGCCCATCCAGTGGCACCCTGAAGCTCGGCCACAACGTCACGGCTGAGTACTTCGCGCAGGACCAGTACAAAGTGCTCGATCCCAACGCGCGCATGCTGGACGACATCAGCAGCATCGCACCGCGCGTTCCCCAGGCTGACCTGCGCGGGCTTCTGGGCTGCTTCCTCTTCTCCGGCGACGACGCATTCAAGCCCCTCGGCGTGCTCTCCGGCGGTGAGCGCAATCGCTACGCGCTGGCTCGCATTCTCGTGAGCCCGGCAAACTTCCTGCTGCTGGACGAACCGACGAACCACCTCGATCTGCGTGCCAAGGAGGTTCTGCTGGAGGCGATCCGCAATTTCAGCGGCACCGTCATCTTCGTCTCCCACGACCGCTACTTCCTCGACGCGCTGGGCACGCGCGTCTTCGAGGTGGAAGGTGGCACAGTGCACGTCTATCCCGGTAATTACGAGGACTACATGCGCCGCAAGACAGGCGTGCCGGATCCTGTAGTAGCCGCCGCAGCCGCAGTACAGCCGGCAGTCGAAGTGGTGGAGACCAACGGGCGCACGCGCCGCGTGAATCCGATCAAGCGAAAGCAGATGCAGGACCGCCTCAAGCTCGTGGAATCGGAGATCCCGCGCGTGGAGACAGCGATTGCGGAAACCGAGCAGGCGCTGGGGAACTTTGTGAGCGCGGAAGAGACACAGCGCCAAAGCGTGGCACTGGAGGGCCTGCGCAGCGAACACACAACGCTTTCAGCCGAGTGGGAAGATTTGGTCCAGCAATTGGAAGAGCAGGCGAGCGTCTAGTCTGAGGTCACCGACGTCGCCTTATCGCCTGAGAAGGTCACGTTGAAGTGATGCGTCTGCCCCTGGTCCACCGTGGTGTACTTTACTGTGCGGTTGCCGAAGTCCTTTGAATCGGACTGCTGAATGTTGCCGAGCGCCATCGTCGCCTGGAACTCGCTCATGCCCTGCTTCGCTGTATGCTGCGTCACGGCCTGCCACAGATCCGCGGGCCAATGGTAGAGCGTTCGCGGGTCCTGGTAGAAAAAGATGTCATCGCAGGCCCAGCTCGACCTCGCGCCATCCAGCGAGGCCACCGGAGCAGCAAACTCTCCCTTGCGATCCGGCTCCGTGAACACGACGAACGCATTCTTCGGTCCGCGTGGAATGCTGCTGACCCAGTCTGGCGGCGTCGTGGCCTCCACAAAGTCCTTCACCTGCAACTCCTGTGTGGGCGGCAGCCAGCCTGCTTCATGCGGAAAGTCGATGCGGCCGGTGCGATAGGGGTAATAGATGACGGTGTAGCCCGTCTTCATCCACACCGACTTGCCATTCAGCACGCGTGCCGACTTCATGCTGTCGATGAGCATGGTCCTCACAAAGACCATCTGGTCATCACTGAGCTGCCGCTGCGCTGGCTTGTTCACTACGACGCCCGGCGCGTTGCGCTCTCGCTCATAGGAGACAATGCGCCAGGCTGCAATCGCCAGCACCAGCAGTGTGATCGCGCCAATGATCTGCCAATTCTTCATCGAACACTTTCTCCGATCTAGATCGACGGCTGTTCCAACTGCTCCTCCGGCTGCATCAGCGACTTTGCGCTCAACGTATCGGCATTACGCAGCGCAGGGAAGAGCGCCGTCCACAGACCAGTCACTATCAGCGAACCGATGCCGCCCACAACGACCGCGCGCACCGGCCCCATCCACTGAGCGGTCACGCCGCTCTCGTATTCGCCCAGTTCGTTCGATGCACCCACGAACAGAGAGTTGACCGCGCTGACGCGGCCGCGCATCGAAGGCGGCGTCGCCAGTTGAAGCAGGGAAGAGCGAATCACCACGCTCACCATATCCGCGGCGCCCAGAATCACCAGTGCCGCGAGGGACAGCCACAGGCTGCGCGACAGCCCGAAAATGATCGTCGCCACGCCGAAGATGGCAACGCAGATAAACATCATGCGGCCCGCGCGGCGGCGGATGGGCCGGAATGAGAGCAGAATCGACACGGTGAGCGCGCCCAGCGCCGGAGCAGCGCGCAGCGTACCCAGGCCGCGCGCGCCGGTGTGCAATATGTTCTCCGCGAAGATGGGCATCAGCGCCACCGCACCGCCCAGCAGCACGACAAACAGATCCAGGGTCACCGATCCCAGAAGCAACTTCGCGCGCCACACGTAGCGCAGTCCTTCAAGCAGCAGGTCGAAGGTCGTGGAGCGATGCTCCATACGGCCCGGCCGCACCGCAAGCATGCCAATCAAGGTCAGAAAGCCTGCCAGTGTCATCAGCGTGAAAAGAAAGACCACCGGCGCTCCGGCAAGGTGCGGCGTGCCCCAGTGCACTAGCGGCAGGGTGAAAAGTATCCCACCCACGGCGGGGCCGGCGATGTTTGCCATCTGGAACACGGTCGCGCCCCACGTCACCGCATTCACGAAATGTTCCGTCGGGACCAGGTGAGGCACCAGCGCCGAGCTGGCTGGTCCACTGAAGGCGCGCCCCGTACCGATGAAGAACAGCACCGTATAAATCGGCAGGATGCGATGGATTCCTTCGAACGCGAAGAAGAAGAGTGTCAGCGTGCAGACGAACTGCAGTGAGTAGCAGACCAGGATCACAGCACGGCGATCGAATCGGTCCGCCGTGTGGCCGGCCGGCAGCATGAAGATCAGCCCCGGCAGGAAGAGCGCCAGTCCGGTATAGCCAAGGTCGATGGCGCGATGCGTAATCAGGTAGACCTGCCATGCGACCGCCACAGCCTGCGCCTCCGCGCCCATGATCACCAGGGCGCGCGCCATCTGGTAGAGCCGGAAATCGCGATAGGCGAAAGCGGCCGCGCCACGACTGCCAGGCTCCTCTTTCTTTCGGTCGGTCATGCTCTCATTTCGTGCGGGATGTTTCTATTGTCGCAGCACGACCACGTCTGCGCTCGATTACTCTTGAATCTCGTCCGCCATGTCTGATTCCGATGGCATCCCTTCAAATCGAATGTACGAGTCAGCCGCGCCCCGGCTGCCGCTTGGCGAAGGTGCATCGTCGGCTTCTGCCGCGCTTCCCGTGGCCTCTCCTCGGCCCCCGCATCCACTGCATCCGCTGGCCGGCGTCCTCGGTGTATTTGTCTGCGGCCTGGTCGCCTTCCTCACCCTTTATGCGACCCAACCGCTTCTGCCTCTGTTTGAGACGCTCTTCCACGCCTCAAAATCAGCAGTCGGCTGGACGGTCAGCGCCTCCACGCTTGGCGTCGCCATCGCTGCGCCGCTGCTCGGCACCTTCACCGAGCGCATGAACCGTAAGCGCATAATCCTCATCTCGATTCTGCTGCTCGCCGTGCCCACCTGCGCCGCGGCCACTTCCACGTCGCTCGGCTGGCTGGTCTTCTGGCGTCTGCTGCAGGGGCTCATCACGCCCGGCGTCTTCGCCACCACCATCGCTTACATCACGGAGAGCTGGCCGCCCACCGCGGTCGCTCCTGTCATGAGCATCTACGTCAGCGGCACCGCACTCGGCGGCTTCTCTGGCCGCGCAGTCACCGGCGTCATGGCAGACCACGCCGGTTGGCGCGCATCGTTCCTGCTGCTCGGCCTCATGTCTCTTGCCGGCGCGGCATTGGTCGGATGGCTGCTGCCGGATCGCCCGTCCTCGCACCGTGCAGACATTCATCCGCCATTCCGCCGGATCTTCATGCCGATGCTCGGAAACCTGCGAAATCCCCGCCTGCTCACCACGTATCTCGTCGGCTTCAACGTCCTCTTTTCACTGGTCGGCGTCTTCACTTACATCACCTTCTATCTCGCAGCGCCGCCCTTCTCGCTCTCCACGGCCAAACTCAGCCTGCTCTTCGTCGTGTATCTCGTCGGCCTCGTCGCCACTCCGCTTGCCGGGGCGCTGCTGCCGCGCGTGGGCCTGCGCACAGGCATCACCGGATCGATCCTGCTCTCGCTCGCCGGCGTGCTGCTCACCTTGGTGCACTCGTTGCCTGTTGTTGTGACCGGGCTCGCACTGTGCTGCACCGGCGTATTCATTTCGCAGAGCTGCGCCACCAGTTATCTCCGCGAAGCCGCGCCAGAGGCCTCGCGCGCCTCCGCGGTAGGAATGTACGTCGCGTGCTATTACATCGGCGGAACGGTGGCCGGCGTCGCGCCCAGCCTGGTGTGGAAGCTCGGGGGATGGACCGCGTGCGCTGCCATGGTGGCAGTCATCGACGTGGTTTCGATCTTGATTGCGCGCCGCGGCTGGCGAGACGCTGTTACGGCCTAGGGCTTACCGCCGTGCAGGTAAGTCTTATATTGCGTGTCCACAATACCCAGGTTGCGCGCCAGCCCAAGCTTCGCCTGGTTGTAGCTCAGCGTATCCGAGATAAGCTGCGACTGCGCCTGTGACAGCGTGGCCTGCGCCTGCACGACGGGAAGATTGTCATCGACGCCGGCAGCAAAGCGATCGTTCGCGTCGGAAAGCGCGCGCGTCGCCAGGTCCACGTTCTGCTGCGAGACGCGCACCAGCGCCTGCGACGAGTTGAGGTCCAGCATGCTGTCGCGAAGCTGTTGATCGATCTGTTGCTTCAGGTCGCCCAGCCGGTTCAGCGCGTCGTTCTGCTGGGATTGGGCCACATCCGCATCGCCGCGGAACTGCGCCTCTTTGAACAGCGGCAGTTGCAGCTCGCCCATTGCAGTAAACGTGCCGTGGTAGAGACCATGCGTCACTCCGGTGAAGCCGTAATTGCCGCTTGCCGTCAGCGTGGGCAGCCGCTCGTAGCGCGCCGCGGAACGCGAAAGCTGTGCTGCGCTCAACTGCCGCTGCATGCCCTGGTAGTCCTGTCGGCTCTGGTAGGCGAGATGACGTGCGTCCTCGATCGGCATCTGCTCCAGGTCCGCGTATGGTGAGGTGTCGGTCAGCTGGATCGCCTGCTCCACTGGCACCCCGATTTCGCGCTTCAGCAGGATTTTGTCCTTCTCGAATGCGTTTTGCGCGGCAATCACCTTCTGCTGCTGCGTCTGGTATTGCACCCGTGCCCGCAACTCATCCAGCCGCGCAGCCGTGCCGGCTTCGTGCTCTGCCGCCGCCTGCTTCAGTAGAACGTCATCCGCGCGCAGCAGCATCTCCGCGCTGTCAATCTGCGATTGATCCGCCAGCGTCTGCAAATACTGGTTGCCGACATTCAGCACCACCAGCCCGCGCGAGGACTGTGTGTTGTAGTAGGCAGCCTTCAGGCTCTCCTTTGCCGAGCGATACCGCGTGTATGCGGCCAGATCCACCACTTTCCAGTCCAGCGCGGCATCCGCCGTCGTCACGTCCACCTTCACGATGGTCTTGAAGTCCGCAATATTCACGCCGGGAAACAGTGGCGCAAACTGCGACAGCAGACTCGTGCTGAATCCGAAGGTCGCCAGGTTGTACTGGTGTGCGCCGGTGGAGGCCTCTGCCTTCACATCGGGCAGCAGGGAATTTAGCGACTCCAGCCGTTGCGCGTCCGACTGCTGCTGCTGGATGCGTGCCTGGGTGATCGCGAGATTCGCCTGGATGCCGCGCTGGATCGCATCGTCGAGCGAGAGCTGGAGCGTCTCCGGCGATACGGTGCCCATAGTCACGCTGCCGTAGTAAGGATTCTGCGCCGAGCTTGGATTCGTGAGCAACTGCGTAGAAGTGGACAAGCCGGCAGTCGTGGTCGTGGAGGACGACGTCGCTGAACCAGTCGCAGTGCCTGAACCAGTTGTGCTCCCACCGCTTGAGGCAGTTGCACTTGTGCTCGAATTGGACGCGGTCGACGCAGCCGAAGATGTCGAGGGAGCCGGGGCACTCGGAGCATTGGCTGCCTGCGCGTGCAGCCGCGCTCCGCCGCAAGCCACGGCGGCGCACACAATCCCGATTGCAATTCGTCGACTCACCCGCTTCGTGGCTCTCCAGAACTGAGTGTTCGTTCCTGGTATTCGCTTCCTTAGATCATCGCAGACGCCGCGGGTTGCCAAAACTTTGCACTCCGCCGGGTGGCAGCCCGTCCCAAACTGCGCTTTTTCCGCACTTTACCGCGCCTGCCTGCATACAATTGTGCTATGTCGCCGCAAACCGAATCGCCACTGCGCGTGGTCCACACGGTCTGCTCCCATGACTGCCCGGACTCCTGCGCCGTGCTGGTGAGCGTGGATGCCGAAGGGCGCGCGCAGAAGATCGCCGGCGATCCCGCCCACCCGGTCACCCGCGGCTTTCTTTGTGCCAAGGTGGCCCGCTATCTCGATCGCGTCTACTCGCCGGACCGGCTGCTTTACCCAATGCGCCGTCGCGCCGGCGTCGCCAAGGGGCCGCTGCCCGCCGGACAGGAAGCGGAAAACTTCGAGCGCATCTCCTGGGATGAGGCGTTGGACACCATCGCGCAGCGGCTTGCCGCGATCAGCGGAACAGTACGGACCCGAATCCGTTCTGCCCTACTCCTACGCCGGGACCATCGGCGTGCTTGGCTACGGTTCCATGGACCGCCGCTTCTTCCATCGGCTCGGTGCCTCGCAGCTCGACCGCACCATCTGCGCCACTGCCGGCGGCGACGCCATCCTCTCCGTTTACGGCTGCAAGCTTGGCACCGATACCGAGCAGTTCCATCGCGCGCGCCTCATCATCGCCTGGGGCGCGAACATCCACGGCAACAGCGTTCACCTCTGGCCGCAGATCGAGGAAGCACGCCGCAACGGCGCCCGTCTCATCGTTATCGATCCCTACCAGACCCGCACCGCCAAGCTGGCCGACTGGCATATCGCCATTCACCCCGGCACCGACGCCGCGCTCGCGCTCGGCATGATGCACATCATCTTCGCCGAGGGTCTCGAAGACCGCGCCTACATCGATCAGTACACCATCGGCGCGAAGCAACTCGCAGAGCGCGCCACTGAGTACACACCGGAGCGCGTCGCCGCGTGGACCGGCATGACTGCAGACGAAATCCGCACGCTGGCTCGCCAGTATGCCACCACGCAGCCCGCGGCCATCCGCCTGAACTACGGCATCCAGCGCTCGGAAAACGGCGGCACCGCCGCCCGCGCGGTCTGCATGCTGCCCCTGCTGACCGGCGCATGGAAGTATCTCGGCGGCGGCTTGCAGCTTTCTACCAGCGGCGCCTTTCGCTTCGACACACAAACCCTCGAGCGCCCCGACCTGATGTATTCGAGCCCACTTGGCCGCGCCGCGCGCGTCGTCAACATGTCCCGCCTGGGCCACGCGCTCACCGAGCTGAGCGATCCGCCGGTCAAGGCCCTCTTCGTCTACAACTCGAATCCCGCCGCCATCGCGCCCAATCAGAACACCGTCCTGCGCGGCATGGCGCGTTCCGATCTCTTCACCGTCGTGCATGAGCAGTTCTGGACCGACACCGCCGACTACGCCGACATCGTGCTGCCCGCGACCACCTTTCTCGAACACGCCGACATCCAGGGTGCCTACGGCCACTACCATGTGCAGCTTTCCGATCAGGCCATCGCGCCGCTGGGCGAGGCGCGCCCCAATATCTGGCTCTTCGGCCAGCTCGGCCAGCGCATCGGCTTCCCCGAAGCCTGCTTCCGCGACACCGAGCAGCAGATGCTGGCGCAGGCCCTCCCCGAAACCAAGCCCGAAACCAAGCAGGACACCAGGCAGGATGCGAAGCAGGAGAGCTATCCGCAGATGCAAGGCATCACCCTCGATCAGCTTCGCCGCCAGCACAGCATGCGCCTCCGCTGGGCCGGTGAGCCCGAGACGCCCTTCCAACCCTTTGCCGACGGCGGCTTCGGTACGCCCTCCGGCAAAGGCGAGCTCTACTCCGCCACGCTGGCCGGGGAGGGCCTGGACCCGCTGCCCTCCTTCAAGCCGCCCAAAGAATCGCGCTTCAGTGAAAATCCGAAATACCCGCTGGAGTTTCTGGGACGCAAGGCCGACAACTACATGAACTCCAGCTTCGCCAATCACCCCACGCACCAGAAGATGGAAGCAGCGCATACCGGCCGACTGGAAATTCATCCCGACGACGCCACAACCCGCGGCATTCGCGAAGGCGATGCCGTAGAAATCTTCAACGATCGCGGACGCATCCGCCTGATAGCCCAGGTCCATACCGGCGTTGCTGCGGGAGTCGTCGCCTCGCGGCTCAATTGGAACAAACTTTCCCAGGGCGGCAGCAACGTGAACGCGCTCACCTCCGAGCGCCTCACCGACATCGGTCGCGGCCCCACTTTCTACTCCACGCTGGTCGAGGTGGCCCTGGTCGACGCAGCACGGATCCCACACGTTGGCTGAATCTGGATTCCAGTGCGCGGGCTGCGGGCAATGGATCGACACCACCGTGGATGAATCCGCAGGCAGCCGCCAGCAGTATGTAGAGGACTGCCAGGTCTGCTGCAAGCCGAACGTGCTCGACGTGCGCTGGAGCGCCGCCGAGGAGAGTTTTCTGATCCATGCCGAGCTCGAAAGTTAAGGCAAGATCGGGCTTGTTTACGAGTCGCTCACCGGCCCGATTCGTCCGCCCCGTTGGTCGCCATCGCCTCGGTTGCTATAGAATCGGCTTTCCAGCACGAAAGAGCGGAAGTTCGATTTTGGTTGCAGTGAGGGTGTGCCTATTTTTCCCGTCATTTGGCGGAGCATGAGCTCCCAGATCCAGCAGGACAAGACCATTCGTCCCCTGATCTTTCAAAGTCTGTCGCTGCAGTGGTTGGGTGTTCTGGCCATACTCTTCTGCACGGCTGCGCCGGCTTTTGCGCAGAACAGCAATGTCATCTCCGAGATCCGGGTCATCGGCAACCGCCGCATTCCCAAGGAAACCGTCCTCGCCCGCCTGTATTCGCACGTCGGCGACAACTACGACGCCGCCACGGTCGAGCGCGACTTCAACTCGCTGTGGAACACCGGCTACTTCGAAGACGTCCGCATTGAAAAAGAGGACAGCGCCAAGGGCGAGATTCTCGACATCTTTGTGCGTGAAAAGCCGACTATCCGCGAGATCAATTACAAGGGGCTCAACTCGGTTACGCAGTCCGATGTGCTCGACCGCTTCAAGAAGGAGAAGGTCGGCCTCAGCGTGGAGAGCCAGTACGACCCCACGCGCATCGCCCGCGCTATCGCGGTCCTGAAAGAACTCCTGGGCGAGCACGGGCACCAGTTCCCGACCATCACGCCCGATATCAAGACCATTCCGCCCGCCTCAGTCGCGGTCACCTTCAACATCAAGGAAGGCCCGACGGTCAAAGTCGGCAACATCCGGTTTACCGGCAACAAAAATCTGAACTCCCGCACGCTGCGCGCCGCCATGCGCAATCTGAGGCCGATCGGTATTCCGCATTCGATCTTCCTGGAAAACCTCTTCGCCCGCACCTACGACGCCAGCAAGCTGGAAGAAGATTCTGAGCGTGTGCGTGTCGCGTATCAGAATCATGGCTACTTCAAGGCCATCGTCGGCGAACCCTCCACGCACATCCGCAACGAGGGCGGGCTCTCCCTGCTGACCTTCCGGCCGAAGAAGGGCAAGCGCATCGATATCACGTTGCCCGTGGAAGAGGGCGACCGCTATCGCCTCGGCGGCATCACCTTCACGGGCAACGAGCACGTCAGGAATGTGAAGGCTCTGCGCGCCCAGTTCGCCATCAAGGACGGCGACTACTTCAACTACACGGCCATCGGCAAAGGCCTCGATAACTTGCGCAAGGCCTACGGCACCCTCGGCTATATCAATTTCGTTGCCAACCCGACGACGCGTTTCGACGAAGCCAAGAAGATGCTTTACCTCGATATCGACATCGATGAAGGAAAGCCCTTCTACGTTTCGCACATCGAGTTCACCGGCAACACCGTCACCCGCGACCCCGTCATCCGCCGCGAGCTGCTCCTCGAAGAAGGCCAGGTCTACAACAGCAATCTCTGGGAGCAGAGCCTGCTCCGCCTGAACCAGCTCGAGTACTTCGATCCATTGAAGGTTGACCAGGACTCCACCGCGACGCAGGACCAGCAGAACAATACCGTCTCCCTGCTGCTGCGCGTGCACGAGAAGGGCAAGAACTCCATCGGCCTGAATGGCGGCGTCAGCGGCCTCTCCGGCTCCTTCCTCGGGCTCAACTATCAGACCAACAACTTCCTTGGCCTGGGCGAGACCCTGAGCGTGCAGGCCAACCTGGGCAACCTGCAGCGCAACCTGTCGTTCGGCTTCACCGAGCCCTACTTCCGCAACAAGCCCATCTCGCTCGGTTTCCAGGTCTTCTCCAGCAAATACGACTACAACGCCGCGAAGAACTACCAGATCTCGACCGGCGGCGGCAACCTGACCGCAGCCCAGCAGTCACTGGTGCAGAACTACAACCAGTCCTCCACCGGCCTCACCGTCTCGACCAATTACCTGATCCGGCACAGCTTCCATCGTATCGGCCTCACCTATTCGTTCGACAAGAGCTCGATCACTGCCTTCAGCCCGGCATCTACTTCGCTCTTCGACACCCTTGCCTTCCGCAGCGGCATTCAATCCAACAACGCGCTGAACGGCATCTATTCCAGCAAAGTTTCGCTCTCCTACACGTACAACAAGATCGGCAACCCTTATAACCCGCACGACGGCGTCTCCTACACGGCGCTGTTGCAGGTCGCCGGCCTCGGCGGTAACGTCAAGTACTTCAACCCCATCTTTGAATACCGTCACTTCAACGGCATGCACGGTATAAAGCCGAGTAAAGAAGGCCGCAACGTTCTCGCCTTCCGCTTCCAGGCGCAATACATTCAAGGCATCGGCGGCAAGGTTGCGCCGCCCTTCCAGCGCTTCTATCAGGGCGGCGAACAGGATCTCCGCGGCTTCGACATCCGCTCCGGCACCCCTTACGCGTTCATCCCACAGCGGACCCAATTCATCCTCACCAATCCGGATGGCACGCTGGTGCCGCGCGATCCGACCAACCCGACGCTGGGCAGCGTCACAGTGCCCATACCCACCTACGGCATCGTCTCTGTGGGCGGCGACACCCAGTTCACCAGCAACATCGAGTACCGCATTCCGCTCGGCGGCCCGGTCACCTTCAAGTTCTTCGACGACTTTGGCATGTCGGTGGCCACGCGCCAGTCGCAATTGATCGAGAGCCCCCTCTCCATCGATCAGTTGAACGCCCCGCTCTACGGCTGCCCCGTATACGTCAATGGCTCCTGCCAGGGCGGACGGCAGATCCAATTCAGCAACCAGATCCGGCCTCTTGAGGGCTCGAACGCGGTGCCGCGTATGTCCACCGGCGCGGAGATCTCCGTCCTGCTGCCCATCGTCCGGGCGCCCTTCCGCATCTACTACGCCTACAATCCACTGCGGCTGCTGCAGCAGGTCCGCGGCGAGAACCTCATCACCCGCGACATGTTCCCTGCAGGCGGCGCTGGCGATTACAGCTACGCCCAGTCCCAGCAGCTCTACGGGTCGCTCTACCAGTTGCGCGAGCCGCGCAAGACCTTCCGGCTGGCCGTCAGCACCACCTTCTAGCGACGATCTGACCCGGGCCGCGGCATCTCCGCCGTGGCCTGGCTGTCTGCCGTCCCCGCCCAGCCGCGGCCTACGCCATCACGGCCGTTCACTAGGAAAGCCGCCTTTCGCGGCTGCATGGGAGTACCTCGCAACCGGAAACGTGCTCTATAATCGTTCGCAAGTTCCTGAGATGTCCTCTGTCCGTGTCTCTTGTGTGCAAACTGCGGTCCTCGGAGCCGCAACTGAATTGCGCAAGAAGAGAGCACGGGACAGCGCGCCCGCAAGTGCCTGGATCGATCCCAACAAGAACTGTTAAGGAGTTTCCTAGCCAAATGAAGCGTTCTTTGTCACTCGTCTGCATGCTCGCGTCCACGCTGGGCGTAAGTGCGCTCGCCCAAGCTTCTGCCCCATCGCAGACCGCAGCAGAGCCACCCTCCGCCCCCGGCGCTCCGCTTTCCGCGGCTCCCGCCGGCCCCACCAAGATCGCGGTCATCCAGTTCGAGGCGGTCGTCGGCCAGACCAACGAAGGCCAGCGTGCCTTTGCCGAGCTGAACACCAAGTACCAGCCCAAGCAGCAGCAGATCAAGACGGAGAGCGACGAAGTCGACACGTTGAAGAAGGACCTGCAGACTGCTGGTGACAAGCTGAGCGACGCGGAGCGTCAGACCCGCCTGCGCACCATCGACGAGAAGGAAAAGACGCTGCAGCGCAACGTGGAAGATGCGCGCAACGACTTCTCCGGCGAGATGAACGAGAAGTTCAGCGGCATCGCGCAGAAGGTTGCCGGGATCATGACCCAGTACGCGCAGCAGAACGGCTACACGCTGATCCTCGATGCGGGCTCTCAGCAGCAGCAGCAGTCGCCGATTCTGTGGGCTGCCGAGTCCACCAACATCTCAGAAGCCGTCCTCCAGGCCTACAACAAACAGTCGGGTGTTGCCCCCCCGCCGCCAGGCACTGCCAGGCCAGCTCCAACCACTACTCGGCCCACGCCGCGTACAACCACTCCGCGTACGACGACCACGCAGCACTAAGCGGTCCCAGGCGGGCTTCGAGGCAATGCTTTCGGAGCCCGTCGCCACGCGGTTTCGCCACCCCGCGGACCCCCGCTCGGGTGTGGAAAATTCTGTGGATCGCGCGCCCTGTTCCCGAGTGCAACTCTGTGCCTGCACCGAAAATGGAGCATGGCACACAGCGCGTCATGATCTAACTAATGCATTCGCAATGACTTAGATCTTCTGACTACGAGTAGGATGGTGTGAACAGGAAGTGAACGTGGTGCCTCTTTTCTAGGAGGTTTCCACAGATCGCGCAGCCGGTCGAAAACTGGAGCTTCATTTCCCGGCGTCTTCGCCGACTTTCAGCACTGCCAGGAAGGCCTCTTGTGGTATGTCCACCTTCCCGATCCGCTTCATGCGCTTCTTGCCTTCTTTCTGCTTCTCCAGCAGCTTGCGCTTACGACTGATGTCGCCGCCGTAGCACTTCGCCAGGACGTTCTTGCGCAGGGCGGCGACAGTTTCTCGCGCGACGATCTTCGATCCGATGGCCGCCTGGATAGCCACCTCGAACTGCTGCCGTGGGATCAGCTCGCGCATCTTCGACACCAGCGCCTTACCCCGCTCGTAGGCAAAGTCGCGGTGCACGATGATCGAAAGCGCATCCACCGGCTCGCCGGAGACCAGGATGTCCAACTTCACCATCGGGGAAACCCAGGAGCCGGAGAGGCTGTAATCCAGCGATGCGTAACCGCGCGAGACCGATTTCAGCCGGTCATAGAAGTCCAGTACGATCTCGTTCAGCGGCAGCTCGTAGGTCAGCATCACGCGGGTCGGGGTCACATATTCGAAGTTCTGCTGGCGCCCGCGCTTTTCTTCCACCAGCTTCAGAATCCCGCCGACGTACTCCTCGTTGGTCAGGATGGTGGCCCGGATCACCGGTTCTTCAATCTCTTCAATCTCGCTCGGATCGGGCCAGCGTGAGGGATTGTCCACCTCGGTTTCGCTGCCGTCGGTCAGCCGGATCTTGTACCGCACGCCGGGAGCCGTGGTGATCAGGTCCAGATCGAACTCCCGCTCCAGCCGCTCCTGGATGATCTCCATGTGCAGCAGCCCGAGGAAGCCGCAGCGAAAGCCGAAGCCAAGCGCGACAGAGCTCTCCGGCTCCATCGAGAAGGACGAATCGTTGAGCCGCAGCTTTTCGAGCGCCTCACGCAGCAACGTGTGCTCGTGCGAGTCCACGGTGTAGAGTCCCGCAAAGACCATCGACTTGATGTCCTCGAAGCCGGGCAAGGCTTCCTCGGCGGGCCGCCCATCCTCCGTGATGGTGTCGCCGATCTTCGTGTCGCCGACGTTCTTGATGGTGGCCACGAAGAATCCCACCTCGCCCGCAGCCAGTTCCGAAACTTCCACCGGCTTCGGCGTAAGGATGCCCATCGACTCCACGTCGAAGGAGCGGTCATTCGACATCAGCCGGATGCGTGCGCCCTTGCGCAGTGTGCCTTGCATCACGCGTGTCAGCACGATCACGCCGCGATAGGTATCGAACCAGGAGTCGAAGATGAGTGCCTGCAGGGGCGCGTCAGCGTCACCCGCAGGCGGCGGAAGGCGATGCACGATGGCCTCGAGAATGGCTTCCACGTTCTCGCCGGTCTTCGCGCTCACCGGGATCGCGTCGGTGGCGTCAATGCCCACGGCGCTCTCGATCATCTCCTGTGTACGCACAACATCCGCACTGGGCAGGTCGATCTTATTGATCACCGGGATCATGTCCAGCCCATTGCTGATCGCAAGATAGGCGTTGGCCAGCGTCTGCGCCTCTACCCCCTGGGTGGCGTCGACCACCAGCAGTGCACCCTCGCACGATGCCAGCGAGCGCGAGACCTCGTAAGAGAAGTCCACGTGGCCCGGCGTATCGATCAGGTTGAGCTGATAGAGTTCGCCGTCCTTCGCCTTGTACAGCATGCGGACGGCATGGGCCTTGATGGTGATGCCGCGCTCGCGCTCCAGGTCCATCGAGTCTAGAACCTGCGCCTGCATCTCGCGCGCAGTCACCGAGCCAGTCAGTTCCAGCAGCCGGTCGGAGAGCGTGGATTTGCCATGATCGATGTGCGCGATGATCGCGAAATTACGAATGTGCCTGGTGTCCATGGATGCGGATATGTAGTTTGCGAACGGGTCGTGTGTCAGGTGCGTCGCGCGGGGATGAGCGAACGTGCAAGAGTACCGAAGTCCGCTCGAAGCTTGAGTTTATCATCGGCACGCCGCATGTCCGCGCTCTACAATGACGCGAGGATCACGTCTGAACCGCATGGATGTTTCAAAGCCTTCCGCCGCTCTCGTTCAGGCGGCCCTCCTCCTCGCTGTCTGCTGCTGCGGCACTCCCGCGGCTCACGCCCGGCCAGCCCCGCAGAAGAAGACGCAGGTAACATCCCCTGCGGCCCCGACTGCGCCAAATGCTCAGCAGCCGCCTGCGCCGCCCAGCCCGCGGGAACAGCAGGTGATCTCCGCCGCCGAAAGCGCCTACGAAAGCGGTATGCGCAACTACCACGCCGGCGATTTGGCCGCAGCCAAGCGTGACTTCGACAACGCGGTAGACACCATGCTCTCCAGCGGGCTCGATCTGAAGGCCAGCCCACAGCTCAGCGATGAATTCGAGCACATCGTGGATGCCGTCAACGCACTGGAGATGGACGCGCTCAAGCAGGGCAACGGCTTCGCCGCGCCGATGGAGCAGACGCCGGTCGGCGTCGCCAACGACGTCACCTTCCCCGTCGATCCGAACATTCGCGCCGCCGCAGAGGCCGAACTCAAGACCACGCAGTCCGACCTGCCGCTGGTCATCAACGACGCTGTCACCAGCTACATCGGCTACTTTTCCAACACCAGCACCGGCCGCAACACCATAGTCAGCTCACTCCGCCGCGCGGGACGCTACAAGGACCTCATCGAGCGCACCCTGCGTGATGAAGGTGTTCCCGCCGATCTCATCTACCAGGCCATCGCCGAATCGGGCTTTCAGGTGCAAGCCGTGAACGGGCGTTCCGGCGCAGCGGGCATGTGGCAGTTCATGCCCTTTCGCGGTGCCTACGGCCTGGAGCGCAATGGTTGGGTGGATGAGCGCTTCGATCCGGAGAAGTCCACCCGGGCCTATGCGCGCGAGATCAAGAAGAACTTCCAGCAGTTCGGTGACTGGTATCTGGCAATGGCCGGCTATGACTGGGGCCCCGGCAATGTGCAGCGGGCAGTCCAGCGCACCGGGTACGCTGACTTTTGGGAGCTCTACCGGCGTAACAATCTGCCGCAGGAGACGAAGAACTACGTCCCCATCATCCTGGCGGCCGCTGTGATGGCGAAGAATCCGGTGCAGTATGGGCTGACGGACATCGGCGCCGATCCGCCTATAGCCGACGACACTGTAACCGTGAACGGCTCCATCGACCTTCGCCTGATTGCGGACATCGTCAATGTGCCGGTGCAGCAGATCGTCGGCCTCAATCCGAGCCTGCTGCGCATGGCGACGCCGCCGGATGAGCCATACGATTTGCATCTGCCGGCGGGCAGCAAGTCCGACTTCATGGAGGCGATCGCGGAGATCCCGCCGGACAAGCGGACAGCCTGGCGCTACCATCGCGTGCAGCCAGATGACACCCTGGCGTCCCTGGCGAAGACCTATCACGTCTCCGCTGCGGACATCGCCTTCGTCAATCAGATCGAACCGACCGCCGACATCTCCGGCGAAGACGCGCTGATCATCCCCACAGTGCCGCCGCACGCCTCCGGCATGCAGCGCAGCAGCGCGCGCTACCGCGTGGAAAGCGAAGATACCCTGGTGACGCTTGCCGACCGTTTCGACGTCACCACGGAGCAGCTACGCCGCTGGAACCATCTCCGCTCCAGCGCCATCCGGCCTGGGCAGACCCTGTTCGTAGCGGAGCCGGCACATGTTTCCGCATCGGCGAGAGGCAAACGTGGACGCAGGGGCAAGGGTCGCGGAGCAACGCACAGTACCTCGCACACTACCGCGCACGGCAAGCCATCATCGCAGTCCAAACCGAAGACAAAGCCGCGCCAGGAGTGAACGCAGCCCGATTGCAGATGCGCAATGACGTCGAAACGCGATCGTGTCGCGGTCGATTCGCGACATGCGTAAGCGTTTCCCTCTTGCGTTCAGTAGCAGACCGTTGCATGCTGTTGCTATAATCCGCGCCGCAGGTGGAGTGGTCGATATTTGCGCTCGCTGCCACAAGCGAAGCCAACGAAGAGTGAAATCCCGGAGGCAGAGATGCAGGACGAACGAAAGCTCTTAGCAGCGTACGACGATGGTGAACACGAGCCCGAGGGCAAAGACTACTCGGATGAGATGGAAGAAGAGGTCGATGAAGACGAGGAAGACGAAGAGATCAGCGTTCCCGTCTCTTCCGACGACGACCAGGAGGATGAAGGCTACGGCGGCGGTGCAGGTGCTCCGGCAACACGAGTAACTACTCCGGCGAAGGCGCCGGCCAAGAAGGCGCCTGCGAAAAAGGCTGCAGCCAAGAAGACCGCTGCGAAGGCGCCGGCTAAGAAGGCGGCAAAGAAAGCTCCCGCCAAAAAAGCAGCCAAGAAGAGTTCAAACAAGTCTGCCGCGAAGAAAAGCAGCAGCGCCCGCAGCGGCGGTAAGGCGGCCAAAAAGGCTGCCGGTAAAAAGGGTGCACGCAGTAAATCCACGAAGCGAGGTACTCACTTGGCAGTGAAGAAAGCAGCAAAGAAGAAGTCGGCGAAGAAGTCGGCTAAGAAGGCAACCAAAAAAGCGGCAAAGAAGAAGTCCGCCAAAAAGGCCGCCAAGAAGGCAACAAAGAAGAAGTAGTGCAATCGTAGTACGAGGCAAGCAAAAGAGCCCGGCATCCCGCCGGGCTCTTTTGCGTCTGCACTCTGCCGCTGCGTCTATCCGTTCTTCTTTTCCAGATCGGCCAGTGCCGCCAGAACTTCCGTGCTGTGGTTCGACGGATCTACGCCGGTCCACACTTTCGCGATCTTCCCCTCCGGATCGATCAGGAACGTATTCCGCTTGGCGATCTTCATGCCCATGTAGTTGCCTAGCGAGCCGTACTTGGAAACCGTCGACTTCTGCTCATCGGAGAGCAGCTTGAAACTCAAGCCATCTTTCGTGCAGAAGGTCTTGTGGCTCGTAACCGAATCCACGCTCACGCCCAGGATCACCGCATTGACCCGCTGATACTTGGGCAGATCTTCCTGGAACTTGTGCGCCTCCATAGTGCAGCCGGAGGTCATGTCCTTGGGGTAGAAGTACAGCACCACCCATTTGCCGCGGTATTGATCGAGGCTGACGGGTGTACCCTCCTGCGAGGGCAGCGAAAACTCCGGCGCCGGCTGTCCAACCGCGGGCACCGCATCATCAGCGGCGCGAGCGCTGCGCAGTGCGAACACACCGGCGATGGCGGCGATCACCAGCACAGCCAGAATTGCAAAACGTGACGTGGACATCGATTGGCCTCCTCCTGAGGACGCTTTTATTAGAGCATCTTCGGTCGCTTCCACGCAGAAGCGGGCAGAGAAGTGACATTTCGATGAAGATTTGAGTTCCGGCCGTGGATGCTCTATTGCGGCGAGGCAGCTACGATTGCAATTCCGGCGGCGTTTGCGGCGGCAATGACTCCCTCACGATCGAAGATCAGCGTTCGTCCGGCTTCGAGTGCCAGACAGGTCGCGCGCGCCTCGCGCATGGCCGCGATCGTCGCCTCGCCGATGACAGGAACATCGAAGCGCATATCCTGTTTCGGCTTTGCGATCTTCACCACGGTCAGGCTGCGGTCGAGCGTCGAGGCATCCTCTTCGAGCGTGCGCATCAGCGCACCGGCCCGCGCGATGGTCGCGTCGGTTCCTTCCATTGCCTCCACGGCAACGCAGGCCTGTCCCGCAATCACCACCGTCTGTCCAATGTCATAGCCGGCGATTGCCGCCGCCACCTCGCGTCCGTACGCAATGTCTCTTCGCTCCTGCTCGTTCGGCGCTCGGGCGGTGAGCACGCCCTGCGGTGCCAGCAGCGGTTCGAGGAATGAGGTGGACGAGATCAGCTCAATGCCTTCATCGCTCAGCACCTTTGCGATCGCCCCCAGCAACATGTCCGTGTTGCGCGTGCGCAGGTTCAGCAGCAGCTTGGCCAACCGCCAGTCCGGCCGGATGCTCGAAAAGATCTGCTTGTGTTTCACCTGCCCGGCCATGACAGCTTCCGTTATGCCTTCGCGTTGAAAAGTCTCGATCAGCCGAGACAGCTCTCCCAGAGACAACCAGTGCACTGTTGTGCCCGCGTCATCGGCGGCGCGCGCATTCATTGCGGGATCGGTCTCTTCGCGAATCGCCGCGACTACCACCCGGCGGCCATGTGCTCGCGCGGCGTCCAGCAGCAGGAAAGGGAAGCGGCCATTCCCGGCAATCAGTCCAAGCGGTTGAATTGTCATGGCGAGACTACTTCAGCACTCCGCGCTCGCTCGTCTCCACAAAGCGAAGCAGGTACTGCACCTCTTCGCAGTCGTCCGCTTCAGCGCGCAATGTATCGAGGGCCTGCGAGGTGTTGCGTTTCGACGCCAGCAGCAGTCTGTATGCATGCTGCAGCGCGCGCAGTTGTTCGCGGGTGAAGCCGCGCCGCTCCAATCCGACTTTGTTCAGCCCGTAGGCACGCGTCTCGCGCTTCGCTGACGTCAACGAATACGGCAGCACATCCTGCGTGATGGTGGTGCCGCCGCCGACATAGGCATGCCGCCCGATGCG
This sequence comes from uncultured Acidobacteriaceae bacterium, assembly GCA_963712845.1. Taxonomy (GTDB): domain Bacteria; phylum Acidobacteriota; class Terriglobia; order Terriglobales; family Acidobacteriaceae; genus KBS-83. The sequence continues at coordinate 54,051 of CAVQJM010000037.1, forward strand.
GCAGTACTGGTGTACCGGGCAGAGCGCGCCCACCGTTGCGTAATCCTCCACCGTCACGTGCCCGGCCAGTGTCGCGCCGTTGGCGAGGATACAGTTATCGCCGATGCTCGAGTCGTGGCCGATGTGCGCGTAAGCCATGATCAGGCAATCGCTGCCCACGTGCGTAGTGCCGCCACCGCCCGCGGTCCCGCGTGAGATGGTGACGCATTCACGGATCACCGTGCGGTCGCCAATCTCCACGCTGGTTGGCTCGCCGGCATACTTCAGATCCTGTGGGGCAACGCCGACGGCAGCGAAGCTATAGACCCGGCATCCGGCGCCGAGCCTGGTGTGGCCATCGAGCACCACGTGCGACACCAGCTCGCATCCATCACCGACCACCACATGCGCACCCACCGTGCAGTACGGACCGATCTTTGCAGACTCCGGAACGATGGCCCCGGTCTCCACCAGGGCAGTCGGGTGAATGCTCACTCGGCAGCGGCCCCGGCGAGCGAGGGCGTCTCCTGCGGTTCAGTTTTGCGGACCGCTCGCGGCACCACCAGACACTTGATCTCCGCTTCGCATACCAACTTGCCATCCACGTGAGCCTTGCCGCGCATGGTGGCGCCGCGGCGGCTCCACTTCAGCACCTCCACCTCAATCCGCACCTGGTCGCCTGGAACCACGGGCGCGGGGAAGCGCGCCTGATCGATCCCGGTGAAGACCATCAACTTGTCGTCGCGATCCGGCACCTCGGTCAGCAGCAACGCGCCGCCGGCCTGCGCCATTGCTTCCACCATCAGCACGCCGGGCATGATCGGGTAGGTAGGGAAATGCCCCTGGAAGTAGGGCTCATTGATCGTGACATTCTTGATCGCCACAATCCGCTGCATGCGCACCAGCTCCACCACGCGATCGATCAGCAGGAAGGGGTAGCGGTGCGGAAGGATCTGCATGATCTCGGTGATGCCGAGAGAAGTTGCCGTGGGTGTACTCTCCGTGCTCATACGGAAGACGATTATATAAGCCGTGCCGTCTTATTTCTTCAGCTTGCGCACGGCCGTATCCACATCGAACATGTCGGGCGGAAGGGCGCCGCCATACACCACGTTGTAAAGAAAGCGCTGGTTCGTCATGTCTCCGTTGTGGTACCGGGTGGTAGAGAACGGCGTGGAGATGCCGTTGAACTTGTGATAGTCGTCGTACTCCTCGCCCTCAAGATTCTTGTCCTTATAGATCGGATCGCGCCACTCGAAGCTGCGCCGCACGGGAAGGTGCGAGCTCGCGTCCAGATCCAGAGTCACGTTGTCGTTCGTGGAAGAGAGAATCGTAATCTTGTCCGCGAGTCGTCGCTCCACCTGTTCCTGGCCACCGTAGATGTAGAGCGCGCCCGGATCCTTCATCCAGATGCGGGCTACTGCATCTACGGAGTGATCGCGCCGCCGCAGGTAGTCATCCATCTCGATTTTGGGCGTCGCGCGCTTGCCTTTGTAGGTGATCTCCCAGCCTTCATCGCCAACGTATATCTCGTACACCTGCCGCTTCTTGCCCAGCTCCACCCGCTCTTTGTCCGGCGGCTGGCGATAATCCCAAAAGTCGGTGATCTCTCCGGTTGGCTTGCCCTGATAAAAGCCCGACGTGCGCCCAATCAGCTCGTAGCCCGGCGCATGCAGCCACGCATCGCCACCCAGCGCCTGGATCATCTGCTGCAGAAGGGCTTTCACTTTCTGTTGCTCAGCATCGGCGGTTGGGTCGCCCGTAGCCTGTGCGCCAAGGGCAATGCCGCCGCACAGAATCAACAGAAGGACAAAGAGCATTCGCTGTTTGATCATCCCACCAGCACCGCGCCACCGTTCACGTTCAGCACCTCGCCGCTGATGAATCCCGCCCAGGGCGTACACAGGAAAAGTATGGGGGCTGCAATCTCCTCGACTCGCGCCACACGTCCCAGCGGGATCGTGCCAAAGATCTTCGCGCGGGCCGCCTCCGTCGCCAGCGCCGGTGCCGACATCTCAGTATCCACCCAGCCGGGCGCCACGCAGTTCACGTAGATGCCCTGCGCGGCGAGCTCGCTCGAGAGGCTCTTGGTCATAGAGATCAGTGCACCCTTGCTCACCGCGTAGTCAGCGTGAAATGCCTCGCCGCGCTGGCCGGCCGTCGAGCTCACTAGCACCACATGTCCCCGCACCTCTCCTTTGGACGCAGCCTGCCGCTGCATGGCAGCCACCGCCGCCTGCACCAGCCCGAAGACGCTGTCCAGATTTACGTCCATGGTGCGCCGCCATTGCCGCTCATCCATGGTGGCAATCGGCGCATCGTCCGGCGGCCATATGCCGTGGTTCACCACCAGGGAGTCGATCCGCCCGAAGGCCGCGACCGTGTCCTGGACCAGTGCGCGTCCCGCCTCCGCTGAGTCCAGGTCCTTCGCGAAGGCTCGGCAGACGGACTCACCACCACATTCGGTGGCCAAGGCTCTCTGCACGGTCCTTGGCGGTCCGATAGTTAAACGCCACGCGTGCACCGGCCTGACGGAAGAGCCGCACAGCCGCCGCGCCGATGCCACGCGCACCGCCGGTGATTAGTGCGACCTTACCGTTCAAGGCCATCGGCACTGCTGTTGTTCGATTCTCCAGATTGCATACCTGGACGCTATAGCATTTTCGGTAATGGTGTGGACCGTTTGACGATTGTTCTTGTGGCTTTTCTTTACGGAAAAGCCACACCGAGTGAATCTCCGCAGGGCAGAGTATTAGCGAAAATGCTGTATCGAAGCTGCGAGATGCGTGCAACCAGCGACGCTCCTATCGCTGCTTACCGCCCTTTGCCAGCTCCTTTTGCCGCGCCATAATCAGCTTCTTCCGCTCGCCCGCAGGCAGGGCCAGGACGTCCCGCGTGCGCTTCGGCAGCTTTGCCTCAACGATGTCACGTGCCGCCCGCAGCCGCGTTTCCAGATCCGCCTTGCGCAGCGCATTCCAGCGCTCCATCGCTACCCAGTGCGCGCGGGCGAGATAGGGTGCAGGCATGATGCCGTCGATCTCCAGCAACTCCGCAGAGCCTTCAGGCCCTGCCGCAAAGGAAAGTACGCCGTTGCTGTCTGCATCCAGGTTCAGCAGCGCAAACATCTTGCCGCCAATCGCCTTATTGCCGACCCAGAAGACCAGGTTGTTGCCCCACTGCAGCGTCTCCTCCACAAAAGGCAGACCCAGCAGGAAGGCGCGCGTGCTCTCGCTGTCCATGTCGAAAGTATGCACGCCGCGACGGCGTGGGGCGAACTCTATACTGTCTCCACGCATGCCTGATTTCCTACCTGTTGATGAACAATTGGACTACCTGCAGAAAGGCGCTGCGGAGATCATCCGCGTCCCTGACCTGCGCGAGCGCCTCGAGGAGTCGCGTAAGACCGGCCGGCCTCTGCGTGTGAAAGCCGGCTTCGACCCAACCGCGCCCGACCTGCACCTAGGCCACACCGTCCTGATGCGCAAGCTCAAGCACTTTCAGGATTTGGGCCACCAGGTGATCTTCCTCGTGGGGGACTTCACCTCGCTCATCGGCGACCCGACCGGCCGTTCCGCTACGCGCAAGCCGCTAACGCGAGAGCAGATCGAGGCAAACGCGAAGACCTACACCGACCAGGTCTTCCGAATTCTCGACCGCAACAAGACAGAGGTGCGCTTCAACTCCGAGTGGCTCGGCACGCTCGGCTTCGAAGGCATCATCCGGCTGGCGGCGCACTTCACCGTCTCGCAGATGTTGGAGCGCGAGGAGTTCCACAAGCGATTCCAGGAGGAGAAGCCGATCGCGCTGCACGAGATGCTCTATCCGCTGTCGCAGGGCTACGATTCGGTGGCGCTGAAGGCCGATGTCGAGCTCGGCGGAACCGACCAGAGGTTCAACCTGCTGATCGGCCGCGAGCTGCAGCGGCATTACAGCCAGCCCTCCCAGATTGTGCTGATGACGCCGATCATCGAGGGGCTCGATGGCGTGCAGAAGATGTCGAAGTCGTTGAACAACGCGATCGGCATCCATGAGCCGGCTGGGGAGATGTACGGCAAGCTGATGTCCATCTCCGACACACTGATGTGGAGCTACTGGACCCTGTTAACCGACCTGAAGCAAAGCGAGGTCGATGCGCTGAAAGCTGCGGTCGCGAGCGGCGCGGATCACCCCATGGAGGTCAAAAAGCGGCTGGCGCGGACCATCGTGGCCGGCTTCCATTCGGAAGAGGCGGCCAAACGCGCCGATGAGAACTGGGCAAAGCAATTCCAGCGGGATGAGACGCCGGAGGACCTGGAGGAGGTCGCCGTCGTGGCGGCCGATGCTGGCTGGACTGCTGAGACAGGTGCGATTCGTCTGGATAAGCTGCTGGTTCGGCTGGGGCTGGCGGAGTCTGCCGCGGACGCCACGCGGAAGGTAAAGCAAGGCGCTGTGCGGCTGGATGGCGAGGTCGCACAAGGGACGCACGCCAGAGTCTCAGTGCCGGGACGCGTAACAGTGCGCGCGGGCAAGCGGGCGAAGACTGCTTTATTGAGTTAAGGAGAGAAATTTAGGCGTTGAAGCTGCCGGAATAGAGCTCGGTAAGCTTGTGGATCAGGTCGCCGTAGCCGGAAGCTTCGAGCTGGACTTCGGTTCCGGTATGAAGCTGGACAAAGGCAAGCTGGCGCTTGTGGTCCATGGCGATGGAGGCGATCTGATCCAGGGGAATGGCTCGGGATTGCTCTAGTGCATGTGCGAGCTCTATAGCCTTCATCTCGATTTCTCCCCAGGGAAAAGTAAAGCAATGCCACAGATAAGATGCGGCGGTGATGCGCCCGGAGCACCTTGGTGCTGAGTCCCTCCCCCGAAAGACTCAGCACCAGTGCGCAGCGTTCACATCACCGCATGTCCACAACATACCCTGATATCGCCAAAGAAAAACAATGATGCGGTAACACTTACCAAACTACTGAGTAACTTGCGGTAACTTCGGAGAGCGAGAGACAACTTCTTGCCTCACTCGGAGCCGCTAAAGAATCGTTTTTCTACCTTGCCAGCACATCGCTTCGCTTTTGTCCCGCTATGGAAGCGGCGAGAGGAAGCTCGCCCCTGGGGATTAGGTAGGCACGTTGGAGGAAACGTAGCGAACGCCACATCTAAAAGCGGAGATGAAGCGCACATCTGGGAGTACCGGCTACAGCTCGATATTGACGAAGTCCGAGGTGTGGTCGGTATGGTCGCCGTTGGGCGATGTGGTGCGGTTCTGCGGGGCGCGCCAGTGGTCGATGTAGGAGATCTGGTGGACGCAGGAGACGGTGCAGTTCGGCGCGCAGGTCTTCTCGGTCAGAAACTCGCGGTCCAGGTCGGCCTGGGTGTAGTCGGCCAGCGGCGTGCCGGGAAAGCCGCGCTGCTGCGAGCAGTAGTGCACCAGCCCGTCCTCGCAGATGTAGAGATAGCGTGAGCCGGCGCGGCAGCGCCAGTCGTTGGGCTGGCCGTTGGCGATGGCTTCCTGAAAGTGATTGAAGCGCGAGTAGTTCTTCTTTTCGAGCTTCGTCATCTCGTAGTAGACGCGCCGCTCCTCGCCGCCCAGCGGCTTCAGCTGCCCGCTGCCGTCGTGGATGATGCCGATGGTCGAGGTGAAGCCGAGCTCGAGCGCGCGGTGGCCGATGGTGAGCGCATCCTGCGGGTTCTTGATGCCGCCGCCGACAACGGAGTTGATGTTGACGTGGAACTCGGCGTATTCGGAGAGGAACTGTAACTTCTTGTCGAGAACCTTCAGGCTCTTTTTAGAGATCTCGTCGGGCTGCACGTTGTCGATGGAGATCTGCATGTGGTCCAGGCCGGCCTGGTTTAGACGCTCGATTCGATCCGGCATCAGGAAGTAGCCATTGGTGATCATGCCGGCAAGCCGTCCATGGTGACGGATGCGCGCAATGATCTGGTCCAGATCGGGATGAGTGAGCGGCTCACCGCCCGAAATGGTGATGATGCTGGTGCCAAGGCGGGCGAGATGATCGATGCGGCGCAGCATCTCGTCCAGCGGCACGGGCTCGGAGACCTTGTCGTACTCGTTGCAATAGGCGCAGGAGAGGTTGCAGAAGCGCATGGGGACGATCTGCGCCATGACCACGTGATGTGTGGAGGCCAGCGCGTGTCCCACGATACCCAGCTCGCGGAGCTTGCGGGTCGCGGCTTTGACCCGGCTCTTGCGGTGGGTTGTCGGGACCGGTGGGATGGCGGTGGCGGTGGACATGCTGGCTTAGGTTTGATTATAGCGGGGCGGAATGATCGGACTTCGCCTGATCCGATGCCCCCAACAGACGGACGTGGGGGCATCCATGTGTTTGGAAGTGCGCACTAAAAATAGCCTTAGAGCGAATAGCGGTCCAGCGACTCGCGGAGCTTTCGTAACTGCTCCGGTATCACGAGCTCAGACTGGGTGATGCGTGCGTCCACCGTGATGGCCAGCGTGAGCACTTTGCGATTGCGTAGCACCGTGAGGACTACCGGGTGACCTGCGTTGGTGCGCAGCGTCTGAAGCCAGTCAGCGGCGGTTTCGAGCGGCATGCCGTTTGCAGTGACGATGATGTCCCCGGCGTCAAGCCCGGCGTTGCCGGCGGGACTCTTGTCTTCCACACTGCGGACCAGGAGGCCGTTGCCGGCGCGAACGCCGAAGAACTTGGCTAGCTGCGGGGTGATCGGCTCGACCTCGGCGCCGACGTAGGCCTGCGTGTCGGTGTCGCCATCATAGGGCGTGCCGTCACCCGCATAGCTGTGCTGCGCGGCGAAGCCCTGCACCATGGGGGCGGGCTCCGGGATGGGGACGTGGAAGTGGTGCGCCCATGCGTGCTGTACCAGCGCGGTGCGGTCGGCGAGCTGCAGGTGTAGGCGCTCGATTTTGGCGTTGTGGACGACCTGAAGGTCGATGAACTTGCCGACGGGCATGTCGCGGAGCAGGCGGCTGAGGGTAGCGGCGTCGGTGACGAGCTGGCCGTTGATGGCCTGGATGACATCGCCCGTATGGAGACCGGCCTTCGCGGCGGGTGCGTCGTGATCGATTGAGACAACCTCGGCGCCGCTGGAGATAGCGAGCTTCTCCTTCTGGGCGCGGACGGGATCGACATCGCGCACATTGACGCCCAGGTAGCCCTGCGATGCGGCGGCCAGGACGAGGCGCGCGTTGCTTTCGAGGATGGCCTGTGGAAGCTGAGACGGAACCGGGGACGGAGCCATGGCGGCTTGCATGGCAAAGGCCGCCGGGGAGAGCGCTGTCGAAGCCCAGAGTACGGTGCTCAGGGTCGTGGTCGACAGGAGAATGGATGTGTGGCGGTAAAGCATGGGAAACACAAGCTCCTTGAGTGGAGACGAGTACAAGAGCGAATTTCCCTGTTATGCCTGTCCAGTCTGTCGCAATGCGGCTTCTTCTCAGGGAAGAGCCGCGCCGCCCATGCTGGCTCCGGCGTATATATCCAGGGAATCCGTTCTACGGCCTGTAACTGAGACGGACGAGCAAGACGAAGGTTATGCCTCCGCGGCAAAACCTTAACGTATTGGAGCCAGGGTTGGCTAGATCTACGGATTACTGGACTTGCGGCATCTGCTCCAGCATGGTGCGGGAGACGGTGCGCAGCAGCGGGCTGCCATCGTGGGTGGCGACGTTTTGGAGTACCTGCTGCACGCTGGAATCGGCCGCAACCGGAGCGAGCATGCGGATTGCCTGGGCGCGGATTTGCGGATCTCCATCGTTGAGCACGGCTTCCAGGACAGCGTCGCGGACGTGCATGTCCTCGGCCAGATAGGGAGCGAGGCCGCTCAGGGCTTGCTCGCGCACACTGGAGTGTGGGTCGTAGCGCAGGGCGACCATGAGGGCGCTGCGCAGGCTGTCATCCGCCGCGCAATCTCCGGTGGTGCCGCTCCCGGTCACGCTGCAGGTATGGGCGAGCAGGCCCAGTGCGGCATTCTGCACCGAGGTGTTAAGCGGAGCGCGGGTGCCGGCCAGCAGCAGGGTACGGATGATGGGATCGTCCGCGGGGCCAACCGCGGCGCTGGGGACGAGCCGGCTGTACTCGACGCGGACCATGCCGGTTGCCGGATCCTGCGCGACGCTGGTCACGGCAGCGATGGGTTGGGTGCCGGGGTCGACCCAGGCCGGGCCGGCCGCGGGCGGCTGCGCGAGCTTGAATCCCGCAAAGCCAAGGCCGGCGCCAGCGAAGAGCATGGCAGCCGCAGCGAGCGGCGCTGTCCGCATCAGGCGGAAGTCGGTCGCCAGCGAGCGGCGGAAATGGGTGAACCAGGAGTCGGTGGGCGCCTGCTCCAGGGCTTCGTCGATCCTAAGCCGGGTCTGGGCGATGAGGTTGGGCGATGGCTCGCGGACAGGCAGGATGGCCATAGCGCTGGAGAGTGCGCGAGTGACCTCAAGCTCATCGCGGCAGTCGGCGCAGTCCGCCAGGTGCTGCTCCAGCCTGTGACAGGCCTCATCGCTGAGCTCGCCATAGAGCAGCAGCGTGATCTGCTCGTGGGCTGCATCGCAGCTTAGAGTGCCGTTGTGGCCAGGCCAGGTCATCCGATCACCGGGTTCATCACCGCACTTATTGCTGTAATGCTCACCGCACTACCGCCAAGTTGGCGCGCAGCTTCTTGGTGGCGCGGAAGAGGGTGTTCTTGGCCGTCTCCTCGGTGGTGTTAAGCATCTCGCCGATGGTGCGCAGGCGGAGACCCTGATAGTGCTTCAGCTCGAAGACCATGCGCTCACGCGGGGTGAGCTTGTCGAGGGCGGTGGCGATCTTCGCGCCCAGCTCCTTGCGCTCGAGTTCGCGGCCGGGATTAGCGGAGGCACGCTCGTCCGAGACCATGCTGAGCAGGTCGAGCTCTTCGCCGGAGGAGTCCATGACGACGGCTGGGTCCTCGCGGCGGGTCTTGCGGCGACGCATCAGGTCCAGGCACAAGTTGGTGACAATACGGTAGATCCAGGTGTAGAAGGAGCACTCGAAGCGGAAGTTGCCGAGATAGCGGTACGCTTTGAGGAAAGCCTCCTGCGCGATGTCCTGGGCATCGGTTTCCGAGCCGAGCAGATGCAGGGCGAGGCGCAGCACGGCCTGATCGTACTGGCGGACCAGCGTGTCAAATGCCTGCCGGGAACCCTTCTGTGCCTGGCGGATCAGCTCAGTCTCGGAGGTGCGGTCCTCCGGGCTCATGCCGCCGCCGGTGCGTGCCTGCAGACCTCGGCGGCCGGGCCAGGTCTGGCTGGTGCGGTTGGCCGGGAGGGTTGTGCCGAGCGGCCCAGATTGGAGCCCAGGCTGGATACGGAGTGCTTCGCTTCCCATCGTGCTTACACCTCTTACGGGAGATACGTCCTCTGCAAGATAGACGTTCCCCTGGGAAAGAGGACGCAGAAGTGTGTCTTTTGGTAGCAGAAAATGACAAACCGGTGACAATCTGACGAATTTCCGGGTCCGTCCACCCGGGCTGGCGAGACTCTCTGGGGTTTATGCTGGCGTCGCCAATCCATCTCAACTTCGGGTCCTCCAAATGAATCGCTCCTGTTTGCTACTCCGTCTTGCGCTTGTCCTGTTGGCTGGCTCGCTGTCTGCCGCTGCCCAGAACACTCTTTCGGTGCACTGGGAGGAGTTGACCGGGCCGGACTTCATCGCGGCGATCCGCCAGTCGCAGGGTGTGTGTGTGCTGCCGTTTGGCATTATCGAGAAGCACGGCCCGCACCTGCCGCTGGGCACGGATTTGATCAACGTCCGGTTTGTGACCGAGAAGGCGGCGCAGCAGGAATATGCAGTGGTGTTTCCGGCCTACTATTTCGGCCAGATCGCGGAGGCGCGGCAGCAGCCAGGCACGGTCTCCTACAGTGCGCACATGCAGCTCGATCTGCTGCAGGAGACGACGGACGAGATGGCGCGCAACGGATGCCGGAAGATCGTGATCGTGAACGGGCATGGCGGCAACGAGCACCTGCTGCCCTTCTTCGCTCAGGCGCAGTTGCAGACGCCGCATGACTATGTCGTCTACGTTTACCGCTGGCCGGGGACGACCGCCGCGGACCGCCCGTACAAGCCCGGGCCCAAGGACTACCACGCCGGTGAAGGCGAGACGGCGCATACGCTGATCGCGGCGCCTGGGCTGGTGCACATGGATCGCGCCCAGTCCGAATCGGGCGCGGACCTGGGCCGGCTGCATCTCCCGGAAGGGGTCTACACCGGCATCTGGTGGTACGCGAGCTTTCCGAATCACTATGCGGGTGACGGCTCGCTGGCGACCAGACAGCTGGGCGAATACGACACGAAGGCGGAGGTGGGCGCGATTGCGGATGTAATCCGCGCGGTGAAGGCAGACAGCGAGGCAGCGAAGCTGCAGCAGCAGTTCTATGAGGATGCGAAGCATCCTCTCGATACCAAGCAATAGCCGCGAAGCGATGTCCGGCGTTGCACAGGCGCCGGGTCTTCTACACTCTTCTGCATGACAGATGCAGCACATAGCGGCGGGATCGTCGCCTATTGCGATGGTGGATCGCGCGGCAATCCGGGGCCTTCGGGATATGGCGTTTCCATTGAAGATACGGCGGGCCATCCCATCGCCGACTTAAGCGAGTTCCTGGGCGTAAAGACAAACAATTTTGCCGAGTACTCCGGGCTGTTGGCGGCCCTCGAATATGCCCTGGCTCACGGATACCCGCAGCTGCGGGTCATAGCCGACTCCGAGCTGATGGTGAAGCAGATGAAAGGCCAGTACCGGGTGAACAGCCCGGAGCTGCGGCCGCTGTGGGAAGAAGCGAAGCGGCGCGTGGCCGGGCTGGAGCGGTTCGAGATCCAGCACGTGCTGCGGGGCAAGAACAAGCGCGCCGATGCGCTGGCCAACCAGGCGATGGATCGCGGGACGGGAAAAACCGTCCGGGAGCTCGGCGGGCGCGAGGGCGGTGGCAAGCCGATGGCGTCCCCGTCCTCCGCTGCGACACGCCCACATCTGGTGACCTCAACCACTATGCGGACCAGACCGACGGAGACCCGACCGACGGAAGCCGGAGCGACGACGGCCACGCAGGCAGAGAGGCCGCGAACGGCGCAGCCGGCCGACAAGCGGGCGGAATCTGCCGAGAAGCCGCGCACGCTAAAGGGCTTTGTAAAGAATGGCGTGGTGCATCTGCTGGAGGGCGAGCTGCCGGAGAACTGCTTCGTCCGCGTGACTCCTGAATAGTTATCCGTTGAAGTAGGGAACCGGCGGCGATCGGATCTACTTTGCCGACGTTGATTTACAGATGTCTGCCGTGCTAACTTTCCGCGCTATGTCCACTTCAGTGCCACCACAGCAGATGCGCAGCGCGATGGCGGAAACGAATGAGCGCTTCTGCGCAGAGGTATTCGGCAAACGCAACTTCGAGGCTCTCGACGAGATATACACCTCACCCGCGCGCATCCTTCCGCCCGGCGCACCGATGATCAGCGGCCGCAAAGCAATCAAAGAATTCTGGTCGAATATGGTTCAATCGACCAATGCGAAGTCTGCGGTGCTGGAATCCATCGACGTAATGCCCGCCGGCGATGGAGCGGTTGAGATTGGACGGGCAGTTCTTTTGATCGAGCCGGGAGGGCAGGCCGCCAGCCGGTTAGAGGTGAAATACGTCGTGTACTGGCAGCAGGAAGATGGCCGCTGGAAATGGCACGTGGATATCTGGAACCCCAACTCCTGATGCCAGCCTGGCCAACTAGCCCTTCGCGAGTTCCGCCTTCACGATTTCGCTGACCTGTCTGCCCTCGGCGCGCAGGCCGGTGGCGGCGATCTTTGCCTGCACATCCTTGATGACGAGGCCCATCTCTTTCGCGGTGGGGCGCTTGCCGGCGGAGCTCATCTCCGCGATGGTGGCCTCGACGAGCGAGCGGACCTTTGATTCGTCCGCCTGCTGCGGCATGTAGCCTTCAATCACTTTGATCTCGGCGGCTTCCTTCTCGGCCAGCTCGGGACGGTTGCCTTTGGTGAAGGCCTCGATGGAGTCGCGGCGCTGCTTGATGAGCGTGGTGAGCGTCTGCAGCACTTCGGGCTCGGTCAGCGGGACGCGCTTCTCGATCTCCTTGTTCTTGATCGCGGTCTTCACCATGCGCAGGACGTCGAGCTTTAACTGCGCCCGCTCTTTCATGGCTGCGACGGTGTCCTGCTGGATGCGCTCCTGAAGAGTCATGTGGTTTCGTCTCCTGCCTCGCTGTGGCCGGCTTGCCGTACCAAAAGCCAACCTACCAGTATAAAGACCGGCGCGCTCGATAGAATAGGAGTCAAGGAAACCGCACAGACATGATTCGCAAGACGCGCCTCTTTACGCCCGGTCCCACGCCTTTGCTTCCCGCCGCGCAGTTCGCCATGGCCGCGGCCGACCTGCACCACCGCACACCGGAGTTTCGCGCGCTGTACGTGCGCGTGCTGGAGCAGTTGCGGACATTCATCGGCACCAAGAACGACGTGATCCTGATGGCCTGTTCGGGCAGCGGCGTCATGGAGGCCTCGGTCGCAAACATCACCTCCCCGGGCGATCGTGTGCTGGTGTTGAGCGCGGGTAAGTTCGGCGAGCGCTGGACGGGCATCGCGAAGGCCTACAACTGCGATGTGGACCTGGTGAGCGTGCCCTATGGGCAGACCTTCTCGCTGGATGCGGTGAAGGCGGCGATGAAGGTGGAGACGCGCGCGGTCTATATGCAGGCGAACGAATCCTCCACCGGCACACGCCACGATGTCGAGGGCGTCGCAAAGCTACTGAAAGACGCGAAGAGCGACGCGGTGCTGGTAGTGGATGCGATCACCGGGCTGGGCACGACGCACTTCGATGCCGACGCGTGGGGTGTGGACATCATGATCGGCGGCTCGCAAAAGGCGGTGATGATTCCACCCGGCCTGGCCTACTGCTCGGTGAGCGAGAAGGCGTGGGAGCTGATGGGCAATGCACTGAATCCGCGCTACTACTTCGATCTGCGCAAGGAGCGGAAGAACGCGGCGAAGGGCGAGTCTTCCTACACGCCGGCGATTTCGCTGATTGCAGGGCTGACCACAGCGCTGGACTATATCGCTTCCCAGGCGGATGGCGACCTGGCAGCCGGGCGCGCCAAGCTGGTGGACAACGCGGAGACCATTGCCGCGATGACCCGAGCGGCCGTGGAGGCGCTGGGACTGAAGCTGTTCTCCGCCTCGCCGGGCGCAGCATTGACGGCGGTGCTGCCGCCGGCCGGTGTGGACTCCGGTGTCGTGGTGAAGGAACTGAAGTCGCGCTTCGGAGCCATCATCACCAACGGCCAGGGCGAGATGAAGGGTCAGTTGTTCCGCATCGCGCACATCGGCTACTTCGACTATCTGGACACGATTGCGATCATCGGCGCGCTGGAGCAGGTGGCCGCGAAGTCGCTGAAGCTGCCGGGCTTCGAATTTGGCAAGGCGCTGGCGGCCGCGCAGCAGACCTTTGCGGAGCGCACTTCGGTTGCACAGCCGGAGCTCGCGGCGGCGAGGTAAGGATGATTGCACGCCATTGGCGAGGCTGGACCTCGCCCCAGAATGCCACTGCGTACCAGGAGCTGCTTAGCGGCACTGTTTTGCCGGGCTTGAAGAAGATCTCCGGCTATCGCGGTGGATACGTGTTGCGCCGCGATGTGGCGGAGGAGGTTGAATTTGTCGTGGTGAATCTCTTCGATTCGCTTGAGGCCGTGCAGCAATTTGCAGGTCCGGATTATGCCGTTGCCCAATTTGAACCGGAGGCCAGGCGGCTGCTTGCCCGAGTGGAACCGCTCGCCTCCCACTATGAGGTTTGCGTGAACACTGTTCCGGCTTGAGAAGCGGCATGCGCTTTCGCTGAACTGCCGTGCTTCATCACCGCGTCGTGATTGGAATCGATAGAGGAGCCCATTTTGAAGATTGTTCTCGCAGAAAAAGTGTCGCCTGCCACGCTCGCCGTCTTCCAGGCCGAGCCGGGCTGGAACGTGGTGACGCATGACCAGATCAAGGATGGACTTGCGAACGAGCTGAAGGATGCCGATGGGCTGGTGGTGCGCTCGGCGGTGCAGGTGGACGATGCGCTCCTGGAGCACGCGCCGAAGCTGCGGGTGATTGGCCGCGCGGGTGTGGGGGTGGACAACATCGATGCCGATGCGGCGACGCGGCGCGGCATCGTGGTGATGAACACGCCGGGCGCGAATGCCATCGCGGTGGCGGAGCTGACCATCGCGCTCATGTTGGCGCTGGCGCGGCAACTGCCGAAGGCGAACGGCGCGCTGCATCAAGGCAAGTGGGAGAAAAAATCGCTGAGCGGCGCAGAGCTGCGCGGCAAAACGCTGGCGGTGCTGGGACTGGGCCGCATCGGGCTCGAAGTGGCCCAGCGCGCGGCGAGCCTTCGGCATGCAGATCATCGGGCACGACCCGTTTGTCGCGCCGGCGGTGGCGCGCGAGCGCGGCGTAGAGTTGGTGCCGCTGGATGCACTCTTCGCGCGCGCCGACTATCTGACGCTCCACGTCGGATTGACGCAGCAGACGGCGAATATCATCAACGCGAAGAACCTTGCCGCGATGAAGAAGGGTGTGCGCATCGTGAACTGCGCGAGGGGCGAGCTGGTCGACGACGCCGCGCTGCAGGCCGCGCTCGACAGCGGGCAGGTGGGCGGAGTGGCGCTGGATGTCTTCCGCGACGAGCCGCTGAAGAACTCGCCTTATTTCAACCGCGAGAACGTGATCCTGACGCCGCACATTGCCGGCTCGACGGCGGAGGCGCAGGAGGCTGTAGGCATCCAGATTGCAGCGCAGGTGCGCGAGTATCTGAAGCTGGGCGTGGTGCAGAACGCGGTCAACCTGCCGTCGCTCTCCCACGAAGAATATGTGGAGCTGTCGCCGTACATCGATATGGCGGCCCGGCTGGGCGCGTTCCTCTCCGCTACTGCCGACGGGAACGTCGAGAGCATCTCGCTGGTCTATCGTGGGCGGCTGGCGCAGGGGAAAACGGATCTGGTGCGCAACGCAGCGATCCAGGGTGTGCTGGCGCATTCGGAGAATGTGAACCGCATCAACGCGGCCGCTGTGGCGGAGGAACGCGGCATTCGGCTGCATGAATCGAAGATGGAAAACGGTGGCGCTGCGGGCGTCACACTTACGCTGCACACGCGCGGCGGCGAGACCACAGCGACGGCAACGGTGCTGCATGGACGCTCGCCACGCCTGCTGGCGAGCGACGGCATCGATATCGAGGTGCCGCTGCACGATACGTTGATCGCGATCCGCAACCACGACGTGCCGGGCGTGATTGGCCGCGTGGGCACGGTGCTGGGCGAGCACCAGGTGAACATTGCGAACTTCGCACTGGGGCGCGGACTGGAAGCTGCGGCGAAGGATGGCGCAGGTGGCGCGATTGCCGTAGTGCAGGTGGATGGCGAGATTACGCCGGCGGTCATTGCGGCGCTCGAAGCGATTGAAGCGGTGACGCGGGTACGGCTGGTGAAACTGCCGACGCTACAATAGCTACAGATATCCCCAAGCTACAGATATCCCAGGAGCCATCATCCGTGCCGCTTTACGAATACCAGTGCAAGCAATGTGGACATCGCTTTGAGAAGATCCAGAGCTTCAGCGCGCCCGATGAGAAGGAGTGTCCGAAGTGCGGCTCTGAAGTGGAGCGGCTCATCTCGGCGCCGGCGATTCAATTCAAGGGCGCGGGCTGGT
This sequence comes from uncultured Acidobacteriaceae bacterium, assembly GCA_963712845.1. Taxonomy (GTDB): domain Bacteria; phylum Acidobacteriota; class Terriglobia; order Terriglobales; family Acidobacteriaceae; genus KBS-83. The sequence continues at coordinate 69,687 of CAVQJM010000037.1, forward strand.
ATGTGAACGACTATGCCGGACGCAACAAGGCGCCTTCGTCGAGTGGATCGGATAGCTCAAAGGACAGTGGTTCCAAAGAAGGCGGCGCGAAAGAGGGCGGCGGCAGTAAGGACGTCTCCGCGAAGAGCTCGGAAGGCTCGTCCAAAAGTGAAGGCAGCCGAAACGAAGGCAGCCGCAGTGAAGGTGGGAAGAGGGATGGCGCTAGCAAAAGCGACTCCGGCGCTGCCTCCTCGAGTTCGGGAAGCAACGCCACGAGTTCTTCCACTTCCGGATCGGGTGGAAAGTCCTCAGACTAGCTGGCAGATCTCTTAGAGGACTTCTTCGAAGACTTCTTCCGGCCGGATGATTTCTTCTTCGCGCTGGATTTCTTGGCGCTCTTCTTCTTTGCGGATTTCTTCTTGGCCGGTACCTTTGCGCCTTCGGCCCGCGCTTCTGATAGCCCGATCGCGATCGCTTGCTTGCGGCTCTTTACCTTGGCGCCGCTGCGGCCGGACTTGAGCTTGCCCTTTTTATAGGCCTTCATTTCGCGTTCGACCGACTTCGAAGCTGCCGAGCCGTACTTCTTTTTCGAGGGTGCTTTCTTTCTTGCCATGTTTGCCTCCGTGCGCACGTGTGCGCGTCTCCCGTTATGTAACGTGAGAGGCAGAAATGAGTTACGTGGTTGTTACGACGATGATTAAGTCTCCGCAAGCGCGGGCAGTATCTCGTCCACATCCACCCAGTCGGTGGGATAGTTGCCGGTGTAGCACGCGGTGCAGAACATCGGCTGACCGCCGCGGACCGTCTCATCCCCGCAAGACTGTAGCAGGCCATCCATCGAGAGATAGGCGAGCGAATCGGCTTCGATGAAACTGCGGATCTCGTCAACGGTGTTGTTCGCGGCGATCAGATCCTTCTTGCGCGGTGTGTCCACGCCATAGAAGCACGGCGACGTGGTGGGCGGACAACTGATCCGCAGGTGGACTTCCTTCGCACCGGCGGAGCGCACCATGCGGATGATCTTGCGGCTGGTGGTGCCGCGAATGATCGAGTCGTCAACCAGGATGATGCGCTTGCCCGCAAGCAGATTGCGCACCGGGTTGAGCTTGAGCTTGACGCCGAAGTCGCGCACGCGCTGCTCCGGCTCGATAAAGGTGCGGCCAACGTAGTGATTGCGGATGAGGCCGAAGTTGAAGGGGATGCCGCTCTCCGCCGCATAGCCAAGCGCCGCGGTAACCCCGGAGTCCGGCACCGGCACGACGAGATCTGCGGGCACGCCGGATTCGCGAGCGAGCTGGCGGCCCATCAGCTCACGGCTTTGCTGCACCCAACGGCCAAAAATGCGGCTATCCGGCCGCGCGAAGTAAACATGCTCGAAGATGCAACTGGTCTGCGGGAAGCCGGTCGCGTACTTGCGCGAGGTGATGCCGTCGGGCGAGATCATGATGAGTTCGCCGGGTTCGACGTCGCGGACATACTCGGCGCGCAGCAGGTCGAAAGCGCAGGTCTCGGAGGCGAAGACGTAAGTGTCGGGTATGCCGTCTTCACCGACTATCCGGCCCATAGAGAGTGGGCGGAATCCGCGTGGATCGCGGGCGGCGAAGATGCGGTCGCGCGTCATCATGACCACGGAGAAGGCGCCATCGATCTGCGAGAGCGAGTCGGCGATGGCGTCGACCAGCGTAGTGGCCTGGGAGTGCGCGATGAGCTGGACGATGATCTCGGAGTCGGATGTGGTCTGGAAGAAGGCGCCCTCGCGCTCGAGCTTGGCGCGGATATTGCCGAGGTTGACCAGGTTGCCGTTGTGCGCGATGGCGATAAGGCCCTTGGTGGACTCGACGCGGATGGGCTGAGCGTTGAGCAGCGCCGAGTCGCCGGTTGTCGAATAACGCGTGTGGCCGATGGCGAGATTGCCGGGGAGCTTCTGCAGGACCTCTTCGGTAAAGATGTCAGCGACCAGGCCCATGCCCTTGATGTTCGAAAGGTGGTGGCCGTCGGCCGTGGCGATGCCGGCAGACTCCTGCCCGCGATGCTGCAGCGCGTAGAGCATCAGGTAGACCTGGCGAGCAGCCTCGGGGTGGGTGTAGATGGCGGCTACGCCGCATTCTTCGTGGAGTGAATCGGGATCGTGCTCGCGCGCGATGGGAGTCTGCGAGGAACGGAAGAGTTTCCTCGATGCCCGGGACGCCCTGGTAGAGACGCTCGGTCATGCGGTCACCGTGTCGACGCTGAGGGTGGATTGGAGGGCGTTGGACCAGACGGAATTCAACTCGTCCGTTGATGCACTGATGGCCAATCCTCCTTCGACTGAAATCGTCTACTTTGTCGCGGTCTGGTGTGACCGATTGGTAGAACGCGCATACCCACTTCACTTGCCAGGCTAAGTATTAATGGGGTAAACGCAGGGTCACAACTGACGAGAACCTCCGATGCGATCTCCTCAAAGAGGAATTCCGGGCTGTCAATGTATGGGTAGCCCACCGCGAAGTCGACACTGGCTCCTAAGTGTTTGGGGAAGCAAGCCTTCGCGATGGATAATCCGATGCCTTCGCTGAACGTCGCGAGCGGACTTGAGAAGGCGCTTTCCGCCAATTGTTTCAGTAGAGATTGCAGTGCAACTTCCTTTTTCAAATCCAGCTGCGGAGGTGAGCCCCAGAATCTCCCAAATGCAGACCTCGCCCACTCTGTTGAACCGAGGTGCTGAAATACCGTGAGCGCATCCTGCTCAGCGCTGTCACCGCTAACGAAATCCCTACCGAAGCCGATCAGCAAAAGGTCGTCGCCCGCGTGTTGAAAATCCGCCGGCACAGCCTTCGACACATCCTCAAGAATGCCGACGATGCCGATGACCGGCGTCGGATAAATCCCCTCACCCTTGGTTTCGTTGTAGAGCGAGACATTCCCGCCGGTAATCGGCGTGCCCAGCGCGGTGCAGGCTTCGGCGATGCCGTCGATGGCGGCGGAGAGCTGCGCCATAATCTCCGGCTTCTCCGGATTGCCGAAGTTCAGGCAATTTGTCGCAGCCACGGGTACAGCTCCGGTACAGGCGACTTTCCTGGCGGCTTCCGCGACGGCGAGCTTCGCGCCCTGCTTCGGATCGAGATAGCACCAGCGGCCATTGCCATCGAGCGCCATGGCAAGCCCGCGCTCATGCCCCGGAGTTCCGCTCCCTTTCACGCGCATCACGCCCGCTTCGCCACCCGGGCCCTGCACGGTATTGGTCTGCACCATGGAGTCGTACTGCTCAAAAACCCAGCGCTTGCTGCAGATGTTCGCGCTCGCCAGCAGCTTCTTCAGGTCCGCGGTGTAGTCGCGCGGCTGCTTCAGCGCTTCGAGAACTTCCGCGGGCGGATCAAGCGGTACCGGCGCTTTCCAGGTGCCGACGGGCCGGTGATAGAGCGGCGCATCATCGGTGAGCGACTGGTTGGGGATGTCGGCGACCAGCTCACCGTGATGGCGGATGCGCATCTGCGGCTCGCCGATGACTTCGCCCACGATCACGCCATCGAGTCCCCATTTTTCGAAGACGCGCAGCACTTCATCCTCGCGGCCCTTTTCGGCGACCAGCAGCATCCGCTCCTGGCTTTCCGAGAGCATGATCTCGTAGCTGGACATGCCTGTTTCGCGCTGCGGCACGTTGTCGAGCTCGACATCGAGGCCGACGCCGCCGCGTCCCCCCATCTCGCAGGTAGAGCAGGTGAGGCCCGCAGCACCCATGTCCTGAATGCCGACGACCGCGCCAGTCTGCATCGCTTCCAGACAGGCCTCGAGCAGCAGCTTTTCCATGAAGGGATCGCCCATCTGCACGTTGGGGCGCTTCTGGTCGGAGCCCTCTGTGAACTCCTCGCTCGCCATGGTGGCGCCGTGGATGCCGTCGCGGCCCGTCTTGGCGCCGACGTAGATCACCGGATTGCCGATGCCGGTGGCCTTGGCGTAGAAGATCTCGTCCTTGCGGAGCAGGCCGAGTGCGAAGGCGTTCACCAGCGGATTGCCGCTGTAGCAGGGTTCGAAGCGCGTCTCGCCGCCCAGGTTGGGCACGCCGAAGCAGTTGCCGTAGCTGGCCACACCCGCCACGACGCCTTCAACGATCTGGTGGTTCTTACGGACGAGCGCGGGATCGGATTCACCGTCTTCCGTCGAAAGCGGACCGAAGCGCAGCGAGTCCATGACGGCCAGCGGCCGCGCGCCCATGGTAAAGATGTCGCGCAGGATGCCCCCGACGCCGGTGGTGGCGCCCTGGAACGGCTCTATATAGGAGGGGTGGTTGTGCGACTCGATCTTGAAGGCGCAGGCCCAGCCATCGCCGATATCGATGATGCCGGCGTTTTCACCTGGCCCCTGGACGACGCTGCCGGGACCGGTGGTGCGCTCACCCCGGGTGGGCAGCCGCCGCAGGTGCACGCGCGAGGATTTATAGGAGCAATGTTCGCTCCACATCACGCTGTAAATGCCCAGCTCGGTGAGGGATGGGGTGCGGCCCAGCGCCGCCTCGATGCGCGCATACTCCTCGGCCGTAAGGCTGTGCTGCTTCAGTAGCTCGGCAGAAATGCTAGCCGGTGAGGGCACCGCAGGGAGCGTCCTGGTTGTCATGGCTATAAATATATTGTCGCATGATCAACGCAGACTGCACCGTCGCCTCTACGCCCTCATTCCCGGGCAGGAAAGCGTCGCATGGAGCTCAAAAACGGGGCAGAAAAGGCAAAAGGGCGCGATCTCTTTCGAGAGGGCGCCCCTCGCCATCCGTATTTTTGAAGATCTGGATCGGCTTACCAGATCACAACTGCTTTACCCGGGATTGCCGGGAGATTCGAGCTCAGCCCGAGTTTCCCTCACTCTCCCGTCGTAACGGTCGTTGTATGAGCTACCTAACTGCCATTCACGAGTCTCGTTGCCGATTCTCTTGAAGGCCATAAGCGACTCTCTCCTTCTGGAAGATTTCTCTTCCGTTGTTCAGTAAGACTCCGCGTGGTTCGAGAAAGTTGTCGAGCTCTCGTATTGTGCATTTGTGGAAAAGGAGTCACGCCTGGACTATCGCGCGAATGTGCTCCGGGCCGGTGCGGCAGCAGCCGCCGATCCAGTCGGCGCCGGCCTCACGCCACTGCTGAGCCATGTCCCCGAAAGCGTGAGGGTCGGAGGTGCCCGCCCAACTCCGAGTCTCTGAAACCCAGGTTTCGCCGGAGTTGGGATACACGGCAATGCGTTTGCCGGTGACGGCGCGGATCTTCCGGATCAGCGGCAGGATGTAGCGCGGCGCGGTGCAGTTGATGCCGATGGCAATGACCTGATCAGCGGCATCGAGCAACCGAGCGCAGTCCTCGATCGGTTCGCCGTGGCCGGTGCGGTCATCGTCGTGGCAGGTGAAGCTGACGTAGGCCGCAACCTTTGGATAGTGGACGAGAGCATCGAGGATCGCTTCGGCTTCCGCGAGCGAAGGAATGGTCTCGAAGGCGAGAAAGTCGGCAGCAGTCTCGAGCATGGCGTCGATGCGCTCGGCATGAAAGGCGATGAGCGCGGCGTGGCCGACGTCGTAGCGTCCGTGAAACTCTGCTCCGTTGTGCAGTGCCGCACCATACGCGCCGAGTGAACCGGCGATCCAGATCCGGCGCGGCTTGTGCCCGGCCGCGAGTTCGGTTTGCGCGTATTCGCGCCGAGCCTGCTCCGCGAGAGCGACACTCTGTTGGATCGCCGCGCGCGCAGCTTGCTCGGCGGCTGTTGCGGTTAGGCCGATTTCGCGAAAGCCCATCGCAGAGATCTGATAGCTCGCGGTGAGCAGGCAATCCGCCCCGGCTTCCAGGTAGCTGCGATGGACGGCGAGCACCTTCTCCGGTTGCGTGCGCAGAATCTCGCCCGACCAAAGCGGGCTGGCGAGATCGCAGCCGGCACGTTCGAGCTCGGTGGCCAGGCCACCGTCCAGCACTCGTAATCCGGTGAGGTCAAGTGCATCGCGCGGAGTCATACAATCTGTCTACCGACTTCGCGGTGCGCCCGCAACCCTCGGCAACAGCATGGGTTTTGCGGCAAATCGTTCTGTTACACTACCGAGAGTGCGCTCGAGTGTAGCTGCCATCCCTACCAGGACGATGGCACCGGGCGTCCCACCCAAAGCAAGTCGGTCGATCGGGGAGTGGCTCAGCCTGGTAGAGCACCTGGTTCGGGACCAGGGGGTCGGAGGTTCGAATCCTCTCTCCCCG
>CAVQJM010000038.1:0-14136 GCA_963712845.1 uncultured Acidobacteriaceae bacterium
AGGTCGTTGCGGATGGCATCCGCGCGGGCGAAGTTGCGGCTCTTTTTTGCCTGGGTTCGTTCGGCGATTAGCTTTTCTATGTCGGCGTCGGTGAGTTCGAGCGAGGCCTGGAGCTCGGCGTTGGCTTCGGTGAGCTTGCCTTCCTGACGGGCCCAGTTGACGGCTTCGCGGGCGAATTGGGTGTCGTGGTCTTCGATGACGTTGAAGACCTGATCGAAGAGCGCGAGCACGTCGAGGATGGGCTCGACGTTCTGCTGCTGGAGCTTGCCGTGATCGGCGGCGGTGTTGGCGTGGCGGACCAGATCGAAGATGGCGGCGCGTGCTTCGGCGGTGTTCAGGTCGTTCGACAAGGCTGCGGTGAATGCGTGCGCAGCTGCGTGCGATTGTGCCAGTAGCTCGGCGTTCTCACCTGCCGGCCATGGACCATGCTGGACGCGCTGGCGGAAGGTGCGGAGGCGCTCCACGGCAGAGGTGGATTCGGCGAGTCCATCGAAGGTGAAGTTGAGTTGGTGGCGATAGGGAACGGAGAGGATCAGGAAGCGAATCGCCGAAGCCTTGTAGCCACGCAGCAAGAGGTCGCGCAGAGTGAAGAAGTTCCCTTCGGACTTCGACATCTTGCGGCCTTCCACCAGCAGGAAGCGCACATGCATCCAGTGCCGGGCAAAGAGCTTGCCCGTCGCCGACTCGGATTGCGCGATCTCGTTCTCGTGGTGCGGGAACATCAGGTCCTCGCCGCCGGCGTGGAGATCGAGCGTCTCGCCGAGGAATTTCATCGCCATGGCGGAGCACTCGATGTGCCAGCCGGGACGGCCGTGGCCGAGCGCTGTGTCCCATGCGTGCTCGCCGGGCTTCGCGGCCTTCCACATGGCGAAGTCGCTGGCGGAGTCCTTCTCGTATTCGTCGACGTCGACGCGCGCGCCGGCGGTGTTGCCGCTGAGATCTTTCTTCGAGAGCTTGCCGTATTCGGGATCGCCCTGGATGCGGAAGTACCAGGAGCCATCCTCGGTGCGATAGGCGAGTCCGCGCTTCTCCAGCTTCTGGATGAGCGCCACCATCTCCGGGATGTTCTCGGTGGCGTGCGGCATGAGCACTGGATCGAGGCAGCCGAGCGCGCGCAGGTCTTCGAGGAAGGCCTGCTCATAGCGCGGCGTGTAGTCGGCGATGGAGACGCCCTGCGCTGCGGCGTTGCGGATGATCTTGTCGTCCACGTCGGTGATGTTCATGACGTGTTTCACCGCTATGCCTTGCTGCTCCAGAAAGCGGCGTAGCAGATCCACGTGCACGAAGGTGCGGAAGTTGCCGATGTGGCCGTAGTCGTAGACGGTGGGGCCGCAGGCATAGAGCGTGAGGGTCTTGCCGTCCGCCGGGATGAGTGGTTCGACTTGTGTGCTGAGTGTGTTGAAGAGCTGAGGTGTCATGCGTTCGGGTTGGAGCGGCTTCTGGGCGTCTATTGATTCTACGGGAGTGCGGTCTCTGCACCGAGGGGGAGGCTGGGGCGCGCGGAGAGGGACGGCGGCGCGAAGTCTCCGGCGAGCAGCTTCGGCCAGGCCGCGGCGGCGATCATGGCGGCGTTGTCTGTGGAGAGCGAGAGCGCGGGGAAGGCGACGGGGAGGCCGCGCTCCGCTGCCGTTGCGGTGAAGCGGGTGCGGAGTTCGCGGTTTGCAGCCACGCCGCCGGAGACCAGCAGGCCGTGCGCGCCGTAGTGCTCGGCTGCGGCGAAGGTCTTGCGCTTCAGATCATCGACGACGGCGCGTTGGAAGGATGCGAGCAGGTCGAGCGTCTGCTGGTCGCAGAACGCGAGGGCTTCGGAGTACGGAAAGGCTGGGGGCTTGGTGGTGGGGTGAGCTGCTGGCGGCGCGCGTCCATTTGGACGCGGCGCTCGGCAATGGAGGCGGCCATGGCGTGGGTCTCGACGTAGCGGAGGACCGCGGTTTTGATGCCGCTGAAGCTGAAGAGGAATCTGGGCTCGTGGGTGTGCTGGCCGGGCCGATGGGGCTTGTTCGCCAAATGCGCTTTGGGTTTGATCTGGGCGAATGAGAAGGGTACCGCCCCGGGGTTGCCGTGGGTGGCTAGCTGGTCGATCCAGGGGCCACCGGGGTAGCCGAGGCCGAGCAGCTTGGCTACCTTGTCGAAGGCCTCGCCGGCGGCGTCGTCGACGGTGTGGCCGACGTTGCGGTAGTGCCATCCGTGGTCGCGCTGCTGGGCGAGGTAGAGGTGGGTGTGGCCGCCGGAGACGACTAACGCGAGCAGCGGGCCGGTAGTCGGAAGGTCGGAGCGATGCTGGCGTGCTCCAGCAGCACGGCGTGGATGTGGCCTTCGAGGTGGTTGACGGCGATGAGGGGCTTGCCGAGTGCGTAGGCCAGGGCCTTGGCGTAGCCGATGCCGACGAGCAGGGCGCCGGCGAGGCCGGGACCTTCGGTGACGGCGATGGCGTCCAGACTGTTCATGCCTAAACCCGCTTCGCCCAGGGTCACGCCGGCTTCGCGGAGGGCGGCGTCGACGACGGGGACGATGGCGCGAAGGTGCTCTCGGGAGGCGAGCTCGGGGACGACGCCTCCGTAGGGAGAGTGGATGGCGATCTGGGAGGCGACCACGTTGGAGAGCTGGCGGCGGCCGCGCTGGACGACGGCGGCGGCGGTCTCGTCGCAGGAGCTCTCGATGCCCAGTATCAGGCCGCCGGTTACGGCGGGGATCAACTCTCCCGCGTGTCATTGACACTGCCGCCGACTGCGGCGGGGACGCGGCCGGTTCCGCTGTAGGAAGTGTTGCTCACCAGCATCCATACTAGAGGAATGAGTGTGGCATTCAGCAGCGGGCTGGAGGCGTCGACGGCGGTGGTGCACACGCTTGCCGGCGCGGGCTACCGTGCGTATCTGGTGGGTGGATGCGTGCGCGACCTGCTGATGGGGCATGCGCCGAAGGACTTCGACGTGGCGACGGATGCGAAGCCGGATGCGGTGCTGGCGCAGTTTGGCAAGGCGTTTGGCGTGGGTGCGCACTTCGGCGTGGTGCTGGTGCCGCTGCTGGTGGATGGGCGGGAGATCGTCACCGAGGTGGCGACGTTCCGGTCGGATGGCGCGTACAGCGACGGGCGGCGTCCGGACGAGGTTGCGTATACGGACGATCCGAAGCACGATGTGCTGCGGCGCGACTTCACCATCAACGGCATGCTGCTGGATGTGGACCGCTATCTGGCGAGCGGCGACGCGGCTGACGCGGTGCTGGATTATGTGGGCGGGCGCGAAGACTTGACCGCTGGCGTGGTGCGGGCGATCGGCAAGCCGATGCGGCGCTTCGCCGAGGACAAGCTGCGCATGCTGCGCGCGGTGCGGTTCGCGGCGCGCTTCGGGTTCACCATCGAGCGCGAGACCTTTGCGGCGATTCGTGTGCTGGCGCGTGAGATCGGGCAGGTGAGCCGCGAACGGACGCGCGATGAGCTGACGCGCATGCTGACGGAGGGGCATGCGGCGGAGGCTTTCAAAATGCTGGAGGCCACCGGGCTGCTGCAGCAGGTGCTGCCGGAGGTGGCGGCGATGCGCGGAGTGGCGCAGCCGCCGGAGTGGCATCCGGAGGGCGACGTGTGGGTGCACACGCTGCTGCTGCTGGAGAAGCTGCCGGCGGGGTGCTCATCCACGCTGGCGTGGGGCGCGCTGCTGCACGATGTGGGCAAGCCGCCGACGTATACGGTGAGCGATCGCATCCGCTTCAACGGCCACGCGGAGGTGGGAACGCGGATGGCGGCGGCGATCTGCCGGCGGCTGCGCTTCTCCAACGAGGAGACGGAGCAGATCCTGGCGCTGGTGGCGAATCACATGCGCTTCGGCGACGTGGGGAAGATGAAGGAGTCGACGCTGAAGCGGTTCTTCCGGCTGCCGCGCTTTCCGGAGCATCTGGAACTACACCGGCTCGATGTGACCTCCAGCCACAACCGGCTGGAGCTTTACGATTTCGCGAAGTCTCGGTACGCGACGGCGCCTCCGGAGGAGGTGCAGCCGCGGCTGCTGGTGACAGGTGCGGACCTGATCGCGGCGGGCTACAGGCCGGGGCCGGGGTTCCGGGCGATGCTCGATGCGGCGGAGGATGCGCAGCTCGAGGGCGCGATCACGACGAAGGACGAGGGGCTGGCGCTGGTGCGGGAGATGTTTCCGGCGCCTCCGACTGCGTAGTACCGTTACCCGCCCCCCCTCCCCCCTCCCGGCGCGGGAGAGTGGTTTGTAACTCTATCTGGATCAGTTAGATAGGTGGCCTCCCGAGTACCAAATTCGTCTTTCTAAAGGGGTTATCGCTTAATTCGTCCAAACAAAGGATTTATGGCCGGTTTTGACTGGCGAGTCAGCGCGTCAGCAAGCCAGTCAAAAGGAAAACGCCACCGCTTTGGTGGCGTTTTGGTTTGTTGCTCCGTTTCTATTGTAACGAATTGAGTGGCTTGATTTGGCAGGTTTCTTGGGGTGTAGTTCCGTTTTGAACATTGATGGTTATCGTCAAGGATCGCCTGCGGTGGACAGACTCAGGTGTCTTAAACCCGTTGGTAACTAGAAGAAGAATCGTAAACGCATAACCTCGGTGATGCCGAGCGGAACGATGGTTGGATGTGACTCTGGCGCCGGAACGGAAGTGGGCTGAGGATATAGAGCGAGATCCCGAACAGACACGTGCTGCGCCGCAACTCTAGCGAGGTAAAACAGGGTGAATTATAGAAGTTCGTACCGTCGGCTATTAGCGAACGGAAAGGCCGCTCTTCTTGCTGCTATCGAGATTTACAACAAGCCGCGTATCGAATATCGGGACGAGTGCTTTGTGATTCTGCTTCTGAATGCCTGGGAACTCATAATCAAAGCTACGCTTTCGAAAAAGGGCCAACGCATCTTCTACCCGAAACGTCGAAATGAACCCTATCGAACTTATTCGCTCACCGATGCTTTGCGAAGAGCCGAGGCGCTGCTGCCAGCCAGTCTCGGAGCTCAGGGCCTTCGGCTCAATGTTGAACTGGTAAGCACCTACCGGGATAACGCAGTTCATTTCTACAACGCAAAACAGTTTGGATCAGTGATCTATGCGCTGGCACAGACGAGCATCGTGAACTTAAAGGATTTATTAAAGGCAATATTCGATATAGAGCTGGCGGACGACATTACTTGGCAATTGTTGCCTCTAGGCCTTGACGCACCAATCGATCCGATCGACTATATCTCCGGCCGAAAAACATCAACGAAGCAGAGCATAGCGATCAAGCAATTCTTGGCGCGTATAGTCGAGTCGACACGGGCGCTCGAATCCCAAAACCAAGACACGGGGCGCTTGTTGACGGTTTTCAAAGTCAAACTTGAATCGACCAAGAAGATTGGAGACGCACAAGTCATCGTAGGCGTGCAAAAGGCTGCTGATGGGGTTACCGGAACGTTGATCGTGGCCAAGACGATTGATCCCAATATCACGCATCCTCTGCGAATGAAAGAGGTGGTGCAGACCATTGAGTCACTTCACGGAAATGCGTTTACCAGTGGCACATTTCAGGCAATCGCATGGAAACACGGTATCAAGGCTAACGCAACGTTTTGTTGGCGATCGAGTATGGGTGATCTGGTGCGATATTCCCCTGAAGTGGTCACTTTTATCAAACGATTGACTCAGGGCGACGTAGAGTTGGCCAAGAGCGAATATCGCGACCGGTCTCGCAAAAAGCGAGTTGCCGTGCCTGCTACGGCTACGCTGCCGTTTGGTCAGCAGTCTGCCTCTTGATATCGCGCTGGGTCCAGTCCAGTCCCGAATCCACAATAAAATAACTGGATCCGGCTAAAGGAGCCAGCACATGATGGACGATCTTCCAGCCAACTTAAAGCAGTACGCAGATAATGCTTTTCTAGTCCAACGCCAGAAGATCGAGTCGGCGTATCTCTCAGAGTTGGGACAAGCCAAGGCGCAATTGGTTCTTGCAGGTCACGGTCGCAGTTCCAGCGCGTGGGAATCGACTGAATTGCAGCTCAAATCCGAGAAAGTTGGGAAGTTGATTCTCGCAAGGGCCGAATGCTTGCTGGAGGCGTATGAGGATCACGAACTGCCGATCGATTTGAAGACGATAATGAAAGATGTCGCTTTGCTCAGCGCAGGTTCGGCCGCAGGTGCCGCCTCATCGTACACGGGACAAGTTACGCTAAAGGCTCTTCGCACTGGTGCGGGTGGGCCCGCAGGAGCGGCTATGGGCGCGTCCTTTCGGCGAGCGCTGGACCAAAGAACGCACGCGGCTATGAATGAAGCGCGGCATCTTGTTGAGAAGAGAACGCTCGCTCAGAATCGGAAGAAGGACTCCGATTCCAGAGTGCACAATGAGTATCACCTGTACGGGGACAATTCGCGGTTAAATTTTGAGAGCACGGACCGCTCGGTTAACGTGAAGTTCGTTGGAGCTGAGCAAGTCTTTGAAAAGCTCCGCATTGCACTAGAAGAGGCGACGGCGGACGGTGCGTACCGTACCGAAGTTTTGCAGCATCTTAAGACGTTGGAAGAAGCGCAAGGCAAGCCGCACTTCGCGGAACGGTTGGGAAAATTCTTGGCAATTGCGGCAAACTCCGTAACTATCATTTCCCCTTTCCTTCCGGCGCTGAGTGAAATAGCACATAAGGCGATGTGAACGCCCGCTCATTTTTTCATTTGCTTCACAGGTTTTGGCTTCTTAGTGAACTCCGAGGAGATCTTCCATGGTGGGGCGGCTGAAGAGCCTGTAGCCGTTGTAGATCTTGTAGACAGCGGATGGAGGCGCTTCGCGCGGCGTGACTCGCCCACCCTACGCCTTCGCCTAGGACGGGGCACCCGTCCATCTGGCGGAGCGGCTCTACCTTTCAAAAGCGAGATGTGGCCGCTCTGTCATGTTTTCCAATATCTCCGCGAGGGCTGACGTGTGGAACACTAGGCTGGTTTTTGGGCGGTGTAGAGGTAGCGCAGGAGACGGCGCTCGAGGCTGAGCGTGGAGACGCACGCGAGGAATTGCTGCAGGCCTTCGAAGTTGGTTGTGCCCTCAATCGCGATGAGCGCGTCGCGGTGTTGCTCGCGGGCATCGTGCCAGCGTTGAGCAATCGCGGCGGCGTTCTGGGTTGTGTCTGTCGCCGTAAGTAAGTGGAAGCCTGCGTCCTGAATCAAGCGTTCGTTGTATCCGGGCGGAGTGAAGATGTAGTAGCCGATGAACTACGGGTCGCGATTTCCTGGTGCGAGACGGCGCCACCGATGATGAGAGCGTCGCTGAAGAGAAGCCGGGCGGATGGCTTGAGGACGCGAAATGCTTCCCGGAGGAGTGCGGGGCGTCCGGGAATGTGGCACAGGACATCGTTGGCGAAGGCTGCGTCGAATGCGGCATCGGGGAAGGGCAGTGTCTTCGAGACGTCGCAGTGCTCGAAGGAGACGCGGTCTGCGAGATGGCGGGCGCGGGCGAGCATGTTGGCGTTGCGAACGCCGGCATCATTGATGTCCACGCCTACGATGCTGCAGCCGGCGACGCTGGCGACCTGCAGCGCGTAGCCTCCGGAGCCGCAACCGATTTCGAGGACGCGAGAGGCGGGCGTGAGCTGCAACGTCTGAGGAATCGCGCGAGACTCTTCGCTGGTGACCCAGCTCGTCTGGCCGAGATCTTCACCATAGGTGGCGAGACGGACCTGACGATAGACATCTGCAGCATAGTTGCCGTAGGCGCTGTCGTAGAGGTCTATCGGGTGTTGCGGGCGGGTTGTGGGGTGCGGGCATCTGGCTACCGCTCAATCCTGCTCGCCGAGGGTTTGGGCGTAGGTTTTGCCGTAGGGATAGAAGAGTTCTTTGCGGCCTTCGCTCCATGCCTTCTTTAGTTCCGGCGTGGTGATGTCCCAGTCGGGGCGGCATTTTTTGGTGACGGCGCGGAGGTCCTGACGGAGATCCTCCATGGTGGGGCGGCCGAAGAACCAATAGCCGTTGTAGATCTTGTAGACGATGAGGCCGGGTTCGAGAACGATGACGTGCGGGATCATGGGATTGTTGGCGGGGTCGGTGTATTCGGCGATGTCTAGATCCTTTTGCACGACGCGTGCAGGATCGGCGAGGAAGGGCCAGTGCGCGCCGACGCCGGTGCGGTACTCGTTGGTGAGCGTGAGGTTGTCGGTGCTGATGGTGACGAGACGGCAGTAGCCAACTTCCATTTCATGGTGGAGCTGGAGGAGGAGTTCGGCCTGGCGACGGTCTTTGGGGCAGAAGCTTCCGCGGCCGAGGACGAGGACCATGGGATGCGGACCCTGCAGCGCGGAGAGCTTGCGGCGTTTCGCTGTGTGATCCGAGAGTTCGTAGTCGGGAAAGAGCGCGCCGGGTGTGATGTCGGACCGCATGTGAGGAAGCTCCGTTATCGAAGTAGGAGAAGCTTAGCTGGCAATCGGATGCAGATCTGGCCCGAATGCGGCGTCACGCGATCTGCTGAACCCATTGTTTCCGCCAGGGCGGGGCCTCGAAGGGATCGGCGAAGTACTGTGTCTCGTGCACGACCTTACCGTTGCGGAATTCCATAATACTCACGGTGAATGCCGGCCGTCCCTGGTAAGTGATGGTGTATTCCGTGATCCAGAGATCCCCTTTGCCGACAATTCGCTTGACGGTGAAGCCCGACGGCTTGCCGGGATGATGACTCCGCAGGGCCTGTATATTGCGTCGCCCGAGGATGCGCTCGCCTGACTGAGGATAGTCACAAATGGCATCGTCCTCGTAGATGTTATGTTCTGCTTCCGCATCGCCGGCTGCCGACGCCTGCCAATGCACGTTCAAGGCCTCACGTATTTGTTCCTCTTGCATGGATTGCCTCCAGATGCGGTTTGCGTTTCCTGATCATCTGCCTTGTGGAATGAAACCCGGGCTGCCGGTCTTCACTACGTCGTTGAGCCTTTGTCGAATTTGAATGCGATTGATTTCGTTGAACGCGTCTTCGGGGAGGGGGGAGATGTCGAAATTCTCTCGCGCGCGAGCCGCACTTTTGGGCGTGGTCAGCAAAGCCGTGCCGCGCTGCACTGCCCAAGCCAGCAGCACCTGTGCGGGTGTCCTTCCAAGTCGTGCGGCGATTGCCGAAATGACTGGATCTTCGATCAGCCCCGGCCTCATTCCGTGACCCAATGGGGCGAAGGCCAAGAGCACGATGTCCTTCTGCTTGCAGAAGTCCAGAAGCTCGGTTTCCGGCAGATAGGGATGCGACTCGACCTGGACCACGGCTGGCTTGATTCTCGCGGATTCGTAGATGGGCAACAGTTGATGCAAACTGACGTCCGATAGTCCGATGGTGCGGCATCTGCCATCGTCCACCAGAGTTTCCATCGCCTTCCAAGTGTCGAACAAAGTTACGCTACGGTCGTAGATGACATTGCCGTCCTTATCCCGCGGATCCTGCTCGTCCCCTGATTGAAATGCAAATGGAGTGTGAATGAGATAGAGATCGAGATAGCTGATTCGGAGTTTCTCCAAACTCGCCTCGAACGCGGGTTTGACGCGCTCGGGCCGATGATTGGAGTTCCACAACTTTGTGGTGACAAAGATGTCCTCGCGCGCGATTCTTCCGGCGGCACGTCCTGCCTCTAGGGCCTCGCCTACCTCACGCTCGTTGCGGTATCGCTCCGCACAATCGAAGTGCCGAAATCCGGCTTCCAGGGCGTCCCTGGTCGCAGTTAGCGTCACGGCTGGATCTGGAATCAGGGTGCCGAAACCGATTGCGGGGATATGGCCGGATCCGGTGTTGAGCGGGATTCTCGTGGCCCGAAAATCAGAAGTTTCGATCATGGTGACGCCTCGGCACGATCTCGCGTTCAGCGTCACCGCTCAGAGGGGCAATCCACTTCTCGGGAGGCGCGGCAAACGCCGATCTTTCCTAATAGTAGTACTCATCGCTCCCATTCCTCGTCGGCCAGCGAGGCTAAATCTAACTGGCCGAAGAGCGGCATGCGGACACATGCTCTAAAGATTCACGCGGCGATAACAAGGTAAGATACGCATGGGTAGGTCATCTTCAGGGGATGGCTTCGGAGACGACTTCGACTTGCTGGCGGCGATTGGTGCCGGGGATGTCGAGAGAGCCGAGGATGAGCGGCTTGCCGGGGACGAGGGTGGCGGTGCCGTCGAGTGTGGTCTGGTGGAAGACAGGGTCTTCGACGCCGATGCCGGACTTCTCGTCGGAGACATTGGATTGCGCGATTTTGCTTCGAAGATGAACTCCGTCGGCATAGCCGTTGAGCGTGGCTTCTATCTCAAGGCCTACATCCTGATATTGGACATCCGAGTGCTGGGGCTGCTCGCCCTGCGGATAGATGCCGGTGACGATGGGCACCTTGCTGCCCTGCTTGAAGTCTGTGGTGCCCCCTGAAGTGACGATGAGTGTGACATGTTGCGCGCCGCCGGGCTCGCCGCTGCCGGTTTCCGTGACGGTGTAGGTGAGGCGATAGGCTTTGCGGGGGCGGTCGAGATCGGCGAGCATCTTCTGCGCGAGCGCGATGTCATCGGCCGAGCCGCGAACGGAGAGAGCGCTTTGCGAGGGCACGTAATAGAGCTTGGCCATGGGAAGCATGTTGCGCAGATCGGTCTGGATCTCTTCGGCATCCTGTTGCCGGGTGAGATTGCTGAGATAGAAGGTTTTGTAGGACGAGGGTTTTTCGTTGGCGGAGCTAAGGTCGGCTAACTTTGCGACCGGCGACTGGGCGTAGGCATGGGTTGCGAGCGGCGTAAGGAGCAGCAGGATTGCGGCTAAGGGCACTGCGCGCGTGTGCATGGTTTCTGGTGGTTCTGGAGTTATCGGCGTCATAGCTTACCTCTCACAAAAGTGTGCGGACAGGAAAGGGCGGAAGCCGGGATAGGTGCGTGCCCGGCGTGTTTGTGTTCGAGAACGACGCTAGACAAGACGCTGCAGTTGGAATTTCGCTCGGATTTTTTTACATCCGGGTGGATTTGTACTCTCGGCGGTTGCGCAATTGTGCCTTACCAGGTAATGAACTTGCCCGGCAGCGGCTTCCCAACGCAGGGAGATGTCACCCGGCCGATTATGCTGACGGGGACTGACAGGTGACGCTACGCGTCTTCGTGCATCTCAAAAGCGAGATGTAGGCACCCTAGCCGCCAGGCCGACCTTAACTGAGACTTATCGTCTCAGTTAAGGTTCTTCGGCGGTTGTTCATTGCACAGAGTAGGAAACACTCGATCGATGGATGACGTCGTAATTGCGATTAAGGTCTAGAACGGTCACCGTATGCGAGCCAGGCCGGAGGGTGAAGTATTGGTTTACGTCTTCCCCGGGATACCAGCCCAGTTTGGTCCCATTGTCCCAGACCTGCATCTGGCTTATGGCTTCAGATTCGCTTGCGTGAGCCACAATGTGAACCGTTGACATGCCGATGACTTCATCCCGTGTGGGTGAGGTGATCTGCAAACCATCTACCAGCGCTTGCACGGTGTAACTCACAGAGGATTGATGAATGATTTTGTAGGCAGAATTCAGGTCGAGTACCGTGGTTGTGTGATTCCCAGGCGCCAAGTTATAGGTTGCATCTATTTTGGCGCCATATACCCCAAGCTTCGCATGATTATCCCAGACTTGTGTCTGGCTTACAGGCTCACTCTCCGATGCAGAAGCGATGAGATGTACAGCTCCAACGACGGTAGCTCCATTTCCCGGAGTTGAAATGGTGACACTATTTGACGCGCTCACAGAGGCGGGGTCCGTGGTAAAAAAGTCAGCCATGGGCTCAGCATTCTGCGCGGCGCCGGGGCAAGTGGGCAAGCCCATAGCTACACACGTCGTCTTCAATACGTTTTCGTTGTGATAGGTGATGGTTGACTTATAGCCTTGTTTTACGTGGGGACCAATTACGAGAGTCGCAGTACGCCCGCCGCATCCCTGCGTTACCGTGGCGGAACACCGGTTGTCTGTGGAGAGAGTGGCTTCATCCCAGACAATGAATAGAATGCCATCGCCCCCGGAACTGAATTCGGGCCGGGCCAGAATAGCCGGGACATTGGCCTGAAGCCATTGATCCGCGGCCTGAAGACTACCGCTGTGAGCATCTTCGGTTGCATCTGGAGTGATGTAGGCATAGTTAGCGATCCTGCCTAGAGCAAAATCCGTCGCCATACGCGAATAAGGAAAACTCCTCGTGTCCTGGTATGTTCCGGGGCAGACATCCGAGAAATCTATAAGGGGATTGTGCCGACGGTAGTAGGTACCGTCTGTGCCCCCATAGAGTCCCTGATAGCCGGCATAGGGCAGGTTCTCCTGGTAGGATCGCCACGTGTAATTGTGCTTTAGCAATTCGCGGACGATGTTGTCATTGTCGTGATGACACGACACGGTGTTGTTATCGGTTTCAACCGGTGCTCCGGCAACAAACCACATCAATGCAGGCAGGGAGCTATGTTGGTTCGAATAGAACTGGGTAGCCAATCCGTAGCGGTTGAGGAGTTGATTGTAGTACGGCATTTCAGAACTGCCGACGACGTCCTCATAGCTATGATTCTCTTCGGTGATTATCCAGACGTGAGTCGATCGGGGAACATCTTGTGCGCTGGCAATTCCGGTGAGAAATAAACATGAAAGTAGACAAAACTTCAGAACCATGCAAAGGGCCCTTTTCTAAATTGGGGGAGTGGTAGGCAAATTATTGCCTATGTATAGATACATCGGAACAGCCCGCCCTCGATGAAGTATTTGTGAACCGACCGTGCAACATTTGTGGGAGATTCCACGCTGCCGCCGTGTATTGACAGGGCGCCGCCAAGAAAAAGTAACTGTCGGATGAATGAATGCTCATTCGTCTACGTGCATGCGTTGGCGTCAGATTCTTGCCCTGCGGTTATAGAGGAGCGGCAGACGGCATTATAGTAACCGTCGCGGTTCTTTGTTACCGCTCTTGTAGAAGAGATTGAGCCCACCGAAAGTATGCCTGCTGCCACACGGTGGCGTGGCGGCGCAGCCACCAGCATGGGTCGTCGCCGCCGTGGGGGAAGATGGAGCGTGCGCAGGGCTGGTCTGCTGTGCTTTGCGCATCGGCCTCCATTTTGTGATTCTTGAGCGGGATGAGCAGGATCTGGTTTACCTGCACGGTGTCGTAGCCGCCGCCGCGGCTGACTCTGATACGCCAGACCGCCCAGTCGCCAAGCCACAGCAGTAGGGTCACGGCCAACAGCCAGATCAGCGCGTCGGCGATTTGTCTTTTCGGGATTCGTATCATGTTGGGGTATCAGGCGACTCGGGTATCAGGCCGGCGCATGGTCCTGACAAGAGAGTAGCGGGATTTGCCATCCAGGGATCTGCCATCCAGGCGGACGCGCCGGTGTCGCGTGTCGTGGGGTTGGGTTCGCTTCCTGTGGTCGCTCACGTTGGGAGTTGTGGGCGACATAACTGTATCCCACATCTGAAAGGCGAGATTCGAGGTACTCGTTTTGGTGGCTATGTTTTTGGGCTACTGCCGCTGCACGGTGATGCGCTGCTGTGTGAGGGGATAAGACGCGCCTGAGGCCTGAGCGGCGGTGGTGGTGACGATGTTGAAGGTGTAGAGCTCTGCGGTTTGCGCGGGACGTTTTGTTTCGTTGTACGCGACCGGGGTGAGAGCTATTTCAGTTGCATCTGCGAAGCCCAGCGGGCGGTGGACGAGGCGGCCTACGGTGAGGTAATCCGACAGGTGCGCGGCCAGGAATAGCGAGACAAAGGCGAGCGTGGTCCAGGAATGGGCTGCGATATGCGGACGCATAGCATCGATGTCCCATGCGCTTACCAGAGCGATGAGGACGAAACCAAAGAGACGTGCAGTCTGGCAGCGCGCGGCGTCATGGGCCTACCCGAGATGAACTCCTGAAGATGTCCGAATGGCCGAGGGAGTTTACTGAACAGGCCGCGCACTCAGTTCACTTACAGTACCGCAGAAAGCGGAAGGGTCGATGATTTGCGCAGAAGAAAAATAGAACGGTAATAGGAAGTCAATTTATTTCTTATTACCGAAAATTTTGCCAACGAATTCACTGAACAGTGCCGGCAATTTATTGCAACAATCCGCGGTTGCTGCAATTTCATGCCCATGACAATGACGGGCACGAAAGCGGGACGATCCAGCTATCGTGCCCGTCAAGAGTTGCATATGGAGAGTTGCCCGGGAAGGCGGCGAAATT
>CAVQJM010000039.1:0-700406 GCA_963712845.1 uncultured Acidobacteriaceae bacterium
GTATAACGGAAAGGGCCTTATCCATGTCGCGTTCGCATGTAGTCATGCCATTGCGGGAAGTGGTTCTCATCACTAGTGGAGACCTGCGGCAGTCTGCGAATCAGGTCTGCTGGCCCGCGCAGGAGGAGCTGGAGCGCCGGCTTACGCAGGCATTTCGCGATGAGGGCGTTTCTGTCCAACGCGCGTTCCCCGTCGACGGAGCGAAGGGGCACGGCTTCATCTTCAGCCAGCGCATGGGCATGGATGTTTTTGCCGGCATCGATCCGGAGGCGAGCCTGGTCTTTGCCACGGCCGCGTGGCAGTATACGCACCACGTGCTGCCGGGCATGCGCAGCCATCGAGGCCCCATTCTCACCGTAGCTAATTGGTCCGGCCAGTGGCCGGGACTGGTCGGTCTGCTTAATCTGAATGGTTCTCTGGTCAAGGCAGGTGTTCCGTTCCACTCGCTCTGGAGCGAAGACTTCACCGACGACTACTTCCGCACCCGCCTTCAGGAGTGGATCAAGCAGGGAAGTGTCACCCACGATCTCTCGCACGTGCGCGATCTCAACCCGAATGAGCTTCCGGCGTCGGCGAAGAGCACGGGCGAAGAGCTCGCCGCGCAACTTCTCAAGCGCAAGGCGATCCTGGGCGTCTTCGACGAAGGCTGCATGGGGATGTACAACGCCATCATCGACGACGAGCTTCTGAATCCGCTGGGCGTCTTCAAGGAGCGGCTCAGCCAGTCCGCGCTGGTCGCCAGGATGCGTCTCATCGGCGATCACGAAGCCGACTCTGTCCGGCAGTGGCTCGATCAAAAGGGCATGCACTTCCACACCGGCAAGGACGACAAGACCGAACTCACCGATCGACAGATTCACGAGCAATGCAAGATGTACATCGCGGCGTTGCAGATTGCGGATGAATTCGGCTGCGACGCGATCGGCATTCAATACCAGCAGGGTCTCAAGGATATGGTGCCCGCCTCCGATCTGGTGGAAGGCTTGCTCAACAACGCCGACCGGCCACCCGTCCACGATGCTTCGGGCAAGGAGTTATACGCTGGCCGTCCTCTGCCGCATTTCAACGAGGTAGACGAGTGCGCCGGGTTGGATGCGCTGGTGACGAACCGTTGCTGGACAGCGCTCAAGCTCGATCCCGCGACCACGCTGCACGATATCCGCTGGGGCGAACATTACAGCGACGATGGTATCGACGAGTTTGTGTGGGTGCTGCAGATCTCCGGCGCCGCACCCGCCAGTCATTTCGTCGATGGGTATCGCGGCGCTTCGAGCGAACGGCAGCCGCCGATGTATTTTCCGCTCGGCGGAGGAACGTTGAAGGGCGTCGGCCGTCCGGGAAAGATCGTCTGGAGCCGCGTTTTCGTCGAAGCCGGCGGCTTGCATGTGGATATCGGGCTGGGCTCGGTGGTCGCGCTTCCTGCCGAAGAGACAGAACGCCGGTGGAAGCAGACCACGACTCAGTGGCCGATGGTCAGCGCCACCTTCGAAGGTATCTCGCGCAATGCCTTCATGGCGCGGCATCGCGCCAATCACGTCAACATCGCCTACGCTCCCGATGAGACGCGCGCCGCGCAGGCGCTCGCCGTAAAGGCCGCCATGTTCGACGCCCTCGGCGTCCGCGTGCATCTGTGCGGCACAATCGATTTCAAGTAATACGGACACTGCGGTCATTTCCGGGCCAGGAGCGTAACTATTGAGCATCGTAGCGGGTGTCGATTTCGGCACATTGAGCGTGCGTGTCTCTCTGTTCAGCAAGAGCGAAGGGCGGCTGGGCACAGGTGTCGCGGAGTACCCGCTGCATCGCTCGGCACAGGATCCCAACTTCGCCACCCAGAGTCATCGCGCGCAGATGGACGCCTTGGAGCGTGCCATGCGCAGCGCACTTCGCGAAAGTGGCGTCGGCGGAGATCAGGTTCGAGCCCTGGCGCTCGACACTACAGGCTCGAGCGTCATCCCAGTCGGCGAGGGGCTTGAGCCGCTCGACGATTACTACTTATGGTGCGATCACCGTGCATGGCGGGAAGCGCAGGAGATTACATCCGCTGCGCATGAGCAAAAGCTGGAGGCGATTGATTGGTGCGGGGGTGTCTATTCCTCCGAGTGGGGCTTCTCAAAACTCCTGCATTGGCTGCGGCACAATCCAGAAAAACGCGCCTACTTGGTCACTGCGCTCGAAAATTGCGACATGATCGTCGCAACCCTGTGCGGCGTCACCTCTCCTAAAGACGTCTCACGGAGCATTTGCGCCATGGGCCACAAGTGGATGTGGAACGCGAAGTGGGGCGGATTGCCCTCGGATGCCTTTCTCTCTTCCGTCGATCCGCTGTTGAGCGGAATGCGCGGGAAACTTGCGGGCCGCTATGAAACATCCGACCACATCGCGGGCCTCCTTAGCGCCAAATGGGCAGCACGCCTCGGACTGCGTGCGGGCATTCCAATTCCTGTCGGCGCGCTCGATGCCCATTGGGATGCCGTCGCGGCAAACATCCGTTTGGGCGATGTCGTCAATGTCATTGGTACGTCCACCTGCATCATCGGCGTCAGCAAACAACAGACGCTGGTGCCTGGAGTGTGCGGCGTCGTCCCTGGCTCCGTGTTGCCGGAATATACCGGAATCGAAGCGGGCCTCTCAGCCGTGGGCGATATATTCGATGGAATCGCCCGCAGAGCGGGATCGACTGTCGCCGCTCTTACGGAAGGTCTTGAATCCTATCGCGCGGGGCAAACTGGGCTCCTACGCATGACATGGGACAACGGTGACAGGACCATTCTGGTCAATCCCAATCTCGGCGGCGTCACCTTGGGCTGGAACCTGATGCACACGGCTCAGGACGAGCTCTTCGCTGCCATCGAGGGAACCGCTCTGCACACCCGCATCATTCTTGAGCGCATGCAGGAAAGAGGGTCTCCGGTGAATCGAATCATCAACGGCGGCGGCATTCCCCAGAAGAGCCGCATCCTCAATCAAGTGTATGCAAATGCGTTGAACAAGCCGGTGCTGGTGCCTTCCGGCGATGTCACTAGCCTGGGTTCAGCAATATTCGCCTTTATCGCCAGCGGCGATTACGTATCGGTGGAAGAGGCGCAGGCCGCGCTGTGTCCGGCCTGCGAAACATTTCTGCCTGACCAACAAGAAACGGTGATCTATAGCAAGTTATACGGGCTCTATCGTGAGGTTTATTTTTCTCTCGGAAAGCCGGACTCACCGGGCATGCGGCTGGGACACATCCTGCCTACTCTGCGCGCAATTGCTGCGGATATACGCACTTTGGAGACTGAATGAGCATCAACTCTCACGTAGTCAAGAGCACGATCGTAGGCGCGCTTGGTGGCCTGCTCTTCGGGTTCGATACCGCCGTCATTTCCGGCACCACGCATGCTTTGTCACAGGTCTATCATCTTTCTCCCGCCCTTCTTGGCGTCACTGTCTCCAGCGCCCTGGTTGGCACGGTCATCGGCGCCATGGCCGCCGGTATCCCGGGACAGAAATACGGTCGCCGCGACAGTCTCCGCGTCATGGCCATCTTCTATGTGCTCTCCGCCATCGGCTGCGCCTTTGCCTGGAGTTGGCCAGCGCTGATCTTCTTTCGCTTCATCGGCGGCCTCGGTATCGGTGGCTCCTCCGTTCTCGGCCCGATGTACATCGCGGAGATTGCCCCGCCCGACTGGCGCGGCCGCCTGGTCGGATTCTTCCAGGTCAACATCGTCGTCGGCATCCTGCTCGCCTATGTGTCGAATGCCATCATCGGCAGCCGACATCTCGGTGCGCTGGAGTGGCGATGGATGTTCGGCGTCTCCGCCATCCCGGCGGTCCTTTTTCTCATCACCCTCTTTGTCATCCCGCGCAGCCCGCGCTGGTTGGTCACGCAATCCAGCCTGCACGAAGCGCTCTCCATCCTGAAACTCACCGGCGTGCCGCAGGCTCAGGAGGAGCTGGACGAAATCGTCGCCTCCGTGCATCTGGAACGCGCCGGCACTCCGGACCCACTCTTCTCCCGTCAATACTTCAAGCCCATCGTCATCGCCTTTACCGTCGGCATGTTCAGCCAGCTCTCCGGCATCAACGCCGTCCTCTATTACTTGAACGACATCTTCACTCTCGCCGGCGCGACCAAAATCTCCGGAAACCTGCAGGCCATCGCCGTCGGGGCCACCAACCTGGTCTTCACCTTGCTGGCCATGTCGGTCATCGACAAGTTCGGCCGCAAGAAGCTGCTGCTCATCGGCACCGTCGGCCTGGGCATCTGTCTCAGCCTCATCGCCTACGTCTTTTACACCCACACCCATCTGGACTGGCTCGTCTGGCTGCTGATGGCGTTCATCGCCTCCTTCGCCATGTCGCAGGGCGCGGTGCTCTGGGTCTACATCAGCGAGGTCTTTCCCAACCGCGTGCGCTCCAAGGGTCAGGCTCTCGGCAGCTCCTCGCACTGGGTCTGGAACGTGCTCATCTCGCTCCTCTTTCCTATCATGGCGAAGTCCTCCGGCGCCTACCCCTTCATGTTCTTCGCCGCCATGATGGCCGTCGACTTCGTCCTCGTCCTCTTCTACTACCCGGAAACCACCGGCATCTCTTTGGAAAAAATGCAGCACAAGTTTGGTATTGACTAACTCGAATTTAATGGTTCCTGAGGTGATAGATATGAAGCGATACGCTGTTCTCCTTTCTCTGGGTGCTATCTCCATGCTGGCTCAAGCCCAGGTGTCTAGCTGGCAACCGGACCTCACGATGCAGCAGACCTACCAGCTGCATCGTGCATCGAGTGCAGATCCCACCGGTGCGAATGCCGATTTCCGTCGCGTCGCGCCCGGCGCGACAGAGACAGTGCTGGATGCAGATGGCCCTGGCGCAATCTCCCATATATGGTTCACCATCGCTGACGCCGAGCCATATCATCTGAAGCGAATTGTCCTGCGCATCTACTGGGATGGGGAACAGACACCCAGTGTTGAGGCTCCTATCGGGGACTTCTTTGGCCTGGGGCTTGGCGAATACCACAGTTGGCAGTCGGAGATGCTCTCCGTGGGGAGCGTGAAGAGCCTGAATTCCTTTTTCCCGATGCCCTTCGCGCATCACGCGCGCATCACCGTGACCAATGAAGGCAAACAGCCAATCGGCTCTCTCTACTACAACGTTGACTACCGGACATACGATCATCCAATCCCACCCGATACTCTGTACTTTCACGCTGAATACCGACAAAAACAGCCGAATCGCGGCTGGACTAACGAGTGGAAGACCAACGGCGACTCCGCCGTCAATGACAAGACGAATCTAGATGGCAAAGACAACTACGTCTGGTTTGAGGCCAAAGGTCACGGACAATATGTAGGTGTCACCATGTCCGTCCTGCAAAATCAAGATATGTGGTGGGGCGAGGGCGACGATATGTTCTTTATCGACGGCGCCAAGAACCCCTCCATCACCGGCACTGGCACGGAAGATTATTTCCTCGGTGCATGGGACTTTGGTGGCGAGCCCTTCTCTTACGCACTCTATGGCGCGCCGGTTGTGGGTACGGAACTGGCGGGGAGCAGATCAAGCGTATTTCGCTTTCATCTCGACTCACCAATCCCATTTACCAAATCCTTCAAGGCGACAATCGAACACGGGCATGCGAATGCACGGTCCGACAACTACTACTCCGTTGCGTACTGGTACCAAACCGAGCCACACGAACCGTTTCCCCCTCTGCCACCAGTTGAACAACGATTGCCGGCCCTGCAGCCTGTAGGCGGCCCCGGAAATTCGCAAGCTCTATCGCAAGCCACGCATTGAGCAGTGTCGGAAATCTCAGGCGGAGAGGGCGATTACCAGCCCTCTCCTTTGTCAGGCAAATCATCTCTGCTTAAGCTGGCCTGCGACGCGCTGGTGTGCGGCGTGACACCCTTTTTCAAAATGAGATTGCCATAGGCGCGTGTCTCGCCGGTCATCACCACGGCATACGCAACTTTCGCGCGCTCATAGAAAGCCTGCCTCGCGATCCGCAGAGGTGCAGCAACTCCCGCAATATGCCGGCGCGCGGCTTGAAGAAAATCAGCCTCCACATCGTGGTTCATGGGGCCTCCGGGATCTGGCTGCATCATGACCAGCGCATCGGCGGAAGAGTCTAACTCGAACAGAGGCAGGATGCCGCCCAATAGTTGGGGAATCGTCAAACCATCCGCGCGCAGCACGCGACGTCCAAAAGAATGTCCGGGGAAATGCGCATCCGCCAAGAGAATCTCATCGCCATGCCCCATCTCGTGCAGGACCTTCAATAAATCCGGACTCAGGTAGGGCGAAATCCCCTTCAGCATTGCTCATTCCTCATTTCACCTACAAATCGAAAGCCACGCGAACTGCAACCAATTGTCCTGATTCCCGACTGAATCGTTTCTATGGGCAGTCTACAAGGAAGATCGTCGTTTGTAGGCTGGCGCAATCCACGATAGAGTCTTGGCATAGATGGATCGTCCGAAACGGAAATGAACGGTTCCCTCATGAGCGCATGGCGACGATTGTTGAAGTAGCGAAGCGAGCGAACGTCTCCATCGCGACCGTCTCGAATGTCATTCGCGGGACGCGCACAGTCAGCCCTAAGCTGACCGAACGGGTGCGGGCCGCCATACGAGACTTGAATTACTCTCCGAACGAGATCGCGCGAAGCCTGAAGGTCAGACAGACCCGTATGCTCGCCATGGTCCTGCCTGACATTACGAATCCCTTCTTTCCTGAGATCATCCGCGGCGCAGAAGATACGGCCTTCGAACGCGGCTACTTCCTGATGACGGCCAACACGGATGAACAGATCGGACGCGAAAGGCGCATAGTTGCGGCGCTTCGTTCCTACCGCGTCGATGGCGTCTTGCTGGCGTCTGCAAGCGGGACAGATATAAGTCACCTGACAGGAATCATCGACGCCGGCATGGCTCTCGTATGTCTGGACCGCACGGTGCCCGGTATCAAGACCGATGCTGTCCTGCTCGACAATGTCCGCGGTGCGCGTGAGTGCGTTCGCCACATGATTCAGAAGGGGCACCGCCGCATTGCCATCATCACCGGTTCCCTGGATCTGCAGACCGGCCGTGAGCGTCTTCGCGGCTACGAAGAAGCCCTTCGCGAGGCGGATATTCCGGTCGAGCGAGGCAGAATCCTCGAAGGGGATTTTCGATACGATTCCGGTTACCGGCTGGGTAAACACATCCTGGAGCAGGCCGCGAGGCCCACAGCGATCTTCGTCTGCAATGGTGTCATGACCCTCGGCGTTCTAAAGGCCTTTGAAGAACTGGGTATCCGGTGTCCCCAGGATATGGCCCTGGCGACCTTCGATGATCTCGCAGTGGACAGTCCATTTCATCCCCATCTCACCACCGTCGTGCAGCCGAGTTATGAAATGGGCGCAAGAGCGGCTGGCATCCTGATAGACAGAATCGAGGGCCAACTAAACAAACAGCCTTCCATCGTTCGCGTTGCCCCGACTCTGATTATTCGCGAATCGACCGACCCACCCTCCAACATCGCAGCCAAAGCCGACAAGCAGCGAACCAGGCCTAAAATAAAAACATGACCTCCTCTTGCTGACGATCGGTGGTGCACTCCGAGAGTTCTGCCTCGGCTTCGCCTATAATCCCTTCCGCAGTTTGCGTTCTAATGGGTGGTCATCGCTGCCTTATACGAAAGCGGCCTGGCGCTCTTTGGAGGAGAAGGGACTGGAATGAAAGGGAATTACACCGCTGTAAAGTTGATGTCGTCTGCAATCTTTTTGGCGGCGACGGGTCTGGGAACCGCTGCTGCTATGCCGCCGACCACTCTGCGCCTATGCCAGAGATGCATTGGCGCATGATCGGACCCTTTCGCGGCGGTCGCACGCGGGCAGCAGCGGGTGTTCCCGATCAGCCCAATGTCTTCTATGTAGGCCAGGTCGATGGCGGTGTCTGGAAGTCGACCGATTACGGCCGCACGTGGAATCCGATCTTCGATGGTCAGGACACGCAGTCCATCGGGGCGATTGCCGTCGCACCATCCGATAGCAACGTCATCTACGTTGCGAGTGGCGAAGGTCTGCATCGCCCGGACCTGTCTATCGGCGACGGCATCTACCGCTCGGCCGACGCGGGCAGGACCTGGACGCATCTCGGACTTCGCGATGGGCAGCAGATCCTGCACTCGCCGTCGACCCGACAAATCCCAATCGCCTCTTCGCCGCTGTGCTGGGTCACCCATACGGCGCGAACACGGAGCGCGGCATCTTCCGCTCGCAGGATGGGGGCAAGACCTGGGAAAAGGTCCTCTACAAAGACGAAAACACCGGCGGCTCAGATATCGCAATCGATCCGAAGGATCCGCAAATCGTCTACGCGTCGATGTGGGACGCCGGCTCGGTCCCTGGGAAGACAAGAACAGTTACGAAGGCACGCATGGCGGCCTCTTCAAATCGACCGATGGAGGCAGCACCTGGAAGCAACTGACGAATGGTTTGCCCAAGGATCTGGTGCAGATCAACATAGCCATCGCGGCGAGCGATCCCAACCGCATTTACGCTACCCTGTCAACGAAAGAGGAAGGCGCCTACGCATCCAGTAAAGGGTTGGGCGTCTATCGTTCCGATGACGCGGGCATGAGCTGGCGCAAGATTACGGATGATCCGCGTCCGGCGATGAAGATCGGCGGCGGTGACCTGCCGGTGCCAAGAGTCGATCCGCAAAACTCGGATGTGGTCTATAGCACAAGCATTGTTACGTGTAAGTCCACGGATGGTGGCAAGACATGGATCAGCCTGCGTGGTGCGCCGGGCGGCGACGATTACCAGAACCTGTGGATCAATCCGCGCGATCCGAGCAT
Organism: uncultured Acidobacteriaceae bacterium; assembly: GCA_963712845.1. GTDB lineage: Bacteria > Acidobacteriota > Terriglobia > Terriglobales > Acidobacteriaceae > KBS-83. The sequence goes on from CAVQJM010000039.1 coordinate 8,824, forward strand.
CCTGCTGCTCGTCAGCGATCAGGGAGCGGTGGTGAGCGTGAATGGCGGCGCAAAGCTGGAGTTCGTGGTACAACCAGCCCACGGCGCAGCTCTACCATGTAGCTGCGACCAACGGCTTCCCTTACAGGTATGCGCGGGACAACAGGAAAGCGGTTCGGTTTGCACTTCCACGCGCGGCAATGACGGCCAGATCACCTTTCGCGAATGGCATCCCGCCGGCATCATTGAATATGGTTACGCTGCGCCCGATCCGCTCCATCCGGGCATCATCTACGGTGCAGGCCGCACGGAGGTCTCGCGCTACGACTCGGTCACAGGCCAAGTCCAGAACGTCACTCCGCTTCCCATGCGCAAGAAGGATTTTCGCGCAGACCGCACCGAGCCGATCCTGTTCTCACCGGTCGATCCGCACATCATGTACTACGCTGCGAACCACCTCTTCGCAACGACCGATGGCGGTGCTACCTGGAATGCGATCAGCCCGGACCTGAGCCAGGAGACGACTGGCCAACTGTCTACAGTGCCGAAACTCACGCCCGATGAGATGAGTGAGCGCCGCGGCGTCATCTATTCGGTCGCCGCGTCCTACAAGAGCACGCAAACAATCTGGGCCGGGACAGACGATGGCTTGGTCTGGATCACCAAAGATGGCGGCGCGAACTGGACAAAAATCACTCCGCCTGCTGTCACGCCTGGAGCAAGATCGCGCAGATCGACGCGTCGCGCTTCGATGACAACTCGGCCTACGTGGCTGTAAATCGCATGCGGGTCGACGATCTGCATCCATACATCTATCGCACTCACGACGGCGGCAAAACCTGGGACCTCCATCAGTGCCGGTCTTCCTGACGATGCCCGGTGAACGCAGTGCGCGCCGATCCGGTGCAGCCCGGCCTGCTGTATGCCGCCACCGAGCATGGCGTGTGGACCTCGTTCGATGATGGCGCGCACTGGAGTCCGCTTCAATACAACCTGCCGTCCACCTCCATGCGCGATCTGCTGGTCAAAGATGACGATCTGATCGTCGCGACGCATGGCCGTTCTTTCTGGGTGCTGGATGACGTGAGCCCATTGCGCCAGATTAGCCGCAGCATCGGGAGGCAAGAAGGATCATTTGTTCGCTCCCGCCGCTGCTTGGCGCGTGCGCCGCGACACCAATACCGACACGCCGCTGCCGGCCGATGAGCCTGCGGGCGAGAACCCTCCGCGACGGCGCGATCATCGATTACGATCTGCCGCAGGATGCACACGGCATCGTCACGCTGGAAGTGCTCGACAGCGCCGGCAACTGCTGCGCAAATACACCAGCGATGACCCAGTTGCGCCGACATCGCAAGGAATTGCGCACAGAACTGATCCCAGCTTATTGGCCGCTTCATCGTGGTCCTCTGCCGAGAACGCGGGCATGCATCGCTGGGTCTGGGATCTGCGCAGCGGCCGCGCCAACCGCCACGCACTATGACTATCCGATCGCTGCAGTGCCGCATCGCACGCCGCTGGCTCCGCAGGGGCCGCTCGTTGTGCCGGGTACCTATACCGTGAGGCTGACAGTCGATGGCAAGAGCGAGACCGCTCCGCTCACGGTAAGATGGACCCGCGCGTGCACATGTCGCAGGTCGAGCTTGAGGCGTTGCACGCAGCTCAGACAACCATGGCGGCTCGCTCGATGCTGTCGCGAAAGCTGATCTCGAAGCGCATTCCGTGATGGAGCAGATGGATGCTGTCCAGGACAAGGCCTTGCCACGCAGCTTGCGACCTTTCACACGGCGCTGGGGACGATCCTCGATGGTCTAAGGACGGCACCAAAGCCTGATGCGGCGAAACCGCTCCCGGGCATCGACGAAGTGACCGCCGAGTCGACTCAACTTTACAGTGAGCTCGAGCAGGCCGGATGCAAATCCCACGGCTGCCCTTCTTGCCGCGGCTGCGCATGTCCAGCAGGAAGGGACAGAGGTTCTACCCGGCTGGGAAAATTACAAACAGAATCAAATACCGCAGATGAACCGCCTGCTGCAGCGGAGCATCACTGCCATTCAGCCGAACCAGCGGCCGGCCAACATGCCAGAGGAGGGAGATGTGGACTAGAGAAAGGGAAAAGAAATAGTTTGGGGTTTTTAAGAAAAGCGTCTGGGGAACTGGTGGTGCATAGCATAGTGAATCGCTTAGGGATCTATCAATAAAGCAGCTTCAACGAAAGCTGGATCTGACGCGAGTTTCCCGCAGTTCTGCTGATTACACCGAAACCTGAACCGGCGATCGTGTTGGCTGGCAGCCCCATGTTCACGATATTGAAGATGTTGAAGAACTCCGAGCGGAACTGCAGCACCGTCAATTCCGATCCGTTCCTGCGCCGTCCCAATGGAGTGTCCTTGATCAGCGAGAAATCGAAGTCGTAGAAAGCCGGTCCGCGAAAACTGTTTCGTGCCAGGGTGCCGAATCGCCCGGAGTTAGGACCTGTTCCGTTGGGCAGATGGATCGGTGTCGAGAAGTACGAGGCATTTTGCTCGCCCATGCCGAAATAATCCTCGCGCTTCGCACGCGCGGTCGACAGATGCGGCGTGCCTATCTGGTCTGGCCGATCCACGCCGTAAGATCCAGCGCCGGTCTGCTGTACGCCTGAGTACACAGTGAATGGCACCCCGCTCGAAATGCTGGAGATGCTCAGCAGTTCCCAACCTTTCGTGACTGCCCGACCCAGCGGCTGCAACATTGCCGCCCGCTCCAGTTGCAAATCCTGCGCCACGCTCAGCGTGAAGCTGTGCGCAACGTCAAAGGAGGAAGGCCCCTTCTCCGCATGCGTGTCGAAAGGATTCTGCGGCGCAGCCAGCGCCACCGGACCGGACGCGCCCGCAATGAATCCGCCTGCAACCGAGCTGACATCGTCGAGGGATTTCGACCACGTATAGCTCGCCTGCAGCCCAGGGCCGCCATGCGCGATCGTCCCCTGCAAAGAAGCCTGCAATGCGTGATAACTCGAGTGAGAGTTCGCCTCGATAAGCTGCTCCGTACCGAAACCGCCCGCAACTGCTCCCGAGCTATCGAATTCCGTGTAGCGCGCAAAGTTTTCGTCGGCGCCAGGGTATCCATTCGGAAAGCTCGCACGTGCCAGGTGTCCTGCCGCTGTCCCCACATAGCTCGCGTCCGCGGTCAGGCCGGCGATGCCGCGCTCCACTCCCAGCGTCCAGGTATTTAGATAAGCATTTCCGAAGTGACGATCGATGCCTGACACGTTCAGCGGCACGATCTGATGATCGGGCAGAAGCGTGGCAATGTCCCGCTCATAGCGATTCACATCCATCACCGTGTTCGCCGCAACCGAGGTCGTCTTGTCTCCGGGGAACATGTCCTGACCGGACGTCGTGTAGACGCGGGGGAGTTGCGACGGTTGGATTTGAAAGCCGTAGGCGAGCGGAGCCGCCGAAGTCGAGGTCACGCGCGGGTAAATAACAAATGGCGTGCCACCGGTAAGCAGGTTGTCCTGCCAGATATTCGGCGGGACGGTCGTGATACCGCCACCCGCATGAACACTGGTCTTCCCGGATGGGTGCCAGTCCAACTGAACCCTCGGCCCCCAGTTGTATCGGCTCGATTCGTAGCCAGGCTGCGGGTTCACCACAAACTCCTGGCCGGTTCCGCTGTCAGTGCTGCGTATGCTCGAAGTGCGGCGGGCCCGCTCTGTAATCGGCGTGAAAACTTCATAACGCAACCCATAGTTCAGCACGAATTGATCGGAGACCTTCCACGCATCCTGCAGCCATACTGCTCCCGCATTCCGGTTGATGGCCGCCGGCCCAATATGATCGCCGTTGGAAAAATACGGAGGCGCAATCGCACGCGTGTAAGCGAAAGGGCTTCCGCTCAGCAGGCTCGAAAGGGTATCCGGCAGCGGATCGCCAACGTGGATGATATGCGCGCCGCTCTGCGATGCTATCTCTACCCTGGAGTACGCCGTGCCCCCGCCAAAGTCGTACTCTCCATTCGGACTAGTGCCGAAGTAGGTCGTATCCCGGTTCAACCGCACCTCTCCTCCGAAGCGAAATGCGTGCCGGGCGGTGGTATACGCAAAGCTCTGCCGCAGGGTGAAGAGGTTATTGAATGCGGCAATCACCGATCCGCCCGCGACGTTGAAGGTTTCAAACAGGCTGTCGTTGAATTTCACCGCCGGATCGGTATGGTTCGTTGTTACAAAGGATGGCGTTGTTCGCGTGATGCTGAACATCGTTTTCCAGCGTCAGCCGTTTTGTCGCAGTACGTGCGAAATCGAATGCAAGGTTGCGCTGCCGGTCGATATACGCAACGCCAAAACTCGGATCGAGCACCGTCTGATCAGGATTAGTCGTTGGCCCGGTCAGGTTGTCGAACGAAACCCGCCCAAAGAAATGATTCGCCCCCTGCTGGTGATCCATGCGAACGGAGAACTGATCGGCATCTGTCGTCACCTTCGACGAAGTGGCGTAGGTATGAATACCATAGGCCCCCTGCACGTAATTCGGTAGCGGATACCGCGCCAGCACCGCAGCGATTCCCGGATCGACGGGTACGATCAGTGTGTCTCCGGGATATGCGTTCGTATCACGGCCTGCGCGCTCATCCGCGGTCGGAACCGGGAAGACCTGAGTCGTCCCCAGGACCTGGCGAAAGCCCTGATACTCACCAAAGTAGAACGTCTTTCCGCGTCCGTCATAGATATGCGGCAGTACAACCGGTCCACCGTTGGTGAAGCCAAATTCGTTTCGGCGGAACGGCGGAATCCTGCCCGGATTCACCGGCGACGAGTGATCGAAGTAATTGCGCGCGTCGAGTGCGGAGTTGCGCAGAAACTCAAATACCGACCCATGCAGGCCCTCGGTCCCCGACCGCGTGACGACGTTGGTATATCCAGCCCCGCCGCGTCCAATCTCGGCAGGCATCCAGCCTGAACTGGATTGAATCTCCTGCACCGCATCGACGTTGAAGTTCGTGAATGTCGCGCCGCCAAGCTCGGGATCGCTGGAGTCCGCGCCGTCCATCGCGAACGTCGCCTCCGCGCCGCCCGTCGATGGCAAATTGCGCCGTGTAGTTCGAGCCGCCGTTCGTATCTGTCGCCGTTCCTGCCGCAAGCAGCAGTAGTTGACTGAAGTCACGCTTGTTCAGCGGAATCTCGCTGACGGCATTGCTTGATAGTTGCTCGCCGCCGCTCTTGCCAGTGGCCTCGCGATTCGACTCGTCCGTGCGGAAGACAACTGCGACTGCTCCCGCGGCCGACAGCGACAGAGTAGCGGAGGCTGGATGCAACGAGAGAACAAGCGGGGCGGGCGAGGCAATCGAATGCCCATGTATGACCAGCGATAGCACGTAGGAGCCCGGCGCCAGTCCATGGAATGCGAAACGGCCGCTCTCATCGCTGGTCGCTCGATGCGTTTCGCCACCAGCGGTAAGTTCGACGACCGCTCCGCGCGCGGGCTTCGCGGTCGACTCCACGACTGTGCCGTTCCACGATACGTTCGCATTTTGCGCAACGACAAATGAGGTGAACCCAATGATCCAGCACAGCAAACAGAGCCGCAGTGCGAGTGGAGGGATACGTCGGCCCGATTTCCGCAGGCGCACGGGGAATCGAACGGAGGAAACTGCTGGCAACGGAATCGTCAGAACGATGGCCCCTCAGGAATAAATGCCGCAATCCCAACCGTTAAGGCGGCTCAGGACCCGGCGTAATCGATCATGGAACGGAACCAGCTCTTCGAATCGGCAAACGCAGCCGTTCGATCAGTTACAGCCGCACAGGATCGTCTCACGCATGACAGTCGCTGTGCATCCGCTATAGCAGCTAGTCTACCTTTTAGAATTCAATTCTCCCGGCAAACTGTGCCAGGCGGTAGTTCGTTAGCAACGCCGTCGCCTGACCGAAAGATTGCGGGTTATCCAGGGTTGAGGTGATCGACTGCGGGTCGAAACGCACACTGTTCGTGACGTTGAACATGTCCCACCGCACAATCAGCTTTACCCGCTCCGTGATAGGGAAGGTCTTGTTCACCCCCTCGTCCCAGTCGAAAAACCCATCTCCGCGCAGTGGGTTCCGCGTGCCTGACTGTCCGGGTAGCGCATGATCGAAGCTGGCGAAGACCGCGGTTGGGTCAGCAAACCTCTGCGTCAATTTGCCTCGGGCGGCCGCGCGCGACGGAATCTTCGAAACCAGTTGCCCATAGCCCTGAATATCCCAGTTGGTTGGATAGTACGCGCCATTGTTCATCTCGAAGGGGAAGCCGCTGGTCCAGCGAACAATGCCTGTGGTCTGCCATCCGCCAATCAGTTCGTTCATCAAACGGCTGGTGCCGGAGAAGTATTTCTTGCCGGTGCCGATCGGAAGATCCCAGATAAAATTGCTGTTGATCTGGTGCCGCACATCGTAGTCCGACGGTCCATAAAGCTGATTCGGCTGCCAGGTATTCATGATCTGGGCATAGTTGATGCCTGCTGAAGTTCCCAGTCGTTCCGCCTGCGACGTGATGTCCAGCGACTTCGAATAGGTGTAGTTGAAATCCGCTTGCAGGCCCGCGCCGAAGCGCTGCCGGTAGACCGCCTCCAGTGCGTTGAAGTTCGCGTATCCGACGGATCGCCACGAGTACAAAGCGGAATACTGATCGTGGTAATAGCGAAACGCCGGATAGTTCACCCCGGCGCCAATGTTGCTGTTCGGCAACGATCCCGGTGTATCCAACTGATAGAGCGCATAGGTCTCGTTGTAGAGATTGCTCAGAAACAGCGCATAGACATTCTGCGTCGCCGACATCGGACCATATCCAAGCCCGATATCCTGCCCATCCAGCCCGCCAAACACCTGCTCCCAATACGGGTCGCGTGTCACAGACGAGACCGCTACATTCGCTCTCGCCATCTTTGAGAGTTGCGCCGCAGGCGTGAAATACGACGTCCCGCCGGCTTGCAGGTTGATCGGCATTGCCACGTCTTCCTGCGCCAACTGCCGATGCGCCAGGCGGCCCACGTACGAGATTTCCAATGAAGACCCGTTGCGCAACTCGCGAGCGATCGAGAAGTCGATCAGGTGGGAGTATGGCGTTTTGATCGCTGAGTCCAGCCCCCAACTGATGGAGAAGCTGCCATTACCACTCGCCGCCGGCACGGCAGGGAACCCGCCTGCAGGAGCGGATGGTAGCAGCGACTGCGGCACACCGCTGATGGTCGTGAAGCGCGGCGCGTCCTCGATCGGCACCGACCCCGGCGCATTCGACAAGTGCGAGGACAAGCCATAGGAGCCCGTCGTGTCGAAAGTGTTCACAGTAGCAGCACCGAAGTGATCGAACACCAGCGAATAGCCCGCGCGAATGCTGGTCTTCTGATTGCCGAAAAGCGTCTTCCAGAAGCCATCGTCAGGCGCTGGAGAGAAGGCGATGGCGAGCCGCGGTCCGAAGTCCTTCTTCTCCGGAGTCCAGAAGTCCGCCGCATGGTTATAGCGGCCATTCAGGTTGAAGGCCACTTCGCCAACATTGTTCGCCGCGCCTCCCGAAGCCGCCTGCGCCGCGCTGCCGTTGATGTACTGCGTCAACGCATAGGGCTTGCAGATGCTTCCTGAAAACTGGCATGTCCCCACCTGCGTGCCGCTCGTCTCCGCGGGAGCCTGCAGGTAGGAATAGCGCACTCCATAAGTCAGTGTGAGGTTGTTCAGGATCTTCCACGTATCCTGCGCGTAGACCTCGTATTCATTCCAGCGGTAGTCGCGCTTCAGCGGCGCGCCCACAGGCAGCGTGCTGCCGGATTTGTTGTAGTTGTAGACCGCATCGCCTTCTGTGATGGTGCCAACAAGGTTCATCAGCGCGTCGTTATATTCATTCCCGTAATTCGAGAAATCGACCGGTGGATATCCATACACTTGCGGATCGAACGGGCCGTGGCTGTTGGCGATCGTAGAGCTCCGCGTCAACCAGCCCTGATTCATCTGTCCATCTGGAAACGACTGCGCATTCCCGATCCTCTGGTCATCGATAAATCGGACATTCCCGCCAAACGCAAAGTTATGGTCATGCTTCGTCCATGACAAATTGTCCGTCAGGTTCTGCACCGGGATGATGAAGGACGTCGAGCGAATGATCGAGACCGGTTGGTACACCTCGGAGAAGAGGATGTAGGGCTCGTTAGAGGCGCCAGCAGTGTCCTCGCCCTCGCGCGTCAGCCCATACCGCGCATCATTGACCAGGTTGCTGGTAATGAGAAACGTATATCCCACCGCGAATCCCTTGTTGTTGGCTAGTGCTACTGTCTGCGGCGGTTGGCCTGGAAACGCTGGTGGAGTCGGCTCGCGATCGTTCTGCAGATTGCCGCGCCAGAAAAGCGTGTGCTTGCCGTTGCGCGTGACATTCCAGTCGATGCGCGCAATGTATGTGTCATATTTGCGCGCAATCGTGTACGGAAACCGATAGCCGATGCTATTTAGCCCATCGCCTTGCGTCGGGTCGTTTCCCTGCGGATACGCATTGAGCACCTGGAGCAGTGCCGCGCTGTTTCCAATACCTTGCGGATCCATATGCTGAATATCCGCAGGTGTCAGCGTAAATACGCTGTCGTTGCCGCCCGTGCCCAACGCTTCATAGTTCAGATTTCCCGCACGATAATTCGCCGTCGGTACAGTGCCCGCGTTTACGCTCGTGCCTTGGGAATCTCTCCGTCCTTCATAGTTCAGGAAGAAGAACAGCCGGTCCTTGAGTGCTGGGCCGCCCACGGCTCCGCCGTAGATATTTCTCACCAGGCTCACCGGACGATTCGGCAAACCCGCCGCAAGCTGCTGCTGCTTGTTGAAGAAGTCATTCGCCTCCAGCAGGTTTGAACGGTTGTATTCATACACCGCGCCATGCAGGCTGTTCGATCCGCTGCGCGTTACCAGCGCCACCTGCGCGCCGGACGAGCGCCCCTCCTCCGCGTTGGGATTGCTGGTCGTCACGCGAAATTCCGCCACCGAGTCCTGCGTCGACCGCAGCACGCTGGTGAAGGCATAGCCGTTGTTGATGTCGTTCACGTCCACGCCATCCAGCGTGATATTGGACTGGTCACTGCGGCCGCCGTTCACCGAACCCGCACGGGAATCGGTGGCGCTGTTTCCGACGCCCTGCGTGCCGGATACGTCGTCCGCGCGGCCAAGGAACGTAACCCCCGGCTGCAGGCTCAACAGATCGGGTACATTGCGCTGGCTCAGCGGGAGAGATGCGATCTGATTGCCGTCAAATGCGTTGCCCAGCGTCGCGTCGGTTGTATTCAGCACCGGTTGTACGCTGGAGGTGATCGTAACCTCCTGCTGGACGGAAGCCGCCGGCAAAACCACATTGACCGTTGCCGGCTGACTCACCAGCAGGTCCATGTTCGTCTTCTCCGCAGCGCCAAAACCTTGTGCCGTCACGTCGAGGGTGTAACGTCCGGGCGCAAGCTGCGAAAACTGGTATTCGCCGCTGCCAGTCGTTGTGTTCACGCGCGACACGCCCGTCGTCACCAGCGTCAGCTTCACGCTCGCGCCGGGGATAACCGCACCGCTCGCATCTGTCACCCGGCCGCCTAAAGATGTGGTTGCCTGCGCCAGCAGCAGGCCAGGCGTGACGAGCAGAACGAGGGTGCAAAGGACAAAGTGGAGAAATACCTTGAAACGCATCACGGCCGGCCTCCGAAAGCGGAAATCCAGTTAGCAGTCGAGCCATTTGCTATCGTTCTCAGGTCTGGTCGATGACGCAATGCAAGACGATGGCCTGTCATTCCAAACCATCGTGCTCCGCAAACTGGTAAGGCGCGGATTCTACCACGCCGCTCCAAGTCCTCCGTTCATATCAGGCCCACGCGAGGTGTGCGATTCAGAACGAGCGGGCTCATCGTGTGATTTCTGAGGGCGAACGCCTGCAGCGAATGTCGATCCGCATGCAGGCTGGCTCGGAGCGACTCTGGGGTGGCTTACTCTTCCCCGTCCGCAGTGACATGGTGCTTCGCAGATGCAGCGATCTTCTCCGCAATCGCCGGAGGAACGAAGTCGTAGTGATCCATCTCCATACGGAAGCTGCCGCGGCCCTGAGTCATTGAGGTGAGTGTCAGCCCATAGCTGAGCATCTCGGCCAGGGGAACCTGAGCGCGAACGATCGTTCCCATTCCGCCGCTTTCCATGCCCTGCACCCTGCCTCGGCGGCTGTTGAGGTCGCCCATAATCGCACCCGCAAATTCGTCCGGAGATTCGATCTCGACCCGCATCACCGGCTCCAGCAGCGCGGGCTTCGCCTGCTCCATGCAGGCGCGGAATGCAAGCCTGCCCGCCATCTTGAAGGACAACTCGTTGGAGTCCACGTCGTGATAGCTGCCATCGAAGACCGTGACGCGGAAGTCGACCACGGGATATCCAGCCAGATAGCCGCGAGCCGCCGACTCCTGCACCCCCTTCTCGACAGCAGGAACGAACTGGCGAGGAATCGCGCCGCCAAAGATGTCATCGACAAACTCGAAACCGCTGCCGCGGGGAAGCGGCTCAATACGAAGCTTGCAGTCGCCGAATTGCCCGTGTCCTCCGGTCTGCTTCTTGTGCCTTCCATGGCCGGTTGCGTGTGCGCGAATGGTCTCCCGGTAAGGAATCTTCGGAGATTTAAGTGTGACCTCCGTGTGATACCTGCGCTTGAGTCTGGAGACGACTGTCTCGATGTGGAGTTGTCCCGCGCCCGCGACGAGAAACTCATTGGTCTGAGGATCACGATAGAAGCGAAGCAGAAGATCCTCTTCCATAAGCTTGTGCAGCGCCGGAGCTAATTTGTCTTCGTCGGCACGGGACTTCGGTTCAATCGCATAAGTCATCGCGGGCTCGGGAACACGCACTGGCTCGATGAGGACCTCGTGGCCCTTCGCGCCCAGCGTGTCGCCCGTTTGCGTGATGCGCAGTTTCGCAACTGCGCCCAGATCCCCCGCATGAAGCTCGCTGACTTCGATAAGCTGCCGACCCTGCACAACCGAAAGGTGAGTCAGCCTCTCCGTTTCGCCGCGTGCGTAATTTTCCACGCAAGCATCGGTTCGGATGGAACCGCTGATCACCTTAAAGAAAGAGATCCTCCCCGCGAAGGGATCGACCATGGTCTTGTAGACATAGAGCGTCGTTGGGTCAGCGTCGTCGAGTTTGCGCGCGATGGTTTCCGCCGAACTGTCACCTCCCGCGCCATTTCCAGAGTGGCGCCCGGCGTCGCGCACAGGCAGCGCGGGCCGCTCTTGCGGACACGGAGCATAGACCTTCAGAAAATCGAGCAGGTGGTCCGTGCCGACATTCCGCAGTCCGCTGACGTAGAGGACAGGGAAGATCCGGTCTTCCCGGATCGCCTCATGAAGCGCGCTGATCAGGTGATCCTGTGGGATCGTGCCGACCGCAAAGAACTCCTCCATCAACTCGTCCTTGCCTTCGGCGACTAGCTCAATAAGCGCTTCATGCGCGGCCTTGGCATCGCTTTCCAGCATGTGCGGAATCGCGCCGGTGGTTCCGCGCCCGTCGCCATCCGGGGTATAGAAGAAGGCCTCCATCGTGACCAGATCGACCACTCCATGAAATCCATGCTGGTCCACAATCGGCAACTGCACGGGGACCACCTGCCTGCCCCATCGTTCGCGCATCGCCTCCAACATCTCCATCCTGCCGGTGCGCGAGTCGGCCTTCGGGTGGTCGACCTGATTGATGACGATCACGCGCGGCAGGTTCACCTCCGCGGCGAAGTTCCAGACCTTATCTGTCACCGATTCGATGCCGCTCTGTGCGTTGATCACGATCACCGCGGTCTCCGCCGGCAGCATCGCAGCCCGCCCCTCGTGAACAAACATATGGAAGCCGGGAGTGTCGAGCAGGCTCACCTTCGTGCCGCTCCATTCCGCGAAGGCAACGGCGTTAGACATCGTCATGCCGCGGGCGATCTCCTCTTCGTCATAGGCCGTGACGGAGGCGCCGTTCTCAAAGCGCGAGGACGCTGCGGGCATCTTGGCTGTCTTCAGAATTGCGGAAATCAGACGGGTCTTTCCACAATGCGCGTGTCCGACCACCGCAACATTCCGAAGTTCACTTCCAGCGTAGGTCCTCATCCGGCTCTCCTCCTGCATGCTGTGGCGTGTCGGCCCGCCTCTGCCCAAGCGGCCGCCGCACCCGGATTCTCCCGCCAGAAAGGCGGAAGACCTTGTCGAGATCGCCATTCTAGTCCGGAAAGCCTGTCGTTTCACAACCGGGGTGCCTCAGCCGCCTGCCCTGCAGGCGATAGCGCCCCCGTCGAGCTGTGTTGCCGGCAAATACCCCTGCCACATGGCCATCCCTGCTCTGTGCAGCGCAATTTGCCACGGAGCGTCATCTTCGGTTCAGATGGAACGGAATCGGAGGGCTCTTGAAGACGCGGCAGCTATTCCATTTTTGTTACCTTCTATTTCTCCTCTTCGGCCTCTCCGCTCTTCACGCTCAGGATCTCGATCTCCACGGCACCATCGACCACCAGCAGGCGGACAGCTACGTCCTGGTCCCGTTCGAAGTGCCTTCCGGCATCAAGCGGCTGGATGTCTCGTTCAGTTACACCGGCCGGGAGGATCACACCACGCTCGATCTTGGCCTGCTCGACCCACAACGCTTTCGCGGCTGGAGCGGCGGAAATAAGCACGAATTCAGCATTGGTATCGCCGATGCAACGCCATCGTATCTTCCCGGACCGCTGCCTCCCGGCACCTGGAAGCTGCTCATCGGCGTAGCCTATCTCGGCGAAGGGCACATCTTCGACTTACCAGGCGCACATACATTTCGCGAGAACGAACGAAGTAGATACCACCGGCTTCACCACGTCGCCCATTGCAACCGGTGATCGCTGGTATCGCGGCGACCTGCACATGCACACCGCGCACAGCGATGGCTCCTGCACCAGCCAGTCGGGAAAGATGGTGCCATGTCCCGTCTTCATCACCGTCGAGGAGGCGGTGCAGCACAAGCTGGACTTCATCGCCATCACCGACCACAACACCATCTCGCACTACGATGCTGAACGCGAGTTGCAGCCCTACTTCGATCAGATCCTGCTGATCCCCGGCCGCGAGATTACAACCTACTCCGGACACGCGAATGTCTTCGGCCCGACAGAGTTCCTCGATTTCCGTTCCGAAGCCAGGGGCGCTCCATCCATCAACCAGGTCTTCCGCGCCGCACAAGCTGCCGGCGCTGTTGTCTCCGTCAATCATCCCGGCGATCCCACAGGTGCCAGTTGCATCGGCTGCGGCTGGTCGGTCACAGACACGGACTGGAATCTCGTCAACGGCATCGAAGCCGTCAACGGCGAAGATCCGAAGCATTACGAAGCCGATATTCGCTTCTGGGACCAGCAGCTAGCCAGGGGATATCGCCTCGTGGCCATCGGCGGCAGCGACACCCACCGTCCGGAGCGGGGCACCATCGGCCACCCCACAACCGTAGTTCACGCGCAGGAGCTTTCGGTAAACGGCATCCTCGATGCGATTCGCAAAGGGCACGTGTGCATCGACCTGACAGCATCGCACGACAAAATGATTGACCTGCAGGCCAGCGACGGTGCTACACAAGCTGCCATGGGCGAGGAGCTGACCGCAGCTCGCAACAACCGCGTCTCGCTCGCCGCGCATGTCACCGGCGCATCCGGGTCCACGCTACGCTGGCTGCTCGACGGCAAAGAGCTCCCGACACTACCGCCAGAGTCCCTGTCGGGCGATTCAGCAGATGAGACAGCCGCCTGGGAAAGCGACGGCCAGCGCCACTGGCTGCGGGCCGAGGTTCGAACCGCCGCGGGCGCCCTTCAATTGCTGAGCAATCCTATTTTCCTGAACTGGCCGGCGAAGCCATAAACCTGCTGCGCGGCAGTGACGAAGACCCGCAAGCCTGGGAGGGAATCGAAAAGTCATGGCGGAGAGCGAGGGATTCGAACCCCCGATAGCCTTGCGACTATGGCTGATTTCGAGTCAGCTGCATTCAACCGGGCTCTGCCAGCTCTCCGCTTGGTAAGCCGCTCAGTGCAAATGGCTTCTGCGGCAACACATCCGGTTGCTCTATTGTATCAATCCACCGAGCCGCAAATGCGAGGCAAACTTTCGGCCTCGTTCGCCATCCAAAATGCGGCATATCCACACGATTCAATGCTTAACTTCCTCTGATCTAATTTCCCTGACAAGGGAATCTGCGTGAGACTTCCCGGTTCTTCACCTGCAGAAGCCGCACTCGGCAGATCCTTGCCCGTCCGGCCTGTCATCGGGATGGCCTCCGTGTTTAGGATGGACAGATCTCTATGAAAGCATCTTCCGATCCGCAACAAAAGCGGCGGTTCGATACCTCGGCGGCATCGCAGGCTGCTGATACAGAAAAGACCACGGAGACATCTATGGCAGTATCCGGCGAAGCTGCTCGGACCCGAAAGTCGGCCACCACTGCAACCCAATCCCGCAAGAATGGGCATAACGGTATCTCCTCGAATCAACCCGGCGGCGACGACCTTGCCCTGATCCTGGCAAGTTTGCAGACCATGCGCAAAGGCGACTTTTCCGTCCGCCTGCCCGTGGCCTGGACCGGCATTCACGGAAAAATCGCGGACACCTTCAACGACATCGTCGCGGCAAACGAGCAGATGGCCGCAGAGCTGACGCGCGTCGGCCAGGCCATCGGCAAAGAGGGCCGCACCCGGGAACGTACGCGCTTCGAGCAGCATCGCGGCTCCTGGGGCGAGATGGAAGTCTCCATCAACACCCTGGTCGATGACCTGCTGCGCCCCACCACGGAGGTGACCCGCGCCATCGCCGCCGTCGCGCAGGGCAACCTCACCCAGACCGTGCGCTTGGACGTGGACGGTAGACCGCTCGAAGGCGAGTTTCTGCGCTCGGCAAGCATCGTCAACACCATGATCCAGCAGCTCGGCATCTTCACTGCCGAAGTCACGCGCGTAGCCCGCGAAGTCGGCACCGACGGCAAGCTCGGCGGCCAGGCGCATGTGCCCGGCGTGGCCGGTACCTGGAAGGACCTCACAGATTCCGTGAACTCCATGGCCAGCAACCTGACTGGCCAGGTGCGCAACATCGCTGAAGTCGCCACTGCCGTGGCCAGCGGCGACCTCTCCCGCAAAATCACCGTCGACGTCCGCGGCGAGATCCTGCAATTGAAGGAAGCCATCAACACCATGGTGGATCAGTTGCGCTCCTTCGCGTCGGAGGTCACGCGCGTCGCCCGCGAGGTCGGCACCGACGGCAAACTCGGCGGCCAGGCCGTCGTACCCGGCGTGGCCGGCACCTGGAAGGACCTCACCGACTCGGTCAACGCCATGGCTGGCAACCTGACCGCGCAGGTCCGCAACATCGCCGAGGTGACTACAGCCGTAGCCCGTGGCGATCTCTCGCGCAAGATCACGGTGGACGTGAAGGGCGAGATTCTCGAGCTCAAAGACACCATCAACACCATGGTGGATCAGCTCAACGCCTTCGCCGGTGAAGTCACACGCGTAGCCCGCGAAGTCGGCACGGAAGGCAAACTCGGCGGCCAGGCCCAGGTGCCCGGCGTCGGCGGCACCTGGAAGGACCTCACCGACAACGTCAACTTCATGGCTAGCAACCTGACTGGCCAGGTGCGCAACATCGCCGAAGTGGCCACTGCCATCGCCAACGGCGATCTCTCCCGCAAGATCACCGTCGATGTCCGCGGCGAAATCCTGCAGCTCAAAGAGACGCTGAACACCATGGTGGATCAGCTCAACCGCCTCGCCGGTGAAGTCACGCGCGTCGCGCGCGAGGTCGGCACCGAAGGCCGCCTTGGCGGTCAGGCGCAGGTTCCCGGTGTCGCCGGTACCTGGAAGGACCTCACCGATTCGGTGAACTCGATGGCCGGCAACCTGACCGGTCAGGTGCGCAACATTGCCGAAGTCACAACGGCCGTGGCCCGTGGCGATCTCTCGCGCAAGATCACCGTGGACGTGAAGGGGGAGATTCTCGAGCTCAAGAACACCATCAACACCATGGTCGATCAGCTCAACGGATTCGCCGGAGAAGTCACGCGCGTCGCCCGCGAAGTCGGGACCGAAGGCAGACTGGGTGGTCAGGCCGTCGTGCCCGGCGTGGCAGGCACTTGGAAGGACCTCACCGATAACGTCAACTTCATGGCCGGCAACCTCACGGCACAGGTGCGCAACATCGCCGAGGTCGCTACCGCCGTGGCCCGCGGCGATCTCTCGCGCAAGATCACTGTCGATGTGCGCGGCGAAATCCTGCAGCTCAAAGAGACGCTGAACACCATGGTGGATCAGCTACGCTCCTTCG
Source organism: uncultured Acidobacteriaceae bacterium (assembly GCA_963712845.1). Taxonomy (GTDB): domain Bacteria; phylum Acidobacteriota; class Terriglobia; order Terriglobales; family Acidobacteriaceae; genus KBS-83. The sequence continues at coordinate 25,105 of CAVQJM010000039.1, forward strand.
CCGGAGAAGTCACGCGCGTCGCCCGCGAGGTCGGTACGGACGGCAAGCTCGGCGGCCAGGCCCAGGTGCCCGGCGTGGCCGGCACCTGGAAGGATCTCACCGACAACGTCAACTTCATGGCCAGCAACCTCACCGGTCAGGTGCGCAACATCGCCGAGGTCTCTACTGCCATCGCGAACGGCGATCTCTCGCGCAAGATCACCGTCGATGTTCGCGGCGAGATCCTGCTGCTCAAAGAGACCATCAACACCATGGTGGATCAGCTCAACGCCTTCGCCGGAGAGGTCACGCGCGTCGCTCGCGAAGTCGGCACCGAAGGCAGGCTGGGCGGCCAGGCGAACGTGCCCGGCGTGGCCGGCACCTGGAAGGATCTCACCGACTCCGTCAACTTCATGGCCGGCAACCTCACCGCCCAGGTCCGCAACATCGCCGAAGTCACAACGGCGGTCGCTCGCGGTGATCTCTCGCGCAAGATCACTGTGGACGTGAAGGGCGAGATTCTCGAGCTCAAGAACACCATCAACACCATGGTGGATCAGCTCAACGCCTTCGCTGCCGAGGTCACGCGCGTTGCCCGCGAAGTGGGTACGGAGGGCAAACTCGGCGGCCAGGCACAGGTACCCGACGTCGCCGGCACATGGAAGGACCTCACCGACAAGGTCAACGTCATGGCCGCCAACCTCACCGAGCAGGTACGCGGCATCGTGAAGGTGGTCACCGCTGTCGCCAACGGCGAGCTCACGCAAAAGCTCACCGTGAACGCCAAGGGCGAAGTGGCTGCGCTCGCCGAGACCATCAACAACATGACCGATACGCTCGCCACCTTTGCCGATCAGGTCACCACCGTGGCCCGCGAGGTCGGGGTGGAAGGCCGCCTCGGTGGACAGGCCAACGTGCCCGGCGCATCGGGTACATGGAAAGACCTCACCGGCAACGTGAACCTGCTCGCTGACAACCTGACCAACCAGGTACGCGCCATCGCGGAAGTCGCAACAGCTGTAACCAAAGGCGACCTCACCCGCTCCATTCAGGTCGATGCGCTTGGCGAGGTAGCCGAGCTCAAAGACAACATCAACACCATGATCGACAACCTGCGGTTGACCACCGACCGCAACACGGAGCAGGACTGGCTCAAGACCAACCTCGCTCGCTTCACCGGCATGCTGCAGGGGCAGCGCGACCTCACCACCGTTGGCCGCAAGCTGCTCTCCGAGCTCGCTCCGCTGGTCAACGCGCAACAGGGCGTGCTCTATCAGATGGGCAGCGAAGAATCGGACAGCATGATCCTGCTCTCAGCCTTCGCCAACACCGAGGACGGACACCTCCAGAGCATCCGGCTCGGCGAAGGACTGGTAGGGCAGTGCGCGCTGGAGAAGCGGCGCATGCTCGTCGCCGATCTGCCCCCGCACGCCACGCCGGTACGCTCCGGCCTCTTCGAGTCGGTGCCGCGCAGCGTCATCGTGCTGCCGGTGCTCTTTGAGGATCGCGTCAAGGCAGTCATTGAGCTCGCCAGTCTTGGCGAATTCACTGCCTCCCACCTGGCATTTCTGGAACAGCTCACTGCCAGCATCGGTATCGTGCTCAACAGCATTGAAGCCACCATGCAGACGGAAGGACTACTCAAGCAATCCCAGCAGCTCGCGGTCGAATTGCAGACCCAGCAGAAGGAGCTGCAGCAGACCAACGAGCAGCTCGCGCAGAAGGCCCAGCAGCTTGCCGAGCAGAACGCCGAGGTCGAGCGCAAGAACCGCGAGATCGAGCAGGCTCGCGGAGCGCTGGAAGAGCAGGCCAAGGAGCTTGCCCTCACCTCCAAGTACAAATCCGAATTCCTGGCCAACATGTCGCACGAGCTGCGCACCCCGCTCAACAGCATCCTGGTACTCGGCCAGCAGCTCGCGGATAACCCCGATACCAATCTCACCCCAAAGCAGGTCGAGTTTGCGCGCACCATCCACGGCGCCGGAACCGACTTGCTCACCCTCATCAGCGACATCCTCGATCTCTCCAAGATCGAGTCAGGCACGGTATCCGTCGAGGCCGAGGAGGTCTTCTTCGGCAGCCTCATCGACATGGTCGCGCGTCCTTTCCGGCACGAGGCGGAGAGCCGCAAACTCGCCTTCGAAGTCGATGCCGACGCTCATCTCGCGCGCAGCCTGGTTACCGATTCCAAGCGTCTCCAGCAGGTGCTCAAGAATCTTCTCTCCAACGCCTTTAAATTCACCGAACACGGGGGTGTGCGTCTATCAGTATCGCCCGTTACTCGCGGCTGGATGCCGCATCATCCCATCCTCAGCAACGCGGCCTCTGTTATCGCCTTCGAGGTCTCCGATACGGGCATCGGCATCCCTGCAGACAAGCAGAGAATCATCTTTGAAGCCTTCCAGCAGGCGGATGCCGGGACCAGCCGCAAGTACGGCGGCACCGGCCTTGGCCTCGCCATCAGTCGAGAGCTCGCCAGCCTGCTAGGCGGCGAGATCCAGCTGCGCAGCACGCCCGGCTCCGGCAGCATCTTCACGCTGTATCTGCCGCAGACCTACGTTGGCCCAGCCACCAGCAGCGCCTCTTCCGGCGGCGACCTGCCGCACCCTCCGCTCTTGATGCGCACCGTTTCGGCGTTCACCGCGCCCGAAGTAACCGGCGAGACGATCGAGGACGATCGCAACAACCTTCTGCCGGGAGACGCTATCCTGCTCATCGTCGAAGATGACCTGCACTACGCGCGCATCCTCTGCGACCTCTCGCGGGACAAGGGCTTCAAGGTACTTGTGGCCATGCGTGGGGGCGATGCTCTTGCGCTCGCCCGGGAGTTCCATCCCACCGCCGTCTCGCTCGATGTCTCTCTGCCCGACATGCTTGGCTGGACCGTGCTCAATCATCTGAAGCAGGATCCCGCCACCCGCCACATCCCGGTGCAGATGTTGACTCTCAATGAAGATTGGCATCATGGCCTTTCGCACGGGGCCTTCGCCTTCGTCACCAAGCCCACCACATCCGAGGGTTTGGCCGCAGCGATCGATCGCATCCGGGACTACTCGCGTCCCCGCCGCAAACGCCTCCTCGTCGTCGAAGATGAGCCCGCACAGCAGCTCAGCATTCGGGCGCTGCTGGACTACGACGACATCGACGTCGACGTTGTCTCCACTGGCGAAGACGCGCTGGCCGCGGTCAACAGCCAAAGCTACGACTGCGTCGTGCTCGACCTGCGCCTGCCCGACATGACCGGATTCGAGCTGCTGGAGCAGTTGAGCGAGTCGGACAGCGGAAACGAGCTTCCCGTAGTCGTCTTCACCGGAAAAGATCTCTCCCCGGAGGAAGATGCCCGGCTGCACATGCTCGCCCGCAGCGTCATCGTCAAGGATGTCGAGTCTCCCGAACGCCTGCTGGACGAAACCGCATTGTTTCTGCACCGCGTAGTCGCCGACCTGCCGCCGGAAAAACAGAATATGCTGGATCGGCTGCACCGATCCGACGAAGCCCTGGTGGGCAAAAAGGTCCTGGTGGTGGATGATGACGTGCGGAATATCTTCGCGCTCAGCAGCGTCCTCGAACGTCGCGGCATGAGCGTGCTCATGGCCGGAACCGGCCGCGAAGCCATAGCAACCATCGAATCCACTCCCGATCTGGGAATCGTACTCATGGACATCATGATGCCCGAGATGGACGGCTACGAAACCATGCAGGTCATCCGGCAAAATCCACTCTTCCGCCGGCTGCCTATCATCGCGCTCACCGCGAAAGCCATGAAAGGCGACCGCGAAAAATGCCTTCAGGCAGGGGCATCGGAATATCTTGCCAAACCAGTCAATACGGAACAGTTACTGTCCTCGCTTCGCATGTGGCTTCATCGCTAGTGTTGAGTTTTCAGGTCCATGTCGTCCTGAACGTACCCGAAGATGGAGTGAAGTATCTGCATAGGTCGTGGTAAGTTCGTCGGCAGCGGCAGAAGGGGTTCATGAACGAGCGCGATCGTGCCAACATACTTATGGTGGACGACCAGGCTGGCAAGCTGCTCAGCTACGAAGCCATCCTAAGTGACTTAGGCGAAAACCTGATCAAGGCCCGCTCGGCCCGCGAGGCCATGGAGCAGTTGCTTCGCAACGACATCGCGGTTGTGCTGATGGACGTCAGCATGCCGGAGATCAACGGCTTCGAGCTAGCGGACATGATGCACCGCCATCCCCGCTTCCAGAAGACCGCGATCATCTTTATCTCCGCCGTCCACCTCTCCGATCCGGATCGCATCAAGGGATACCAGAGCGGCGCCGTCGACTACATCGCGGTCCCCATCGTGCCCGAGCTGCTGCGCGCCAAGGTGAGCGTCTTCACCGAGCTGCATCGCAAGACCAAGCAGCTCGAACAGCTCAATCGTGAGCTCGAACAGCGAGTCGAGGAGCGCACCGAACAACTGCGGCAGAGCGAAGAGCAATTCAGAACGCTCGCCAATTCCATCCCGCAGTTAGCCTGGATGGCCGACGCCCAGGGCTCGATCTTCTGGTACAACCAGCGTTGGTACGACTACATCGGCGAGGGACAAAAGGAAACCGAACGCTGGGGCTGGACCAGCGTGCAGCACCCCGACCACGTCGGCCGCACCATGGAGCGGCTCGAGCGGGCGTGGAGCGCCGGCGACCTATGGGAAGATACTTTTCCTCTCCTCGGCAAGGATAGAAAGTACAAATGGTTCATCGCCCGTGCTGTCCCCCTGCGGGATTCCCAGGGCAGCGTTGTGCGCTGGTTTGGCACCTGTACCGACATCAGCGATCAGATCGCAGCCGAAGAAAAGATCCGCCATCTGAACAGCCAGCTGCAGCAACGCCTGGCCGAGCTGGAAGCCATCATGCAGGTGCTGCCAGTAGGCGTGGCCGTTTCGCAGGAGCCCTCATGCGACACCATCACTGGCAACGCCGCCCTGAACCAGATGCTGGGCATGAAACTCGGAGAGAACCTCTCTCTGAATGGGGCAGGCTCGGACACGCACTCCTTCCGCTTCTATCAGGATGACAAGCTGCTGGCTCCGGAAGAGCTTCCGCTCCAGCGATCCGCATCCACCGGAGAGCAGCTTGGCAGCATGGAGCTGGAAATTCGTCACAGTGACGGGCCGCCCACCTACCTGCTGGCCAGCGCCAGCCCGCTTCGCGATTCCGCCGGTGCCGTGCGCGGTGCTGTGGGCGCCTTCTTCGACGTAACCGGTCGCAAGCGGCTGGAAGATCTGCTCCGTGAACGCGCGGACCTGCTCGAACTCGCCACTGAGGCCATCATCGTCCGCGACCTCAATGGTCTGCTGCTCTTCTGGAACTCGGGCGCGGAGGAGCTTTACGGCTGGCAGCGCGACGAAGTGCTCGGCAAGCCCATTCACGACATCCTGAAGACTCGCTTTCCCGTGCCGGATGAGGGCATTGAATCGGCGCTGGCAACCTCCGGCAGTTGGGACGGAAACCTCACCCAGATGACCCGCGATGGCCGCGAGCTGGTGGTCGCCAGCCGGCTGGCGCTGAAGGCGCAGGGCGATGCCGTCCTCGAGATCAACCGCGACATCACCGCTCAATTGCAGGCGGAAGATGCACTGCGAAAGGCTGAGCGGCTCGCCGCCATGGGCCGCGTCGCAGGCATCATCGCCCACGAAATCAATAACCCGCTCGAGGCCATCAGCAATACCTTCTTTCTCCTGCGCGACCATCCCTCGCTCGATGAAGAGGCCCGCCATTACGCCCAGATGGGCGAAGAGGAGATGCTGCGCCTCTCCCACATCACCCGCCAGACACTCGGCTTCTATCGCGAATCGAAGCACCCGGTCGAGGTCTCCATCGCCCAGTTGCTCGACGACATCCTCGAACTGCAGTCACGCCGGATGGAATTCAACAAGATCGTCATCGAGAAACGCTACCAAAGCCAGGGCATGGTCCAGGGCTTTCCGGTGGAGCTGAAGCAGGTCTTCCTCAACCTCATCGGCAACGCGATGCAGGCCATGCCGGATGGAGGCACGCTTCGGCTGCACGTCTTCGCCTCATCTCGCCGCGGCGATCGCCAACCCGGCACCTGGGTTTCTGTGTGCGACACCGGCGTCGGCATCGATGCCGAGCATGCCCGGCACCTCTTCGAGCCGTTCTTCACCACCAAGTCGGCAAAGGGCACCGGGCTCGGGTTGTGGATCAGCAAGGGAATCATTCAAAAATATGGCGGAAGTATCTCCTTCCGGAGCCTTCGCAATTCCGGCAGAAACATCACCTGCTTTCAGATTTTTCTGCCCCATGCCGATCTCGGCGCTGCGGATCCCATCGATGCAGCCGCCGAATCGCTGAGGGTTCTCGAGTCCGCAGGAAGAGCCAGCGGCCGTGTCTAGCATCGTGATCCTGTGTGTCGATGACGAGGATATTCCACGCACCCTGCGGAAGATGGTGCTCGTCAGGCAGGGCTACTCGGTGCTGTCTGCGGTCTCTGCCGCCGAGGCACTGGAGCTGCTCGATCAGCATCACGTCGATCTCGTGCTTACCGATCAGATGATGCCTGGTATTGTCGGCACGGAGCTGGCCAAGAAACTGCGGATCAGCCGTCCGTCCTTGCCCATCATCATTGTCTCCGGCGTAAACGAGATTCCCGAGGACGTCGCGTTTGCAGATCGCTTCGTCAGCAAAGTGGAAGGCCCGGAAGCACTCTTCCGCAGCATCGCCGAGGTACTGGCTCACTACAATCCCACCGCCAATCCCATGGCGAGTTCCGGTGAGCACCTGGCACCGCCCGCGGCCATTCCTCCGCTGGAAAAGATCGACTAGGTTTGGCACCCAAACCAATTCGTCCGCCCGGAGGTGCCAAACTCGGCTATATCGCCGAAAAGGTTCATGCGGCCAAATCGTTCGCTTTCGAACTACCATATTGGTATGAGTGAAACCGCGACCGCGCTTCGGGAGCAGATTCTCGCGCTGGCCGAACAGTTCTTCAACCAGCAATTCGCAGGCAAGACCTTCGAGCCCGGAACATCGCCCGTTCCCGTCTCCGGCAAGGTGCTGGACGCCTCTGACCTGCGCAGCCTGATCGACGCCTCGCTCGACTGCTGGCTCACCACCGGCCGCTTCGCTACGCAGTTTGAGCGCCAGTTGGCGCGCTTCTTCGGCGTGCGTGGTGCTTCGCTGGTCAATTCTGGCTCTTCCGCCAACCTCTGTGCCTTCTCCTGCCTCACCTCGCCGCGTCTCGGGGATCGACAGATCCAGCCCGGCGATGAAGTCATCACCGTAGCGGCGGGATTCCCAACCACCGTCAATCCCATCATCCAGAACAACTGCGTCCCGGTCTTCATCGACGTGACCACGCCGACCTATCAGGCCGACGCCTCGCAGCTCGAAGCAGCGCTCAGCGACCGCACCCGCGCCATCATGATCGCCCATACGCTCGGCAATCCCTTCGATCTCGACGTTGTCGCGAACTTCGCAAAGAAGCACAAGCTATGGCTGGTGGAAGATAGCTGCGACGCTCTCGGAGCGAAGTACAACGGCCAGATGGTCGGCACCTTTGGCGATTTAGCGACGGTCAGCTTCTACCCCGCACATCACATCACCACCGGCGAAGGCGGTGCGGTCGTCACCAACAATGCGCTGCTTAAAACTCTGGCCGAATCTTTCCGTGATTGGGGCCGCGACTGCTGGTGCGAGCCCGGCAAGGACAACACCTGCGGCAAGCGCTTCGAGTGGCAGTTGGGCGAGCTCCCCTGCGGCTACGATCACAAGTACATCTACTCCCATATCGGCTACAACCTGAAGATGACTGACATGCAGGCCGCGGTGGGTCTGTCGCAGTTACAGAAGCTCCCCGGTTTCATCCAGGCGCGACAGCAGAACTTCCGCTATCTCTATGAGCGCCTCAAACCCTTCGAGGATGTGCTCGTGCTGCCGGAAAGTACACCCGCGGCGGAGCCAAGCTGGTTCGGCTTTCCCATTGGCATTCGAGAGGGCGCGCCCTTCGGCCGCGATGCGCTGGTGCACGAGTTGGAGTCCCGAAAGATCGCAACGCGTCTCCTCTTCGCCGGCAATCTGGTACGACAGCCCGCTTATCAGAACGTCAAATACCGCGTCGCCTCCGATCTCAGCCGCACCGATTACGTCATGCGCTCGGTATTCTGGCTCGGCATCTTCCCCGGATTGACCGAAACTATGCTCGACTACGTTGCGGACACGATCGCTTCCTTCGTGTCTGTGCAAAAGACAGGCGGCTTCATCCCCGTGCTACAAAGTTAGTTCGCAGGACGTTAGCACCTATGACCGACCGCAAACGCGTCACCATCATCACGCCCTGCTTCAATGAGGAACTCAACGTTCGCGAGCTCCATCGCCGCACCCGCGCCGTCATGGATGCCCTGCCGCAGTACGAGTACCGTCACATCTTCATCGACAACGCCTCGCACGACGGTACCGTCGCTGTGCTGCGCGCCATGGCAGCGGAGTCTCCCGAGGTGCAGGTCATCGTGAACGCGCGCAACTTCGGCCACCTCCGCTCGCCCATGCACGCCTTCCTCGAAGCGGATGGTGACGCTGTAGGGGTGATCGCCGCCGATCTGCAGGAACCGCCCGAACTCTTCGCCGAAATGCTGGCCCGCTGGGAGGAAGGCTTTCCTGTCGTGGCCGCCGTCAAGACCACCAGCGAAGAGTCAGGACTGATGTATAGCATCCGCACCGCCTACTACAACCTCGTCGGACGCCTGACGGACGTGCAGGTACTCTCGCATTTCACTGGCTTCGGTCTCTACGACCGGCGCGTGGTGGCTCTTCTCAAGCAGAAATTTCAGGACCCCTACCCTTACTTCCGCGGCATGATCGCGGAGCTGGGACTGCCGCATGCCGAAGTTATCTACAACCAAAACCGCCGCGAGCGCGGTATCACCAAGAACAACTTCTATACCCTTTACGACCTGGCGATGCTCGGCATCACCAACCTCTCCAAGGTGCCGCTGCGCCTGGTCACCGCCGCCGGCTTCATCTCCGCCGCCATCAGCATGGTTCTTGGTTTCTTCTATCTGCTCTACAAGATCGTCTTCTGGAACAGCTTCTCGCTCGGCGTCGCGCCGCTGGTGCTTGGCCTCTTTTTTCTCGGCTCCGTGCAACTGCTGTGCCTCGGCATCATCGGCGAATATGTCGGCTCCATCCACACCTTCGTGCAGAACCGGCCGCTGGTCATCGAAAAGGAGCGCATCAACTTTCCCGAGCGCTCGTCGTCATGAATCAGCCTCCGCAGCGGGCGCAGTTCTGGCAAGTCGTGCGCTATCTCCTGGTAGGCGGCTTCAACACTTGTTTCGGCTACGCGCTCTTTGTCGCCTTCAACTATCTCTTTCGCGCGCTCGGCGTCTACGGTTCGGAGATCGCCAGCCTGCTCGGGAACGTCATCGCCATCACTGTTGCATTTCTCGGCTACAAATGGTTCGTCTTCCGCACGCACGGCAACTATCTGCGCGAGTGGCTGCGTTGTCTGTCCGTCTATGGCAGCAGCATGCTTTTCGCGCTCGTCATGCTTCCTCCGCTCACCCTCCTGCTACGTCGCTGGTACGGGCATTCGCAGATGGCGTCCAATGTGGCTGCTGCTATCCTCACCGTAGTCACGGTGGCCGCGAGCTACTTCGGTCATAAACATTTTTCCTTTCGCCGCTCCGGGGACGCGATGGACGCGGCACTCGATCCCGGCGCCAGCAATGCAGTCGAATCCCGTCCCTGAGGTAGTTGCGTGAAGGCCATTATTCTTGCCGGCGGTCTGGGTACCCGGCTCAGTGAAGAGACTTCCCTCCGGCCCAAGCCCATGGTGGAGATAGGTGGTCACCCTATCCTGTGGCACATCATGAAGACCTACTCCCATTACGGCATCAACGAATTCATCGTCTGCCTCGGCTACAAGGGCTATCTCATCAAAGAGTATTTTTCCAATTACTATCTCCACGCTTCCGACGTCACCATCGACATCCTTAACAACAAGGTGGAGATGCATCGCAATACCTCCGAGCCCTGGCGCATTACCCTGGTCGATACCGGCCCCGCCACCATGACCGGCGGTCGTCTCAAGCGCGTGCTGCCCTACGTGAAGGACGAAGAGACCTTCTGCTTCACCTACGGCGACGGCGTGGCCAACGTCGATATCCCGGCGCTGCTGGCCTTCCACAAAGACCACGGCCGTCTCGTCACCCTCACCGCAACCAGGCCGACCAGCCGCTTTGGCGCATTGGATATCGCCAATGATGGCGCCGTGACTCAATTTACAGAGAAGCCCCCCGGCGAGGGCCGATGGATCAACGGCGGATACTTCGTCCTGTCGCCAAAAGTAGGCGACTACATCCACGACGACACGACTCCCTGGGAACGTGAGCCGATGGAGACACTCGCACGCGAAGGCCAGGTGGCCGCCTATAAACACGATGGCTTCTGGCAGCCCATGGACACGCTGCACGACAAAAACCTGCTCGAAGGCCTGTGGAACAGCAACCGAGCGCCCTGGAAGGTCTGGTAGCCGTGGCGCCAAAGAATTCCGATCCGGAGAGCCGCAATCCAGCGAAACCGAATCCAGATCAATTCTGGAAGAGCAAGCGCGTCTTTCTCACCGGTCACACCGGCTTCAAGGGAAGCTGGCTTGCACTGTGGCTGCAACACCTTGGCGCGGAGGTCACCGGCTACGCGCTCGATCCGCCCACCGAGCCCAGCCTCTTCCACAAAGCAGATGTCGCCGCCTGCATGCACTCCGTCATTGGCAACGTGCGCGACGCCGCGATCCTTACCTCGGTCATGCAAGCTGCCCAGCCGGAGCTTGTCTTTCACCTCGCCGCGCAGCCGCTCGTTCGTCACTCCTACGTCGATCCCGTTGGCACTTACGAGACCAACGTCCTCGGCACCATCCACCTTCTTGAAGGCGTGCGCAAGACCCCCTCCGTGCGCGCCGTGGTCGTCGTCACCACCGACAAGTGCTATGAGAACAAGGAGTGGATCTGGCCCTATCGTGAGACCGATCCTCTGGGCGGCTACGATCCCTACAGCTCCTCAAAGGCTTGCGCGGAAATCGTCACCAGCTCCTGGCGCGATTCCTTCTTCAACCCCGCGCAATACGCGGAGCACAAGGTCGCTCTCGCCTCCGCGCGCGCCGGCAATGTGATCGGCGGCGGTGACTGGGCCTCCGACCGCCTCATCGCCGACATCGTGCGCGCCTTCTTCAGCGGCAAGCCGCTCGAGATCCGCAATCCCGCCGCCACGCGGCCCTGGCAGCACGTGCTCGAGCCGCTGCGCGGCTATCTGGCCCTCGCGGAAAAGCTCCACACCGGCGGCGCGCGCTATGCATCCGCCTGGAACTTCGGTCCCCACGCCACCGACGCTCAGCCGGTCGAGTGGATCGTGCGCTATCTTTCCGCGAAGTGGGGAAGCGGCACCCAGTGGAAGCTCGATGCGCACGAGCACGTACACGAGGCGCAGATGCTCAAGCTCGACTGGTCCAAAGCCCACGCCGGCCTCGGCTGGCAGCCGGTCCTCGCATTGCCCCAGGCGCTCGATTACACACTCGACTGGTACCAGCGCGAATCCGCCGGTGCCCGCGCGCGCGAGCTCTGCCTGGAACAGATCGTCAGTTACTCCGAGAAGGCACTTTCCTAAGCCCGACACCGTACGCCGCGCAAATTCACCTGATTTTCAACAGAAGAGTCCGCTTTCGCCGTCCTCGCGGCTTGATGGCTGAGCCATGCCTCTCTACCATCGCACTCATGGATTCGCTCCCCGTGAAGCTCAGTTCCAGGGTCCGTCAGGCCATTCAGTTCGCCGCCATCCGCCACCGGGATCAAAGGGACAAGGCCGGCAAACCCTACATCGCGCATTGCTTTCGCGTGGCACTCGCCGTGTGGCATTGCGGCGAGGACTACTTCATCGCCGCCATCCTGCACGATACCGTCGAAGACACCGCCACCACCCTCGACGAGATCGAAAATCTCTTCGGCAAAAACGTCCGCAACGCGGTTGACAGCGTGAGCCGACGCGAGACTCCCAAAAAGGAGTCTTATGAAGACTTCGTGCTCCGCTCCAAGGCCGACCCCATCGGCCGTGTCGTGAAGATCGCCGATCTCTACGACAACATGTCCCCGGAGCGCCGTCCCGAGCCGCCCGTCGAGCTCGACAAAAAGCTCGAGCGCTACGAAAAGGCGCTTGCTGTTCTGACTAGCCGCTGAGCCCTTTGGTTCGGTTTCGAGGGTCGGACGCCACCAAGGCCATCAACGCCACCTGATCCGTGATCCCTCGCTACCATAGAGACAGCAATGCCCACCTTCGACCTGTCCCCGGATGAACTCACCCGTCTCGCTCAAGCAGAGGGCTTCGACCTCGCCGGCATCGCGGCGCTCGACGAGCAGGGAAGAGATCATCCCGGCGACTATCCCAGGGACGACCCTGGCCAGTATTTAGAACAGTGGATCGCCGCCGGCCACGCCGGCGAGATGGACTACCTCAAACGGCGCAACGACCAGGGCGCCCTGCTGCGCTCACAGGTCCGGGCGGCCATTCCATGGGGGCGCTCCGTCATCGTCTGCGCGGCAAGCTACAACGCCCCCGGCCCGCTCTCCATCGACCCCGCACCAGCCGCCACCGGCTGGATCGCCCGCTACGCCTGGGCAGGGAAGTCCGATCCCGCCACAGGCGAACTCCACCCCTCCGATTACCACGACACACTCCTCGCCCGACTGCGCTCTCTTGAAGCGACCCTCCACCGCCGCATCGGCGAAGCATTCGAGTCGCGCTCCTACGTCGACACCGGCCCACTCATCGAGCGCGACCTCGCCCGCCAGGCCGGCATCGGCTGGACCGCCAAGAACACCTGCACGCTCAATCAGCAGCTCGGCTCCATGCTCTTTCTGGGCTGCATCGTTAGCTCGCTCGACGTCGCCGCGGCCAGCCGTCCCACGCCGGCAGCCGACCGCTGCGGCACCTGCCGCCGCTGCATCGAGGCCTGCCCGACAGAAGCCCTCATCGCGCCCGGCCAGATGGATGCCAGCCGCTGCATCGCTTACCTCACCATCGAGAAGCGTGGCCCCATCCCGAAAGAGCTGCGCGCCCCCATCGGCCGCCAGGTCTTCGGCTGCGACATCTGCCAGGAGGTCTGCCCTTGGACTGTCAAGTCCAGGACCGCCAAATCCAGAAATCACAGCACCGCCGCTCTCGATCTCACCCGACCCGAGCTGATCAATCCTGCCCTCGAATGGCTAGCCAGCCTCACCCCGGAGGAGTTCAACCAGCAATTCCGAAATTCGCCTGTAAAACGAACAAAAAGAAATGGATTGCTGCGCAACGTGGCCATCGCAATGGGCAACAGCGGCGAGCAAAAATTCCGGCCTCAACTTGAAGTCTGGGCCAGCACCGAGGCCGACCCTGTCCTCGCAGAAGCCGCAGCATGGGCGATCGCCCACCTGACGTCCTCATGAGCGAAGAGCCAGCCTTGAACCTCGAAGCGACCTGCACTTTGTCGGTCACTCGCTAACCCCAGCGTGAGCGACCAAAGGAAGCGCACCCGGTAAGCGCGCCGAAGGCCCATCCGCGCGGGCAGTATCAACAGAACGGCCTCCCTGCGTCGGGGAGGCCGTTCTGTTCTCACTTGTGATGGCTTAGGCGCTGCGAATTACGTTGGCCGCATTCAGTCCCTTCGGACCCTGCTGGCACTCGAACTCCACTCCTTCACCCTCATTCAGCGTCTTGTACCCGTTCTCTTGAATTGCAGAGAAGTGCACAAAAACATCCTCGCCGGTGGAGCGTTGGATGAACCCATAACCCTTTGCTCCGTTAAACCACTTCACAACGCCTTGCTCTTTCACGGGAGACTCCTTTCACCTCGTGTGTGTAGGCGTCCCGCAAATTACCTCTGAAAACGCGAAAAGCTGCCGGCGTCGAAGACGCAGGGCAGCTCATTGTTTCCCAAGGTTCATTGCGGAACAGCAAAACCAAAAACATCAAAAACGGCCTTCCAAAAGCGTGCTTCCCGCGGACCCATATTGGCGTCCTGCGTTCTCCTGTTATGGCAGGAAACGCTCCTAACTGCAACACAAAATTACGTTACAGCGACTTTTCAACAGTCCCGCCGGCCTCCATATCACTCCTTGTGGGGAGGGGAATTGCCGCCCAACGTTGCTACCATCGACCAGCGGAGCCGTCCCCCATGTCGATGTTGACCCTCTTCCCGCCGGGTCTCCAGTCCAATTCGCAAGGAGCTAGCCCATCTACGGCTGCGTCCCTCCGGGCCCTGCCGGATAATGCCTCGCTCGCCCAGCACGCGAAGGCGCTGGGGCTCTACCTTGCCCAGACCGAGGTGCATACCTACGCCTTCAGTGTCGCCGCCAACGTCATCCTCTCCCTCTTTCCCTTCATCGTTCTCATGCTCACCCTGGCCCGGCAGGTCTTCCATTCGCCCGCCATGGCGGCCGTCATCGCCGACGAGATCCGCTACTTCCTCCCCACCGGTCAGGACTTTGTCATCCGCAACATGACCATCCTCTCCCGCGCGCACGGCGGCGTGCAGATCGCCTCCATCGTCATGCTGCTCATCTCCTCCACCGGCGTTTTCATCCCGCTGGAGGTCGCCCTGAACCAGGTCTGGGGCGCACGTCGCAACCGCTCCTATCTCATGAACCAGCTCGTCTCCCTGGGCTTGGCCTTCGCCATCGGCACCCTCACCCTGATCTCCATCTCGCTCACCGCCGCGCAGCACAGCCTGCTCAGCTTGCTCTTCCTGGGCAACACGGACAACGTGGTCTTCGGCTTCCTGGCCCATTGGCTGCTGCAGATATCCGCCGCTATCGTCAGTGTGCTCATCTTCCTGCTGATCTACTGGGTGCTGCCCAACCGCCGGCTCCCCATCGTGGCCGTGTTGCCCGCCGCAGTCACCACCGGTCTGTTGTGGGAGGTCGCTAAGCGCATCTATATCGCGCTGCTACCCTGGCTCGATTTCCGCTCCGTCTATGGACCGTTCTCGGTCTCCGTCTCGCTCATGATGTGGGCCTTCGTCAGCGGCCTGCTCATGCTCGCCGGCGCACATTACTCGGCCTCGCGTCACGCCCTGCGTCTCGCCCGAGAAGCGGACCCCCGCCACCACAACGACCCCCAATCCGATATCTAGCTTGCTCGCATCGGACAACCGTCTCGTCATCGAGATGGAGGGCCGGTGAAAAGCGGCATCAGAGAATGGACACCCCAGCCGGGCAACTGGAGACTTTCGCTGTGACCTGTTTCGAGTGGATCTGCTGTATATACATGACGATCTGCGTTACCGGTCTCATTACGGAGTTGTGCAAGCGGAACTAGTATTCAATGTGGGCGATCTGCTGTTCAATCTCCGTCCTGCTTCACAACATCAGGCGTGAGCGACCAAAGGAAGCGAACCCCACAATATGCGCCGCAGGCGCGTCCGCCCGGACGGCCAGTCCGTTACACTCGGCCTGAGTATGCCGAACCTCTTCGCGCGCGCAGAAGCTGCCATCCTGAATCCGCTGCGGCGCCCTGCACTCTCGGGCGTAGCGGAACACGGCGCCTTCTGGTCGCTCGCGGCCCTCATCCTTCTTGTGCTGCTGCGTTTCCTGCCCGGGCCTGCCGGTGGGCTCAACACGCTTGCGCTGGTCGTCGTCGTGCCCCTCTGGCTGGTCTTCAGTTGCATCGTCCTTTACCGCTGGCTGGTCAACTATGTGCTGTGGAAGGTCCGCAATCGTCTCGTTGTCACCTACCTGCTCATGGGGCTCGCGCCGGTGGTGCTCTTCGTCACACTGGCAACCATTGCCGCATACGTCTTTGCCGGCCAGTTCGCCACCTTCGCCGCCAGCTCGGAGCTACAGTCCACCCTCGGCCGCCTCAGCGCGGAGAACCAGGCCTTTGCCGTGCACGTGGCCCACGCCATCGCTCGCGCACCATCGGCTAACTCCGTCGAGCTCGGGGATTATGACGCCGCCAACCACAGCGTTCCCGGCCGGCTTATGGTCGACGCCTGGGTAAGTACCGGGACCGCCCATCGCCAACTGCTGCTCATCAATGACGGCAGGGAACTGCCGCAGCACAATGCCGGCAACCCAATCACTTATCCCACCTGGTCGCGTGATGGATTTCGAGGCGTTGTCCTCGACAACGGTCGTTTAGTCCTCCGCGCCGTGAATACGAGAACCGTCGCGGGTCACATGGTCACCTTCATCTCCAGCACCCCGCTCGATCTCGCGACCGTCGATCAGCTTGCCCAGGGCCTCGGCCTGATCCACATCATTCCGGATGTCAGAGAGCTTGCGGAAGATGACGGCAAGACCACTCGCGGTCCTTCGCGCAGGCCTACAGGGGAGGAGTTGGCACAGCAAACCTCCGGCACCGTGAGTGGCGGCAAGCTGCCCCCCCCCGCCTTCCTGCTCGATCGGAGCATCACTTTCTCCACGCCGCTCACCACCACCGCGTGGGGAAGTGGCAAGCAGCTCACCAGCCTGATCAACGTTACCTCGCGTCCTGCACTGCTTTACGCGCATCTCTTCGGCGCCGCCGTCTTCGTTGGCACCTTCATCCGTTACCTCTTGCTTATCCTTGCGGCGTTCTTCGCCATCCTCGAGCTCATCGCCTTCATCATGGCGGTTCGCCTCAACCGCACCATCACCAACGCCGTCGGCGATCTCTATCGCGCCACCACCGCCATCGACAGCGGCAACTTCGCGCATCGCATCCAGGTGCAGCGCCGCGACCAGCTCGGCGCACTCTCCACATCCTTCAACACCATGTCCGAGTCGCTCGAGCGCCTGCTGGAGCAGCAGCGCGAGAAGGAGCGCATGCAGAGCGAGCTGGAGATTGCGCAGGAGGTGCAGAACAACCTCTTCCCGCACGGCCAGGTGGCAATGCCCGGACTCGAGCTTCACGGCGTCTGCAAACCGGCGCGCACCGTCTCCGGCGACTACTACGACTTCCTCATCATGGGCGAGAGCGAGCTGACCCTCGCCATAGGCGACATCAGCGGCAAGGGCATCTCCGCTGCGCTGCTCATGGCTTCGCTGCACTCCGCTGTGCGCGCCTATCGTTTCGCGGGCGAGGACTGCTTCAGTGACAACGGGGGCACCGACCGCTTCTTCCAGGGCGGCGCCACCTTCAGTTCACCCGGCAAAGTGCTCAGCCTACTCAACCGCCATCTCTATCGCAGCACCCAGCCGGAGAAGTACGCGACGCTCTTTCTTGCGCATTACGACACCAACTCCCGCATGCTGACTTACTCCAACGGCGGCCAACTCCCACCCTTTGTCCTCTGCGCCGATGGAAGCGTGCGCCGTCTCGATCGCGGAGGCTCCGTTGTCGGATTGCTCGATAACCTGGTCTACGATGAGGGCTCTGTGACTCTCGATCCTGGTGACATCCTCATCGCCTACAGCGACGGCGTCACCGAACCGGAAAACGAATTCGGCGAGTTTGGCGAAGAGCGCCTCATCGAAATGGTCACGCGCCATCGCCACCTTCCGCTTGCGGCGATCTCGCAGCAGGTGTTGCAGTCTCTGCGCGCCTGGATCGGAGACCAGGAGCAGCCGGACGACATCACTCTTGTCCTCGCCCGCCAGGCCGCGAACGGGATTACGGCGTAACCACTTCAGCTGTCATCCTGAGCGCAACCAAAACGCGCCAAAGGGGCGCCTGCCCGGACATCAAGTCCTCACCAGCGCAGCAGCACCAGCTGCGCGCAGAATCCCGGCCCCAGTGCGGCCAGCACGCCCCACGTGCCCGCAGGCGGCCGGCGATTCTGCATAATCTCCTCCAGCACCAGCAGCACGGAGGCAGACGAGAGATTTCCCACCTCGCGCAGTGAATCCCACGACGCAGCACACACTTCGCGATCCAGCCCCAACGATCCCGCCATCGCATCCAGCACTTTCGGGCCGCCGGTATGCAGCACCCAACTGCCAATGTCGCTGCAGGTCAGCCCATTGCGGCGCAGCAGCGCATCCACATCACCCGGCAGCCTCGCCCGGATGATCGAAGGCACCTCCGGCGAGAGCACAATGCGAAATCCTTCTTCGGAGATATCCCAGCCCATCGCCTCTTCTGTGTCGGGATAGAAGCTCGACGCCGTATCCACTATCTCCGGCCCATCCGCCGCAACATCATCGCCCGCGACGACCACAGCCGCCGCCCCGTCGCCAAACAATCCTGACGCAATCAGGTTTGCAATCGACAAGTCGCTCCTCTGCCATGTCAGCGAGCACAGTTCCACGGAGAGCAGCACCGCCACGCGGTCCGGATACGCGCGCACGTAGTCGGCGGCCTGCGCGATGCCTGCCGCGCCGGCCACGCACCCTAGCCCGAAGATCGGTGTGCGCCGAATAGCCGGTGACAAATGCATGCGGTTCGTCAGGTGCGCATCGAGCGACGGGCTCGCGAGCCCTGTCACCGACACAGTCAGCAGCGCGTCGATGCGGCTGCGCTCCATGCCCGCGCGCTCAAGCGCGAGGTCGATCGCCTGTTCGCCCAACTCCTCTGCCTTTTCCAGCCACACCCGGTTCGCATCGCCCCATCGCGTCAGGGCGTCATAGCCATCCAGCGGGAGCACGAAATAGCGCGTCTCCACGCCGACGCGATGATGAAATCGCGAAAGCAGCTCCGGGTTGTCCAGCTTCTCCCGCCAATGCCGCGCGAGTGCTTCGAAGATCTCCTGCTGGCGAAAACGGTACGGCGGCAGTGCACGAGCCACACTGGCAATCTTCATAGTCCTCTTTCTCGATGGGAGCCTGCAGCATGGGGCAGCCATGGCCCTGTACTTTGTGTTATGCCGCAAGCGTTGTTACATTGTGTCTCGCGTAATCCAGCCGGTAGCGGTGCGGCCCTCCGGCACCTCGCCAACTCGTTCCACGCAAATTCCGTCCAACTCTCCTCCGCAAGATGTACGCGCAGCAGCGCGGCAAAACTCTCCGGCCGCTTCGCCATGCGGGCGACAAATTGCTGCTCCAGCCACGGATAGCGATCGAGCAGCAGCAAAAGCCGCGCCATGCGCTGCGGACGTTGCGCTATCTGCCGATGCGCCGCTGCATAGCGTTGCGGCTCGCCCGCGGCTAGGGCATCGGCCAGCGCATGCGCCTGTCGCAGCGCGCTCAGCAGCCCCTCGCCCGTCACTGCATCCACGGATCCTGAGGCATCGCCCAGTACCGCGATGTTGCCGCGAATCACCTCGCGCAGCCCGCGCGTCCGGGTCACTGCACCTCGCATGCTGGAAGTACGCGCCGCGCCGGCCAACCGGTTTGCCACCGCGGGAAAATCGGGCAGGGCATCGCTCAACCTACGGCCTCGCATGTTGGTCAGCAATGCCACGCCGACTGCGTCGTCGCCCAGCGGTGTCACATAGAGCTGTTCGCACGGGCGCCAGTGCACCTCTACGCAATCGCTCCATGGAGCACGCTGAAATTGCTGGCGGCTGGCGTAACGTGCGCTGTAACAGTCGCGCTCACAAAATCCGCTGGCCGCCGCAAGCGTCGAGCACAGTCCGTCGGCGATCACAAAAAAGTCCGCTTCGATCGCCGCATCTCGAGATACAAACCCCCCGCCGTGCATCGCGCGCACAGCGGCACCCCAATGCAAATGGACCCCCATCTCCGCCGCCCGTACAGCCATGCGGCTCTGCAGATGGGTGCGGCGTACGCCAAGTCCTCTTCCGCTGAACACGGCCTTCGCACTCGCATGTGCATCGTGGAACGAGACGCCCGCCAAAGGCGCACCGTCGTGCTCGTCGAGCGTCAGCCCTAGTGTCCGCAGCAGCCGCACCGCCTCCGGCATTAACCCTTCACCACAGGCCTTATCGATCGGCGGATGCTGTCCGTCATAGAGCGCGACGCGGCATCCGCGTTGCCGCAAAGCCATCGCCGCAGCCAGACCCGCGGGGCCTCCTCCCAACACCGCGACATCCATTCCACTCGTTCGTTCGTCCATTACTCTGACAATGACATATCTGCGGCGACGGTTGCGCCCAATGCAAGTGAGACGCGAGAAAGCCGTCCTCCGTTACGTCATTCAATTGTCACTCCCTTGTTCTTCCCACGGTGATCATGGAACGAATTGTTGAGGACGAGTGGCTGGACGACGACCGCGGCACGCCGGCGGAGATCGATGCTGCGCTCCATGCCATCAACCTCGCCAACCGTCGTTTTGGCGGTATGCGGTTCCACGCACGCCTGCTGAAGCAGGCGCTCACGCGCGTGCCTCGCGAACAGCGCCCTCACATTCTGGAAGTCGCCAGCGGACGTGCCGACGTGCTGCAGGCAGCGCTGCTCCGGCTTGGCGTCGCGGCCCAGGTCACGCCGCATGTCACGCTGCTTGACCGCAGCGCCGCTCACCTGCCCGGCCCGCGTGCCTGGCCCTCCGCGTTACCCGCGCCGCGCATGCTGGCGGGCGATGCCCTCGCTCTTCCGTTTCCTGACGCGAGCGTTGACATCGTCTCCTGCTGCCTCTTCCTGCACCATCTGGAGCCGCCGCAGATAGCGCGCTATCTCGCCGAGGCGCGGCGCGTTGCGCGCATCGCCGTCGTCATCAACGACCTGGAGCGTAGCGCGCTTCATTACCGGCTCGCGCAGTTGAATCGCATCATCGATCGCAGCCGCATCTCCCGCCACGACGGCCCCGCGTCTGTTCGTCGCGCCTACACTTACAACGAGCTCGCCCGCATGCTGGCGAACACCCGCTGCAGTTTTCTGCTGGAGCGCGCGTATCTCTATCGCTTGGGCGCGATCCTCTGGTGTGGCGAGGCTTCAAAAGTGTCCTGAATCATCAGCTAGCGAAACGACAAGCAGAGGGTGTCATCTTGGGCGGAGCCAAGAACCAGCAGTAGGCGCAATGAATCTCTGGCCAACGCCATTCAGTGAACAAGAAACGACTTCACCGCAATGCCGCTCGGCTTCTTTCCGAGCGGCAGTAGCGTAAACAGCGCACGCGTCTTAGTGCGCACCAAGGCAAGATCGTCCGAGCCTGAATCGACAACCATCAGCAGATGCCCTGCGGTGGAGAGCGCCACCGCATCCGGACCTTCGCCGACCGGAACGTTTCCCAGCAGCTTGCCATCATCAATGCCATACAGGCTCACCGTGCCGCTGCCGAAGTCCGTCACCCACAGCAGCGAGTTGTCACTGGTCACGATGCCCTGCGAAGGCTGCATCCCCACCTGATAGGTGCCGCCCACCTCGTTGTTGCCGGTCGCAATTTCGGAGATGGAGTTGCCGCCAAAATTAGTGGCAAACGCTTCGCCTCCATCCGGCTTCAGCACAACACTGGTCGGTGTCGCGCCTACATCCAGCAGCGCCAGCAGCCGGTCCGGCTTTGCGCTCATCCCCCCGCTCGCCGCGCGCGCAAGGCCGACCACCATCACTTGATGTCCGCCGGAACAGGCCACCAACGCCTTCGTAGAATCCGGCAGCATAGTCACCGCTGTTGCGCTCGGGCAGCCGGAGAAGAAGGCGCGGACCCGCTTGAGTTTCGGATCCACCACACTTACACTGCCGCTCTTCTCATTGCTCACCACCAGTGTGTTGCCATCCGGAGCGATGCGCGCCATGCCCGGTCCTTCCCCCACTCCAATGGTGGCGGTCACCCGCCGCAGGTCCAGATCGATGACCGACACATCGTTCGCACCGGAATTCGCGACATACGCGGTGCGGCCATCGCTTGCAATGTCAATCGAGTAAGGCGTCCGGTCGACCGCGATCGTCGCCACCACCTGGTTGCGCGTGGTGTCGATCACGCTCACCGACCCGCTGTCCGCATTCACTGCGTATACCTCGTCGCGCAATGGATTCGCCGCAATGCCAACCGGCCGCCGTCCCACGGCGATCACGCGGTCCTGCCGCAGGTTCACCACATCCAGCGCCGTCACCGTATCGCTGCCGCTGTTCGTCACGTACGCGAACTCACGATAGTTCTTCGCGTAGACAGGGAAGTCATGCTTGCGGCAGCCGCTCAGCGATATCCCCGCGCAAATAGCAAACGCGAGGCACACGCCCCGCGCTCGAAGCTCAAGCCCTTTAACGCGCAGCAGGGAAGGCGGCCCCTTCGTGCGCCGCCACCTCGATGCCGCCCATTTCGATACCTCGAGGAATGCGCCGGTGCACCACCTCCGCAATCCGTGAGCACTCGTCCATCAACTGCGCAAACTGCTCCGGGTAGAGCGATTGCGCGCCGTCGGAGAGCGCTTGGTCCGGCGCGGGATGCACCTCGACGATCAGGCCATCGCAGCCTACCGCAACCGCCGCACGCGCCAGCGGCAGCACCTTGTCACGCTTGCCAGTGCCATGGCTCGGATCGACGACGATCGGCAGATGGCTCAGCCGCTGCACTGCCGGCACAATGCTCAGGTCCAGTGTGTTGCGCGTGTGGTCGGTGAAGGTGCGGATGCCGCGCTCACACAGCGCCACCTGGTAGTTGCCCTCGCTCATCACGTATTCCGCCGCCATCAGCAGCTCTTCCAGCGTCGCCGAAAGTCCGCGCTTCAACAGCACCGGCAGCTTCGAGCGCCCAGCGCGCTTCAGCAGGGAATAGTTCTGCATGTTGCGCGCGCCGATCTGGATCATGTCGGCATACTTCTCCACCAGCTCCAGGGATTCGTTGTCCAGCGCCTCAGTCACGATGCGTAATCCGAAGCGCTCCCGTACCTCGGCCATGATGCGCAGCCCCGCCTCCCCCATGCCCTGGAAGGCATACGGAGAGGTGCGCGGTTTGTACGCGCCTCCGCGCAGGAACTGTGCTCCCGCCTTCGCCACCGCTTCGGCTACCGCAAAGGCCTGCTCGCGGCTCTCGATCGAACATGGTCCGGCAATCACCGCGATGTTCCGGCCGCCGATCGTCGCATTCGTGCCTGGGAAGCGGATCACCGTGTCCTCTTCCTTCACGTCGCGGCTTACCAGCTTGTAGGGCTTGGAGACCTTGATGACCTCCGCCACACCGGACATCTCGGCCAGCGCATCCTGCTCCACCGCACCCTGGTTTCCCGTAACGCCGATGGCCGTCCGCTGGGCCCCCGGCATCGGATGCGGCCGGTACCCCAGTCTTTCGATCCGATCGCAGACCGCCTGCACCTCTTCCACCGTCGCGTGCGGCTTCATCACTACCAGCATGAGTGGCTATCCTCCGGAACCTACAAGTGTACTGGCGGTTGTATCTTCGGTAAATGCACGATGAATCAGGCGGTAACCTCCACATCCACGCCAAAGTGAAAGGCGAAACTTTTTGTCGCCGGTTCTCGTCCAAATCCGATACAAGATTAAGAACTCATGAAGATTTCGGTAAGAGTTGTCGGCATGCCTGCGTCATCTCCTGTTCTGTCTGGCTTGGCACTATTGGTTCCTAGGGGGCTTAGATTGCGTCGTTTCTCCCGTATTGTGCTCGTTTTGCTTGCCGTCGCGCAGGTAACCGCACTGGCCATTGCCTTTCAACGCCCCGCGTACGCTTACGCCGATCCAGGCTCCGGGCTCCTGTTCCTTCAGGTGGCTGGCTCCATGCTGGCCGGCGCCCTCTTCATCGTTCGTTCGAAGCTGCGCAGAATCTTCCGCCTTGGCAAAGATCCCGTTGAAGGGACCGAAGAGACAGCCATCGTGCAGGGTCAAGAAATCCCGCAATGACTGGAGCTGTCGCGCCCCGCGGAACGTTTCGCGACCCGGCGGGTTCACTTTACTTTGATCAGGCCAAGGTCTTTCGCCACGTTCGTCCCGCCTTCGCGGCAGCGGCGGACTCTTTTCTCGCCTCCGCCCTTGCACGCCGATGGATGAGCAGCGGCCGGATGGTTGCCACCTCGATTGCTGCACGCGATACGGATGGCTCGCTGCTGCTCGAACACGAGCGCATCGACTATCCGACCTATCCCTGGGAGTGGACGCCCGGGCAGTGGGCCGCTGCAGGTGAATTGACCCTCGACCTCTGCGAAGAGTCCGTCGCCGCCGGCCTCATCCTCAAGGATGCAACGCCGCTCAACGTTCTCTTCCGCAACGCCGAACCTGTCTTCGTCGACGTGCTCTCGTTCGATGCTCGCAAGCCGGGAAATCCCATCTGGCTCGCCTACGGTCAGTTCGTCCGCACGTTTCTGCTTCCCCTCGCGGCTAACCGCTATCTTGGCTGGCCTCTCGCTGCATCCATCGAGCGTCGCGATGGCTA
Organism: uncultured Acidobacteriaceae bacterium; assembly: GCA_963712845.1. Classification (GTDB taxonomy): domain Bacteria; phylum Acidobacteriota; class Terriglobia; order Terriglobales; family Acidobacteriaceae; genus KBS-83. The sequence continues at coordinate 49,209 of CAVQJM010000039.1, forward strand.
CGAGCCCACCGATCTCTATGCGCATCTGCCGCTGCGCCGCCGCTGGACAGCACCGCTGCGCTCGCTGGTCACCCTGCCGCATCTGCTGGAGGGCAAAGCGAATGCCTCCGCGTCCAATGGCGTCAGCCCGGTCCGCCAGCAGGAACCGGAGGTGGCCACACACGTTTTGCGCGGCACACTGAAGAAGCTGCGGCGCACCCTCCGTGCTCTCACCCCTGCGCCGCGCACCTCCCGTTGGAGCGACTACACCACCACCGCGAGCCACTACAGCGCGGAGGATCATGCACGCAAGGCCGCGTTCGTGGAACGGGCGCTCACCCAAGCCAGCCCGCGGCGCGTGCTCGACGTTGGGGGAAATACCGGTCATTACTCCCGTATCGCCGCCGCGGCCGGCGCGCACGTCGTGGCCTGGGACACCGATGTGCAGGCCGCCGACGCCAACTGGCGCGAGGCCCGCGCGAAGTGCGAACCCATTCTTCCGGTCGTCGCCAACATCGCCCGTCCCACGCCGGCCGTGGGCTGGCAGAACGCAGAAAGCCTCAGCCTGCTCCAGCGCTCCGAAGGTCTCTTCGATGGCATCCTGATGCTCGGTGTCATCCACCACATGCTGCTCATCGACCAGATCCCGCTGCCCGCGATCTTCGATCTCGTCGCCCGCCTCACCACGCGGTGGGCCATCATCGAGTGGGTGCCCGCAACCGATTCCCAGTTCCAGCAACTCTGTCGCGGACGCCAGGAGATCTACGGACACCTCGACGAGAGCGCCTTCCTCGCAGCCGCCGACCGGCACTTCGCCCGCCGGCTGGTCGAAAATCTTCCCAACGGCCGAAGTCTCTGGCTCTTCGAAACCCGGTGAAAACGAAACCAGTCCTGCAGGGCGCAGGCATCGCCATGCTCTACTTCGCACCCAATGTCGCGCGGACTCTTCTCCATGCTCTTCTGAACGCCCCGCAGCAAGACCGAGGAGCAGGACCGAGCCTGTGCGATGCGTGCACTAGAAAACGGTACCCAGGCGTCAACCATGGCGTGTCGAACACGTCTTCATCACAGCGGAGAACACTGAATCATGAAAACTCGACCCTGGCTGCAGGGTGGCGGCGTGGCTATGTTGTATCTGTTCCCACCGCTTGCCGAGTTCCTCTCTCCAGCGCGACGCGATTTCTACCACCAGCTCCTGCCCGTCACCACCCTCACGCGAGGGCTGCTCATCGACGTGCTGGTGCTCGGGCTGCTCGGTGGCATCGCCTTCACGCTGCTCGACCGGGCAGCGCCTCGACTAAATCAGACCTTGTGGCTGGCTGTCTTTTTCGCCACAGCCTGGATCGTCGCCCGCGACATTTCCACATCGAGGGTCGACCGCATGCTCCGCGGAGATCTGCTGCGAGCCATGCCGTATATCCCCGCGGTGATGCTGGCGGCCGCTCTGGCTCTGCTGCTGTTTACACCTCGCGTTTACAGGAACCTGGTGCGCATCGCGTCCGTTATCCTCGCGGCCGGTGGCATCGCGCTGCTGCTGGTCGTCATTCCACGGCTCGTGCTCGCCTGCTTCAGCCGGGTGCCGCGAGAGCAGGCTAGTTTCACACGGCCGGTCAGCAACCCAGGGCATCCAGGCGAGCTGCACATCGTTTGGATCTTGTTTGACGAGCTCTCCTACCGTCAGGCCTTGGAGCACCCGCAACCGGGCATCGTTCTGCCGGCATTTGCCAAAGTCGCCGCGGAGAGCGTCACCTTCTCCCAACTCTCGCCTATCGGCGATCAAACGCAGCGCATTATCCCGTCACTGTTCCTCGGGCGGCCGGTTGCAGACGTGGAAGGCGATGCAAGCGGACACCTGCTCTTGCGCTACAGCCCCGATGCGCCGTGGCAGCACTTCGACCAGAACGCGTCCGTCTTTGCTGCGGCGAAGCGTCAGGGCTGGGGAACAGGTGTCGCCGGCTGGTACAACCCCTATTGCCGCATTCTGAATAACGTGCTCGACAGCTGCTACTGGACCTTCAGCCAATCCGTCGCAGGAGAGCTCTTCAGCGCTCTTTCCAGCCGGCAGTCCAGTTGGCAAAATGCGCGCGACGGCTTGCCCCTTGCCGCCCGTATCGAACTGATGTGGCACAAGGGGTCGCACAATCAGGTGCTACGCGACGACTACCAGAACATCCTCAGTGCAGGAGAGGCTCTGATCGACGATCCGAGCCTCCGGCTCGTCTTCATTCACATGCCCGTTCCGCATCCTCCGGGTTTAATGAGGAACCCCTCCGGGGAGCATGACTTTGACTATCTGGGCAATCTCGTCCTCGCCGATCAGGGGATGGCGCAGTTTCTCAACTCGCTGGCCGCCAGCCCGGCGGCCGCTGACACAGTGTTGATCGTCTCCTCTGACCATTCGTGGCGCTCATCGCTGTGGAGGGGAGCGGGAGGATGGACCAAGGCCGAGGAGCGCGCTACCAACGGAGGCTTCTTCGATCAGCGTCCGGTCCTGATGGTGCGATTCCCGCAACAAACCCGGGGAGAGCTGATCGACCGCCCCGAAAGCGCGATGGTTGTGCACCGCCTGCTGCTCGATTTGATTGCCGGAAAGGTGCGCACGCCAGAAGAATGGATCGCCACCCTGCCGCCCACTGCGGCTGCCGTCAACCAGATAGCGAACAAAAAATGAAGGCCACCCGCCGGTGGCCTCTGGGAGGCTAGTCGAGATGAGAGCCTGCGGTCTTCGCCGTTCGGCTTTTCAGGCGCTGCTCTTTGGGGTGCCGCTCCTGACACGACGATCATCCCTCGACTCACCCCTCGCTTGAATCCCTCTTTCCAGTTTGGATTCTCCCCCGAAGGTGGGACAGAACTCTCATTTCCCCTGGCCGCCGTGAAACTTCCCTGAAACGCTGGCCGTCTACCGGCCCTAGAGTCACGCAAGTGAGCTCCGGCGGACTGCAATCCGCCCTGCGGTACCCTTCCTCGGACAACGAAGCTGTCTCCTCCGAGACAGCTTCGTTGCTTTTTCCAAAATGGAAATCTCTTACAGGTCTCCCGCATCTCGCTCTTGAGATGTCGAAGAGGAACGTCGCCCCATTACTAGCCAGGGTAGGGTACTTCCCGCAAAACAGTCGACCCGAAAGGCCCAACCACTACATTCCTAGCGCAGCGTGCGCCCCGCGCGCTTCTCGTTCCGCCACTTCACCGCTAGAAACCCCACGTACCCCAGTTGCAATACCCATGTCAGCACGTAGGCCAATATCAGATGACGATGCGCCATCACTCGTTCTCCTTCCACGGTGTTGCTTCAAGCGTCGCTTCCAATGCGTGCAGCGCCTCGTCCTGCTCCCGTAGCTGCCGCCGCCGCTCAATCGCGTACCGAAACGCCATCACCATCAGACCCCACGCCAGCCACGCCGCCAGATTCCACCACACCGGCGGCCACATGCTTGGATCGAGCCCCGAGTTCGGACCGCCGCCAATCACCGGCGCCGGATGCTGCGTACGCCACCAGCGCGTCGAGAAATACACAATCGGCACATCCGCATATCCGAAGATCGCCACCACCGCCGCCAGCGTCTGCATCTGCGGTCCCGCGGCGAAGCGCCGCACCAGCAGGTACGAGCAGTAGATCAGCCACATTACCAGCGTGCTGGTCAGCCGCGCATCCCAGGTCCACCAGATGCCCCACACCGGCCGCGCCCACAGCGGTCCCTGGATCAGGACCGCCGTGCAGAACACCACGCCCATCTCCGCCGAAGACAGCGCGAGCGCATCGGCACTCAACGCCCGCAGCGGATCGCGATGCCGCACCGCGAGATAGACAATGGACGCGATAAAGCTGATAAAGAAGAATAGGAACGTCAGCATCGCGGAGGGGAAATGGTAATAAAAGATCCGCTGGATGTTGCCCATGGTCGCCTCCGTCGGCGCCACGTACATCGCCTGATAGAAGGCCTCGCCCAACAGCGCCAGCGTGCCTGCCAGCCATATCCACCGAAACCACTTCATCGCGTCCCGTCCCCCGCTATCCTGAGTAGTTTATCGTGGCACGACAGCCCGTCGCAGCATCTAGTTATGACGTAGCTTTTGCATTCTGGTCTACAAAAGGAGCTATCCCTGTGCTCTACGTCCGGATCATCGTCGGCATCGCCTTCCTGCTCATGGCCGCCTTCGGCCCCGGCGTCGGATTTCGGCGGATCACGAATCCAAACCTGGATCCGCTTGCTGCCGGGAAACGTCATCTGGACCACCGCCGCGCCGCGGTCCTCATCTTGCGCATCCTCGCCGCGATGGTCGGCTTCTGGCTCCTCTTCTTCTCTATCGTGCAGCTACTGCACGGCCACGGCCACCTGCCGCACTAGCCATGGCCTGGTCTGCCGTGGTCTGTAGCTCGAGGTAGGTTCAATGCTTTCACTCATCGTCTTGGTAACCTCCTTTTCGGAAAGGGAGCGAGTAGCCGACCCCTGACGCTACACTGTTCATACGCTGCTGATGGCACATCGCGCACAACTCGCCTTCGCCCTGATGCTCCTGCTGGTGCTCGCGCCGCTCGCCAGCGCAACCTGCGGCGCCCGGTGCTTGGCCGTAGCGCCGCATCACCCGATCTCGGCCGTAACTTCCCAGCAGCCCTGCGTGCGCGCTGCAACCTGCTGCCACTCAACTGGTGCCGCCGTCTGCACCGCAACGCAAGCACCGGAGACGGTTGCGGCACTGCTCTCTACAGGGACCAACGCCCTCCACAACCCTCCCGCCGTCACAGTCATCGCCGCCGGCCTGCTCTCGCAAAACCCGCGCACCCGTACCGCACAGATCGTCGACAGCTCGCCGCCCGGCCAGCTTCACGCCACACCGAATCCCCTCCGCATTTAGAACCCATCCCCGCTGAAGCGCCACGCGTATTTGTGCGTACGGCTGTCTCTTTTCCATCCACAGAGCAGGGAATTCACGCCATGGGCAATCCTTTGAGCAATCGACGTAACAACCGACGCAGCTTTCTCCAGCGCGCCCTCGGCCTCGGTGCAGGACTGGTCGCCGTACCGCAGCTGTTCGCCGACGAGGCTACCCGCCGCGGTCCCGACTCGGGCAGTGCCCGTCCTATCCTCGAACTGGCCCGCAACGGTACCGGTCCCGCGCACAACATTCCCGTCACCACCCCCGACGTCGCCGACCTTCCCTTCACCCTCGAGAACGGGACGAAGGTCTTCCACCTCATCGCCGAGCCGGTGAAACAGACAATTCTGCCCAACAAAACGCTCGATCTATGGGGATTCAATGGCTCCGCGCCCGGCCCGACCATTCAGGTCAACCAGGGCGACAACGTGCGCATCGTCTTCGACAACCATCTCCCCGAGCCCACCTCCATCCACTGGCACGGCTTCGAAGATCAGGTGCGGTACGACGGCCAGCCCGGCATCTCGCAGCAGCCCATCGTGCCCGGCGGCCGCTTCGTCTACGAGTTCCACATCCACCAGAGCGGCACCTTCTTCTATCACTCGCACATGTCCATGCAGCAGATGATCGGCATGCTCGGCGGCTTCATCATGCATCCCGCCGCGCCGTACCAGCCCGCGATTGATCACGACTTCCTCATCCATCTGCAGGAGTATGCCGTGCTCCCATCGAGCACCATTCCCAATTCCATGAGCATGGAGTTCAACTGGCTCGTCCTCAACGGCAAGGCCGGCCCCGCCATCACGCCCATGATCGTGCCGCTCGGCAGCCGTGTGCGCATCCGCTTCGTGAACCTCGGCATGGACCACCACCCCATGCATCTGCACGGTCACACCTTCTACATCACCGGCACTGAAGGCGGCCGCATCCCGGAGACGGCGTGGTGGCCCGGCAACACCGTGCTCGTCGGCGTTGCGCAGGCACGCGACATCGAGTTCGTCGCCAACAATCCCGGCGACTGGATGGTCCACTGCCACCTCCCCCACCACAACATGAATCAGATGTCCTCCACCGTAGGCGGCATGACCCGCATGAGCGCGTCCGGAATGGCTGGAGGCCAGGGTGCGGGCATTCCCGCCGGTATAGACATGAACACCAGCCTGGGCATGCTGCAGGGCACGCCGCCCGTCCCCATGGGCGACGACTACGGCCCCTCACTCGGCCGCGGCATGGGCGTCGCCTCCGCCAGCGACATGGCGACCACGAACGGCCCGCTCTCTGAGCACGCGATGCACAACGCCAAGTCCGAAATGCAAATGGGGCCCGGCATGCAGATGAGCCACGCAATGAGTCCCGGCGAGATCGCGCCGAACGCAAACAGCATCCCAAACTTCCCGCAGGACGCCTTCATGGAAGGCAGCATGATGAACATGGACGCGATGGTCGCTACGCCCGCGAACGCCGGCCTGCCGCCCGGCTGGAGCGCCCAGATGCAGGGCATGATGACCCTGATCCGCGTTCTGCCCCAGCCGGATTACGACCGCATGATGCAGTCGATTCGTAACCACAAGAGTGGCATGGGCAGCCAGAAGGGAGGCAGCCGATGAAATTCCTCTTCTTCAGCGCCTTGCTCTTCGTCTCCGCGGCAGCCGCACAGCAACCGATGGGGAACACCATGCCCGGCATGCAGATGCCATCCTCCTCCTCGTCCAGTCAGGCAACTAACCCGCCAGCCGCCGCCGAGCCCGATGTTCTTGCCGAGACCGCCAGCCTCGCGCCGCTTACCCTCGATGCCGTGCTGACCCTCGCCCGGACCCACAACCCCACCCTGCGCGCCGCCCAAGCCGCCATCGCGCAGACCGCCGGCCAGGCAAAGCAAGCCGGCATGCTGCCCAATCCCGTCATCGGCTATGAGGGCGATCAGATTCGTGGCGGCTCCTACGGCGGTGGCGAACAGGGCGGCTTCGTTCAACAAACCATCCCGCTTGGCGGCAAGCTCGGTCTGCGCCGCGATGCCTTTCGCGAGCAGCAGCGCACCGATGAGCTTGACCTCGCCACGCAGCAGCAGCGCATCGAGGCTGACATCGAAAGCGCCTTCTATACCGCGCTCGCCCTGCAGCAGGAGATAGAGACGCGCAAACACCTCAGCGCCATCGCAGGCGACGCTGCCCAGACCGCGCGCCAGCTCGCCAACGTCGGTCAGGCCGACGCGCCCGATGTCCTGCAATCTGAAGTCGAGCAGGAGCAGGCTGCGCTCGACACCCTGACTGCGGAGCATCACTACATCGCCGCCTTCCGCCAGCTCATCGCCATCGCCGGCCAGCCCGATCTGCCGCTCACCCGCTTGGCCGGCAACCTCACGGCAACGCCCGCGCAACCGCCATCGCTCGATGCCATGCTGGAGCAGAGCCCCGCCGTCCAGCGCGCCGATCAGGCGGTCCATGCAGCCGAGGCGCAGTTACGCAGCGCGCATCGCGAAGTCCTCCCCGACCTGACCCTCCGCGCCGGCGAGCAGTGGAACAATGAGCTGATTCGGCAGAACCCGAACATCGCCACCGGCGCGCAGTCCTTTGCCTCCGCCTCCATCGACCTGCCGCTCTGGAATCGCAATCAGGGCAACATCGCCGCCGCGCAGGCCGCCGTGAATGCCGCACACGCGGAGGCTGAGCGCGTTCGTCTCGCCCTGCGCCAATCCGCTGCGCCGCTCATCGAGCAGCACAACATCGCCGCCGCGCAAACCTTCCGCTACAAATCTGAGCTGCTGCCGCGCGCCCAACGCGCCTACGATCTCTACCGCGATCGCTACCGGCAGATGGCCGCGGCGTATCCGCAGGTACTGGTCTCCGAGCGCACGCTCTTCCAGTTGCAGCTCGCCTATGTTCAATCTTTGGGGGAGCTCTGGCAGTCCGCGGCGCAACTCCGCCACTTCACCCTGAGCGGAGCGCTGACTTTATCTGAAAATCACTGAACGTTTATGACGAGACCATCCCCGGACGCGGCGCTCTCAGTGGCAGCAATTTCCAGCAGCACATGGATTTCGTGCAGCAGGGCGGTCGGTCCGTCCAGGCTGTCCATCGTGTGGTCGCAACGTGTGGTGCGGACGCCAACAATGGATTCTCGCAGCACCAGTACCTTTATCTCCGGCCATGCTGCACGCAATCTCTGCATGACCTCCTGGCACTCTGCATCGGGGACTGACTGGCAAAGTAGAGCAAGCTGAAATGGACCTTTCGCCAGCACCTCTTCCAGATCGCAGAGACGATCGCACGCCTCCACCCAATACTCCCGCTCCAGGATGCGCCTCCGGGTAAAGAGGAGCATCTCGTCGTGTCCGTAGCTGAGCAGGCGATGCACCGGCCGTGCCATAGTCCTCCTGGTAACCAGTCGGGTTGCTGGAACTCCAACGTTCTCAAGCCCAGTCGGCACGTTATGTCTGCTGGAAAACACACTTGCCAATTCTCCCTGGAAATTTATTTCCTGCATTTATCTCCAGATACCCGGCACCGGCCCAGCAAATGGAGCATGCTGGAGATAACGCAACCTTTCCTAGCTCCACTCACCCAATAGGTTCCCTTGCGCACCGCCGAGGTGAATCATGCCTACACTCTTATCCAACTCCATCCTGAATGCTCTTCCGCAGCAACTCAACGGATTCCGCGCTAGGCTCACGGCCGTGTCGCTTCCTGTCGGCACCTCCATCTACGAGGCGCATGAAGTTCCCAAGTTTGCGCACTTCCTCACCTCGGGCATCGCTTCCGTTGTTACGACAATGATGGATGGCGGTTGCGTGGAGACCGGTATGTGGGCCAGGGAAGGCTTGGCGGAGTGCTTGCACCTGGGCGGCAAGGATCGTGTGCCCAGCCGCTGCTTCATGCAGTTGGGAGGCACCGCTCTGCGCATGCCCTTCGCCGATCTGGAAACCGAGTTTGAGAATCTGCCGGCGTTGCGCGAGGGCATTCAGCACAGCATGCAGGCCCAGACGCTCATCCTCGGCCAACTCATAGCCTGCAATCGTCTGCACGAAGTCGAGGAGCGGCTCGCCCGCTGGCTGCTCATGTTGCAGGACCGCGTCCAGGATGACGTGCTTCTCATCACGCAGGAGTTCCTCGCGGAGATGCTCGGTTCTCGCCGCACCACCGTCACCATGGCGGCGGGCGCGCTGCAACGCATCGGTTTGATCGAATATCAACGCGGTCACGTCCACATTCTCGACCGCGAGCGCCTGGAAAGCGCCGCATGCGAATGCTATCCCGTGATTCGCAAGCTCTCGAACAACAACCACCACAACAACTCCGCCGCCTGATCGCGCTCAGCAGAGCGGATGCCCCACATCTCGCTTCCGAGACGTGGGATTTCACCACCCCTCGTCATCCCGACTGAAAGCGAAGCGGGATGGAGGGACCTGCGGTTTGCCTACGCAAATCACCTCATCCAACGTGAGCGACCATCGGGAGCGAACCCAGCAATATGCGCCGCAGGCGCGATTGCCCGTGCGGCAAGCACCGCCGCAGGGCGCAATTGCCCGTGCGGCAAGCACCGCCGCAGGGCGCAGTTGCCCGGGACGGCCAGTCCCCAGGTAATCGATTGTTTCAAGCCGCCGCGCTTGACTTCGCAGCCCGCCTCTGGCCCAATGTGTCGGGCTGTTTTTCTGCTGCCTCAGCCTGCTCTCAAACAGAAACTTCCTTAAGGGAAGGGAATCGTGAACAAGACCCTCTGTTCTGGCATCCTGCTGCTCGGTGTTCTGATGGCCGCCCCGCTCACGCTCCAGGCATCGCAGTCGTACTACCCCGAAAAGCTCGACGACCCGGCCGCCGTCTATCTCACAAAAGTTAACTTCCCGGTTCACGCCGACGGCGTCGCCGATGACAGCGAAGCCATTCAGGCCGCCGTCGACAAGGTCGAAGAGGAGCACGGCGAAGGCATCCTCTTCGTGCCGGAGGGGAAGTATCGCATCACCCGCACCATCTACGTGTGGCCCAGCGTGCGCATCATCGGCTACGGCGCCACACGGCCGGAATTCCTGCTCGCGGACAATACACCCGGCTATCAGCAGGACATCGCATACATGTTCTTCTTCACCGGCGGACGTCCCGGAGGCCGCCACTGGCACTGGCACCTTCCCAGCACGCCGCGGCCGAATTTCCCCGGCACCGTTCCGGCCTCGAATACCGTCGTCGATGCCAACCCCGGCACCTTCTACTCCGCCATGAGCAACATCGACTTCGATCTCGGCAACGGGAATGCTGGCGCCGTCGCCATCCGCTTCCATGCCGCACAGCACTGCTATCTCGCCCACATGGACTTCCACATCAAATCCGGTCTTACAGCGCTCAAAGACGTCGGCAACGAAGCCGAAGATCTCCACTTCTACGGCGGCGACTACGGTATCGTCACCATCAAGCCGTCGCCCGGATGGCAGTTCACCCTGCTCGATTCCACCTTCGAAGGCCAGCGCAAAGCCGCCATCAGCGAGCACGAGGCCGGCCTCACCCTCGACCACGACAGCTTCCGCAATGTGCCCGAAGCCATCGACATCGATCCCCACTACTACGAAGAGCTGTGGGTGAAGAACACGCGCTTTGAAAACATCAGCGGGCCTGCCATCACCATCAGCAACGAAGACAATCCCCGTACCGAGATCAATCTGGAAAACATCGCCTGCCACCACGTGCCGCTCTTCGCCCTACTGCGCGCTAGCGGACAGAAGACCGCCGGCCCCCCCACGACCGGCAAAACAGAGGATTATGTCGTCAAGACCTACTCCCATGGCCTCACCATCCCCGCGCCCGGCCTCGCCGGAGAGATCCGCACCAGCTTCGACGCGCACGCCATTCACGCGCTTCCAGCCGAGGGCAGCAATATCATCGCCGCGCTGCCGCCAATCGACACCTGGACCAATCTCCGCTCCCTCGGCGTAAAAGGTGACGGTGTGAGTGACGATACCGCAGCCATCCAGAAGGCCATCGACGAGCACCGCGTCCTCTACATCCCCGAAGGCCGCTACATCGTCAGCAACACGCTGCACCTGAAGCCGGACACCGTCCTCATCGGCCTCCATCCCAGCATGACGCAGTTCGATATTCTCGATGGCACTGCAGCCTTCCAAGGCCCCGGCGCGCCCGTGCCGCTCATTGAAACGCCGAAGGGTGGCCACAACATCGTCACCGGCATTGGCCTCTACACCAACGGCATCAACGACCGCGCTGTCGGCGCCTTGTGGCAATCCGGCGCCGATTCGCTCATGGACGATGTGCGCTTCCTCGGCGGCCACGGCACCAACGCCGCTGACGGCACGCGCATCGATCCCTACAACAACACTCACACCGCCGATCCCGACCTCCACCGCCGCTGGGATGCGCAATACCCCAGCCTCTGGGTCACCAACGGTGGCGGCGGCACCTTCGCGAATATCTGGACGCCCAGCACCTTCGCACAGGCCGGCCTCTATGTCTCGAACACCACAACGCCCGGCCGCGTCTACGAGCTATCCAGCGAGCACCACGTCCGCACCGAGGTCAAACTCGATCGCGTCGAAAACTGGGAGATCATCGCGCTGCAGACCGAAGAAGAGCGCGGCGAAAGCGGCTTTGCCCTTCCGCTCGAAATCTCGCGCTCGCGCAACATCACCGTCGCCAACTACCACGGCTACCGCGTCATCAGCAGCTATCAGCCCTTCTGCTGCGCGGTCAAAGTCTCCGAATCTTCGGACATCCGCATCCGCAACATGCACACGGACAGCAACAGCAAAGTCGCCTTCGACAACTCGCTAGTCGATACGACTAGTCATGCCGAAGTCCGCCCCCGCGAGTTCGCCTCACTCGACATCCCCGGCGATACAAAGGCGCAGCCGCAGAACACCGCCGCGTCCGTCCTCGAATCCGACGCGCACGTGGAGCGTTTGGCAACCGGCTTCTTCAACATCTCCGGCGCCGCCGCCGATCATGATGGCCACCTCTACTTCGTTGACGCACACTGGCAGCGGATCTATCGCTGGATGCCCGACACTCAGGAGGCCGTCGTCATCCGCGACACGCCGCTCCAGCCGGTCAACCTCGCTTTCGACAAATCGGGCGATCTCCTCGTCGTCTCCTATGCAGGGAAGGGAACCGTCTACAGCTTCCGCCCGGATGCGCCGCCCGAATCGTCCGAGGCCCAGCTGACGATGCTCGCGCCGCAACCCTCCGCACCGCGTCCCGGCATGATCCCGGTGCGCGCCGTCGATGCCTGGGAAAGCAACGACATTGCCACTCCGCGCCCGTATCAATACATCTCACCCGATCAGAGCATCTTCATCCCCGCCGCCGAAGACTTCATTCAGGGCACGCTCTCCTGGGGCACGAAGATGGCCGACATCCTGCACGCCTTTGGCCTAGCCAAACCCATGCCCGGCCACCCGTTCTACGTCAGCGACGAGGCGCAGGAGAAAACGTACAAAGCAAACGTAACCGATTCAGGCACCATTACCGATATGCAGCTCTTCACCGATGCAGGCGGGGAAAGCGTCATCCAGGACCAGGCCGGCAACGTCTATCTCGCCGCCGGTCAGGTGCAGGTCTACAGCTCCGACGGGAAGCTCATCGGACGCATCGACGTCCCCGAGCGTCCCATCGATCTCGTCTTCGGAGGCCCCGACCACCGCACCCTCTTCATCCTTACTCACGCCTCGCTTTATGCGGTAAGAACGAAATCCGGGGGCTGGTGACGCCTCGTTCTCAGTCCCGCCACAGCCGCTTCGCCTCTTCCGCGATCACCTCCGGCATCTCCTCCGGGAAAAACAGCTTCGCGCCCTCCACCGGCCGCACCCCGCGCGAGCCAGCTAGATGCTTGTCCAGCCACTCTGCCGACGCCACTGGGAAGAACCGATCCGCAGTAGCCCATACCATTCGCGCCGGCCCCTTCCACTGTTGCAGCCTCTCGCGAATCGGCACCAGCACATTCGTGCCCAACGCCGCCGCATACGCATCCGCCTGCTGCTTCTTCGCGGGCGAAGCAACCAGCGGCCCCAGGTAGGCCGCGATCGTTTCTTCGGTAAGCTGCTCCGGATGCGTATACACCGACCCCAGCCCCTTCGCCGACCGCGCAAGCTCGAGATCCTTCAGCTCCGGCGCCAGGACGCGATCGACAAACAATCCTCTCTGCGCCAGCTTCGCCACCGGCATGAAAAGCTGTGGCGGATTGTTCTCATCCACATCGCAGTTGGTCAGCAGCAGCGTGCACACGCGCTCCGGATACCGCGCCACAAACAACTGCGCCACCAGCCCGCCGCTATCGTTGGCGACCAGGTCCACGCTCTTCACATGCAGCGAATCCAGCAGCGCGGCCAGCATCGCCACTTGCGCCTCCGGCGTGATCGCCTGTCCGTCCGCCGCCTCAGTGTGACCCAATCCCATCACATCCGGCGCAATACACCGCCGATGCGAGTGCAGCCGCTCCAGCGCGCCGCGCCACTGGTAGCCGTTCAGCGGATAGCCATGTAGAAACAGCGCCGCCGGCCCGTGCCCATGCTCCACATACGCAATCCGCCCCATGGGCAGCGAAGCGAAGCGTCGCTCCCGCGCATACCACGCGGCATCGATCGGTCCCGCTCCGTGCGATTTTGCAAAACCAGTGGGTTCGAACGCGAGGGCGGCCGCGCATGCCGAGGAAAGTGCCAGGAAATCTCTGCGAGTCATGCCCGCAGTATTGCGATTCGCAGCATCGCGTTGCGCGCACATTCCGACGCGCCTGAGCACAATCGGCGGGCGAAATCATCCAAAGACTGCCGCGCAAAAGCGAAAGGGCAAGCTCCCTTGCGAGAACTCGCCCTCTCTTCCGATCTTTCGAAGATCTGGCTCGGCTTCCAGATCACAACGCATTGCCACTTCAGTATGGTAAGGACCGCCAGCTTTCGCTTGCGTTTCCTATACCCTCCGTTATCGCATTCGTTGCATGAGCTTTCTCGGTTTCCATCGTCGTGCATCCAGTTTCCTGAATGCTTGCGAGATACCGTTGCCGGTTCTCAGGATGGCTCCTCGTCTACTCTCCTCTTGGAAGATCTCTCTTCCGTTGTTTTGAATGTAATCCCAATCGCTCAAAAAGCGTGAGGCACTTATACATTTTGTCGGTGGAAATGGCGGCCTTGATTGTGGGAAAAGTTGGTTCTGCTCCATCCCTCGTGCAAGTCTGTCTCACGCGGAGTTAGACCGCAAATCCTTGACTGGAAAATCCAGTTCGTTAACTCGCCGCTGCCTCGGCCAGCAGCCGCTTCATCGCCAGCGGCGGCATGCCCAGCACGCGCCGCATGTGCCGCGCCATGTGGCTCTGGTGCGCAAATCCCGCGGCCGCTGCAATCTCCGCCATGGTCAGCGAATCCTTCGTCAGCAGCGCCTTCGCGCGCTCCACTCTCCGCTGGATCACATACTGATGCACCGGCATCCCCATCGACTTGCGAAACTGAGTCTTCACATGCGACGCGCTCACCCCGGCCGCTGCAGCGATCTGCTCCAGAGACAAATCCTCCGCCAGTTGCTCTTCGATGAACGCCAGCACCTGCTTCAGCCGCAGCCCGCTCAACCCCTCATTGGATTGCTTCGGTAACTTTGCCGCGGAGCTATGCCAGGCCACCAGCCGCGATGCCACCGCCAGCGTCAGACCATTCATATAGATCCGGCCAGACGAGCACCCCGTCTCCATCTCGCGCTTCATCGCCCAGCTCAGCATCTCCAGCTCGGCATCGCGAATCTGGAATCGGTTGCGGATCTCCAGCCGCGCCGCGTCCATGCCGGACTCCTCCGCCACCGCATCCAGCAGCGCCTGCGGCAGACTCAGCAACAGCGCTGTGTCGTTGTCGTCGTGCATCTCCCAGCGCGCCGCGGTGCGTGAAGGAATCACATCGATATCTCCATGCACGGACGTTCCTGTAAACCGCTGCCCGCCGCGCCGGCAGCTCAGCCGCGTCGGCGTGCCCACGTGGACGCTGACCAGCACGTTTTCCAGCTCCGGCACCTCCAGCACGCCCAGGAAGTCCCGCCGCAGTTGGAAGGCAACCCCATCCGCCGTTCGCACCTGCGCCAGAATCTCCGGCTGTCGCTCCTCTGGCATCGTTCTCCCCAATCTTGCGTGGTGGCGCTTCAATTCTAGCGTGGGTGCATCGTTCGTTCCCGCATCAGCTCCCGCTATAGTGTGCCCATATGCGCATCTTGTCGCTCCTGCTCTTGCTTTCGCTGCCGCTCTCGGCCCAAAACATCTCACCGGCCCCCGATCGTTCCACTATGGATCGCGACCTGATGGAAGTCACAGTGAGCCGGCTGCAGGAGCTCTATCGCCAGCATCGCTATACGGTCGTGCAAGTGGTTCAGTGGCACCTCGATCGCATCGCTCGCTATAACGGAATCTATCGTGCTGTGCAGACGGTCAACGCAAAGAGCGCCCTGGCGGCAGCGGCGCGCGAAGATGCCGAAGCAAGCAGGCCGGGCTTCCAACCGGGTCCACTGTGGGGCGTGCCCATCGTGACCAAAGCCAACACCAGCGTCCAGGGCTTTGTCACCACGGATGGCTGGCGCGGCTACATGCTGCCTGGCCACGAGCTCATCGCGCCGCGCGACGCTACCATCGTCGCGAAGCTGCGCGCGGCCGGCGCCATTTTCGTCGGCGTCACCAACATGCCGGACTTCGCCGCGAGCGATACCAACCGTTCCACCGCCTTCGGGCGAACCGGCAACGCCTATGACGTGCGCTTCTCGCCGGGCGGCTCATCCGGCGGCACGGTCACCTCTGTCACCTCCAACTTCGCGGTCCTGGGCAACGGTACGGACACTGGCAATTCCATCCGCATGCCGGTGGCGACCAGCTCCCTGGTGGGCATCTTTCCCACACGCGGGCTGGTTTCGCTTGCCGGCATCGCTCCGCTGGACTGGCAGCTCGATAACACCGGGCCCATCGCGCGCGATGTTGCGGATGCGGCGATCGCCCTCACCGTGATGGCAGGCGACGACCCGCTCGACCCCGTGACCGCGGGCTCACAGGGGACGGCCCAGCCCGGCCCGTACACCCAATACCTCAAGCCCGGCGCCCTCCGGGGCAAGCGCTTCGCCGTGCCGGCATTCATCCTCGATGGATCGGCTCCCGCCTTCCAGGGCGTGTGCCCCAACACGACACCGGCAGAGTTTGCCAAAGCACAGGGAGATGCCACAGTACGGCTGAGGCCGGAGACGCGGGCAAGATTTCTCAAGGCCGTCGCGGAGCTGCGAGCGGCTGGTGCCACCGTGCTGATCGATCCGCAGATCATGCCTGACAGCTTTGTGGATGCTGCCGCGCACATCTGTACGCGGCCCTATATTCGCGAGGGCACGGACAACTTCCTTGCCGGCTTCGGTCCCGCGCAGTATCACTCCGCCGCCGAATATGAGAAGGCCGTCGGCAAGCCGCTGCCCGACGTCATCATCGGAGGCGCGCAGACCGGCATGTTTGGCGCGGGAAATATTGTGCAGACTCGGCTGGAGACCGACCCCGCCGCCGAAGCCACGCTGCTTGGCCCGCGCCGCCACGCGCTCCAGCTTTACAACGCTGAGCTGGACAGGCTGCACCTCGACGGCTTCGTCTACCCCGCCATCCAGATGCCGCCGGTCGACGAGACCATGCCGCAGGACGGCCCCTTGGGTGAAGGCCCGCACAGCGATACCGGCTGGGTGAACATGCTGGGCGTGCCGGCCATCAGCTTTCCCGCCGGCTTTTATGACGACGGTCTGCCATTCGGGATCGAGATCAGCACGCGCAAGTGGCACGACGGCGACATGATCGGCTGGGCCTACGATTACGAGCAGCGAACCCATCATCGTCACCCGCCCGTGCTCGTCGATCGCGGCCTGCTCCCGCAAGCCGCGCAGCCACCCGCACCGTAAGAGTTGTCCTGCGAGGTTGGGAAGGCTGCTGTCACGCGATGGGAGCGATGGATAACTTGCGGTTGATCCGCTGCCGCAGGACTTATCTGTACTTACCCCTACGTTTTCGTCGGCGATCAAGCGAATGCGGTCGAGTGAGCAATTCCTCGGTGCCGAGAGTCTCAGGTAAGTCGTCTCGCTGCTGGAATGATTTGCGGTAGGTCGACGGAGTGATGCCACGCACGCGGCGAAACTGACGATTGAAGTTGGCAAGATTCGGAAGACCAACTTCAAATGCAATCATGCTTATGGGAAGATCAGTTTCCGCAAGACGCATACACGCGCGCCCGATGCGGAGCTTGCACAGGTACTCACTCACGCTTTCCCCTGTGTGCTTTACAAACAGACGGTGCAGAGATCGCTCAGAAATATTTCCTATCTTGCACAACCCAGGGATGGAGATAGGCTCTTGAAATCGTTTGTGCAGGTGATTGAGCATGCGTGTGAGTCGATCTGGCTCACCATCACTGGAAGCAGGAACTGTCATCGCGATCTTGGAAAGATTGGTTGATCGCTCTCCCGCAATGCTTACAAGAAGATCGAGAGCTGCATGGAGACGCACCCGAGGAAATTCGGATAGTAAATGCGGAAGACGCTCCACCATCTGCGTGGCCGTCTCTGACGTGAATCCCAGACCGGTGGAAGCATTTTGCAGCAGTCTTCGCACGGCCGAATATTCCGGACAAATCTCGGCAAGTCGAAGTGCCCAGTCTCTCGAAAACCAGATGACGATAGCGGTGTGCGGTTCGTTTTCCTGAAGGGCTTCAGTGGATGCCCAGGTATGCGGCATGTCAGGAGGAACCAGGACGAGGTCCGGTGCCTGATATTGCCCGATGTGATCGCCGATAAACCGCCAGCCGCGGCTATTCAACGTCAGCGTAAGCTCATATTCGGGATGGTGGTGCCATTCGAAAGGTATTTCCGGAACGCGGCGATTGTAGACGCGAAAAGAACAGCCCTTCGGAAAGGTGACGCGCTCGAATTGAGGCTTCATCGGGGTACCCTTTTCGGACACCTGGCCATTACTTGCTGTCCGAATAATATCAATAGTTGGCCCATCCGCATCATCCAAGAGCTCGCACAAATCCTAGAGTGGTCTACGCGGCTCCTTCGACAGGAATTGCGCAAAGAAGGAAGGCGTGTTGCCAGAGTCTTTGAGGCTGACGGCGTCCTACTGCGTGCCTTTCACGCTTCTTGACCTGAAATGAGGAGTAGAAAACATGGCATTCGTAATCGACAACCTGGGCGAAGCGATCCGCAGTTCGAAGAAAGCGTTGCGCGAGGCTCTTCCCAATCATGCTGAAGTCTTCCGGCAAGTCGAAGCGGAAATGCGGCGGCGCGTAAACGCCATCGTGAAGGAGCGCGAAACCGGCCAGCCGGTCATTCCGATCGTGCACTACTCCGATGTGAAGGCAGGAGCGGTACCGGCTGAACTGATCGCGAAGATCAAAGATCGTGGTGCCTGTGTGGTTCGCAGGACATTCGAACCCGAACAAGCCGAAGCCTGGGACAGAGAGATCGCCCACTACGTCGACGAGAACGGCCTCGACGCAAAATTGGCAAATGCTGCCGAGGACAAATACTTCGGCACGCTCGCTTCAGCCAAGCCGCAGATCTACGGCATCTACTGGTCACGCCCGCAGGTACAGGCACGACAAGCCGAGTCCCTGACGCAGGTCCGCGTCTTCCTTAACAAGCTTTGGAAGGCCGAGAGCGAAGGCCAGCAACACTTCAATCCGGAGGAGGTACCTGTCTATGCGGACCGCATCCGTCGCCGTCCTCCGGGGTCTGCGTCGCTGGGCCTTTCGCCTCACGTAGATGGCGGGTCGGTAGAACGCTGGCTCGATGAGAACTTCCGCAAAGTCTACCGTCACGTCTTCTCTGGCAATTGGCGAGAGTACGACGCCTACGACGCCGCGTACCGGCCAGAGGCTCGCGAAGTAGCCTCTCCGGCGGTCTGCTCCATGTTCCGTACCTTCCAGGGCTGGACCGCGTTGACTCGTCAGGGAAAGGGCGACGGTACGTTGCAGCTTATTCCGATCGCAAGCTCGATGGTGTACGTGCTGCTTCGCGCGCTGCAAAATGACGTTCCAGAGGATGATCTTTGCGGGGCCGCGCCAGGCCGTGCTCTCTCCATCAACCCGCAGTATCACAGTCTCCTAATAGAAGCTTTGTCGTCGATCCCGCTCATGCAGCCTGGCGATACGGTGTTCTGGCACTCCGATGTTGTGCATGCAGTTGAGAATGAGCATAAGGGGAGTGGCTACAGCAACGTCATGTATATCTCTTCCACGCCAGGCTGCGCCAAGAACACGGCATACCTGGCAAAGCAGGCGCCCGCCTTCCTCTCAGGGAGGACTCCGCCTGACTTCGCGCCTGATGATTTCGAAGTGGACTTCAAAGGACGCGGCACGGTGGCTGACCTTACACCACTAGGAAGATCCCAACTCGGTCTCTCTCAAGAGGCCGATCGTGATCACTCCGTTTTGGCATCTGTGTCGGCCTAGAAAGTACGAGCAGCGGAGATCCGCTGTCCGGTGCAGCAGGGGCAGCGGTTCTCCACCTTGGCGATTGCGGGCGGGCGTCGTCGTACAAAGGTCCTGATGTCTCGCTCGCTAATGATCAGGTGCCGGGATATATCCACTCAGAATGCGCGACTCGGACCGGAACTGGTGATAGTTATCAAACGTCACCTCGTTCAACAGGGGGGCATCCGGCGCTGAAGTGGATTCGCCGAACGGGCCCGGTACACCCATCGATCCAGTTTCGCCCATCGAGACACTCCTTACTGGGCAGGTGTAAGTCTTGGCGCCGATCGCTACCGGGCCATACTCCACCATGATGTCGCTTTGGAGAATGGGAGAGCTCAACGGCTGTTCCGCCTGTACAGTCACACGCAGAATCGTGCCGGTGGTCGGATCGATCGCCACCTCGCCGTGATATCCCGTGACCTGCGCCGCATCTCCCTTGTCACTGGAGAGACCGTGAGTCCCCACCGAATAATGCGATTGTTCCTTTGGCACGCGATAGCGAAACACCGCAAGTGTTCCGGCGCTTCCGCGCTCCCAACCACTCCAGGTAAACCCACCGCTGTGCACCGCGTCCACGAACGCGATCGAGAGGATAGGACCGAAGGTGCCCCTGGTGATCAGGCCTTCGCCTTCCGGATGATAAGGATGATTTCCCCATTCGCGAGGATCGACAACCTCCTTCCCGTCGCGATATGCAACGACTACCGTTGAGCTGCCCACTTGTCGCCAGGAGGAATCATTCCGGGAACCTGCCCTCGTGCGCGTCCCGCTCAGCTTATATTCGAAGCGAACGATGGTTTGCGTGGCGTAAAAGTTTGGGAGCTTGGGCAGCGTCTTGGCAAGATATCCCACAGTCATAGAAAGCATGCGCCGCTGTTCATCCGAGTCAGGGCGAGCTTGGGAAAGTACATCCGCAGCGGCGGGCCTTAGAAACACCGAAGCATCCGCCAGCGCAACCAGCGCTCTCCGGCTCTTCGTGCCAGGGGCGCTTTGCTCCAGCAACTTGAGCTTCGCAGAGCGCATTCTTTCTGTGAGTTCAAGACCAGACAACTGCCGCGCGACCTCCGCATCCGATTTGCCCTTGTCTTCCGCAAGGATGCGCTGCACGTCCTCTACCGTGACACTCTGTTCCGCTGAGCCCTCCACCCATCCGCCACTCGGCGACCGTGCTGCATTCGCCAGAGGAGCATTCAGGACACAGATACTCGACGCGAAGCCGACCGCCAGAAGGCAAATCACCCGGTCCCAGGTTCGAAAGCTCACAGATCGTCCTCAAACAGGCCACTTCGACTTTAAGACCAAGTCGTTTTCTCTCCGTCGCGGCGGCCCCTAATTCGCAACGCACTGTGGTGATAGCAGTTCGTGAATGCTTTCGGAAAATCAGTCCCAAAAATAGTACAGGAAAGCTCGCGTCTGTCTCGGCGACGTTGGTTGTTTCGCGCAACTATGATGTCTGCGAAACAAAGAGAGCATATCCTGCAAAGGGGGTGAAACAAATGGCAAAGAAGGTGGCTGAGGTATTCATTGAAACCCTGGTGAAGGCCGGCGTAAAGCGGGTTTACGGCGTTGTCGGCGATTCCCTGAATGGATTAACCGATGTCATCCGGAAGAGTAAACAGATCGAATGGCTGCATGTAAGACATGAAGAGGCGGCCGCATTTGCCGCCGGGGCGGAGGCCCATCTCACAGGAGAGATCGCTGTGTGCGCCGGCAGTTGCGGGCCGGGCAATCTTCACCTCATCAATGGGCTGTTCGATTGTCACCGCAATCGCGTCCCGGTGCTTGCGATTGCCGCGCAGATCCCGAGTCATGAGATAGGAAGCGGCTACTTTCAGGAGACGCATCCTGAGCACCTGTTCAAGGACTGCAGCTATTATTGCGAATTGGTTTCACAAGCCGAACAAATGCCGAGAGTGCTGGGAATCGCAATGCGTACCGCCATCCTCAGCCGCGGCGTGGCCGTGGTTGTCATTCCCGGAGATGTGGCACTGCGCGAGTGTTCCGCGCCGGCACTTTCGCTCGGCATCGAGGATTCAGCCTCGCTGCTTTTCCCATCGGACGATGAGCTTCGCAAAGCCGCTGAAATTCTCAACGGCGCACGCAAGGTCACCATTCTCGGTGGCGCCGGTTGTGAAGGCGCTCATGCGGAGCTTATGGCGGTGGCCGAGCGGTTGAAGGCGCCGATCGTCCATGCGATGCGCGGTAAGGAGTTTATCGAGTACGACAATCCTTATGACGTGGGAATGACCGGACTGCTCGGATTTTCTTCCGGCTATCACGCCATGATGAACTGCGATGCGTTGCTCATGCTGGGAACGGATTTTCCCTATCAGCAGTTTTTTCCGAAGAACGCGAAGATCATTCAGGTGGATCGGCTCGGCGACCAGATTGGACGTCGCACTCCGGTCGATCTGGGCCTGATCGGGAATGTGAAAGACACGCTGGAGGTGCTGACTCCGCTGATCCAGAGCAAGATTGACCGCTCGTATCTCGATCTATGCCTCGGCCACTACAAGGATGCACGCAAGAGTCTCGACGATCTCGCCGTCGGCGAGCCGGGCCGAACCCCGATTCATCCCCAATATGTCGCCAGCATGCTGAATGAACTCGCGGCAGAAGATGCAGTGTTTACCTGCGACGTCGGTACGCCGACGGTGTGGGCCGCGCGCTATCTCCACATGAACGGCAAGCGCAGATTGTTGGGCTCCTTCAGCCATGGCTCGATGGCGAATGCTCTGCCACAAGCTATCGGCGTGCAGGCCAGCTATCCCGGCCGGCAGGTCATCACTCTTTCCGGTGACGGCGGGTTAGCAATGCTGCTCGGCGACCTGCTGACACTCCGTCAACTCAAGCTTCCGGTCAAGCTGGTGGTCTTCAATAACAGCTCTCTGGGCTTCGTCGAACTGGAGATGAAAGCAGCCGGGCTGGTCGACTACGGCACAGATCTGGTCAACCCAAATTTTGCCAAGCTGGCTGAGTCAGCGGATATCCTCGGCCTTCGCGTGGAAAAACCCGAAGAGTTGCGTCCGGCGCTGACCAAGGCGCTGGCGCACGACGGCCCGGCTCTGGTTGAGGTGCTGGTGAATCGGCAAGAGCTGTCGATGCCGCCGACCATTAGTTTGGAGCAAGCTCTCGGCTTCAGCCTCTACATGATTCGCGCCGTGCTGAGCGGTCGCGGCGACGAAGTCATCGACCTCGCCAAGACCAACCTCATGCGCTGATCACGCCAAAGGAGGGACGCAATGAATGAGCAATTGACAATGGCGGCGAGCCAGCAGCCTCTTCAGGTTTCACTCTCTGGATTTAACCTGATCAACTCTCCCCGCCTCAATAAAGGAACGGCCTTCACGGATCACGAACGTGACGTCTTCGACCTGCACGGTTTATTGCCGCCGCATGTCGGGTGTCTCGATGAACAACTCGAGCGCAGGATAGAGGCCCTGCGCGCCCAGCCCAATACCTTCAGTAAATACAGCTTTCTCCGCGACCTGCAAGACACGAATGAAACGCTGTTTTACGCACTGCTGCTTCGCAATATCGAAGAGATGCTCCCGCTGGTGTATACGCCGACTGTCGGTGAGGGTTGCCAGCGCTTCAGTGAGATATGGAGAAAGCCGCGCGGTTTGTTTCTCAGCTATCCGAATAAAGACCGCATCGAACAGATCCTGAATCATCCTCGCTATAACGATGTGAAATGCATCGTGGTGAGCGACGGGGAACGCATCCTTGGGCTCGGCGATCAAGGCGCGGGAGGCATGGGTATCCCGATCGGAAAGATGGCCCTTTACACTGCGTTGGGTGGGATTCATCCGGAGCATTGTCTTCCTATTCTGCTCGATGTAGGGACCGACAACGAAGATAGGCTGAACAGCCCTCTCTACATCGGGTGGAGGCAACACCGGGTCCGCGGCAAAGAGTATGACGCTTTTGTCGATCTTTTTGTAAGTAGCGTGAAGAGACGCTGGCCGCACGTCCTTCTGCAATGGGAGGACTTTGCCGGCTCCAATGCCGCCCGATTCCTGGCCCGTTATAGAGACGAGCTGTGCACGTTCAATGACGACATTCAGGGGACGGCAGCTGTAGCTACCGCGACGTTGATCTCTGCAATCAACGTAACGGGCGTTCCACTGGAGCAGCAGAAGATCGCAATGGTCGGCTTCGGAAGCGCGGGTATAGGCATCACTAATCTGCTTGCGCAGTTTATGCAGGACAGAGGTCTCACGGAAGCGGAAGCGCGCAATCACTTCTATGCCATCGATCGCTACGGCCTGATCACAGAGCATGGCAAAGATGTACGACCCGAGCAACTACCCTACGCACGCAAAGAACAAGAAGTACAGGGGTGGAAGCAACCGAACGGAGAGATCACCCTGCTCGACGTGGTCCGTCATGCAAGACCCTCAGTCCTCATCGGAGTCTCCGGCCAGCCGGGAGCCTTCACTGAAGATGCGGTGCGGGAGATGGCGAAGTATTCGCCGCGGCCCGTCATCTTTCCGCTATCCAATCCAACCTCACGCAGTGAAGCGACCGCTCAAGACTTGATGGATTGGACAGAAGGCAGAGCGCTGATCGGCACTGGCAGCCCGTTCGAGCCAGTGAATGTTGGCGGGAAAAAGATCCCCATCACTCAGACGAATAACTCGTACATATTTCCCGGTCTTGCGCTTGGGATTCTCGCCTCCAGGGCCAAACACGTCACTGACACGATGGTCAAGGCCGCCGCCGAGGAGCTAGTCCGTCATCTGCCTACGCAAAAGGACAAGCGGGCAGGCCTGCTTCCACCGCTTGCGGAAGCCCGTCAGCTCGGCCGCATGATCGGGCAAGCCGTGGGCAGACAGGCCATGCTGGATGGGCAAGCACAGGTTGCCAACGAAGAGGCGCTGGAGCGCGAACTCCAGTCAAATATCTGGGAACCAGTCTACGTGCCGTACGAACTCAAAAGCCGGTGAACGGAAGCAAAGCTCATTCGCTGCCGATCAGCCGACGATCCATTTACTCTTCGGAAGCAGCGCGATTAAGGAGATCAACGCATACGTCCCCAGAAAGGCCACGATAGCGATGGTGAGAACTTTGATAATCGGGTTGTCCAGGCGCCCGTTCAACAGACCATAGATCGCGTTGAGCACGATGATGTGCGCAAGGTACATGCCATAGCTTCTCTGCGACATGTTTCGTACTAGCTTCCAGCGCGCACTGTCGGGCATCGCCGGCTGAATATTCCTGAACAGTAGAAAGAATCCAACAGTGATCATGGCGACATTGATGGTCTCGAATCCCCAGGTCAATTCGAGTCTGGGAAGACTCTGCTCTGTCGAAAGCCTGTGCAGAAAGCCGGAAGCGGTGATCGCGTAGCCGGAGAGGATCAATACGACGGCAGCCAAAGAAAGCGACCGGGAAGGCTGCATGCGGAAGCGTTTGATATAAGCGCCCGCGACAGCGTATCCGATGTAGCCACTGAAGTAGTAAAGCATGGGGGTGGAGTTCCAGAAGGCCTCACCCCAGATTTGCGGGAAGACAAGGTGAATGTACGGAATGGTAAGGCTGATCGCCCACAGGGCGAGGAAGCGTTCCATGCTGCGGCGGCTGGCGGATTCAACCCACGGCGACAAAACAGGGGCGACCAGATAGATGCCGAGCAGCATGTAGACGAACCAGAGGTGGCCGACATCTGTGCCGAAGTTCACCGGTATTTTGAGGATATCCAGCAGCGCTCCCTGCAGAGTGGTCGTGCCTTGCCAGTAAAGATAGAAGGCGTAGATCACGCACCATACGACGAAAGGAATTAGCACGCGACTGAATCGCTTTCGGAAGAAGGCGCCTTC
Organism: uncultured Acidobacteriaceae bacterium; assembly: GCA_963712845.1. GTDB lineage: Bacteria > Acidobacteriota > Terriglobia > Terriglobales > Acidobacteriaceae > KBS-83. The sequence continues at coordinate 74,334 of CAVQJM010000039.1, forward strand.
ATTCCTGACAGGAAAGAGAAAGACTCCGGAAATCATCACGAACAGCGGGACGCAGCAGCGAAATAGAGAGTTGAGCCAGCCCACCCAGTGCGCGGCGGCCGTGTCGAGTACGGAACCGCCGGGGCCGATGTAATAGAACTCACCGGTGTGGATCTGCACGACCATGTAGGTCGCTACGACTCTCAGAAGGTCAAGTCCTAGATTCCTTGAAGGGCTCTGGAGCGTGGTGTTGTTGTCCGCTATGCTGGCCGGCGCGCCGGTGGGAGATTGAGTCGTCACGCTGTTAATTTAGCTCAACAGTCGCTTTCAGCGAGGAAAAGCCGACATTTCGCTACGAATCGGAGGTTCACATCCCCTGTTGACCTCCCAAGGTGTTTCTCAGAGCTAGCCGTTTTCTACGCGCGACTTTATGTCCGAGTACGCGGTCTCGATGAGCCTGCTGAGCGATGCGGCGTCCGTGGCCGTTCCCGGTCTCAGCTTTACATGGCGCATGAACTTGCCGGTGCCTTGCAACAAGCGGGCCGGATCCGGCAGCGCTGCGCCCTGAAAGAAGCCTACGTTTACGTGCGAAGTGAATACATTGACGTAGCCGAAGGGTACATCGCCCAGACATGCGACTGGACAGCCGTCATGCAAGATCTCCCGGACTTCGTCCCCGCAATTCCGCATCAACTCGAACCACTCATGCGCGATGGATCCCAATTCACCTCTATGCTCTTTCATCCACGCATCGATGGCCGGATCGCGTTCGACAGCACCGTTGAATCGCAGCAATTCCGTTCTCATCGTCGCTCCATTTTCACTTTCGGATCACAGGAGCTTTCGAATGTCAGCTAATCCTGGGCACCGGATGAAGGTAGTGAGACAACAAAATCCAGAAATGCTCGGGTCTTGGCTGGCAAATGCTTCCGCGATGGGTAGACGGCGTAGAAAGGGAAGCGCTCATCCGGCCAGTCGGGGAACAGGTCAATCAGCTTTCCTTGCTTCAACAACCGCGACACCGCATTTTCCATCACCTGCACGATTCCATAGCCTGCCAGGCAGAGACTGTGCATGGTGATGATGTCGCTGACGATGATACGACCATTTGTCGGAACCTCTACGATTCTTCGGCCACGATGGAACTCCCATTCGAATGGACGGCCGGTCTCCGGGTCGCGGTAGTCTATCAAGATATGTCGGTCGGTCACGAGATCATGCGGCGTGGCTGGACGCTTGTACCGTTTGAGGTAAGAGGGCGCAGCGACGGTCACGATGCGCGTGTCCCAGAGCTTTCGCACAACCAGGCTCGAAACCGGCGGCTTTCCGATATGGATGGCAATGTCGAAGCCCCCGCTTACCAGATCGCCGAGTTGATCGCGAGTTGTCAGTTCGAGTTCGAGTTCCGGGTGGGCTTCAAGAAACGCCCTGAGCCGTACTCCTTCCAGGAAATGTGCGAACGTGCGATGTATTTGCACGCGCAGCCTGCCCCGTACCAGTGCTCGTCCTTCCATCACCGATGCCACGGCGTCTTCGAGGCCAGTCAGCAGCGGGCCGATTTGCTCGTATAACCGCCGTCCTTCATCCGTCATGGAGACGGAACGCGTGGTTCGCTCGAACAATCGTAGTCCGAGGCGAGCTTCCAGCCTGGCAATAGACCGGCTTACACCTGACTGCGACATGTTCAACGCTTTGCCTGCACCGGCAAAACTACCGCACTGCACAATCGCGGCAAGGATGCTCATCCCGCTCAGGATCCGCTCATCGAGATTCTGATTCATGCATTCTGTCATTTCTAATATGCCATTCATGCTCAAATCGCTGCAACCAAATACGACATCAGATCGGCAGGTCAACAAAGTTTCCGGAAGGGAATCGATCATGTTTGCAATTACTGGAGTGACAGGCAAAGTAGGGGGAGCGGTGGCCCGCAGTCTTCTGGCACAGGGACACAAGGTGCGAGCGGTGGTGCGGGATGCCGAGAAGGGACGTTCCTGGTCCGCTCAAGGCTGTGATATCGCAATCGCCAGCGTGGAGGATGCCGCGGGACTCACAAGAGCTTTTCAAGGCGTCGAAGGTGTCTTCTTGATGACACCTCCAAACTACGATCCTGAACCCGGATTTCCTCAGACGCACAAGGCAGCTACGGCCATCCGGCAGGCCATCGAAACTAGCCGGCCGGGGAAGGTCGTGTTTCTCTCCACGGTTGGAGCCCATGTTGCGGAACATAACCTTCTGAACAACTCCAAAATCACGGAAGAGATGCTGCGCACTACCTCCGTTCCGATTGCTTTATTGCGTGCCGCCTGGTTCATGGAGAACGCGGCATGGGATGTGGAAGCGGCACGCAACGGTGTAATCCCCAGCTTTCTGCAACCTCTCGATCACCGGATTCCGATGGTTGCCGCGGGCGACATCGCGCGAACAGCGGCAGAACTCCTTGGTGAAGCATGGACGGGAGTCCGTATTATTGAACTCGAAGGTCCCAAGCGCTACTCCGCAAATGATATTGCTGCTGGTTTTAGGCGTCGCACTGGAGCGTCCGGTGCGGGCGGAAGCAGTCCCACATGACCAATGGGAGACACTGTTTCGCTCGCAGGGTATGAAGCACCCCACGCCGAGGATTCGGATGATCGACGGCTTCAACGAAGGTTGGATCGACTTTGAATCTGGCGAGGCGAACTCCCGCAAAGAAGACACGACCCTGGAGGCGGTTCTGCGTTCTCTCGTGACGTCGAATCCGAATAGCTGATCTATCTGGACCGATGGTCGCTTATCGGCTGGCAGTGTCCGAGATGCCGGCTATTCGGCCACATGGAGTCTCCCCACAATGGAGATTCGTAAGCACTGGGCCCGTTTCGTATCTCAGAAAGGCGTTCCCGCGAAATCTTTGATCGCGACAAGACGCCTTTCGCCGCTGTCTCCACCACGGCTGATGAGCCTCGAGACAGCTTGCCGCGAGCATGAACCATAGGGCTGACGAGGGGAACAGTGAGAACACACCTTAGGAAACCAAAAATTTCAGACCGCGGCAATGTTCTCATCTTTGATAAGCGCGCTGCTCTGGATCTGCGAAACGAGCTGCAGCGGCGTGCACAAACTCAACGGGTCGAGGCAGAGCGGATGTCGGCCATCGGCAGGATGGCATGCGCGATATCCCACGATATGCGCCACTCGCTCACGGCAATCTATGCAAACGCCGAGCTCCTCGAGCGCCAGGATCGATGCGCGATTGTGCGAGCTGAACTGCTGCTCGAAATTGAGGAAGCAGTGCTCGCAATGACAGAGCGCATTGATTCACTGCTGCACTTCGGGAGTAGCGGGCGGAAAAATCCGCTTGTCCACGCGCGCGTTTCTTGCGTTGTTGACAAAGCAGTTGCGGCAGTGAGGTTGCATCCAGACGGACGGAACGTGTCCGTCACCGTCGGCAAGTTCCCGCCGGCAGAAGCAGACATCGATCCGAGGAATCTTGAAAGCGCCATATATAACTTGCTGCTCAACGCGTGCCAAGCGGCGACACGCTCAACTCACGTGCCTGAGGTGAAGGTCCACCTTACGGACGTCAATGAACGGATCTACGTCACCATCTTGGACAATGGTCCCGGCATACCTGCCCCTGTCCGGAGGACGTTGTTCGATCCGTTCGTGACTGCAGGAAAGCCGAACGGAACAGGTCTGGGGCTCACCCTGGCTCGTCGAATAGCTGAAGAGCATGGTGGCAGCGTCTGTCTCGAGGAATCGAATCGAGAGAGGACGGTATTCACACTGAGTCTGACGAAGAACAGATCATTACCTTTATGAAGAGCCAAAGAGTGGTAGAGCCGGCTTTGCTTGTGGCATGCAACTATAGGTTTGACGAGATACGCACCGAACCGATGTGGCCCGTGCAAGCGAATTAGAAGATTCCGGCGCTACACATGCGAGGAACAGCGTTAATCGACTGTTAGCGTGAAGGTCGTTGAGGCTGTAACAGCATTGTTCACGGAATCGGTGCCTGACAAAGTAACGGTATAGGTCGTGGCTGTGGAAGTAGTTGTAGGTGGGCTCGTGCTCTTTGCGCCGCCCCCGCAGCCGATCATGTTCGCGCCCGCGAATGGAAGGAGTAGGACTACCACGACCGTCAGCGATAGGCGCCATTTGCGCCGCGATCCCACAAGGCATCCGCAGATCAGGGCACAGGCGCATGCACCTGTAGCCGTTGTGCCGTTCCGGTGAGCGCGGGTATCGGGGTTCGCAGCAATGCGCTGACGCAGGGTGCGAAAGGCAACCCGGTCGGCAGGCAGGGCAGACTCGCAGGCCGTGCCGATACCGATCGTGAGATTTGTTGTGCTTACACCGTTTACCAGCAATGGGGCGATAGCGTAACAGGCGCTTAAATTGCTGGAGGTGCTGCTGGAAGCGCTGGCGGTCAGAGACCACATCATCCTGCCGTTGTAACCGCCGGTTGGCGTCACCGTCACCGTCGTGCTTCCCGTACCGCCGTTGGCGATCGTCAAGTTGCCGGCGCTCAAGGTCATGCCTCCGCTCGCAACCACGTTCCCAACCATCACGGAGTACATCGCAGAGGACGGCCCGTGCGTCGCATCCCCGGGATAGGTGAAGGCAATCAGATGCGAACCAGTGGTTGCCGGGGCAACGAAATCGTACTCGGCACCTATTTGTGGGTAGCCTGGAAAAGGTTCCGAGAGCGCCAAGGATGAATCTACGGCAGTGCCATCTACCGAAACAGAGACGCCGCCGGTAGGGGCGGTGGCGTTGGGCGATACCAAAAGGGAGTCCACGATGACCTGGATGGGAACAGTTTCACCGGCTGTGGCAGTTGTTGCGCTCGTATCGAAAAATGTCGTATTGAAAAACATCGACGTGGGCTGGAGACCGGCGGCGCTAGGCGCGGGCCACGAAGTCATCAGCGCCTTGACATCGATGCTCCCCAGGCCCGTCGCTTCGTCATAGCCAGCCGTCGCAGCGTAAGCTGACTCACCGGCGCTCCCACAATTGGTGGCGCCCTCCACACAGGCATTTGTTCCGGAGGTGATGTCGTGGAACACGGAGCCGGAACTCGTCGCCAGACTGTACAACTCGGGATTGATATTTCCCTGGCCGGTCGCGCCCTCGGCCTGATTCAGAAGTGCGACGAATCCCGCGAAGATGGGGGCCGCGAAGCTTGTACCGCCCCCTAACGTGTACTTGTTGTTGCTTTCCCAGCAACCCATCAACGCAACTGGATGTCTGTCCTTCTCCGTTCAGCATCGCGGGGTCGCTGGTACACAGAAGGAACCCGGGACTTGCAATGGAAGACTGGAGGGCGATATCAGGCAGCAGTCGATAGGTCCCTGCCGGCATGCCCGGATAAGCGCTCTGCCAAGCGGGCCGCGGGAAATAAGTGCTGGCGCCTCCGCCACCGGCAACAATGCCATGCGACGCCGAACCCTCGTTCCAGGCCACCTCCGGAACGTAGGAGAGTAGTGATTGGGTCGTATCTACTGTCCCGGCGCTCGACCAGTAAGGGCTGTTTCCTGCGCTGAAGGTTCCGGCTGCCATCTGTGTGCCACCAACCGCTGTAACATTAGGGCTGCTTGCCGGAAAATCTACCGATAGTGCCTGCTGCTCAGCCGGAGTGACTCCTTGCGCAGAGGAATATCGAGCGCAACCTGTAGACCCACTATCCCCTGAGGAGGCGACCAGCGTCTGACCCTGCGACGAAGCCTCTTCAAAGAGGGCATTGTACTGGTCAAGATCGCTCGGGCTCAACAGGGTTTCGCAAATGCCGTAGCTGATGCTCACTACGGGAGCGATCCGCTGAGTAATCGCGAAGCTCAAAGCATCCATGACACTGTAGTTCTGATTGGCGCCTACAAAAATAAAGAATATGTTCGCATTTTGAGCAATGCCCGAGGCGTATTCGAGATCGATCTCCGACTCACTCTCGTCTCCCGGCGAGATCGCTTCACACCGGAGCCCGGAACCAAAACAGTATTGATTGGGTTGGACTGAGCCAGACTTAGTTGAAATGCTCCAATACTTGATTTGTTGATGAAGGATTGGCCCACGATCGCCAGCCCCTGGCCGCCGCCATAGTAATAGCTGTTGGTGGTGGCATCATTGACGACGTCGTACATCGTGCGAACGTCATTGGGGCCAAGATAGTGCGCCTGCGTTGTATACGAAGTGAAATCCGGGCGCGCGCCGGCCGTCGCTTTGACATTCGGTTTAGGCCGGAAATCGGAGATGTGGAGCACGGCGCTCGTTACCGAAGCGAGCTCTGCGGGCAGGGTCAGGTCAGAGGCCGGTGCAAAGTGTAATTCGCCTTCCGCACGGTAGTGATGCAACTCCGCACCGAAAGCCCTCTGTACTTGTGCAGCGGTTCCGGAAAATGTGATCCGATCCCGGCTGCGCGCCACGTTGTCGATGTGAAAACCGTGCGAAACCAACCAACTCTCAGCAGCTACGATGTCGCTATCGGCGACACCGAATCGAGCCGCGAACGTTTCCGGTGTAAGCCAGCGGTGATACAGCGAGGAGGCTGGATCTTGCTGCGCGGCGAGCAGAGCTTCCAAGGCAGTTTCCTGCATGGCTGAGCGCCGAAACACCAGCGTAATGCCGGGCACATCCATATCCGGGGACACTGGGCCGAGGTCCTGCGCGGCATCCACTCGCGTGGTGCGCGACTCCGACAGTACTACGCGAGCGGTATCGGTAATGCCATTTCCCAACCGCGGTGCGGGCCCTTGGGCGAACACAGGCAGAGAACAAAGAGGCAGAACAAAGCCAAGGAGTGGCCGGACAACTCGAAAAAGCTGCATAGAAGGTGAGCGAATACTCGGTCTTTCCTGAAGGTCTTTCGCATGAACAGGTGAGTCGCCGAGAAAGTGTAACAGGGTCTGGCACGAACACTGCTCTAATTAGATGACGACAGTAACCTGGCGAGCTGGGGCGCTTCAACTAGGCAGCGCTACATTGGCCAACACTGATGGAGGGCATGACCTGTTCTGCTCGCCGGGCTGCCATCGGATAGTGCTGGTCGTACCTCAATTGCTGACTTCAGGCCGAGTCACTTATCCATGCCGGCTAAGGGTCAACTCGCGGGTTCCGGTCGGCAATCAGGCAGCATTAGCAAGCAGGTCGAATCGGTTTCAGCGCATTCGATGGCAATGAGCGTAGCCACTACCAAAACGGGACGCGAAACGCGTCGGCGTTCCGAAAGTTGGCATAGCACCTCGCACAAATCGCTATCCTGAAAGTAGGGATGTAAGGCGGCATTCGATCCGCCTGGACAACGCGCCGCTAAACCAAATAGAAAGACGAATTTAGCGCTAAGTGCAATGAATGGACGAATTTAGCCCTCGGGAGGAGCTTTAAACCAATCATTCAAGAAGAGTTACAACCCAAGCTCCCGCACCGGAGGGGGGGAGGGGTAGGAGTACCGTTACCCTCACAAAGCGGCAGCGGCTGGCGGCGAACAACGGGAGCCACTCGCGCCGAAGGCACCATCGCCAGAACGGCAAGTTCTCACTCGGCGTGCAGGACGGTTTCGAACAGCAGCACGCTCAAAACGGTAAAGATGATGTCGTAGCCCACCAGCATCTTCACCCACAGCCCCGGATCGCTCTCGCCAGTCAGCACATCCGTCGCCGCCAGCACCATCGCCAGCAGCGCCGGAATGAAGATGGGGAAGAGCACCAGCGGCAGCAGCAGCTCGCGCGACCGTGCCCGCAGCGAGAGCGCCGCAAAGAAGACGCCGTTCGCCACCAGCGCCCAGCTTCCCAGCGGCAGGATGGCGAAGAACAGCAAGCCGTTACCCAGCGGATGCAGGTTGTAGAAGATGACGAAGACCGGCGTCAGCACTGCTTCGACGGTCAGCACGAAGATGAAATTCGCCAGCACCTTTGCGAGATAGAGCGCGCTCGCCGGCGCGGGCGACATGCGCTGCGCGTCCAGCACGTTGCCGCGCAGCTCCCGAGTCCATGCCTGATTCAGGGCCTGCACCGCGGCAAACAGCACCGCGACGCACAACACGCCGCCCGCATACTGTCGCGAGGTCTCACGCGTGGGGTCGAAGGCCAGCGAGAAGAGCACGACCACCAGCAGTGCGTAGAACAGCATCGACTGCATCGCGTCCTTCGCACGCCACTCGATGCGCAGGTCCTTCTGCAGATGCGCCCAAAGCGCGCCAATCATGCAGTGTCCTTCGTAAGCTCTGCGAGAGTAGCGCCGGTCGCGCGCAGGTAGTCCGCCGGAGAGAGCACGATCTGCACCCCGCGATGCCCCGCCGAAACGGAGACCACATCGAACAGCTCGATGGTCTCGTCGGCGAATGGGGGATACGCCTTCTTCGCTCCGAAGACGGTGACCCCGCCGCGGATGTAGCCGGTCAGCGGCTGCACGTCCTTGAGCGCGGCCATCTCCGCCTTGCGCACCCCGGCCGCCCGTGCCAGCTTCTTGAAATCCAGTTCCGCGTCACCTGGAACGACGGCAAAGACATAGTCGCCGCTGCCGATCGCGCATAGCAGTGTCTTGAAGACCTGTTCCGCAGGCATGCCGATCTTCGCCGCAACCGTAGTCGCGCGCAGGTCTTCGGGATCGACCTCGTACTCCTGCAGCGTGTACGCAATGCCCAGACCGTCCAAGATGCGTGCTGCATTCGTCTTGACGCGGGTCTTCATCGTGTCTCCGCAGTCGCAAGCGCGCCGCCCTGCATCGTGAGCACGACATCGGCCATCGGCTCAGCCAGCTCGCGCTGATGTGTGGTCAACACAATGGTCCGGCCCGCAGCGCGTATCTCCGTCAGAAGCGCCAGCATGCGCTCCGCGCTCGAGCGATCCATGTTGGAGAAGGGCTCGTCCAGTAGCAGCAGCTCCGGCTGTGGCAGCAGCACACGTGCCAGCGACGTCCGCTGCCGCATGCCTTGCGAATACTGGCCGACCGGCCGTGCCAGCGCAGGATCAAGCCCGACCATCCGCAGCGCCTCCCCGGCGCTCAGGCAGTCCCGGCCGGTATAGAGCTTCGCTGTGTATTCCAGGTTCTCTCGCGCGGTCAGTTCGTCGTACAGCATCGCGGCGTGGCTCATGTAGCCGATGCGGCCGCGAGCCTCTGCCGGCGACTGGTTCAGCACGCGGACTGTACCCAGCGTCGGTTGTAGCAGTCCGGCGAGCACGCGCAGCAGCGTGGACTTGCCCGCGCCATTCTCGCCCAGCAGCAGGTAGCAGCGCGCAGGCTCGAGGGTGGCGCTCACATGGCGCAAAGCGGCGAAGCGTCCATAGAGCTTGGACACGTCCTCGACCGTGGCGATGGCGGCTGACATAGGCACTCGCAGTATAGCGAGCGAGTCAGTGAGTGCTGGTGGGAGCAGGCGTGCGCAGTGTCGCCGTCTTGTCTGGAGCCGCCGCGGCAGGCTTTTGCGCGGGCGCATACTTTGACGCACACTTGGCCTGCAGCTCCGTAGCGTGGAAGACCCCGTCATGCCCATACGTGCCGATGGCGAGCGCCTGCGCATCGTCCTTGAAGGTATCGGGTGGCGGCTCCACGCCGGCATACTGCACCGGCAGCCGCTTGCCTAGCTCGACCAGTACAAACTGCGCGTGTGTGCCATTGCGCTCGATGGTGCCGGGCGCTACGTTGCCGGCCACACGCAGATGCCGCGTATATGCTTTGGCCCCCATGCCCTGCAGTTCGCTGATGGTGACGTAGTAGCTCTTGTTGGACTGGATGCCGCTTACCGCCAGCCAGGCGATGACACCGAGAACCACCACGACTGCGAGGCCGATGCGGAATGTCTGCGAACGCTGTTGCATGGGTGATCTAAGGTTAGGTCGCCGCGGGGCGAGCGTCAAGCAGGGCCTGAGATGCGGCTTTCATCGTATAGCTGCACGAGTAGGGAGTCTGGCAACACCGCTATAATCAGGCGAAGACCACACGTGTTGGGACCGCGGGCGATCGCGTTCCGGCCACGTCTGGAGGGAGACAGGAATGAGCCACGACGCACAGCACGAAAGCTACGCCACCACGGAGATTCTGAAGCCGCGCGCGCAATGGATCGAGAGACGCCGCGCCGAGGTGGAGCGCACCGACGATCGTAACCTCTCCCAGATGCACTACGCTCGCTTGGGCCGCATCACCGAGGAAATGGAGTTTGTCGCCAGGCGGGAGGAGCTAGACGCCGAGCTGATCCGCGCCGAGATTGCAGCCGGCCGCCTCATCATCCCGGCCAACATCAATCACCCCGAACTCGAGCCGATGGCGATCGGCGTCGCGTCCCGCTGCAAGATCAACGCCAACATCGGCAACTCTGCGGTTACGTCGAACATCAACGAGGAGCTCGCGAAGCTTCACACCGCGGTCAGCTTCGGAGCCGATACGGTGATGGACCTCTCGACCGGCGGCAACATCCCGGAGATTCGCGAGGCCATCCTCCGCCACTCGCCCGTACCCATCGGCACGGTGCCGATCTACGAGGCATTGAACCGCGTGAAGCGCCTCGAGGACCTCAACATCGATGTGTATCTCGAGGTCATCGAGGAGCAGGCCGAGCAGGGCGTCGACTACTTCACCGTGCATGCCGGCGTGCTCATCCAGTACGTGCCAATGGTGGCGAGCCGTATTACCGGTATCGTCAGCCGGGGGGGCGCCATCCTGGCGCAATGGATGACCCATCACCACAAACAGAATTTCCTCTACGAGAACTTCGACCGCATCGTGAAAGTGATGGCGAAGCACGATGTCAGCTTCTCGCTGGGCGATGGCCTGCGGCCGGGCTGCATCGCGGATGCCAGCGATGCCGCGCAATTTGCCGAGTTGAAGACGCTCGGTGAGTTGACCGCCCATGCGTGGAAAGATGACGTGCAGGTAATGATCGAAGGTCCCGGCCATGTGCCGCTGGACAAGATCAAGGAGCAGGTGGACAAGGAAGTCGAGTATTGCTTTGGTGCGCCCTTCTACACGCTCGGGCCGTTGGTGACGGACATTGCTCCGGGCTACGACCACATCACGAGCGCCATTGGCGCGGCGATGATCGGCTGGCATGGGGCGTCGATGCTCTGCTACGTCACACCCAAGGAACACCTGGGCCTGCCCAACGAGAAGGATGTGAAGGATGGCATCATCGCCTACAAAATTGCCGCGCACGCTGCCGATGTGGCCCGGCATCGCCCCGGCGCCCGCGACCGCGATGACGCGATCAGCTATGCGCGCTACACCTTCGATTGGGAGAAGCAGTTTGCGCTCTCGCTCGATCCGGAGACTGCCCGCGCCATGCATGACGAGACGCTGCCGGACGACTACTACAAGGAAGCCGCGTTCTGCTCCATGTGTGGACCGAAGTTCTGCTCGATGAACTGGTCCAGTAAGGTGGACGCCTTCAACAAGGAAGTACACGGGCTGGAGAAGAAAGATCTGACGGAACTGGTAACGCTGCAGGCGCAGCAGCTCGTAAGCAAAAACTGAGCACCGTGCTAGCGAGCACCCTGATTGCAACTCCGGTCGTTGGGAACGAGCAAGACTTCGGATCGCCCTTTCCCCCACACCTGATGTAAAGGGTTAGACGCCTATTCGCCAGCCGCCTTTAGGTCACCGGACGCTCGAGCAAGAGCAGCGGTCAGATCGTCCAACTCCTTCTGCGCGCGCTCACGATTGTTTGCATCGATGGCCTCATTCACACCAGGGATGACAACCGCTGCATATCCGGTGTACTCACCCGGCGCGTAGATCGTATGGCGGAACCATGGCCGGCCCGGTAGCCCCTGCGGATCGAGCAAGTCGCTTTCCACCTGTCGCAGCCTCAGGTTCATCGTATTCAGATCACCCGAGGCAGTCTTCTGTCGGGAGTAAGCAGATTCGGCAGCGGTCAACATTCTGGCGGCGGCAGCGTTTGCAGAGGTGAAGCTCAGCCGGATGCTGGCCTTGTCTGACTTGGCCTCCGCAGCTTTCAGATACGCGGCGATCTCTTTCGCATACGTCACATAGTCGTAAGGCAGCACGTCTGCGTCGGCAATGTGCAGCACTTCGAGTCCGAAGATCCGTGCCTGCTGCTGCTCGTAGACAAAAGTCGGATCAGCGAATCGTGTGAACCATGCGTAGTTGTCGAAGACCGAGTGATAGACGCCATAGCGGCCGCGCGAGCCAATATCCGTGGAAGGCACTCCGGCGTGCTGCAGAAAGGGGGTGAAGTCCGAACCGGAGCCCAGATCACCCACTTGGACCAGCCCCGGCTGCGGCGCTTGGCTGCGTCCTTCTTCCATGGAAGCGGAAGAGCCGGTGCGCGAAGGCTCTGCCTTCCATGCGTCCAGCACCGAACCTCCATGCGGGCTAGGGACCTCGCCTGCAATATCGCGCACGTACTGCTTCAGCGAAGGCACCGCGGATGCCTCAAACTCCGGGCCGGAGACACCGACGTCCGTGTTGAAGTACGCGACTGCGTGATCGAGCTGCCTGGCGTGATCTTCCACCCATTCGGTCGAGCCGATCAGGCCCTCCTCTTCTGCGTCCCAACTGCAGAAGTAGATCGTGCGCTTTGGCTTCCAGCCCGCTCTCAGGAGCGTGCCCATCCCGTGCGCTGCCTCCAGCATCGCGGCCGTGCCGCTGTTCGGGTCTACGGCGCCGTACACCCACGCGTCTCGGTGATTGCCGGCGACTACCCATGCATCCGGATCGTCCGTGCCAGGAATGCGTCCAATGACATCCCAGATGGTGCGCTCCGCATAGTCCATCTTCTCCGCCAGGTGCACGCGTACCGCCCCGTCGCCACCCATGTGATAGGTAAAGGGAAGCGCCCCCTGCCAGCCTCGCGGCACACCCGGTCCGGTGAGATGCTCCAGGATAGGCGACGCGTCCTTATAAGAAATCGGCAGCGAAGGAATGGAAGGCAGGCTGTCGATCTTCTGCAGCGGGAGTCTCTCTGCATCCGGCAAATTTGGAGTGGATGCAACGCCTGGTGTCGTCGCGTCGCCCGGATACTTAAAGAGGAACTGCACCGCACCGCGCTGCACACCTGTGTCTGGCCGGTAGGGCCCTTTGGGGTAGACGTCTCCCTGGAAGTAGCCGTCATCGAAAGGATCGGAGTAGATGAGTACGCCGGCGGCGCCACGCTGCTGCGCGATATAGACCTTCACGCCGCGGAAGTTACCGCCATACCGGACAAGAACGATCTTGTCGTGTAGATCAATGTTGTCATCGGCCAGCTTCTGAAAGTCCTCCGGCCGTCCGTAATTGGCGTAGACCACGTCGCCGGTCACGTCTCCGGATGGAGACGAGCCGTTGAAGGCGGGCAGGACACGTGGATCATCCTGATACGGGTCAGAGCTCACATGTTCCCTGGATGGTCCCTGCATGAGCGTTTTTCCGCTGCTATCCGTAGCTTCCACGTGCACCGTCTGCGGCAGATTCATCCACGCCTTGTAGGGCACGATCGTGGTCTCGAGTCCTGCCGCTTTGAACTTGTTGGCTACGTACACCGCGGTGTCGTAGTCCTCTTTGGAACCGGCGACGTGCGGTGCTGACGTCAGGCTCTTCAATTCCTCGCCGGCGAGTTTTGCATCGGGTACTGCGAGGAATTCGCGATCGATCTGTGCCTGGCGGGCAAAGTCGCGATATCCAAAAAGCGACGTGGGAACGGCATTCGACTGTGCGAAGAAAGGCAGCGTAGAGGCGAGAACGGCAGTAGCTAGGAAGAGAGGACGCAAGAACAAGAGAGATTCTCCTGACTGAATGGTGCCGATGATCAAAAGAGTAACCCAGCTCGCAGCAGGTTTTCCGCGGAAGCCCGCAGCTTACACTTAAAACGGGTAGGAAAGGATTAGTAGGCGGTGGGCGATCGGCGAATAGATGTGGAGGAGCCCACTGAGGTAGGCGAGGCGGTTCCGGAGGAGCGATTACCGGCCGCAGTGAGTCCCCGCGGCTTTCCGGACGAGGTGCTGATTCCGCCCGCGAAGGCGGACGCTCTCGAGCGCGACCGGTTGCTCGATCCAGCATGGCCAAAGGTCATCTGCTCGTTGCGCACACCGGACTTTCGCTTTTTCTGGTGCGGCAACTTTCTCTCAAATATCGGCACATGGATGCAGAACATCGCCCTGAGCTGGCTTGTGCTGCAGTTGACAAACTCCCCCTACTGGCTAGGCGTGGTTGGTTTTGTCGCGGCGATTCCGTACCTGCTCTTCACCCTGTTCGGCGGCGTCATCGCCGACCGTATGAACAAGCGCAATCTGCTGATTACGACTCAGTCCGCCATGGCGCTGCTCGCGTTCGTGATGGCCGCACTCGCCTACACAAAGATCATCACCATCCGTCAGGTGGCTGCGCTGTCGTTCCTGAACGGGCTTGCCATGGCGATGAATGCGCCCAGTTATCAGGCGATGGTGCCCAGACTGGTGCCCATGTCCGATCTGCCCAACGCAATCGCGCTCAATTCGGTACAGTTCAATCTCTCTCGCGTCATCGGACCGACGCTGGGGGGCTATGCCATGGCGTGGGCCGGAGTGGCAGGGAACTTCCTGCTCAACGGCTTTAGCTTCATGGCGGTATTGTTTGCGCTGGTGCGCATGCGATATCCGGCAGAGATTCCCCATGCGCATCAGGGTGTCTGGCACAGCCTCGTCGAGGGCTTTCGGTATGTCCGCCGTAGCCGCGAGATGTTCGCTCTGGTAGCGCTAGTGGCCAGCGCCAGCCTGCTCTTGTTTCCGTTTCTCACTTTTGTGCCCTACTTCGTGAAGAACACGCTGCACAGTGGCGAGCGCGGCCTGGGCTTCATGATGGCCTGCTCGGGAATCGGCGCCTTCGTTGCCGCGGCCATCATCGCCATGCGCGGCGGCATTCGTCATCGCGGCCCTGTCATCGTTCTCTCGGGGACTTTTGTGATGGGAGCAGCCATCATCTTCTGTTACTCGCACAGCTTTGCGCTGTCCGCCGCAATGTCATGGTGCGAAGGCTTCGGCCTTACCATGACTTCGTCGCTGATGAACCTGGCGCTGCAGCAGCTCACTTCGGACGAGATGCGCGGTCGCGTGATGAGTATCTACGCGACCAGCTTTCTTGGGCTGCCGCCCCTGGGATGCCTGCTGGCCGGTGAGCTATCGCGGCATCTGCCCACCAGCGATGCCATCGCCGCGATGGCGGCGATGGCACTCTTGTCGTTCATCGCTTTCTTTGCCGGCTCGCCCGCGCTGCGGCACTTGGACTGACTTACGCCACAAGCTGCGTGCAGTGCGAGCAGCGCTTTGCCGCCACAGGAATGTCACTGAGGCATTCCGGACACGGCTTGGTCGACGGCGGAGCCGCCGGTACGGGCTTCTTGAATTTATTGAGCAGCGTATTCACCGGCAGGACGACGAAGAAATAGACGGCAGCGGCGATCAGCAAGAACGAAATGAGGGCGTTGAGAAAATCACCATACTTGATCTTGCCGCCGTGAACGTCAAGGATCAGATATGAGAAATCCGGTTTATGCACGATAGCGGTAATCAGCGGAGTAATGACGTCACCGACCAGGGCAGTGACGACCGAGCCAAAGGCGGCGCCAATGACAACGGCAACGGCAAGATCCACGACATTGCCGCGAAGGATGAAATCCCGAAAACCCTTCAGCATCCCGAATCTCCTGTGATGAGAATGACTGCAGCAGCGCAATGCTACCCCATTTCATCGCGCCATCAGCAAAAATACTGAGATGGAAGGGACTGCGTCGGAGTTGGCGCGGCAGCACGGACTGAAGTATCCTCGGGCGTGATCCAGCCGCAACCAGACAGAGAAATCGGGGCTCACTTTCTGTTCCAGCCGGGATGGCAGAATTCCGGACCGCACCACTGGCAATCGCTGTGGGAGGCGCAGCTGGGCCATGCCGCCCAGCGTGTGCCTCAACAGGACTGGATGGTCCCTGAATGCACTGCCTGGGCAAGCGTTCTTGAAGAAACCATCCGCCGCACACCGCCACGGGTAGTCATACTAGCGCATAGCATCGGCTGCATGGCCACCATCTTTGCCATTGCCGCGGCGCCGGTCTCAGCGGTGGTGCTGGTGGCGCCCGCGGATGCGGAGCGGTCGAATGCGCCGGGGGCGCTGCATACCTTCACACCTATACCGATGAAGTCTCTCGCGACACCCGCATTGCTGGTGGCCAGCGATAGCGATCCCTACTGCACCCTGGAACGCGCTGAAGCCTTTGCGCAGGCATGGAAGGCAGATCTGGAGATCGTGACTGGCGGCGGGCACATGAATGCCGACGCGGGCTTCGGTCCGTGGCCCGATGGATGGTTGATGGTAGGCACATGGCTGCGCCGCCACGGACTAGGCTGGCCGGAGAATGAGGGCACACATGCGTAAGTTGGTGGCGAATGCGGATGAGGCAGTAAGCGACATCTCCGACGGCGCAACCCTCATGCTGGGCGGTTTCGGGCTCTGCGGTATTCCGGAGCTCCTGATCGCCGCGCTGGTGCGCAAGGGTGTCAAAGGACTGCGCACTATCAGCAACAACATGGGGGTGGATGGCTTCGGTATGGGACTGATGCTCGAAGCAGGCATGATCGAGTCGCATACGGGCAGCTACGTGGGGGAGAACAAGCTGCTGGAACAGAAGGTCATCCGCGGCGAGCTGGATCTAACGCTGGTGCCGCAAGGCACACTTGCCGAGCGTATTCGTGCGGGTGGCGCGGGGATTCCGGCGTTCTTCACTCCGACCGGGCTGGGCACTCCGGTGGCGGAGGGCAAGGAAGTCCGCGAGTTCGAAGGCAAGCGCTATGTGATGGAGCGCTGGCTGCGCGCCGACTTCGCGCTGGTGAAGGCCTGGAAGGGTGACCGCGCGGGGAACCTCATCTACCGCAAGACCGCTCGCAACTTCAATCCGATGATGGCGACCGCGGCGAAGGTGACGATTGCCGAGGTCGAAGAGCTGG
Source organism: uncultured Acidobacteriaceae bacterium (assembly GCA_963712845.1). Lineage (GTDB taxonomy): Bacteria > Acidobacteriota > Terriglobia > Terriglobales > Acidobacteriaceae > KBS-83. Next base: position 91,187 of record CAVQJM010000039.1, read on the forward strand.
TTGAAACGGGGGAGCTTGATCCCGACGCGATCGTGACCCCGGGCATTTACGTGCAGCGAATCTTCGAGGGGCACAGCTACGAGAAGCGTATAGAGCGGCGTACTGTGCGCATTGCTCCTTGATCCAATGACTACTTGATCCAATTTCCCCAAGGATAGAGAAAAAGGAAGAGGATCATCGAGATGACCATGACATCCATGTAGAGCAGGATCATCACTGCGCCATGATAGAAGCTCCATCGGGCACGCAGGCAGCGCAGTGTGTCCCAGGTGCCGAAGAGGGCGACGATGGTCGGCAGGAGCAGCTTGAAGGATGGCGGATCGTCCGGCCAGTGTGCGAGCAGCATGGATGCGAACAGGCTGCCGACGACAAGCACAGTGCCGCGCAGCAGTGAGCGTTGACGAATATCAAGGGGACCAGGCAACATCACGAGGCGACTATGAGTACTCTATCCAATCCTCTATCAAATCCGAGGGGCGCTGCACCAGCCAAAGCGTCCGATGCAGCGAAAGCGTCCGATGTAGACAAACGCGAGCGCATCGTACGACGCGCGGCGCTGGAGCTGCGTGACGGCTTCTACGTGAACCTGGGGATTGGGATGCCTACTTTGATTGCGAACCATGTGCCACCGGGGGTGGAGGTGGTGCTGCAGTCGGAGAATGGGATGCTGGGGGTGGGACCGTATCCGGTGGCCGGCACCGAGGACCCGGACCTGATCAACGCGGGGAAGGAGACGGTGACCGAGATTGCCGGCACGTCGTACTTCTCCTCGGCGGAGTCGTTTGCCATGATCCGCGGCGGCCATGTCGACCTGTCCATCCTTGGCGCGATGGAGGTGGACGAGTCCGGCAACCTGGCCAACTGGATGATCCCCGGCAAGGTGGTGAAGGGGATGGGCGGCGCCATGGACCTGGTGGCGAGTGCGCGGCGGGTGATCGTGACCATGGAGCACACCACGCGCGACGGACGGCCGAAGATCCTGAAGCAGTGCACGCTGCCGCTGACCGGGCTTGCGGTGGTCAACATCATCGCAACCGAGATGGCCTGGATCCGCGTGGCGCCAGAGGGGCTGGTGCTCGAAGAGATTGCTCCGGGCCTCAAGCCGGCCGATGTGCAGGCGGCGACCGAGGCCAAGCTGCACATCAGTCCGACCTTGAAGGTAATGGCGAGCTAACTGCAGGTCCTTCGCTTCGCTCAGGATGACAACTTGACTCGGCTCACGCCAGAACGGCGGCTTCGTGGCTGAGGCGCTCCAGTGACTCGGTGTACGGGGCGCGCAGCACGCCGCGTTCGGTAATGATCGCGGTGACGTATTTCGCCGGCGTGACATCGAAGGCCGGATTCCACACGCCTACGTGATTCGGCGTGAGCTGCTTGCCTGCGTGGTGCGTGACTTCGCTCGGCGAGCGCTGCTCGATCGGGAATGTCGGCGCCGCTTTTGGTTGCGAGATCGATGGTGGACCAGGGGGCGGCGACGTAGAAGGGGATGCCGTGCTCCTTGGCGAGAACGGCAAGACCATAGGTGCCGATCTTGTTGGCGACGTCGCCGTTGGCGGCGATGCGGTCCGCGCCGACGACTATGGCCTGCAGCTTGCCGGAGTGCATCAGGCTGGCGGCCATGTTGTCGCAGATGACGGTGGTGGGGATGCCGTCCTTCATCATCTCCCACGCGGTGAGGCGCGCGCCCTGCAGGAAGGGACGGGTCTCGTCCGCGTAGACGTCGATCTTGCGTCCGCTCTCGACCGCGGCACGGATGACGCCGAGGGCGGTGCCGTAGCCGCAGGTGGCGAGCGCGCCCGCGTTGCAGTGGGTGAGCACCCCGGCCTTCTGCGGCAGCAGGGCCGCGCCAAAGGCGCCCAGTGCGCGGCAGGCGGCGATGTCTTCGTTGTACATGCGCTCGGCTTCGGCGATGAGGCCTTGCTTTACGCTGGCGACGGTGGCGCCGGGCGCGGCGGCGAGCTCGGCGGCGTGGCGGCGCATGCGCTCGATGGCCCAGAAGAGATTGACGGCGGTGGGCCGGGTGGCGGCGAGCACCTTGCCGATGACGCGGACCTCTGCGAGCAGCGCGGGCAGCGTGGTGGCGGTGCTGTGGCGTGCGCCGAGAGCGACGCCCATCGCGGCGGAGACGCCGATGGCGGGCGCGCCGCGCACCACCATGGTGGTGATGACATCGGCGACATCTTGATAGGTCTTCGCCAGCACGTAGGTCTCTTCGAGAGGGAGACGTGTCTGGTCGAGAAACCGGACGCCTTCAGAGGTCCATTCGAGGGTGGGGATCATGACTGTCTCAGTGTAACGAGCCGTAACGTTACCCGGCACCCCCCTCCCCCCTCCGGTACGGGAAAGCACCGCGCATCTCGTTTTGAATGATCGGTTTACGCGGCTTCCCGAGAGCTAAAATCGTCCAAACAAATGGCTTACCGGCAAAATCGTCTAAATAAAGGAGTTGCCGCCGGTGTTTTTGGCGGCTTCGCTGCGTGCTGAACTGCTCTATTTCCAGTGTATCGAATGGAGTGGATGCATTTGGCAGGTTTGTAACAGGATGTGTTGCGTTTGTCCGGATTTGGGACTGCGCGCCCATCTGACTTGAAGATGATCCAGCTTCCGAGTTGCCGACCGCATCCCCACCAAAGAGATGATCGAAGAGGCATGAGCTGATGCGCTGGGTGAAGATGCGGCTGGCGTATGGCTATCAATGATAGCGACGTGGGAAAAATCCACTACAGCAGCGGAAACTCATGTAAGGGAAGTGGGTGTTCGCCTCCCCGCGCCTGAAATTCAAGAAACCGATTCATGATGGTCCAGCTTCTTTTGGTTATCTCATCTATTGCGTCGCCCGATATGTGCGCTCGATCTCCGTGGCGTGGTGCCTCGGATGTTTTGGTTATGAGCTTGACGTAATCCTCGCTTAGACACAATTTGCACTGTAGGAGGTGCCATCCCTCTTTTTTTTTATTGCTATCGGGTAATAAAATTACGCGGATCCCTTCGATTGCGCGCGCACAGTCTATTGCCGCCGTGCCAGCATTCCCGATTGCGCTTATTAGGTCCCTGAGAGAGGCAATTAGCGCCGTATCTCTGATAACAATCCGTAGGGCGTCTCCAAGATTTACCGAGTCGCCACTTGTATTAGCGAGCGAAGAAAGTCCTGCAAGATGTGGATTGGAAGGCAAGAGGTGTTTTTCTGTTCCGTCCGGGTAGACCACCTTATCGAGTATCACTGCCATCGGGACGCCAGTTGTGAAGCTGTACAAGTCAACGAGCGCGTGCAGTACTACAAATGCGCGATTACGAACCCAAGAGAACAGAGATTCATCGTATGGACTGGCATCGCATCTAATATCGATTTGAGAATGTTCGACGGTAATCGTGTACCTAACAGTGAGTCCCAGCGGCAATAGGGGAAGTAGCGGAGGCTCTTTGAATTCCATGACTGGAAGATTGCTGATTGTTAGATCGGTAAATTCTGGTAGCGTACGCCCCCTGAAGTGGACTATTGGCATCGGATAAATCTACGTGTGAGCGTACGATCTGTCACATGAAAAAGCCGTGGGTAAACCCAGCCAAGCATCCTGCCCAACAGGCAACAATGCAAACCCCAGGCAATTTTCAGGACTTCAAGGAACTGATGAGAAAAGCAGTCTTAAAGCGAGAAGAGCGGCCTAAACCTGTTTCCTCTTCCCGCGCCCCTGACGCTTCTTAGAACTGCGGAACTCCCAGGTTGCGAGTGACCTCGGCATAGGTCAGCCGCTTTCCCACTATCTGCGATAAGAGTTTCCTGAAACGATCGTAGTTGTGGTGCCCATCCTTCACGGGTAGCGTGCGCAAGGATGGGCACCAGGATGTGTAATTAAGGATTGCTTCCAAATCCAGCATGCCTTCGGCGGGATTTTCAAAGGCAGTTGCGACGGTTACAGATTCCCAGCGTTTGTATTCGTCGAGTTCGGAGTTGAGTTTCGTACGGATGACGGGAAGCGCATCGGCACCGAGGGCGAGACGGAGGGGCGGCTGGTCGGCGTCAACGATCTGGATCATGGCCTGGGCTGCGCGAGCGGGGTCTCCGAAGACGGCGTCTTGAAAGGCCTTGATCAGCACATCGTAGGCGGGTTGATAGGCCGCGATTCTTTCGGCGCGCGCCAGTGACCGGGTACCAAAGTCCGTTTTGAATCCACCCGGCTCGACGATGGTGACTTTGATTCCGAAGGGGGCGACTTCCTGGGCTAACGATTCAGAGATGCCCTCGATGGCATATTTGGTGCCGTGATACATGCCAAAGACAGGGAAGCTGACCTGTCCGCCGACGGATGTGACGTTGAGGATATGGCCGGATCGCTGTTTGCGAAGCAGGGGAAGCACAGCGCGGGTGACGTTGAGCAGTCCGAAAAGGTTGGTTTCAAACTGCTGGCGGGTCTGGGCGTCGCTCACTTCCTCGACAGCACCGATAAGTCCGTAGCCGGCATTGTTGACCAGCACATCGATGCGACCGAATGCGTCGATCGCGGCCTCGACCGATGCTTTTACCTGGGTGAGATCGGTTACGTCCAGACGCACGGCGCGGGCGCGACCCGGATTCTGTTGTTCGAGGTCGGCAACGGTTTCTGGTTTGCGGGCGGTGGCGACAACGCGATCGCCTTTGGCCAGCACCGCCTCTGCGAGCTTGCGACCGAAGCCGGTGGATGCGCCAGTGATGAACCAGACGCGGGATGTTTTGTTACTCATGCCTTGGGATTCCTCTCTATTGGGGGTGTTGGGAATATGTCAGCGTGCTCGAACCTGACTAGTAGATTGAACGTTCATTCAATACGATGCAAAAAAAAGCTGTCATGCGGTCACAGCCTTCCAGCATGCAGCAGCGATCTCTTCCAATGCCTTGGTCTTCAAGGGCTTGACGCGTTTTGCGAGGCGTCCGGCCACGCCGATGGTCAGTTCGACGACTGCGTCCCGGGGCAGGTCATTGAGCGGGCCGCCAGCGCTTTTTGGCCGGAATAGATTCATCACCAGAGCGATGTTCTGATCCTGCTGCACCAAAGCCTCCACCTCGAGAGAGCCCCCGCAATAGGGCGAATTCTCATACTGGTCGAGGAATTTCACCTCTTGCTGATGAGTGCGGTAGAAACGGTAGGCATTCATCCAGACTCTCTTGAAGGCCTGCTCTGCCGGCATATCCACAACCTGGCCTTCGATGAGGAACCTGCCCATCTTCGCCTTGACGTGCAGGTAGAGCGCACGGATCAGTTCATCCTTGCTGGGGAAGTAGTGATAGATAATGCCGGCACTTGTGCCAGCGCGCCTGGCGACCAGCGACATGGGCGCGTCATGAAATCCGCGTTCGGCCACGAGTTCGAGCATGGCCTGCAGGATCGCTTCGCGCTTGTCTTTGGAGATTTTCACTGAATTCCAACTGAACATTCATTCTAGAGTTTCCTGGTTGCTTGCTCAACCGGCTCTTAGCCGGGCGTGGCTTGGAAGGCGACCTGAAGATGAGATAGCCGGTCAGGATGCACCAGACTCCGAAGAACAGGTCAATAAGTCTGAAGAATCACGCCACGGCGATCTTCGGCTTAGGCAGAAATTTCTTCTTGTAGTATGCCGTCCAGATGGCAATCGCCGGTGCGCCTACGATCGTCGGCCACAGCCATACCCACCAGGCCGCGCCAAACCAGTGCGTCAGATTGACTGCGGAAAAAGCGGTCATTGCCGCGATGTAGCTTGCGATCATTCCTTGCATATGGCCAAACCACCAAAACATCTTTTCTCCCGATGGCTTGATAAATCCGTGGATCGAACCCAGCCCCATGCGCATTCCGATGATCCCGAAGACGATGGAAACAATGCTCACCGTGTGTCCGGCTATCCGGACCACGCCCACTTGCATCAACTCCGGCCGCAAAAAACCCATGAGCAAGAGCAACAGGCTCGACAACACTGTAACTACCGCAGCCAGCCAGTCCACTGCCTTGGGTCGCGCACCTTTGTACATGTCCTTCAAGGAAAGAACACGATACGCAGCGAACGCCGAATAGAAGCTGAACACCGCAACCATGGCCAGGAAATAAACTGGCAGTGCGAATGACAAAATCAGCGCCGTGACCGCAACGCTTGCCATAGCCCAGAAATAGATCTTGCCAAATCGCCGATGCACTTTGCCGCCCTTGACCGTCGCCAGGGCTACAGGAGCGCATACAAACGCCACGACACCGCACGAAATGTGGAGTGTCAGCAGGACTCGCAGGTACGTTGCCCATTCAGGATGCATCGCGTTACTCCGAGCATTGCGGGCCTAGCTCACACTATCACCGATACCTTCCCTCATACCCTGCTAGCCGGTCGGACCTCGTGGGTACAACAGCTTGTAAAACGGGGTTGTCGGCAAAGTGGGAGAAGGCCATCTCCGGCACTCATCCTGAAAGCGGACTTTCGGAAAGCGGACTTTTCGGGAGGATGACATCAGCGAATAGATTAGATAGCTGCGTGTTGACACCCCTCCACCTCTAGGGCTACATTTCGTCAATACCAAGATGCATAGGGGTTGAGCATGGCGCGGAACGATCTGCAGGGGAGCCTAGACCTGCTGGTGCTGAAGACGCTTTCCCAGACAGGGAGGCTGCACGGCTATGGGATCGTACTGCACATTCAGAGAGCCTCCGATGAGCTGCTGCGCGTTGAAGAGGGCTCGCTGTACCCGGCGCTGCACCGGATGGAGCAGAGCGGATGGATCGCCGCGGAATGGGGGGTGACGGAGACCGGCAGGAAGGCGAAGTACTACCGGCTGATGGCTGCCGGGCGGCGAGAGCTGAATGAAGCCGAGAAGAGCTTCGATCAACTAGTGAAGGGCATTCGGGCCGTGCTGCGGTACGCGTGAGGTGGATGCATGTCGATCCTTCGCCGTCTCTCAAATCTCTTCCATCGCATGAAGGTGGAGCGTGAGATCGATGCAGAGCTGCGGGCGCATCTGGAGATGCGGACCGAGGACAACATCGCTGCAGGAATGTCTGCGCAGGAGGCGCGGCGTGATGCGCAGATTCGTTTCGGCAACGCGGCGGTGATGAAGGAGCGGGTGACGGCCATGGATGCTTCGCTAGCGGTTGCGAATACGTGGTCGGATGTCCGGTTCGGCTTTCGGCAGTTGCGGCGGTTTCCGGTCTTCGCGGTTACTGCCATCTTGACGCTGGCGTTGGGAATCGGCGCGACAACGGCGATCTTCAGCGTGACGAATGCCGTCCTGCTGCGCTCGCTGCCATTGCCGCACCCGCAGCAACTGTATTACCTGCATGTGCCGACGGGACAGCCCTATGGCGCCTCGAATACAGGCAACGACGACACCTCTTTCTCACGGCCCACGTTTGAATATTTGCGGCAGGATCGGCGCGCCTTCTCCGAGGTGATGGCATTTGTGCCGCTGAGCAATGACAAGGTTGCTGTGCGAGCAGGTGATGCCCCAAGCGAGGCCACGGGCGAAATGGTGAGCGGGAACTTCTTCTCCGGACTGGGCGTGCCGATGAGATTGGGAAGTGGGTTCAACCTGGAGGACGAACGACGCCATACGCCGGTGGTCGTGCTGAGCTATGCCTATTGGACCAAACTCTTCGCGCGCAACCCTGCGGTGCTGGGTCAGGCAATCTATATCAAAGGCGTTCCGTTCACGATTCTCGGGACTGCAGCCGAGGGATTTTCCGGTGTCGAGGCAGGGCAGTTCACGGACTTCTGGATTCCGCTGCAGAGCCGTCCTGAGCTGAATCCGTGGGGCAATTCGCCGGATGAGAACACGCTGTACGGTTCGCCAAACTGGTGGTGCATGCGGTTGATTGCGCGGCTGGCACCGGGTATGGATGCGCAGCGCGCGATGGCGGAGGCGACGCCGGGATTTCAAGCGGCGGCGTACGCAAGCCTTGGCGCGGCGCCGGACGCGAAACATCCGAAGGTGACGCTTGCACTGGCGCCGGCGAAGGGGATTCAAGGACTGGGGGACAACTATCGCGCTCCGGTGCTGGTCCTGATGGCGCTAGTCACGCTGGTGCTGCTGATTGCGTGCAGCAATGTGGCGATGCTGATCATTGCTCGAAACGCATCGCGGCAGCATGAGTTCGGGGTGCGGATGGCGTTGGGTGCGCGACGGTCAACACTGCTGCGGCAACTGCTGGTGGAGAGTGGATTGCTGGTGGTCTCCGGCGCAGCGCTGGGACTGCTCTTCGCCGTGGTTGCTACTCGCGCTCTGGCTGCGTGGTCGCAGTTGGAGGTGAGCCTGACGCCGGATAGCACGGTGTTGCTGTTTAGCGGAGCGGTTTCGGCGCTGGCGGCACTGCTGTTTAGTCTTGCTCCGCTGCGGGCCGCGACCAATGCTCCGGTGACGCTGGTGGTGCGAACGAGTGTTGGCGCGAGCTATCCAGCGCGGCGCAGCGGAAATGCGATTCTTGTGCTGCAGGTGGCGCTGTGTTTCACGCTGCTGACGGCGGCTGGGCTGCTGCTGCGTACGCTGGTGAACTACGAGCATACGAATCTTGGCATGCGAACGCATGGGCTGCTGGTCTTTGGAATCACACCGCAGCAGGCGAAGACGAATGAGGCGAAGTTTGCGTTCTATCGTGCGCTGCTGGAGCGCATGCGCTCGATGCCGGAGGTGGAGTCGGCGACGTTCGTAGATAACCGCATCGGCGGCGGGTGGAGCAGCAATGACGAACCTACGGTGGACGGTATGACGGTTTCATTCGACCAGGTGCCGTTGCGGACGAATAATGTGGGGCCGGAGTTCCTGCAAACCTTTGGCATTCCTCTGCTGGAAGGCCGGGATATTCGCGATACGGATACGTCGACGTCGCAGCACGTGGTGGTGGTGAATGAGACGTTTGTGAAGAAGCTGTTGCCGCACACGAATCCCATCGGGCATCTGGTGGGGAAGAAGCATCGGTCCACGATTGTCGGCGTGGCCAAGGACAGCAAATACAGAAGCGTGGATGAGGCGCCGCGTGCGATGGCGTATTTCCCGTATACGCAAGGCTCTGGTGCGCCGCTGACTTTGCAGGTGGAGTTGCGCACGAAGGGCGATCCGGAGGCAGTGCTGCCGTCGGTCGCGCGAGTGATACACGAGATGGATCCGAACATTCCGCTGGAAAAGCCGATGAGTCAAGTGGCTGTCTTTGAGGACTCTTATGCGCAGCAGCGATTGTTCTCGCGACTGGCGATGTTCTTTGGCCTGCTGGCTGCGCTGCTGGTGGGAATCGGCCTTTTCGGAACGCTGTCGTATCGCGTCAGCCGGCGGAGCACGGAGATTGGTGTGCGGATGGCGCTGGGCGCGCAACGAGGGCGCGTGTTGCAGATGGTGATGCGTGAGTCGCTGCAGATCGCCGCGCTGGGCGTCGCGCTCGGCATACCGCTCGCCATGCTGACGGGACACTTCATGACATCGATGCTGTTCGGGCTTGAACTATACGACAAATGGACGGCGCTGGCATCGCTGGTGGGAGTGGTTGCAATCGGGCTGGTGGCAGGCTATCTGCCGGCACGCCGCGCGGCGTCGATCGACCCGATGCAAGCGCTGCGTAGTGAATAAAGTCCAGGAAATGCCCGCCATCGCCGACTCCTTGCGGAGTGACAATGGCGGGCCTGTGATTCGATTTGGGCTGCTTCCTACTTAGCCATTTCTTCGCGAACAGGCGGTTGGGGTGTCGCGAAGAAAGCGCGGGAGACGAGGCCTCCGACGAGGGCGCCGGCGATCGGCGCGACCCAGAAGAGCCATAGTTGCGAGAGCGCCCATCCTCCGGCAACCAGTGCCGGTCCGGTGGAGCGGGCGGGATTGACCGAGGTATTTGTAATCGGAATGGATACGAGATGGATGAGCGTGAGGCAGAGCCCGATGGCGATCGGGGCGAAGCCTTTGGGCGCGCGCTCGTCCGTGGAACCGAGGATGACGAGCAGGAAGAAGGCGGTGAGCAGGAACTCGGCGACGAAGCAGGCGAGCAGCGAATAGCCGCCGGGTGAGTGTGCGCCGTAGCCGTTGGAGGCGAAGCCGGCGGCGCGGGAGAATCCCTCTTTGCCGCTGGCGATGATGTAGAGGCAGCCCGAGGCCGCGATGCCGCCGAGTACCTGGGCAACGATGTAGGGCAGCAGATCGCGCGCAGGAAAGCGGCCGCCGGCGTAGAGGCCGAAGGAGACTGCGGGGTTGAGATGCGCGCCGGAGATGTGGCCAATGGCAAAGGCCATGGTGAGCAGGGTCAGACCGAAGGCGAGAGCGACGCCCGCGAAGCCGATGCCGAGTTGAGGATAAGCAGCGGCGAAGAGCGCGGATCCGCAGCCGCCGAAGACCAGCCAGAAGGTACCAAAGAATTCAGCAAGTGCCCGGGTGGAGATGGACATGAGTTCGCTCGCTTTTGTTGCAGAAATGTGCGGCGACCGGATTGTCGCGCAAAACGGCTGCGGAGGGAAGAGGATTTGTCACTCGCCGCTGAACATTCACGGACTGACCCCCTGAGGGCGCTGCCTGTGGCGTGTGGAGCGGATCTGCTCTTTGGGGGGGTGGCTCACTTTCAGAACGGTGATGCCAGGTTATGGAAGCGGCGATGCGGAGGGCGACTGGGTGAGGCCCTTGAGATCGTTGGCCAATTCTTCCAGCGCCACATCGAAGTTCTTATCGTGATTCTTCTGGAGGTTTGCCTTATTGATGGATTCGGTGAGGGCCCAGAGGATGTAGTGTGTTCGGCGGTCATAGATGACGAGGCGAAACATGGGCAGCGGATCGGAGGCGCCCGTGGATTTGTTCGGGCTTTGGGGACCGTAGGGCGCGGTGAGCCGGAGTTCAAGAACAAGATCTGCCTGTGCGGGGTCGCTGACGAGTTGATAGTGATGCCAACTCTGGATGGCTGCGTAGAACTGCTGATAAGCGCGATCCGGATCGCCGCTGAAGGGGCTGGGGAAGAGTCCGCTGTCCGCACCGGCGTTGGAGACGAAGACTGTTCTGGCCGTCAGAAGAGCGGGTGGCACGGAGGGCGGTGGCGGCGCAATAGGGGAGGCGGCGTGCGGAGACATTTGCGCCGCCGCGGTGAGTGTAAAGAGGAGCAGCAGCGAGGCAAGGCAGGGTAGTTGCAGGATCGTGCGCATGGTCGTTCTCCCGCGACGCGGAGTTGAAACTTCATCTTGCAGCTAGAGACAGGCGAACGCTGAGATTTGTTTCAACGCGGTCCGACGCCCGGGGCGATAGCGCCGTCCGTGCACGGGTGAGTGACGCGATGGATTCAAGCATCTCCGCCGCCGGCGTGCTTCAGAGGCGCAAGAAGATGCGCCTGCGGTAGAGCGGATAGAGGAGCGCGGCGTTGAGGGCGACGATCGCGAGGGCGTAGCCGAGCGAGCCGATGCGCGGCGGGAGCCAGGATGCGAAGAGATATTGATGGGCAGCCTGATGGAGCGAGAGAGCGGTGCCGCCGATATGGAGGTGGATGGCGTCGAGCGAGCCGGTAATGATGCTGGAGAGGACGAAGGCGAAGATGGCGTTGGTGCCGAAGATGGACGCGAAGGAGATGGCCGGGTTCATCCAGCGCGAACTGTTGCGGAGATCCCTATTGCGAACGTCGGCATTTCGAACATCCGTGTCGTGGATATCCGTATTGCGAGCATCGAGGATCCAATAGAGCAGGCCGAAGGCGAAGAGGCTGACGCCGCCGCTAAGCAGGGCAAAGGTGCTGGTCCAGATGCGCTTGTTGATGGGCATGAGGGTGGCGAGCGGCCAGGCGACAGCGAAGAGCAGTGCGCCGAAGAAGAGGAGGTCCGCAGCTTTGCTGCGTGCAGGGCGCGGCATGCGGAGCCACACGCCGGCGAGAACACCGAGCAGCGTGTTGGCGATGGCGGGCAGGGTGGAGAGCAAACCTTCCGGATCATAGGTGACGCCGTAGCCGGGAGTGAGTCCCCAGGCCCAGAGGTGTTGTGTAGTGAAGACGGCGCGATCGATATATGCGCCGAGATAACCGAGCGAGTCGTAGCGTGCGCGACCGAAACCGGGGACCGGCACATAGCGTAACAGCGCCCAGTAGCCAATGAGAATCGGGGCAATGATGGTGGCGAGGAGGGCGGCGGCGCGATTGCTGGCCCATTGTGTGCTGGCTGCTGAGGCGGTTTCGGCGCTGGGCGCCGGGCCACGATCGCAGATGGTGAGATAGAGGAGCGCGGCGGCGGCGTAGCAGAGCGCGATGCGCTGCAGGATGCCGGGGAGGCGCAGGTGGTGGAGGTCGTAGGCGGGGAAGCCGTTGACCAGCAGCCCAAGCATGATGAGGAGAATGGCGCGGCGGAGTATGTGTCCGGTAAGTTGCCGGCGGCTAGCGCCACGACCGGCGCGAGGGAAGAGGCGCGCGTGGGTCGAGAAGACGATGGAGATGCCGACCATGAAGAGGAAGGCGGGGAAGATCATGTCGGTGGGTGTCACGCCTTGCCATGCGGCGTGGAGCAGGGGCGGGAAGACGGCGGAATATGTGCCCGGGTTGGTGACGAGAATCATGGCGGCGATGGTGAGTCCGCGCATGACGTCCAGGGAGAGAAGGCGGGTATATCCGCTGGCGGGCGCTGCGGCCGTTGTGACGCCAGGGAACGGGAGTTGCTGATGCACGGCGGACGGCATGGGCTCCTCCGAGATGGGGATTCGGGTGTGGAGTCATTATGCTGGTGCGCAAAGGTTTGCGCAAAGGAAAATATTTATGAGTGAAGATGCCCTGGTCTCCGTATACCAACGAAAGAACGCGCTGCTGGCGCTACTTTATGATCGCGGCGCCACGGGAGCCACGGCCGACGCGGTTTATGTCTACGTTGCGTCTACGCGCTTGAGCCGCAGTGAATTGCTGAGCGAAGAAACAAAACGGCCCACGATGATAGATCGTGGGCCGTTCGGCGATCAGTATGTGATCACGCCTGAGTCGTGCGCGTATGCAGACGCCGGTCCACGTAGAGCGTTCAGACGTGACTGGCGGGACCGATATGCGAACGCGACATGGGCCGAACTATAGTCCCGGTTTTGTGTGGATGTCTACGGATGGGTGGATGTTTTTTCGCTTCTTGGGTGGTGAGCTGCACAGGGTGTGGATTGTGTTTCCGGGAAGGGCCGGCCGATGACAGGCCGCCGGCTTATTCTGCACGGTCCGAGGGAAGGGCGACGCCTATAATCGCGGCATGGCTGAGCAGGAGAGAGGACGCGGCAGCAAACGCCGTTACTGGAACTGGCTGCTGGCGACGCCGCTGGTGCTGCTGGTGTATCCCGGAATGTATGCGCGGTCGGCGCCGGCGCTGTTGGGCTTTCCCTTCTTCTACTGGTACCAGTTTGCTGTGGTGATTGCGACCGCGCTGCTGACGGGGGTGGTGTACTGGCTGACGCGCAGCAGGGCGGATGAGCGCGAGGGCTAATCAACGGAAGTTGATAGCGCTGGCACTTCTGTCCTGTTGAGGCAGAGTTGAACCAGCGCGACGAATGCCGGTATGCCCATGGAGAAGAGCGCGATGAGCTGCAGGGCGGGCATGGCGTTCGACGCAATGTAGCGCACCGCGAAGAATGCATAGACGAGGATGGGAAGGCTCTCGAAGAGCCTGAGCGCGGATGTTGCGCGCGCTGCGGGTCTCCAAAGCCAGCCTGTGATCCAATAGGCCAGAAATGTGGTGAGCAGCCAGCCGAGATAGTTGTGGCGCGGCACGCCAAACCATACACCGCCCTTTTCCCAAATCCAATTGCCGGCGGCAGCCATGCCAGGGTCCATAACGACATCCCATGCGGTCATCACGAGCGCGGCAAGAGCGGAGAGCGCGGTGAATCCGGGGATGGCGCGGGTGTCGATGCCACGGAGAATTGTGCGGGCGACCATCCAGGAGGGATAGATCATCATGAAATATGCCAGCGGAATGATGACGGGCACATGGCCGAGCCGGGGGCCGAGCAGCGCACTGTAGTGGTAGGCGCCATAGATGAGGCCGGTGCGAACACCGATCTCTTCCAGCGAGTAGCAAACGATGGCAGAGATGACGAAGAACAGAGCGGTACGCCGCAGACCTTCGAGCGCGATGCAGTGAAACAGGGCGAAGAGAACAAAGACTACGGTGAATCCGATGTTGCCCAGTGCCGGAAGATGGAGCCATGGCCAGAGCGCTTCCTCCAGGATGAGATACATGGTTGCGACGAAGAAGAGCCATGCTGCGGCGCGGATCATTCGATGCATCAGTCGCTCCTGTGGGAAGTTACGTGCCTTGAAAGTAGCAAATATCTGGATAGCGGCAGAGTTTCCAACGGGTATATGCGGCGCGACGAGGCTTTGGTGCGTTGGAACCTGGCCACCGTATACTGAAAGCCTTTACATGGGCAGGATTTCCGGCATTTCTTTCAGATAGGCAGGCCGCGTGTGCAACTGACTTTCATCGACTGGCTGATCATGCTGGTCTACTTCGTCTTCGTGCTGGGCATCGGCTTTGCCCTGAAGCGCTACATGCGCACCAGCAACGATTTCTTCCTGGCGGGGCGATCGATTCCGGCGTGGATCTGTGGGCTGGCGTTCATCTCCGCGAACCTGGGCGCGCAGGAAGTGATCGGGATGGGGGCCTCGGGCGCGAAGTACGGCATCGCGACCAGCCACTTCTACTGGATCGGCGCGATTCCGGCGATGGTGTTTGTCGGCATCTTTATGATGCCATTTTATTACGGATCGAAGGCGCGATCGGTACCGGAGTTTCTGCGGCTTCGCTTCGATGAGAAGACACGCGGACTGAACGCGATCCTGTTCGCGATCATGACCGTCTTCTCAAGCGGCATCTCGATGTATGCGATGGCGCTGCTGATCCAGAACCTGCACATGCTTGACTCGCTGTTTCTGGCGGCGGGGATTCCGCTGAGCTGGATCTTCCACGTATCGATCATCATCAGCGCGGTCATCGTGCTGGCGTACATCTTCCTGGGCGGCCTTACCAGCGCGATCTACAACGAGGTGCTGCAGTTCTTCCTGATTGTGGCGGGCTTTCTGCCGCTGGTGTGGATCGGGCTGAAGAACGTGGGCGGATGGAACGGCATCAAGCACACGCTGGGGCCGACGTATACGCACTCCTGGCGCGGCATGGAGCACGCGAACACGAATCCGCTGGGCGTGGAGTGGTTCTCGCTGGTGATGGGGCTGGGATTTGTGCTGAGCTTCGGCTATTGGTGCACGGATTTTCTGGTGATCCAGCGCGCGATGGCGGCGGATTCGGAGGAGAGCGCGCGCAAGGTGCCGATGATCGCGGCGATCCCGAAGATGTTTTTCCCGTTTCTGGTGATTCTGCCGGGTTTGATCGCGATCTCGGTGCCAACGGTGCAGAGTCATTTGAGTGGCGAGTCCACTACGGTGTCGCGTGCGGCGCCGCAATCCGCTACCAACGCGGCGATCGCGCAGACGGCCGAAAACAAGGGCGATGTGCGGGCGACAGCGATGGAGGGGCGTGGTCTGATCCCGGTGAAGGTGAATGCGATCACGGGCCAACCGGTGGTCGACCAGGATGGCAAGCCGGTGCTGAACTACGATCTCGCGATTCCGAATATGCTGCTGCGTTATTTTCCGTCCGGCATTCTGGGGTTGGGGCTGACGGCGTTGCTGGCGAGCTTCATGTCCGGCATGGCGGGCAACGTGACCGCGTTCAACACGGTGTGGACCTACGACATCTACCAGTCGTATATCCGCAAAAACGAGACGGATGCGCACTATCTATGGATGGGACGCGTGGCGACCGTGGGCGGGATATTGCTGTCGATCGGCGCAGCCTACACGGTGACGAACTTCAACAACATTATGGACGCGTTGCAAATGGTCTTCGCGTTCGTGAATGCGCCGCTGTTCGCGACGTTCCTTGCGGGGATGTTCTGGAAGCGCGCGACGGGACATGCGGCTTTTTCGGGATTGCTGGCGGGTGTGCTGGCGGGGCTGGCGCATATCGGGCTGACCTTGCCGGTGGGCGAGGGCGTGAGCGTGAAAGGCGGCTGGCTGGGCGTGGTGCATCGCTACCCAAGCGAGATGGCGCAGAACTTCTGGACGGCGATCTGGGCGTTTATGGTGTGCCTGATCGTGACGCTGGTGGTGAGCAAGCTGACCAAGCCGCGCGAGGAACGCGAGCTGGTGGGGCTGGTGTATTCGCTGACGCCGAAGCCGGAGGAGAAGCATTTGCCATGGTGGAAGCGGCCAGTGACGCTGGCGGTGGTGGTTTTGGCTATGGCGGTGGCTTTGAATTTGATTTTCGCCTG
Organism: uncultured Acidobacteriaceae bacterium; assembly: GCA_963712845.1. GTDB lineage: Bacteria > Acidobacteriota > Terriglobia > Terriglobales > Acidobacteriaceae > KBS-83. Next base: position 107,406 of record CAVQJM010000039.1, read on the forward strand.
ATGAGCACCGGCTGCAGAAGGAGATCGTGATGGGATTGGATATTCGGATACCGCTGGGGCTGATGTTTCTGGTCACAGGCGGGCTGATGGCGCTGTACGGGTTGTTCACGCGGGGCAGCGCGATCTATGAGAAGTCGCTGAACATCAATATCAACCTGATCTGGGGCGGCCTGATGCTGGTCTTCGGTCTGGTGATGTACATCATGGGACGGCGGCCACGGCTGCTGGTGGCGAGCCGCGTGGAAGGAACCGAAAGTCCGCTCAGTAAAGACGGCGTGCACTGAATTGACGCTGCTCTCTAAGCAGAGCCGGTAGCCGGGCGAATCCTGCGCGCGCATTTTTCCGCAAGCGGCATCCTAGCAACGGGAGGAGACGAACAATGGGCGAGATGGTGCAGCTTCATGCGAAGGACGGTCACACGCTGGATGCGTATGCGATACAGCCGGGAGCGCCAACCACGGCTGGACTGGTGATTGTGCAGGAGATCTTTGGCGTGAACGCGCACATCCGCGAGGTGGCAGAGCGCTATGCGGAGGACGACTTTGTGACCATTGCACCGGCGATTTTCGACCGCATCGAGCCGGGCGTGGAACTGGACAACGGGGACGCGGACCGGCAGCGTGCAATGGCGTTGCTGACGAAATTCGATATGGAGAGCGCCGTGGATGATATTGCTGCGGGGGTGGAGTGGCTGCGCGGTCTTGGTGTGAGGGTTGGGGTGGTGGGCTACTGTCTGGGCGGGACGCTGGCGTGGCTGAGCGCGACGCGGCTGCCGATCGATGCGGCGGTGGGTTATTACGGTGGAAGGATCACGCAATATCTGGGGGAACGGCCGAAGGTGCCGGTGATGCTGCACTTCGGCGAGCAGGACGAGCACATTCCGCAGAGCGAGATCGACGCAATTGCGAAGGCGTATCCCGAGGTGTCGATCTACACCTATCCTGCCGGACATGGGTTCAACCGCGATGGCAGTGCAGGTTATAGCGCATCCTGTGCGACGCGGGCACGTGCACGGACACTTGAGTTTCTGCGTGAACATTTGCGCTGACGCGCCGTTGCACAGAAATTTCCTCAGACTGACGCCGCTACACTGAATTGACTTGAAGCGAATGAGTTGAAAGCGGCGGAGCCAGATGAAGCGGCGCGAGATTGAGCACTACGAGATCCTGAAGAAGCTGGGCTCTGGCGGCAGCGGCGTGGTCTATCTGGCCAACGACACGCTGCTGATGCGCCCGGTGGTGCTGAAGATCCTGAAGCGCGGCGCGCTTTCGCTTGAGCAGATGCGCACAACAGTGCTGCGTGAAGCGCGGCTGGCCTCTGCGATCGAGCATCCAAATGTCTGCGCGATCTATGAAGTCGGCGAGTCGAGCGACGAAGCCTACATCGTGATGCAGTATGTGCCGGGCCGCTCACTGGATCGATTGATTGCGCAGGGGCCGGCGAATGTGCCGCTGGTGCTTTCGGTGGGCATCCAGATTGCAGATGGGTTGAGTGCGGCGCACCAGATCGGCATCTATCATCGCGATTTGAAGCCCGCCAACGTGATGCTGACCGATGGCGGATTGGTGAAGATCCTCGACTTCGGCCTGGCGCGGCGTAAGAATCCGGATGAGGCGGAGTTCGATCCGGCACAACCGACGCGGCGCAAGCAGGGCGCAGTGGCGCGGACGTATTCGGTGCGCGGCGGCACGTTGGCCTACATGGCACCGGAGCAATTTGTAACCGGGCAGAGCAGCGTGCAAAGCGATCTGTTTGCCTTCGGCGTCATTCTGTATGAGCTCGTGACCGGACGGCATCCCTTTGTGCGCCCCGATGTGGAGGAGCTGCAGGGTGTGCGTGCGATTCAGTTTGCCGATCCGCCGGCGCTCAGCCCGGAGGTGCCGGACGAGCTGGCGAGCGTGATCGATCGCTGCCTGAAGAAGAATCCTTCGGACCGCTACGCGGCGGCCGCGGAGGTGCGGGAGGCGCTGAAGACGATCATGCGCACCAAGCACTTCGAGACTGGCATGCCCTTCGAGCTGCCAGCGAATATGCCGCCCGCGGAGCGCGAGAAGCGCTCGACCGGCATGCTGTCGATGCTGGCGGAACGCTTCCGCGAGTCAGCGGATGAGCAGGCGAAGGAGAACAGCATCCTGGTGCTGCCGTTCCGCAACTTTGGCAAGCCGGGTGCGTCGTCGCACGCAGGAGCGACGGCGGCGTCGCATGTGGAAGATTCGCCGATGTACGGCTTCGCGCTGGCGGATGCGATTGCCGCGCGGCTGGCGCGGATGCCGTCGCTGGTGGTGCGGCCATCGAGCGCGCTGATGCAGTTGCCGCTATCTGTGCAGCAGATGGATCCGCTGGCGCTGGGGCAGCGGCTGCTGGCGCGCTATGTGCTGGCGGGAAATTTTCTGCGCTCCGATGATGGCTTCGACCTGAACTGGCAACTGCTGGATGTAGCGGGGCAGAGTGTGCGCACAGGCGGCGCGATCCGCGTGGCGTCGTTCGATCTGATCGCGGTGCAGACGGAGATCTCGAACGAGGTCTTCGCTACCTTGCAGGGCATGGGGCAGAAGCTGAATGGCGCGCAGGGCGAGCGGTCGATGCGCGTCTCGCGGCTGGGCGAGCAGGTTTCCGAGGAGTATCTGCAGGCACGGGCTCTGCTGTCGTCGTTCCTGTCGCGTGCGGGGTCGCGCGGCGATCTCGATCGTGCGCTCGCGGGCTTTGAACACGTGGTGGAGCGCGATCCGCAGTTTGCCGCAGCGTGGAGCGGGCTGGGCATCGTGCATCTGCAGTATGTGCGCAATGGGTTCGGCGGCCAGATGCACCTGCTGAGCGCGCGGCGGGCCTTCGACAAGGCGCTGGAGATCGACTCGGGATCGATCGAAGCGAATCTGTATCGCGTGTACATGATGCTGTCGCGGGGCGAGAAGGAGAGCGCGCGCCACGGGATCGAGCAGTTGCTGCGCACCAGCGGCAACGACTGGAATGTGCATTCGATTGCCGGCATCACGCTGCGGCTGGATGGCATGTACGAAGATGCGCTGGCGCAATTCAACCGCTCGCTGCAACTGAATCCTTCGAACGCCCCGGCGATCTACAACCATCGGGCGCGTGTGTACCAGTACCAGAACCAACTGGAGCTGGCCGAGGAGGAGCTGCAGAAGGGATTGACGCTGGAGCCGAAGCACTCCCTACTGCGCACGTCGATGGCGTACCAGCACATGCGCAAAGGGGAGTTGCAGACGGCGATCTCGCTGCTGGAGGCGGTGATCCGCGAAGACGACTCGATGCGCATCGTCTTCCCGACGCTGGCCATGTGCTATGTGCAGGTGGGGCAGCGGGAGAAGGCGGCTTCACTGATTGAGGAGGACTCGCTTTCGGCGGCCGAAGCCGATAGCGAGATGGCGTACCGGCTGGCAACCTACTTTGCGGTGGAAGGCGACGAGAGCGAGGCGCTGCACTGGCTGCGGCGGGCGATCTACCTGGGGAATGAGAATTATCCGTGGTTCTCGAAGAATCCCGCGTGGCAGCGGCTGCACGCGCACGCGGACTTCGATCGCATTCTGGAAGAGCTGAAGAAGAGCTACCGGAAAAACCAGAAGACGTGGCGGCGGCTGCTGGAGCATGTGCCGCAGGAATAGCGGGCGATCTGACTCTGACCGCAGCTCCGGGTGCGCCCCGAATGGTGATGTAAATAAGATTCAGAGGAAACGCTGATGGAAATCAAACGCAACGGTTCGCAAGCTTCCGGCAAAGGCCCGACGGATTGGTTCACTGGCGCAGTACGGATCGATCCGCTGTTTCAGGCACCAGCCCCGGCACGTGTTCAAGGCGCCTGCGTGACATTCGAGCCGGGCGCCCGTACGGCGTGGCACACACATCCCCTGGGTCAGACGTTGATCGTGACCTCAGGCTTGGGGTGGGCGCAGCGTTGGGGCGGGCAGATCGAGGAAATCCGGCCTGGGGATGTGGTCTGGTTCGCGCCCGGTGAGAAGCATTGGCATGGAGCGTCGGCCACCACGGCAATGACGCATATTGCCGTTCAGGAACAGCTTGAGGGAAAGGCTGTCGACTGGATGGAACAGGTGAGTGACGAGCAATACCGGGCTGCATCGCACTAACGCTTCTGTTCGCAGGCAGCCGGCTCGCCTCTGCATCTAGTTCTGAGTAGTTCGCGGAAGATTTCCTGCCAGCACGCATGAAAAGAGGGGAGCCGGGTGGCTCCCCTGGATGGTGATGCAGCCGAACGTCGATACCTATCTCTGAGCGGTGTTGGTGAGCGGCGTGAGTTGCATCGGCTGTTTGAGGCCGAAGGTGAGGGAGGAGCCTGCGGGCAGCACGGCGGCCTGACGGTTGATCAGGAAGTGCGCGGTGATGACGCCGACGCCGATACCGGTACCGACGATGGCGCCGACGGGACCACCGAAGTACGCACCGGTGAGGGCACCTGCGCCGCCGGCGACCGCGTATTGGGTGGTGAGAGTCTTGGGGTTGTCCCTGGAGAGAATCGTGCCTTCGCCGTTGACCTTGGTGCGGGTCGCGGATCCGGTCTGGCTGGGAACGGCGCTCAAGGAGTAGTGCGTGCCATCGGGCAGCACCACTTCATCGGCCAACAGGTGGAGCGAGCCGTGACCGGAGATGCGGCGGCCGTAGTCCGCATGCATCACGCGGCCGTGGACCACAGAGCCGGTGGGAATGATGACGCGCCCCTCCTGCACCACATCCCGATCGACCTGGGCACTGAAGCGTGTGCCGACTCCGTTGTCACGCGAGGAGATTTCGTTGTCCAGGCGGGTGTGGATGGCGGTGCCTTCGGCGAGTGCGTTGTGCGGAAGCGGCACGCTGGAGACGATGTCCCGGTCGGGATTGTAGGGGCGCGACTGGGTCATTGTTTGGCGTGTCTGGAGACTGGGCGACTGCGTCGCTGCGCCGGGCTGGTCGGTGACCGGCACTTCGACGATGCCGTAGTCGGGATTTTCAACCGGCGCCGGGCGTGTGGTCGCTGGCGCCTGCTTCACGACCGCGGCGGGCGGGGGGAGAACCGGCGGTGCAGTTACGGGCGCAATGGCAGGCGAATCCGTGGCCTGGATCACATCGGAAGCCGGCGGTTGCGAGGTGCCCTCATAGGGACTTGGTTTGGCGGTGGTCTGCGCTACGGCGACGGCGCTCGTAAGCGCCAGCGTGGCCCCGGCGAGGATCAATCTGGACTTCATCTTCGTCAAACCTCCAACTTCGCATGTTCTGCGTTGGCAGAACTGACACCAGCGTAGACGAAGAAGTCGCGAAGGCGTTACGGGAAGCGGGTATATGTACCTGCGCGGTTACTGGCTGGTTAACGAGCCGGCAAGTCCGCGAATCCGCCAAGGAGTGGAAAGCCGAAAAAACGGTTGGCCGGGAAGCCGATCGATGGAGTTCGGGGGCTGTTCACGACGGTTTGCGGCCTGCTTTGTTAGACTTTTCAGGTTGACCCCTTGGCAGCGCCTGTGTCCATCTGCTGTCGAGATCCCTATAGGAAGTTCGCGAACTGCAAATCAACCGATAAATGAGCAATTGGATCAGCATGATCGGCGGGGCGACCGGCGAGCCGATACCGGTGGACCGCCGCCCGAAGTTGAATGACCGCTTGCGGCACCAAATCACAAGGAGCGATATGACGGAGATTGCGCAGATACACGCGCGGGAGATTCTGGACTCACGCGGAAACCCCACAGTAGAGGCAGACGTGGTGCTGGACGGCGGCGCGATAGGCCGGGCCGCAGTACCGAGCGGCGCCTCGACGGGAGAGCACGAAGCAGTAGAGCTGCGCGATGGGGACAAGTCGCACTACCTGGGCAAGGGCGTGCTGCAGGCGGTGGAGAATGTGGAAAGCATTCTGGCGCCGGAGCTTACGGGCATGGATGCGGCGAACCAGCGGCTGATCGACGCGACGATGATCTCGCTGGACGGATCGGAGAATAAGAGCAAGATTGGCGCCAACGCGATCCTTGCGGTGTCGATGGCGTGTGCGCGGGCATCGGCAGCGGCGGTGAAGCTGCCACTCTATCGCTACCTGGGCGGCGTGAATGCCTGCATCCTGCCGACGCCGATGATGAACATCATCAACGGCGGCGCACATGCCGACAACAATGTGGACTTCCAGGAGTTCATGGTGATGCCGGTAGGTGCGGAGCGCTTCTCCGACGCGTTGCGCTGGGGCGTGGAGGTCTTCCACACCCTGAAGGGTGTGCTGAAGAAGAAGGGCTACAACACCGCCGTTGGTGACGAGGGCGGATTTGCGCCGTCCCTTAAATCGAATGTCGAGGCCATCGAGGTGATTCTCGAGGCCATCGAACAGGCCGGCTTCAAGGCGGGCGAGGATATCGCGCTGGCGCTCGATCCGGCGTCGAGCGAGTTCTTCGACAAGGCGAGCGGCAACTACGTCTTCAAGAAGTCCGACAAGAGCGAGAAGACGAGCGAGCAGATGGTGGATTTTTATGCCGACTGGGTGCGGCAGTATCCCATCATCTCCATCGAAGACGGACTGGCCGAGGACGACTGGAAAGGCTGGCAGGTGTTGACCGAAAAGCTGGGCGGCCGCGTCCAACTGGTAGGCGACGATATCTTCGTAACCAATACGGAGCGTTTACAGCGCGGCATCGACGAGGGCGCCGGCAACTCGATTCTGATTAAGCTGAACCAGATCGGCACGGTGAGCGAGACGCTGGAGACCATCGAGCTGGCGCGGCGTTATGGGTACACGTCGGTCATTTCTCATCGCAGCGGCGAGACGGAGGACACTTTTATCGCCGACCTTGCCGTGGCCACGGGCGCGGGCCAGATCAAGACCGGTTCGGCCTCGCGTACGGACAGGATTGCCAAGTACAACCAGCTACTGCGGATCGAAGAGGAACTGGGACAGGCAGCAGAGTTCCTCGGTATCGAGTCTGTGAATTGTGACTAGGGCATCTTCGCGGCAGGTGTATTGCAGCGGGACAGTGAAGATGTTCTAACAGCCAAGCGCGTGGTCGAGTGCACCACGCAGGAAAGAGTATTTTGATGAAGTTTCTTCCTACCGATCTATACAGAGTTCTATTGGGCGGACTCCTGTTGGTGTTGCCCTGCGGCGCCTTTGCGCAGAGTGGCACGGCCGCCAGCGGTGCAAGCACGAAGGCACAGACGTCGAGTGCGCCGACTGCTACCGCGCCGTCCAACCACGGCATCAGCCCGCTGACACCAGGACAGCCCACGCCGCCCGCTCATCCGATCACGATGGAGCAGACGCGCCAGCTGCTGGACCTGATGAATTACAAGAGCATCGAACAGAGCAACTGGTCGCAGATGATCGCGATGAACAAGCAGGCCGCGCCCTTCATTCCGAGCGACGTGTGGACCGATGTGCAGACCAACATCGACGGCATCGACTATCCGACGCTGATGCAGCCCATCTATGCGAAGTACCTGTCGCAGGAAGACGCCGCGAAGGCGCTGGTGTTCTACCAGACACCGGCGGGCAAGCGCGTGCTGCAATCCATGCCGCCGATGCTGGGCGAGAGCGTAGCGGCCGCACAGCAGAAGGGCCGTCAGGTTGGGCGCGATGCGATCGAGAAGCATCGGCCGGAGATTGAAGCGGCACAGAAGAAGTACCAGGCGGAGCATGCACCGCCAGCCGGCTCGACCGCTCCGGGTGGGGCAACGCCGGGACATGGCTCCGCGGCTCCTGCGCAGCCCACCTCGCCTTCAACAGCTCCCACACCGCCGCCTGCATCTACCACCAAGCCGCAGCGTTAAAGTGCAAAAGCGCTACACTGCATCGGGCCGCCGCGAGTCAACGCTCACGGCGGCCCGATGCTTTTGCGGCGACACGCAGTGTCTGGCGAATCGTTTGCTATGATGACCGCCATGTCGATGGCCGCAGAGCCGCGAGAAGTACGATTTACAAAGAGATCTGCTCGACGCGGAGCATATGCAGCTCTGTTTGCAGCCATCGCTGCCGTTGTTCTGGCTCTTGCTTATATTCCGATCGTACGTGTGCATCAGGGTTGGGAAGATGAGGTGTACTGGGTTTCAACGTGCCTTTCTTTGTTGAGGCACAACGGACCTGTCCCATCCGTTCTTGCGGATTATCCAAGTCCGCAGAGCCCGCTGCACTTCTACGGGCCAACGCTATTCTGGTTAGGAACTCTGGTATTGAAAGTCTTCGGATTTTCAATGCGCACGTGGAGGAGCTTCACCTTCGCAGGCAACGTTGCCTTTCTGGCGGCGGTGAGCGTGCTCTTATATCGCCTGCGCGGCTCCTGGACGGTCGCGATGGGCACGGCTCTGGTCTTCTCTCTGGCGATCGGCGGCAGCTTTGGTTTTTCGCTTCCCGGCCGCCCGGATGGCTGGACTCTAGCATTGATCACGCTGGCGATAGCGGTGGTGGCAGGCACAGGCGAAGAGCCATTTCGCAGACATGCAGGGCGATGGATAGGGTTTGGCGCGCTTCTCGGCATTGCCGCGACGACAACGCCGAGAAGCTGGCCTCTGCTGTTTCTGATGGTGGTTTTGTTGCCTCTGCTCATTCCGGGCAGCAGGATGCGGACGGCGGCCCTGGTGGTTGTCAGCGCGGCATGCGTATCGTCCCTGATCCTGCTTCCGCTGCGAACATCGCTTTGGGGGTTCGTCGCTTTCGTCCGTCACGCGAGCAGAGGAGACGCAGTCGATGTGTCTCCGCTGATGGGTGGTACCTGGGGCTTCGGTCACGCCACGACACAGGCTGTTTACTACGGCGCTCTGCTGGTTATCGTGGGGCTGGTCTATTTTCCGCGCTGGCGCAAACTGGAGAGATTTCCGCGCTGGTTGCTGGCGGTGGCTCTGCTGAATTTTGCAGCGAATATGCTGCTGACCGCGCGTGCGCTGAACATGGCGATTTACTGGTCCTTTCTTCTGGAGATCGGCGCGTGGTGCGCGATTACGGAATCCGCGGCAGGGCGGCGCATCCAGATTGCCCGAGGGATTGGTGTAGCGTTGCTCGTCCTTATGATTACGCTGCGCGTGGCTCGGGAGACGCCCGTACTGGCGCATTGGGCTGAGCGCGATCCCGTATCGATGGAGCAAGCAATGCGGGCAGTGATTCCGCCGGGAAGCCTGGTCTACGGGCCGAAGGCTCAATATTTTTATCCGTCGATTGCGATTGGAGCGGACTATCGTCATCCCGTCGATTGGACGAGTCCCGGCAGAGCCAGCACTCCGGGCAGGCCAGGACTGCCAACTCCCATGACGGAGGCATGTCGCGTTCCCGCCTACCTGGTGTGGCCTTTTATGGAGGATGCTGAACCACTGCCTCCGCTACCACATGCCACGTTACAGCCCGTCTCCGAACATACCGAGCAACCGGAATCCGCTGGAGCTTTCGAGAGAGCGGTCGAGAAGATTCCCGGAGGGAGTTCAGTGCTCGACACAGAAGGGTTCACGGTCTATCGTCTGCGGCTGGATCCGCGGTACTGCGCAGATGTTCAGGCACAAGCGCGGGTTGATGCACACTAGCCACGCAACCGGGTACCTTATCCCGCACAACAGAACGTGCCGAGTTCTTATAGCATTGACTCTCGAGGATAGATGAGAACGTCGATGCGAAAACCGCTGGTGCTGGCCATTCTGGACGGGTGGGGATATCGCCCGGAACGTGACGCGAACGCAATTGCCCAGGCGAGAAAACCGAATTACGACCGACTGCTGCGCGAGTTTCCCAACACATTGCTGCATGCTTCGAATCACTTTGTCGGGCTGCCGGATGGGCAGATGGGCAACAGCGAAGTCGGGCATTTGAACATCGGCGCGGGCCGTGTGGTGTCGATGGACATCACGCGTATCGATGCGATGATCGCGAACGGCAGCTTCTACGAGCATCCGGAGATTGTGCGGGCGATCGACCGTGCGTGCGAAGAGGGGCGGCAACTGCATCTGCTGGGCCTGCTCTCGAATGGCGGCGTGCACTCGCAGCAGGCGCATCTGCATGCGCTGCTGCGCGCGGCGAAGATGCGAGGCGCCGAGCGCGTGTTTGTCCACGCATTCCTCGATGGGCGCGACACGCTGCCGACGAGTGGCGCGGGCTATCTGGAGACGCTGGGGCGCGCGATGGACGAGATCGGCGTGGGACGGCTGGCGACGGTGAACGGACGTTACTACGCAATGGACCGTGATCGCCGCTGGGAGCGGGAGCGGCTGACCTTCGATGCGATGGTGAAGGGCACTGCCGAAGCGGGCGCCCACAGCGATGCGATTGCGCGCGTGAAGGAGAGTTACAGCCAGGGTGTGACGGACGAATTCATCGTCCCTTTCGTCGTGGCGGACGCGGCAGGCAAGCCGGTGGCGCGGGTGCGCGATGAGGATGTGTGCATCTGCTTTAACTATCGCGCGGACCGGGTACGGCAGATCACGCGGGTGCTGGCGCGCGAGAGTGGAATCACGGCACAGGGCGGCCGCGAGCTGCCCGGCGCGGAAGACCTGGACAAGACGATCCCCCGCTTTGAGGTCCCGAAGAATCTGCATTACCTGTCGATGACGCAATACGACAAGCAGTTCAAGCTGCCGATGATCCTGCTGCCGGAGTCGATGGAGAATCTGCTGGCGAACCGCCTGGCCAATGCGCAACTGCGCAACCTGCGGGTGGCAGAGACGGAGAAGTATGCGCACGTCACCTACTTCTTCAACGGTGGCATCGAGAAGGAGTTTCCCGGCGAAGACCGGCAGATGGTGCCGTCGCAGAAGGTAGCGACGTATGATCTGGCGCCGGAGATGAGCGCGCTGGGAATCGCAGATGTCGTCACCAAGGCCGTGGCAGATACGGCGTTCCAACTGATCGTGGTGAACTTTGCGAATGCGGATATGGTGGGGCACTCGGGCAAGCTGGAGCCGACCATTCGCGGTGTAGAGACCGTCGACGCATGCCTGGGACAGCTCTATACGGCGGTGCGGCAGGCGGGGGGGGCGATGCTGATCACCGCGGACCACGGCAATGCGGAGCTGCTGGTGGATCCGGTGAGCGGGGGGCCGCACACCGCGCATACGACGAATCCCGTGCCGTTTGTGCTGGTGAGCGAGGACGCGGCCAGGTACCGGTTGCGCGAGGGCGCTTCGTTGCGTGACATCTCGCCAACCGTGCTGGCGATGCTGGGTTTGGAACAGCCCGCGGAGATGAGCGGAGCGGATCTTCGTTTGAGGCTGTAGAGCGCTAGCGGCGCTTGCGAGTTGCCGCGCTGAGCTCTCCCTGGAATGCGGTGAGAGTTTGCTTTTTCAGTTTGTCGGCGGGGAGGCCGCGGCGCTCGAGCGCCTGCTCGAGATGGCGGACAGGATCGGTGGGCCCATTCAGTGGCCACGGCTTGCAGTCGATCAGGGTAGGGCCGACGCCGCGCCGGGCGCGCAGGATCGCCTCCTGCGCCACGCGATAGATGGCGACGACATCATTGCCGTCAACAGAAATGCCGTAGAGGCCGAGCGGCTCGGTGTTGCGTGCGCTGCTGAGGTCGGCGTCGGCCGCGCTTTCCATCACGAAGACGATGCCCAGCTTCTGCGCGGCGGCGTAAGATAGCGCGGGACCTAGAGCGTTCAGTGAGGCGATGCCTGGGCCGCTGAAGGCGAGCGCGACGTGCTTTGCGCCTTGCTGTGCCAGGGCGTAACCGGTAGCAATGGCGAAGCGGGCTTCCGCCGTGGTCGCGGACGCGAGCACGCCGGGGAGCGCGGCTCCAGCGAGCACGCGGCGCAGCGCGTGGCCGCGCGCCAGAGCGGCGAGGCTATCGCCGGCAACGGGCATCACGGCGTCGCCATCTTCGAGATGTGCCACAGTTCCGGTGACGAGTGCTTCGCGTGCCACGAGCGGGACCGCGGCCTCCCTAAGGCGATTGCGCCGGCGTAGCAGCTTGGTGCGAAGCAGGGTGACGTAGAGATGCTGGATCCGTTCGTCCGAGATAAGAGGGTGAGGTGTGGCGGCGATGGCCGCGCTGGGCCTTCTTGGCATCTTCAGCAATGATCCTTGAAATGTTTTCGCAGTAGGAAAGCGAATAAGGCGGTCGCATCGATTGTAAAGCCTTCTTCCGCCGGTGCGGAGATTCGGCGAGACTCTCGCTCGGGATTGGCGCAGAGTGATCTACACGGAGCGAAAAATGATGGAGCCGGAGGCGTGCGTCAGAGTGCCACAGCTCGTCGCGATGCGCAACGAGTGCTTTTCAACAGAAGTGTGCATAAGCCTGTGCACAAGGGCGCCGCGTGCGCGATTCATGCAGTGTTTATCGGCAGTTGCACGCCATGCACTACTTTCGTTGCAGGGCGGCGAAGGCATACGAATGCCTGTGTGCGCGGTGTGCCGACGGGCGCCTGGAGCCCAGCACTTTCAGGTGGAGTAATCAGCGTTGATGGAGACGTATTCGCGGGTGAGATCGCAGGTCCAGAAGCGGCAGGCGCCGTTGCCGAGTCCGAGGTCGATGTGGATGGCGAACTCGGGCTGGCTGAGGTAGCGATGCGCGGCTGCTTCGTCGAAGCTGGCAGATCGGCCGCCCCGCTCGCAGATGAGGAGATCGCCGAGACGGATAGCGATGCGCGCGGGATCGACCTCGGCGCCGGAGTAACCTGCGGCGGCGATCAGGCGGCCCCAGTTGGGATCGCTGCCGGCCCAGGCGGTCTTGACCAGGGGCGAGTGCGCGATGGCTTTGGCGATGCGTAGCGCGTCGGCATCCGACGCGGCGCCGCGGATGTTGAGCTCGACCAGGTGTGTGGCGCCCTCACCATCGGCGACGATCTGCTTTGCCAGCGAAGTGCAGACCTCGCTGAGGGCTTTGGCGAATCCACCGGCGTTCTCATCGCTGAGCGTTGCGCCGGACGGCCCCGCTGGCCAGCAGCAGCACCGTGTCATTGGTGGAGGTATCGCCGTCGATGGAGATGCGGTTGAAGCTGGTCTCACCGGCTTCGATGAGCAGGCGCTCGAGCAGCGCGGGCTCGGCCGCGGCATCGGTGCAGAGATAGACAAGCATGGTGGCGTGGGGTGCTGCGGCGAGCTGGGGATGGATCATGCCTGCGCCCTTGGCAACGCCGGCGATCCGCACCTGACGACCATCGATGTCGACGATGGCGTGAGCTGTTTTGGGCCTTGTGTCCGTGGTCATGATGGCGGCGGCGATGCCCGCGAAGTGGTCTGCTGTGTCTCCGACGGCGGCGCGGAGCGCGGGAAGGGCGGCGCGGACTTTTTCGACGGGAAGGGGCACGCCGATGATGCCGGTGGATGAGGGAAAGACGGCTTCGGGCGCGCAGCCGAAGGCTTCTGAGGCTGCATCGCAGCACTGCTCCGCGGCGGTGATGCCGGCGTCGCCGGTGGCGCAGTTGGCGTTGCCTGCGTTGATGAGCACGGTGTGGACGCGGCCGGCGTTGGCGGCGAGATGGCGGCGATCGATGAGCAGCGGCGCGGCCTGGACTTTGTTTGTGGTGTAGAGCGCGGCGGCGGTGGCCGTCTGGGACGCGATGATGGCGGAGAGATCGGCGCGGCCACTGGCTTTGATGCCGGCGCGCACGGCTCCCCAGAGAAATCCGCGGGGCAAGGAGGATGTTGAGTCCATCAAGCTTTTACTCTAACAAGAGAAGATAGCAGCCAAAGCGAGATAAATGAATCGACGGAAGTGGTTCGCCGAGCTGCGCGATGTGCATGTGGCGCGCGGCGAGGCCGTGGTGCTGCATGGGATCGACCTGAAGATCAAGCGCGGCGAGCATGCGGTGATCCTGGGGCCGAATGGCTGCGGCAAGTCGAGCCTGATCAAGGTGCTGACGTGCGAGTGCTATCCGCTGGCGCGCGAGGGCTCGATGGTGCGGATCTTCGGACGCGAGCGCTGGGCGGTGGAGGAGCTGCGCAAGCGGCTGGGCGTCGTCTCTGCCGATTTGCCGGGGCCGAGCACAGCGCACACGCCGGGGCGGGATGCGGTGGTGTCCGGATTTTTTGCCAGCTCGACGCTGTGGCCGCATCTTGTGGTAACAGCGGAGATGCGCGAGCGCGCAGCGCAAGCGATGACGTTGATGGAAGCGACGCACCTGGCGGCGAAGCCGGTGGGCGAGATGTCTGCAGGAGAGACGCGGCGCATCATGATTGCGCGCGCGCTGGTGCACCGGCCGGAGATGCTGCTGCTGGATGAGCCATCGAACGCGCTGGATCTGCGCGCGCAACGGGAGCTGCGCGAGACGCTGCGGCGGCTGGCGCAGCAGGGAACCGGTCTGCTGCTGGTGACGCATCACCTGCCGGATGTGCTGCCGGAGATCGATCGCGTGATCCTGATGCGCGAAGGGCGCATTGTGGGCGATGGCGTGAAACGGGAGCTGCTGACGGCGGAGCGGCTGGGCGAATTATTCGGGCGGCCGCTGGACGTGGTGGAGCGCGAGGAATATTTTCACGCTCTGGCGTGAGGCTTACTCGTCGCGCAGGATGATGGCGGGGTCGATCCGCAGCGTGCGCCAGACGGGCAGGCAGCTTGCCGCCGCGGCGATGACGCAGACCGCGAGCAACGCGGCGCTGAATGAGAGCGGGTCCGAAGGGCGGACGCCATAGAGCGTCGAGGCGACCAGCCGGCTGAGCAGAATGCAGAGCAGGACGCCCGCTGCTGCGCCGGGCAGCACGATGCGCACGAGATCCCGCAGCAGAAGCGAAGCGACGGAACTGCGCTGCGCGCCGACCGCGATGCGGATGCCGAACTCGCGTGTGCGCTGGCTGGCGTCATAGGCGAGAAGGCCGTAGAGGCCAGTGGCGGCCATCAGGATGGAGACGATGGAGAAGACCGCGGCGAGGACGGCGAGCAGGCGCTCCTGCCAGAGCGATTCGGAGACCTGCTGCCGCATCGTTTCGACAAGGGAGAAGGGCAGGTTGGGGTCGAGTTGAGCGAGCGTGTTGCGCACCGCGGCGATGATGGTCTCCGGCGGCCCTTGCGCGCGTACGTAGAGGAACTCGGTGCCTTCATAGGTGCGCAGGTCCATGGGCGCGTAGTAGATAGGCAGCAGCGGCTCGCGGAGGGAGCGGTATTTCGAATCGCCGACGACACCGACGACGATCTTGTCCGCCTTTGCAATGTCGCCGGGAGAGCCGTTGCCGAAGGTTCTTCCGAGCGGATTCTGCCCGGGGAAGAAGGTGCGGGCGAAGGCCTGATTGATGACGACGGGAACCGGCGCTGGACTGTTCGTATTCGAGTCGGCGATGGTCAAGGCGCGGCCGCTCAACAGGGGCATAGCCATCGTTTCGAAGAAGTTGCTGGAGATGGTGTTGAGGCTGGTGTTGAGGAAGGCGCCTGAGGTGAACGGCCTGCCGGGCAATGCCACGGTTGTCTTCATGCCGATGCGCTGCATGGGCGCGGCCCCGGAAAGGCTGGCGCCACGAACCCCGGATAGTTGCTGGACGCGCTGCACAAGATCTTCGGAAAGATCGGGAGGGAGCGTCGTCCCGGATTTCATATTCGGACCGCCAATCTCCGGGACGAGCGTAAAGGTGACGACGTGGTCCACGTCGAAGCCGGGATCGGTGTGGCGGAGCGCGGAGAAGGTGCGCAGCATGAGCCCGGTTTCGACGAGAAGAACGAGCGTGAGGGCGGTCTGCAGGGCGAGCAGAACGCGGCTGAGCGTACTCGATCGGCTGGTGGATGTGCCGCGCCGCAGGGCGTGTTGCGGCATCGCGCGTGACGTGAGCCATGCGGGAATGGCGCCGAAGAGAATGCTGAGCACAATGGCGAGTCCAAGAGCGACCGACGCGATGGTTAGGTTGGGCGCGAGCGAGACGGGGCTTGCGTTCGATCCGAGAGGCAGCAGGCGAACGAAGAATGGTGCGCCAAGGTAGGCAAGCGCCAGGCCGCCGCAGCCGCCGGCGAGGCCGAGTACGGCGGATTCAAGCAGTGCGGTTGCGAGCAGACGCGTGCGGCTGGCGCCGAGCGCGATGCGGACCGCAGTGTCGCGCTCGCGGCGGGCGGTGCGGGCCAGCAGCAGACCGCCGACATTGGCGCACATCATCAACAGCAGCGCGGCGAGTCCCCACAGCAGCAGCGTGAGCGCATGGTGGAAAGAGTCGCGCAGCGCGAAGGTGCCCTCGGCGGCGGGTACGAGGGAGCCCTTCGCTGCGGTGTCAGTCGGCTCGTCGCGGTGGTGGATGGTGCGATAGATGCCGGCGAACTCCTGCTGCGCCTGCGCCAGCGTGACGCCGGATTGCAGGCGGGCGAGGATAGCGAAGTGGCGATCGGAATCAGGATCGGTGAGGGATTTATTGGAGAGCGGCGGCTGCGCACTGAGAGGCAGCCACACGTCCGGGCTCTCGTCGATGCGGCTTCCGAAGAAGCTCTTGGGCATGATGCCGACGATGACGAAGGGCTTGCCCTGGATGGTGAGGGTAGAGCCCAGGATGGTCGTCGAGTTGGCGAAGGTGCGCGTCCAGAAGCGATGGCTGAGTACGACCGGCACGCCGGCGGCGCTGGGGTGCTCGTCTGCCGGGCCGAGAGCCCGGCCGATGTCGGGCCTGGCGCCGAGCATGGAGAAGTAGTTGCCGGAAACCATCTGGGCGAGGATGGGGCGGACGTCTTCGTGCGTGCCCTTGGGCAAGGAGACTGCGGCGTCGAAGCTGCCCTCCACGGCAACCTCGCGCAGCGTGTGCATGGGGCGCATTGCCTCGTAGAGGCTGTATGGAAACCACTCCCACGACGTCACAGGAGGATGCCGCTCGGCGGCGCGCACGAGTGTCTCGGGATGCGGGACGTCGAGCGGGTGAAGCAGGAAGCGATCGAGCGCAGCGGAGAGCAGCGCGGCAGCGCCGAGCCCGAAGGAGAGCAGCAGCACAACCGTGAGGTTGGCCGCACGGTTATTTCGCGTGAGCAGGGAGTGGAAGACGCGCGTCATGCTGCCTTAAACAAGAGTGGACTTCGCGTGCAGGCCAAGGATATCGTGCCCATTCGATAGACGTCGGGAGTGGGATGCGCGATCGCCGAGATTCCCTCCTTTGATGCGATAGTATCCGCGGCTTGACCTCTCGCGCCGTGCGGCGATAAGTTGGAAGTACACGGGAAAGGAGGATGATCCAGCGAATGAAAACTTCTGACGGTAGTTGTTCGATCACAGTACGTGAGGTGACTGAGGCTTAGGGCGTCGCAGCTCTAGACCTGGCGAATCAGAAACTTTTTCGCTGAGGCCCACTTCATAGCCCGCGTCTGCCAGATTGGGAGGCAGGCGGGTGAAATCGAGAAGCGTGCACGCCTCAGGTCAACTCCAACAGATCACCGGGAGAGGCCCGCAGCCAGTATTGGTGCGGGCCTTTCTCTTTCTAGAGATAAACCTTTCTAGAGATAAACTAGGAGCCATGGAACCACTAGTGATTGCGGGGCGTGCCTTTCAGTCGCGGCTGATCGTGGGCACGGGCAAATACAAGGATGGCGCGGAGACGCAGCGGGCCATCGAGGCATCTGGCGCGGAGATGGTGACGGTGGCGGTGCGGCGGGTGAACCTGGACCGCACCAAGGAGTCGCTGCTGGACTTCATCGATCCGCAGCGTTACTTCCTGCTGCCCAATACGGCGGGTTGTTACACGGCGGACGAGGCGATCCGCGCGGCGCGGCTGGGGCGCGAGGTGGGGCTGTCGGACTGGGTGAAGATCGAGGTGATCGGCGATCAGGCGACGCTCTATCCGGATGTGCAGGCGACGCTCGAAGCGACGCGCGTGCTGGTGAAGGAAGGCTTCACCGTGCTGCCGTACACCTCCGATGACATCGTCTATGCCAAGCGGCTGGTGGATGCGGGCGCGGCGGCAGTGATGCCGCTGGCGGCGCCGATCGGAAGCGGCATGGGACTGCAGAACACGGCGACGCTGCGCATCCTGCGCGAGATGATCACCGAGGTGCCGCTGATTGTCGATGCCGGCATCGGCTCCGCGGCCGAAGCGGCGATGGCCATGGAGATGGGCGCGGACGCGGTGCTGATCAACTCGGCGATTGCGGGCGCGCGCAACCCGGTGCTGATGGCTGAGGCGATGCAGCACGCGGTGCTGGCGGGGCGCGAGAGCTTTGTGGCGGGGCGAATGCCGCGCAAGCTGTATGCGACGGCCAGCTCGCCGGTCGAGGGTGTGTCCCGGATAAGTTAGGGGATCGAGAACCGTCACACGCACTGCCGTCCTACGGCGCTGGCGAGTTAGACTCCACGTATGCGTGTCTTCGGCATTGACTGCGGCACGGAGTGTACCGGCTACGGGGTGGTCGAAGCGGACGACTCTGCGCGCATGCCGCGGCTGCGGGCGATTGCTGCCGGGGGGATCGTGCTCTCGAAGAAACTGACCATGGCAGCGCGGCTGGCGCGTGTGTATGCCGAGCTGACCGTGCTGATCACGCTGCACCAGCCGGCAGTGGTCGCGATCGAGGATGTCTTCTTTTCCGCGAATGCGAAATCAGCGCTGAAGCTGGGGCAGGTGCGCGGGGTGGCGCTGCTGGCGGCGGCAAACCTCGGTCTGCCGATTGCGGAGTATGCGCCATTGAGCGTGAAGTCGTCTGTGGTGGGCTACGGCCTGGCGAAGAAGGAGCAGGTGCAGTTCATGGTGGCGCGGCTGCTGGAACTGGAGCGTGAGCCGGAGCCTGCGGATGCTGCTGACGCGCTGGCGATTGCCATCTGCCACATCCACACAGCGCAGACCCTGGCAGCCCAGAGCATCGTAGCGCCGACGGTGCCCCCGGAAATCAGGACACAAACCGCGGCTGCATCGATCCGCAAGCAATTACAGGTTCCTCAACCACAGGGGTCACGATAGATGCGCGCTGCGAGGATCGCTGCCTCCGCCGGGCTTGCATTGGTGCTGTGCGTGGCGGCGCAGGCCCAGGCACCGGCGACGGTGACCTTCCACTTCGAGGATCCGCGCATGCAGCCGGCGAAGTACACGATCACGCTGCATGAGGATGGGACGGGCCACTTCCATGCAGAGGGGGGATCGACCAGCCCCGACGATCCGGCCGCGTTGCCCAGCGAGGGGCAGGATCGTCCGATCCAGGCGACCGCGGGCACGATCGCGCACATTTTTGCCGTCGCTCGGGTGAAGAAGTTCTTTAACATCGAGTGCGAGAACGGCGATGCGCATGTGTCGTTTACGGGCAAGAAGGAATTGGGCTATCAGGGCGCGGACGGTCACGGAGGCTGTTTTTATAACTACAGCAAAGACCCTAAGATTGAGTGGCTTACCACGGAGATGCAAGGTATCGCTGCAACTCTGGAAGAGGGCCGGCGGCTGGAGATCGAGCATGAGCACGGGCGCCTGAGCCTGGATGCGGAGCTGGAAACCCTGGAGAACATGGCGCAGAACGGCCAGGCGCTGGAACTGGGCAATATCGCGCAGACACTGCTCGCCATCGTGAAGGACGATGCCGTGCTACAGCGGGCGCAGAAACGTGCGCGGCATCTGCTGGCAATCGTTGATGCCGGCGGCGTAGTGACGAAGTAGCGAGCGTGCACAGCGCGTTGCGCGTCTGTACGGCGGAACCCGACTGTATATCGCACGACGGATACCAGAGCGCGGAGCTTCAGCTTTGCTTCATCTTCCGCGTTCGACGACAACGCGTGACTGGCGTGTGTTCATCGTGCGCAATGAGCTGCGACCTTCTGTAGGATTGCGGGTTCTAACCAGTAGAGCCAGCGACCCGATTCCGGAACTACAGGTAGAGGGCCTGAGCTCAAGGAGGTGGGCCCATGCGTGTACACCGATTGGTAGTTTCGCTGCTTGCTTTGGTTGCGGCTGCCGGGACGCTTCTGGCGCAGGTGCCGGCCACGACGGCGTTGGTGCGCCTGAGCTATGTGCAGGGCGAGGTGAAGATTCTGCAGGGTGAGGCGACGCAGTTCGACCAGGCGCAGGCCAACATGCCGCTGCTTGCCGGCTATACGCTTTCCACCGGCCAAGATGGGCAGGCGGAGGTGGAGTTTATCGATGGCAGCGTCGCGCGTGTGACGCCGAACAGCCAACTCCGGCTGGATAAGCTGCCTGCCGCGGATGAGCACGACGAGCCGACCGAGGTGA
This sequence comes from uncultured Acidobacteriaceae bacterium, assembly GCA_963712845.1. Lineage (GTDB taxonomy): Bacteria > Acidobacteriota > Terriglobia > Terriglobales > Acidobacteriaceae > KBS-83. The sequence continues at coordinate 127,390 of CAVQJM010000039.1, forward strand.
CGATGCTTTCCGGCCTCGGCTACTTCGAATTGAATACCGCCAATAGCCAGCACTTCCTGGTACATTTCAATGCCGCGCAGGCGCAGCCGGTAACCAACTCGATCTTCCGCATCAATCTGGACAATGCGCCGGACTTGTCGGTTTTTGTCGGGACGGTGCGCGCGTCGGTGAGCGGGGCGTTCGATCAGACGGTCGAAGAGGGAAGCAGCCTGCACTTCGATGCGAACGATGCCTCGAATGTGGCGAAGGCTTCCGTCCAGGGCGATACATGGGATCAGTGGAACCAGGACCGCGACAACCAGATTGCGCAGCAGGCACAGCAGCAGACGAGCGCGCGCGAGACCAGCGGCGCTGATAACGAGCCGGGGTGGGATGACCTGGACGCCAACGGCGACTGGTATCCGGTGGAAGGCTACGGCAACGTGTGGGTGCCGAACGACGAGCCGCAGGGCTGGGACCCGTACGGGAACGGCTCCTGGGCGAACTATCCGGGATGGGGTTACACGTGGATCTCGGGGTATTCGTGGGGCTGGCTGCCGTATCACTGCGGCGCATGGAATTACTGGGACAGCATGGGCTGGGGCTGGGTACCGGGACAGTGCGGCTTGGGCTGGCGGCCGACTGTGGACTTCTGGAACGCGCCGCGCGGCTGGCGTCCGCCGCCGCGTCCGATTCCCGGCGGGCACATCGGTCCGCCGAGCAGGCTGATAGCAGTGAACCACGGGCCGGCCTTGCCGAACCGTGGAATCACCAACACTCACACGCAGCCAGTGCGGATTGAGGGCCAGCGGGTGGATCCGCTGCCGGTGCTGGAGAATCCGAACCGGGGCGGCGTGCTCTCCAACCGGGGAACAGGCACTCACACCATGCCAGTAGGCCTCACCTACGGCTTTGCCGGTAACGACGGCAACGGCGTGCACGCGCAGCCGCCGGTCCAAGCCCCGATTCAGGGAGCGCCGGGCCGCGCGCCGACGGTTGCACCGACGCGACCGGTGATTCTGGCGCCACAACGCATCGCGCCTCCGGCCCCTCGTCCAGTGGTGCCGGCGCCGCGGATGTACTCACCACCGCCGGCACCGCGCATGTCGGCACCCGCACCGGCGCCGCGCATGTCAGCGCCCCCACCGGCGCCGCACGTGAGCGCTCCGGCTGCATCGGCACATCGCTAAAACGACAGCGACACTTGAACGGCAGCAACACCAGAACGGCAACGACGAAGGGCGGCGAGGATTCCTCCTCGCCGCTTTTTTGTGTTGTCAGGATCCGCCGAGCGCGCGGAAGACGGCGGCCATGTGGGGCAGATCGACGGCCTCGGCGCGCACGTTTGCGTCGATTCCGGCGGCGGCGAGGGCTGCAGCGATCGCCGGCGCGTTGTAGCCGGCGCTGCGTAGATTGTTGGCCCAGGTCTTGCGCTTCTGCGCGAAAGCGGTGCGCATGAAGGGGATGAACGCTTCGGGGATGATGCCGAGTTCCTCGAAGCGGGGCTGCACGTAGAAGCGGAAGACGCTGGAATGCACCTCGGGAGGTGGGGCGAAGGCGCTGGGCGGCAGGGTGAAGAGCATCTCGACGGTGCCGTACAGCTGCATGGTTGCGCTGAGGACACCGTAGTCGCTGCTGCCGGGTGAGGCGGCGACGCGCTCGGCGACTTCACGCTGCACCATGAGGACGGCGCGGTCGATGGCGGCGTGGTGCGCGACCAGGTGGAGCAGGATATCTGACGTGATGTAAAAGGGCAGGTTGCCGATCAGGGCGAGCTTGCGGCCTTGCTCCCGGGCGAGCGCAGTGAGGTCGAGAGTGAGGATGTCGGCGTGGCGGACCTGGACGTTGGGCGCGGCGGCAAACTCGGTGGTGAGGGCGGAGGCGAGCGCTGGGTCGTACTCGATCAGTGTGAGATGTCCGGCAGCACGGGCGAGCAGGCGAGTGATGGCGCCGCGTCCCGGACCGATCTCGAGCACCGCGTCCTGGGCAATGTTGCCGAGCGCGGCGACGACGCGACGGCCGGCATCTGCATCTACTAGGAAGTTCTGGCCGAGCCTGGGTTTCTTCTGCATTTTTCGAAGCTGTGCCACGAGCGGATAGAATCTCTTCGAGAGTAAAGCAATGCGATCGCTTTGTAATGGAGCAGCGTCTCGATCGTAGAGGGACGGAGCGGGAATGCATATTGTGTACGCGGCGTCGGAGTGCGTGCCGTTCGCAAAGACGGGTGGGTTGGCCGACGTAGTTGGAGCCCTGCCGCGCGAGTTCGCGCGCCAGGGACACCAGGTGACGGTGTACCTGCCGTACTACCGCCAGGTGCAGAAGCACATGACGGAGCGTCGCATCGCGATTCCCAGCATCACCATCCCGTTCCACTCCTACAACCGCTTCGTCACCGTGCTCGATGGCGGCATTCGCAACGGCGTGCAGTTTTACTTCTTCGATTGCCCGGAGTTGTTCGATCGCGAGGGCCTCTATGGAGTGCAGGGCAGCGAATACAGCGACAACGCGGAACGCTTCGGCCTGTACTGCCGCTCCGTGATCGAGGCTGCGAAGCAGCTCGGTATACCGGACCTCTTCCACGTGCATGACTGGCATGCCTCGCTGGTGCCGGTGATGCTGCGCTCGCTTTACTACTTCGATCCGGTGCTGCGCCGGGTGCCGTGCCTGCTGACGATTCATAACGCGGGACATCAGGGATTGTTTCCGTCGCAGATCATCGAGCGGCTGGATCTGCCCTGGAATGTATACACCGTAGACGGCCTGGAGTTCTACGGGCAGGCGAACTTCCTGAAGGGCGGCATCATCTACGCGGACACGCTGAGCACGGTGAGCCCGCGATATGCGCAGGAGATCCAGACGCGCGAGCTGGGTGCTGGCCTGGAGGGCGTGCTGCAGAAGCGCTCTGCGGATTTGAAAGGCATCCTGAATGGCGTGGATTACGACGAGTGGAATCCGGCGACGGACCGCAAGATTGCCGCGCACTATACGCCGGATCGGATGCAGGGCAAACGCGATTGCCGGCGCGATCTGATGCACGGCTTCGGATTGAAGAGCGGCGACAACACGCCGGTGCTGGGCATCGTCTCCTGGCTTTCCACGCAGAAGGGATTCGACCTGCTGGCGGAGATCATGCCGGAGCTGATGACGCGCGATCTGGTGATGGTGGTGCTGGGCACGGGCGAGGCGTACTACGAGGGGCTGTTCCGCTCCTTCGCGGAGCGCTACCCGGGACGCATCGCGGTGAAGCTGGCGTATGACGACACCATGGCGCACAAGATCGAAGCCGGCGCGGATATGTTCCTCATGCCGTCACGGTATGAGCCGTGCGGATTGAGCCAGATTTACAGTTTGAAGTACGGGACGGTGCCGGTGGTGCACGCGACGGGCGGTCTGGACGACACCATCGAAGAGTGGAACGCTGCGGCGCAGACGGGGACGGGCTTCAAGTTCTACCCCTACGAACCAGCGGCCTTCATGGCGGCACTGGACAGGGCCTTGACTAGCTTCGCGGACAAGACTGCATGGCAGGGATTGCAGCGGAATGGGATGGGGAAGGACTATTCCTGGCGCGAGCCGGCGGGAGAGTATCTGCGGCTCTATGAGGAGTGTGTGCGGCGCCGGTCCTGAATCGGGACGACCGGCAGAGAACGGCGGCGTTATTCCCAAAAGCGGCCAGTTCCCGAAATGGGATAGCGGGTTTACTTCCTTAGATGGAATGTCTGGGGCATCGCTCCGGTAACCAGGGAGAGATTCCGGGGTTGGCGGCGGCGCGAGCCGATGCGGAAACCGCCCTGGGTATAGCAGCGGCAGGCATCCAGACAGTTGGGGCAGAAGTCATGCCGGCACTCGTTGCAGCGCAGCAGACTCTTGCGTAAGAGGCTCTTTTTGCAGTGATGGCAGATGGAGAGCTTGCAACCCTTCACCAGGTGCAGCCTGCTTCGATCGAGGAGCGGCGCTTCGCGGGAGAGATCCAAGGAAATCATGGCAAGTCCATTGAAACGTAGAAGTTGCTACCTGTCGCTTACACATAGGTTGCTCCTATGGATCCCACAAACGCAGCATTACGGAGGTCGCTTTTATATGCGGAGGTGCTCTTGCCGCCCACGCATAAAGGGGATACGTAGCGGCGGGGGGCAGGACAGAGAGATTCAGAGGCCCCTTTGAAGAAGTTCTGCCAAACGCTGGTGGCCTAGGGGGTTGCCTTCCGCTTGAATGCGTAGAAGAGCGGCACCCCGGCGAGGATGATAGCGGTGCCGAGCAGCGAGTTGCGCAGGTTGCTCTGGTAGCTGTAGACGAGGAGCACGGCTGCCGCCCCGATGAAGAGCGCCGGTAGCAGCGGGTATCCCCACATGCGGAAGGTCGTCGCGCTCTCCCGTGCCGCTCGCCGGCGATGCACGAAGATGGTGCTGGACGCGATCATGTAGAAGAGCCATTCGGCGAAGATGGCCAGCTCGAAGAGTTGCTGGAAGCGGCCCACAGCGAGCAGCAGCAGCGTGCTGAGTGAGGCCTGCAGCACCAGTGACGGCGCGGGCGTTCCGAAGCGCGGACTGAGTTCTGCGACCTTCTCGAAGAAGAGGCCATCGCGCGCGGCGGCGAAGGGCACACGCGCACCGGACATGATGGTGCCGTTGAGGGTGACGAAGATGCTGAGCGCCATGCCTGCGGTGACCAGTGTTGCGCCGGTGGCGCCGAGCACCATGCTGACGGCTGCGACCGCCGGGCGAGGCGATGCAGCGACTGCTACGGCGGGCAGTATGTACTGAATGGCCGCGTTGACCGAGATATAGAGGAAGCCGACGATGCCTACGCCGAAGAGCAGCGCGAGAGGCACATTGCGTTCCGGGTTGCGGACTTCTCCGGCAACCATGTTGAGGTCGTTCCAGCCGTCGTAGGCCCACAGTGCCGCGATAAGCGCGACCATGAAGCCCGCGAAGCCACCCTCCGCGCCGGTGAATACAGTGCCGAAGTTTGCCGCGAGGCCATGCGCGCTGGCAAAGCAGGTGATAGCGATGACCAGCACCAGCAACACTTTGAGCCAGGTGAAAACGAGCTGGAAGTTTGCGGCGCGACGGATGCCGATGTAGTTGAGGCCGGTCATCAGCCAGGTCATGGTGATGGCGAAGAGCTGCGACCAGGCGAGAGGAATGGGCGCGGCGATGGCCGTGTGGTCGAGCCACGCGAGCGAGGGGAAAAGCGCGAGGGTGCGAGCGAGCCCAATGGTGACGGTGGCGATGGATGCGGGCTTGGCGACGGCAAACCACGTCCACATATAGAGGAATGCGGGCAGGTCACCGTAAGCGCGGCGGATGTAGACATATTCGCCGCCAGCCTCGGGCATGCGCGCGGCGAGCTCGGCGTAAGTCATGGCGCCGAAGAGCGAGAGAAGTCCGCCGGCGATCCACGCAAGATAGACCAGCGAGGAGTGGCCCACGGCGCGCATCATCTCCTGCGGGACAAGGAAGATACCGCTGCCAATGATGGTGCCGACAACGATGGCAGTGGATTGCGAGAGGCCGAGGACGCGCTCGAGCGGCTGGTGTTCGCGCTGCGCGGCGGTGGAGACGGAAGCGGCTATGGGGAAGGCTCCGACGGAAGAGTGTTCCGCTAGAGTAGCGCGAGATGGCATGCATGTGCCGCGAATCTGTGCATGCGTGACTGCTAGATGTAGTGTTTGAAGTCCGGCCAGTCCTTCACGATGCTGCCCTTGCGTCCGCGGCAGAGGTAGATGTTGCGGTGCTCGTAGGGCATGGCGTAGGAGTGGTCCATGACGCCCGCGATCTCGACCGAGTCGTAGTACTTGCGCATCTCGTCGAGCGACGCGCCGTTGATGACGATGATGACGTCGCCGGTTTTTCCGTGGGGTCCCCAGATCCAGTAGTTGTTGTGGCCACTGATGGCGAAGGGCAGGCCATGACCGAGGAAGTTGATGGCGCTGGCCTCGCCGTAGTTGGAGCAGAGAATGCCGACGCGGGCGCGATCGGCGGCGGGCAGCGCGTTGTAGATGCGCGTGACCTGATCCACCATCTCCTGCCAGCCGAAGCGATCAGCATAGAACTGCGGGAAGGCGCTGGTGGCCGTGTTCTCGGAGTTGCTGGCTTTGTCGCGCAGGTGCATGCGGGTGGTGTAGTCGAGCCATTGCTGTGGCCGGAGGATGGGCAGGGACATGGGCATGATGAGGATGCCAGTGACGAGCAGGAGCGTTGCGTATGCGGGCACGATCCAGCGCGTGCTGCGCTTTGCGAGCAGCGCCTGCCAGCACACGCCGCCGGCGGCGAAGAGAGCCGGATAGATGGGGGCGAGGTAGTAGTCCTTGGCGTCACGCGTGGCCATCATGAGCACGAGAAAGACGAGATAGGTCCAGCCGAGGAAGCGCCACGGCCGACTGCGGCGGTTGACGCATAGCCAGACGAGTCCGGCGAACCATAGCGGCAGGCTGATAGGGCTCAGCATCAGCTCCTGCGCGTGCAGGAACTGCAAAGGCGAGAGTGTGACGTTCTTGTGATCTACCTTACCGTTGTGCAGGAACTCGAGCGTGGGGAAGTGATTGTGGATCTGCCAGAGCAGGTTGGGCAGCGCCAGCACGGCGATGAGCGCGACCGCAAGCAGCGCGGCGCGGCTGAAGACGAGGCGGCGTTGCGGGGTGAGCAGCAGACCGAGGAGCAGCGCGAGGAGAAAGACCAGCATGGAGGGCTTGTTCTCGAGGCCGAGGCCGCCGGCGAGACCGAAGACGATCCACCATCGGGACGAGCCGCCGCGCAGCAGCATCAGGATGGCGAGAACGGCGGTCATCCAGAAGACCGGCTCGAAGGAGTTCATGGAGAGAAAGCTGTCGAGCGCGAGGTACTCCGGCGCCATGAGGATGCCGAGCATGGCGAGCGCGTGCGCGATGCGACGGCCGCCAAGCGCCCACGTAATGATGCCGGTAAGGAAGATGGTGGCTGCGCCAGCGAGCGCGCTGAGCATGCGGATGCCGGCGAGCGATTTGCCGAAGAGCGCAATGGTGGCACGTGCCTGCAGCGCGACGATAGGACCGTGATCGACGTAGCCCCAGTCGAGATGCCGCCCGCAGAGGATGTAGTACATCTCATCGCGGAAGTAGCCCCAGCCGATGTGCGTTTCCCAGAGATTTGCGCCGAGATGGAGAGCGAATTTGAACAGCGCAAAGAGGGCGGCGAGCAAGAGGGCCTGGCGGAATGAGGAGCTTCCGCTGAAGGGAGCATCGACGGTTGTTTCGTCAACGGAACGGGATTCGATTGCGTTCATGTGCCTCGTCTCGTGAAGCGCTGCTGAGGGTACGAAGCGAATGGTATCGCGGTTCCGTTTTGCGCCGAGTTACGATTCCGCGGGTTGCAGGGTGATGAGCGTGAGTTCGGGCGGACAGAGAAAGCGCACGGGCAGCTTGACGGTGCCGATGCCGCGGTTGACATAGAGCTGCAACGGACCCAATTTGAAGTAGCCCTCGATGAAGCGCCGGCCACCGGTCGGCAACATGTACCACGGCGTTCCAATGAAGGGCAGACGCACCTGGCCGCCGTGGGTGTGGCCGGAGAGCATAAGATCTACGCCGCCGTGGGCCACGACGTGGCTGGCATAATCCGGTTCATGGGCCAGCAGGATGACCGGCTCGTTGGGCGCGGCGCTCGGCACGGCATCGTCGAGGTTGGGGAAGTCCGCCTCCGAACTGCGTGTGCCGGCGAACCACAGGCGGCTGCTATCGCGTTCGAAGGGAAGCGAGCTGTTGAGCAGCGTCGGAATGCCGTGGACCTTGAGCGCGTCGACGACAACAGCCGAGCCGACCTCCGCGTCGTGGTTGCCGAGTGAGGCGAAGCGATGCGGGCATTGGATGCCGCTGAGAATCTCCGCGCAGGGATAGCTGAGTTGCGCACCAATGTGGTGCGGCAATGGGCCATCGGTTACGAAGTCGCCGGTGAGCACGACGACGTCGGGGTTGAGCGAGTTGACGCGGCGGACGACCTCGCGTACGAAGTAGGGCTCCGTGTACTCGTCGTAATGGATGTCGCTGACCTGAGCGATGCGGAGGCCGTGAAATGCCGGGGGCAGGCGGCGCAGCCGGATGGTCTGCTGAACGACTTCGAGATGATGGCGATCCCAGAATCCGGAGTAGGCCACGAGTCCGCCGCCGGCTGCGAGCGCGGAGAAAGTAATGAATTGCCGACGCGAAAGTGTGCGATTGGCGGTGGCGATGGCGGTGGTCACTCTCCTTTAGGATAGGGCAGATCGTGAAGAATGCGAAGCCGTTTGCCGGCGCCGCGTTGCCGGCCGCACGCTCAAGGCCAGCAGATGCATCAACGCTCGCTCTTCCTTCTGTAGTAGCGGAAGGACCTGCCATGGCGCTTGTGGGTGAGGCCGGGCTTCGCATCCGTAACGTAGCGCGGACCGGCATCCTTCGCAGATTGCAAAGGATCGGGAGGGGCGATGGGAGATGCGGGCGTAGCGCCGTTCTTCGGAGTCCTTTGCATAGCCGAACGTGGTTAGATGCGGCGCGAGGCCCATCCTCGGCGGTCAATCTGTATCTATGAAGGTGTCTTTGGGAAGGTGTCTTTGCGAAGACGTCGCTACAGCGGCGGCCGGACAGAGAGAAGCAGTGCGGAGCGAGTGGCATGTCATCGCTCCGCCGGTGATTGCCGGGCTATTCGGCTCGCAAGGCGTGCACGGGGTCCACTGTGGCGGCACGACGCGAGGGCAGATAGCAGGCAAGATATGCGGTGGCAACCACGCCGAGAGTGATGACAGCGTAGGTGACGGGATCGACCGGGCTGACGTTGAAGAGGATGGACGACATGAGGCGCATGGATAGGAAGGCCGCGACCAGGCCGCACGCGATGCCGATGCCGGTGAGCTGCAATCCCTGGCGCACGAACATTGCGGTGAGATTGGGCCGCTGTGCACCGAGCGCCATGCGGATACCGATCTCGCGCGTGCGCTGCGAGACGGAGTAGGAGATGACGCCGTAGATGCCGACGATGCCGAGCAGCAGTGCCATCGCGCCGGCAACACAGAGCATGACCAGCGTGAAGGAGGTGCGCGCCATGGATTTGGTATAGAACTCGCCGAGGGTCGAGACATTGGCGAGGGGCACATCGGGATTGATGGACCAGACGGCTCGCTGCACCTCAGTCATGAAGATCTGCGAGCCGGCGCGCGGGCTGCGGATATAGAACGCAACGCCGCGCTGCACGTTCTCTTTCTGGCCTTCGAAGCGGTCCTGCATCAGCGGCCAGTAGACAGTGCTGGGCGCCGGCAGACTCACGCCATCGTCGTGCACATCGGCGGCTACGCCGACGATCTCCCGCCAATCATCCGTGCTGGCGACGCGGATGCGTTTGCCGATTGCGTTTTGCGCGCTATGCCAATACTCCTTCGCGAAGTTCTCCGAGATGATGGCGACGGGCAGCTTCTGGTAGGTGTCGGTCCAGGTGATGTCGCGTCCGGCGATCAGCGGAGTGCCGAGCGTGGCGAAGGTTCCGGGCGAGATGCGTTTGAAGCGGCGGATGGGCGGCAGCTCGCCCTCGCCGTAGACGTGATCCTGCGCAAACAGCACGTCGTTGTTGTCGTTTCCATCCATGGGCACGGCACTGGAGAAGCTGACGGAGGAGACGCCGGGGATGGCCGCAAGCTTGTCCTGAATCTCCTGATCCATGCGGATGACGCGGTCGCGCTGCGCATCGGGGATCTGGGTGTCCTGAATGTAGAAGCGGAATGTCTGCAGGGTGTCCGGCGAGCCGAAGCCGGGAGAGACCTGCATCATGGCGCGGAAGGTGCGGATCATTAGGCCCGGAGCAGATGAGCAGGACCAGAGCGAGCGCAACCTGCACGACGACGAGGATCTTGCGCGCGCGGTGGCGTTCGCGGCTCTGGCTCAGAGCGCGGCCGCCTTCACGCAGACCACTGGCCGATGCTCCGCCGGCGTATTTGAAGACCGGGATGAGGCCGATGAGCACACTGGTGAGCAGCGCGAGCGCGAGCGTGAAGAGCAATACCGGAAGATTGATGCCGATCTCGTGAATGCGCGGCAGGCCGGTGGGCGCCATTGCTACCAGGAGACTCAATGCGCCGTAGGCGAGTCCGAGACCCAGAACGCTTCCCAGGAATCCAAGCACCGCGCTCTCGAAGAGCAGGTCCGCGGTGATGCGCTTCCAGCCCGCACCCAGAGCGGAGCGAATCGGCCAGTTCCTGGCGGCGGCCTTCCACGCGCACCAGCAGCAGGTTTGCGACGTTGGCGCATGCCACCAGCAGCACCATGGCGATGGAGCCCATCAAAACCCACAACACGTTCCCCACGTCGCCGACGACATCGTGCTTCAGCGGGCGCAGGTTCATCTGAAAGTTTGCCTTCTCAAAAAGGGCAGGACTGAAATCCGTCAGGCGCGGGGAAGCTGCGGATGGAGACGGGGAGCAGGCGCGCGAGATCGGTACTGGCCTGCTGCATGGTGACGCCGGGCTTCAGACGGGCGAGGGCCTTGTAGCTGAAATTGCCCAGCTTCGTTTTCCTGCGGTCCCACTGCATCGGCATGTACAGCGCGTCTCCCTTGCGATCGAGAAAGTGAAATCCCCGGGGCAGGACGCCGATGACCTCATGCGGCTTTCCATCGGCGGTCAGGGTGCGTCCGATGGCGGAGGGGTTGCCGCCAAATTTGTGCTGCCAGTAGGTATAGGAGAGCAGCACGGTCGCCGGCGCACCGGCCGTATCATCGCGGCGGGTGAAGAGACGCCCGAGCGCAGGCTGGACTCCGAGCAGCGGCAGAGTGCCATCGGTGACGTCGAGGCCGTCCACATGCTCCGGCTGACCCGCGCCCGTCACATTGATGGAGTCGCCTGTGTAGACGCCAATATCCTGGAGCGTTGTGTTCTGCTCGCGGTCGATGAAGTAGATCGACGGCGAGATGTTCAGGTCCTTGATATTGATGCCTGGCGCGGTGTGCCACACGCCGATCAACTGCTCCGGATGAGGATAGGGCAGGGGCTTCAGCAACACGCCGTCGACCACGCTGAAGACGACGGTGTTGGCGCCGATGGCGATGGCGAGCGTGAACAGGGTGATGGCGGTAAAGAGCGGCGCGCGGCCGAGCCTGCGTAAGACCTGCTTGAGCTGATCGCCGAACATTGCCATTGCTGCGCCTCCGAAGTGGCGGGGTCGTTTCTCTGAAAGGTTCGTTTCGCGTCTGGGAACTCTGCTGCAGTGGTACGCGGCCAAGCTGCGAATAGTTCCGTAACAATACGGGGCAGTCAGGAGGCGATTTTGGGCTCACTGCTGGCGGAGGTGAGCGCAGCAACCGGGACGATATTGGAGTCGGATGGATGGAAGTGGGCGTAGATCGCCTCCGCCACCTTCTTCGCGACGACTGAGGTCAGCGCTTCGAGCGAAGCCTGCTCGATGGCGCGCTGCGAGCCGAAGTGCTGCACCAGCCGGGTGCGGGTGCGGGCGCCGACGCCGGGGATGTCGAGCAGCTCGGACTGGCGGTCGCGGATTTCGCGGCGCTTGCGGTGGTAGGTGATGGCGAAGCGGTGCGACTCGTCGCGGATGCGCTGGATGAGGTGCAGGACGGGCGAGCGGCGGTCGAGAACAATCGGATCGTCCTCCTGCCCGTAGAGGTAGATCACCTCTTCTCGTTTCGCAATCGATGCGAGCGGCTGCGTGGTCAGGCCGAGTTCTTCAAGCGCCGCGGCTGCCGCGTGAAGCTGACCGAGGCCGCCATCGATGAGGACGAGCGAGGGCATCTTGCCGCGTTCTGCGCCGTTTCGCGCGCGCGCGTCACTGTCGGATGTTTCCACCAACTCCGAGGGGCTGGTCTCCTGCAAGACGCGCTTGTAGCGGCGGCCGACGATCTCGCGCATGGAGGCGAAGTCGTCCACGCCGGTGACGGTCTTTACCTGGAACTTGCGGTAGTCGGACTTCTTCATCGCGCCGTTCTCCCACACCACCATAGAGGCGACGGTCTCCGCGCCCTGGATGTGCGAGATGTCGAAACACTCGATGCGACGTGGCAGTTCAGGAAGCATGAGCAGGTCCTGCAGCGACTCCTGAATGGCCTTCTGCGAGGGCTGCAGCACGCGGAAGCGCTGGTCGTAACTCTGCTTCGCATTCTGGCCTACGAGGTCGACGAGCGAGCGCTTCTCGCCACGCTGCGGTGCGGCGATCTCCACGCGGTGGCCGGTGCGTTCCGCTAGTAGATGGCAGAGCGCCTCGCGATCCGCGAAGTCGACCGGCACAAGAATGGAGCGCGGCACATATTGCTGATCGATGTAGAGCTGTTTGAGCAGGGCAGAGAAGAACGCGGGCGGATTGAAGGCTCCAGCGTGGTGTGCGAGCTCCGGCGCGTTCTCCGTGTGATCGTCTTCCACCTGCAGCAGCTCGGGGAGGTCTTCCCAGAAGAGGTCGCGGCGATCGACGATCTTGCCGCCGCGCATGTGGAAGAGGTTCACGGCGAGCATCTCGTTCTCGTAGTGATAGCCGAAGACGTCCAGCGTCATCGCTGTCGGTGCTGGCGATGCGCTGCTTCTCCTGCACCTGGCTGACGGTGATGAGCAGGTCGCGATACTTTGCGGCAAGCTCGAACTGCTCTGCCGCGGCGGCGGCCTCCATACGTGTTTCGAGCGAGCGGCCCAGCTCCTGCTGGCGACCTTCCAGGAAGAGCTGCGCATCGCGCACGGCTTCGCGGTACTCCTCCGGCGTGGTCAGGTTTTCGACGCACGGGCCAAGGCAGCGCTTGATGTAGTACTGCAGGCAGGGGCGCGGATAGTAGCGCGAGAGATCGAGCTTGCAGCTGGGCAGCAGAAACGAGCGGTGCAGCAGGTCGGCGACGCGATAGGCCAGATTGCCGGGGAAGTAAGGACCGTAGTAGGCGCTGCCGTCCTTGCGCAGGCGCCGGGTGACGAAGACCTTGGGGTAGCGGTCGGCCAGCGTGAGCTTGATATATGGATACGTCTTGTCGTCGCGCAGCAGAATGTTGAAGCGCGGCTTGCGCTGCTTGATGAAGTTATTTTCGAGAGCGAGCGCTTCGCCTTCGTTGTCGACCAGGATGTATTCGACGTCGATCGCTTCGCGCATCAGCGAGCCGGTTTTTGCGTTGGACTGCGAGGATTCGAGCAGGTAGGAGCGCACCCGCGCGCGCAGGTTCTTCGCCTTGCCGACGTAGATGACCTCGCCCTCGGCGTTCTTGTACAGGTACACGCCGGGTTGCGTAGGCAAAGTCCGGATTTTCTGCTGCAGGTCCATGCGATTGTGGCAAGCCCAGGCGGGATGAAGAGCGCGGGCCGGAGCGACGGCCATTCTCAGTCTATCGCCGCCTATCGCCGGCCGAAGATCGGCCCTGAAGGGAGCGCTGCGCGCCATGCAGACGCTGCGTAATAACTACACCTGCGCGCTTTCCTAGTTCAGGAAAACGACTGTAAGTCATTCATGATACGTTTGATAGGAGCGGGAAATCGTTTTGGCACGAATCGTGCATCACACAGTGCAGGAGTCCTGCGTCCGGCCGCCCCCCGCTAGGCCCTGGCAGGACCGGATGGATGGATTTCGCGGGAATACGTGCCGCGAGAGGGAGATTCACTTGACCACACAAATGAGGCGTTTTACCCAAATTTCAGGCTGCGCGGCGGGAGTACTGGCGCTGCTTCTGACCAATGGTTGCTCCAGCAAGAAGTATGTGCGCAGTCAGACCCAGCCACTGATCCAGCACACGAATGAGCTGGACGACCAGACGGCTACGAACAACCGCAATTTGAAGAATCTGGACGAGAAGACGACCGCCGGCATCGGCAAGGCGCAGTCCTCGGCCGATAGTGCGCAGCAGAACGCGCAGCAGGCGAGCACGGCCTCCGCTGCCGCGCAACAGCATGCCCAGGAAGCGGTGAACCGTGCCGATTCGCTGGCCAGCCTGGTGAGCAACCTCGACAGCTATAAGCAGGTTGCAGCAGCGTCTGTGACGTTTGGCTTCGACAAGAGCGTTCTCACGCGCAAGGACAAGGACCAGCTCGATCAGCTCGCAGCGCCGCTCAACACGACGAAGGGCTACATTCTTGAAGTGACGGGCGGGACCGATTCGGTGGGCAGCGCGGAGTATAACTACGATCTGAGCCAGCGCCGCGCCGAAGCGGTGGTGCAGTATCTGGCGTCGAAGTACAACGTGCCGGCGCACAAGTTTTACTTGATCGGCATCGGCAAGGATAAGGAAGTCGCGTCCAATAAGACCGCCGCAGGCCGCGCACAGAACCGTCGCGTGGATATCCAGGTGCTCTCCAACATGCAACAGGGCAGCACAACGGTATCTGAAGTTCAGTCGCACTGACAGGGAGTCGGTTGCCGACTGTAAATGAAAGGGCCGGAGCCTAGCGCTTCGGCCTTTTCATTTGTGGATCCTAAGCTGCCCAGGAACAGCAACTTCCGGCAGCGAAGATCAGGCGGCGCTGCGCGACCTGGTCGGAGACGCGCTGGTCCATGGAGCCAGCAGTCATGGTCCTTCTCAGGGATGATGAACTGAACGCCGACGCTCAGAACTTTTCAAGACGGAGCCAGCGGCTCGGCGTCTTGCGCATCAGGCCGCTTGATCTCGACCGGATAAAGAAATCGTAACGGTGATTGCACGATTTGTTGGAGCACATCTCGCAGGATCGACAGGCGCTCCTGACGGCCCACATCGTAGGCGCGCAAGGCGACAAAGGATGCGACAGCAAAGCTGACCCCCAGGTTCAGCACAAACATAGTGGCGATGCCTGCCATTGCGGAGTAGAGCCAAAGCTGGCTAAACGCATGCGGCCCAAAGCGAACGGCCGCGAATGCGAACATACCGGTATTCAAGGTTACGTGGCGGACGTCCAGTGGAAGGCCAAAGAAGTGAGCGATCTCCGGCATGAAGCCCATGAGATAGCCCAGGGCGATACTGGTGCTCCAGGCAGCTATGTTGTGGTCAAACCAGGTGGCAAGGTTCTGCATTCTTTGCACACCGATCTTCTGGCCGAGCGGGTGCTGCGCGATGGCGGCAGGAATACGGTTATAAACTGCGAAGTTTTCGCACCATCCTCCGATAAGGGCTGCGAGCCAGAGCAGGATGCCGGTGAGTGCGGCGTCGATAACGGTGCCTGATTTCAGGGGGTTCAGCGATCCATAAACGCGCTCCGCCTGGTCTGCCGGCAAATAAGATGTGTGGAAGACCGAGCGCCAAACCAGATCGAAGATGATAGCTCCGGCGCACACAGCGAGCACATTGCCCATGGCCGCGGCAAGCTGGGTCCGGCTGATGGAAGCGCCGAAGTCGGCGATCTTGTCACGGCGGGCGGCGCCGCGATTGCGTCGGATGATATCGGCCAGCGTGGCGCCGGTCATAGATGGTTGCTTGGTGGCGAGCGCCAGACCGAAGATCTGAAGCAACAGGAAGCTTATGGCGTAATTCGTACCTACCAGAAAGCCTTCGACGAAGGGCGGCCATTTGGTGCCGATGATGTGAAGTTTCAGTGCCGCGGTGAAGACGGTAAGCAGCCCGCCACCCAGGGCGGCAACCCACATGTGCCAATATTCCTGGCGGCTGTGGGCAACGTAGTGTTCTCCGCTCTTTCCTGTGCGCTCGACAGTCTTACGGGCCAACAGGTTCAAGTTCTGACGGACAAGGGACCTCACGCGGGTGTCCTCGAGCAGGGCGCATACCAGCGTGTTGAGCAGTTGGCGCGCGGCTACCGAGGGTTTGTCGGCGGACGAAACCAGGGTCGCGGCGAGCATTTCCATGCGGTCGAGCGCAGCGTCCATGCTGCTCAGATCGAAGACCATCGCCGTACTGACCCCTGCTTCCTCCATGTGTAGTCGGATGAGCGCCAGTTCTCCCCGGCAGGCAAGGATGGACTCCAGCCAGCGCTCGAAGCGCCTGTTTGCAGGGTCAGAGGCATCGGATTCAAGGAATGCTTCCGTAGCAAAGATGAGGAGATAGAACGGAGACTGTTCCACCTGCTGGGTGGTGCTGCGCGGCCGGACCGCGGCGCTCGTACCGCGACCCATCACGCGTGCCGCGAGTAGGCGGAGCGCTTGATGGAGACAGCCGCGCACCCATGGAAAGGCATCCAGGCCCTGCTCATCCCAAAGAATCGCAGCCAGGCGCGTAAACAGCTCGTCATCCATATCAAGAAAGCGCTGGACGGCGCGGGGCGAGGCAAACACCGACGCAAAGAGCCGGCCCGTGTCGGCCTCTTCACGGGCCATGGGCAAAAAGCGCCGGAAGACGCGGCGTATGGTTTCAGCGAGGAGCGCCTGCTGAGCGGGAAGGCCGGCTTCCGCGAAGAGTCCAACGGAATCGAGTGAGGCAACGGTCGACTGCCACGCCTTATGAAAGCGAGTGCGGAGGCTAGGATCCTGCTCGAGCATTGTGACCCAGCGAGTCAAGGCAAATTGAAAGGCGCGGTCGGAGGGAGGCTGCCACATCCCGGCAAAAAGCTCGATGAGGCGGATAGTTTGATCGTGGAAGGTGGCCGCTGCGCAGAAGGCATCCGTTCGCCGGCGCAGCACGATTTCGGCTCGCGAGACCGTCGGTGCCCTATCGGAGCCGCGGTCTGAGAGCCTCGGAGCTTTGAAAGCGAAAGCCATCTGTGTAAAAGAGCATAGCTTCAATGATCGCGCACAGGGAGATTAGCGTACTGGTAACGCAGTCGAGCATGCGTTCCTGCCGGTCCAGGCCGATTGCCGCCGGGAAGGCTGCGTGGCCGGGATGCGACGCATGTTGTTCTCCAGGTTTCTTTTCGAACCTTTGATGAGCTCCCATTCGAGGAGCACTGTGCCGTTTGGGGTTCAGCGAAGAAGTCGATGCTGCCCGTTTCCGGCCGGCCTTGCACCGCCGGATGCATCGCGCATCACTTCTCGTTATGGCGGAGATGTGCCTCGGATCTGAGCGATGAGCGCCGGGCAAAAACACGGTAGACTGCTGTCACCGATGACACGCTACCTTCGCTCAAGCTGCCTGGCTGCCGTTGCCGCCTCCTCCTTCGCAATGCCGCTGTTGGCACAGCACACTCCTCAGCCGCAGCCACAGCCGGATCCCATGCCACCGCCCATCGCAACCCCTGTCGACCGACCCTATGTCGGCCCCGCGAAGCTCATGGTCGACCTCAGCGACAATGTCCACCGCATCGCCACCGTGCATGAAGATATTCCGGTTGAGACCGGAGCTAAGGAGCTGGTGCTTTTGTACCCGCAATGGATACCCGGAAATCACTCTCCGACCGGTCCCATCTCGAAGCTCGGCGGAATTGTCACAACGGTGGACGGCAAGCGGGTGCAGTGGGTGCGTGACCGCGTCAATGTCTATGCCTTCCATGTTCCACTACCCGGCGACGCAAAAGTAGTCGGCCTCGACTTTCAATACCTGTCGCCGATCAAGAAAACAGAAGGCCGCATTGAGATCTCGAACGAGATCGCGGACTTGGCGTGGAACACCGTCGCCATGTACCCCGCAGGATATTTCTCGCGTGATATCCAGTTCGACCCGACGCTGAGGCTGCCTGCGGGGTGGAAGTACGCCACCGCGCTCGAAACCGCTTCTGAGAATGGCCCCACCATCACCTTCAAAAGGACGCCGTTCAATACACTTGTCGATTCGCCGCTCTATGCCGGGGTGAACTATAGGCGCATCGATCTGTCTCCCACGCCCACGGATATCGTTCATCTCAATCTCTTCGCCGATTCGCCGGAGGACCTGAACGTCACGCCGGAGGAGTTGGAGGTGCACAAGAGGCTCGCCGCCGAGGCGGATAAGCTCTACGGCTCTCATCACTACGATCACTATGATTTCCTGCTCCTGCTCAGCGACAAGGTAGGAGGCATCGGCCTTGAGCATCACCAGTCCAGCGAAGATGGACATCCGGCGAAATACTTCACCGACTGGGCCTCGGGTGTGCGCGGACGTGATCTGCTTGGCCACGAATACACGCACTCCTGGGATGGAAAGTTCCGCCGCGGCGCGGATCTCTGGACACCTAACTTCAATGTTCCCATGCGCGATGATCTGCTCTGGGTCTATGAGGGCATGACGCAATACTTCGGCAATGTGCTGACCGCGCGTGCCGGCATGCGAACGCCGCAGGAGACGCGCGATGTGTTCGCCCGTGTTGCCGCTGGATTCGAGGCGAGCCCGGGGCGCGAATGGCGTCCGCTGGTCGATACCACAAATCAGCCGACCATCTCGCAACGTTCTCCTGTCAGCTGGATGAGCTGGCAACGGCCCGAAGACTACTACACCGAGGGCGAACTGATCTGGCTCGATGCCGATACCAAGATTCGTGAACTGACAGACGGCAAAAAGTCACTCGACGACTTCGCGAAGCTATTCTACGGCGTCTACAACGGCAGCTACGTCACCTTCACTTACCATTTCGAGGACGTGGTGAAGGCGCTCAACACGGTCGCACCCTTCGATTGGGATTCATTCCTGAAAGAGCGCGTCTATGATCTGCACCCTGCCGTTCCGGAGGATGGATTCACGCGGGGCGGCTATAAGCTCGTCTATTCGGACACGCCCGTCGGCTGGATCGAGAAGGCAGAAGCGGCGGGACACTATGCGGACTTCTCCACCTCACTCGGCTTTTCGATTGGGTCCGCGCGTGGAAGCAATGCAGGACCCGCCGGAGCCCTGGGTAACGTGTGGTGGAACAGTCCGGCGTTCAAGGCTGGCATCACGCCGGACATGCAGCTGATTTCCGTCAACGGCACCGTCTATACGGCGGAGGTTCTACGCAAAGCCATCGTCGCAGCGGAGAAGGACACAATGCCGATCAGTCTCGTCTTTCAACGTGGAGACAAGGTCGAGACTATCCCGCTCGATTATCACGGCGGCCTTCGTTACCCATCGCTGCAGCGCGTCGAGGGAACGCCGGCGCGCTTCGACGACATCCTCGCGCCAAGCAAGAGCCCATTGCCCGCGAACTAGCCGCAGGAAGCAAAAGCGGCCGGGCAGGAGAGCGCGACGTCGTACGCGACATTCATCTCCTATCGCGGCGAAGAGTACAGTTTTTCCGCCTATGTCTGTTTGAAGGAGATCAACGGTGCTGTAAGTCTGCTCGTTCGACAATGGACGCTCGTTTAGGAGGAAGGCAGCTCTGTCGTTTGTATTGCCATGGTGCCGGCTTACACTCGGTAGTGCCATCGACGAGGAAAGGGTGCATTTACGTCGTCAACTCCAGAAAGATTTGCTTGGTGTCGCGGTCGATGGTAGCGATTTTGAAATTGCGCACCTGACCAACGTGGAGTGGCTCTGCCTGTGCGCCCGACGCTTTCGTCTCACCCTTCCACCGGGCGCTCAGCATAGAGCTCAATGCTGATAGATCAAGGTTTGCTTCGCTTCGGCTCGATGCTGGCGGCTCGGTATTTACGCTTACGGCGCAATTGGCGCGGATGCCTTCGCCAAGTTCGACGATGGCGTTATCGCCTGAGCACTCAATCAGGCGGCCTGATACGACGTCCCCAACTGAATGCTCCGCAAGATACTCGTCCAGGTCGGTAGGAATCAACTGTTTCATACTCAGCTTAATCTGACGCTTTTCCAAGTCTATGGCGAGAACCTGAGCTCTGACGATCTGTCCTGTCTTGAGCGCGTCCTGTGGATGGTTAATGCGTTTTTCGGCGCTGATCTCGCTGATGTGAACCAGGCCCTCGATACCCTCCGCCAGCTGCACAAAGGCTCCGAACTTTGTTAGTCGTGTAACTGAGCCTTCGATAACAGAACCTGCGGGAAACTTCTGCGGCACCAAAGTCCATGGGTTGCCGAGAGCCTGCTTGAGCCCCAAAGAGAGACGGCGCTCGGCTGGGTGGATCGAGAGGATGACGGCCTCAACCGTGTCATCGAGTTTGAGCAAATCAGCAGGCTTCCGCACTTTTTTGACCCACGACATCTCAGAGACGTGAATCAGGCCCTCGATTCCGGGCTCGACTTCGATGAACGCACCAAAATCCGTAAGACGTTTCACGGTGGCGCTTACGCGCTGCCCCAACTGATACCTGTCGGCAGCAGAGGCCCATGGCTCTGGTTGCAGTTGCTTGAGTCCCAGCGAAATGCGCCTGCTGTCCGCATCGATCTTCAGAACCTTGACCTCGAGTCTCTGACCGACAGTAAGAACTTCCTCAGGATTGTTGACGCGACTCCAGGCAATATCGCTTACATGCAGCAAACCATCGACTCCACCGAGATCGACAAAGGCGCCGTAGCTTGTAAGGCTTCGAACCAGACCACTAACGATATCTCCCTCTTTCACCTCTGCGTATCGTTCTTGCTCAAGCTGGCGGGCCTGTTCTTCAAGGATGACGCGGCGGTCCACGACGACGTCCTCTTCGGCGGCGTCGAGCTTTACGATGCGGCAGGTGATCTCCTGGCCAACAAGCTTCTCCAAATCAGCAGCATCGCGGGTGCCACTACGAGATGCAGGCATAAAGGCTCGTATGCCAACGTCGACTGTAAGACCACCCTTGACGATGCTAGTCACGGTTCCTGCGACGGCCGTTTTTTGCGCATAGGCTTCTTCCAGTGATGGCCAGTCCGTCGGCTGAGCAATCTTCGAACGCGAGAGAGCATAGTATCCTTCTTCATTGCGCCCCTTGACCGATACAGGAAACCTGTCTCCAAACGTAATCCCTTGGCCGTTGTTCTCAAACTCTCCCCGGGAGAGGACGCCCTCGATCTTAAAACCTATATCCAGGAACACTGAATCTGACGAGATCGAGATCACGACGCCCTCTTTCTGAGAGGCCTCCGTCTTCGATTGACCGCCATGAGTCTTTTCAAACTGGGAAAGGAGTGAGCCGAACGATTCTGTGGAGTCATCCATGGGCTCGGGTGTGTTGCGAGTGTCGGGAGTAGTAGTACCTGGGGTGCCTTCGTTTGCCATAACAATTGTCTAATATTGTAGCCGTGATCGGCGCGATGGCGATTTTAGTGAGCGATGCAATGCCGCTGCAAGGAGTAAGCGGCGGCAAGCTGTGAGATTCCAGGGTAGTTGGGACTGGTCTCCCTGGAAATACGAGAACCGATTTGACCAGAAGTCGTGCGACCAGATTCACGTCACGAGCTGTTCTCCACCAGCCAGCCGCGAAACCGAACCCCAGAATCGCCTTTTTTTTGAATCGCTATACGTGTTACAACACTCATATACGTGTTGTAACACTCAATGCTTGCCGGAAACCCGGGAGCGCAAAGGAGAATCAAAATGAACGTCGTACTCTATGGAGCCACGGGGAACTCAGGCCAACGTATATTGAAGGAACTCACCAATCGCGGGCATCATGTTACGGCGGTCGCCCGTGATACCTCGAAGATCCCCTCGACCGTAAAAGCCGTCAAGGACGACTTAAGCAGCGTAGAGGCGATCGCCTCCATCATCGCCGGTGCGGATGTTGTGGTCAGCGCCTACGCTCCCCCTCAAGGCAATACCGACGCACTGCTCGGCGTTACCGAGCGGCAGATCGCCGCAGTGAAGAAAGCTGGCACGGCGCGCTTGGTCGTCGTCGGAGGTGCCGGACTGCTTGAGGTTGCGCCCGGCGTCACACTTATTGCTTCGGGTTATTTACCCGAAGCATACCTCCCCATAGCTAAGTCACACGAAAAGGCTCTCGGCATCCTCAAAGCGTCTGGCATCAATTGGACCTACTTCAGCCCTGCCGGTTACTTCGAAGCGGGCGAGCGAACGGGCAAGTTCCGGCTGGGCACTACCAACCTTATTGCCAACGAGAAGGGGGACAGCCGCATTTCCTTTGAGGACTACGCCGTCGCCTTGGTAGATGAGATCGAGACACCGGCTCATGAGCGTGGCCAGTTGTCCATCGGCTACTAAAGGTAAGGTCACACTTCTGCTTGTGGTCGATTCGAGTGAGACTGCTTTGACTTCGGTTCGGTGTCGCAACCCGTCGGCAGACTCACTCGCCTGTGAGCGGGAATCGTCAACTTTGGGTGTAGTTCTGAAAGAATGATTCATGGCGACTACCAGCAAATCTCCTTTGGCCGTAACGCTGAAGCAGAACCGGCCTTTTGTCTCCTTGCAGCAGGAAGCATTCCTGAGCATCCTACGCACAGCCTCCGAGCTGTCGAACACTGCCGACAAATTGCTGCGCCAATTCGACATCACCCAGCAGCAGTACAATGTTCTTCGGATTCTGCGGGGATCTGGGACGGAGGGTCTTTGCAGGAACGAGATATCTGCACGCATGGTAGCAGCGGCGCCTGATATGTCTCGCCTGTTGGACCGCATGGAGAAGTCCGGTTGGATCACTCGAGAGAGGGCTGAGGATGATCGGAGGCAGGTGTCAACCTTCATCACCGATTCAGGGAAGAAGCTGCTCGCGATCATCGAGGGTCCAGTTCACGAACAGACTCATCGACTGTTTGAAGGTGTAAAGTCCACCGATCTCAAAATGCTGGTCGACGTGCTGGCACGAATCAGAAGCCGTCGTGCCGAATTCTCCTGAAAGAACAACCGAACCGGAACATTGGACTTACCCGCATGAAGAAAATTGCCTTTCTCTCGGGGCGATCTGCGGGGTCCGTTTGAATTCCGCCTTTGTTGACCCATACGCTGCCTGGTTGGATTGATCCGGGCCGTGCTATTTTTGCCGCGTGCGGGGCCGCGTGGAGGGCGACCCGAACGTTAAGCCCGAACCTGCGATGAGTATGTCAACCAGACGGCGGGCGCTTTGCTCCCAGCCGGGTTGAGCGGTGGTCTGAAAGACGCCGACGAGGGCACGGACGAAGTCGTTGGGTTCGGTGTCAGAGCGGAGATCGCCACTGGCGATGGCGCGCTTGACGGAGGCTACGAAGGCGGTGTGGATGCGCGAGCGGGAGCCTTCCATGAGCCGCAGGGAGCCACCTGCGATTGTGTTCATGGCGGGAATGATGAGCATTTTCCCGGCGATGTGGTCAATGAAGAGAAGCATCCATGCGCGGAGCGCTTCAAGCGGCGGCATGGTGGTGGCGAAGCGCTGTTCGGCTGCGGCTAGCTTTTCGACTTCGCTACGGTAGACGGCTTCGATGAGGTCGTCGCGCGTTGGGAAGTGGCGATAGAGGGTGGCGTTGCCGATGCCGGAGCGGCGCGCGATGTCGTCGAGGCTCGCGGCTGCGCCGTTACGCGTGAAAGACTTCTTGGCTACCTCAAGGATGCGCTCGCGGTTGCGCTCCGCGTCGGCGCGGGGTTTGCGGGTAGGCGGCGGTGGTGAGAGTTCCTTTTTCGGCATGCGAGTGGCGAGCTTGAATTTCTTGCAAGCGGGGACTATCCCCGTTTATATTTTAGATATCCGGGGACTGCTTCCCTTTTATTCGACGGAGACGTAGACGTCAATGGACCCGACCTTTACGGGTGGCATCGCAACAGCAAGGAGGATGACCATGCGTGTATTTGTGACAGGGGCAACGGGCTTTATTGGGACGGAACTGGTGAAGGAACTTATCGAGGCAGGGCACCAGGTCCGTGGGCTTACCCGTAGCGATGCCGGTGTGGAGCAGCTGAAGGCTGTGGGCGCCGAAGTGCATCGCGGCGACCTTACAGATCTCGACAGTCTGCGCAGCGGGGCGAGGGGGATGGATGCCGTGGTGAACCTGGCGTTCAACCACGACGACTTCTCGAAGTTTGCGCAGAACGCGGCGGACGAGATGAAGGCGATTGAGGCGCTGGGATCGATGCTGGAACCGGGAAAGCTGCTGGCGGTCACCTCTGGGATCGGGCCCGGCGCGCCGGGCCAGGTGCGCAAAGAGACGGATCCTCTGACGGAGTCGGCTGCAATGCCGCGCAGGCCGGAGCGGGCGGCGCAAGCGGTGGCGGCAAAGGGTGTGCATGTGGCGATTGTGCGTCTGCCGCAGGTGCATGACACGCGCAAGCAGGGGCTGGTGACGAGGGTGATTCAGATCGCGCGCGAGAAGGGTGTTTCGGCGTATGTGGGCGATGGCGCGAACCGTTGGGCTGCGGGTCCGCTGAAGGATGTGGCGCACCTATATCGTCTGGCGGTCGAGAAGATGGGACCGGGCGTGACGACCTATCACGCGGTGCAGGAAGAAGGGGTGTCGCTGCGGGATATCGCGGAGACGATCGGCAAGGGGCTGAAGGTGCCGTTGGTTTCGATCCCGGCTGAAAAGGCAGCCGAGCACTTCGGTATGTTCTTCGGGCACGCTGCGACGCAGGACATGCCAGGTTCGAGCGAGTGGACGCGCAAGACACTGGGATGGGAGCCGACCGGGCCAGGGCTGATCGAGGATCTGACGAATATGAAGTACTGACGACTTCCGTTCGACTATTTATGCGCTGAATGCGAGGCCCCGCATCGTTCCGAGGCCTCGTTATGTTTGCAATATAGTGCGAATTGATGTGTGTTGCTCACGTTTTTGGTCCTTGCAAGTCGGCCAGTGTCCGCCTACCTGCCCAGGCGCGATCCTCGGTTGACGCCAACAGGCAAAGCGCCCATCCAAGGCTCGTGAAGGCTCACTTTGTGGGCGCCTTCCGATTCCTGCGAGCGTCGGGTGTTGGAGACTTGTCGATTCGCATGCTCGCCCCGTAACGCAGGCCGTCTACCAGCAATTCGACCATTCTGCGCGCATAGGCGGGCTCTTTCCCGTGTGGTCCGTGGCATAAGGTCGCGACAGCTCGTAACAGATCGTCGGCTTCAATACCTGGGCGCACTACTCCCGCTGTAACAGCCGCTTCCAACAGTGTTTCAAGTGCTGGCCGCAGGCGTTTGTCGAAGTATCCAGGCAGAGCGCTATAGGCTGGGTCGCCCGAGTGCAGCGCGGCTGCAAGCCCTCGCTTGGTAGCAACGAAGTCCATGTAGCGCTGCATCCAGCGAGCCAATGCTTCACCAGGCTCGTACTTGCTTGCGAGGTCGGAGGCCGCATCGGCGCAAGCATCCATTTGGGTCTTAAAGACGGCCAAGATGAGATCCGACCTCCGCGGAAAATGACGGTAAACCGTGCCGAGGCCCACTCCCGCCCTTTCCGCAATCTCACGGACCGGCGCATCAACTCCTGACTTAGCAAAGACCTCTACCGCCGCGTCAAGTATTGAACTCATCTTGCGCTGCCCATCGGCGCGCATCTGACGAGGCTTGCTGCTTTCGAGTTCCTGATCGTCGGTTCGTTCTGCAATTCGCTTTTTCATGGCTAGAGCTTGCAAGCGGAACCTTGTTCCGCTTATTATATGGAACATGGTTCCGGCTATCCCTAAAGCATATCAGCACTCAGCCGCACACCGTAAAGGAGGACAGTATGCAATACAAACGCATCGCCCTGGTCACCGGGGCCAACCAAGGAGTCGGACTTCGGCTCGCAAACGAACTCGTGGCGAACGGCGTCACTGTGCTGGTCGGGTCGCGCAACTTCGAGCGTGGCGAGGCTGCGGTCAAAGTGATCGGGCCTAGTGCCATCGCGCTCCAACTAGACGTGACGGATCGGGTCTCGATCGCTGCCGCGGCGGAACGCATCCGGAAGGAGTTCGGCCGCCTCGACCTGCTGGTTAATAACGCAGCTATCTCGAATACGAGGAAGGGCAGCTTGTCCCTCCAGGAGTACAGGAAGATAACCTTCCCGAGCAACGCTTCCCTCGACGAAATCCGGGCGGTGTGGGAAACCAACGTGTTCGGGGCGCTCGCCGTGTACCAGGCTATGCTGCCACTAATGCGCGAGTCGTCGGACGCCCGCATCGTCAACGTGTCGAGCGGAGTCGGCTCGCTGACGTCGAACGCCGACCCATCCCACCCCTACCACGCGTACTACAGCCCGGTGTATCCGGCATCCAAGGCGGCTCTCAACGCGATAACACTGGCCATGATGATCGAGCTGGAGTCGACCGGGATCAAGGTCAACCTTGTCTCGCCCGGATTCATCAAGACGAACCTCAACGGATATGAGGGCACTGAGTCTGTCGAGGATGGCTCCCGCGAGGTGGTGCGCATTGCGCTCCTTGGCCCGGATGGCCCAACAGGTACATTTACGCGGTGGGAAAACGTAACGATCCCGTGGTGACGGGGCAACAGTGAACTTCTCAGTGATGTCCGAAAGCACGGCGCCGAAGAAATTTCCTGCCTCCAAGAAAAGCAGCCGCAAGCGTGGCGTCTGTACTTAAGAAGCTAATCTTTTGGCGGGGGAAGGTTGCGCTGAATTCTGGTTGATTTTGAGGTGTCTGGAGATCTCATGGCAAGCGCCACGAGCGATTTCCGAGCTGCCGCAGTAGGCAGCTCACAAGGCACTTGCAATGTTCTCGTTATCTACCTGAATGGTTGTGGGAGGCAGATTCTGCATCGAATCGTGGCGGCCGGTCCAACCGATGCTGCAGATGCTCGATTGTGCGCTCCAACTCCCACAGAAGCTCATTCGCCATTTCGTGTGTGAAACCGTGACGGATCAGGATGCGCTGGATGACGAGTTCTTCGCGGTTGGGGGGCATGGAATACGCAGGAACAAGCCAGCCGCGCTCGCGCAATCGATCCGCTGCGTCATAGAGCGTGAACGGAGACGATGCAGGGTCTCTTAGCTTCCAGCAAAGGCCCGGGATGCCGCCGCTTCCGTCATAGATGATCTCGAATGGGCCGAGTTCAGCGATCTTACCGGCGAGATACTCTCCGATAGCGGAGCACTTCGCCTGAATCTCGCGATAACCCTGCTTGCCGAGACGCAGGAAATTGTAGTACTGGCAGATGATTTCACCGCCTGGGCGCGAAAAATTGAGCGCAAAGGTGGGCATGTTTCCGCCGAGATAGTTGACATCGAAGATCAGTTCTTCCGGCAGATCGTGCTTCTCGCGCCACAGCGCCCAGCCGACGCTCAGAGGCGCCAGGCCGAACTTGTGCCCGGAGGCATTGATGGATTTGACGCGCGGCAAACGAAAATCCCAGAGCAAGTCCGGCTGGAGGAACGGCGCGAGGAACGCGCCACTCGCACCGTCAACGTGGATGGGGATGTCGAGGCCCTTCTCCGCCTGAAGCTTGTCGAGTGCGATGCTGATCGCGTGCACCGGCTCGAATTGCAACGTGAAGGTCACCCCCAGAGTAACAACGACGCCAATGGTGTTTTCATCGCAACGTTTCAGCACTTCATCCGGTGTCAGCAGCAAGCGGTCGCCTTCCATGGGAACTTCGCGAATCTCCACATCGAAGTAGCGGCAGAACTTGTGCCAGCACACCTGCACCGGGCCCATCACCAAATTGGGCGAATCAATGGGCCTGCCCTGCGCCCGCCGTCGTTTGCGCCACTTCCACTTCAGCGCCAGCCCTCCCAGCATCGCCGCTTCGCTGGAACCAGTCGTGGAACAACCCATCGTGCTCGCCGCCTCGGGGGAGTTCCAAAGATCGGCAAGCATGTGGATGCAGCGCTCTTCGATGGCCGCGGTCTGCGGGTATTCATCCTTGTCGATCATGTTCTTGTCGGCAGACTCGTCCATGAGCTGTTTGACTTCGGTCTCAATCCATGTGGTGCAGAAAGTAGCCAGATTATGCTGGGAGTTCCCGTCGAGGACGAGCTGGTCGTGGATGGTCCGGTAGACGGTTTGCGGGTCGCGCGTAACTTCCGGGAACACGTAGGTCTGGGCATTGCTATCCAGAATGTCCGACTCGACTGCACTCGTCGGCTGGGCATTCAGTTCGCAGGTGTTGTGCAGGGCCATTTGCTCTCCTGTTTGCGGTGTTGCCACCGTGGAGCGGTGTTATCGTCAGAGTCATTTTATTCTTTGAGTTGAGATAGCGAGAGTCTGAACGATGAATTCATAGCGCGATCGGACTGAAAATTAACAGGCTTGCGTCGAAGAGAGACAGGGATAGGTCATCCACGGATACTACTCAGGGTAGTAGAGGCTTTACTGCGCACGGTTGCGTATCTCGCGACGTGTGTAGAGAGCCTGGATGAGCGTAGCAGCGAGCGCGGTCCAGCCCGTCTGATGCGAGGCGCCCAAGCCGCGACCCGTGTCGCCATCAAAGTACTCGCTAAAGACGATCAGGTCTTTCCAGTAGGGGTCAGTAGCATAACGCACTTCTCTGCCGTGACTAGGCCGCCTGCCATCTTTGTCCGGGAGGAAGAGATTCACTAGCCGTCGTGCAATGTCCTCAGCAATTTCGACAAGTGTGTGCTGCTGGCCGCTACCGGTCGGGTATTCGAGTTTGTAGTCATCGCCATAGACCAGTGAGTAACGCTCCAAAGCATTGAGCAACAGCATGTTCATGGGAAACCAGACGGGACCCCGCCAGTTGCTGTTGCCGCCGAACATGCCGCTGTCTCCTTCTGCCGGGGTGTAACGAACGGCAAGGCGCCGTCCGTGAAGCTCTGCTTCGAAGGGATTCTCATGATGATGCCGTGACAATGCGCGTATGCCGTGCGGGGAAAGAAACTCCGACTCATTGAAAACTCGCTGAAGAATGCGCTGAAATCGATCGCGCGGCGCAATGGCAATCCATTGCGAGCCGTTGATTTCAGGGTTGGAAGTTTCAGCCGTACTGACGTACTCAGAGAGTTGTTCCTTGTACCGCAAGAACCAATTCGTGCGCTTCTCGAAATCCTTCAAGCCTCCCACAGTGCTGCGTTTCATAATGCACACAGCAAACAGCGGGGCTATTCCGACCATAGATCGCACCTTCAGCGACATGCTGCGACCGTCGTCATGCTCCAACTGATCAAAATAAAATCCCTCTCCTTCGTCCCAAAGTCCGGTTCCTCCAACGGAGTTGATGGCGTCGATGACAGCGATGTAATGCTCGAAGAACTTACTGGCGATGTCCTCGTAGGCCTTTGAGCGCTGATGTGCGAGTTCGAGGGCGATTTGCAGCATGACGGAGCAGTACAGCCCCATCCACGCAGTGCCGTCAGCCTGGTGCAGTTGCACCCCGTCCGGTAGAGTGACTGAACGATCGAATACCCCGATATTGTCGAGCCCCAGGAAGCCGCCGCCGAAGAGGTTCCGTCCCTTCTCATCGTTGCGATTCACCCACCAGGTGAAGTTCAGCATGAGCTTTTGGAACGCGCGCTCTAAAAAGTCGAGGTCGCCTACGCCGTTCTCATCTACGCCCAGGCGATAGACATGCCACACCGCCCATCCATGCACTGGCGGATTGACGTCGCCGAAGGAAAATTCATACGCGGGCATCTGCCCGTTGGGGTGCATGTACCACTCTCGCAGCAGGAGAAGAAGCTGATTCTTTGCAAACTCCGGATCAATCCTTGCCATGGGGATCATGTGGAACGCCGTGTCCCAGGCAGCAAACCACGGGTATTCCCACTTATCGGGCATCGAAAGGACGTCACGGCAGAAGAGGTGCCTCCAGTCTTCCGACTTTTCCTTCCGCTCGGCCGGAGGTGAAATCTGCGTGGGGTCACCTGTCATCCATTGTTCTGCGATGAAGTAATAAAACTGCTTACACCACAGCAGTCCGGCAAAGGCTTGACGCGAAACCTTGCACTCTTCAGTCGTAGCCTCCTGCGGAATGTGCTTTGCATAGAAGTCATCTGTCTCAGACTTTCGGTTTGCGAATATCTGTTCCGCATGGGCGACGTTGATCACCGCTGGTTCGTTGTCCGGTGAGTTCTCCGATTTGTTGCGAGGTAGTGTCTCGCTGTCGACGCGTACAAGACGTAAGTAAAGCGTCTGGCTAGCGCCAGGCTGCAGCGTGAAGCGGTATAACAGTGCACACTTCGTGCCGCTGGTTTCCTTCACCGCCTTCTGTTCATCATGAACGAGAAGACGATCAAAGGCGTCTTTGCTGAAATGGGCCGGGCCATTGTAGGTTGGGTCCAGACGGTGCATGTTGCTGTCGTTTTCGGTGAAGAGTAGGCGCTCCGGCAGCATCTCGTTCCCATCTACTGGTTCGAAACGATAAGCTCCCAGAATCTTATGTTCCGCGCGTGCACGGAATGGGCCAGTCTGCGATATAACAGGCTTTGTTTTTCCGGTCGCCTCTAAATTCTTCCACGACCAGTTGTTCCGCAGCGTTAGCTGCGGCAGTATTGTGAGCGGGGCCGCACCTGGACCACGATTATGCGCGGTGATGCGGATCAACATATCTTCCGCGTCGAATTTCGCGTATTCAATGAAGACGTCGAAATAGCGGTTGTCGTCGAAGATGCCGGTATCCAGCAGTTCGTACTCCGGCTGGTCATAGCTGCGCCGCTTGTTTTCCTGGCGAAGCTGATCATAAGGAAAAGGATTCTGCGGGTACTTGTACAGCGCCTTGCAATAACTATGCGTTGGTAGAGCGTCCAGATAGTAGAACTGCTCTTTGACGTCTTCTCCGTGATTGCCTTCGGGGTTGCCGAGGCCAAATAGCCGCTCCTTTAATGTGCGGTCTTGTCCATTCCAGAGAACCGTGCTGAAGCACAGACGGCACTGGCGGTCCGTCCATCCGAGCAGACCATCCTCACCCCAGCGGTAGGCGCGGTACTGTCCCATCTCATACGGGAACGAATTCCACACGTCACCGTTGTACGAGTAATCCTCTCGAACGGTGCCCCATTGGCGCTCTGGAAGATACGTGCCCCATCGCTGCCAGTTCTTAATTCGAGCTTTGTTTTCGATGAGGCGCTTGTCTTCTACGGTCGCGGCTGTGTCGCGCATCATCCACCTCGGCTTAAGGAAGCATTGTCGATCGGCCGTCGATCCACGTTAGAGTTTAGCGGGGCTTCGTGGTTGCTGCAAAAATGTCGGTTGCCAGAAGCAGAGACAGGTTGTGATAGTCCAGCTGTGAGATTCCAGAAGTGCTTGCGACGGTCTCCCTGGCAATACCAGAACCTGGTGCGACTGGTTACGAGAACCGAATGCGACAAAATCTCAAATTGACCAGAGGTCATGCGACCAAATTCGGGCGACGCTTTAAATCCGCACAATCACAGCCAAAGAAATCGAAGTAGGGAAGCGCGTTCGTTGAATTTGCCGAAAGCCCCGTTTCGAGAAACTACGAGAGGCCACTTGTCCGATATGCCGACAATTCGGTCATGTGGGCCCGCGTGCCATTGTTTGTGAGTGCATAGACGATTTGGAGTCTGGTGACAGCGTCAACCATACAGTCGTGCCGAGCCGTTCTCGCAACACCTCGTGCTTCGACCAGACATGATCGCGCTCGGCGAGAGATTCTGCCATCGTCGCACGACCTCATCGGACGCCCTTTCATACTCGGTCGCCGCGACCTATGGAGGCGATGCGACTTTCGCAGCCAGCACGTCATCGGCAGTCGCTCTCACCGTGACAGGCGCGGGCGTCGGATCGGACTTTACCCTGGCCGCGAAGCTCAACCGCGGTGATTGTCTGCAAGCTCGCGGACGATGTCGCCCACAAAGACTTTTGCGTCGCCAAAGAGCATCAGAGTCTTATCCTCGTAGTAAAGAGGGTTATCGATTCCAGCGAAGCCTGGGCTCATGCCGCGCTTGATCACCATGACGGTTTGGGCCTTGTCCACTTCGATGATGGGCATGCCGTAGATGGGGCTGGACTGGTCGGTGCGCGCGGCCGGATTGGTAACGTCGTTGGCGCCGATGATAAGGGCGACGTCCGTTTGCGGGAGATCGGAGTTCATGTCATCCATATCGACGAGGCGATCGTAAGGGATGTCGGCCTCGGCAAGCAGGACGTTCATGTGGCCGGGCATCCGACCCGCGACGGGATGGATGCCGAATTTCACGTCGATGCCCTTCTTGGTGAGTATCTCGTAGAGTTCGCGGACTTTGTGTTGGGCCTGAGCGACGGCCATACCATAGCCGGGAACGATGGCGACCTTGGTGGTAGCGGAGAGAATCGCGGCAGCTTCTTCGGCGTTGGCGCTGCGAACAGTTCGTTCCTCGACGACCGATTTGGCGCTGGCTTGGACCTGGCCGAATGCGCCGAACATGACGTTGGTAAACGAGCGATTCATGGCTTTGCACATGATCACCGAAAGGATGAAGCCGGAGGAGCCGTCGAGGGCGCCGGCGACGACGAGAACTTTGCTATTGAGCACGAACCCGAGCAGGGCGGCCGAGAGGCCGGCGTACGAGTTAAGGAGTGAGATGACAGTCGGCATGTCCGCGCCGCCGATAGGTGTGACCAGCAAAATTCCGAATAACAACGCGACCCCGACCATGGCCGGGAAGAGGTGCATATTCTCCGGATGGATCGTGAGAACGATCGCGATCACGATCGCGGCGCCGAGAATCGAGAGGCTGACAATGTTCTGCCCGCGGTAGGTAATCGGGCGCTGCGGGAGAATTTCCTGGAGTTTTCCGGCGGCAATCAGGCTGCCTGTGAAGGTCAGGGAGCCGATGATCACTTCCATTGCAATCTCGACCATGCTGAATTTCGTGACGTGCGGCGCGTGCACGTAGTACTCGGCGATACCGATCATGGTTGCGGACAAAGCGCCGAACGCGTGGCTAAGGGCGGTTCGCTGCGGCACGGCCGTCATGCGGACCATGCCGAGCGGGATGCCGATGGCGGCGCCGATGATCAGCGCAACGGCGATCCATTTGTATTGCACAAGGGCGGGATTGAAGAGTGTTGCGGCGACAGCAAGTGCCGCGCCAATTTCGCCGGCGATCACTCCATGACGTGCGGTGGCCGGCGAGCTGAGCCACTTCAGCGAGAGAATGAAGAGGACGGCTGCGACGATGTAGGCGAAGTCGATGAGCTGACCAACGGTGACCGGATTCATGATTTTTTGGGTTTTCCCGTCTTAAACATGCGCAGCATGCGGTCAGTAATCAGGAAGCCGCCGACCATGTTGCTGAACGAAGCAGCCACGGCGATGGTGCCGAGTATGGTGGTAAGCCTCGTCTCGTGCAGGCCGGCAATGATGATGGCCGCTACAACGACAATGGCGTCAAGGGCATTCGTCAGCGACATCAGCGGGGTGTGCAGCAGCGGCGACACGCGCTTGATCAATTCGAAGCCGACGAAGCCCGCCAGAATAAACACGAAAAGATTCGAAATGAAATCTGCAGGCACTCCGTTCCTCCTCTTAGGGCGCTTGCGTGTGATTGGCCAAGGCCGGCATGGCGAAAAACTCGCGGACGCGCGCGTTCACCACGTCGCCGCCGCGCGTGAGCATCGTGCTGCGGATGATTTCGTCATCCGCGTCGAGGCGTGGCTTGCCCTCTTTTACAAGGTGCGTAAGAAAGGCCACCATGTTCCGCGCGTACATTTGGCTTGCGTCGTGTGGGACGCTGCTGCCCACGTTTACCCAGCCTATGATCGTGACGCCGCCGGCAACGAACTTCTCGCCGATCTGGGTGAGCTCGCAATTCCCGCCACGCTCAGCGGCAAGGTCCACGATCACCGAACCCGGTGCCATGCCGGCCACCATCTCGCGCGTGATGAGGATCGGCGACGTCTTCCCGGGAATAACGGCGGCCGTGATCACCACGTCGCTCTCGGCGACGACGCGGGTCAACAACTCGCGCTGGCGGTTGTAGAAGGACTCGTCTTGCGGCCGCGCATAGCCGCCCGCGTCCTGCGCATTTTGCGCTTCGATGGGCAGCTCGACGAATCGCGCGCCTAGGCTTTGCACCTGCTCCTTCGCAGCGGGACGTAAATCGTACGCCGAAGTGACCGCGCCGAGCCGCCGAGCCGTCGCAATCGCCTGCAGGCCCGCGACACCCGCGCCGATCACGAGCACGCGCGCAGGCGTAATCGTTCCCGCGGCGGTGGTCATCATGGGGAAAAGACGTGGCAGTGTGTTGGCCGCGATCAACACCGCCCTGTAGCCGCAGACGGTGCCCATCGAGGAGAGCGCGTCCATGCTCTGCGCCCGAGTGACACGAGGCATCAACTCGACGGCGAAGGAAGCAACTCCCGCGCCGGCGATATCCTGGATGGTATCGAGTTGGCCGAGCGGCCGCAGGAATCCAATCAACAATTGGTCGGGGCGATAGAGGGGAACGTCGGCTTTGCCGGTCTTGTCGTTCGAGCCATAGCAGAGAACTTGAACGATAATGTCAGCGGTGCGAAAGACCTCGGCTCGGTCAGCGGCCACCTTCGCGCCTTTAGCGGTGTACTCGGCGTCAGGATAGCCGGCTTCAAGCCCAGCACTCTGTTCCACCACCACGTCCAGCCCGGCCTTCTTGAGGTTCGCAAGGACGGACGGTACCAGCGCGACGCGACGTTCGCCGGGATAACTTTCGCGCGGGACGCCAATAATCATTCGTTGATCCCTAGCCCAGCCGGTTGCGCGCTCCGTCCACGCGCAGATTTGAAGAGCGCTCAATCGTATGGGGGCAGTTAAAGTCGTGCAATTATAGCCCGCACAGCAATTTCGCAACCGATTCGATCGATTCTGGGCGGTTGGTCGGCAATCCGGAAGTGGTCATGATCGAAAAGGCGGCGTGTCGTACAGTGACTTTCCGGTCTCCGCGGTCCCATGATGCAGGCGTGGTCGATTGACGTGAAGTCGCGGTAGCTCTGAACGAGTGAAAAGCCCTTGTTTGCACCAACTGAGAATCGAAGCTGCTGAAAGAGACGATTTGTAGACAGAACAACACAACTTCAGGCGGACCGTAGTCTGCGTCCAAGGCTCAGTGCGGGAGGGCGAAGGAGATGTAGCTGCCGTGAATTGGCGCCTGCGAAGCCGGCTCTCCCGGGACGTGTGCGCGCCTCGCATCCCGGCCGGCAGCGCAGAAAACGATGTATTCGCGACCGTTGCTCTCGTACACGGCAGGCATGCCTTCGATCGCCGCAGGAGCCTCGTATTCCCAGAGCGTCTTACCCGTGGAGCTATCAAGCGCGCGAATCTTTCGATCGTTTGAGCCGGTAAAGATGAGGCCGCCGGCGGTGACGACCGGGTCCACCTTGGGGAAATGGGAGCCGGTGCCGGTGACGCCTTTCGCGGCAAGCTCCGGCACTTCACCCATTGGTACGCTCCACCGGATGTCGCCGGTGTTCAGATCGTAGGCGGTCAACGATGTCCATGGTGGGTCGATCACCGGTTGACCATCCTTATCGAACATGAAGCCGAAGCCGCTCTTGTATTGCAGCGTGCGCGGGTCACCAGCGGGCTGCACGAGTCCATCCGTCTTCGAGGCGTGGGACTCTTCCGTGTTGCCGGCCGCTACGGTCGCAGGTAACGTGAGTTTCAGCATGGAGGGCAGATCTTTGCTGACGACGTAGATCCAGCCGTGGCTTGGATCGCTTGCGACGCCGCCGAAGTTGGCGCCGCCGTTGTTGCCGGGCATTTCGACGGTGTCCTGGGTCGATGGCGGCGTGAAGAGGCCATCGTTCCTAGCTGCATCAAGCTGCTGCTTGATCCGGTCGTGCTCCTCGGGTGTCAAATAGGGGCTCAGGTCTTTCGACGTGAACTCCTGGCGCGCGAAGATTGCGGGCTTCGAGGGAAACGGCTGCGTCGGCCAAGCCTCCTCTCCCGGCATGGGCGACTTGGGCACGTTGCGCTCTTCCACGGGCCAGAGGGGTTCCCCGCTGACGCGATCAAAGACCCAAAGGAAGCCTGTCTTGGAGGCCTCCGCGACGATATCGACCGGTTTACCGTTGTGGCGGACCGTCATCAGCATGGGCGTACTGGCATTGTCATAATCCCAGATGTCATGGTGCACCATCTGGTAGTACCAGCGCAGCTTGCCCGTGCGGGCGTCCAAAGCGAGTAGCGAATCACCGAACAGGTTCTTGCCCACGCGATTGGCGCCGTAGAAGTTGTATTTGGGGCTGGAAGTCGGAACGTAGAGGATGCCGCGCTTGCTGTCGAGCGCCATGCCGCTCCAGGCGTTGGCGCCGCCCACGGTCTTCCACGCATCTTTAGGCCACGTGTCGTAGCCAATTTCTCCGGGATGCGGGATGGTATGAAAGGTCCAAACGAGACGTCCGGTGACCACATCGTAGGCGCGGATGTCGCCCGGGCCGGACTGGTATTCCTCGTTGGTTGCCGAGCCGAAGATGATCAGGTTCTCAAAGACGCGGCCGGGATTGTAGCTTTGCACCAGCGCCAGCGACTCTGGATCTCGGCCCAGGCCTTCGCGCAGATCGACATGGCCCTCCTTGCCGAAGGCATCCATACTCTTGCCGGTCCGCGCGTCGATCTCTTGTAGTTCATTGTCGGCAGCGAAGATGAGGCGTGCATCGCTGCCGTCCTTGCTTTGCCAGTAGGTGAGGCCACGGTTGGTCAGCAACTTCGTCTTTGCCTGGATGCTGTGCGACCACTTCTGCCTGCCAGTCGCTGCGTCCAGCGCGAGGATGTGATCCTTTTCCACTAAGACGTACAAGGTGTCGCCGATGACGAGCGGGTTGAAGGCGTAGACAGCATCGTCTCCGGTAGAGGCGGTCCACACAGGCTTCAACTGCATCAGATTGCCGCGGTTCACTTGTTTCAGTGAGGAGTACTGTGCCCCATCCTCCGTGCCACCGTAGGCCCGCCAGCTTGCGTGGGGGTCGTTCTGCGCGTTGGCAATGGTTAACAGAGGCAGGCATGTGAGCGCTTGTGCAATGCGGCGCAGACTGCGACGGCTTAGTGGCATCCTATGGCCTCTCTATGTGCGGATCGGGGGAACGAAACGTTAGCGGGAGAGCCCACTGTGCCCGCATACATAAGCGATTCCTCGATGGGTCCACCACGCCGGGCATCGTCTCTGCTGTGAGATTCCAGAAGTAGATCCGACTGCTCTCCCTGAAAATACCAGAACCAATACCTATTCCATCTCGAAGGCAACGTATTGCAGGATACCGCGCCGCTCGACCTCAAGTGCAACTGCGTCTCCGGGCCTGAAGCCCACGATATCCTGCCGAAGATGCTCCGCATCGCTAACGGGCTGGCCGTTGACAGAGGTGATCACGTCCCCAACCCGAAGATCGGCGAGGGTAGCCGGTTCCCCGCTGAGCAGACCAGCCACGATAACGCCGGACCGAGCGCGTGTCTGCATGGCATCCGCCAAAGGGCCCTTGAGATCGATCACAAAGATGCCGAGAGGAACAATGAGATCCTTCCGAGGGTTGATCAGGTCAGATAGATTTTCAATCGTCTGCAGCGACGGAACGGGCGTGAGCGACGCCGAAACCTCTTTGCCATCCCGCAGCACCTGCATCTCCATGGGACGCCCTCGCGGATGCAGGTAGAGAAACGCCGTGTACTTGGGCAGAGAGTCAATCGGCACCCCATCGATAGACAGCACGAGATCCTTGGGTTGAAGCCCCGCAGCCGCAGCCGGGCCCTCTGCTTCCACGTCGGAAAACATCACACCCCAGTCCCGAGGCAGCTTGAGCCCGCTAGCTAATGCGGGAGTAATGGTCTGTGCATGAGCTCCGATGGTGGAGGCTGGGATGGTGCCGAATTCCCTGAGTTGCATATATGCATACCGGACAATCGGCTCAGGAATGGCAAAGCCAAGGCCTTCACTTCCGCCGCCCGAAGTATAGATAAAGGTATTGATTCCGACCAGGCTCCCGTTGCGATCCACGAGAGGGCCGCCGCTGTTGCCCGGATTGATTGGCGCGTCGGTTTGCACGTAGACCATGGGACGATCTGCGTCCGGCTGCCGGCCGAGCGCGCTGATAATTCCCTTGGTTACGGTATGAACGAGCCCTTGCGGTGATCCGATCGCGATTACAGTCTGGCCCAACCTCACCTCATAGTTCGCCGGGAGTGGAATGAAGGGCAGGTTTTTCTCCTCGATCTTGATGACTGCGAGATCGGCATAGCGATTGGTACCAATGAGCGTCGCATCATAGACATGTTCCTTGTGGGAAAGAACGGTGCGGCCCGTGACCAGTTCGACAGTCGCCGGCGAAAGAGTTACCCGGATGCGCAGGGCTCCGGAAACGACGTGGTTGTTGGTGACGATGTATCCATCCGGATCAACAATCACCCCGGAGCCCAGGGCGCGCTGGCGCTGAAGGTTCTGTGAGTCTTCGCCGCCCTCGGCGTGCTCCGGCACGCTGTAACTGGTGACATCGATTTGAACAACGGACCGCATCGCGCGCTCAGCAATCTCATCGAGCGACTGATCGTATTCCTGCAAAATGGATGGCCTGACGGCATCCGCCGGCGGAGTCTCCCGTTTTTGCTGCCCGTAAAGTGAGAGCGGAAGCAAGGCCCAGACGATCACACGTGCGAAATGTATTCCATATTTCATTTCACTTCCCTCACACAAACAGAAATGTTTATCGCTCCGACGCTACGGCGGCCACTCTCGGCTGTGTCTCCACGGTCTTCCACTCCAGCACCTTCAGATCAAGCACGAAGATTGCATACATCACCGGCACCTGAAGCTTGGTCACGATGGTCGCCACCAGGAGGCCACCAATTTGTGCATAGCAAAGAGGCTTCCACAGCGGTCCACCATGCAGGGCTAGCGGGAAAAGGGCGAGCACCGTCGCAAAGACGGTGATCAATACCGGCCGGAGCCGGAGAATTCCGGCGTCGATCAGAGCGTTCTCGAAGTCATCGCCTTCGTAGTGGCGCTCCTCAATAAAGTCGAACAGCACAATCGAGTGGCTCACGATGACACCTACGAGGCTGGCAACGCCGAGAAAGGCCATAAACCCAAACGGCTCATGCATGATCCACAAGGCACAGAACGCGCCGATCATCCCGTAAGGAGCCGCGGCCAGAACGAGCAGAGGTTTGATGGCGTTTTTGAATTGAAAAAGCAGCGCGAGAAATACAGCGAAGGAGGAAATAGCCATCACCATCGCCAGATTCTTGAATCCCGACTTGGTCTTGTAATATTCGCCGCCAATCTGCATTTGATAACCCGGCGGCAAGGACGCTTGCAGGGAGCGCAGGCGCGGCATCACGTCGTTGATCACCTCTGAGCTCAGATGACCGGCAACAGGAAAGCTGCGAATGTTCATCGTCCGGAACTGCTCGAGACGAATGATGCGCCCATTCACCAAATTGTGTTCGATCTGGGAGAGTTGCGTGAGCGGAACCTTGGAGTTGTCCTGGGAGGCATAGACGTAGAGATTTTGAATATCAGAGAGACGGGCGCGCTCGTCCATGCGCATTCGGGCAACAATTGGAATCTGCTTCTGGCCTTCCTGAAGAGCGGCGACGGTGGTTCCGCTGATTCCCGCAACAGAAGAGTTGGCGACATCCATATTCGTAACGCCTGCCAAATTCGCCCGGTCCGGATTCACGGTCAGCGCGACTTGCGCATTCTCATCTCCCCATTCGTTGCGGGTGCGCTCGGCCAACGGCGACGAGCGCAAGATATCTTCGACCTGGCCGGCAATCTTGCGCAATTGCCGGATGTCGTTGCCCTCAAGCGCTGCGTTGAGATCGGCGGTGCTAGAGACGCGAACCTCAATCGGGTAATCGATCGGATTGGTCAGCAGCTGCCGTGCATCCAGTCGGGCTCCGGGAATGGACGCGGAGAGGACAGGTTGCAGCTCGCGAATAAACTGCGGGGTCATCTCTTTGTCTGTAACCTCGATCAAGACCTGCGCGTAGTTCAACTGTTGGAGCTGCGGGGACGCGGAAAACCAGAACCGCGGACCTCCGCCACCAACAAAAGTTGTGACGTAACGGAGCGCGGGAGCGGAATGGCCGTCGTGCCTCGCGTGCTCTTGTGCGAACTTTGCGGCCTGCACCCTAACTGTCTCCTCGACCTTGCGCGCCGTATCGTTGGTTGCGCTCAAATTGGCGTCATTGGGCAGCCAGACATCGATGTACGACCAGTACTGGACGTCTTCGGGAAAGAAGGCAGAGTTCAAGCGGGAAAAAACAAAGACGCCGAAGGCCAGAAAGACCAGAGAACCGATGAAAAACTTCCAGCGGTGTGCGATCGAGTGCCGCGCGACCCGCGCATACCAACCATAAAAGCCTACGCTGCGCATTTGCTCGATCGACTTCTCCGGCTTCTTCTCCGGGCGTAGCAAATAGTAGGCGAGAAACGGCAGAAAGGTCATGGAAACCAGCCGCGAAGCAACCAGCGAGCAAGTCATGACGATGGGCAAGCTATGCAGGAACTCGCCCGTGGTTCCGGTGACTAACAGAAAGGGCAGATAGGCGACGATATTCGTAACTGTCGCATACATGATTGCGGTCGCCAGCTTTGTGGGCCCCAGCCAGGCGGCTATGATACTCGGGTGCCCCTCGGCAAGCGCGCGCTTGATGGAGTCGCCGGCGAGTACGGGGTCGTCAACCAGAAGCCCCAGGGCGATGATCAGAGTGGCTACGGAGACCTGTTGGATATCGATGCCGAGAAGGTACATGGCGCCAAATGTCATGGCCAGAGTGACAGGCATCGAGATGGCCATCAGCAGGGCGGAACGCCACTCCCAGAACCCCAACCATGAGACCAGCACCACCAGGATGATGGCCTCATACAGTGCGTCCATGAAGAGACTGATGTTCTCCTTTACCTGCAGGGGCTGATCCGAAGTGCGAACTATGACCAGATCTTCGGGCAGATACTGCCGGACCGCTGCGAGCTTTGCATCTATGCTTTTTCCGAATGCTCCGATCTGTGCCGCTTCTTTCATCGGCATGGCAAGCGTGACGGCGCGGCCGCGATGCCACGTGCCGTTCTTGTCAGCCCAGGTAAGGTAGTTCAGATAGCGCGCAGGGCTCTGATAACCGCGCGAGATATCGACCAGATCCCTGAGATAGACCGGGCTTTGCGCGGCGGAGGAAGACGCGCTTACAATCACGTCGCCGATTTCACGAGCGCTGGTGAATTTTCCCGAGGGATCGATCTGTATCGTCTTTGTCCCAACCTCCAGCTGGCCCCCGGGCAACGTGATATTGCGCGCTGCGAGAATGTCCTTCAGATTGGAGGGTTGCAAGCCGTAGGCTGCGAGGCGTTCCTGCGAGTAGTCCAGGTAAATCTGCTCCG
Source organism: uncultured Acidobacteriaceae bacterium (assembly GCA_963712845.1). Taxonomy (GTDB): domain Bacteria; phylum Acidobacteriota; class Terriglobia; order Terriglobales; family Acidobacteriaceae; genus KBS-83. Next base: position 168,108 of record CAVQJM010000039.1, read on the forward strand.
ACAGCACACCCTTGCGATCGACCTTGGCAACTTCCGGGGCGCCCTGCAGGGTACGAGCGATCAGATCGGTGTAGTCATCCAACTGGCGATAGGAGTACTTATCGCCGGCTACTGAGGCAAGTCGCGCCTCAGCTTCTCCCGGATCGCGGATGAAGACAGCCCGCCATGCGTCAGGATGAATTTCGGAACGCTGCAAGTTTTCTTCGACCCATTGGTCTCCGAGAGTACTCAATTGTTCGTTGCTCAGCTTTGACGTTATGTCTACGCCAATGAATCCGCTACCTTCAAAGAAGTGCGGGTCAGCAACTGCGCCGCTCTCTTTGGCTGAACCGATAACCGTCATCAGCGCATCGCGTACAAGATCGCCGGAAGCCGAGACTGGAAATGCATATACGACGCTAATGCGTGGTTGAGGGGAACGCTTCGGCTCTGCCTCACGCGTCTTCCGGATCGCGCGCTCGACAGCCTTGGCGCGCAAGGCGATATCGACTGGATCGGCAGGGGGACTTGCCACTGTCAACATCAGAGCCGCGGTATCGCCGAAGTCGCTGTTGAACTGGATGGGACCTGCCCCCTGCGGCAGCCTGTCATTGAGCACATTGAGTTTGAGATTGATGTCGGCAAATTGCTTCTTGGTATCGGTGACGCTGTCGTCAAGCTGTACATAGACGAGCGACAGCCCAGGAAAGCTGATGGAGCGAATGCCGAAATCGGACGGCAAAGGCGCTTTGATAAATGGGTTCTGCGCGACCGTCTGTTCTATCGGACGGCTCACTAATTGCTCTACCTCTTCGGCGGTCGCTCCGGGCCATTGCGTGCTGGCCACGGCCACGCGAATCGGAATTTGCGGGTCCTTTCGCTTGGGCATGTGCTGATACCCGTACCAGCCCCACAGCGCGACAGCGATCAGCAGCACAAAAGCAACCTGGCGGTGTTCGGTGAAGAATCGCGCCGTGTTGTGCGTCTGAGCGATGTACTCGTTGTCGGACTTGTGACTCATGCTCTTGACTCGTGCCTACTCTTGAGTTGTGAAAGTTGCGCCCGGTGGGTCATTCTCTGTTCTCTAAGGAATCACGCGGACGGAATCGCCATCCTTGACCAGAGAAACTCCAGTCGTCACGACTCGCTCTCCCGAGTGAATGCCGTTATTTGCGGCAATCATGTTCCCGTAGACATCGCCCAGAGCCACCGGCCGCAGCCGTACAGACTCGATCTCGGAATCACCTTGAGCGACCATGACTGCAAAGCCATCCGAGCTCTGGGGATTGCGCACCACTGCGGAAAGTGGGACGGTCAGCACTGATTTCTCGAACGGCTCGCCCTGGATCGCAAGGGACGCGATCATGCCCGACTTCAGCTGATTCCTGGAGTTGGGAATCGTAACTTCTACTGAGAACACCCGGCTCTTAGGATCCGCCGCGGGAGAAATCGTTGTGATTCTCCCGGCAAACTGCTGCGATAGCGCGTCGGTGGAAATGTTCAGACGCTGGCCTAACTTCACGCGGCCGATTGCGGTGTCCGGAAGTCCGAAGACCGCTTTTACGGTCTGCGTGTTCGCAATGGTAAAACCGTTGGTCGCCAGCCCGACAAAGCTGCCGGTATCGACGCTGCGCTTGACGATCCACCCATCGAAAGGCGCTCGCAGCGAACAATACGCAAGTGCCGTAGTGGCCTCGCTCACATCTGCCTTTCCCCCGGACACGGCAGCGGTAGTGCTCTCCAGCTGTGCTTGTGCTGAATCAAAGTCCGGCTTGGTGGCGCTCTGTGACCCGTAAAGCGCGGAGACCCGGTCAAAGCTAAGCTTCGCCTTCTCATACTCGGCCTGAGCGCGGGAAAGCTGCGCGTTCGCTTGCTGAAGCTTGTCGTGATAGCTCTGCTCGCGTACCACGGCAAGAACGGTTCCCTTCCGTACGAAGTCGCCCTGATCGATATTTCGCATTCCGCCGCTGGCGCTCTTCACCTGGCGAACATGATCGATATAACCGCCGGATTGGAAAGCGAGATCGACTTGCGAGTAGGGGACTATGCTGGCCGAGTACCGCACGCTGTTTCCAATGGCGATGTTCTGCACCATTGCCGTGCGGACAGGCACCGGCGATCTTGCAGGAATTGCGGACTCCTTGCACGCGGCAAGCATCAGAGCAGCGGCCGAGGCGGCAATGGCGGTCTCGCGAAAGACTTTGCATCTCATGTGGCTCACTCTTCCCCGAGAGCTTTCTCAAAGTTCGCCTTCGCGCTCCAGAAGGCCAGCAGGCTCTGCTGGTACTCCTGATTGGCATTGATAGCGGCTGTCTGCTGCTCTAATACGTCGCGTAGTAGCACGACGGACCTGCTGAACTGATCGGTCACCTCGCGCAATTTCTCATCGGCTGCGTCGCGCGCGGCGGCGGCCGCAACCACCAGCGAGCGGCTTTCGCTTAATTTCCGGAACGTGTTGTCGACGTCGAGCAAGACCTGCGAGCGAGTCTCCTGCAACTGGTATTTACTCTGCTCGACGGTCGCCTCTTTCTGCTTTACGTCGTCCCGGCGCCCTCCCCAGTCGAAGGGATCCCATTTCATCTCGACACCGGCAGAGGCGATGTTTTGCGGCAGGATCTGCGTGTTTATGGGACTTAGGTAGTGAAAGGCGGCGGCGATATCTGGAATGTATTGCGACTTAGCCAGCCTGCGATCGTAGTCCGCCCGGCGGACATCAATTTGTGCTTCCTTTACCTCGGGTCGCTGCGTTAAAGAGGTCTGTCGCGCCAGCGTCAGATCCGTCTCTTCCGGCGATATCGGCGGAACTTGTTGAGTGCGAAATGGCGTATCCAGGTCGCGGCCAAGAAGGTTGTTCAGATATTCTTTTTGGGTGGTCAGCGTGTCGCGCAGCTGAATTACCTGATATTGCGACTGCGCCAGCTTCGCTTTCACCTCAAGGCTGCTCGACTTGAGTGCCGACCGCTGAGCGACGTAGTCCAGGACAACTCTATCCGTTTCCTGATACTGCTTGACCGTCGCCCGCGCCACGTGAAGAGCGCTCTCCGTTTGCAGCACGGCGTAATAGGCCTGTCGCACATCCGCTACCACAGACTGCCGCTTGGCCTGATACTTTTGTCCTGCCAGATCGGCGCCTAATTCCTGTTCGCGAATCGCCAAATGGATCTTGTATAGCTGCGTGAGGGGCTGCGCGACCTGGATCACTGCATACCCGGTGAATCCCTGGGAGAGCTTGATGCGCGTGTCCTGCGAGGGCGAAGGAGCGTTATCGACAGTCCCGAAGACTCCCTTTTTGAAGGTGAAAGACGGCGATGTGAGATTTCCCGCTCCAAAGAAATAGGTGCTGATCTCCGGAAATCGTTTGGCCTTGGCTTGCAGTACCTGCCAATGCGCTTTCGTGATGTCGAGCTGGGCGATCTTCGCCGGCCGATTGTGATCGATCGCAAACTGGATCGCATCAGAAAGGGCGAGCACGGGTAAATCATCAGCCGCCTCCTGCGCCCCGAGACTGCTACCGGCGATGAGCGCGAGCACCAGAAGGGTGAAGTTGCATGCCCATGCGAGTCTTATCAGCCTCATCGTTTTGGACCGTTCCTGCCTGACGCCGTCCGCCGCACTGCAAAGGGAGAGCTGCCCTGCAGCGGCTGAAAGCTGCCAGTTCTAGCCGCGGCGACGCATGCCGCCACCTTGTGGGCCCAGATTATTCAAGTCATCCAACACGGCCTGGCGATCCTGATCGCGAAAAGATCCGGCATTCATGACAGCCTCGATCTCGCCCTTGGACTTATTGAGTCCCCTCAAGGCCTGCAGGGGCCGCCCGGACTCGCTCTTCACTTGCTGCAGCGCGTTCAAACTGTCCTGAAGCTGTTTGACCTGGCTCTCCGTAGGCTTGCCGAACATGACGGCAGTGAAGACATCCTTACCCAGTTTCTGTCCGGCATTCGGAGGATCCGCTGACACGGCTTGCGCCTTCTGGTTCGCCAGCAGAGCTTGTGCATCTTCTTGCAAAATTTCGCGATCCGGCGGCTTGACGGATGCCATGATTGCCTTCATGCGGGATACGGCGCCATAGGGCGTCAGAAGATCAACCGGGGCACCGGGCCGTTGATTTTCTTTTACCGCCTTCAAGGTCTCGGCATTTGCCTGCAATTCTTTGAGCTGGGGGACGGTGATGCTGCCGTTCAGCACTGCCGTCTTCATATCCTCTTTGAACTTATCCATGGCTGGATTGGGGGCTGCGGCCTGAGCCATCGCCGAAGGCATTTGGTGCAGCGCAAGGAGGATGATCGACAACGACAGTGCTCGCAAAATGTTCTTCATGGTTCCTTCCTTCTCAGTAGGTGTTCTGCTCGCTCCTGGCGAGCGGTTGGATCTCCGCCGTACGCCTCTAGCGGACGGAATATCCTCGAGCGTCCAGGCAGGCCGATGTGGCTCGCTTAAAGTCGTCCTTCTGCTTCTCCTGTGCGGTTGGTTTGGCTTCGGTCTTCTGCTTCGCCTCATCATCCTTTTTCTTTTCGCGTCTCGATCGGATGCCGCCAATGACGGCCCCGCGTCTGGCTCCCGCCGCAGCATCGCCCCCGGTTGCACCGGAGAGGATGGCGCCGTGTGCTGCGCCTTTTGCCACGTCGTGGTCGTCGCTGCCACTCTTTTTGTTCTTTGCTTTGGGCGCCGGAGCAGTGGCATTCGGGTCATAGCCGGTCTGGGTTTTCGCGCTGTTGTAGCACTGCTGCTCGTCGGTGAGCTGTTGCGTCGCACTCTGATTCTTCTGCGGGTAGACATAGAGTCCTACGGTGCTCGCCATTCCCTTCACCGGGGGCTGGACGCCACTTTGTTGTGCAATGGAAAAGCAGGGCGCAACAACCACCAGCAACGGAACAAGTGCATGTTTAAGGTGCGGATTCACTCTGTTCTCCCTCTTGAACGAACCTCCGGTTCACAGCCAACACTGAAATGGCTGGATGTCGGCGGTGCTACGGAACGACCTCGCCCTTGTCGTTGAGCTTGATCCAGCCCTGATCGGCCATCAGTTTCATGATTTCTTTCGCGGATGCGTCTGCAGTCTTGGAGACAATGTGATTGAGCGTCTTCCTGCGGTCGGTCACAACCGACTTGGTCGCGACACCTGCTGGGTTAAGCCCGGCCGCAACCGGAACCGCGGCTCCAACGTTCTTTGCGGTCGTAGTTTCGGTTTGGAACTGCGACACGACCACCGCTTCAGAGGAAGTTTTCAAGCGGAGATCGATCTTCGTCTGTACCTGGGCCGAACCGAGACCCATGCCGACAGTCACCCGCTGAGTCTTGTCTCCTTCCCGGAGAGAGACGAATGTGCCTTGAACCATAAGGGAGTTGTCTGAAGGAGCCGTGTCCGCGGTGACGTGTTGAACCGGAATCCCAGTCTGCGCTAGTTTTTTCGCCAGCTCTTCAGAAAAGGTGCCCTCGGACTTCTTGGCGATCGCATCCGGATTCTCATCTCCGGCAATCAAATGCCGGGGACGAAGCCTTTGCGATCTGTCGACCTGTATGTCGGTATCAGGGACAAGATCATAGACAAGGATCTTGTCTGGCCTCGGCAAGGGGCTGCCCTTGTAGCTCTGCAGCGTGGTCACCTTCACTTTGGCCGCCAACGGGCCGTCGGCTCTAGCAACCGCCATCCAGCGTGAATTCGTCGCCAGGAGCAGTAGTGCCAGTGCCGCGCCAGCAGCCAGTCGTTCTTTGCTCCATGCTGGATTCCATTCATTCCGCACAGGCAAACTCCTCTCTTACGCTCCTGGGAAAGAGCAACTCCCGGGAACCTCCGTGAAAACTGCTCTTCGATTTTCCCTATTCAAGGAACAACAATCTGAAGTTGACGCGGAGTTTGGTCTGCGGCGGACGGGAAGTCAATACAGACGATCTAGAGACCAAGTCAATTCGATCTAAAGACACAAACGTCTTGTTATCAATGCCGGACGCTATTTCTCATCTACCAGTGAGACTTCTCAGCGGTATACTCGCCTCGTCCCCCCCAACACTGTAATCAGAGGCAGCACCACTTCTTCTGCCGATGCGCCCGCGACTGGGCCCTCGAGATTGCGCCAGATGCCCGAGCCATCCATACGATTTGAGGAATTCGAGCTGGATATCGAGAGCTGCGAACTGCGGCGGTCCGGGCGGCCTATCAAGCTCGAACGGATTCCAATGGAACTGCTCGTCCTGTTGCTCCAGAATCCAGGAAAGCTGCTCCGTAGAGAGACCATTGAGCAGAAGCTATGGGGCGGCAACGGCTGCCTCGAAACCGAGCACAGCATTAACACCGCAATCAACAAACTCCGAGCGACACTCCGAGACGATTCGAGGGATCCCCACTTTATCCGGACCGTAATCGGGCATGGCTATCGCTTCATTGCCGAAGTGAAACCCACGGAACAGGTAGAAGAGCCACCTGCCCCTGAGCCTCCTTCTCATCTCTTACAGGGTGTGGCCCATGCCACGAGTGACAGAAATACTGTGGTACAGGAGATCTATGGCCAACCTGGCTCGCCCAATGGAGCAGTGTTAGAACAGGCGTGTGCGCCAATCCAGGCTCCTGGCCCTGAACCCCCCCGACCCGAAGGAAACCGTGCCGTTGCCAGAAAGTGGTTCATCGCGGGATCTTTTGCATCCTTGGCCGCGATCCTGCTAGTTGCCGCCACAGTTCATCTTCTGCGCACTCCCAAGTCTTCGCCACGGCCATCTGAACCAGCACCCGGATTCCACTCGATTGCCGTGATGCCCTTCCGCGACCTTTCGCAAAACTCAGACCAGGACTATCTGGTCGATGGCATGACCGACCAGCTTATTTCCGACCTCGCGATGAGCACGCCGTTGCACGTGATTTCTCACCGGTCGGTGATGCAATACAAGGGCGTGGAACTGCCTTTGCGGGAAATTGCGAAGGCGCTCAACGTGGACGCAGTCGTGGAAGGCTCCTACCTTCGCCAGGGGAGAGAGATTCGCATCACGGCGCAGTTACTAGATGCGCAAAACGACCAGCATTTGTGGGCACAGACCTATCGCGAGAGTGATAGGAGCCTGCTCGCGATGCAGGATCAGGTGACGAACGACATTGCCCGCGAAGTTGCCCTCGCTGTCGGCAGCTCCTTTATCGGATCGAAGCCGCGAAGTGTGAGCGAGCAGGCAAGGAATGCCTACTTGCGCGGGCGGTATCTCTGGAATGAGCGGACCCTGACTGGCGTCACCAAATCCATCGAATACTACACCGATGCAATCCGCGCTGACCGCAACTATGCCGAAGCCTACGCAGCACTCTCCGAATCGTACGTGACGCTGGGCACGTATGGAGGTCCAAACCCTGCCGATGCGCTTTGGAAAGCCCAGTTTGCCGCCGAGCGCGCGCTCCAGCTTGATAGCAACCTGAGTGCCGCACATACCGCCTTGGCCGGCGTCAAAACCGAGCGTGATTGGGATTGGAAGGGAGCTGAGGAGGAATATCGGCGGGCCATTGCAATGAACCCGTCGGACTCGACAGCCCATCACTGGTACGGCCTTCATCTTGCCCGCTTGGGAAGGGGCCAGCAAGGACTAACCGAGTTAGAGCGAGCGCTTTCTCTCGATCCCCTCTCTCTAATTATCGCTACCGATGTGGCCGAGACTTACTATTTGCTGCGTAAGCCTGACGAGGCGATGACCCGGATCAACGACGTCCTGGCGCTCAATCCCGATTTCGCGCAGGCCCATGTGGTCAAAGGGAAGATTCTGGAAGAATTGCACCGCTACCACGAGGCGGAAGATGAGTTCGTGGAATCGGCCCGCCTCTTCGGCGGAGGAAGCCGCCTCGACGCTGTCCGCGGCCACGTTCTCGCGCTCGCCGGCGAGCGTGAACAATCCTTGAAGATTGCCCAGGATCTCGAAGCCGCATCGCAACAGCGCTACATCTCCGGCGTCCACATCGCGGAGATTTATTGTGCGCTCCGACAAACTGACACGGCCATGAAGTGGCTCAATCGCGCGTATAAGCGCCATGACACAGGCATCAACATGCTCGGGGCTGATCCGCTCTTCGACGGCTGCCGAGCGGACTCACGCTTCCAGGAACTGCTGAAGCAGATCAAGCTGACTGGATAAGAAACTGTGCATCAACTTACCGGCATCCTGTCGTGCAGCGGGCTGGACTACTTCGTTCGGGTCGGTAGTGATGTCACCGTGTCCACAGTGCGTTGAATGGTCTGTGATATGTCTAGCCCCGTAATTTTAGGACATTCTACTTCGGCCTTACGGTTGGGCATAATACCCAGTGCGAGTGCGTGCCTTGAGGCCGGGCTTGTCCACGCTAACGGAGATGGCGCGGTATTCATTGGGGCGCTCGCTGGATGGCGAGTTGATTTTGAGCGTATAGAAGCACGCCGCATCGGATGCGGCAAGTGCGATCTGGGCGGTAACATCGTTGCTCGCGTTAAGGACGCGGCCTCCCGATTGCAGCGCGAGCACCTGCAAGGCCAGGTTGCCGATCTGCATGTTCCGGGCCGAGGATACGCCCTTGGTGAACTCCTGATAGAAGTCTGTCTGGTAACTGATGGCATCTTCAGTGCCGAGAGGATCGACGCTGGAGAGAGTGATGCGGGCTTTCAGCAGTGATGTGGAAAGGGAAACGAGTGTGTTGAAGAGATTCTGCTGGTCTTTGCCGCTGAGTTGGACCTCGGGGCCGGAGAGTAGAGGCCAGCCAGGCGAGATCCAGATGAGGAGCTTGCGACCGGGACGAGTCTGCTCAAAAGCAGCGAGTCGTTGGAGCGCGGATGCGGAAATCTGGAACTGCTCGGTCCACCCGTAGAAGCCTGTGTTGCGGCGTACTTCACGGATCGCAGTGGCGGCCTTGTCGAGAACGCCGGCGAGCTGATTGCCGTCTTGCGAAGGCTGGCTGATCTGAACGCTGGTATCCGAGAGGATGACCAGTGTGATGGGTTGGCTCAGCTTGCCCTCGTTTTGCTTTAAGAAGCGATCGATCTCCTGACGCTCATACGCGACATTCGAAAAGCGGGTATTGACCGTGTCAACGAGAAGAATGGTCTGGACGGGGACGGTAGAGGAGGCGGCCGTAACGGCATGAAAGGCGGTAATGGGCTGGGGCTCCTTGTCGAGATAAACCGAGAAGTCCTGCTGCTGAAGGCCAGCTACGGCCTTCCCGTCATGACCGGAAACAACTACGTCCAGGTCGAGCGGGCCCTTTGTCGAAGTCGTCGCTTCAACTGGGGAGACGGGTTTGGGAATGGGAACGGTGACCTGCGCACCGGCGATGGTGGCAATGGTCAAGACCACACTGCAGAAGATCCGCATGGAATTCGTCTCCATCTCTTAAGACGCAGATCAACCTGTCTGTGGCGTCCTATGTATACGCAAATGATTTATGACCCTACAGCGTCATCGTGTTGAGATTGGCGAACGCCGACACCCACGGGCACAGCTATGGCGCGCTGCCGCACCTCTCCTCCAGCAAACGGGGCAGGGCAGCGGAGAAAAGCTGTTGCGTCATTTGCGTGGCCTCAGAAGTCTGTCCGAACTAAGGTCAAACCACGGGCACAAGTGTCCCGTGAATGCGTCGCGCAACCTCCAAAATGCAGAGAAATATGCGAGATATGGCACACTCTCTCGTGCAGGCAGACTTAGTGAACACCTTTATTGTCAGAGGCTTAGCTCGAAATCTCACACAGGCGACAGCCAACAGGGAGTCGGTTGCCGACTGTAAATGAAAAGGCCGGAGCCTAGCGCTTCGGCCTTTTCATTTGTGGACTCTAAGCTGCCTCAACGCGCTTCTACCTGCTGCCCTTCATGCAAGAGATCGCTGGGACTTGCCACGAGTGTGTCTGAAGCCTGGATGCCACTTAAGACCTCTATGTGCGTGCCCATATCTCGCCCGATCACCACGGATGCGAAGTGGATCTTCTCGCCCTTCTGAACGGTAACCACGTGCATGCCACTATGGTCGATCACGAGCGAACTTGTCGGGATGATGAGTGAAGTGTGTTGCGCGGGCAGGATGAATTTGACCTGTGCGTACATCCCCGGCAGCAGCGATCCATCGCGGTTATCGACCTGTACCTCGGTGAGCATGGTGCGCGCTGCACTATCCAGCGAGCTGGCGCTGCGAACGATCGTACCTGTGTACTCGCGACCGAGACGCTCCTTCACCATGATGGAGGCCTTTTGACCATTCTGGATGTTGACGGCTTCCGATTGAGGCACGTCGACCTGGAGGCGCAGCGTACTGCTCTGGGCCACGTTGAAGAGCGGCTTGCCCGCCGCAGCGCTGCCGGTACTGACGAGGTCCCCACGTTCGACGTTGCGTGCGGTGATGACGCCGTCGAACGGCGCCAGAACGCGCTCGAATCCCCGCATCTGCTCGAGCCGCGCCACATTGGCGCGGTTTGCCGTGACATTCGCTTGTGCCGCGAGGATGTTCGCTTCCGCGGCTGAGACATCGGCGACACGAGCGTTATAAGCCTCTACCACCTCATCGACGATCTGCTGCGAGAGGGCATGTTGCTGCCCGAGGGGCAGGTCGCGCTCCCTGGTGAGGCGCGCGAGTTCCGCATTCGCCTTCGCCTGCTGGAGTGCCGCGTTTGTCTGCTGGAGAGAGGCCTCGGATTGTGCCAGCGTCGCACGCGCCTGGAGGAGTTGCTGATCCACTTCAGGCGACGAGATCACTGCGAGCACCTGGCCAGCCTTCACAGTAGAACCGATATCGACATTTCGTTGCTCTATGTAGCCCTCGGTCCGTGCGTACACGGAGGCGGTGTAGAGCGGCTCGATGTTGCCAGGAAGGAGCAGTTCCGATGTCGGCTGGCCCTGCTGGGGATGAAGGACCGTGACCACCGGGTGGGTGACTGGAGATTCCTGGACGGCGGCGAGCGCCTCCCGCTGACGTGCCAGGCGGGGGAGCGCTCCAATGGCAACCAGAACGACGAAAAGTGCTCCAGCGCCGGCGAATCTAACCATCTTGCTGGAGGCGGTTTTCTGGTCTTTAGCGGCGATCTCAGTGGGGTCGGTTTCGGTCTGCTGCGTCATACGGCCTCCTGCGTTTTGTTTCCGTCTCGTCCGTGAATCAGGGTGAACATCAAGGGCACAAAGAAGAGAGTGGCGAAGGTGGCAACACTGAGGCCACCGATGACAGCCCGCGCGAGTGGCGCATTCTGCTCGCCGCCTTCACCAAGGCCAAGCGCCATAGGCAACATGCCGATGATCATGGCGAAGGCAGTCATGATGATGGGGCGCAACCGCGTGTAACCCGCGGTAACCGCGGCTTCCAGCGGAGCGATGCCGGTTGCGCGAAGTTCGTTCGCGAAGGTGACGAGGAGAATCGAATTGGCGGTAGCTACGCCGATGGACATGATGGCGCCCATGAGGCTGGGTACGTTGAACGTGGTCTGGGTGAGAAAGAGCGCCCATACGATTCCGCAGAATGCGCCGGGGAGCGCGCAGAGGATGATGAAGGGATCGAGCCAGCTCTGATAGTTGACGACCATCAGCAGGTATACGAGCAGAGCGGCAAAGGCAAGGCCGAGGCCGAGCCGGTCGAAGGCCTCTCGCATACTCTCCACCTGCCCACGCAACACGATTTTGGTTCCGGGCGGCAGGTTGGCGCGCTCCTCCTTCACGATGCGATCGATCTTCGAGGCAACAGATCCGAGGTCGCTGTCCTGAGTATTGGCATAGATATCGAATACCGGGGCGCCATTGTGGTGATTGACCACTACAGGGAGGACTGCCGGTGTGAGCGTCGCCATATTGCCGAGCAGCTCGTTCCGGTTGCTGAGGGTGCGAATGGGAATGGGCGTATTTTCGAGCGCGTTGATGGAGCTGACGCGGTACTGCGGCGTCTGTGCTGCCACCATGTAGGTGATGCCCATCTTCGGATCGAGCCAGAAGTTCGGCTGCACGGCAGCGCTGGAACTTAGCGAGATATAGATACTGTTGGCAACATCCTGCTGCGTGAGTCCGAACTGCGCCGCGCGAACTCGGTCAATGTCCAAGTGGAGATCCGGTGCATTGACGACCTGATGCATGTGCACGTCCACCGCGCCCGGGACTGCAGCCAGCCTCTCGCGAAGATGACGAGCGATTTCGTAGTTTGCCGGGTCATACCCCTGCACCTGCACATCGATGGGCGAAGGAAGGCCAAAGTTGAGGATCTGGGTGACGATGTCCGCCGGCTGGAAGAAGAATGTGAGGTCGGGAAACTGGTTCTGCAACTGCGAGCGCAACTGCCTGACGTAACGGCTCGCGGGCCCGTGATGCTTCTCATTCAGCGCGATCAGGATTTCACCATCCGCGCTGCCGATTGTGGCTCCGTCGCCAAAGGCGTAATTAAACGTCTCCGGGCTGAGACCGATGTTGTCGATGATCAGGTCCAGTTCATTTGCCGGAATGTTCTTCCGGATCTGATCCTCAACCTGGCTAAAGAGCACCTTCGTCTGTTCGATTCTGGTTCCGGGCAGCGCCCTGACGTGCAGCCGGATCTGACCGGAATCAACCGACGGGAAAAAGTCTCTGCCCACGAAGGGGAGCAGAACAAATGCTGTCGCCATGATGGCAACGGAGGCAATCAGCGCGGGACGACGATGGTGCAGGACAGTGCGCAGGGCGTGTGTGTAGCGGTCCTGCACCCGGAAATATCCCTGGTTGAACCTGTCGTTGATACGGCGGAAGATCGACCGTTTGCCATTGCTCTCCGCGGTTGATTCCAAATGACCTTCGAAGGAGTGTTCCGCGCCCAGCAGATAGTTTACGAGCACGGGGACCAACGTCCGGGACAGCACGTACGAGGCCAGCATGGCAAATACGACCGCGAGCGCCATGGGCGTGAACAGGTACTTTGCCGGGCCGGTAAGGAAGACGACCGAAACGAAGACGATGCAGATAGTCATTGTCGATACGAGCGTAGGAGTCGCGATCTCCGACGTACCGATCAACACCGCGTCCCTCAGCGGCTGCGCATCCATGTGCCGATGGATGTTCTCGATGGTGACCGTTGCGTCGTCGACGAGGATGCCGATCGCGAGTGCGAGGCCACCAAGCGTCATGGTGTTCATCGTCTCTCCCATCGCGCTGAGGACGATGATCGAGCTCAGGATTGAGAGCGGAATCGAGATCGCGATGATGAGCGTGCTTCGCCAGCTTCCAAGAAACAGGAGGATCATCAGCGCCGTGAGGCACGCAGCGATGATTCCCTCCCGTAACACGCCTTCAATCGAAGCACGGACGAAGAGGGACTGGTCGAATAGTTCAATGATTTTCAGTCCCTTGGGAGCAGCGGCCCGAGACGTGGGCAGAACGTCGTGCTTGATCAGGTTCACGATATCCAGCGTGGAAACGGAGCCCGTCTTCATGACGGAAAGCAGCACATTAGGCTTGCCATCCGCTCGCGATGCGTTCTGCTGTACCGCCCATCCATCTCTCACGTGCGCGATGTCGCGCATGTAGACAAGCGAGCCGTTCACGGTCTTGACCGGGACATCATTCAGCGACAGTGCATCGACCGGACTGGAGTTGGTGCTGACGGTGTACTCACGCGTGCCGATCTTTGCCGTGCCCGAGGGAAGCGTCAGATTTTGCGCATTGATCGCGGCAGTCACATCCGCCGGCGTTACACCTTTGGCCAGAAGGGCGTTCTGGTCCATATCCACCATGATCTGCCGTGCGACGCCCCCGTAGGGTGCCGGCAGCAGCGTCCCCGGTACCGTGGACAACTGTTGTCGCACGCGGAAGAGGCCGTAATCATAGAGTTCCGACTCGGAGAGCGTGTCACTGGAGAGTGAGAGTTGGATGATGGGAACCGTGGACGCGCTGAAACGTAAGATCCACGGCGGATTTACGCCGGGAGGCATGCGGAACCGGATCGAGTTGACTGCGGCGCCGATCTGCGACATGGCGGCGTCGATGCGGACTTGCGGCTGGAATGAGATCTTGATGACACTGGCGCCATTCACCGTTTGGGAATCAATAGCCTTCACGTCATTCACCACGGCCATTACAAACTCGCTGAAAGTGGTGACGCGCTGCTCCATCTCCTTTGCAGAGAGGCCTTGATACGACCAGATGACGGTGACAACGGGAATATCAATATTGGGGAAGATGTCAGTCGGCGTCGTCGCAATGGAGGTGACACCCAGAACCAGGATCAGGATGGATGCCACGATAAAGGTGTAGGGCTTGTTTAAAGCGAGTCTTACAATCCACATCCTGATCTCTCCGCCTAAACGTTCCCCCGGCCAAGGCGTGTATACTTAGATGGAGATCGAAATACCGGGATTCAGGAATTATGGCGACTGCTTCCAAAGACGCGATTTCCGTGTCTTAATCAATATGGGAAGAATGAAGGACGATGAGGCTGCACAGATCGCGAGAGCTCTCGGCGACCCGAATCGTTTGGCTATTTACACGCAGATCGCGCAGCACGATGAGTTGTTCTGTGGCGAGATGCACGCCAAACATGTGATTTCCCTGGCAACGCTGTCGCACCACCTCAAGGTGCTCGCCGATCTTGGATTGATCACGTCTCGAAAAGACGGCCTAAATGTTTACTATCGTGCCTTGCCAGAGAGGTTTACCGCGTACTTGAAGTACATGGCAGGAATCGCTCCGATAACGAAGGGCAAAGGCTAGGGACCACACGACGTCTGTCTTGTTCTGTAGATCGAAATCCGCGCAGCGGAAGTCTTGCGTGATTCGCCTGGCTCTTGGCTTCAATGGCCCGGCGCGGGATCTATGAAGAGAATCTTGGCCATCATTCCTTTGTCTTCATGCTGCAGAAGGTGGCAGTGAAACACCGAAACGCCGCGGATGATTGGGTCAGTGAAGTCCATGATCATGTCCACGGTGCTGCCCGGTTCTACGTTGACAGTGTCGAACCACTCGGCGGGATGGAACGCTACACCATCCTTCGCATACATCTGGAAGTGGACCTGGTGGATGTGAAACGGATGGACCTCGTGGCTGCGATTTACCACGGACCAGTGATGATAGGCGCCCACCGGAACAGTAATCATGGGCGACGCGTTCGGCTCATATTTTTTGTCGTTGATGTAGAAGCCGTGCTTGTCCTCGGTGAATATCACGGAGAAGTCCGGTCTACTCTGCTTCAGAGCCGCAAGCTTCGAGGAGGGAATCGGACGATAGACAGGCGAACCGGGCACGGTCTGCAGTCGCGGAGTTTGTCCTGCTCCCAAAGCATCGGTGAGGTCGGCCAGCACCATGGCCGGATTGGGATCGCCATCAGGCCCCGTACTCACACAACGGCTGCTGAGCGTCGCGCGCGTCCCTCGTGGAGGACCGGTGACGATCGCTTCCACACGACCGGCAGGTGGCAGCAGCACATGTGTCATCGCCTCGACATGGCGGCCGGGGTCGTGGAAGCTCAGGGGCATTCCGTCCAGCGCGATCACGCTCATGCTCTCGCCCGTCACCTGCAGATCGGCATAGAGGTCCGGAGACGCATTGACGATTCGCCAGAACTGCTTCTCTCCGGGGCGGATGGCGACGGCTGGACGCAGAATCCCGTTGACCGTGAAGAGGCGCTTCAGCTCTTCCGATTCCGAACTACAGCCTGCGTTGGTGGCCTCAGCCCGGGTGCGCTCAGCAACCGACGCAGCATCATCTGGCTTCAGGACCGCATCCCGGAGCACAAGGATCTGCTGCCGCATGGACCGCACTTCGGGAGCGTAGCGCTCGATCCCATCGACGATTAGGGCACCCGACATTCCATCGAGAGACTGCTGATAGCTCTCGCCGTGCGGATGCGTGTGATACCAGTAGAGCCCCGGCGGCTGGTCTCGAGGGATTTGCACCTCGTAATGCAGGCTCTCTCCTGGCGAGGCCATCATCGAGATGACATCGTCCTGCGGTGCATTCGGTGAAACATGCAGCCCATGGAAGTGGAGATTGGTCATGTTGGTGCAGCGCCCGTCCACGCACATCTCCGTGGAGTGAGTCGACATTGCATTCACATAATCGACCCGAAGAACGCTGCCGGGGCGGCCGTGCAATACGGGAGGAATCTCGCGACCTTTGAAGGAGAATGCAGCGAGACCCGTCCGGGGATCATTCACAGCACGCAGAGTCACCGGCGAGAAGGCGTCCGGTATGGGCGGCAAAAGCGGTCCTAACGCGGCTGTCTGCGAGGAGCGCGATTCCGCTGTCGCGCAGCACGCGATCGCAGCTGCAATCAGGCACACGAGTACTGCCAGAGCGTACGCGCGAGCTATAGAACCACTGCCAGCTCTCATCACCTCAGCCGCGGAGCCCGACGCAGCAAGCGGTCAGGCCCTCCGGAATGATTGTCTCAAATTCGTTCGCCGGGCTACCGGCCTCGCGGCCAACGCTTGCTCCGGATAGATATTGTGGGGGAGCATGCGCGGTTCCGAGCCGGCAGATCGCCAATCAAGGGAGTGTTGCGGGACAGGTCGCTCTTAGCGGTCTGGCAAGACGGCGGCGAGTGGCATCATCCCAATTGGACTGTCTTGGGCGTTGCCGCTTTGTTAGAAGGTATAGCGGGCGGTGAAGTTGGTGTTGTGGTTGTTCGCGTGAAACGAGGAAGTGGCGGTCTGTATGGCGGCGCCGAACGTGAAAGCTTCGCGCCGCTTCGGATCCTTTGGATAGAACTTGAATGGTCCCGCAAGGACGCCCGGTGTTACAAAGTTCTGCTTCTTGGCGTCGTTCGGACCGCCATTGAACCAGGTTGCGTTGTCTTCTATCTCGACCCAAGCCTGCTTCGCCAGGTGGTATTGGGCATTGGTGTTCCAAGCGATGGAGCGGCCCAGCGTGTCGGCCTGCTCGGTGGGAATGGTGGCGCCAAAGCAGGAGGTGACGTTGAATTTTCCGAAGCCCTTGCCGGCTCCGATGTTGGGCCCAATGGTTGGGTGCGTGGCGCCATTCTTGTGATCGCCGGTCGGAACGGTAGCGTTGATGAAAGCGCTAACGACGTAGTTGCCCTTGCCTTCGGGGCGGGACAGGAAGCGGTATTTTCCGGAGAAGCCGAGATCGCCGAAACCATCGACTGCACCTTTGCTGTGCTGTATGTATGGCGGATAGAAGATGTCGATTTCAGTATTTGCGAACGGGAGGAGATTGATGCCGCGGCCATCGCCATAGTTCCAGGTAGTGACGTGGGTGGGAGAGATGGTCCGGTAGAAGTCGGCGCGAACGACCTGAATGAGCTGCGGGTAGGGTGAGACGACCGGCGGGGCCCACTTGGGCTGCTGTGCCAGTGTGGCCGTGGCCCGTGCCTGCCAGCGAGCGATGAAGTTGTCCTGTGCTTGAACGGCCGTCGAAGAGAAAAGGATGGAAAGTAAGCTGCCGGCAAAGAGAGCGCAGCGCTGCGAAGAGCGGATCGACAAGAGGTGCAAGTGTGCGGTCTCCGGAAAGGGCAATCAATAAAGCTGGCTGGAAATGATTGCCTCTCAGATTAGGGCGGAGGGCTGTTATGCGCATCCATCGGAAGATCGGTTCTAAAGCCAACCCTGAAATCGAGGAACAAAGGGACAATCGCAGCGGACGGAGCGATTGCACGACTGGCCTCTGCCACGATAGTCAGGCTTCTTTATGAGCTTTGAATCCGGCACTCTCGATGAATTCCACCAAGGATGATTCGGACGTCAGCTTGGGGTGATACGTGATCGTCGCCGTGTTGTTGGGATAGCTCGCCTTGGCCCATACAACTCCTCTTTCCTTTTGCAGCAGAGTCTCCAAGCCAACCGCGCAGGTGATGCAGGTGAATCCGCTGATCCGATAGGTGACGGTCTTTTGT
The DNA here is from genome assembly GCA_963712845.1 of uncultured Acidobacteriaceae bacterium. GTDB lineage: Bacteria > Acidobacteriota > Terriglobia > Terriglobales > Acidobacteriaceae > KBS-83. The sequence continues at coordinate 185,857 of CAVQJM010000039.1, forward strand.
TCCGCAGCTTCTACGGTCTCGAGGGCTACCATGCTTCCCGCGCTGGCCAGCGTTATAAGTCCAATAAATTTTCGGCGAATCATCCTATCGCCTCCTTATCGAGTTGTTTTCATGCTCGGCAATCAACTATTTCGCTGCAGCAATGCCGGCCTCATATTTCCAGGGAGTCTGAGTACTTGCATTGTCAGAGAAGCGAGTGTCGGTATATTCCGAAAACTCGATTTTCTTTTTCAGTACACCGGTTTCGATCATGAGATCGCGAACCAGGTCGAAGTCAGCCTTCCGCGGCGCGAGTTGGCTATACACAACCCGGTCCATCGGCTTGGTGAGCGCCCAGCGCAGAAGAGCGGGCTTCTGGTTGTAGTAATAGCGGCCCACGAAGTCCGCGGCATCCTCGCGCTCAGGCTTGCCCTTGTCCAGCCAGAGACCGGACCTTGCAATCCCATCGACGAGCGTCTGGACGGCTTCGGGACGGCGGTCGATGAGATCCTGGCGAACGACGAGAATGCAGGACATATAGTCGGGCCAATATTCTCTCGCCTGAAAGAGAACCCTGCCATAGCCCCCCATCTCAGCCTGCGACGGGAATGGCTCACCCATGATGAAGCCGTCGATCGCTTTTGCGCGAAGCGCACTGGCGACATCGGCCGGAGCCATCTCGAGCATTTTGACGTCCGTGGGTTTGAGCCCGGCGATCTTCATCGCGCGAATGAGCATGAGACGCTCGTCGGAGAAGCGGCTGGGAATGGCAACGGTGAGGCCACGCAGATCAGCGACTGTCTTGACCGGCCCATCTTTTTGCACCACCATCGCACTCCCGTAGCGGTGGCCAAGATAGACGACCTTGATGGGCACGCCTTGTGCTTTGAGTGCGATGGCGAGCGGAGCGACGATGAAGGCGGCCTGGACTTTGTTGGAGATAAGAGCTTCTTTGATCTCGGGGAGGCCCTGGAAGAGGCGCGGAATGAAGATCTCACCGTTGTCGGAGAACTTCGAGATGTAGTCGGTGACCGGACACGTGAGCTGGCAGGTGACGGGGATATAGGCGACGACAATCTTCCGTTTGGCGAGGGGCCGATATTCGTTGAGCACGGTTGCCCAGCTCACATTTAGCCAGCCGTGCAGTGCGGAGATCAAAACGATCCATGCGAAGGCGCCGAGGATCACCTTTCCTTTAATACTCATGGCGGAATCCCCAGCGAACGGATTTGACCCGCTCCAGGCCGCGGAAGAGGAAATCCAGACCCAGTCCGATGACGCCGATCAGCAGCATGGCCGCTACCACCAGGTCATAGCGCTTGCCGGAATTGCGCGAATCGATGATGAGATATCCCAGGCCGGAATCCACGGCGACCATCTCCGCGGCGACGACCACCAGCCATGCAATGCCGAAGGCAATGCGGAGTCCGACGATGATCTGGGGCAGAGCCGCGGGGAAGACGACGCGCCCGAGAAGCTGAAGCGGACTGAGGCCAAAGTTGCGTCCGGCTCGACGGTATACGGAAGGTACATTGTTCACGCCATCCACGCAGGAGACGACGATGGGGAAGAAGGCGCCGAGAAAGATGAGCGAGGTCGCGGCATGATCGCCTACGCCGAGGAAGAGAATGGCAACAGGAATCCACGCGATCGGGCTGATGGGCCGCAGTATCTGAATGACCGGGTTGACGACCCGATTGACTTCGGGATACCAGCCCAGGGTGAGGCCGAGCGGTATGCCCAGAAGCGCCGCCACTCCGAATCCGATTGAAACGCGCCGCAGAGAGTCGATGATGTCGTTCCACAGAACGTGTTCCTGCAAAAGCTCGGCGAGCGCTTTTTTCACGTCGAGCGGAGAAGGAATGATCTTGGTCGCGGACCAAATCACGGCAAAGTGCCACGCGCCGATCAGCAGCGCGAAGGCAACGACCGGCCAGAAGAGTTTCTCCCACCTGCGAGGGACTTGAAGCGGCTTCATATTTTGTGAGCCAGGCCAATCTCTGCGAAAATACCATCGCGAAGCTGCAGGTAACGAGCCGAGCTGATATCCCGTGGATGAGGAATGTCAATTGTGACGATCTGCTGAATGGTGGCCGGCCGGGCGCTCATGACCACAACCCTGTCGGCGAGCTGAACTGCTTCGTCGATATCGTGAGTCACAAAGACAATCGTCTTTCGCTCCGTCTGCCAGATACGAAGCAGCTCATGGCGCATGGTGAGGCGCGTGATGGAATCGAGCGCGCCAAATGGCTCGTCCAGCAAAAGCATGTCAGGGTTGACTGCGAGAGCGCGGGCCACCTCCAGCCGCTGCTTCATGCCGCCGGACAACTCGGATGGATATGACTTTTCAAACCCTTGCAATCCGACCATTTGGACGTAATGCGCAATGCGCCGCTCGCGCTCCTCGCGGGTCAGCTTCCCGAGGCCAAAGGCGATGTTGCCCTCTACCGTGAGCCAAGGAAAGACACCGCGCTCCTGAAATACGAAGATCCTGCGAGGATCCGGACCTCGCACGACGTCATCGTCAACTCGGACTTGGCCGCTGGTCGGAGATAGAAACCCCGCCATCGCGTTCAACAGCGTAGTTTTTCCGCAGCCGGAAGGGCCGAGCAAACAGACGAACTCTCCGTCCGCTACCTCAAGGTTGATGTTCTCGAGAACGGACATCTGCTCTCCATCACGATGGAAGACCATGCCGAGATCTCGGGTACTCAACTTCGTCGTCAAGGCAGACTCCTGTGTGACAGTTTGCGTCGACATCCCTGTTAATCCTCCGAGTAACTCCACCGGAACGACTTGACCTTTTCCAGTGATCGCATTGCCGTGTCCAGCAGTAGCCCGATGATACCGATGATGGCCATGCCGGCGACGACGAGGTCATAGCGGTTGCCGGCATTGCGCGCGTCCACGATCAGAAAACCGAGTCCGGAATTCACGGCGATCATTTCAGCGGCGACAACGACAAGCCACGCCACGCCCAAGGAGATACGCAGGCCGATGAGAAGCTGGGGCATGACGGCAGGGTAAAGAACGCGAGACACAAGATCGAACGGCCGCAGACCGAAGTTCCTGCCTGCATGGACATAGACCTCGGGGATGCTCCTGACCGCATTGATCGTGGTCAGCAGCAGCGGGAAGAAGCAGCCCAGGAAGATGAGGAAGATAGCGGAGAGATCGCCGACGCCGAACCAGAGAATGGCGATCGGGATCCAGGCGAGTGGAGAGATAGGCCGCAGCACTTCGATCACCGGGCCAAGGGCCATGTCGGCCCGGTTGTACCAGCCAATGATGAGTCCAAGCGGAATCGCCAGAATGACAGCCAGCCCAAAACCCCAGGTCATGCGGAAGAGGGAAGCAACGACGTATTTGAAGAGCAGACCGTGTCGGAGGAGGTCGGCGAGACCGCCGACAACCTGCCATGGGCTGGGCAGCAACTGGCCGGGATGTGTCATGACGGCTATCTGCCAGATCGCAAGCAACACGGCAATGAAGGCCATGGGACGAAGCCGGACGAACAGGTTCAAGGTCTTCGTTCTCTTTCTCTTGCGCTCCGGCAAGTGTGTTCGTCGGGATGCGCCAGGCAGCCTATTGGGATCACTCGAATACTAGCCAAACTTGTTTGCTTAGGTATCAATCTAAGGGTGGAGTAAACGGCCGTACCTACGGTGCTTGTCCCCGATCAGCGCCGGTAGCCAAGATGAATGCCACCGCGCTGAGGACTCTGTAGCGCAGAAACGGCCTGCAGACAGCCATGAACGAGATTGACGTGACGGTGATCGGCGGCGGATTGGCCGGTATGGCGGCATCGATCCACCTCGCGAGGGCGCGCATGTCGGGGCCAGCGAGCACGCTCTCAGTCGTACGAGCGTGACCCGCTCGCGGCGTCGCGGTCATGTGCTTCAGCTTGCGGAGGTGTCGAATCGGGATTTTATGAGCTGGCCGAGATCGAGAGGCCCGAACAAAGCTAGGATTGACGAGGAATGAAGACACTCGTTGTTCAGGAGCGCGATAACCGTGGTACTACTCGCGCCAGTGGTTCAGGTCATCCGGCGGATTTCGTTACGACTTCGGAAAGACCGCGCCTGGTTCCGCAATCTGGATGCCGCAACGGCTTGTGCGTGGCAATCGCCGTTGTTATGTGCGCGGCCTTTCTCTCGACGGCAGGCTGCCGCTCTTCGAAAGATCGTCTGCCGGATGTTGGATCCAAGACCTATATCAGCTTTGTTTCCACTTTCTACACCGGTCTGGCGGGTCTGCAGGTGGGGGACGATGTTCGGGCGGACGCGAACCTGCAGCGTGCCACAGAGCTGATTCCTGCGGAGCCTGCGAGCTGGGTGGATTGGGGCGTACTCGCCTTGCGTCAAAGAAGCTTTGATGCTGCGGCACAAAGGTTGGATCGTGCCCATGCACTTGCTCCGAACGATGACCGTATTGACTATCTGCTGGGTCTTCTTGAGGGAGATCGCGGCAACTCCGCCGCCTCCATCTCGTATCTTCGTCAGGCCGTAGCGATCAATCCTCGGAATCTACGGGCGCTCTACCGGCTTGCCACGGAAGTAGAGCGCCAGGGCGACGAGAATAGTGACGCGGAACTTCAGAAGTTGCTGGAGCAGATTCTTACCGTGCAACCGGGGAATCTCGCGGCTCTCGTAGACCTGTGCCGCGTGTCCGCAAAACGAGGCGATGCAGCAACGCTTCACACCGCTATTGGGCGAGTTGTAGACCGCTCTCGGGGGTGGCCGCCGGAGGTCCAGCAGCAACTCGAACAGTTGCAGGCCGCTGCTGCTGGTCCAACACCGCGGTCCGCGGCAACCCGTGCAACTTTCCTTCGCAATGTTCTGATGCGAGAACCAGAATTTCGCGCCAGTCTTTCCGAGATCATGGCGCAGGCAGGCGAAGAAGCGGAGCCCATAACGCTGTTTATGCGATTACCGAACCCTTCCTCGCAGCCGGCAGCGCCTGATCTTGCGATGACCTTCAGCGAAGATGCGGTTAGCTCTGCGCCTGCGGAGCGCTGGAGCTGGGTTGGGGCTGTCGCACTGAACGGATCAGACCAGCCAGTCATGGGTGAGGCGAATGCTCATCACGTGCATCTTGCAACGGGTGCGGACCTGCCATTCCCTGGCGGCTCTGCGGCTTCGGAGCCCTCACCGGAAGGGATTGTTCCGCTCGATTTCAATTATGACTTCAAGACGGACCTGGTGCTCGCGGGTGACGGGGGAATACGGTTGTTTCGGCAAGATGATCCAGCCACCTTCACAGACGTCACGGCAGTCGCGAAGCTCTCCAAGTCCGTGACCGATGCTTCGTATACCGGGGCCTGGGCAATTGATCTCGAAGCGGATGGGGACCTAGATATCTTGCTGGGCAAGAAAGCCGGGCTGCCATCCGTGCTGAGGAACAACGGCGACGGCACATTTGTTGTGGAGCACCCCTTCGCCGGAGTTTCCGGCATCCGTCAGTTTGTCTGGGCCGACCTGAATGGCGATGGCAATCCCGACGCAGCCATGATCGATGGCTCAGGGAGTCTGCGCGTCTTCTTAAATGAGCGTGCGGGAAAGTTCACAGAGTCCAAGCTGCCGAGCTCCTTCACTGGCGTGAGTGCAATCTGCGTCGCGGATACTGGCAGCGACAACCTTCTCCGCCTGCATGCTCTGGTTGCGGATGGAAGCATCCTCGCGCTTTCCTACGACGAGAGCACGGAGACATGGACGCCACATCAGCTCGCGCGGATGAAGAGTTCCATCGCAGGTGAAGTCCGGCTTCGCATAGCCGACGTCGATAACAATGGCGCGGTCGATCTATTGGTGATGCCGGTGAAGCCCGGGGTAGACGCTGCTTCTGGCGGAGCCAGGGTCTGGCTTCAGGATGAAGCGGGAAGCTTTAAGCCTATGGCCACGCCGCAGGGTCCATCGACGGTGCTCGATACAGCCGACTTGCATGGGGACGGGCGACTCGACCTGCTGGGGATTGATTCCAGTGGACGAGCGGTAGACGCGCGGAATCATGGCACGAAGAGCTATCACTGGCAGACAATCCGTCCACGCGCGCACCAAGCGACAGGGGATCAGCGGATCAATCCCTTCGGCATTGGCGGCGAGATCGAAATTCGCTCAGCACTCCTATTGCAGAAGCAGGCGATCACCGGTCCTGTGCTTCACTTCGGGCTCGGTCAGCAACAGGTTGTCGATGTTGCACGGATCGTTTGGCCGAACGGTTCGGTGCGGGCTGAGTTTGCGCTGAAGGCAGATCAACAGATCGTGACCGAGCAGAGACTCAAGGGCTCGTGCCCCTTTCTCTTTGCCTGGAACGGCAATCGGATGAGTTTCGTAAAGGATTCGGTGCCGTGGGGCTCCGCAATCGGGCTGAGAATCAATTCATTGGGTACAGCAAATATTTCAGCCACAGAAGAGTGGTACAAAATCGGCCGTGATGAATTGAAACCGCGCGGTGGCTTCTACGACCTGCGTGTGACCGGTGAGCTTTGGGAGACCTACTTTTACGACTCGCTTGCGCTCATGACCGTGGACCACCCGGCAGGCACAGAGATTTTCACCGACGAACGGTACGACGTCCCGCCGGTCAAACTCGCAATTACGGCGGTTGGGCCACCACAGCCTATTGCTCATGCGGTGGACGACAATGGCAACGATGTCACAGCAATTCTGCGAGCGCTGGATGGTAAGTATCTGGACACCTTTGGTCGCGGTCAGTATCAAGGCGTGACCCGCGACCACTTTGTGGAGATTGATCTTGGTGATCGCATTCCGGACCATGCGCCGCTATGGCTGATAGCCAAGGGATGGCTGCATCCATCGGATTCGTCGGTGAACGTAGCGATGAGTCAGGGCGAACATCCGCGGCCACACTGGCTAAGTTTGGAGGTTCCCAACGGCAAAGGTGGCTGGCGGGTGGCGAAACCCAACCTGGGGTTTCCGGCTGGTCGTAAAAAAATCTGCCTTATCGACCTATCGGGCGTTTTTCAGCCAGGCATGCCTCATCGTTTGCGACTTCGGACGAATCTCGAGATCTACTGGGATTCCATCGAGTGGGCACAGGGTTTGCCGGGTGCGCCAATGAAAATCACTCGCTTGGCACCCAACGTCGCTGATCTTCATTATCGCGGCTTTTCCGTGATTCATCAGGCGAACCCGTCCTCGCCTGAGATCCCCGACTATGATCGACTGGCAAGCACGTCGCCGGTTTGGCGCGACCTTTCAGGTTTCTATACACGGTTCGGGGACGTGCGTGAACTCTTGGCGCATGCCGACGACCGTTACGTCATCATGAACGCAGGCGATGAGATGACGCTGCGTTTCGCCGTTCCTGCACCGCCGCCCTCAGGGTGGGTGCGCGACTTTGTCATTTCCGGTGACGGCTGGATCAAGGACGGCGACTACAACACCTCGGACTCACAGACTGTCCTGCCCTATCCGTACCACGCGCGGAGGAACTATGACTCCCCAACACCGAGCCGGCTGGAGGATGACTGGGTCTACCGGCACCACACAGAGGACTGGCAGACCTATCAGACACGCTACGTGACGGCGGATGCATTCCGGGATGCGCTCAGGGACGGATCCACACAATGAAACGCGCAACTATTCTGCGAAGCATTCTCGCCGGTGTATTTCTTTGTCTGCTCGGAACGCCGATTCTGGTGAAGCAAGTCTCTGCCAGGCGTAGCGCGGCTGCGAGAATCGCTCTGAATACAAAAGAATCACTAGCGCGGCACGGATTCCATTTGCAAGAAGTCTCGCATGCCGCGGGAATCGATTTTGTTCATCAGGCGCCTGTGCTCGATGCAAAGCTCGCGCACATCATGCCCGAAGTAGCCTCGATGGGAGCGTCGGTCTCCGTCGTCGACTTCGACCGCGATGGATGGCCGGATCTCTATGTGACGAACAGCGCTATCGGAAGTCGCAATCGGCTCTATCGAAACATGCACGATGGGACGTTTAAGGATGTGGCTGGTGAGCTCGGCGTCGCCGACGTGAATCAGCCTGGCACCGGCGTCTCCATGGGGGCTGTCTGGGGCGATTACGACAACGACGGTTATGAAGATCTATTTCTTATCAAATGGGGCAGACCAGAGCTTTTTCATAACGATCAGGGGCGAGGTTTCCACCGCGTCAGCGAGCAGGCGTCGCTTCCACCCTGGATCAACGCCAACACGGCGGTGTGGTTTGATTTCGATGGCGATGGGCTTCTGGATCTCTTCGTTGGCGGCTACTATCCGGAGAACGTCGACCTCTGGCATCTCAGCACGACGAAGATGATGCCAGACAGCTTCGAGTATGCGAAGAATGGCGGCCGCAAATACCTCTTTCACAACCTCGGGAACGGAAGGTTCGAAGAGATCAGCGCCAAAGTGGGCATCAACAGCACGCGATGGGCATTGGCATCAGCAGCCGCGGACCTTCGTGGAACAGGCCATCCGGATTTGTTTGTTGCGAATGACTACGGTGTGTCCGAACTTTATCTGAACGACGGCAAGCGCTTCCAGGAAGCGGGTCAACGCAGCGGCGTCGGCTTTGCGCCGAAGAGTGGCATGAACGTGTCCTTCGGAGACATTTTTAATCAGGGAAGATATGCCGTGTACGTTTCGAACATCTCGGAAGATGGAGTGCTGATTCAGGGCAACAATCTCTGGTTCCCAAAAGAAGGGACAGGCGGTGAACACATTGAGTACGCCAACCTGGCAAGAGATATGGGTGTCGAGCTCGGCGGTTGGAGTTTTGGTGCACAGTTCGGAGATCTGAACAACGATGGGACGCTCGACCTGTTTCTGACGGATGGCTATGTGTCGATGGATCGAAAGCGCAACTACTGGTATGACTTTGCGAAAGTAGCAGGAGGGAATACCGCCATCATCGGCGACGCGAAAGATTGGCCTGCAATGGATGGGCGCAGTCTTTCGGGCTATCAGCAGAAGCATGTCTGGCTGAATGACGGCGCAGGCAAATTCGTTGACGTGGCGCAGTCCGTGGGAGTAACAGATGTTTATGATGGGAGATCCGTGGCACTCGCCGACCTTTGGAATCAAGGCGTTCTGGACGTGATCGTCGCAAATCAACGCGGCCCCTTGCTGCTGTATAAGAACACCGTCGTTCCTGAAAACGAATGGGTTGAATTCGAGCTGGAAGGAACAAAGAGCAACCGTAGCGCAATTGGCGCACAAGTGGCACTCGAGTGGAACGGTCAGAAACAGATACAGCAGGTCTCCGGCGGAAGCGGATTCGCTGCTCAAAACGATCGTCGTCTGCACTTTGGCTTAGGGAAGAACCCGCAGATTGAGGGCGCGGTTATTCGTTGGCCCTCCGGTCGGGTGCAGTCGCTGAAAGGGATCGTTGCCAATAAGCTATATAAGGTGAAGGAGCCTTCATGAGCCGGCAGACGATGGTGTCACCCCTGCCCGCCGGCCATTCTGACCGCGATTGGAGGCGCCTGTTCACTCTTGAAAACCGCTTCATTCCTCCCATCTTTATTACGCTCATTCTGCTGGTCGGTAATCTCTCCTTCGGCATCCTGGAAAGCTATACGAAGACTCTGCTGGCAATCGCTGTCAGCATTGCCGTCGAACTGATTCTTGGCCGGCTCTTTGTCGGCAAATGGCCACATCTCGCCAGTGCCTATATCACTGGCATCAGCGTCGGCATTCTTCTCCGCTCCCCCGCATTTTGGCCTTATGCGTTGTGTTCTGCCATCGCCATTACCTCGAAGTATGTGGTTCGCGTAAAGCATCGTCATATCTTCAATCCATCTAATTTCGGTATTTGCGTGATGCTTTTTCTGGCCGCGGAATCGGTGGCGACATTGAGCATCCAGTGGGGCAACAACGTCTGGGCGATGCTGGTGATCTGGCTGTTAGGTTCGGCCATCATCTGGCGGCTGCGGCGCCTCCATATCTGCGCGGTTTACGTCGCGTCATTTTTGGCATTCGCGTTGCTCCGTTCATGGATCGGTGGCGACCCATGGCAATCGGAAGTATCCCCTGTCACTGGCCCCGAGTATCAGCTGTTTATCTTCTTCATGATCACGGATCCTAAGACCACCGTTCGATCCAGAGGGGGACAGTGTCTGGTTGCCTTTTTCGTGGCTGCGGTGGAGATGGTCCTGCGCCTGGAGCAAAGTATCTATGCTCCACTGTATGCATTGTTTATCGTCGGGCCGATCGCGATGCTTATCGAGATGTGGCTGAACTCGCGGGGCTCACGCGCCGCGAATGTCTCTCCTGCTGCGATGCTTGCGAGTGGTGCAACCGGCCCCTAGCGGATACTCTTCGCTACTAAAGGAAAACCTTGAACTCTCTGCGTGTTCCGATTTTCTGCTGTACTTCTCTTTTCGTGTTCGTGACGATGATGGGTTGCAGGCAGACAATGCCAAGCTCCTCCCAGCCTGAGCATGTCTCGGAGCCGGCTTCACCTTCGCCCAAAGCCGTTCTGCATGACGCGCCCGCTCCACCGGTTATGACTCGCCCCGCAGGTCCGATTCGATTTGTGGATGTTACGGAGGCTGCTGGCATTCACTTCCGCCATAACAACGGTGCCTACGGGAAAAAGTATCTGCCGGAGACTATGGGCAGCGGCGTCTGCGTCATCGATTATGACGGCGACGGCTGGCAGGATATTTTGTTTGTGAATTCGATGGACTGGCCGGAACACAAGACCTCCGTTTCAACGCCCGCTCTCTATCACAACAATCACGACGGGACATTCACCGATGTCACGGGTACTTCCGGGCTGGCGAAAGAGATGTATGGGCTGGGGTGTGCGGTCGGGGATTTCGATAACGATGGCCGGGATGACATCTACATTACCGCACTGGGCGGCAATCATCTGTTTAGAAACCTGGGTGGTGGCCGCTTTGCAGATGTGACCGTTAAAGCGCGAGTGAAGGACGCGGGATTTTCGACGGGCGCCGTCTGGTTCGACTACGATAACGACGGAAAGCTGGATCTGTTCGTCTCACATTACGCTGACTGGTCCGAATCGACGGACCAGTTCTGTTCACTGGACGGCAAGAACAAATCGTATTGCACGCCGGAGGTGTACAAAGGCCAGAGCTCTACCTTGTTTCACAATCTTGGTAATGGCGTCTTCGAAGACGTGACCAGGAAGGCTGGTCTTTTCGATCCATCAAGCAAATCTCTCGGAATCACACTGATCGACTACGACGAGGATGGATGGCTCGATCTGTTTGTCGCGAACGATACGCAGCCGAATAAGCTCTATCGCAATAACCACAACGGAACTTTTTCCGAGAGCGCTTTCGCTGCGGGCGTAGCCTTCAGCGACGCAGGCAAGGCCCGCGCTGGCATGGGGGCTGACGCGGCAGACTACGATCTGTCCGGACGACCGGGCCTCGTCATTGGGAATTTTACCAACGAGAGCCTGTCCCTTTACCACAACGACGGCTCAGGTCTTTTCACGGACAAGGCAATTGCGTCCGGAATCAGCGGTCCGTCCGCAAAATCTCTTACCTTCAGCGCCTTCTTCTTCGATTACGACCTGGATGGGCTGCCAGACATCTTTGCGGCCAATGGTCATGTAGCGGACGACGTCAGCGTTACGCAACCCACAGTTAAGTATGCCGAACCCGCGCTGCTCTTTCGTAATCGTGGAGCAGGACGATTTGAGGATGTCTCGAACAAGGTAGGCACCGCTCTGCGTCAGCCGGTTGTCGCAAGGGGTGCTGCTTACCTTGACTTTGACAACGACGGCGATCTTGATCTTCTGATTACTTCATCCAATGGGCCGGCTCGACTGCTCCGGAACGATAACGGTAATCAGAACGATATGCTGCGAGTGAAAACTATTGGTGTTCGGTCCAACCGGGATGGCATAGGAGCAAAGGTCACAGTGCGGATGCCGAACGGTGTGCGGCTCTCCGACATGGTAAGGTCCGGGTCCAGCTATCTCTCCCAGAGTGAGCTTCCCCTTACATTTGGCTTGGGAAAGCCATCTGAAGGTAAAGTTGTCACGGTTGAAATCACATGGCCTCGTGGACGGCGAGAGTCTATTGCCGGCGTCAAACCGAACCAGATGATCACGCTTGAAGAGGGGAAAGGCATGGTAGCCCAGCAGCCCATTGTCTTCTCGCAGGCGAAGCCGCACTGACAAGCCGCACTTGTGCCTGGGAGTCGGCGCAGCGATTTGCACAGCGGACCTGCAGCGGCCGGTTGTTAGACGTAGAAGCCTGAGCGCTGGAGCATGCGGGCGATGTCGTCATCGCCTGCTCCGACCTTCCAAGCTGCCTTCCTCAGATCGTCCGCATCGACTGGATACCAGGGCTTCGAGCGCGCCGCGCAGAGGCCCGCAACATCGAAGGGATCAATGGCTCGCCGCACCTCCGCAATGAAGTCGGCCGTGTCTTCCTTTGGTATGCCTGCCCGTGCGCGTTCCAACAACCTGCGCGATGCAGGGCCGAAGCGTGGTTCGTTATGCAGAAGATACCCCTGCGCGAGATGCGGCTTCTCCAAGCGTCTCGCTGTCTCCGAGAAACTTGCTGCAGCAAAGTACAGCAGTGAAATGGAGCGGAAGGCAGCAAAGTTACCCATATTGGCGTAAAGCGCCGCGATGAGCCGGGAAGTGGCGTCGAGTTCGTCATTCGTGCTGGCCGCATAGGCCAGTAATTCCGCTCGCAGACTTGATAGCCCCCAGTGCTGCTCGAGAGCCGCTGTCAATCGACTGACTCCTAGCAAGGTGAGAGGGAAACCGGTTGAGAGCAGGGGATCGACGAATCCCACTGCCGATGGCAAAAGCGCCCACCGGTCGCCAACGACCGTGGCACTACGGAAGGCCAGTCGAGGAAGATGGACGAAAGGGCGGATGGACCTTGCATCGGCGAACTGCTCAGCCAGCGACGGGATTCGCTCCAGCAGACAGTCCCAAGCGGGCTGCCCTTCGGAGAGGCCGAGCCGATTGGCCATAGCGTCGGTCGTGGCGACTCCGGCGCTGGTCACTCCATTGTTGAAATGCAGTAGCCACATCCAACCACCGTCAAAAACATGATGAACGGCTGCATCCTCGATGGGGTAGGGCGGCCCATCCAGGTGAGGAGCGCCAAGAGTTTTGTCCCATCGCGTTACACCGGAGAAGTGACTGTAGAGCGCCTGCGTTGCAGGATAGTCCGGTAAATCTCTGGTCTGAAGTTCAAGTAAACGGTATAGACATCCGCGTGGACCCGTGGCGTCGATGACAAAGCGTGCGCGAATCAACTTGCTTTCTCCGCGCTGCTCCCCTATCAGCTCGACACAATCGCCAGTATCGACAAAGTGCTGCAGATGCACTTCATCCTGGTATTCAACGCCAAGCCTTCGGGCCTGTTCAACCAGTAGCTGATCAAAGTCGGCTCGATACCAGTGCGTGTCGGCAATAGCGTCGTGAGGGCTCGCTGCGACGAGAAAGTGGTTCTCGGCGGTGAGTCTGATCGGAGCATTCTTTTGCAGGTCGTGGTGGAAGAAGGAGAAACCGCGCTTTTGGCCACAAGGCACTTCGGGATAGTGCTGCTGCCAACTCCCCCACTTTGTTAGCGGTCGCAAAGCAGGCAAATCGTAGCGTGTTGCCAGTTCGTCGAGAAGTAAATTCGAGAGAGGAGTAGATGACTCTCCGATCACAAAGCGCGGGTGACGGCCACGTTCGAGCAATATGACGGAACGGCCCTGTCTACGTGCGATCATTGCGAAGAGCGAGCCGGCAAAGCCCGATCCCACGACCGCAATGTCGTAGAGGCAACTCAATCGCGTTTCCCGCATGCGTCACATCTCACTGCCTCGCCCAAAGATTGAGAGTAGTTCATGGTTTCGAGTCTTGAGATGCGCTGTTCGCGGCACTGTTCGCACGCCGCCACCTGCCGGATGTCCCACAGATCGATGAAGACCCGACCTCGCTTCAATCCAATTCCATATTCGAGTGCGGCTTCCACTGTTCGCAGGTTCGGAGGAGAAAAATTGCCGGCTCGCGCAAGGAGATCGGTGGCGCCGTTTCCGGCGCGAGTCGGAATAAGAGTGACTGCCGTTGCGTCGCAGTCAAAGGCGTAGTCCAACGAACCTTGCGCCCAGTACAGTCCTTCGTCTTTGAGTATGAATGGCGGCTGCACGAGCACGAACACGCGAAGGTCAATAGTGTTCTCGCGCAGACGATTTGCAGCGTCTGCGAACTGCTCCAAAGTCATCCGCTTGTTCAAGCGCTCCAGAGCCTCAGGATGGACGGTCTCCAGCCCCATCGCTACCTCAAGCTGGGGACTCAGGAGATCACGGAATTGGAGGCACCGATCGCCAACGAGTGAGGGATGGCTCTCGACGATGACCCTTTCGAAGGGTGCGACTAGGGCCGCAATCGCGGCATAATCTCCCGTGGGTATGGCCTGCACGTCGAAGAAGCTGCCGCTGTTATAGAGCTTGATCTGACGTGCCGGGGGCATCCGGGACAGGGCAAAGCTGATCTGCTCCGGGATGGCGTCGGGTGGGACACTTTCAGTGAGCGTATTGCGCCACAGGTCGCACATCAGGCATCGCCAGGGACATTCTCGGTTCGTGAGAAAGATGGTCGCGACCGAGACGATTTCGCCCGATGCCGTACGCTCGTCCTCAACGAGAAACGCATACGGCCGCCGCGAATCCAGAACATGACGCTGCGGCCTTTCGCCAAGAATCCAGAGATCTCGCTCTAACGCGTTCGTCGGATATGGAGATGGACTCGCCATCATCATTGATAACGGGACAGAAACTGCTTTCTGTATTCCGCTTCTCTGAAGGGTAGGGTCTTGCGCGTGGTCTGTTCCGCCATGGCGCCGTGTTGGAAGCGTCGCTTCGGGAAGGCAGGCATCTTTAGCCCAGTCAAACTGGCAATGCCCTGCGATACGATCTCGCCCTTGAGCTCGTAGAGCCGCTGTACGCAATAGTCCGTAAGCTGGATGAAGGGTATCGACTCCGCCACGGCGATCACTTTCGGCCTTGTGAATGGACTGAAGCCGCAAAAGCCGAAGTGCCGCGCTGGAGCATATGTGCGCGTGTAAGAGCGGCTAAGACCACCACTGTAAGTAAGCGAGTGCTTTATCTTTCCGACCCCCCAGCCCTCCTGGTAAAGCATCGGATTGTGGATGACGCTCCTGATGGTCAGCTCGGGGTTCTCCTCGATCGGATAATCCTTAAGATTCTCATCCCCACCATCTCCATCGAGGAGGTAGCGCCACTCCGGGTACTGCGCGCGAATGCCGCGAAGGAGCGCGATGGCCATAGATGCCGATTGAATGTCGAGGAGCTTATAATCTTCGACGATTCCGATCGTCTCCTGCGCATCAATCGAAGCTGGATCGACCTCAATCGCCTC
Source organism: uncultured Acidobacteriaceae bacterium (assembly GCA_963712845.1). GTDB lineage: Bacteria > Acidobacteriota > Terriglobia > Terriglobales > Acidobacteriaceae > KBS-83. Next base: position 201,168 of record CAVQJM010000039.1, read on the forward strand.
AAGGAACAAAGACAGTCCAGTCGCGTGCAGGAACTCACGGGCCTGCGAAACGTCAGGTCCATCGCCGAGGTCCAGTACAAATGCCTTCAGCCTGCCCAGATTCATGCCTCGGCTCTTCATAACGTGATAGGCGGTAAGGAAAACGCTGCCGCTATCGATGCCACCGGAAAAGCAAACTCCCACAGGATCCGCAGCTGGTATGCGTTCAAGCCAGGTTGCGATCTCGTCTGCCAGCGCTCGTATGTAGCGTTCCCCAATCTGGTGCGGATGGGGATCCATGGTCCCCATCTCTGGAGTAAAGAACCGCGTGTAAACCGGATCAGGGTCGGGGCACCCTATCAGTTCGATGTCGACAACATGGTGAGCGGGGACCATCCGGGTATAGCTGGGGTGGAATTGCGCTTCGAGCCCTTCAGTCTCGAGCCAGCTATAGATAGCGTCAATGCGGTCCGCGACGATCAGTACCGGGCCTTCCTTCTTCTTGGCCAGGAAATAGCGCATCGGTCGATCCAAGGAGCGCACCATGCGCACCGTCTTGCCGACTTTGGCGACCAGCGCAAAGGAGCCTTCGATCTTGTCCATCGCCGCGGCAGACTGCTGGGCCAGCAGCGCGCACGCGTCCTCTGCCGTCAGGTCGTAGATTTCATTCGCGGATGGGTCCATCAGGTCGACAACACGTTCCACGTAGTGATTCAAAACGTCCTCGAGTTGTTCTTGTTTGGCCTCAGTTTACGCCGAATCGACGAATTCCGGAGTCTCTCCAAACGTGTCCTGCTGTTCGCATGCCGAGAGTTGCGCCATCAAAAGCGCAACGGCTTGCGAGGAGAACCGCTGCACTATAATTGGGGCGGCCGGACGAGACTGCGCAGGGTCTTCCGGAATACACGATGTCGATGAGAACGCCGAGTTTGTCCATCGCCCGAAGCACCTGTCGCGGGAAAGCAGCTCAATGTGAACCTTTCGTCCAGCTCACGAACAATACTTCTGCTGTGCGCAACCCTCCTGTCGCTTCCCGCCCGCGGCGCCGATACCTCGAAGGCAGATGCCGAGGCGTCACGCTCCAACAACGTCGGCGTGGCGTTCATGAATCAGCAGCTTCCCAGCAAGGCGCTTGCTAAGTTTGACGAGGCTCATCGTGCGGATGCATCTTCTGCGATTCCCCTGGTCAACAAGGGGATTGCACTCATCTATCTGCGCCGCTTGCCGGAAGCGGAGCAGGTGCTGACGGCGGCTTCTCTCGTGGACCCGGCAAATCCAAGGATCTGGTACAGCCTAGGCCTCGCGAGATTGGACTCCGGCAATCAACCGTCTGCATTAAGCGCATTTCAACATGCTGTCGAAGTAGATCCTCAAGATGCTGACAGCCACTATTATGTCGGCACGATCAGCCTTGCGTTGAGAGATTACGATCGCGCGATTCAGGAATTCGAGAAGACGCTCGAGATCAGTCCGTTGCACGCCTCTGCACAGTATGGGTTGGCGCGTGCTCTTCAACGGTCTGGCAAGACCGAGGAGGCGCACAAGCACCTTCAGCGATTCCAGGAGGTTACACAAAGCAAGATCGGCACGATCTTCAGCGACAACTATGGAGAGCAGGGGCGTTACGCGACAGCCCAGAACATGCTTGCGCCTCCCGCTTCTGCGACAGCGATGATTCCCGTGACGTTCTCCATCGCAGGATCAAGTAGGCTTTCCGCGCAATCAGGGCGAGCGTCGGCTGCGGTGAACGGTGCCGGAGCCTGCATCCTGGATATGGAAGGCAATGGTCAAAAGGACATCATTTCCATGCAGGCCGGTGCGAATGCAATCCAGGCCTATCGCATGACGCCGGATGGCGCCGCGGTCGCGATCGATGCGAAGGAAACGGGCTTGGCGCTCGAGGGGAAGGGCATCGCGTGTGCCGTCGGCGACTATGACAATGATGGTTTGCCGGACCTTGCCGTCGCGCTTGAAGATCGTATCGCGATCTTCCACAACCTCGGGCATGGCAAATTCGCTGATACGACTTCGGCTGTTGGCATTCACACGTCGAATCATCCGGCAGGCTTGACCTTCGTGGATTTTGACCACGACGGCGATCTCGACCTCTTCATCACAGGATCGGCTTCCGGCTCCGGGATGGGGCCAAATGTTCTGTGGCGGAACAATGGCAACTCCACATTTAGCGAATGGACCGGGCCGACGGGCTTAGCCGGTACCGGCGCAACGGCAGGCGCCGTCCTCTCCGATATCAACAATGACCGGGCAGTGGATCTTGTAGTGACCGGCCAGGACGCTGCGCCTACGATCTTCGAAAACCAGCGTGAAGGTGCATTCAGACGCCTCCCGCTCTATGGCGACGGCAACCTGCCGGCTACCCGCGGAGTTTCCATCCTAGACTTCAATAAAGATGGCTGGATGGATGTGGCCGTTACCCATGCTGGAACTCCCGGCCTGACCCTATGGAGGAACGTAGAGGGAAAGCGCTTTGAGCGTGTTTCACTCCCCATGTCTGACGTGACCGGGGCTTGGGGGCTGACCCCGATCGATTTCGACAATGATGGATGGATCGATCTAGCAGCGATTGTCCAGACTTCTCATGGCGCCAGGCTGCGTGTCCTGCGTAACTGCGGACCGAGAGGCTTCGAAGATGTGACCGATGCTCTCAAACTTGCGGATGTGGATGTATCCGGAGCGAAATCGCTTATTGCCGCTGATGTCGACGGTGATGGCGCTTCGGATTTGATCGTCGCTCGAGGCAACGCAGCTCCTTTGCTGCTCCACAACGTTGGAGGAAACAAGAATCACTCGCTCCGAATTGCGCTCACGGGTCTGGCCGATAACAAGCTTGCTCTTGGAACGAAGGTGGAAGTCTTCTCCGACGGCACGCTACAAAAGTTTGAGGTTGCAGGGGGCTCCGGATATCTGAGTCAGGGCCCCACGGATATTCTTGTAGGTCTGGGGCAAAGCGATCATGTAGATGTAGTTCGCATGTTATGGCCTACGGGTGTTCCCCAGGACGAGATCGATGTTGCCGCCGGCAAGCCCCTGGTACTCAAGGAATTGGATCGCAGAGGGAGTTCGTGTCCAGTCCTGTTTGCATGGGATGGGAAAGAATACCGCTTCGTCTCCGATGTAATTGGAGCGGCTGTCGTCGGTCACTGGATATCACCATCGGCGAGAAATGAAAGTGACTCCGACGAATGGATCAAGGTGGACGGCACGATATTGCGGTCCCGCAATGGCAAGCTGAGCCTGCGATTTGGCGAGCCGATGGAGGAGATCAACTATATCGATCAGCTGCGCCTGATTGCTGTCGACCACCCGGAAGGGACTGAGGTCTATCCGGACGAACGCTTTCTCAGTGAAAGACCATTCGCCACCGGCTCTCCGGTCATCGCTTCACCGAAAACGCGCCCTCTGGCAGGGGCCTGGGACGACGGTGGCAAAGACGTGCTCCCGCTCCTCGCCAACCGAGACCACAAATATATTCGCGACTTCAGAAATCTGAGTTATGCCGGTTTTGCCAACAGGCACACATTGACTTTGGATTTGGGAGAGTGGTCGGCGCAGCGTCCCCTGCGGCTCTTCCTGCACGGTTTCATCGAATATTTCAGCGCAAGCTCTATGTATGCAGCCTGGCAGGCGGATATACGGCCGGAGCCTCCGTCTGTAGAAGCGCAGATGCCGGATGGCACATGGAAAAAGATCATTGAAGATATGGGTTTCCCGGCCGGCCTCCCCAGGACCATCGTTGTAGATCTAACGGACAAGTTGCCGGCGCATGCCCGGCGCATCCGCATCCAAACCAACCTGCAGATCTACTGGGATCAAGTTCTCGTTGACAATGGCTCAGACGCGTCGTCGTCTGTACACGAAACCGAACTCTCGCTCGCTTCCGCCAACGTCGCGTTTCGCGGATACCCGAAGCAGGTGGATGGCGAAACTCCAGGCGATCTCACCTACGATTACCGGCAAATCAGCGCGACGGGGCCCTTCCAGTGGCAGCGGGGAAGTTATACGCATTATGGGCCAATAACTCCGCTTCTGCGCCAGCGGGATGACGAGTATGTCATCTTCGGAAGCGGTGACGAGATCGATGCGGAGTTCAGCGATACGGCGCTGCCTCGATTGCCGCCACATTGGAAGCGTGATTATTTCTTTTATGCGGATGGCTATGTTAAGGACATGGACTTCTACGAAGCCATGCCGTTCACCGTGGCAGAACTTCCTTTCCATAGAATGAGCAGCTATCCCTATCCACAACGCGAGCATTTTCCCGACAGCGCACGGAGCCTCGACTACCGGCTTGATTGGAATGGTCGTTTTGAGTCCGGGAATCGTACGCAGCTTTATCAGTTCCACTATGTCCCGGTAGTGTCGGAACCGATCTCAGCTCAGCCATAAGAAGGTTGCTGGCGGATGTGCTCCCCGCCCAATTCGAGCGGGGAAATCTTGCCAGACTGCAGCAGCTTGAGCGGGTCAACTGCGGGCAAGAGGGCGATGCGCGGGAGCATTCTAGAATCAAGTCATGTCGTACATGCAAGACCAAGATGAGTGGAGTTTCTTCGACCGCACGCAAGACGCGTTTGACGAGTCTGCGATTCGGGCGTGTGTCCAGGGAAAGCGCGTCCTTATCACGGGTGCGGGAGGTTTCATTGGCTCAGCCCTCGCACGGTCGCTCTCTCAGCTTTCAGCTGAGCATCTGTTCCTGCTGGATATCGCGGAGTCGGGGTTGCACGAGCTTGCGCTGGAACTTGATCGACTGAATGTTTCCGTGTTCCGCGACCTGATCGTCGGCGATGTCTGTGATGCAGCTTTGCTTGCTGAGATATGCAGTAGGCATCGTCCTCAGATTATCCTGCACGCCGGTGCCTGTAAGCATGTGTCACTCATGGAGGAGAACCCCTTTGCCGCGGCAAGGACCAATGTGCTGGGCACACTGCAGATTGTGCAGGCAGCGAATGCCTTTGGAGTGGACAAGGTAATTGTCATCTCAACGGATAAGGCTGTCGCACCGGCCGGCATCATGGGAGTGACGAAGCGGATTGCTGAGCTTGTCGTACTGACGAACAGCGGCCCGACACAGGTGAACGCGGTTCGGCTCGGCAATGTTCTTGGTTCAACAGGTAGTGTTGTCCCAATTCTTCAGCGTCAGATCGTTCAGGGCGGCCCGCTTACCATTACAGACGCCGCCTGTACGCGCTACTTTGTCACCATTGGTGAGGCCGTACAAAGACTACTATCTGCACTCCTGATTGATGTGCCTTCGACCATCCTGGTTTCGCGGCCCGGTACGCCCCACCGCATCGTCGATGTCGCGAGCCTTCTTATGAAAGCCAATCATTCGAATCATCAGGACGTCGAGATCCGATTTACTGGCCTGCGCGCCGGAGAGAAGCTCTTTGAGCAGATGACATCAGACGGAGAAGTCATAGCGAACTCATCTGTGGATGGCTTGCAGCAAATTCTGCACAGCCCTCAGCCATCCCACCAAACGTTGGCGCTTATCCTCGAAGAGATCCGTGCATCACTCCGAGACCGCGAGCTGGTCAGGCTAGTGCGAGCAATGTCGCGCGCTGTTCCGGGCTATTTGCCTAGCGCGCGTCTGCAAGAGCAAATCGAGGCGGCAATCAGCGGAGCAAAGGCGTGAGGCGAACGATTGCTGTCGTTACCACCTCGCGCGCTGACTACAGTCACCTGTATTGGCCCTTAAAGGAGCTCGGAGACCATCCCGATGCGAACCTTAGATTGATTGTTCTTGGGTCTCACCTGTCGCCGGAATTCGGCCATACGGTTCGCGAGATTGAAAAGGATGGCTTTCCCATAGCTGCTCGTCTGGAGAGTCTCCTGAGCTCAGACACCGATGTAGGGATGGCGAAAAGCATTGGCGTTGCCATGCTCTCGCTCGCGGATTGTCTAGCCGCTATGCGACCCGACGTACTGTTGCTCATTGCCGATCGATACGAGATGCTCGCGCCGGCTGCAGTCGCACTTGCACTGCGCATACCCATCGCGCATGTCGAAGGCGGGGAGGTCAGCCGAGGGGCCATCGACGACGCCGTGCGTAATGCACTTACAAAGATGAGCCATATACATTTCACATCCACAGATGGTGCGAAGAATCGTGTTATCGCGATGGGTGAGGAGGCGTGGAGAGTTCATCGTGCGGGGGCGCCATCGCTTGATCACGTGGCCAGAAGCAAACTGCTCAGCAGGGCTGAGCTTGAGAAGAAACTAAAGATCGATCTAACACCAGCTACCACGGTGGTTGCTTATCATCCGGTGACACTTCTTTCAGACACCAATGCAGAGGTAGAGGAGCTTTTTGTTGCTCTCGGTCAGTTTCCTCACCAGCTCATCTTTTGCCATCCAAATGCGGATGCGGGCAGCCGGAACTTGGTCGAACGGATCCGAGCTCTGCTGGAGATGCGTGGCAATGGGCACCTCTTTGTCAACTTGCCAGCCATTGAGTACTGGAGCCTGCTTCGACACGTGAGCCTGCTTGTTGGAAATTCAAGCAGCGGCATAATGGAATCGGCATCGTTCGCTCTGCCAACAGTCAACGTCGGCATGCGACAGCAGGGAAGAGAGCACGGCAAAAACGTTCTTCATGCGGAGCCCCATGCGATCTCCATTCTGGAGGAGCTACGGAGGGCCGATACTCGTTCATTTCGAGAATCACTTTCGGGAATGGAAAACCCTTACGGCGATGGTCGGGCTGCCGAACGGATTGTAGCTGTCCTGACAAGTCTGCCCGATCGTGATCGGCTACTACTAAAGCAAAATCTCGGAGCGCAGCCATCATAAACATTCCACTCTCCGAGCCGGACATCGCGGAATCCGATATCGAGGAGGTGGTCGCCGTTCTGCGCGGACCACGACTTAGTCTGGGCCCGAAAATGGAGCAGTTTGAAGAATTAGTGAGTCGTTATGTCGGGCAGGAGCATGGAATTGCTGTTAGCTCCGGCACTGCGGGGCTACACCTATGTGTCCGTGCTCTAGGGATTGGGCCAGGAGACGAGGTCATCGTTCCTTCATTCACATTTATTGCCGCGGCTAACGCGGTTCGCTACGAGGGCGCGGTTCCGGTGTTCGTCGATATCGAGTCACGCTATCTGAATATTGATCCCGATCGAATCGAGGCTGCGATCACACCCCGCACTCGGGCCATCATCGCAGTTCATACCTTTGGCTGTCCCGCAGATATGGATGCCATTCTCGATATTGCGAACCGGTATCATCTTCGAGTCATCGAAGATGCGTGTGAAGCAATCGGCGCGAAGTACCGAGGTCAGACTGTAGGTACATTCGGTGACGCCGCCGTATTCGCCTTCTATCCGAACAAACAGATCACCACCGGAGAAGGCGGATTGGTAGTTACAAGAGATCCGCTTCTTGCGAGAGAAATTCGAGCCATGCGCAACCATGGTCGATTCGAGACGGACAAATGGCACCAGCACTCGATTCTCGGATACAACTACAGACTATCTGAGATCAACTGTGCCTTGGGCTGCGCCCAGATGCGGCGCCTAGAGGATATTCTTGCTCTCCGGGATCGGGTCGCTCGCAAATATGGAGAGGAACTGCGCGATATTTCGTCTCTCGTCCTGCCTCCCACCGAGTCGGACAAGGGACGGCCCAGCTGGTTTGTCTATGTAGTGAGGCTCGAAAGCCACTTCTGCATGGATCAACGAGATTCGATTGCTCGTGAACTCAAGCAGCAAGGCATTGGCTGTGGCCGATATTTCGCTCCGATTCACACGCAGCCTGCCTACGCCGGTCAACCAAGCCGGCAGCCTCTCCCAATCACTGAATTTGTGAGCCAAAGGACGCTGGCGTTACCTTTTTTCAGTCGCCTCGACGATGAACGGATATGTTGCGTCACAGGGTCACTGCGAGCAGCAATCGAAGCTGTCGCAAGACAGTGACCGCATTAGCGTATTGCCCTGGCCTATGGCCATGAGTTCAGGCGACAAGCCTCGATAGCGATTTTGGCAACAAATCCACCGAAAGTATGAGGCAGGCGCAGGCGCTTGCCCAATATGCTTATGGGGTCGTGTTCGCCTTGTCGAATCGAGCGGCGAATGCAGATAGTTCATTCTTGACGAAGGTAAGAGTAATCGTGAAAGTTGCCTATGTGCTTGCCACCAATATGGCGAGCAGTTACAAACTCGCAAGCATGATCTTGCCGCAGCTCGAGCGAGGCACTCACGGCGCTGATGTGATCGGGATCTTCTTCTTTGATGACAATTTGTTCTGTCTGCGCAAGGGTGATGCGCTTGGCGAACGACTTGCGCTGATTGCCAGACAGAAGAATATTCTTTTGATGGTATGTGACATGTGCGCAGTACGTCGTGGTCTCGCGGTGGGAACGCTCGAGCAATGCGGGAGCGGGGCGGTTAAAGCAGAGGGGCTAGTCGATGGTGTTGTTGCCGGTTGTTTCCCTCAGCTCTACAGCGCTCTCGGTGGCGGTCCCCCTGACTATGTAATTACCCTCTAGAGCCAACAAGAAGTGCGGTTCTCACATCGGGCAGCTTTTTATCTGGGAGGACCTTGCTCGTCAAAGTCCTCGCGCCCAGATGCGCAACCAGCAGCCACGCCCCCAGCCCAAAGACACACGTTTGCCTCTTGGGATGACGGATAGTAAGCTTGCGCCGTGTCAAAAGGGGGAGCATGGACCGCCGCCAGTTTGTCGTGAATTCCATAGCCGCAGCCGGAGTGGCATTGCTCCGTAGCGATACTCTGTCTGCTGCTCAACCGATGCAGGACCAAGTGCCGGGCTCCATCTCTTCCGCGGCGATCCGAGAGGCCCGCTTTTCGGACGGCTTTCTGTGGGGCACGGCGACGGCCGCGTACCAGGTCGAGGGCGCGTGGAATGAGGATGGGAAAGGCGAATCGATCTGGGATCGATTCACTCATACCGTCGGCAAGGTAAAGGGAGGTACGACCGGAGACGTTGCCTGCGATCAATACCATCTGTATCCGCAGGACATCGCGCTGGCTCGCAGACTGAATCAGAAGAGCTACCGCTTCTCCATCTCCTGGCCGCGCATTCAGCCTACCGGCACCGGTGCGCCAAACAGCAAAGGTCTGGATCATTACAGCCGGCTGGCCGACACCTTGCTCACTGCTGGAATACGTCCATTCTGCACCATCTACCACTGGGATCTGCCGCAAGCGCTCGAAGATCGCGGCGGTTGGCCGAATCGCGATCTCGCCGGCTACTACGCGGACTACGCCGGCATTCTCGCGAAGCATCTGGGCGATCGCATCACCGTGTGGGCGCCCTTCAACATGCCGTGGTCGTTTACCTATATGGGGTACGGCGTAGGGGCATTTCCTCCGGGAAGGTCGAACTTTGGCGATTTCCTGAAGGCCGCGCACACAGTCAGCCTGGCGCAGGCGGAAGCACTTCGCTCGATCAAGGCTGCCTCTTCCAAGGCGACGGTAGGCAGCGCCTACGGCATGTCTCCCGCATACCCGAAGACCGATTCAGAGGCCGATCGTGCTAGTGCCGCGCGCTATCATGCCATGAACAATGTCTTCTTTCTCGAAGCAGCGATGTACGGCCGCTATCCGAATGCCTTCGTGGGAGAGCCGCCCTATGAGCTCATGGGCTTCCGGCCGGGCGATGAAAAGATTATGCTGGCACCGCTGGATTGGGTCGGCTTCCACTACTACAACCGGCGCATCGTCTCCGATGCCGGGGGCGCCCATGCCGCCGGAGGCGGCGGCTTCAGTGGGACCGAGATCGAATCGGACCCTTCGACTGGCCGTGACCCGTACACGCGCTTTCGAGCCGTCATGCCGACCGAGGGTCCGCTGTCGGAGTCTGGTCTGGAGATCTGGCCGCGCGGCATCTACGATCTCGTCACGCAGATCTCCCGTGAGTACAACCATCCCATCATCGAGATCACGGAGAGCGGGTGCGGTTATCTTGACGCGCCCTTCGACCAGGCTGGAGGCAAAGTCCCGGATGTGCGGCGTATCGAGTTCTTCCGCCAGGAGCTCGCAGAACTTGCCCGTGCCATCGCGGACGGAGCACGTGTCCGGTCATTCCACGCCTGGAGCCTGCTGGACAACTTCGAGTGGGCCAATGGCTTCACGGACCGCTATGGCCTCATCTACGTGGACTACCGCGATCAGAAACGGACGATCAAAGATTCAGGGCTCTGGTATGCGAAGGTGGCCGCAGCCAATCGGCTGGATGTGTAAGCTGAACTGAGCTTTGTGTCACCGGTATGCGAAGAGGCGACACGAATTTTTGTGGGTTGGGCGAAACCTCGGAGCCGCGATTCTGCTCTGAAATTGAAGTCAAAGCCTCCGCACGCACCCGCCGGCCCTACCGCTCGCGGAGAGCGATGCCTCCTTGATTCTTTGTCTGACGGATTGTCAGCAGAGAGCCGTCGATAGTCTAATGAGCGAAGGATTCCGCGATCTTGTCACAAAAGCGATTCACGCAGCGCTCATTTTCCGTCCTGGTTCTGCTTGTCCTGATCGCCACTGGGACCGGGCTTCTCCGCGCTGCCACGAAGAGCTCACTGCCATCCAGATATGCGGCGTGGCTGAACGAAGAAGTTCCTTACATCGTCACCAATACAGAGCGAAGCGCATTCCTCGGTCTCAAGACGGATGCGGATCGCGACGCCTTCATGCAGAACTTCTGGGCGATTCGCAATCCGGATCCCAACTCTCCGACGAACGAATTCCGCGACGAATATTATCGCCGGCTCGCCTACGCCAACGATCAGTTCGGCTCGCCTGGGCGGCACGATGGATGGCGCACCGATCGCGGCATGGTCTACATCACGCTCGGACCGCCGCAGCAACTCACTCCCTATCGCGCCAGCCAGTACCTGACTCCGCTCGAGATCTGGTTCTATCAAAGCCCCAGCCCCAATCACGCGCTGCCGCCCTACTTCTCTGTTGTCTTTTATCAACGCAGTATCAACGAGGATTACAAGCTCTACTCACCGTTTCTCGATAAGCCGGAACGGCTGGTGCAGAGCACGAATGCTGTCAATGACGAAGCGATGGCGCTGAAGATCATCAAGGAAGACCTGGGTGCGGAGGTCGCCCGCATCTCTCTTACACTGCTGCCCAACGAGCCGGCAAGCGTGGACAGCCCAAGCCTTGAGTCCGAGACGCTTCTCAACCGCATTCGCAACTACCGCAATCTTCCGGAAAATGTCGAGCTGCTCGATGAGCGCCGCGCAATGCATGAGACCGTGAGCCACAGGATCGTTCTCGGCCAATCCTTCAGCGATCTCAGCGCGATGGCCACGCGCGATGGGGACGCGCTGGCCAGCATCTCCTATCTGTTTCAGCTCTTCAATCCGCAGGACTTCTTCGTCGCTCAGGGAGAGGATGGACGCTTCTACTACAACGTAGAAGTGGAGGCGGCGCTGAAGAACGGCGCTGGACAGGTCATCTACCAGGACACGCAAAAGATGATGAACTACCTGACAGCGGCGGACGTCGCGGAGCGGCGTCAGCGGCGATTCGCCCTAGAAGGGCGTCTTCCCGCATCGCCTGGCGCCTACACGCTGGAGCTTACAGTCACCAACCAGGTGACCCACCAGGCCTTCACGCAGTCGCGGAATGTCGTTGTACCGCCCTTCGATTCACAACTTAATCTCAGCACGCCGATGCTATTGACACTCGACAAACCAAACGCCGACCCCGGCGATTCGCTGCCATTCACCCTAGCGGGCGTACAGTTTGCACCGCTTGGAAGTGACAACGCATCGGTGCCGCACGGCTCTCCGCTTCGCGTGATGTATCAACTATGGGACAAGGCTTCGTCCAGTGCATCGCCTGCGCAAGGCACCCTCGATGTGGTCTACACACTCGGCCAGCTTGGCCGGCCAGAGAAGCAGCAGACCACCCAATCGGTAGATAAAAGAGGATTTGACCACTTCGGAAATCTGCTGATCGGCAAAGACCTGGCAACGGATGCATTGTCGCCCGGTCCCTATCGGCTGGTGATTCAGGTGACGGATCCGGCTAGCGGCGCACATGTGTCACAAGCACTGAACCTGAGCATCACCAGTCCCAGGCCGCCCCTGTGGACGGTGGTCAGTCCCTCGTTTCATCATCGCAACGATCCGCTCGACGCGTTCCGGCGCGGACAATGTGCGCTCAGTCAGCATGATCGTGCATTGGCGGTCTACTACCTGAGGCAATCGCTCGCCGCAGGTTATTCTCACAAAGAAGCTTATACGGCGCTCGCCGCCGCTTATCGAGAGGCAGGCAACGTCGCTGCCGCCGAAGACGCAGAAAAGACCAGCCGACAATAATCTAATGCCAATTCGTCACGATTAGGTGTAAACTCGTCAGTTTGGCGTTGTCGATTCTGCCTGCGACGGACTATACAGGCCGGTAAACCAGATTCGAACGAACATCGATCTGGGACGAAGTACAATCAAACCTGTTTCTTAACGAATGGCGACCGCAAAATGGCCACGTAGCCACCTGGCGGCGAGTTCAATTTCAATGCAGTTTTTGGGAGGAAGTGTATGCATCAGCTATGGAGAAAGACTCTCCTGCTGTCAGCCCTTGGGTTGACCGCAACCATCAGCGTACCCACCTATCTGTATGCGCAACAGCTCTCTGCGACGCGCGGCGGGCTGGGCGGAGTGATCACCGATAAATCCGGCGCGATCATTCCCGGCGCGAAAGTCACGGTCAGCGGTGCGGCCGACCATCGCGTTGTGACGACCGATTCCGCAGGCCGGTTTATCGCATCGGACCTCACACCAGGGCTCTACAGTATTTCGGTGGAGAAGGCCGGCTTTCAGGGGCAGACCGCAAAGAACCTCGAAGTCGTCATCAACAAGACCCAAAGCGTGGACTTCTCCCTCACCACCGGCAATGTCGCCGAGACGGTTGAGGTCAACGCCACCACGGTCAGCATCGATCCCAGTTCCACGGCTGTCAGCGACAACCTGACCGCCTCGTTCTATCAGCAGGTCCCCGTCGCCAGAAACGTCGGCTCGCTCTTTTACGTGTCACCCGGCGTGGTCGATGGCGGCCAAACGGGCAGGTCCAACCCGTCGGTGGGTGGTGCAACAGGTCTTGAGAACCTCTACCTCGTCGATGGTGTTGTGCTGAACGATTCCGGCTACGGCGGCCTGGGCGTTTTCAGCCCGTCGTATGGCTCCTTGGGTACCGGCATCAACCTGTCCTTCATCCAGGAGGTCCAGGTGAAGACCGCAGCCTATGAGCCGAAGTACGGCGGCGTGAACGGCGGCATTCTGCAGATCGTTACCAAGTCCGGGGGCGCCAAATTCCACGGCGCCGTGGCCGCCTATCTGGCTCCCGAAGGTACAAGTGCGGCGTTTAATTATCAGGACAATTACCGCCTCTTTGCCGGTCCCGGCTTCCAGCGCGGGTTGATATACTCGCAGCCTGCGTATGACGCCAGCGTCGAACTGGGCGGGTTCATCCCGGTGATGGGCCACCATGACCGGCTTTTCTTCTTCGGCTCCTTCAATCCATCGCTGAATCAGGTCAATTACCTGGCGCCCAATACACCGTTTGCAGCTGCGGTCTTCAACCACGGGCCGTTCACATCGTCGGCCACCACGCGCAGTTGGGCCGGCAAGCTGAGCCTGAAGATCACCGATGGCACAACACTGGATGCATCTGCCTTCGGCGATCCCGCACACAACAACTACAGCTTCAACACAACCAGCTCCAACACGTTCGGGTACCCCAACATCCAGTTAAAGAACACCACAAGCTTCAGCACCTGGGAGTATGGCAGCCGCGCTACAGTGCTCCATCTCGCGTCGTCGGTGAATCCGACAACACAGGTCAACCTGGCGGGGACCTACAAATCCAGCGGGTTCACGGAAGCTGGATTCGCCACTCTTCCCTCGATCAGTGATCGTACGAATGGTATCGCCGGCTTTCAGGGACTCGGCCAATATCAGAACCCCGACAACACATCGTATGGTGTAAACCTCGATGTGCAGAAGGTTGCCAACATCTTTGGCCCCCACACCTTCTCCATCGGGGTGGGCTTCAATCGCGCTCTTTATTCAGTCAATAAAGACTACTCGGGCGGCCGCTTTCCCTTCCCTGCAGCCAACATGGCCGGAACACCGATCCAGCAGGTAGGCGGTAATGACACACTTGTCGGCGCGTCGACCAGCGCCGCCTTCTATCTCTCGCTTGCGCCCTCTGGTTGCCCCACCACGCTCTGTCCTGTTTACCAGGGCTACAGTGGAACCGGGCCAAAACCGCAGGTCTATCTACGGCAGGTGCGCGGCTTCTTCAGCCAGACGCATGACACCTCGAACGATAGCTATCTTTCTTCCTATGTCAACGATTCCTGGGCCGTCAATCGTCGCGTAACCATCAACGCTGGTCTCCGCTGGGAAGAGGAGCAGCTCAACGGCCCCAACCAGTCCTACGTATTCAATGACAACTGGTCTCCTCGTCTCGGTATCAACATTGATCCATTTGCCGATCGCAAGACGAAGGTCTTCTTCAACTGGGGCCGTTACACCCAGGGCCTGCCCACGGACGCCGCCATTCGCGAGCTGAACCAGGAGCTGGACATCCTTTCCGCTCGCTGGGCAGCCCCGTCTGATGGTACAAATCTTGTTACCAATGCTGACGGTACCATCACTCCGATTTATGACTCTGCTCATCTGCTGAGCGGAACTGCCGGATTCAGCAACCTCTCTGTAAGCTCCGCAACCCCCGAACTCATCCACGCTGGCACCAGGCTGAATTTCGAAGAGGAGTATCTGCTTGGCTTCGAACGTGAAGTTGCCAGCGGCATGGTACTCGATGTGCGCTACTCGGATCGTCGCCTTGAACGCATCGTGGAGGACATGCAGGGTATCTCACCGGAAGGCGCCATTTTTGGTCTTCCCAACCAAATCTATCTGATCGGCAACCCGAGCCCGAGCGCAGACTACTTCACCAACGAGATCGAGGAGAAATACGACCCCGCTGTGGGCCCACCAGCCAACTGCGTAGCCAACTACGGCACACAGGAGGATAGCCTCGGAAACATCATTGGTGCAGCCTGCGGCCAGAATCCAACCACCGCCGGCCTCACAACACCCGATGGTAAGCCGGATGGTTTTGCGCTGCCCGTGCGCCGCTATCAATCGCTCGAAGTTGAGCTGAATAAGAACTTCAGCCGGGGCTTCCTGATTCGCGCGAATTATCGCTTCGCCAAACTCTGGGGCAACTATGAGGGCTTGTTCCGCAATGACAACGGCCAGTCCGATCCTGGGATCAGCTCGCTCTTCGACTTCACCCAGGGCGTCGTTGGCCTGCTCGGCGCTCAGTTCCAACCGGGCTATCTGAATACCGATCGTCGCAACGTCGGCAATCTCTACGGGTCGTATAGCATCTCGAACGGTATGTTCCGGAAGCTGACCGGTGGCATCGGATTGCGCGGACAGACCGGCACGCCAATTTCCCGCCTCGCCTCTCACCCCGTCTACCAGAACACCGGTGAGATTCCCATCGGCGGCCGCGGCACCGCGGGTACAACGCCAACCACGATGCAACTCGATACACACCTTGATTACCCCATCAGCTTTGGGGATAAGGGCTCTCTCAAGATGGCATTCGACGGCTTCAACGTAACGAATTCAAAGTTCACCACCGCGGTGAACCAGAACATCGACACGGGCTTCCAGACTGGAGCCGATCCAACCTTCCGCAGCCCGCTCTCTTTCCAGCGCGCGTTCTACGGACGGTTCTCGGTTCGCTACGAGTTCTGATCGCGGGTAGTTTTGCAAATCAAAAGGCCGGAGCGCCACGCTCCGGCCTTTTCATCTCTGAATGGACAGGCATATTATTCGGGAGGCGGCGTCCCCCTGAAGAAATCCCTGGAGAAATGAAGAGAGCCTTCGCGATCATCCTGGTTATGGTGGTGTGTCTCTTCCCGCGTACGCAGGCGAACGGGCAGCACTCTGGTCTGACTCCCGGCGCCGCGCCAGCCGCATCCGCCGATAGGCAGCACAGCGCGCACGCCGGCTATGCCGGTGATGATGCCTGCCGCTCATGCCATGCGGATCAGTTTGCCTCCTATCACCAGACGGCGCACTATCGCACATCCATGGCGCCGGGCCATGACTCCATCCTGGGCTCGTTCACATCGGGCGACAACATCCTGAAAACAGCGAATCCGAACCTGTTCTTCCGCATGGAGGAGCAGCGTGTCGATGGGAAATCAGATGATTTTCTTCAGACCGCGGTAGCGGGTACGCCGCCCCACACCAACGCGCGCTCAGAGCGCATTGCTGTCGTAGTGGGATCGGGCGAGAAGGGGCAGACATATCTGTACTGGAACGAGGATCAGCTCTTCCAGTTGCCGGTATCCTATTGGACGAAACTGGGCTGGGTAAACAGTCCTGGCTATCGCGATGGTTTCGCCAACTTCGACCGCCCGATCATTCCGCGGTGCCTGGAATGTCACGCAACCTACTTCGAAGCTATGCCGCCTCCGATCAACAAATACAGTACCGCGGGCTTCACGTTGGGCATCGAGTGCGAGAAGTGTCATGGCCCGGGACGGGAACACATCGAGCGGGAGAGGTCGAAGCCGGTGGCGCTGGCAGGCTCGGCAATCTTGAATCCGGTGCGATTCTCGCGCGATCGCCAGATGGATCTCTGCGCATGGTGTCATGCCGGACATGGCCAGCCGTTGCGCCCATCGTTTTCTTACGTCCCCGGCGAGCCGCTGACGGAGTATATCGACTTTCCGCCGCCCGATCCGAGCGCGCCGCTGGATGTTCACGGCAACCAGGTCGAGTTGCTGAAGCAGAGCCGTTGCTTCCGCTCTTCCGCCATGACCTGCATTACGTGCCACGACGTGCACACTGCGCAGCACAATCTGGCGGACTTCTCGCAGAAATGTCTGAGCTGCCACAAGCCCGACTCCGCGACCTTCGCCCGGGCGGACCATCCGCTCACAAAGAACTGCATCGATTGCCACATGCCCAGACAGGAGACCAACCTGATCGTCTTCGACTGGAAGGGCACGACGGTAAGGCCGGAGATGAGAAACCACTGGATCAAAGTCTATCCAGTGGTCAAGGCTGCTGTGAGCCCTTGAGTCGTCCACCGCCTCAGACTCAATAAGTGCCCGCCAGTAGTCACGCTACGGCCCCTTGATGCCTTCTCCTTCGACGATGGTGATGTATCTGTCGATTGGCAGGTTCGCAAACTTTTCCGTGGCGCCACCAGGCTGCGGCCAGTGCACTTCCAGCCAGTCGATCTTTGTCCGCGTGCCGATACCGAGCACCATGCGGGGATCGTGTGACGACAAAAAGCTGCCCCCGCCGACTTTCATTCTGGAGCGCTTCAAGTCTCCAGCCTGATAGGAGAGGCGTGCGCCGACTGCGTCACGATTCGACTTCCTGCCGACGAGCTTGAGTCCCAACCAGTGGTTGCCCTTGGCCGCCGTGTTGCGCAACAGCAGCGGCCCCCCGTCATTGACAGAAACAAGCACATCGATCGCGCCATCGTTATCGAAGTCGCCGATGGCCAGCCCTCTCGCGGAAAAATCTTTGGCGAAGATCGGTCCGCTCTCCGCGCTCACATTGTGCAGGGTCTTGCCGTCGCTATGAAACAGCAGCAGCGGCTCGCGATAGGTCACGTTCTTCTGCATGGTCTCGATCAGGTCGTCAGGATTGCCGTTGGCGAGGAGCAGATCGAGGTTGCCATCGTTGTCGTAGTCGAAAAACTTCAGTCCCCATCCACTCATCAGGTGGGTCGCGGCGCCAATGCCATCAGGACCGGCCTGATCGTCGAAAGTCTCATCGTGATTGTTCTGATAGAGAGCAAATCTCTCGTGGTCCAGGTTGGCGACGAACAGATCCATCCATCCATCCTGGTTCACATCGGCTGCATCCACGCCCATGCCGGAGCGTGTCCGTCCCAACTCGCTGTACGCCACACCGGAGAGCGCGCCGATCTCTTCGAACTTGCCGCTGCCTCGATTCATGAAGAGAAAGTTCGCCATGGTATCGTTGGCGACGAAGAGATCCATTTTCCCATCGTTGTTCACGTCTGTCGCGACGACACCCCATGCCTTGCCGAGATGATTTGCGATCCCTGACGACTTGCTGACATCCGTAAAGGTTCCGTCACCATTGTTATGAAAGAGCCAGTTCGCCGTTGGATGGTAAGGCTTCGGAATGCAATAGCCCGGCTTGTTGTAGGCAACGCAGGGAAGATTCTTCTCTTTGCTGAACTCGACAAACTGGCAGACGAACAGGTCGAGCCGCCCGTCGTTGTCATAGTCGAACCACACCGCGCTCGATGTCCAACCCGGAGCTGCCACGCCGGCCTTTTCCGTCACGTCGGTAAACGTGCCGTCGCCGTTGTTGTGATACAGAATGCTTCTTCCGTATTGCGTCACGTAGATGTCGGGGAAGCCGTCGCCGTCGTAGTCGCCAACCGCGACGCCCTGCCCATATCCCCCAGCCCCGACACCCGCCTTCTCCGTTACGTCGGTGAAAGTGCCATCGCGGTTGTTACGATAAAGAGCATTGCGCAAAGGCGGAGTGGGATTGTAGAAGTCGCACTTGCCGCTGTTGACGAGATAGATGTCCATCCATCCATCGTTGTCGTAATCCAGAAAGGCGCAGCCTGCGCCGGTAGTTTCCGGCAAATATTTCTCAGAAGATTTTCCGGCAGTGTGCTCCCAGGTGATGCGGCTGGCCGATGGGGGCACCTCTTCAAAGGGATACGTCGATGCAGCCAGCGCATCAGGCATGCCATGCAGACTGAAGCCATGCAATCCGGCGAACCCAGCGGCACCAGCCAGCGTCCACACGAAGCGGCGGCGTGACAAACGCAACTTATCTGTAGCGGAGGAGCTCACTGCGGCTTCTGTTGTCCCTCGGGCTTCTGGGAATTTGGACCGCCGCCGCCCATGCGTTCCGCAGCCTGCTGCTGCAAAGCGAATTCGCGTTCTGCAGCTTCCTTTCTTCCCGTGCGTCCATAGGCCGTGGCCAGCCCGTAATGCGCCGCAGGGTTTCCCGGTTGAAGTTTGACCGCTGCTTCGAGCGGAGCGACTGCCTCCGCATACTGCTTTTCATTCAACAGCGAAACGCCCAGCCCCAGATAGGCATCGCCAAAGCTCGGATTCAGCTCGGTCGCCTTGGTAAAATGCCGGACTGCCTCGGCGAAATCCTGACCTTGCCGTGCCAGTTCGCCCAGTACATATTCGGCGCCGGCATCTGCCGGATCGATCTCCAGCTCCTGCTGCAACTCTTTCTTGGCCTGGTCCTGGAAGTCGGGTCCTGGATTCGGCCTGGAGAGCAGCAGGCGCGCCAGGCGAAAGTGAACCCCCGGATAGCGCGGGTTCTCGTCGAGGATCTTTCGATAGTCCTTTTCCGCCCGATCCCATTTGCCCTGCACTTCGTTCGCTTCCGCATCCATTTCGAGCCCAGGAATCGAATCCGGCGCCGTCTGCGCTAGTTCCTGCGCCGCGCGGCTGGATAGATCGGAATAGGCGTGCACCGTCACGTACAGCACCTCAGGATCGTGAGGGAAGTGCTGGTTCAGCACGCGGAGCAGATCCAGCAGGGAATCCTCCTGCTGCAGCAAAGTGGCGCAGCGAACGCCATCGAGGCCGACCCTCTTTTGTAACTCTCTGTCCGTCAGATGTGGTGCTGTCCTGGTGAGCGACGGCAGCGCTTCAGCGCAGTGGCCAGTCTCAGCGAGCGCCGCGGAATGCTCAGCCTCGCCCGTGCTTGCTGCAGGCGCCGGTTTGCCGTGCGCCGGCGTGTGGACCTGCGCACTGGCCACAACCGCAAGCCCGAATAACAAGGGAGTTAGTGAAAACAATCTACGCATAATGAAGAACGGGGCAGACGCGGTGAGCATCTGCCCCGTGAGTCTATCAGGGCGCCTAGAAGTACACCTTCAGGGCGAACTGAATGTTTCTGGCTGGTTGTGTAATGGCTTCGCCGGGGGCGGTTTGGGGCCCGATCTGACCAAACGTAGTAGAGGTTGTGCTGAAGTTGGTATCTGGGTGGCCCAGGTTCACGTTGTTAAAGGCGTTCAGGAAATCCGCGCGGAACTGCAGATACGCCGCTTCCGTGAAGTGGAAGTTCTTCATCAGCCCGATATCGGCGTTGAACAATCCCGGCCCATTCACCGGTCCCTGCGCCGGACAGTTTCCAAAAGTACCTGGTGCAGGATTGGAGAAGCCCGAAGCGCTCATCCATTGATAGCCCCCATAATTCGGGGCTAGCTGGCTGCGTTTGAATACCTGCTTGAACGCCGCAGTCCGGACGAGCACCACGCGAGCCGGTTCCTGTGGCATCGCCGCTACCATAGATGGCGAGCGGGAAGCCGGTGCGCGTGGTACACGATCGTGGATGCCTGCCAGCCACCCACTACCTGGTTGACGGCGGAGTTCATGTTGGCGCCAAAACGCTGGCCTCTGCCGACCGGCAGGTTGTAGGTCGCGTAAGCGGAGATGATAATCGTTGGCGTTGGAGTAGCAAGTGGCATAATCCGCCTTAGGGTCATACAGGTTCTGAAAATACGGCTGATGCGGTTGTCGATCCAGCAGCTGATCCCCACGTTCCGTAGTAGCCACTGTTATTGGTCAGGCAGTGCTGACCAAGTGTAGGCTAGCTGTCCTTCCAATCCGTTGCCCATCCGCTTCTGCAGAACTGCCTGCAGCGCGTTGTAGTTCATGTATCCCACCGAAGCAGTTCCGGACACCTGACCAAGGTCATTGATCAGCGCAGGGTTGTCATTGAAGTAGAACGGTGTCGTGGCCACTCCATTGACGAGTTGTTTCTGCAGATAGGGCATCGGCACCATCAGGTGATCTACCTTCTGGGCCACATATCCGACCTGGAAGGTGGTCGTGGGCGTGACCTGCTGCTGCAAGGTCAAATTCCACTGCTGGTCAAGCGCCGGCTGGACCGTCTTATCCCAGACATACATGGTGGCTCCCGCAAATGGGTCACCCGGAGTCGCGCCTCCAGGGCCCGCCTGCGTCTGAACCGTGGCACTGGCATATGTGCGCCGCAACCTCAGGAGGAGTGAAAGGTGGGTTCCTGGGAAGTCGCAGGTTGGTGCCCGTGCCTTCCAGGTAGGAGGAGATGGTGTAGGCGCCGCGAAGCACCGTCTTGCCGTTCATAGCCGCTGGTGACCAGGCGAAGCCGATGCGGGGTTGGATAGCCGGAAGACCGTAGACCGAGTTGTAGAGCGCGCGGCTGTTGCCGTTCTGCCCTGCAAGCTCAAGTGCGCCGGTGGTCAGGTCCAGATTGGACTGCCGATTGTTGAGTTCTACCCACGGCGTGTGGGCTTCATAACGCAGTCCCAGGTTCAGGGTCAACGTCGGAGTAATGTGCCAGTCGTCCTGACCGTATCCTGCAACCATCCAGGACAATTGATGCCAGACAAAACTGGTGCTCACGCCGATACCTCTGGCTTCCGGATAGCCGAGGAAGAAATCGGCTTCCGGATCGCCGACGAAATCGACGTTACCGACTGCCGAGGGCCGAAGAGGATATCGCCGTATTGGCCGGTGTTGCCGGTGTAGCCGGTGTTGATGCGATAGCGCCACATCTGGAAGCCGGCCTTGAAGACATGCTTGCCGTGCGTGATCGTTACGCCGTCATCGAACTGAATGACGGTGTCAGCGAAGTCCTGGTTGACAATTTGACTGCCGACATTGGTAAGGGTGGTGCCGCCACCGGGCGAGGGTGGCAGACCGCCGCCGAAGCCGAGCAATAGCAGGCCGGGGCCAGCGCTGTTGGCGTTCGCGATTCCGAGTTGTGTCCCGAGATTGCCGATGCTGGGATCGAAGATATTGCCGTTGAAAAGCGTGACCCAGCTCGTGCCAAAGCGAGCTTCATTCAGGATGTTTGGGCCGAAGGTGTGGGTCCACGTTCCAACCACGTTGTGGATGGGAGCCTGCGCGAACGGATTGCTCTGGATCAACAGCGAGTTGCTTGCCGGATCGTTCTGATACGCCTGCGAATACCGTCCCTCAAAGCGATCGTTCGGGGTGATGGTGTAGTCGACCTTTACGTCTCCCTGATCGGCGTCAAGGCTTGGGTAGGTCGTCTGAATCGCATTGTTGGTCGTCTGGTTGTTGATCGGCGTTGGGTAGTACTTCGAAGCAAACAGATTCGCGGCAACTGATATTCATCCTGGACATCGGAATCTGGTTGTTTGGGAACGGCGTTCCGGTCAGCGGATTTACGAGTTGTCCGGTTACATTTCCCTTCGAATCTGTGCCATACAAGGACAGAGAAGTCACCACTGCGCTCGGCATTCGTGAAGACGGTAATGAAGTTGCTGCTTGCCGGGGTGATCGAAGCGTTGTCCCTGGTAATCCACAAAGAAGAACAGCTTGTCCTTAATGATGGGGCCGCCAAGTGTGCCGCCGAACATATTCCAGCGCTACGTGGGCTTGGGCAGCACATTGGCCGGGTTCAGCTTGTTCTCCCACTGATTGGCATTCAGAATATCATTGCGGAAGAATTCCCAGGCGTCGCCATGGAAGCTGTTCGTGCCGGACTTGATGGACGCGTTGACGATGCCGCCCATTGAAGTTGCCGAACTCCGCTGAAGCATTGTTCGTAATGAGGTTGAATTCCTGAATGGCATCGGGCGAGGGCGTAAACGCCAGCAGGTTATCCGACGTCTGGTTATTGTCCATTCCGTCCAGGATGAAGTTGTTGGACTGCTCGCGATTTCCGTTGATGAACGGACGCCCGCCGCTTGCCGCGTTGTCGCCATTGTTGAACGAAGATGCGTCCGGATGAATACTGCCTGGCGCCAATAGCGTCAATTCGACATAATTGCGTGTCGCCAGAGGAATATCGATACGGTATTGGCGTTGATCAGCGTGCTGACCTGCGTCGTCTCCGATTGCAGTTGCGGGGCTTCCGACGTGACCTGTGCGGTCGTCGTAACTGCGCCCACGTGCATCTTGAATTCAATACGTGCTGTTTGATTCAGAACCAGAATCAGTCCGGTTTGTACCGCCGATTGAAAGCCGGTAGCTTCAGCTTTCACCTGATAGTTTCCGATCGGAACGCGCGAAAAGTTATAGATGCCGCCATCGTTTGATTTTGCGGTGTAGGTGGTACCCGCGGTCAGTATCGGTCACCGTGATGGTTGCGCCGTTGATGGCTGCGCCGCCCTCGTCCACCACCGTGCCTGTAATCGATGCCGTGGTCTGCTGGCTCCAGGCGGGTCTACTGATGCATAGACAGCCTAGAAACATCCCGACGGTGATGCCCCAAAAGATGATGCGCTTCATACTCGCCTCCTAAAACAGGTTGCAGCGGACAACGAATACCGCTCCCTAAAACGCAAGGTGCGGAAGGTCGTATCCCAAAAGGCCCAGACTTCGCCGAAAGAGATCTCATGTGCAGCAGTCCCGAGTAGGAACCAAACAAAAGGGGAAAATTGGTATCTACCGCGAATGCAACTGTCAGGACGTTCGGTTATTGCTCAGATTCTTCGGCAGAAGTTGGGCACCAGCGTAGGACAAAATGTCCATAAACGCAACGAATAAATCTGGAGAATTTTTTCAACCTGTGGAGATATGATCACTTTTTTCTGAATGGCAGGCCCATACGATCACTTTTTGTGATCATTATCTGGTTTTGCTGAATGCGGCCCCGATGCCGCCACTTCTACTGGCAGGGACGAGCGGCTTTTCACGCTGCCATCCCTACCCATACCGCGCAGCAGAATTCGGCATCTGACTCCTTCAGTAATTCTGGAGGCATCGTGATTATTCTGCTTATCGTTTTGATCTTGCTCTTCGGCTTCGGCGGCTACCGCATGGGACCGGGAATTGGCTACTACGGCGGAGGCGGCCTCAGCCTCATTCTGCTCATCATCCTGGTCCTTCTGTTGTTGCGGGTGATCTGACGGACCGGGCGGCAAAACCAGACCGGTTTTGAAAGGGGAGGCATCCGGCCGGTGCGGCGCTATGCCTCTACCGCTATCCTCTACTCGTAGACCGAGAAGCTCTGCGGCTGTGGGACGAAGCCGCAGAGCTTCTGCTGCATCTCTCCCAGCAGATCCGCGGCCGGTGCGGCGCTTTCGATCAGGTAGTTGATGGCTTCTCGCAGCAAATCCTGACGAACGGCCGGACAAGAGGGCAGCGGTGCCGCGCCAGCGTGTGGCAGCCACCATGCGCTGGGTTCGAAGCCGGCGGATCGGCGTCGTTTCGCCGCGACAAAGCACGAATGTCCTGACGGATGCCTCCATCACGTCCCGTCGCAGGCCGTCTCAAGCTGGTGCTACTCTCCTCCCTCATTGGAGGACGGCTTATGTGACTAGTTGGCGATATTGCGCTGCACAGAGCAGGGAGCTTTATACCAGCTGCTGAGCGCCTGCTGGAGGGTGAGGGTGCCGCTTGGGAAAGTAACCGGCGTGGTGAAGAGATCAAAGTCGGTGGCTTCGACGTGAACGAAGCTGTCCGGGGAGAAGAGGGAGACGTTGCCGTTCGTGGAGTTGAGGTTGGTACGCATGTTGGCCGCGAAGTAGGTGATGTAGCCGTTCTCAGGAGTCGTGAAATTGCCGGATTGGATATCAGTACTGGAGATGCCGTTGGAGCTAAGCTGATCGGTGTCCTTTTCGGAAATCGACACCAGCATGGGCAAGGTGATGGTGCCGTTGGTGGCTAGCAGCGACTGGCTGTTATAGCAGGCGATCTGGGAACTAGGGTCGGACGGTGCGGCTGCGGAGCAAACCGGATCGCCAGAGCCGTTCCACAGCAGGAGAGCCTGGCTGAACTGGGTGATCTCGTTCGCGATGGAGTTCGTGTTGGTGTAGTTGGGAGGCGCGCCGCTGGGATTGAAGGTGTCTACGGCGTTGCCGAAGGCAGCGTCGGAGAAGGCCACGAAGCGCGCGCCCGATGGGACGAGTTTGGCGACAGGGTTTACGTTAAGGAAGACCCCGTCGCCACCTGCCGACTGACCGGTAAGCATGACCTCTGTGGCGGCGGAAAGATTGTGGCTGGCCTCGAGATCCGCGACAACGGCGTTGACAATCGCATGACCCTGAAAGTTCCAGGTGGTGGCATCTTCGGGACTGAATGCGGACGGACTGGCCTTGGCGCCAGACCACTCATCGGAGGAGCAATAGAGAATCTCGACCATGGAGGCGTCGTAAAAGTCGGGATTGTTACCGGGGGTGGGGTCCAGGAGGCCTTCCAGGCCGGATGCTAAAGAGGGATTGGCCTGGTACGGAGCGGAGCTGACGAGGGTGGGCGTGTTAGCCGCACGGCTGGCGCAGGACGCCTGGTCATAACACTCGCCTCCACCCGGAAGGGAGATGATCCAGCGGTTAGCGGCGGCTCCTGCGCCCTGGCGAAGCACATAGGCCGCGGGGGTGCCGTCGTTGCAAAGGGCCTGCGGATATTTGGATTTGTCGAGGAAGACCAGTTGAGGCGCGTTGGCGGCGGAGGCGGTATGAGTGATCGTGACGGAAGGCGTGGTACAGGAAGCCGTGGGTGTAGGCGTGGGTGTAGGCGTAGGCGTAGGTGTGGTGACCGGAGGGTCGACGGCGAGGCTGCCCCCGCCGCAGCCAGCGAGCATGGTGCCGATGCCAAGTAGCGCCACATAGGGAATCGCAACGCGCGGGCAGAATCGCAGATTTGTTTTCATATACAACTCAACCGCGAGAACGGCGAGCAAATTGGAAAGTGTGTAAGCTCTGTCCGTCCCGCGTAGCCCGGGGGAGAGGCTTGTGAGATATAGGGATGATAAACGACCGACCGCTGTGGGTCTCTACTCGTATACGGAGAAGCTCTGCGGTTGTGGGACGAAGCCGCTCTGCAACTGCTGCATTTCTCCCAACAGGTCGGTGGCCGGGGCGGCGCTTTCGATCAAGTGGTCAATGGCTTCTCGGAGCAAATCCTCTGGCGAACGGCCGGACACGAGGGCAGCGCTCGATAGCCGGGATGCGAGATCAAAGGGCACTTGCATGAGGAAGAGTTTCCACCGCGCGCGGGGCCTGGACCATACCACGTTGTGGTCTGCTGACCAGCTTCGCTGATTACCCCGGGTCCCCTTATGGGAAGGCCCGTCGGCGTCCGTTTAGGGGCCTGGTGCAAGTGCCTGAAAGAAAGCCGCTTTCGACCTATTTTCATTTTGGGCGTAGAGCAGCACATTAGTCACTTTCCCGCGCTAAAGTACCCCCACAAAACGGTACCCGCTGGATATGATCTTTCCAGCGAGGGCAGCTTATGACTTTAATTGTCTTTCTCGGAGTCGTCGTTAGTCTGCTGATTCTTCGGCTGATTCCTGGCCTGCTGTTACGACTGGTGCTGGCGGTGCCGCGCCAGCATGTGGCAGCCACCATGCGCTGGGTTCGAGCCCGGCGGATCGGCGTCGTTTCGCCGCGACACAGCGCTTCTATCGCCTCCCGTCGCGCGCCCGCCGTAGGCCGTCTCAAGTTGGTGCTCGTCTCCTCCTCATTGCTGGTACTGGCGGTCCTGGCCACTACTGCTTTCTGGACGTGGCATTCCACTGCACTGATGATGTTGCTGCGCTAAGGGCAGGATCAGGACTCCAAGAGGCGCTCCGCCACCGCGGGAGCGCCTTTTCCTTGTCCTCGGCGCCATTTTTCTTGACTCATTTCTGGTGCAGTGCAACGATCGACCCACGCCGGGTCTTTCCGTTTCTTCACGTCCGTTCCATGACGGCGAATGCAGTTTCCGTAGTCCGCCATGGACTGTTGCAGTTCTGGAGGCGCGATGTACCGATCGATCGCTGCCGGCATGGCACTGCTGCTGCCAGCGATTGCTGCCTTTCCCGGGCAGAAGCCGGCGCCAAAGAACGAGACTGCCAGACCTGCTTCAGTGAAGCTGTGGCTGGACACCGGCGCTACCAATCCCTGTGAGCAATCCACGCCGCCCAGCGGCGACTGGATGATTCGTAACAACGAGGGCCGCAACGTCCTGGTGACGCTGCACCGTACGACAACCAAGGACGGCAAGACGAAGGAAGACCAGATGCGCGACACAGTCGGTCCAGGCGAATCACGCGAGCTGGGCTGCGAAATCTCCGACGACGGGCATCAGACGCTTACGCTGGTGAGGGCGATCTTCTAACGCGTCAGTGGCGCGCGCAGACCACCAACACGCCGATGCCAAGCAGCAGCATGACAAATGGCACCCAGAAGTGAAGATCTGTCAGGATAGCAAGCGCCAGGGGCTTTGTTGGCGCTTCGTCGTTCTGCGCAGGCATCACCAGGCGAGCTTTCCGGGGAAGAACTCCGCGAACAGCTCATCGTAGAAGGGCTTCAATTCCTTCATGTCCGGCTTGGTGTGCCCCTTGGAGTAGAGGTCATACGGATTGAACTTCTGCACCCAGGGCAGCATGGCGCGGTCCTTCTCGTTCATCAGGTGCTGATACGCGCCATGCTTGTGCCATGCGTAAAACGAGTGGAAGCGCAGCATGGCAAGCCCCTCGTCGGGCAGGTTTTTCTTGAGCACCTCGGCGATGTAGCCATCGTGTCCGAAGGACATGTGCACGTTTTCGAGGCCGCAGTTCGGCTCGTATATGCCGTATTTTGTCTGGTACTCCGCCACGTTGCGATCGGGATTGGCGGCGAAGTACTCGGGAAAGACGATCTGGTCGGACCAGGCGCAGCCGACGGGGAAGGTATCGCCGACCACTCCCCACTGGGGCTCGCCATACAGGCACAGGCACTTGCCCAGGTCGTGGACGAAGCCGGTGGCGACCATCCAGCGCGGATGACCGTCGCGGCGAATGGCCTCGGAGGTCTGCAGCAGGTGCTCCATCTGGGTAAGGTCGGTGTCCGGATCGCTGTCGTCGACCAGCGTGTTCAGATACTCGCCCGCCTCCCAGATACTCTTCCTGCCGCGGGTCAGCCCGAAGTACTCCTTTTCTTTGCCCAGGACATACGCCACCGTCTGCTGCTCGTGGTTGATGCGGTAGAACTCCGCAACGCCTGGATTGGCCTGCTTGTCGTACTGGCGGAACTCCTCTTCCGACTTGCCTTCCTTGTAGCGCCCTTCGAGGAACTCGTCCCAGTTTTCGAGACTTTCCATGGGAGCAGCGGGCTGCTGTGTTGTCGCCATACGGTCACCTCGGGGGAAGGAGTTTGGTCGTTTCAGTAAACGCTTCCGTCCACACTCCAACGATAGATTTATTGGGCGGCCGTTGGCAAGCGTCCGAAGTTACGAAAGCGCGGTTCTGCTAACCGAAAGATAAAGCGCGGCCTGCCATGTATCTGCTGGCTCATCCCTCCGTGAGCCGCTACTCAGTCACCGTCAGCGACACGGTCACCGGCGCGGCCCCACTTGCGCTGCCAGCCAACGTAGTGACCTGAATCGAATAGCTGCCCGGAGGTGTGGCGTTGGCATTCTGCGCGGCCCCGCTACCGCTGTTTGCGCTTCCACCGCCGCAACCGAGCATGCCGGTAAGGCAAAGGGCGCACAGCATCAGCGCCGCGCCACCCAGCCACATCCTGCGCCGGACGCGCGGGATACCGAGCAGCAGGAGCGCCAGCATAGAGCCGCCGCGCGGAAGCCAGCCGGGGAATGGCCTGGTGCGCCTATCGAGCGCCGCCACGGCGGTGCCGGTGGTCTGCACGGTGAGCGTCGTCGTCACCGCACCGCTCCCATTCGGCGTGACTGACACAGGTTGGAAGCTGCAGGCGACGCCCTTGGGCAGCGTCGTGCCATCGCAAGTGAAGGAGACAGCCTGGTTGAAGCCGTTCTGCGGCGTGACGGTGAACGTAACGCTGCCGGAGGAGCCCTGCTTGATGGTGAGCCCTGCCGGATTGGCCGAGACGGTGTACAACGGCGACAGTTGCTGGAAGGTAATGCTGGTCGCTTCAGCGGCATAGTTCCCGTCGCCGCCGTATTGCGCCGTGACCGTCCCATTGCTCGGTGGCATGGAATTCGAGGTGATCGTCGCAACGTAGTTGCCGGAGCCATCCGTGGCAGGAGCCATCGTGCCTGAACCGAGAGTAGTAGTTCCGGTAGAAAATGTGACTGTCCCCGTCGGCGCAATGCCGAAGGAGAGCCCGGTATATGTAGCCGTGAATGTGATGCTGTCGCCAGAAGGTGACGAACCTCCGGCGTACATCAGCGTTGCTTTGAGGTTTGTCGGATGCAGCACCACGCGGCGCACACGGTTGTTGTTTGTGTCGGCGATGAAGAGATTGCCGCTCGGATCGAATGTAACGGCTGACGGATAGTAAAGCATTGCTCCCGTCGCCGCGCCGCCATCGCCACCGAAGCCGGCCATCTGATTGCCGGCGGTTGTCGTGATGATGTTGCTGCTGAGATCGATTTGCCGCACCAGGTTGTTGCCAGAGTCGGCGATGAATAGATGCCCGGCGCCGTCATAGCTCAGCCCCTCTGGCTGGTACAGACAAGCGTCGATCGCCAGCCCCTCGATAGCGCAAGGACCCGGCGCGAACATTGACCGACCCGCCGCCGTTGCGATTATTCCCGTCGAAAGATCAACGCTGCGGATCTCGTTTCCAAACTCATCGGCAACAAAGAGTGTTCCCTTGTTGTCGAGTGCCACCCCCACCACGGCTTCAAATGTCGCCTGAGTGGCCGGCCCTCCATCCCCTGAAGGGTTTCCGGAAAGGGTGCTTCCGGCAATCACATTCGTCGCTCCCGTAGTTACATCCGCAGCGAGCACTTGGCCGTTTCCGAGGGTGTTCGTCAGTGAAACCCCACTGCCGAAATAAAGTGTTTTGTCGCCGTCGAACACCAGCCCTCCAAAGGACGCAACATCCGTCACCACAGTGGAAATGATGTTCGTTTTCAGATCGACAACACGGATCGCACCGTTACTGCGCACGTAGAGATGATCCGACTGATCGAAAGCCAGCGTGGTAGGCACGAGGTAAGCTTCGGTCGCGGGCCCGCCCTCTCCAACGACGCCATATTGTCCGCCGCCGGCAATCGTCGTGATCACGCCGGTGGAACCATCAATGCGCCGTACCAGCCCATTAACTGAGTCGGCGATAAAGATATTGCCAGCCGCATCGGCAACGACAGAAGCTGGATAGTCGAGTCCGGCCTGTATTGCGGGACCGCCATCGCCAGAGTAGTTCGCGAATCCATCGCCCGCTATGGTCGCAATGTTGCCTCCCACAACAAAGGAGCGAATGCGATAGCTATCCACAAAGGCCAGGCTTCCCGTAGGCGAAAGGCAGATGGCCTGAGGACCAGAAAGCGCCGCCGCGGTTGGGGGACCGCCATCGCCCGAATAGCCCGTCGTTGAACTCCCCGCGATCACGCTGACCGTGTGGTCTGAGGCCGCCAATCGGTAAATCATATTGGAGAAATAATCCGTGAAATACACATTGCCGTTTGCGTCTGCGGTCAATCCAATCGGCGCGTAGTCTTTCCCAATCCCCGGGAAAGTCGAAGAAGTGCCTGCCTGCGTACCGCCTCCTGCCAGCAATTGCATCATTCCTGTCCCGAGATCGATGCTGACAATCGCGCCGCGCAGAACCGGGTTATTGCCCTGATAAACGCTGTTCAATCCTGCATAAAGATGATTTTGTGAGACTGCTATGTTCGATCCGTCCACAGACAGCTCGACCTGGGTGGCAGGGCATGGATTCGCTACGGAAAGGACGCATTGCACGCCTTGAGGCGCGGAGCCTGCAATCGTTTGGACAGTACCTGTTCTCAAATTCATTTCACGAACCAAGGTGCCCTCTGCCATAAAAAGATCGCCGGCGCCATCGAGGGACAATCCGGCCGGGTTCTCCGGCCCAGCCGCGGAGGCGATGGCGTGAATAATCCCGGTCGCGGCGTCCACTTCGCGAACCGTTCCTTCGCTGTCATCTGAAATGTAGAGATTTCCAGAGGCGTCAACTACCAAACCTAACGGGCATGAAATTTGTGCCGAGATCGCCGGACCGCCATCGCCACTACTTGCGGCTGGCCCCGTGGGCAGGGGTTGCCCGGCGTACACGGTCACGTTGGACGATGAGTCTACCTTCAGCACGACCCTCATGTCACAGCTGCCGACATAAAGATTTCCTTTGGTGTCTTCCGTGATGCTCTGGATTTGGCCGAGGCCGGTTTTCAGTGCATTGACCGGCTGCTGAAATGGAACCGCTCCGGCTATGGTTTCAATAATGCCGCTGCTGCTTGTGCCCCCGGCGTTTGCCCGCGCGTCTGTGCCGCGGCGTGCTTCGAGTCGCGTCCGCACCCGTTGCCGCCACACCTGCCACTCATGCGGACCGCGTGTGGCCGGAAAGGGTATACCGAACGGGCTTGGAGTCACGCGCGGCGCTGTTTGGTGAGCAGGCGGAGCTGTCTGGCCGGGATTGGCCAGAATGGCAAAGCAGGGAAGGGAAGAGTAGAGCACTACAAGAGAAAGCAGAACGCCGCGAAATCTCACGCCAGGGGCCTCGAACAGGGAACCGCCGGGCACTTGGGGGTAGACGCCTCGGTCAAGCGGTAAGGGTAGCGGGCCGCAAGGACGGTGTCATCTGTAAAAACCTCACTGACATGAACACTTCACAGGGTTCAGCCCGATCTGGGAACTTCAGCCGGTGCGTCGCGTTTTCCTGGCATACCAATTCCTGCAATCTGTCACACTGGAAGTATCAATTCGATCCAGGCCAGTACACACGAGTATCGTCAGGGATGGTTCCTGTCTCCAAGTCCTTTGTTTGGACATTTTTAGAGGTAAGTCCTTTAGATAGACATTTTTATCCCTCCGCACGCTATCTAAAGCCGTGAAAAAACAGGACTTGCAAGCCGGCCTCCCGCACCGCAGGGGGAGGGGTACCCCTCGTTCGAACGGTGAAACGTAGACTGACACATGGTCCGGATGCGGTGGAGATCCCAGGCAATCGCGCAACCGAAGAACAACGCGGCATCGGCAGTGCCGATATTGCTCGTGGCCATGCTGTTGCCGGCGGGACACTCCCAGGTGCTGCGTCAGCGCGACCCCGGCCGCACGGACTGCCCGGACACGCACCTGCGGCTGACGGCGCGGCATCCGGATGGCTCGCCTGCGGCTGGCCTGCGCCCGCAGGATCTCTACCTCTGGTTCAGTCTGGGGAGTGCGGAGATTCGCACCCTGCAGAGCGACGAACCGGAGAAGACAAATGTTCCGGACACCAATGTGTTGATCGTAATGCGGCCGCACGCTGCGATCGATACCGGGGCGGCGGATGCCGTGCTACGCAACCTGCACACCGCGGCACGCTTCCACTGGAAGGTCGCGGTGCTGGCCGCGGATGGGTCTGTTTCTCCGTTCCTCGCGGCCGCAGACGAAGCTGCACTGCGGGCGGCCCTGGTGCATGCAGTCCAGGCACATGCAGTCCAGACGGAGGCAGGATCTGGTCCGGCGACGAACAGCATCGCGGACTGGACCACCGCCGAGCGCAATGCGTTCCGTCAGTTGCAGTCGCGCGGAGGTCGCCACGTCATCGTCGAACTGGCGCAGCCTGCCGACTCGTCGAATGAGCCGCCGGCCGCAGACGCATTCGCAGCCGACCGCACGCTGGACCTGCTGGCCCGCGACGACATGGCGCAGATCTATCGCCTGGCGGCAGAATCTGCGAAGGAGCAGTTCGAGGCGACCGGCGGCCGCACCGCGCCAACGGTGGATGCGCTCTTCCAGGCCATCGTCGCCGACGCACCGGGAAGCTACGACCTGGTGCTGCGCCCCATGTTTTCCTGCGAGCCGGGGGCGTCCTATTCACTGCGCATCACATCGTTTCAGCCGAACCTGCAGCTCTTCTATCCTAGCGCCATTCGGATGGCGAAGACGGGGTCGCATTGAGCAGCGGGCGAATCACCTTTGCGGCTCTGAGGGCATACATCAGATCGAGATGAGCGGCTCGAAGAGCGCGCTTCAGGAGAAGCCGGTCTGGCGTCGGAGCCGCATTCCGCAGTAGACCAGGCTGGTGATGAGCAGGACGACCAACGCAAGCAGCCATGCGTGGTTCATCGCGATCTCGGGCACACGAGCCTGGACGCCGAGCCAGAGAAAGACGGCTACGGCGGCGGCGACGATGGCGTAGTCCCACCAGCGGCGCCGCTCGCGGGCGTCGAACTCACTACCGGACTGTGCGGCGATGACCGCTCCGTAGTCGAGACGGTAGCGATCGCACTCACGCTCGATGGCGAGATTTCGCGAGTGGTGTTCGCGTTCGCCGGCGACCGCAGTCGAGATAGCGAGCGCGCCCAGAATCATGATGACCGAGCCGCCGAGGACCATCAGCTTGTGCGTAAGATCTGTTCCGGCCAGCTCGCCGAAGACCAGCGCGCCCCACGCGAGGCCCCAGAGCTGATTGGTGTTCGAGAGCGGGATGCCGCGGCCGATGCCGAGATACTTTGCGGTGAACTGCTGGAAGAGGTCGCCGATGACCCAGACAAAGCCTCCAAGAAAGAGCCAGAAGAGGACACCGCGGAAGGCGGCAAAGTGAAAAGCAGTCGAGTGCACGCCGCCATCCAGCCACCACACCAGCGCGAGGACGGAGCCGAGCTCGCCAAAGGTGAATGCGGTGACGAAGGAGAGCGGGTTCATGCCGCTGATATACGCCTTGCGATAGGGCACATACATCGTGCCCCACAGCGCGCTTGCGCCGATCGCCGCCGCGATGCCCCGCGCCGCGTGCGCGGTCGT
Source organism: uncultured Acidobacteriaceae bacterium (assembly GCA_963712845.1). Classification (GTDB taxonomy): domain Bacteria; phylum Acidobacteriota; class Terriglobia; order Terriglobales; family Acidobacteriaceae; genus KBS-83. The sequence continues at coordinate 234,773 of CAVQJM010000039.1, forward strand.
GTGTCCGCCGCCGTGCACCGTGCTGAAGCCGAGGAGGATAGCCGCGGCCACGATGGCGATAGCGCCCAGCACCACCCGCAGGATGCCGCCGCGGCTTGCGCCCTGCAGCTCGCGGAAGAGCACACGTCCCCACAGCAGGCCGAAGAGCGAGTTGGCGTTCCACAGCGGAAAGGCGATGGCGAGCCCGACATCACGGATGGCGAAGACGGTGAGCGTGTTGGCGACCGCCCACAGTGCACCGGCGAGCAGCGCCCACACGATGAGGTGCTTCTTCTCAAACAGATCGCGGGCGACGTAGCTGGTGCCCTTGAGCAAAGTTGGAAAGGTCCAGCGAGCGGTGAAGACGCCGGCCACCATCCATAAGGAAACGGCAAAGGGCGAGAGCCCGACGTTGACCAGCTTGGTGGGTGCCTCGGCCGCGCCCAGCCACACTCCGGCCGCAAGCCCGCAAGACACACCAAGGCGGTGCAGCGCATGGGCATCGTGCGGAACCGTGTTCCCGGCTGCGTTGGAGAGAGAAGTCTTCAAGTAGCCGAGACGATAGTGCGTCACGTCTGTAAGGTCAAGGAAGAGGGGAGCCTTGAGCCGGGGTTGTCACGCGGGCGCGATCTGTGTGGTCAGTTGAATCGTCGAGGTGCGAGTCTCGGCAACGGGAACCCGCGCGACGGAGAGGATGGTGATATCGTCCTGCTGGCCGAATGCGCAGGCTGTGTCGAGAAGCTCCTGGACGGGAACGCGCGCGGAGAGCAATTGGACGACGCGGTCGAAGCCGAACAAATCGCCGCGGGCATTGCGTGCTTCGACAACCCCATCGGTGTAGAGCGTGAGTGTTTCGCCTTCGCCCAGGCGGAAGTCGAGCTCTTCATAGATCTGGCCGGCCACAATCCCCAGAGGCAGGGAGCTGCTGACCGGCATCTCCATGCCATCCCGGAAGGGCGCAAGATGACCTGCGTTCGCAAGGGTCGCGGCGCCATCGGCTTGAATGCGCAGCACCACGCAGGTGGTAAAGCCTCCCTCGGTGCGCCCCATGAGGCGCTGGTTTAGTCCGCGCAGGATTTCCGAGGGCTCTTCAGTGAATTGGGCCAGCGTGCGCACTGTACCCACAATCAGCGAGACGGTCATCGCGGCCTTCAGCCCTTTGCCGCTTACATCGCCGAGGACGATCAACGCGCCGGGATTCTTCTCCGCGGCAGCGAGCGGAATTACCTGGAAGAAATCACCACCCACCTCTGCAGCGGGCTTGTACACGCTGGCGATGGAGAGGCCCGGGATGGGGGGCGTCTCTTCGGGAATGAGAACGTGCTGCACCTCGCGCGCCGACCGCATCTCGAGCTCGATCTGTGCCTGACGGCGCCGCTGCAGAAACTCTTGATGCGTGACCGTGTAGAGCAGCACCAGGAAGAGCAGCGAATCGAGCAGGAAGCGCGCGCTGAAAGTGTAGTCGCCAATGTGCAATCCCCAGGCGCCGAGCGGCCCGACGATCGCCCAATGGGTGAAGCGGGTTCCCTGGCCGAGGATACCGATAAGAAAGGTCCACAGTCCGTAGAGGAACGCGGCAATGCCAACCGGCAGCATTGCGGTCTGCCGTTTGCGAAGCAGACCGAAGCCGACGATAAAGAAGATATAGAGCGGAGTCAGAGAGTAAATTGCAGTCGTGATGGCGTCTGCCCACTGGCTGCCGAGCCCGGCGGTCTCCCAGCGTCGGAGCACCGCCATGTCGATGACCTGAGATACAACGTAGAGAACGCTGAGTGCGATCGTCCATTTTCTCCACCTTGCACTCTTATGGAAGCCAAAGAGCGTGAGCAGCAGCAGCCAGAGCGAGATGTCACCAGCGGCATCGACAAACTGCAGATAGACCTGGTTGACGAAAAAGGTCATTCCGTAGCGAACACCATCCAGGTTGTTGATGGTGCCGATGCCATCGGCAATGAGGTAGAGGCTGAGCCACAGGTAAAGCGATTGCTTGCGATCGCGCAAGAACAGCAGCAGTGCCAGCAGGCCAGCGGTCACGACGACCGCGCCAATCATGAGCCGGGGAATCTGGCGATGCTCGCGAAGATAGCGGGAGCGCATGAACTGGTTTTCGAAGATCCTGGCATTGCCGAGAAGCGGCGTCCCGGTGAGTCCGCCGTTGCTTAAAGGATCGTTCGAGGCCAGGGGTGCCTTCCATACCCGGACGGCAAGAACACCGTGGGCCGGCGAACTGCCGAATGAATAAATGGCGTTGCGTCCCAGCCCCCACCAGTTTGCGTGCGGGGGCACCTTGCCGTACGTACCGATCTGTTTTCCGTTCCAATAGAGTTCGTACGTGTCATCCACGGGTGGCATAAGCAGAGCGAGCGCCGGCCCCGTGCCTTCCACATCGAGGTGCTTGCGGTACCAGGCAAAGCCGGTGTAGCCGGGATGCTGTTGTGCGCCCCAGGTATCGTCGCCGCGGAGTTGCTCCCAGCCGGAATCGTCGAAAGCGGGGTTGGCCCACGCCGTATCGTCGCCAAGGTGGAACTGCCAGCTACCTGTGATGGGAATGGAGCCGGTGCCAGGATTCTGCACGCGGAGGCTTTCTGCCGGGGCGGCCGCAGACAGAACAAACAACCAGATGAGCAGCTGGCAGAAACGGAGACAGGGCGTGGAGATACGGCGGGTCCCGCAGATCATGCAGCCGCCTTTCCGGTACTCAGCAATGACAGGGGGAACGGCCCGATCATACGGGCTTCGTGTTGCTGCCGCAATCCGTAATGCTCGCCGCGCGCAGACACCAAGCACACCCTAGGGCGACGCTATACAGACGGGCGGTGGATGCAGCCGCGCGCGTCCCATGGCAAGACTCAATTCCGACAAGCGATCGAGGCCTTTGGCTGTAGAGCTCAGGGGATGGGACGTCAAGAAAACGGTATGGAAATCGCTTGACAAACGACTCGCCGTGCTGACAGGATTCCGCAATGAATCGGAAGTACGAATAATCAATCGAAACATACTACGAAAGAAACCGATATAGGATTTAATGGCTCGGAAAGCCGATTTGGAGGCGACAGGATGTTCAAACCAGAGGACGATTCACCAGGTGCGGGCCTGAAATTCGCAACTTTCTGCTGCGGCATGCTGCTGCTCATGCTGCTCATCGCAGGCCGCCCGATGTACGCGCAGGTGAACCTGGCCACCCTGCGCGGTACCGTCCTCGACTCAAGCGGGGCCGCTGTGGACAACGCAAACGTGATCCTGACCGAACCGGCCACCGGCATCAAGATCCGGCAGGTGGTTACGGACAACAACGGAAACTACGAGGTGCCGGACGTAAAGCCGGGCACTTATCAACTCAATGTAGAGAAGACCGGCTTTGAATCCTTCGTCGCGCGGGACATCCTTCTCGAGAGCGGGCAGATCCGGCGGCAGGACGCAAAGCTGAAGATCGGCGCGGTCACGGAATCGGTGCAGGTGACCGCCGGCGCCGCCGTCATCTCCACCGAGTCCGGCACAGTCGAAGGCACCTTCAGCGCAAAGGACAACGACAAGGCACCGCTGGTCAGCATCTATCCCACGCCGTATTCGCTGCTTACCACCATCTCCGGTGTGCAGGGCGGGGGCGGCGTCTATCCAGTCGTGAACGGCCTGGGCCAAGCGCAGCAGACGCAGAGCTTCGACGGCATTCCGAACGACACCTCCGGCGAGCAGAGCGACAACAGCAACTTCTTCGAGCAGGTCACAGCGGTGACCATCAACGCCCCTGCGGACAGTGCGCGACCGGTGCAGATCAACGAAGTCACCAAGCGCGGCACGGACCGCTTCCACGGCAAGGCCAGTTACAAGATTTACAGCTCTGCGCTCGATGCGGCTCCTTATACACCCTCATCCGGAGTGACACCGGGCGTTCCCATCAAGCCGCCATACTTGCAGCACGAGTGGGACGTGGAAGTCGGAGGCCCTATCCTTCGCAACCGGACCTTCTTCTTCGGCCAGTGGTTCGCTCAGCGGATTCCTCTCGGAACGGATATTCCGCTGACGGTGCCGCCCACGCCCTGGCGGACGGGGGATTTCTCCAGCCTTCTGCAGGCTTCGTCCCCGACGCAGATCGTGGACCCAACGACGGGCCAGCCCTTTCCTAACAACGTCATTCCAGCGAACCGATTGAGCTCGGTGGCTCTGGCGGTGCAGAATACCTACTACCCGACGCCGGCCGGCAGCGGGCTGTCCGGCGGAACCGCGTCTTATCCCAACTCTGTTTATCACTTTCCTTTCAACAGCGATCTGTTCAAGGGGGACTGGCTTGACTTCCGCGTCGACCATAATCTGACCAGCAAAAACTCGCTGTTTGTGCGCTGGCTTGAGCGCAGAACGCCCTACGTGCTCTGGGACAGCACGCCGACCCCGATCTGGACGCGCCTGCGCCGGCATCAGCAGTGGGCGGCGGGCGATACGCACGTCTTCTCCGCGAACCTGGTGAACAATTTCCGTGTCGGCATCGGCTTCGATTACATCAAGGACGGCGATCCGGAGGGTGGACAGACGCCGCCGGATGGAACCAGCATCGTGAAGGCGATCGGCCTGCAGGGCTCGGACCCGAGCGGGCTGACCGGCCAGGGCGCGCCTACGATCAACTTCAACGGCGCATCGGGCATCTTCGGCTTCGGCAATGTGGCCGGCGGGGTGAAGGACGACAACAGCACCATTACGCTGAACGACAACGTGCAGTGGCAGACGGGGCGACACGTTCTGCAGGTCGGCGGCAACTACACGCGCTACAAGATATTCGAGGGCGCCGTTCCGGACTATGGAACGATGAACTTCGACGGATCGTTCTCAGGATTCGACTATGCCGACTTCCTGCTGGGCATTCCCACGGAGACGCTGCGCACTGTGCCCATCGTGAATCAGACGCAGCACTCCTACGAACTCGGCTTCTTCGCGCAGGACACCTTCAAGCTGAGTCCGAAGCTGACCCTCGATTACGGGCTGCGCTGGGACTATTTTGGCGCGCCGACGGCGGATAGCGGATTGATGTACAACTTCGACCCCACCACCGGCAACCTGGTCGTCAATCCCTCGGTTATCGGCAAGGTGAGCCCGCTCTTTCCGCGGACGACGACCGCGGCGGCTCCGCCCAACACGTGCTCTGCGCCTTCCTGCTCGATCACGGTGCCGATCAATATCGTGGCGGGCCAGGTGACTGCGATTCCGGACAAGGTCAGCTTCGTACCACGGATCGGCGTCGCGTACCGCTTCAGCGACAAGTTCGTTCTGCGGGGCGGTTACGGCATCTACACCGCACGGCTTTCGAGTGGTTACGGCGATTTCAACTCCAGCGGCTTTGCGAACAGTCCGAGCTACGGATACTTCGGCGTGATCAACCCGCAGCTCGGGCAAACCGGACCCTTCGCCGTCTCGCAGGATTACTTCAACACCATCACCAGCGGGAAACCGTCGTTCCAGTTTCCGAATCCGTATCCGGCGAGCTCAGCGAGCTCGGTTCCACCGAGCGTGAGCGCATACGGCTATCCTCGCGACGTGACCAATGGGCGGATTCAGCAATACAACATCTCTCTGGAACGGGAGATCGACAACAACGGCGTGCGTGTGTCGTATGTCGGCTCGCGCAGCCAGAACATGAACTACTCGCTGAACGTCAACAAGCCTCACCCGAGCGTGAATCCGTTTTTCCCGAGCCTGCGGCCGTATCCGCAATTCGTCAATGTCAATGAGACGCGCTACGACGGCAGCGCTCATTACGACGCCTTCCAGGTTGCGGCGATCCGGCGCGCCAGCAGCTTCACTTTCAACGCCAGCTATACCTACGCGTACAGCACGGCCAACTTCCTCGATACCGAGAATCCGGACGACGTGCTGAGCCACTGGGCAAACGACGGCAGCACCATGCGGCACTACCTGAGCGTGGCGACAACGTGGGCCTTGCCGTTCGGCCAAGGGCACCGGTTCCTGGGCAACGCCAGCGGTGTGACGCAGAAGCTGGCGGGCGGCTGGTCGACCTACGCCATCGCGTACTGGGGCTCGGGGTTGTGGTTCTCACCGCAGTTCACGACCCTGGATGCATCGAACACGAACACCCTGGGCGGTTTGCCGGACCGCGTTGGGGACCCGACCCATATCCCGGGCGGGCGGAACTTCGAGCACTGGTTCAACCCGGCGGCCTTCGCCACCCCGCAGACCGGCAGCTTCGGCAACGCGTTACCGTTCAGCCTGGAGAGCCAGCCACTCAGTGTGGAGCACCTCAGCCTGATCAAGGATGTGGCCATCACCGAGCCTGTGCATTTCACGCTGACGACGATGTTTTCCAATCTCTTCAACCACCCGTACCTGGGGCCGCCGACCGGGAACATCGATTCCAGCAGTGGGAACGTGCTGAGCCTGCCGGTAGGGGTGTTCAGTTCGCTGGAGCGCGCGGCGCCGCGGCAGATCACCTTCCAGGGGGCGATCACATTCTAGTATCGTGTCGGCGATGTTTTCGGGCCGCACTTCTCATAGCAGCTTCTTTTCTTGGTGCGATGGAGGTGCGACCCGCATTTTCGCAGTCGACATCCGTGCATCAGCCGACAGATGCGGAATCAATAGCCTTCCCGTCAGCCATAGTGAACCAGTCGTGCAGTCCAATACAGACGATTTTTAGATCTGTTTGCCAGGCCTGGGTGAGCAGGCACTTTGGCGGAGGCCGCCAGGCCGGAGCTGAGTCGCGCACCATAATGAAGTGAACCTCCCGATCTCGCCCCCGTCTGCATATGCAGCGATGGGGGAGTCCTGAGAGAGCGGAGTAACCGCTTATACTGAGCAGTGGTGGATGCAGTCCGGCGCGTCCCACGGCAAGACCCAATTCCGACAGGCGAGTGGATCCGAAGCAATGAGCACAAAAGAGGCAGTGCCAGTCCAGACAAGCTTTTCCGAAGAGATGGCCGAGTGGATCGAGGCCTTTGACGAGGTGGTGGTCGCCGAGGGCGCCGAGCGTAGCGCCGAGTTGCTGACTGCGCTGCGCCGCCGGGCCCGCGAAGCCGGGATCAATACTACGGGCGAGCTGATCACGCCCTACCTGAACACCATTCCCAAGCACGAGGAAGTGCCATATCCCGGCAACCGCGATCTGGAGCGTCGCGTCGAGAGCCTGATTCGCTGGAACGCGATGGCCATGGTGCACCGCCAGAACAAGAAGGATGCGGGCATCGGCGGGCACATTTCGACGTATTCCTCACTCGCGACACTGCTCGAAGTCGGCTTCAACCACTTCTTCCACGCCAACCATGGCGATCAGCCGGGCGACTTCATCTACTTCCAGGGACACGCTTCTCCGGGCGTGTATGCGCGCGCGTATCTCGAAGGCCGCTTCGAGGATGAGCAGGTTCTGAACTTCCGCCACGAGCTGCGCGATAAGCCAGGCCTGTCGTCGTATCCGCATCCGTGGCTGATGCCGAACTTCTGGCGCTTTCCGACGGTCTCGATGGGCATTGGACCCCTGAACGCGCTCTACCAGGCTCGCTTCATGCGCTACCTCGAAAACCGGAGCCTGATTCCGAAGACCGATCGCAAGGTGTGGGCCTTCGTCGGCGATGGCGAGACGGATGAAGTGGACACGTTGGGCGCGATCTCGATGGCGACGCGCGAGAAGCTAGACAACCTCATCTTCGTCGTCAACTGCAATCTGCAGCGGCTGGACGGACCGGTACGCGGCAACAAGCGCATCATCGACGAGCTGGAAGGGATGTTCCGCGGCGCGGGCTGGAACGTGATCAAGGTGGTGTGGGGTGCGGACTGGGACAAGCTCTTCGAGCGCGACCACACCGGCCTGCTGCTGAAGCGCATGGAAGAGTGCGTCGACGGCGACTATCAGTCGTTCAAAGCGAAGGGCGGCGCGTACCTGCGGCAGGAGTTCTTCGGCAAATATCCGGAGCTGCTGGAGCTGGTCCGCGACATGTCGGACGATCAGCTTGCCCGGCTGCATCGCGGCGGCCATGACCCGGTGAAGATATACAACGCCTACAGGCGCGCGACCGAGCACAAAGGCGGCCCGACGGTGATCCTCGCCAAGACGGTGAAGGGCTACGGACTCGGCAGCACGCAGGCGCGCAACGCGAGTCACCAGGAGAAGAAGCTGACCGACGATGCATTGACCGCGTTCGTGAAGCGCTTCGATATCCCGGTACCGGAAGAGGCGGCGAAGGAAGCGCTGCCCTACCGTCCGGCGAAGGACGCGCCGGAGATTGCCTACATGCTCGAGCGGCGGAAGGAGTTGGGCGGCTTCATGCCCAAGCGGGAGACGCCGAAGCTCGACTTCAAGGCGCCCGAGCTGGACTCCTTTGCGGAGTGGACCGCCGGGTCGAAAGGCCGCGCCGTGTCGACGACGATGGGCTTCGTCAGCATCCTGCGCCACCTGATGAAGGATGAGAAGTTCGGCAAGCTGATTGTGCCCATCGTGCCCGATGAGGGACGCACCTTCGGCCTGGAATCGGCCATCCGGCAGGTGGGTATCTACGCCAGCGAAGGACAGAAGTACAAGCCGCATGACGTGGACATGCTGCTTTACTACCGCGAAGAGGCGGACGGCCAGATTCTGGAAGAGGGAATCACGGAAGCGGGCTCGATGGCATCGTTCACCGCGGCGGGCACTGCGTACTCAAACTACCGGCTGCCGGCGATTCCGTTCTACATGTATTACTCGATGTTTGGCTTCCAACGTATTGGTGACATGGCGTGGGCGTTTGCCGATTCGCGCGGCAAGGGCTTCCTGATGGGCGGCACCGCCGGGCGTACCACCATGCTCGGCGAGGGATTGCAACATCAGGATGGTCACTCGATCGTGCTGGCATCGACGGTGCCCACCTGCGCGACCTACGATCCGGCATTCGTCTACGAGCTTGCCACCATCGTGCAGGACGGCCTGCGCCGCATGTACGAGAAGGGCGAAGACCTCTTCTACTACATCACCATGTACAACGAGGACTACGCGATGCCGGAGATGCCGGAGGGCTCGCGTGAAGGCATCCTGCGCGGCATCTACCGGCTCCGTGCGGCCGCGAAGGGCAAAGCCGTCGCGCAACTCTTCGGCAGCGGGCCGATCCTGAACGAGGCGCTGCGTGCGCAGCAGATCCTGGCGGAGAAATACAACGTCGCGACGGATGTGTGGAGCGTAACCAGCTACAACGAGTTGCGCCGCGATGCGCTAGCTGTGGAGCGCTGGAATCGCCTGCATCCCTCGCAGCAGGCGAAGCAGCCGTACATTCTTGACGCTCTGGGCAGTACGCCGGGGCCGATCATCGCCGCCAGCGACTATATGAAGGCGGTGCCGGACCAACTGGCGCCCTGGCTGCTTGACCGGCTCGTCTCACTGGGGACGGATGGCTTCGGCCGCAGCGATAATCGCGAGCATCTGCGGCGGCACTTCGAGGTGAGCGCGGAGTCGATCGTCGCGGCGACGCTCTCCCGGCTGGCACGCGACGGCAAATTCGATGCCAAGAAGGCCGAAGCGGCTTTTTCGGAGCTTGGGGTCGATCCGGAGCGCGGCGATCCGGCGCGTGCCTGATGCCGACAAAGCGACACGATCAAGGCCGGAGCGTCCTGCTCCGGCCTTGATCGTCTGCACAAGGGATCTAGTCGGAGGCGTCGAGTAGCGCGACGAGCTTTGCGTCGATGCGCGGGCGTGGCGCTTTCGCGCGTGGCCGGTCGCTGAGCCGCTGATATTCGGTTGCCGATAGCATCACGGCGATATCACGGTCGTTGCTGCGGATCATCAATGGTTCCCGTTGGGCTTTGTTAAGCAGCGTCGCCAGCTTCAGCCTGGCGTTTGTGGCAGAAATTGCTTGCATGGTTCGCTCCAATGCCGGTCATTGTCTCGAAAGCGGGACATTTGGGAAATGAATCCTTAGTCGTACGCATCCGACCCGGCAACATGTCCGGAAATGGACAGCCCGGCCACGTGACCGGACAGCGAGGTTCGGGCCGGCGGAATTCCTTCCTTTGCTACAGGCCTTTTTTTCAGTAACTTAGGAGGGATGAGGCACTTGGATATGCAAGTGCATCACAGTCCATTGATGGACATCGCCCGACCAGATATCAAAGCCAAGAAGAACCGCCGCCGCGTCGTGACCATTGCGGTGGCTATCGTTGTCCTTGCCGGCGTCACCTTCGCTGTCATGCGGCTGAAACCCGCCGCACCCACGGTAGAGCGTAGCGTGGTGTGGACCGACACGGTGAAACGCGGAAACCTGATCCGGCAGGTACGCGGCAATGGAACACTGGTGCCCCGCGAAGACGCGATTCGCCAGATCCCGGCTCAGACCGCTGCGACCGTGACCCGCATCCTGGTGCTGCCCGGTTCGAATGTGAAGGCGGACACTGTCCTGGTGGAGCTGAGCGATCCGCAGACCACACAGCAGGCCGTGGACGCGAAGCTTGCGCTCAGCGAAGCAGAAGCCGACCTGAAGAACACGGCTGTGCAGCTGCAGAGCACGCTCATGGGCCAGCGCTCGACGGCTGCTACTACCAATGCCGCCTATGAGACTGCGAAGCGGCAGGCGACCAGCGATGAGGCCCTTTACAAGCTGGGAGTGATCTCCGGGCTGCAGGCTCAGGCCTCAAAAAGCAACGCCGAGGGATTAACTACCCAGAACCAAATGCAGCAGAATGTCGTATCCATCAACGAGAAGGCTCTGGAGACACAGCTTTCCGTGCAGCAGGCCAAGGTAGACCAGGCACGCGCGGTATACCAGCTCAAGCAGCAGCAGTTGGATGGCCTGAAGGTGAAAGCGGGCATCAACGGCGTGCTTACGGACCTGCCTCTGGCTGTCGGACAGCAGGTGACAATCGGTACCATGCTCGCGAAAGTCGTGGTGAAAAATCAGTTGAAGGCGGCGCTGAACATTCCCGAGACGCAGGCGCGCGACATCCAGACCGGCCAGCCGGCTGCCGTCGATACGCATAATGGCATCATCGAAGGCACGGTGCAGCGTATCGATCCGGGCGTGCACAACGGCACAGTCACCGTAGACGTGGCGCTGAACGGCTTCGTCGAAGGGGAGCGGCCGGACCTGAGCGTAGATGGGCAGATCGACCTGCAGCGGTTGTCGAATGTGCTGTATGTCGGCCGGCCGGCCTTCGGCAATGAAGACTCGACTATCAGCTTGTTCAAACTGAGCCCCGATGGAAAGACCGCGACGCGCGTTCCGGTAAAGGTGGGCCGCGCCTCGGTAAATGCCATCCAGGTACTCAGCGGGCTCAATGAAGGAGATACCGTCATCCTGTCCGACATGTCCCGCTGGGACCAGGTGGACCGCATCCGGCTGGAATAACAACCGAACTTAGGAAGGAAAGGAACACGAGGCCAACTATGGACGAAACAGCACAGGCACTGATACAGATCGAAGCGCTGACCAAGGTCTTCTACACGGATGAGATCGAGACGCACGCGCTCTCCGGCGTGCACCTGTCGATCCTGCGTGGCGATTACGTCGCCATGTCCGGGCCGTCGGGTTGCGGCAAATCGACGCTGCTCTCGATCATCGGGCTGCTCGATACGCCGACCAACGGCCGCTACCAGTTGAACGGCAAGCCGGTAGAGAACCTGAGCTTCGCCGAGCGCTCGCGTATCCGCAACCAGGAGATCGGCTTCATCTTCCAGAGCTTCAATCTGATCGGCGACCTTACCGTGGCCGAGAACGTGGAGCTACCGCTGACCTACCGCTCCGGCATGCCGGCGGCCGATCGCAAGCGCCGCGTGCAGGAGTCGCTGGAGCGCGTCGGGATGGCGCACCGCATGCGCCACTATCCCTCACAGCTCTCCGGCGGCCAACAGCAGCGCGTCGCTGTGGCCCGCGCGCTGGCCGGTTCGCCGTCCATCCTGCTGGCCGACGAGCCTACCGGAAACCTGGACTCGAAGAATGGCGAAGCGGTGATGGAGCTGCTCTCCGAGCTGCATAAGGAAGGCGCGACCATCTGCATGGTGACCCACGATCCGCGCTTTGCCCGCCACGCAGACCGCCAGGTGCATCTCTTCGACGGCAAGGTCATCGCCGAGGGAGAGCTGTCGCCCGAGCAGCTATTACAGGTGCAGTAGCAAGCGGCGCCGCAAACGCAGATACGCCAGCGCGAAGCCGGAGTGTGTCTATAGTCCGATAAGTCCAAGGCTGAGGGAGAAGCTGCGATGGGGAAATTGCTCAAGGACGTGCAATACGCACTGCGGCAGTTCCGTCGCAGCCCCGGCTTCGCCATCACAGCGGCGCTGACGCTCTCCCTCGGCATCGGCGCGACGACGGCCATCTTCACGCTGATCTACAACACCATGCTGAAGGAACTGCCGGTCAAGCACGCCGCGCGCCTATACATGGTGGGCAAGGAGCCCACCTGCTGCAACTACGGCGGGTTGCAGGGCGATACCTGGGAGATCTTCTCGAACGATCTTTATCTCTACTTCCGCGATCACACGAAAGGCTTCGAGAGTCTGACCGCCTTTCAGTCCTACACCACGCCTCTGCTCACGCGGCGTGTGGGCGACTCGCAGCCTCCGGTAACCGTGAAGGGACGCTTTGCCGCCGGCAATGAGTTTTCGACGCTAGGTGTGCCTTTGGCGCTGGGCCGGCCGATTCAACCATCGGACGACACCGAAGGCGCGGCGCCCGTGGCCGTGATCAGTTACCGCATGTGGCAGCGGCGCCTCGGCCTCGACCCCCACATCCTGGGCACAAATTTCACCATGAATGGTGTGGTGGTCACGATAGTCGGCGTCACCGCGCCGGAGTATCAGGGCGAGATTGTGCAATCGGATCCGCCGGAACTCTGGCTCGCGCTGAACCAGGAGGCGAAGTTCACGGGCTCGGATGCGGCGCACACCCATCACCCCGATACGCACTGGCTGGATGTGGTGGGACAGATTTCACCCGATGCATCGCTGGAGCAGATCACCGCGCAATTGAACGTGGAACTGCGGCAGTGGCTGCGTAGCCGGGACACGCTCACTGCCGCCGCGCGAGCACAAATAGGCCAACAGAAAACGCAACTCTCCTCCGCCAAGGCGGGCGTAAACGATGTGGCGGAGAGTTACGGGCGCGCGCTGAATCTGCTGATGGCGGCTGCGGGATTCGTGCTGTTGATCGTCTGCGCCAATGTAGCCAACCTGCTGCTGGTGCGCGCCACCGCGGATCGGCAGCAGCAGGCAGTGCGTATCGCGCTAGGCGCAACGCGCGGGCAACTGGTACGGCAGGCCATGATCTCGAGCGTGTTGCTGGCGCTGGTGGGTGGCGCGGGTGCCATCGCTATTGCCTACGCCGTAGCGCATTCGGTGCTGCGGCTGGCCTTCCGCGGCTCGGACTATGTTCCGGTAAGTGTGAATCCGTCGCTGCCGGTGCTGGGCTTCGCCGTGCTTGCGGCATTGATCACTGCAGTACTATGCGCTGCGATACCCGCATGGATCTCCACCAAGGTCGATCCGGCGTCGGCCATCCGCGGCGCCGCGCGAACCATGAAGGACTCGAGCTCGGCGCCGCAGCGTGTGCTGGTCATCACCCAGGCCGCGCTCTCCGTGGTCCTGCTCTGCGCAGCCGGACTGCTGCTACGCAGCCTGAGTAATCTGCGGACCCAGGACTTCGGTTTCCAAACGACGGATCGCTACATCGTGGGCATCGATCCTTTCCTTGCCGGATACAAGCCGGAGCAGACCGACGATCTGTATCGCAAACTGCATGAAAGCCTGATGCGGATTCCCGGTACGAAGAAAGTTGCCTTTGCCCTCTACACGCCTCTGAGCCATGACAACTGGAACGGCGGTGTCTTTATTCCCGGTCAGCCTGATCCGAAGCCGGACAGCGACTGGTATGAGGCGGCATATATCCGGATCAGTCCGGAATATTTCGATGCGATTGGTGCCAAGCTGCACGCGGGCCGCTTCTTTACCGATGGCGACGATAGCCATGAACGCAAGGTCGCGATCGTGAACCAGATCTTTGCCGACCGCTACTTCCATGGCAAGGCAATCGGCCAGCACTTCGGCGTCGAACGCGAGTTGGAATCGCAGTTCGAAATCGTCGGCATCGTGGAAAACACGAAGCATAATGACCCGAATGTGCCACCGCCCCCGATGTACTACCTGCCGTTCGCGCAGGCGACGGCGATCTTCAGGCCGGAAAACAAGGTATTCGAGCCGCTGGGACATTACGCGGGCCAGGTGGTGATGGAGACGGCGAACAGTACACCCGCATCCGTCGAAGCGGCGACGCGTCGCGCGTTCACCGAGGTGAACCCCAATCTCACGCCGCAGTATTTCCGCACCTTCTCGGATCAGCTGGCGACCAACTTCAATCAGGACGAGCTACTGGCGCGGCTGACCTCGCTCTTCGGGCTGGTGGCGCTGATCCTGGCCTCGATCGGCATCTATGGCGTCACCTCCTATTCCGTGGAGCGGCGCACGGGCGAGATTGGCGTGCGCATGGCGCTCGGCGCCGACCGGCGCAGCATTCTGCGCGATGTGTTGAAGCGTGCACTTGCGCACTGCGGCATCGGGCTGGCCATCGGCGTTCCATTGGCTTATGCAGCCGGGCGCTTGATGGCGCAGCACCTCTACGGCGTGGGCGCCTTCGATGCGCGAGTGAGCATCGTCACCCTGGCCGTGCTTTCGCTTGCTGCGGCGGTCGCGGCCCTGGTACCGGCGCGGCGCGCTGCCTCCATCGAGCCGATGGTCGCGCTGCGCATGGAATAACCACAGACCACAGAGAGGAGGACTCGTGCAGTTCATCCAGCAGATCGTGCAGGACCTTCGTTACGCTTTGCGGCAGCTTCGCCGCACACCAGGCTTTGCGCTCACCGCCGTGCTGACGCTGGCGCTGGGTGTCGGCGCAACCACCGCCATCTTCACGCTGATCTATCAGGTCATGCTGCGCCCTCTGCCGGTGAAGGCGCCCGAGCAGCTCTACAAGCTGGGGACGCGATACGACTGCTGTTTCAACGGCGGCAGTCTCTTCGGCGACTGGAGCCTCTTTTCCTACGATCAGTACCAGATGTTTCGCGACCATCTGGAGGGATTCACCAGCATGACCGCTGTCGAGGCAGGGCAGCGGTCGGTGGGCATACGCCAGCAGGGAAGCGGGCGCGCAGCGGAGCCGGCCCGGTTACAGTTTGTCGCCGGCAACTACTTCTCGACGCTCGGAGTCAAGGCGCTCGAAGGGCGCGCGCTTGCGCCCTCCGATGATCAGCGCGGCACCCAGCCGCAGGTGGTGCTGAGCTACGAGATGTGGCAGCGCCGTTTCGGCGGAACGCCGGCGATTGTCGGCTCGACACTGATGATCAATAACCGGGCGATGACGGTGGCCGGCATCCTGCCTGCTAGCTTCTTTGGCACCCGACTGGATGCCGATCCCCCGGAGATATGGGCGCCGCTGGCCTTCGAGCCCATGCTGACCAACATCGATGCGATGGACCATCCCAGCCAATATTGGCTGTACATCCTTGGCCGCGCGCGAGCCGGATTCAATCCCGCAACCATCGATCAACAGACCAGCGGGCTGCTGCAGGGATGGCTGCACGCGCATCTCGAAACGCTCGCGGCGGGGCAAACCGTCGCCATTCCGAAGCAGCGCACCGAATGGGCGCCCGCTGCCAGCGGCATCAGCGAGCTGCGCGACAGCTATGCCTCCGGACTGCAATTACTCTTCATGATTGCCGGCTTCGTGCTGCTGATCGTCTGCGCGAATCTCGCCAACCTGATGCTGGTGCGCGGCATGGCGCGGCGGCAGAAGACCGCGGTGCGTCTTGCCCTGGGAGCGCCGCGCGGCCGCCTCATTCGGCAGACTCTGGTCGAGAGTCTGATCGTCGCAGTGGCCGGCAGCGCCGTGGCAATCCTGCTGGCCGTCTTTGGCTCGCGAGCGATGCTGTCGATGGCGCTGGCCGGTACGCAGTCATCGCCCATATCTTCTTCGCCCTCGCCAGCCGTGCTGGGCTTCGCGTTGGGTATCGCTGTGCTGGCGGGTCTGCTCTTCGGCTGTGTGCCGGCGTGGATCACCTCACACTTCGATCCCATCGAGGCACTGCGCGGCGCCAGCCGGACGGCCGGAGATAAGTCCGCGTGGCCGCAGAAGGCGCTGGTGGTGTTTCAGGCGGCGTTGTCCCTGGCGCTGCTCTCCACAGCTGGACTGCTCACGCTAAGCCTGCGCGCGCTCGAGCATCAGAACCTGCACCTGGAGACCTCCGGACGACTGATCATCCGCATCAACGTGGTGGCCGCCGGCTATGACATCCAGAAGCTCGCGGAGCTGGAGCGCAAGTTCGATACGCAATTGCGGCAGACGCCGGGTGTGCTCGATCTCGGCTATGCGACCTTTAGCCCGCTCTCACAAAATGGCTGGCATGACCTGACCTTTCTGCCGGGCGCTCCGCCACCGCCTCCCGAGTTCACCAATAACTACTACCGGACTACCTTTCGACTACGTCAGTCCTGGCTACTTCGCTGCCGTCGGCACGCACATGCTCGCAGGCCGCGGCATCTCCGATGCTGACACTGCGTCGACCCGCCGCGTCGCTGTGGCAAACCAGGCCTTTGTCGATCACTTCCTCAAAGGCAAGCCAGCCCTGGGCGCACACTTCGGCCTGAACGCGAAAGATCCCAGCGAGTTCGAGATCGTCGGCGTGGTGGACAATACAAAATATGAGGATCCTGATCAACCGCAGTTGCCCATGGTCTTCATGCCCCTGGCGCAGCCTTCGGAGGTTTTTGCCGCCCGCGACCGCGTGGAGGAGGAGCGGGTTCGCTATCCCGAAGACATCGTCGTGCACTACCAGGGCGGCGAAGCGGAGATGGCCGCGGCCCTGCGCCGCGCAATCGGCAACATCGATCCCAATCTGCCCATCACCCGCATCGACACGCTCGCAACGCAGGTCAACTCCAACTTCAATCAGCCGGAGATGCTGGCGCGCCTCACCATGACCTTCGGGCTGGTTGCGTTGCTGCTGGCCGCGATTGGCATCTACGGCGTGACCGCGTACACGGTAGAGCGGCGCACGCCCGAAGTAGGACTGCGCATGGCTCTCGGCGCCGACCGTGGCGATGTGCTGCGCGAGGTCTTAAAACACGCCTTGTCGCAGGTGCTGGTCGGCCTCGTCCTCGGTGTGCCGCTGGCGCTTGTCCTGGGCCGGCTCATGGCGGCGCACCTTTACAACGTCAGCAGTTACAACCCGCTGATCCTGGGCGGCGCATTCAGCACGCTGGTCATCGCGGCAGTGCTGGCCGCGTTTGTGCCGGCAACGCGCGCGGCGTCGATCGAGCCGGTGCAGGCCTTGCGTAACGAGTAGGCAGCAGAGTTTTGTGGGAAGGGAGAAAGCCGTGCAATTGAGACAGGATGTGCGCTATGCGTTTCGCAAGCTGCGACGTAGTCCCGGCTTTGCCCTGACCGCGATATTGACGCTGGCGCTGGGCGTGGGAGCGACCAGCGCTGTGTTCAGCGTTATTGACGCGGTCCTGCTCCGTCCGCTGCCCTTTCCCGATCCGCACCAGATTGTCGTTCCGGAGAGCCGCTCGCACAGCGGCTATACGCAACCGGCGTCGGTGCCCGCATATCGTGACGAGCGCGCACAGCAGCACACCTTCTCCGCACTCGCCGGCTATAACGGCTTTTCCAGTGTCAATCTCGAATCGCCGCACGGGCCAGTAGCACTCCATGCGACGAAAGGGACAGACAACTTCTTTGACGTCTTCGGCGTTCGGCCGATCCTGGGCCGCACCTTCCTTCCCGGCGAAGACCAGCCCGGACGCGACGACGTCGCAGTGCTGAGCTATGAGGTATGGCAGCGCGACTTTCAGGCCGACCCCAAGGTGATCGGTCACATGGCGCGGCTCGATGGCCATCCCTACACCATCATCGGCGTCATGCCGGCGGACTTTCGTTTTCCGCTGGGGCAGCGCAACGCGGTGTATACGCCGCTGCATGCGAACCCGCAGTGGATCACGAGCCGCGGTAACCACTGGCTGCGGACCATCGGCCGGATGAAGCCGGGCGTGAGCCGGCAGCAGGCGCAAGCGGATCTGCAGCGCGTCTTCGCCGAACATGGGCCGCGCTTATCCCGACACAGATGGCGGACGCACGGTCGTGCTGCACACGCTGGACGCGACATTGAGCGAGGGTGTCGCTTCGCCGCTTACGGTGATGGGCGCCGCAGTATTAGCCGTGCTCGCGCTCTGTTGCGTCAACATCGCCGGACTGTTGCTGGCGCGCGGCGTGGGCCGCGAACGCGAGATGGCCTTGCGTGCCGCTGTCGGTGCAGGGCGCGCAACGATTCTTCGCCAGGTGTTGACGGAAAGTCTGGTGCTGGCCGCTTTCGGCTGCGGCGCAGGCGTGCTGCTGGCCATGCTGGTGCTCAACGGCATGCGCACCTTCCTCATCGATGCGCTGCAGCGCGGGGCGGAAGTGCACCTGAATCCTGAGCGCACTCGCCGTGGCACTTGTGCTGGCCACGGTGACAAGTGTGCTGGCCGGCATACTGCCTGCACTGCGGCTGGCCAACACCGATCCCAGTCAGGCACTGCGAGCCGGCGGTTCGGCCGGCACCACGCGCGCCCATCATCGGCTGCGCTCCGCCTTCATCGTCACCCAGGTCGCGCTGGCGCTGGTGCTGCTGTTCACCTCCGGGCTGCTGCTGCGCTCCATCCTTGAACAACGCCATACGGATCTCGGCTTCGCTCCCGGCCATATTGCCTCGGCGGAGATAGACCTCTCGCCTGGCCGCTATCAAGGCCGTAATCCGCTGGGAAACTTCTATCACCCGCTACTGGATCTGCTGGAGCACACACCGGGAATAGAGGCCGCCGGACTTGTCAGCATCACGCCGATCCAGAACTGGGGCAACAACTCCGATGTCCACATCAAGGGACAGCCGCCGTATCCGCCGCATCAGGAGATGTTGGCTGAGAACCGTATCGTCACCAGCGGCTACTACAAGACCTTCGGCATCCGATTGGTCCGTGGCCGTTTGCTCGATCCGGGTCTGGATACTGCCGGTGCACCCAGGGTTGTGGTCAACGAGGCCTTCGTCAAAAAGTTCTTCCCCCAGGGAGGCGAACCAATTGGTGCTCACATCGACGGTGAAAATGCGGAGATCGTTGGCGTCGTCACCAATATCCGCCAGGCTCTTGACCGGCCTGCCCTGGCAGAGATGGATTACCTTGCGGACCTGTTACCTGTAGCCGATCCGCTGGACTATCTCAGTGGCATGCAGCTTGTGGTGCGCACAAAGGGCGATCCGCAAGCTGTCTACGGCGAATTGCGTGAGGCGATCCATCAGGTTGATCCCACCGTACCCTTCCGCACGCCGGAGACGATGGATGAGATCGTGCTCGACCAGCTCGACTTCCAGCGCATGGAGTCGTGGCTCTTCGGCGGCTTCGCCATGCTGGCACTGCTGCTCGCCATCGTGGGCATCCACGGTCTGTTGAGTCACGAAGTCGAGCAAAGCACGCGCGATATCGGTGTGCGGATGGCGCTCGGTGCTACGCGGGCCAACGTGGTGCGCACCATTACAACGCGGGCGGCTGCGATGGTCGCTATCGGAATCGCCGCGGGCGCGGTGCTGACGTTGTTCGCGAGCCGGGCCATTGCAGCATTGTTGCCGGAGACACACGCGGTGCAAGGACCGCAGGCCGCGCATCTCTCCGCCCAGCAAGGGTTGGTGTTCCTTGTGCTGGCTGCGGCGCTCTTCCTGATCGGCCTGCTCGCGGCGATGTTTCCCGCGCGGCGCGCCGCTACCGTTGACCCCATCACAGCGCTGAGGACGGAGTAGATCGATGATGCTTGCACAGGATCTCCGCTACGCTTTCCGGCAGCTTCATCGCAACCCCGGCTTTGCGCTGACGGCCATTCTCACCTTGGCGCTCGGCATCGGCGCCACCACGGCCGTCTTCAGCGTGGTCGAGCAGATGCTGCTCACGCAGTTGCCCTATCGCGACGCGGACCGCATCGTCGCGCTCGAGACCTTCTTTACGGACAAGCAGCATCAAATCCCGCGTGTTCCCGGCGGGGACTACCAGGACATGAGCAACGACCCCGCCTTCGCGGCCGTGGCCTATTACGACGGCGGCCAAATGGGCGTGCAGCTTTCAGACCACGCCACGTTTACGCAGATTGAAGCGGTCAGTCCGCAGTTTGCGGATGTTTTTGGGGTGCACCCGGTCAGCGGAGCGCGCTTTCGCAAGGGCGACGCGTCGCATCAGGCATTGGTAAGCGAGGCCTTTGCCGATGCGGAGCTGGGCGGCGTCACTGCCGCGGTAGGCAAGCTGGTCAGCGTGGAGAGCGAGTCGTATCAGGTCGTCGGCGTGATGCCGCGCGGCTTCGACTTCCCGCAGAAAACCAGCGTCTGGCTCGGCGCCTCTGCCGTGCCGGACAACCTGAACCGCAACTCTTACAATTACCATGCGGTGGCGCGGCTGCGTGACGGGCTCAATGTAGGGCAGGCGCAGCTCCGGCTCCATGCGCTCTCCGTTCGCCTGGCGAAACAGTTTCCCGTAGACCACGCGCACGTCGATCTGCGCGCGGTGCCGCTGCGCGATGCGCTCACCGGCAGCGTGCGGACCTCGCTATGGCTGTGGCTTGGCGCGGTGAGCGTGCTGCTGCTGATTGCCTGCGCGAATGTCGCGCACCTGCAGTTGGTGCGCATCTCCGCGCAGGGTCACGCGCTGGCGGTGCGTGGCGCCCTGGGTGCGAGCCGTGCCCGCATCGTCGCGTCTGTTCTTCTGGAGGCCACTCTTGTATCGCTGCTCGGCGGCATTGCCGGACTGCTGCTGTCGATTCCCTCGACGAAACTGCTGATGCACATGCTCGCATCGCAACTGCCGCGCAGCATGAGTGCCACACCCGATCCTCGGCTTCTCAGCTTCTGCCTGCTGCTCGCCGCTGTTGTCACCGTGCTCAGCGCGGCGTTGCCGTGCTGGTGGGCGGCACGGCGCGATCCGGCAGCGGCGTTGAGCCGTGGCACGCGCCCCAGCAGCAGCGACCGCGGCACCGCCCTGTGGCGGCGTGGCCTGCTCGCGCTCGAGATCGCGCTCAGCTTCCTGCTCGTCACCACCTCCGGGCTGTTGCTGCGCACACTCCAGCACATTCACGAGACGCCGCTAGGCTTCGCCTCGCAGAACCGGCTGGTCGTCTACGCACATGCCCCAGCACGTGGGCTAGCGGAGGGGCAAAAGCGCGTCGTCGAGCTGGCGCAGCTTACCGACCAATTAGGCGCGTTACCCGGCGTGCAGTCGGCAGTGCAGACCATGGGACTGCCTGCCGGCCAGTATGGATCAAACGGCTTCTATGCCATTACGGGCAAGGGACAGTCGATGGGTCAGCCCGGCTTGCCTTGGGCGATCTTCAGTCTGGCCGGTCCGGGATACTTCAGAGCCATGCAGATCCCGCTGCTGCAGGGCAGGGATGTTACCGCCGCGGATACACATGGGTCGCAGCCGGTCGCAGTCATTAGCTCCTCGCTCGCGCGCCAGTCCTTTGGCAACAGCAGTCCGCTGGGGCAGCGGATTATCTGCGGCCTGGACGAAGACAGCATGCGTGGCGCGACCATCGTTGGAGTAGTCGGCGATGTGCGCCAGGATTCGCCTGCGGACGATCCCACGCCGGCGCTTTACATGCCGCTGGCACAGCACCCGTATATGGCGAACGAAGTGCAGATTGTGCTACGCACCGCGACTGCCCCTGCGATGTTGATCCCAGCGGTGCGGCAGCGCACACTCGCCGCCGATGCCGCCATCGCGACCAGGTTCACGACCATGGACGACGCACTCGCGGCCGCCACCCAGCCGCAGCAGTTGCGCGGTGAGCTCCTGACGGCATTCGCGACACTTGCCTTGCTGCTGGCGGTCGTCGGCATGTACAGCGTCACCAGCTATACCGTGGCGCAGCAGGTGCGGGAGATCGGCATCCGCATGGCGCTCGGTGCAGATCGCGCAGCCGTCGCGCGTGAGGTGATGATGAGCGCCGCGAAGAGCGGTCTGCTGGGCATCGGGCTGGGTGTTCTGGTGAGCGTGGAGGCGTCGCGGGTGCTGAGCCGCTTCCTCGTCGGCGTCCCGGCGCTGGACCCGGTGAGCTACGCCGCCGCGGCGGGTTTGCTGGTAACCGCGGCCGCGCTGGCGGCGCTGATTCCAGCGCGCCGCGCCGCCTCCACCGAACCCATGGTAGCGTTGCGGACGGAGTGACACGATGCATCTGGCCAAGGATATCCGTTACGCATTTCGCCAATTACGCCGCAGTCCGGGGTTCACCGTTACGGCTGTGCTCACGCTTGCCCTGGGCATCGGCGCGACCACAGCCATCTTCAGCCTGATCTACATCACGATGCTGAAGCCGCTGCCGGTAAGGCAGCCATCGGAGCTATATAAGATAGGGCGCGACAGCACCTGTTGCGCCGCCAGCGAGCTTCTGGGCGACTGGAGCATGTTCTCGAACGAGCTCTACGAGAAGCTGCGTGATCACACGCAGGGCTTCCAGGGACCGCTGGCCGCGTTTCAGTCGGGGCTGACGCCGCTGCTGGTCCATCGCCAGGGTGATTCTCAGGCTTCGGTGGCCTTGCTGGGCAAGCTGGTTTCCGGCAACTACTTTAGCGTGCTTGAAGCGCCGGTTGCCATGGGCCGCGGTCTGACGCCTGCCGATGACCGGGAAGGCGCGCCGCCGGTCGTTGTGCTGAGCGATCGCATGTGGCAGCGGCGCTTCGGGCGTGATCCACGCATCGTGGGTGAGACGCTGATGATGAATGGCACTGCGGCTACGATCGTGGGTGTCACAGCGCCGGCATTCGTCGGCGAGACGATCTACGCGGAAATGCCGGAACTGTGGATGCCGCTGCGGCAGGAGGCCAAGTTCGTCCACGAAGGCGCGATGGGATCTCGGCCGGACCGCTACTGGCTGGACATCATTGGTCGCATAGCACCGGGCGCCAATCCCGCACAGATCGACGCGCAACTGAATACCGAGCTGCGGCAGTGGCTGCACAGCCGCGCCGCCGAGATGGAGCCGGACGAACGCACGCAGATTGACCGCCAGCACACGGAGATCGCCTCTGCCGAGCCCGGCATCAATATCGTGGGTCTTTATTACAGTGAGTCGCTCAAACGGCTGATGGCAGCGGCCGCTTTTGTCATGCTGATCGTCTGCGCTAATGTAGCCAACCTGCTGCTGGTGCGGGCGCTGGCTTACAGCCAGCAAACCTCGGTCCGGATGGCACTCGGAGCGACTCGTCGCCAATTGTTGCAGCAGGCGATTGTATCGAGTGTGGTGCTGTCTCTGCTCGGCTGCGCAGGAGCCATCGGCGTCGCGTGGGTGCTCTCCAGCTCTGTACTGTCGCTGGCCCTCCGCGGCGTCGACTTTGTACCGATCAGCGCGCGGCCTTCTCCCGCTATGCTGGGCTTTGCATTTGTCACAGCGATTGTTACGGCGATCCTGTTCGGTGCCGGCCCTGCGTGGATCTCGACCAGGAACAATCTGGCCAGCGTGTTGCGTGCAGCCTCACGCACCACACGCTCCAGCGGAGCAGCTTCGCAGCGCGCGCTGGTCATCATGCAGGCGGCACTCTCCGTCGTGCTGCTGTGTGCTGCGGGCTTGTTGATGCGCAGCCTCAACAAAATGCAGCAGCAGGACTTCGGCTTTCAGACCAAAGACCGCTACGTGATCGGCATCGACCCGGCGCTCGCCGGCTATCGCAGCGCGCAAACGAATGAGCTACATCAGCGGATCAAGGAGCGGCTATTGGCCATCCCCGGCGCAGAACGCGTTGGCATTGCCAGCTATGCGCCGATGTCGGGAGACAGCAAGGCTACTTATACCTATTTTCCTGGCCAGCCCAACCCCTCCATCGACAGCGAATGGGGCATGGCATCGTGGAACCGGGTCAACCCGGAATACTTCGATTCCATCGGCGCCCGGCTGCGCGAGGGTCGTGTCTTCACGGATGCCGACAATGACCAGTCGCGCAAGGTCGCGGTAGTGAGTGAGGGCTTTGTCCGCCGCTTTCTGAAAGGCGATGCTCTCGGTCAGCACTTTGGCATCGATCCGGAGCTGCGCTCGCAGTTCGAGATTATCGGCGTAGTGCACGACATCAAATACCGCTTTCCCGATCAGCCCACGCCGCCGTTGTACTTCCTGCCATACCGGCAGACCACGCAGGTTTTCAAAGAGGGGCGTAAAGGATGGGAGGCGCAGACGCATTTTGCCGGCAACATTGTCCTCGAACTTCATGGCAGCGATGGTCCTGCGGCAGAAGCGGCGATACGCAAGGCCATTCGCGATGTCGACGCAAACCTGCCTGTCACCGCCTACTACACGTTTGCCGACCTCAAGAGCTACGGCTTCATCGAGAACGAGCTGATGTCGCGTCTGTGCGCCCTCTTCGCGCTCATCGCGCTGGTACTGGCGGCGATCGGCATCTACGGCGTGACGGCCTATTCCGTCCAGCGGCGCACTGGCGAAATCGGCATCCGGATGGCGTTGGGCGCCAGCCGCGCACGCATTCTGCGCGAAGTGCTACTGCAATCGCTGTTGTCCAGTGGCATCGGACTGCTGGCCGGGATACCGCTGGCCTATGCTGCCGGGCGTTTGCTGTCGGACCGGCTCTACGGCGTGGGCTCCTTCGACCTTCCCGTCGTGATGGTTGCGGTGCTGCTGCTTTCGCTCAGCGCGGTGGCGGCTGCGCTCGTGCCGGCGCGGCGAGCCGCGTCCATTGAACCCATGCAGGCCCTGCGGTCGGAGTAGAGAGGAAAAGGAATGGAACTTGGCAACGATCTTCGCTATGCATGGCGCCAGTTGCGGCGCAGCCCCGGTTTCGCCGCCGCAGCCGTGCTCACGCTGGCGCTGGGCATCGGCGCCACTACCACGATGTTCTCCGTGGTAGATCAGGTGCTGCTGCGTCCGCTGCCCTTCGCTCACCCTTCGCAGTTGGTGGCGATCTCCGAGGCCGATTACAACAAAGACGTCGCGAGCAGCAGCGGAGGCATCTCACTGCCCGATGCGCAAGATTGGCAAACGCGCAGCCACACGCTCCAGTCGGTCGCGTACTACACCTTCAATATGCCGATCGTTGGCGGCATCGCGCAGCCGCGCTCCGAGCCGCAATTGCTCACCAGCATCAATTTCCTGAGCATGCTGGGCGTGCAGCCGGCGCTGGGCCGTGGCTTTGCCGCCGGTGAGAACAATGGCGGCGCGACGCACGTCGTTGTTCTTGGCGCAGAGGCGTGGCACACGCTCTTCAATAGCGACCCGAAGATCGTTGGCCGCGTGGTTGCGCTGAACGGCACACCTCATACAGTGATCGGTGTCATGCCGCAGAGCTTCCGTTTCCAGGGTGGCAGTGACTTCGTTTTCTCTCCCTTGGACATTAGCCACCAAGAACTGCAGGACCGCTCCTCCGGCGTGGTCAGCGTGCTCGGCCGGCTGCGCGCGGGAAACACTGTTGAGGATGCCACTCGTGAATTGGCCGGTATCAAACGGCAAGCTGTTCGCGCCTATCCCGGCAAAGAGCGGGACAATCGCGTCATAGTCGAAGACTATGCGCGCACACTGACACGCAGTGTGCGACCTGGGCTGCTGGCCTTGAATGGTCTGGTCCTCGCTGTCTGGCTGTTGGCTACGATCAATGTGGCCGGCCTGCTGCTGACCCGCACGCAGGGCCGGCGGCGGGAGATCGCGGTACGCGCGGCGCTGGGAGCAGGCAGCACGCGACTGCTGCGGCAATTTCTGGTGGAAAGCCTGCTGCTGAGTCTCGCCGGAGGAGCTATCGGCCTGGGAATCACGTCGGCGGCTCTGCACATTTCTCGTACTTATCTGTCGAAGACATTTCAGAATGGTGACACCATCCACGTCGATGCGAGCGTCTGCCTCTATGTCTTGCTCGCTTCCTGCATTTCGGCGCTGATCTTCGGCATTCTCCCGGCGCTACAGGCCGCGCGGCTTCCCATCCAGACCGGACTGCGCGAAGGCTCGGCCGCCAGCGGCACCAGCCGCCGGCAAAGGTTGATGCGTGATGCAATCGTCACCGTGGAGGTGGCGCTTTCGCTGCTTCTTCTGGTCGCTGCAGGGGTCATGGCACGCACGCTCTACGAGATGCAGCGCAAGCCCCTGGGCTTCAACCCGGAGAAGGTTGTCACCGCAGAGCTGATGCTGCCGCAGAAGAATTACTGGTTCGTGAGCGCGGGACCATCCGGCGGCAAAAATATCGTGACCACGCTGATCGACCCGATGCTCACGCGCATCCGTCAGCTACCGGGAGTGACCGCCGTAGGGGTCACCACGGTGCGTCCTCTGCGAACCAACTGGACTTTCCTCGACGAAATCCACTTTGCCGGCCGCCCCAAGCCCGATGCTCGGCACACGCAGAACGCGAATGTGCGCGCGGCGACGCCCGACTACTTCCGAGCCATGGGTGTCACCCTGCAGCAGGGCCGCCTCTTCAATAGCGATGACAGTGTGGGCGCGCCGCTTGCCGCTGTCGTGAACGAGGCATTCACCCGCGAGATCGACGGCGCGCGCTCGCCCATCGGCATGCAGTTGGAAGCCGCCGATAAAGGACCACACAAATACGCAACGATCGTAGGTGTCGTGGCCGATGCGCGTCAGGGGATGAACGAATCGGTGAAGCCGGAACTGCTGCTCGATCTGGATCAGATGACGCCGGCGACCGACGATCTCTATCCAATCCTGGTGTCCTTCCATCTCGACTTGGTGGTGCGCGGGCAGACGCAGCCTGAGGCGTTGATTCCCGCCATCAGCCGTATCGTCCACGATATGAATCCCGATGTCGGCGTGAACCATGCCGAGCTGATGCAGACCTCGGTGGATGACACCATGGGCAGCCAGACGCTGGCGGCGCGCCTGCTTACACTCTTTGCGCTGGCGGCGCTGGTCATTGCCGCGGCCGGGCTCTACGGATTGCTCGCTTACCAGGTCACGCAACAGATGCGCGACTTCGGCCTGCGGCTGGCGCTGGGTGCGCAACGTAAGGATGTGCTGTGGCTGGTGCTGCGGCGCGCCGTAACGCTGCTGATCGTCGGTGCGTCGCTGGGAATTGCTGCTTCGCTCATACTCAGCCGCGTGACTGCCAGCATGCTCACTGGCGTGGACGTTCACAACATTCTGCTTGTGATTGAGGCGGTCACCGTGATCCTCGCCGTCACCTGCATCACCGCCAGCTATCTGCCGGCGCATCGCGCCGCCCAGACCGATCCCATGCAGGCGCTGCGCCACGAATAAGGAAGGAATACAAGATGATCGATATACGCAACCTGGAACGCAGCTACAAGACCGGCGCCGGCCAGACGTGGGTGCTCCGCCGCATTGACCTCAAGATTGAGCGCGGTGAGTTCGTCACCCTGATGGGACCGTCCGGAGCAGGGAAGTCATCGCTGCTGAATGCTATCGCCCTGCTCGATGATCAGTGGCTCGGCGAATACTACTTTGAAGACGAGCCAGTGCATGCGATGGGGCGCAAGCAGCGCGCGGAGCTGGCGAAGCGCAGCATGGGCATGGTCTTCCAGAGCTATCACCTGCTCGACGAGCTCACGGTTGCCGAGAACATCGATCTGCCTCTGAGCTACAAGAACATGCCCCGCGCGGAGCGCCAGGCGCTGGTCGCCGACACCCTGGACCGCTTCAACATCGTGGGGAAGAAGGATCTGTTCCCGTCACAGCTCTCCGGCGGCCAGCAGCAACTGGTTGGTATCGCGCGCGCCGTGATTCACAATCCCGCGCTGCTGCTGGCCGATGAGCCCACGGGCAACCTGCACTCCGAGCAGGCCAAGGAGATCATGGAGCTCTTCAAAGAGCTCAATCGGCAGGGCACCACCATCCTGCAGGTCACGCACTCGGAGACCAACGCCGCGTACGGCAATCGGTTGCTCGAAGTTCGCGACGGCTGGCTGGTACGCGACAGCTCCAACCCTCGCCTCAACGTTGCACAGGAGTCGACTACTCGATGAATCTTCGCCAAATTGCCACCGCGGCGGTTGCACTCAGCTCGCTCACCCTCGGCCAGACTGCGCCACTGCTCGCGCAAAATGGTCAGCAGCCGGGCTTCCATGTGGATTTCCCGCATCTGCACGATCCGTTCAAGACCTACACCCCTGTCAATGTGCCTCCGGCGAATCTGACCAACTCGGTGCGGCTGGATCAGTGCATTCACGATGGCAAACTCTATCTCTCGCTCGACGATGCGATCGATCTCGCGCTTGAGAACAACCTCGACATTGCCGTCTCGCGCTACAACCTGCCAATTGCGAACATGGACGTTCTTCGTACGGCCGCTGGCTTATTCACGCTGGGTGTCCCGGGTATCTCAAGCGCCACACTGGGCGGTGCCAGCGCTTCCAGCGCCGCTTCTTCGGTCAGCGTAAGCGGCGCGGCGGGCGGCTCGGGTGGCCTGGTCCAGAGCACCAGCGGCCTTGGCATCCAGGTTCCCAGTTTCGATCCGTGGCTCTATGCCAAAGCCAGCACTGAACACCTCACCGCGCCCCAGTCAAGTACCTTCACCACTGCCACGTCCTCCCTGAAGGAAAACACGATCATTGCCAACGCGGAGTACTATCAGTCGTTTCCCACCGGTACTTATGTCGAGTTCGACCTGAATAACCAGCGCCAGACCGTTAACAGCCCCTATCAGAACCTGAATCCTACTTTGAGCTCAAACTATCGCTTTGTTATTCAGCAGCAGCTCCTGCAAGGGTTTGGCTTCTCTTCGAATCTGCGCTGGCTGCGGCTGGCGAAAAATAATCGCAAGCTTACCGAGATCGCCTTCCGGCAGCAAATCGACTTCACCATCACGCAAATCGAGAATATCTATTGGGATCTGGCCAACGCTTACCAGGACGAACGGGTAAAGGAGCGGTCGCTGGCATTTGCGGAAAAGTCTCTGGACGATGAGCAAAAGCAGCTGCAGTTGAAGGCCGTGCCCGCGATGGATGTGATGAAGGCACAAACAGAGGTCGCGACGCGTCAGCAGGATCTCACCATCTCGAAGACAAGCCTGCAATTGCAGGAGTCGTTGATGAAGGCGGCTCTGACCAAACAACTTGATCAGACGCTGGAAGAGATGCCCGTCATACCTACGGTGGAACTGGAGGCATTCCAACCGGAACAACTACCTCCGGTAGAGCAGCTGATCGACCAGGCAATGAAGAACCGCCCAGACGTGACCATTTTGCAACTGACCCAGGACAGTGCTGAGATTTCCCGGAAATCCATACGCAATGCCATGTTGCCGCAGGTGATACTCTCCGGCTACTACTCCGGCTCTGGTTTGGGAGGCGCGCCAAATCCGTTCTACTCGCCCACCCTTGGGCCGAACCCGGTGACGAGTTCTACCAGCTATGCCGGCACTCTGCAAAAGGCCTTCAACAATTCATCGCCCGATTATCTTGCGGAAGTTCAAGTCAACATTCCGCTCCGCAACCGGCAATGGCGTGCGGACCAGTTCCGCTCCGAGCTGGAGTTACGCCGTGCAGAGCTGAGTGTTGTGCAGCAAAAGACGAATCTGCGCATCGAGGTACGGAACGCCGCGTATGCCCTGGAGCAGGGGCAGGCGCGTGTCGAAGCGGCGCGCAAGGCGCGCGATTTAGCCCAGAAAACCTTCGACATCAAACGGCAGGAGCAGCAGCTCGGTGCAGGTTCGAACTTTGAAACGCTTACCGCTGAGCATGACCTCGCAATCGCCAGTTCCACCCTGGCCGCTGCCGAAACCGAATATGAGAAGAGCCGTGTAGCACTCTACAGCCAGACGGGGCAGACGCTGCAACGCCTGGGCATCTCGCTGGACGACGCTCGCTCCGGCGTGGTGAACAAGCCTGCTTCGCCTGTACCACCATCCGCGTTGCAGCCGCCTCCGGCGACGATGCTGCAATCGCCGCAACAGCCAGCGGCGCCGCAACCTTCAACATCGCAACCTCCGACAACGCAGCCATAGAGTAGAGTGACAACCAGCATGAGCAGCGCACGCCAACGCTCCACCGCAAACGGCACGCACACGCAGGAGGGGCAGCGGCCGCGTCTGCTCGTCGCCGACGATCAGCCTGCCATCCTGGATGCGCTGGAGATCCTGCTGCGTCCGGAAGGCTACAAGCTGGACCGCGCTGCATCGCCCCGGCAGCTCATCGAGTGTCTGGCGAGCGAGAGCTACGACGCCGTCCTCATGGATATGAATTACACGCGCGACACCACGTCGGGCGCGGAGGGCATCGATCTGCTCGCGGAGATCCAGAGCTACGGCCTGCGCGTGCCCATTATCGTGATGACCGCGTGGAGCAGCGTGGAACTTGCCGTCGAAGCCATGCGCCGCGGCGCTGCCGATTTCATCCAGAAGCCCTGGGATAATGCGCGGCTGCTCACCGTGCTGCGCACGCAGCTCGATCTGCACCGCGTGCAGCGCCAGGCCGACATGCTGGAGGCCGAGAACCGCTTCCTGCGAGCCGACGGCCTGCCCACGCTCATCGCCGAATCGCGCGCCATGCAACCGGTGCTGGAGATGATCGCGCGCATCGGCCCTTCCGACGCCAACGTGCTCATCACCGGCGAGCACGGCACGGGCAAGGAAGTCGTCGCGCAGACCATCCACATGCTCTCCTCGCGCGCGCCGCGCTCACTCGTTGCCGTGAACACCGGCGCGCTGCCCGAAGGCACCTTTGAGAGCGAGATCTTCGGCCACGTGAAGGGCGCTTTCACCGACGCACGTACCGATCGCATTGGCCGTTTCGAATTGGCCGACCATGGCACGCTCTTCCTGGACGAGATCGCCAACGTGCCGCTGCGCCAGCAGGCCAAGCTGCTACGCGTGCTGGAGACGGGCGAGCTGGAGCGTGTCGGCTCATCGAAGACGCGCAAAGTGGACGTGCGGCTGCTCTCCGCCACCAACGCCGACCTGCACAAGGAGAGCGAGGAAGGCCGCTTCCGTCAGGACCTGCTCTTCCGCCTCAACACCGTGGAGATTCATCTGCCGCCGTTGCGCGAACGCCGGGAAGACGTGCCGCTCCTAGCCGGCCACTTCCTCGCACGCTGGAGCAAGCGCTATCGGCGCCTGCTCTCGGGCTTCGCGCCGCGCGCGCTGGAGATGATGATGCAATACGCGTGGCCGGGCAATGTCCGCGAACTGGACCACTGCATCGAGCGTGCCGTCCTGATGGCGCGTTCGGAAAAAGTGGACATCGGCGATCTGAACCTGACGCCGCCGCGCTCTGCAACTACTTCCTCCAGTCTCGACGACATGAGCCTGGAGGCGGTCGAAAGTATCCTCATCCGCAAGGCGCTGGCGCGGGCGCAGGGCAACGTGAGCCAGGCAGCAGAGGCCCTGGGGCTCAGCCGCGGCGCGCTCTATCGGCGGATGGAAAAATACTCCATCTAACGAATCTGCCTTAGTACGGGATCAGCGCACCGTGTTCTCGCGTTTGCGTGCCGGAATGGAGGTACTCATGCGCTGTGCCGCTGCTCCAGGTTCCGCGAGCTCATGCGCGAATAGCAGAAAGACACTGGATGTCCAGGTGTAGGCGGGATCTCGCAGCGCGTCGCCGGTCTGTGCATCGAAGTTTTCCGCCATTCCACTTTTCTGCGCCATCCTGCAAAAGCGTTCCTTGAGCGAATCGGAAAGCGCGTGCTCTCCCATTGCATCCAGCCCCTCCGTAATGATCATCGTCGAGGGCGCCCAGATCGGTCCCCGCCAGTAACCGTCCTCTGCATACAAGGGGCTGTTCTCCGGTTCCGAGCCAAGACCGAAGGAAGATTCGGAAGCTCGCTTCCGTAGGTCTGCGATCAACTTTGCTTGCACGGAAGCAGGCAGGCGTGTGCCCAGGATGATGGGCATGTCCAGAAGCAGACTCTGCGAATGTATAGGACGTCCATCTGTCACATGGATGGCGACAAATGCGCCGTCTCGCCAGAACCGCTGCAGCATGCGCTCGAGGAGCTGATTGGACTGCTGCTTCCACTGGCGCGCCTCCGCCGGCCGTCCCAGGCGTGCCGCCACATCCGCGAGCACCTCCATTTGGACGGACAAATATGCGCTAAGATCCGGAGATTCGATAGGGCCGCCTTCATCGAAGACGGTTGCGTTATCCCAGCCAGCCTCATTGCCGTGGCGATACTCGGGCAGACCATCCTGATTGGAATCACGATAGCGGAGATACCACTCCGTCCAGCGCGACAGCAAGGGATAGACCTGTTCCAGATGCTTTCGATCCTGAAAGTGCCCATGATGAAGCATCCACGCCAGCACCCATCCATGAATGGGAGGTTTGGAAAACTCCCAGGCGATGGAATCTGCATCCCACTTGTCCGGCAGCGCACCCTGCGCGTTCTGCAGGTCAAAAGGCAATAGGTACTGATCCCAGGCGAGGGTGGGATTGCTCAATGACGCGGCCATAGCGTTGAAGGCGTGATCCCATGACCAGACAGATGTCATCCAGTTCTTCGACATCAGCATCGCAGGGCGTTTGAGATTTCCGCTGGGTGCGACGACGCTCTCCCAGTTCACGTACGCCGCCAGCTCCGCGCCGGGACCGAAGGCAGCATCGACCTTCGGCATCGTGTCGAGCCATCGCTGGAACGCGAGCTGCTCGTTCCGCTGGGCGTTATCAAAAGTCCCCTCTGTGCCATGTGCATTCCAGCCGCTTGTGTATGCGTCCAGCTCAGCTTCGAAAGTATCGGCATCATGGGCTGCCTGCACCGTAAGTACATTTGTCCCTGCTTCGCCGTCGCTCGCGGTGCTCGAAGTATGGATGTCGCCATCGATCGGCAGCAGCATGTACTTCATAGCACTGGTATTGATTTCCCAATGGCCGTGCGGATACGGGACCAGCCACGCCGCGTCTGCTGTGAGTTGAAGGCCGGCGCCGTGACCGCGGATGCGCAGCCGGTCCGGTCCCTGGAACGATATCTCGACGAAAGCAGAGTCTGCGGAGAGAGTGAGCAGGGTGGGCGTTGCAGATACGGTGAACGGTATCGTGACACCGGCACGGGTAAGCTGCAACTGAAATGCATTCTTGCCGCCCTCGTGCATGGTGCGTAAGTAGAGGCCGCTGCGACGCAGCGGAGGCTGGAAGTCACTCAGGTCGGAGATGCTGAGATAGGAACCGAAGCGGCTAAAGGGTACACGCTTCACATCGAAGTGGATCTGGCCAGTGTAGTGATACGGCACCGGCTCGCCAGAGGCAGCGGAAGGAAAGATGGTGATGACTATCGCGAAGAAGACTAGAGCCGGCAGGGTTCTACACGCCAAGCTACGCCGCATAGTCAGCTTCGACGTGTTCATCGCAACCGACCGCCGCTTAGTGCGTAGCATCGAATTCTCCCTGTCGGCGTGCATGTTTTCGCTTGCGCGTCCGCTTACCTGCTGACGACGCGAGTCGCTCCCGAGGGAACAGTCACGTCTGTCCAACTGATGGCTGCACCTCCGGCCGATATTGAGTGATTGGCTGCGACCGTCGTTCCGTCTACGTGCAAGCGCGATACCGCCCCGGGAAATGCGGCCCGCCAGCGCACCGGTGGTCCTGACACATTTTTCAGGCGGGTTGACGTTCTGCCGGTATGCGTGATGTCCAGTTGGTTTCTTCTGATCGAGAGACCCGACAGAGTTGAGCGGTCATGATCGGTTGGCAGACGAGATAGAGTGAGAACGTCGAACGCGTCGTACTTGTGAGCAGGTTGAACGCCCATCACTCCGCTCACCAGCGCTTCAATGACTGAGTACGAGACTTCCGGATACTCGCGGCGGGCCTTCTGCGGACTACTAAGATCAGCCAACACCTGGTATGCCGCGTCGTTTCTGCCATAGCGGAACAACGTCAACGGCACATAACTCTCTTCCTCGATATTGATGTGCTGCCAATATTTCGGTGAGGAGAGATAGTCAAGGGCGCCGCGAATATGCTCGGGATTCTTGGCAGCGTTGAAATAGAGAACGAGCGCATCGCCCGATCCCGTGCCGGTCAGGTCTGCGCGAATCGTACCCAGATAGTGATTTTGGGTCTTCGACCAGGCAAGACGTTCCAGTAAGGACTGGATCGCGTCCGCGGTGGGCTGCATCTCTTGCGCGAGGTTGCGATCACTCGCGCTCGCTGCAATCTCGCGGAACGATTGGATAGCCCGGTACTCCGACGCCAGCAGGTCCGCGCCAAAGATGAAATCGCGAGAGACCTCGGTGTAGCTCGGGATGCCGCGGGAATGAACGAAGCGGCCTTCCGTCTGGTGCTGGTTCGCGATGCGGGGCCGCTTCAATATTGTGTCCGGCGTAAGCTGCCAGGTCTTGATGTAATCCCCCATGGTGATGCGAAAGAAACGCTGGAAGGCCGGACCATCGCGGTAGACGTCATCGCCCGTCCAGCGCCACATACGTACGATGGCATCGAGCACATCGAAGTTCGCCGGCAGATTGAACCAGAAATCGGTGTCGGAGAGATAGTCTGCGGGCGACGGGCGACCGTTGCCATCGATCTCCCAATAAGCCGCCCAGTCGCGCTCTTTCGCAGCCGATTGCGCGAAGAGGCCCAACATGTTTCGGTTCGCGGCGTCCAGGCCAAGTGCGGCCGCACCCTCCGTCTGGTGCGATACATCGCGCATGCAGAAGGCGTTCCGGCCCGGCAGAGCCGCTTCATACCACGGGCCCATGGTGCCCGCGCCGGGCCGAGTGTATGCCAGGGCCTGTTGCTTTGCCCACTCGAACGACTGCTGCAACGACGTATTCGTCGAGGTGAACCCGAGCGGTGAGGCCGTCGGCTGCTGAGCGCCGGCGAGTCCACTGCATGCGAGAAGAAGGACCGCCAGCGTGCGTCTCTTATTCGTCATCGTTGCTTTCTCTTCGCGGACTATCGAAGCGCGAGGACCAGACCGGGCGATGAGAGATCTCCCTGTGTTGCCGCGCGCAGTCCAAAGCTTCGCAGATTTGCCTCGCTAAGTTGAAGGCTGCGGCCGTCGATGCGCACGCGATTCGTCACGTCGATCGCTTCTTCGCTTGCCAGGTCCTGAGCTATGACTCGCCGGCCTTGAAGCGGACGGTCGAAGACGAGGGTAAGCATTGTAAAACTGCCAAAGATACCATAGGGTCCCGGAGCGTCTCCGACGTGCAACTCCACTTCTGCCGGACGGCAGATACCAGGCACGGCCGGTCCGAGTGCGTTCCTGTGCTCCGATAGCGACTGCGCCATTCGGAAATCTCGACGCAAAGATGAACGGCTTCTCGCCGCTCGAGGTGACGCGCGGCAGAGCAATGTCCCTCGACATGCATGCAGGCGCTCCCTGGTACGCGGTCTGTCCTGCGAGGTCGTTCTGCCAGGTCTGCCCGCGTTCGAAGGCCCAGCTATCCGTAAGGACCTCATCGCTGACCCGGATGGTGCCGGTACCGGCGGGATAGGGAGCTGCGATGCGCTGCCAACGCACCGCGCGCACCACCTCGTCCATGCGGCGCTTGGCCTGTCTCGATCCGTTGAAGAACAGGTCCGTATCCGGCGCTGGTCGCAATCCGTGCAGCGGATGACGGAGCACGCCCATGGTGCAGCCCATCGCGGCAGCGACATAGACCTCATCCTCAACATTCAACAGTGCGCGGCCGTTGTGTCCCTGCGCACCCTTCAGCATCTCGGCAAGGCGGTCGAGCGTTGTGGGCAGGGAGAGGATCGAGGTCACATCGTAGGTGCGATAGACGTCGGTGCGGGCAAGGATCTGTTGCCGTCGGGAGCCCCACGGCTGGGCGCCGAAGCGGCCATCGCGGCGCCAGTCGCCATTCACGGGCGCCTCACCGTGTACATGCTCCAGCAGCAGTCGCGTCCCATTCCTGCGGCGCAGGTCGATGAGGTGGAAGGCGGGATCGCCGATGTCGATCTTCCAGTAGTCGACGCCCGCTGCCTCGCTCAGCGTCTCAAGCTGCTCGTCGCGGTGGCCGCCCGGTGTGTTGCGACACCACAGCGCGGCGGCGCGCCACTCCGTTTTGCGGATAGCGCCGTTCAGCGCCGCGAGCCGCTCCTCTGGCCCGCCGGAGAAGGAGGGAAACTTCCGCGCATCCAGTTCAAAGCTGGCGGTGCCTCCCGATTCCCAGCCGTCATCGAGCATGAGATAGAGGTCCTTGCGTACGCGAGGGAAGAATTGGACGGCCCAGCCATCGTTGCCGAGGAGCGCCTGCTCCGACATCGCATCGTGCGCGAGCCGGCTCCCCGAGTCACCCTCGAGCACCTCAGGAGGAAGACGCTTCAGGTGATGACCGTACATGTAGTTCTGGACGGCCCAGGTGCACCAGTAGTTTGGTGCGGTGCATGGAGTGTCGGGCACCAGATTTTCTCGCGCGGAGGCAACGGCAGGCAGCCCGTCCAGGCAGGACGCCAATGCCGCAGTTGCTCCTGCCACGACGAAGCTCCTCCTATTCATATGCAGCCCTCTCAGTGTTTTTCAGGATGGAGCGAATACGCCGTTACGCAGAAAAAGGAGCGCGTACCGCCGTGTGGTTCAGCCAGGGCAGTACGCGCCGGGAAAGATCGCTAAAAGTTAAAGTGGGCACCAATCTGCAACTGTCTCGGCGTGCCATTGGTGCCGCCGATCTGGCCAAAGTTTGAATCGGCCAGGTTCGTGTCAGGGTCCGAATAGTGCGGCGTATTCGAGACGTTGAAGGCGTCGAGCTGCACGCTCACCGTCATCCCCTCGCGGATAGCCTCGGACTTCGACAGCGAGACGTCGGCATTGTAGTAGCCAGGGCCGTGCACCTTGCCGGAGCCCGAATTGCCCAGTTGCAGTGGCCCGGGCGTGGTGAAGCAACTGGTGTCGAACCATTCCGAGACGGAGCCGAGGGTGCGCACCGAGCCGCAGGTCACGTCCGCACGATTCGTCACGCCGCTCCCCAGGTTGTCGAAGGCCGCATTGAAGTTGAGCGGGTCGCCGGACTGCAGCTTGGTGATGGTGCTCAGCTGCCAGCCCCCGAGCAGCAGATTCGTGGGGCGGTTCGCGGCGGAGAGCCAGCGCTGGCTGCGGCCGAAGGGCAACTGGTACACCAGACTGGCGATGAAGTTTTGCGGTATGTTCGGCGCCTGGCTGGTGCCTTCGCCGCGGTTCACGCGGTCGTCGAGCGGCCACCAAACGTTCATATCGTCGATCTCCTTCGACCAGGTGTAGTTCACGCGGCCGGTCAGGGAATGGGTGAAATTCATCTTCAGCTCCGTCTGCAGACCGTGGTACATGGACGAGCCGCCGGCGCCCCCGTAGCCGATGTTCGTGGCGTACTGGTCTCCCCCTGGTGTGAAGTACTGGTAGGGAAGCCGGGAGTTGAAAGGTGTGTCGCCCGGCGGCGGCGTGTTGATGTTGTAGCGGCGAAAGAGGTGAACTCCGCGCGTGCCGACGTAGGTGATGCTGAAGGCCACGGTGTCGGTGATCTTCTGCTGCAATCCAAGGTTCCAGGCGTAGGCAGCATCCGGCTGATTATTCTTCGCCAGCAGACTGACCGAGATACTGGGCGGAGGCGCAACGGGTGCGGTGATGGGCGTAGGAATGTACTGCGGCAGCCCCACCGCGCTCAGTGGCGAGAGCGGTATATTCCGCTGCTGCGCGGGGCTGTTGAAGACCTCGAAGAAGGGGAAGTTGCGCTCCAGAAAGCCACCCATGGCGCCGAAGTTGCCGGGAAAATGCGTGACGCCGAAGGCGCCGCTGAGCGTCGTATTCCCGTTGCCCGGGGCATATGCAAAGCCCACGCGCGGAGAGTAACCGCCATAGTAGTTGTCCACGTTCGGTCCGCGGTTGCCATCGGTCGCGAAGTCGAGCACGCCGGTGGCGAGGTTAAAGTTCGACTGCCGGTTGAACTTGTCGATGGCCGCGGTGATGATGTCCCAGCGGAGTGCCAGGTTCAGGGTGAGGCGCCGCGTGATCCGGTACTGGTCCTGTGTGTAGACGCCCAGCAGAATGGCGCGCGTCGCAGGGTCGGTTGCCACAAAGCCGCGATCGAGGCTGGACGGCAGGCCGAGCAGAAAGCTGGCGAATTGACTGCCGCCGACCGTGTCGGTGCACGAGGGGTCCAGCGTGCAACTACTGGTGTAGTCGGAGACGTAGGTGAAGTCGCCGTTTTTGTTCGCATCGGAGTTGGTCAGCGATGCTTGCAGCCGTCGATAATCCTCGCCGAACGTGAAGGTGTGCTTGCCCCAGACTTTCGTCAGGTTATCGGTGATCTGGTAGGAGTTGCTGATGCGGTGCGAGTTGGTCCATGACTGCGAACCGGTTTGTGCAATGTTGCCGATGGTGAAGTGGCCCATTCCAGTGGCATTGAAGGCAGCGTCATTGCCGTTTGGAATGCCGAGAACGGTATTTTCGTTCGTACCGACATCGTTGCCGAAGTCTTTCGTATAGAAGCGATTGAAGCCGAGGCGCAGCTCATTCACCATGGTTGGCGAGAAGGTGTGGTTGTAGCCGAGGGCCGCGTTGTGATCGCGCGTCTGCGCGTTCACGTCGTTGATCTGGATGAACTGGGTGCCCGGCGAGGGCGCGGAGAGATCGCGGCGCTGGTAGGATTCGCGCCCGAAGAAGCGGTCGCCGTTGCTGAACTGATAGTCCGCCTTGATGTCGAACTGGTGGTTATTATCCGGCTCGACCGTGTTCGCGTTGTAGTTGTTGCTGATGCTGGACTGATTGCTGGCCGCCGGCCAGATGCGGTTTCCCGCGACCATCTGGGCCGAGACGGGATCGAAACGGTTGGCTGGAATCTGCCACGCGTCACCCTGCGGCGTGGTGACCGTAGGGAACGGCGCCTTGGTCGCAGGATCGTAGATGGGGTCAGGGAACTGGCTCTTCAGGAAGCTGCCCTGCGTCATCAGAGTTGTCGGTACGGTGAGGATGTAGCTGATGCCATTGCGCAGCAGCAGCCCTTGATAGTCCACGAAGAAGAACGCCTTGTTCTTGATAATCGGCCCGCCAAGCGAACCGCCAAATTGATTCGCCCGGTAGGGAGCCTTGCTGGTCGCGCGCCACTGGTACGCGTTCAGCGCATCGCCGCGATAGAACTCGTAAGCCGAACCATGCAGGGAGTTGGTGCCGGATTTGATGAAGGCGTTCACCTGCGCGCCGCCATAGGTGCCGACCGTGATGTCGGCGTTGTTGGTGGAGATCTTCAACTCCTGGATGGAGTCGAGCGGCGGCGTGACGTTGATGAAGGCGTTCAGCAGCTCCATGTTGTTGACGCCATCCAGCGTGTAGGTGGTGCCGCCCCAGGGCATGCCGTTGACGCTCGCGGTGATGGAGCCGGACGATCCGGCGCCCGCCGCCGCCTCGGGCGCACTGCCGAAACCGGTGGCGACGGAGCCGGGAACCGTCTGCACTAGCTGGGAGAAGACGCGGCCGTTGAGAGGAAGGTTGGTGACATCCCGTGCGTCGAGCACCTCACCCAGCGAGGAGCTGGTGGTGTCGACCAGCGGGGCCGCGGCAGTCACCGTGATGGACTGGTCAGCAGAACCGACCCGCAGCGTGAGCTGCACGACGGTGGCGTTATCCACCGTGACCACATTTCCTTTGGAGATGACCGTCTGCAGGCCAGCGGCCTCCGCCTTCACCTGGTAGTTGCCTGGCGGCAGATTGTTGGCCCGGTATTCACCACGGGCATCTGTGACCACGGAGGTGCTGACGCCGGTGTCCTGGTCGGTGACGGTCACGCTTGCGTTCGCGATTACGGCCCCGCTCGAGTCGGTTGCCGAACCTACGATGCGCCCGCTGACTCCCTGCGCAAGCACTCCCGGCGCCATCCCAAGGACGCAGAGAAGACTCAACCACACTGCCGATCTGATCAGGTCGATTGCCCTGTCCCACAAAGTTTTACGCATCTTGTTCTCCTCGGAATTCCCAGTGCTACAGGCCTCTACAAGAACGGTCGCAACGCTAAAGATCGGCATGAGCTTCGGGCTAGTTACCCAGGGGATACGGCACTTCAGGATGCGGCGTTTCCCCCGCATTTCCTGCATGTTTCAGCGGTGTTACACGAGTTGTTACAGCGCGCTTTTGCGTCTTGCGGAAGAAATCGCTGGATCACAGGCTGAATCGAAGTGCGAGATGCAGTTTGCTGGCGGCCTCCGTGGGCTTTGGCGGTCGCGGGTCATACCGGATCGCGGAGTCGGCCCGGACCAGGCCATGCGGCCTTCTGCCTGCGGACTAGGTGGCGACGGGGACGAACTGCTGTCGGGTTTCGGCTGCGGGAAGTTAGTGAGTTGCGGCCGGAGCGTCGCTCGTGCCCGGTTTTGGCGGCGGAAGCGGATGGACGGAGACTAGCTTTGCGTCCAGCACCTGATATCCCTTGGCGAGTTGGACGCGGACAAGCGCCTGAAATGGCGTCAGGTCTCCCTTGTTCGGGTCGCCGAAGGTGTTGAGAGCCTTCTGCATCAGCTCGACGCCGACCTTTGAGGTGGCGAACATAGTTGCTCCCTCGGTGCCCTTGGTATCGAGGCCGCCCAGAATCGCGATGAAGCGCCCCGGCGTCACCCCCGGCCCAATCGTGATCAGGCTGTAGTCCGCCTGGAGGACCTGGCTGGTGGCATCGCGCTCGGTGCGGTAAGCGGGGGCCTCGCCCGTGCGGGGATGGGCGTTGAGTATCTGTGCGCGCCATTGTTCCCGGTGCTGATCGGGATTCTGATAGCTGAAGTCGCCTGCCGCCAACAACTGCGCCACAGCAGGGTTCTGGAATGGCGATCCCAGCAGAATCACATTATGTCGATTCAAATCGTCAGGTGTGACGTCACGACTCGACTTGACAACCGGCCGCAGGCCCATGCGGCCCAGCAAACCGGCGAGCATGGCAATGGATTCAAGCTCGCCAGTGCCGGTGTATCCGTTCTCGTAGTAAAGCTGGCCGGCCTTGGCCACGATGGTGGGGTTCGAGGCGAAGTCATGCGCGAGATGAGGGTCCACCAGCGCACCGCGGCTGTCGATGGCGCCGCGGCGAAAGCGGAAAAGATCGTTCGAATCATCGAGCAGGAAGACGGCATCGGGGTAGGCGATCACCGGCGAGGTATCGTTGCCGAGGAAGCGAGCCCAGAAGGTTTCGACGATGCGATCATTGGCCGCCGTCGCGGTGGAGACCCTAGGCGCCTCTATCCCCGCGCTCAGTTGCTTCTGCGCGTGCCAGCTACCGAGCCAGTACGCGACAACCGCGATAGCGATGGCGGTGACTGCCGCGACGATAACCTTCCTGTTCCGGCGTCCCGGCTGTTCTTCACCAGCAGAAGTTTTGTACGCGGTTTGGCCGTCGGCGAGCGCCCGTTCGTCGTCGACGTGCGTAGAGGAATCGTGTTCGACGGACTCGCCGAGCGAAGGGGTCGAAGCCGACATCGCTTCGAAGATCGGAAGGTAGTGCCCCTTGGGAAACTGAATCAGAATGGGGTCGCCGGACCCTTCGACCTCGTAATACTCCCTGAGCTTCAGCCTGAGCCTGTGGCTCTGCACCCGGACAATGGGATCGATCTTCGGGTCGAAGTCTGCCTTGCGCCCCAGCGCTTCGACGCCGATCGTGTACTCCTTCAGGATCTCGGTTGAGCCCGAAAGTGTTTTGGCGGCTAAGAATTGCAGTAATTGCTGCAGCGTAGTGGCGTTGCGGAAGGTCGCGGACTGAACCACGCGGCGGACTTGCTCTTCACAATGCTCAGGCGACAGGGGATGCAGCGCCGTATGAGCCAAGGTGTCGATGTGTGCCAAGCCAAATCCTCAAATCTCCTCGCAATTGGGGAGCTTAGCATTTCATCAAGATAGGGGGCAACCTGCTCCGCACTGTTGGAAGTGTGACTGACTTGCTCTGGATCCGGCAATCTCTGGACTGTTTGCGTATGGCGTAGGCTTCTCTAGAGGAGCCCAGACAATCTCTGCCGGAGGCGGGTATGGCCGGTGTTCTCAGTCACCATGTGAAGGTGGCAGTAACTCCCGTGAGCGTGACGTTTAGCGTATAAACCACTGATTCAGCTCTTATACGAAAGGTCACCGACCGAGATATGCCAGCTAGGGAGCCATCGTCAGACAAGGCACCTGGTAATCGACGCATACGCATTCATGGATCGCGTCGCCGCGCGGGAAAGACGCGGCCGGCCCAAGGCATAAGCTTTGAAGCGCGTCTGCGGGTGC
The DNA here is from genome assembly GCA_963712845.1 of uncultured Acidobacteriaceae bacterium. GTDB lineage: Bacteria > Acidobacteriota > Terriglobia > Terriglobales > Acidobacteriaceae > KBS-83. The sequence continues at coordinate 276,811 of CAVQJM010000039.1, forward strand.
TCGCGATGTGCATCGCGCTGCCCGGCCTGCTGGTGTGCTGCGGCCTGCTTGTCTCGCAACATGCCTCCACCAGCCTGTGGCTCACGCTGCTCGGCGTCATCGTCTTCGTCTCGCTTATCGTCTTTGGATTGCTGGTCGAGCATGTCGTGCGCCCATTGCAGACATTGACCAACGTCGTCAGCGCTCTCCGCGAGGATGACTATGCCTTTCGCGCACGCGGCTCGAGCACCGGAGATGTGCTGGGTGAGCTGGCGATTGAGATCAATGCCTTAGCCGACATGCTGCAGGATCAGCGTGCAGGTGCTCTGGAAGCTTCGGCGCTGCTGCGCCGGGTTGTGGGCTCGATCGACGCGCCAGTGCTCGCCTTCGATCCCGCCGGCGTGCTTCGTCTGATGAACCCTGCTGCCGAGAGCGTCCTCGCGTTGTCACCCGATGAGAGCGTTGGCCAGCCCGCAGCGCAGATTGGGCTCACCCGCCTGCTCGAGGAGCCGGACGAAGGCATCGTGGAGTTGGAACAGGACGGCCGCAGCACACGCTGGATGGTGCATCGCAGCACCTTTCGTCAGCGCGGCGTGCCCCATGCCTTGTTGCTGCTGACCGATGTGAGCGCGGCGCTTCGTGAAGAGGAGCGGCAGGCCTGGCGGCGCCTCATCCGTGTGCTCGGCCACGAGATCAACAACTCCCTCGCTCCCATCAAGTCCATCGCTGGAACTCTCCGGACGCAGCTCATCTCCGGCGTGGCCACGGACGAAGACCTGGACCGCGGCCTCCATATCGTCGAAAGCCGCGCCGAATCGCTGTACCGCTTTGTCCAGGCCTATCGTCAGCTCGCGCAATTGCCGCCACCACGGTTACAGAAAACGCCGCTCGCTCCGCTGCTGGAACGTACGCTGGCTCTGGAGCAGCGGCTGCATGCAGAGATCATCGGCGGTCCCGAGGTAACGCTCACCATCGATCCCGACCAGGTAGAGCAGATGCTGATCAACCTGGTGCGCAATGCAGTGGAGGCCGCGCTGACCACGCGAACAGGGAAGCCCAGGGTGCAGGTGGGCTGGCAGCTGGATGCGGGCAACGTCATCATCGGCATCGAGGACAACGGCCCCGGCATCGCGAACGACTCGAATCTGTTCGTGCCCTTCTACACCACCAAGAGCGGTGGCAGCGGCGTCGGCCTGGCGCTGGCGCGGCAGATCGTCGAAGCCCACGCCGGCTCGGTCAGGCTGACCAATCGTAAGGCAGGTGGCGTGCGCGCCGTGGTCACTTTGCCCGTAGTGATGCCGGTCATGCCGCACGCACAAACTCTCACGCACACGCAGACTGTCGAGCAACGTTAACTCTCTAGCCCGGCCCGACCTCCGTGGTCTTCTGCGCCTGCGGTTCCTTGCCGTTGAGGAAATCAATCATCCGCGGTCCGATACGCGCGGCGCATTGGCCCGGCGCCAAATGTCCGCAGCCGTCGTAGATCTCCAGCACGGATTGCGGAATCTGCTCGTGCATCGAAACGCCCGTCGCCAGCGGGATGAGGTGGTCCTGCTTGCCCCAGAGGATCAGCGTCGGCATCTGCAGACGGCCGAGCTTGCCATCGAGCAGATCGACGCCGCGGAACATGGAGCGCGCACTGCGGTCCACCACCCAGTTCAATTGCTTGAATTTGCGGACCATGTCGCGTGCAAGAAACGTGGGCACTTCCGCGGGCTGTGGCATCAGCATGCGATACAGCCGCTGCACCGCCGGAATCGTGGTCGGTTCGAAGTCGAAGATGGTGAATGAGGGCTCGAAGCGAAGGCCCGCCGCGTCGCACAGCACCAGTCTTCCAATGCGCTCCGGCCGGTCGAGCGCGACCCGCATCGCCACCCATCCTCCCATCGACCAGCCGACGAGATTGACCTTTTCCAATCCGCGCTGCGCGATGAACTCCTCGACGTATTGCGCTTCCTCAGGAATGGAGTACGTCGCATTCGCAGGCTGCGCAGAGCGTCCGTAGCCCAGCAGGTCGATGGCGTAGACGTGAAAGCCTGCCTGCTTGAGCTGCGGCATCAGGTTGGCCCAGTCCTCCGCGCGGCTGCCCAGCCCATGCACCAGCACCACCGGCGCGCCGCTGCCGCCCTCGTAGTAGTGAATGCGATTGCCGCGAATCGTCGTGTACTCATTGTGGAAGCCGTTGTATGCCAGACGTGCCCGAGTCAGCGCGCCCAGCACCTCCAGGGGCTGCTGCCATACAACGGCGGCGCCCAGCAGAAACAGCACCAGCATCGCCAGAACGGCGTAGCCGTAGGTCTTCCAGCTCAATGCCGCTGGGTCCTTTGGTCTCTCTGCTTGCACATTGCGCATTCTGCGTGCGCGATCGCTGCGGCTGCTCGGTCGAGCGCCGCTTTGCCGTCGGCTCAAGGGAAGGGCTCCTCCTGTTTGGCGGCTTGTCTCTCTGCTACCGTCGGATCGCGCTTGACAACGTGATTCTCTTCGCCGGACGGATGCGTTATCTGATCGAGCGCCTTGCGAATCACGCTGAGCGTAAATGGCCGGATCACGACCGCGCCATGCCCCGTTAGCTCATGCCAACTCGCCCATCGCGCTTCCGTCACATCGGTTGCACTGGCCAGCGTGCCACCCAGCAGGCGGCAGCGATAGTCCACCAGAACATAGTGGAAGCGCACCCGCGCCGGGTCGTCGTCAGCGTGCGAGATGTGATCGAAGACGGCGACAATCTCTTCCGGTTCTACATCGAGTCCGGTCTCTTCGCGCACCTCGCGGCGGATGCCGTCCTCCAGCCGCTCACCCAACTCCAATGCGCCGCCCGGCAGCGACCACTCGCCCAGCAGCGGCGGCTGGCCGCGCCGCACCAGCAGCACGCGCCGCTCCGCATCCAGCACAACGGCGCCTACGCCCGCGATCGGCGCAGTTGGAAACTCTCTCTGCATAGGTGTCAGCTAATCGCCGGCCCGATCGCCCAGCTGGTCTTCGTTCAGGGGCCGGCCGTATTCTTCGCCAAATACGGTGTGCGTGGAGGAGAAGCGGCCTCCGGAAAACTTGTCCGCGCCGCGTCCCCAGCCCACCGCCAGCAGTGCGACCGTGGCAAAGCTCAGCGGCAGCTTCAGCACTTCGCTCACCTTTTCCGGCTCATAGCCTTCCATCGGCGCGGTGTCGTAGCCCAGCACCTCGGCCATCAGCATCATGTGGGTAAAAGCGATCATCACCTGCCGGTTGAGCCACATCGCGATGTTGGGGTGGTTCGAAAGATAGGCAGGGATGCCGACCTTCGCCTGCTCCGCGTAATTCTCCGGCATACCGTTCTCGCGGCCCATGCGCAGCATCTCTTCCAGGTCGCCATTGCGCCATCCATCCGCGTCGCCGCAGGCCACGATCACCGCGGAGGCCTCAACCACCTTCGGCTGGTTGTAGCAGGCGCCGCGCAACCGGTGCTTCTGCTCCGGCGTACGGACAACGATGAAACGCCAGGGTTGCAGGTTGTAGGCGCTGGGCGCGCTCAGCCCGGCATCCAGAATGCGGCGCAGATCTTTGAAGGGAATCGGGCGTCCATCAAAGCTGGGAGTGGCCCGGCGATCGTGGATTGCCCGGGAAAGAGGTTTTTCCGTACTCATCGGCTTCTCTTCAGTGTAGTGCCTACCCCCGAATCGATGTCGGATGACCGATCAGAGCCATCTGCACGCCTATAACGCTTACTGTGGACACGGAAGGACCTCTGTTATATCGTGCGGATGTTAGTGATGCGTTGAGCCCGAGACTTCTCCCATTGTTCCCGGAGAAATGCAGCGCTGTCGCGCAGCCTCCGTGAAATTACAAAATGTCCCTCGACCGCTCCCCGCGGATCGAGAGTCTTGTCGATGCCTTCATCGAACGGAGGGTACATGTCGAGTACTGCCGCAAATCCGACGCCAGATCACATCATGCAGATAGGTTTGGGCTTTTGGGAGTCGAAAACCCTTTTGAGCGCGGTCGAAATGGGAGTCTTCACCGAGCTGGCCGACGGGGCGCGAGAGATCAGTGAGCTGTCCGGCCGATTAGGACTGCATCCTCGCTCTGCACGCGATTTTCTGGATGTCCTGGTGGCTCTAGGATTTCTGCAGCGTTCGCAGACATCTTACCGGAATGCTCCCGACGCGGACCTTTTTCTCGATCGAAACAAGCCGAGTTACATTGGCGGCGTTCTGGAGATGGCGAATGCCCGGCTCTTTGGATTCTGGAATCACCTTACCGAAGGGCTGCGGACAGGACAGCCGCAGAATGAGGCAAAGAAGGACGCCACCGCTTCTCCTTTCACGGCTCTGTATGCTGACCCGGCGCGGCTGAAGGGATTTCTTGCGGCGATGTCCGGCATCAGCCACGGAGCCAACCTTGCAATTGCGCGCAAGGTGCTGTGGGCAGAGTACCGGACGTATGCTGACCTGGGCACGGCACAAGGAGACCTTGCCGTCCAGATCGCGCTTGCCAATCCGCATCTGACTGGAATAGGGCTTGACCTGCCCGAGGTGGCGCCGGTTTTCGAGGAGTATGCGGAGAAGAATGGCGTCAGCGATCGGGTGCAGTTTCAGCCCGGTAACTTCTTCGAGGACGCGCTGCCGGCTGTAGACGTGCTCACCATGGGACACATTCTGCACGACTGGAACCTTGAGCAAAAGAAGATGCTCATCGCGAAGGCTTATGAGGTGCTCAAACCAGGCGGCGCTCTCGTGGTGTATGACGCCCTGATCGACGATGATCGTTCCCAAAATGTCTTCGGGCTGTTGATGAGCCTGAATATGCTCATCGAAACGCCGGGCGGATTCGACTACACGGGAGCGGATTGCATCGGCTGGATGAAGGAAGCCGGCTTTCGCGAGGCACACGTGGAGCACCTGCTCGGGCCAGACTCGATGGTCGTTGGAATGAAATGATGGCGACTTGTTTCAATATTTCCGCGCAGCTTCTGGGATAAAGCCCAATCGAAACTTTCGGTCTAGTGAAGCTCGGTCATCGGCTGTTCCAGCGAGAACGCCTGACCGCCCGGTCCCGCATCGGCGAAGACCCATAATCCGTGAAAGGCGTCGCGCAGCTCCGGATGCATCGTCAGCAGGCCGCGCATCACGGCGATGGTGTGAGCCCGGTCCGCCACCGGGTCGCTGCTGGTCGAGTTGTAGTGCGCGACCAGGTCCAGGCCTCCCAATGCATCGTCCGTGCGAAAGTTCGTCACCTTGTAGGTAGTACTGTCGCCGTTGATCATCAGTGGCGCGGTGCCGGGCAGATCGGTAGGTCGTGCCGTCTGCTGCTCGTCGGCAAGCTTGTCAAAGTTCGTGCTGGACAAGAAGGCCGCTGGCTGCAGCAGGTACGCGGCGGTGGAGTAGTAGAGCCATGCATTCCACATCTGCTTCTTCTGCGCATAGCGGCGAGCCTGCTCCCAGTACCACAGGCCATCATGCCCTGCCACACTGAGCGGCTTGGGGAAGAATCCGGCAAGCTGCCACGGGCTGCCCGCATTCAGCGATTGCAGCAGCAGCGCAATCTGCTGCGGCTTGGCAACGCCCGTCGCGTGCACCAGCGCGAATGCGAATTGTCCCGGCGGCAAATGCTGGATGCTGAAGGTGACGTGCGAACTGTTGTCGCCCGAATCGCAAAAAAACTGTTCCTGGTCATCGCCCGGCTTCGCATCGGATGCGTCCAGCTTGTAGACCGCATTCACCGTGATAGTGGCGCCCGTCATCAATGGCGTGAGTGCGGCAGCCGACTGCGCGATGCTGTTGAAGCTGGCTGCCACCGCAGGAACCGTGGCAGCTTTCAGGTCCGCAGTGCGACCGTTTTGGACGTCCAGCGCAATCTGCCGCGCCGCCTGTACGATCGGCGCGCGTTCCGCCTCGGTCATGGTGCCCTGCGTCTTGCAGGAGACACCGAAGGCCGGTAAGGCCACGGCAAGCAGGCAGGTTGCCCCAAGTCCACGCGCAGAGATGCAGAGGTTCATCGCAGAGTCACCAGTCGCGGCACGCCCCTACTTCAACACAACTTCGGCTCAGTGCGCAAAGTCAGGCTACATCGGTATGCGCATCTATTGTGGTCGGCCAGTTCGCCGCTGCAGATACGCGTTGATGCCATCCGCCCATTCCTTGCCCTGTTCGCTGTCATGCTTTCCCAGCGAAAGGACGTGCTCATCCGCTTCCGGCCGTAACGCGGTCCGGATATACGTCACGTCCACCCTGGTGTGCGCCGCGTCGATCGGGTGCAGCCGCACATCGATCGTGGTCGCGAGCAGGTCAGCCAGCACGTACACATACCGCATGTGGCCGGCCTCGAGATCGAAGAGCGTGTTCACCCAGACAGCAGTGTGTTCGCCATGCTGCACGGTAAAGACAGCGCCCTCGACATCCCGCGCCGGAACGGGGAAGACGAACCGCGGATCCCAATCGTCACCCGCCCAGACGCGCTCGCCCTCCGGCCCAAAGAGCGGAGCGGCATCGTGCATTGGAGCGTTGATGGTGAAGCCGAAGCTGTTGCTGACATGCGCCCGCGATGGTGGCTCACTCACAGTGGTCTCCGGTTTCTGCGCCAGCAGGGGCGAGACGCAGAGCATCAGAACAAACAGCAATGCCCGCATCATCGGCGCTCCCGCAACTGATGGCTGTCCTGCGCACGCAGCGTCAGCCCATAGAGGCTGCGGAACTGCTCGATATCCTTGAGCGTCTGCGGCGAAAATGGCGCCTTGCCCTCGAAGGCATGCAGCACGATGCCCTCCAGCAGATCGCCCAGGCTCATGTCCTTCTGCTCCGCGATGGCCTTCAGCACCTTCAGCATTCGCTTTTCCAGCCGGACGCCGGTCTGGACGCGTTCGACTTCTATGGGCGTGACAATCGGCGCGCCTCTGTCTGGCATAGGTACAAATGTACCACGGTAACAGTAGCCAGAGTTCTTTTGATTGCGCGCAACGTTGAAACGCTTGCCTCTGCCCCTTGTATGAGCGAAGCGGCGGCTGGCGTAGTCTATGGAGTGATGGGGAAAGTGTGAGAGGGCCATGCTCGCGAATAAACCGGCAGGGAAGCCGCCGATCTCAGGATGGCGAGGCCATGTGAAGCACACTTATGTGTATGTGCCACGCTGTTCGCCGCTATCGCTGCTCCTGTCCGCGACCCTTGCTCTGGGAAGCGCGGCTGTGCTGCCACGGACCGCCCTGTCCCAGGCCACACCCTCCCCGGCCACGCCATCCCAGACCGCGCCGAGCCAGGTCACACCTTCTCAAGCATCCGCAACGGCCAATCCCGCGCATGCGAGGCATCATAAGAAGCCGACGCCCGTCGCAGAACCGGCTCCTCCGCCCCCGCCGACCGTCGCGCCAAGCCTCTTCCAGGAGCCGGCGGTTCCGGCTACGGTGACCGCCGCGACCAACTTGCTCACCGTAACGGCCGACAACTCGAGTCTCGCGCAGATTCTGCATCAGGTCTCGTCCGCCACTGGCATGAAGCTGGATGGGCTGGGCGGCGATGAGCGCGTCTTCGGCAGCTTCGGGCCGGGAGCGCCGCGCGAAGTTCTGACATCGCTGCTGAACGGCACCTCGTACAACGTGATGATGGTGGGAGACCTTCCGAACGGCGCACCCCGCGAGCTGTTGCTGACCAGCCGCACTGCGGGTGGAGCGCCGCCGCCGGCAAACGCAAATCCGGCACAGACACACACAGATGACGAAACCAATCCGGACGACAGCGGAAATGCCGATGACTCTTCCGACGACTCCGCGCCGCCGATGCAGTACACTCCGCCGTCCATTACGCCCGCGGCGCCTCCTCCACGCAGCACGCCTCAATTGCGGAATTTTCCCAGCCCGCCGCAGCAATAGGCGGTCTTCAGCGTGGAATGAAATCAGCGCGGAGAGAATTAAGAGAACGGCTGCAGCAGTTTGGCCGCGTTGGGCCTGAGGCTCACGCGGCAGCGAATTCCATCGAAGCTAGAGTGGATTTCTCAGCACAATACGAAGTCAAACCAGCCGCTTCGAGAGGCAGAGCCGCTCGCGCTGGGCGGGCAATGCCAATCACTGGAAAATTGCTGGCTGCTTCAGGCGGCCGCCGTTCAGTAAGCCCGGTCAGGAAGCCCGAATCAGGCGCGAAATCAGCAGGCGTCGTTCAGGAGGCCTGGATCTGGGCCTCAACCCCTTGGCTCTGCGCTCCATGCTGTCGCGAATGGGGCTGTAACGCGTGGGAGTGCATGCGCAGCACTACGAAGAGTGCCTGGCAGCAGCTATAGGCCAGAAGGACGCCAAAGGCGAGAGCGGCAAGTACTGCACAGGTGAGACCTAAAAGATTCATCGTATCCATGGGGGATTCCTATTCGTCTTCTTCCAATCGAACTGTGTTACGGATGAATGTGCGGTCCAAAGGAACGCGCTTCATCTCTCTTTCACTCACTCCAGCGCTGCCATTCTCGCAGAGCCGTGTGAGCGTTGACCCTCATTTCTATTGCCAATTAAGATACGTAGAGGACAGCTACGTTGTCGCTGTCTTTTCCGCGGTATCCCATTACTTTGGCGTCATGCTTCCCAGGCAACCCACATAGCCAATCTGCGAAGCAAAACCCGATCCAGCTCCTCAAGTCCTTAAATGCCTATCACCAACATCACGGTTCGCGGCGCGCGCCAGCACAACCTGCAGGACATCAACGTCCAAATTCCGCGCAACACCCTCACCGTGATTACCGGCCTCTCCGGCTCCGGTAAATCTTCGCTCGCCTTCGACACCATCTACGCCGAAGGACAGCGCCGCTACGTCGAAACACTTTCTGCCTACGCCCGCCAGTTCCTCGACCAGATCGAGCGCCCCGACGTCGACTCCATCGAAGGCCTCAGCCCCGCCATCTCGATCGAGCAGAAGACCACCAGTCGCAGTCCCCGTTCTACCGTCGGTACCATCACGGAGATCTACGACTACCTCCGCCTGCTCTACGCCTCCGTCGGCACGCCTCACTGCCCCAACTGCGGCCGCCCTATCTCCCGCCAGTCCGCCGAGCAGATCGTGGAGCGCGTTCTCGCTCTCCCTGCCGGTGAACGGTTTACCGTCTTCGCGCCTATCGTCCGCGGCCGCAAGGGCGAGTTTAAAGATCTGCTCGACACCCTTGACCAGCAAGGATTTAAGGCCCGTGTGGATGGCGAGGTTCGCGACCTGGCCGATCCCATCTCGCTCGAGAAGCGGAAGAACCACACCATTGAAGCCATCGTCGATCGCGTCGTGCTCAAGCCGGGCGTCGAAAAGCGTCTGGAGGCGGCCGTGGCCAAGGCACTCCAGTTGGCGAATGGTCTGGTCCTCATCGGAAACGCCACAGGAGAGCAGCTTTACTCTTCCTCAATGGCGTGTCCCGACTGCGGACTCGATGTCCCTAAGTTGGAGCCTCGCAGCTTTTCCTTCAATAGCACCTACGGAGCATGCCCGGAATGTCACGGTCTCGGCAGCATCTACGACTTCGACGCCACCAAGGTGGTTATCGACTGGTCGAAGCCTTTGCTTGAAGGCGCACTCGGTCCCGGCTCCGGATCGCAATACCTTGCTCGCCTGGTGAAGCTGGCCGCGCAGAAGTACAAGATCCCTATCCAGAAGCCCTTCGAGGAGTTAACGGAGAAGCAACAGGAGCTGTTACTGTACGGCCCCGGCGCCGAGGCGCCGCGCACCGGCTTCCACGGCGTCTTCTCCTGGCTGCGCGACTCGCTCGAGGAGTCGAAGTCCGACAGCTACCGCGAATGGCTTCTGGGTTACATGTCCGCTACCACCTGCCCGGTTTGCCATGGCAAGCGGCTGCGTCCCGCCTCACTGGCCGTCAAAGTCAACGACCTCTCCATCGCCGACTTCACCGGGCTGCCCCTGGGTCGCGCGCTGACGGCGGCACGCACGCTCGCTTTCTCGCAGCGCGATGCGCTCATCGCCGATCGCCTCCGCCGCGAGATCATCGAGCGCCTCGAGTTCCTCAACGCGGTCGGGCTCTCCTATCTCTCGCTCGACCGCAACGCGGCCTCGCTCTCCGGCGGCGAGGGCCAGCGCATCCGTCTCGCCACGCAGATCGGCTCACGCCTGCGCGGTGTGCTTTACGTGCTCGACGAGCCGTCCATCGGGCTGCACCAGCGTGACAACCAGCGGCTTATCGCGGCGCTCGTATCTCTCCGCGACCTCGGCAACACGGTTCTGGTCGTCGAACACGACGAAGACACCATTCGCAGCGCCGATTACGTGCTCGACCTCGGCCCCGGCGCGGGCAAACTGGGTGGCCACGTTGTGGCCGAAGGCACGCCGGCAAACATCATGGAAGCGCCTGGCTCCCTTACCGGCCGCTATCTCTCCGGCGCTACCAGCATCCTGCACCGCACGGTGCCGCGCCCGGTAAACGGGTCTTCCACAAACGGTTCCTGGATCACCGTCGAGGGTGCGCGCAGCCACAATCTGCGCAACATCACTGCGCGCTTTCCTCTGAACGTCATGACCGTGGTGACCGGCGTCTCCGGCTCCGGCAAAAGCACGCTGGTCAACGACATCCTCTACCGCTCGCTGGCCCGTATGCTCTACGACTCGCACGATACCCCGGGCGAGCACAAGGCGATCAAGGGGGTCGAGCAGATCGACAAGGTCATCCGCATCGATCAGTCGCCCATCGGCCGCACGCCGCGCTCCAACCCGGCGACCTACACCGGGGTGCTCTCCGCCATCCGCGACATCTTCGCCATGCTGCCGGAGGCGCGCGAGCGCGGCTACAAGCCCGGCCGCTTTTCCTTCAACGTGGCCGGCGGCCGCTGCGAGGCCTGCCAGGGAGATGGCCAGAAGCGCATCGAGATGAACTTCCTGCCCGACGTCTACGTGCTGTGCGACGTCTGCAACGGCCGCCGCTTCAATCAAGAAACGTTGGCGGTCAAGTTCAACGGCTACTCCATCGCAGACATCCTCGATCTCGCCATCGAAGATGCGCTGCCCGTGCTCAAAGACATTCCGCAAGTCCGCCAGAAGCTGCAGACGCTGGTCGATGTCGGCCTTGGCTACGTGCATCTCGGGCAGGCGGCCACCACGCTCTCCGGCGGCGAAGCGCAGCGCATGAAGCTGGCGCGCGAGCTCTCCAAGCGGCAGACGGGCAAGACACTCTACGTGCTGGACGAACCCACCACCGGCCTGCACTTCGATGACGTACGCAAGCTGCTGGAGGTGCTCCATCGCCTCACCGATCTCGGCAACACCGTCATCATCATCGAGCACAATCTCGACGTCATCCGCAACGCCGACTGGATTCTCGACCTCGGTCCGGAAGGCGGCGAGGAAGGCGGCGCCATCGTTGCCGAAGGCACACCCGCTCAAGTCGCACACGCGCCGGGCTCGCACACGGCGACATTCCTGCGTCGCTATTTCCCGGCCACAGAATCCAACAACGGCAGCGCGGCGTCCAATCGAGCAGCGGATGTAGGAGCGGCGAATGGGCAGCCGAAGAAGAGTGCGCGCCGCCGTTCTGCTACAGTCCTGCAGTAGAGCGATTTTCCCAATAGCAGGGTGGGCGAACTTTTTCTAAGAGCGGTTTTTCTTAACGGAAAAACCGCGCCGAGTGTATTAGGCCGATCCGGATTTTCGGGAAAACGCTCCAACCATAATGCCGATCGATCCCAGCTTTCTGCCGCCAGCCTCGTCGCCGGAAGAGCCGGCCGCCCGACGCGAACGGTTGCCCGTCGCCCATCTCCACGCGGCACCGCTCTCCGCCGCCACCCCGCATATCGGCCACACCTTGCTCTTCGGTGCCCTGGTGGCGATCGCCGGCTTCGTAGTCGGCGTCATCTTCGAGATCGTGCTCCTGCACGTTGCGCCACACATGCGGGAGCCGGCGGAGCAGATGCAGACCGATCCACTCCTGGTCATCCCGGTGGAAGCCTTTATTTACGCTGTGGCGGCAGGGGCCAGCTTCCTGGTCTTTCCGCTCTTCTGGGGCCGCTCCTTCGGCCACGGTGTGCACTGGCATGCCTTCATCGTGCGCCGCCGTTTATGGCTGGTGGTCGGCATCGGCGTGGTCACCAGCGTCGTCGTGCAATTGCTCTCGAACTTCCTGCCCATCCCCAAAGAGCTGCCGATCGATAAGTTCTTTACCCATCCGCTCGGCGTCTGGCTCATCGCCATCTTCGGCGTCACCGTTGCTCCCGCCTTCGAAGAGCTGGCCTTCCGCGGCTTCCTGTTGCCCTCGCTTGCCAGCGCATGGGACTGGGTGATGGAGCGCGCTCGCACACCGCGCGAGCTGCTGAGTGCAGCGGCCGCGCATCAGCCCACAGAGAGCGAGTGGCAGCAACAAGCGGCGATCCACTCGTCACTGCCGCCGGACGGAGCCAGCGTCTTCCACCACCCGGGAGCCGAAGAAGATTCTGATGGGGGTTCTCAACATCACCCGGAGCACGGTTCCGGCCTTTCCGACCCCCACTGGAGCTGGCCGGCGATCGTCTTCGCCACCATCATCACCAGCATCGGCTTCGCCCTGCTGCATGGCGCGCAGCTAGCCCACTCGTTCGCGCCGCTTGCCGTGCTCTTCGCCGTCAGCGTGGTGCTGTGCGCGACGCGCCTGCGCTTCCATTCGCTCGCCGCCAGCACGCTGGTGCACTCCATGTACAACGCCACTATCTTCGTCATGCTCTTCATCGGCACCGACGGCTTCCGGCATTTGGATAAGCTGGGGAAGTGACGCGGCTCCGTCGTCACGGCGTAAACAGACTCGCAGTTCAGATTTTCGAGGGACCCATGACGCGATCCTCCGCTCACCGCCAGCAACTCCTCACCCTTCTCGCGCGCCAGTCCTTCAAGCTCGGCGACTTCCAGCTCTCTTCCGGAGGGCGCAGCGACTACTACATCGACTGCCGCACCACCACGCTGCACGCCGAGGGCGGACGCCTTACCGGCCTCGCCATCCTCGATCTCCTGCGTGAGCATCACCTCGATCCACACGCCGTGGGTGGCCTTACCCTGGGCGCCGACCCCGTCGTCTCTGCAGTGGCTATCGCCAGCGCGCAGCGCCACGCGGATTCTGGCAAAGGCCGATTCATCCACGGCTTCCTCGTTCGCAAGGCCGAAAAGGCACACGGCACGGGTAGAAAGATCGAAGGCTTCTCTGAAGAGAATGCGCCGGTGCTCATCGTCGACGACGTATGCACCACCGGCGGCTCAACCATCACCGCCATTGAGGCGGCTCGCGAAGCGAAGATGCGCGTCATCGGGGTCGTCTGTCTAGTAGAGCGCACCGAGGCAAAAGGCCGCCCTGCGGTCGAAGCAGCGGCCAACGGCGCGCCTTTTCTGAGCCTCTTCACCGCAGACGACGTTCGGGCCGAGCATGTGAAGCACATGCCGATGTAGGTGTCTTTACTTCGTGGCGCCGGGCTTCCACACAAACGCGCCGGGCTGCGGCAACCCGAAATGCGCGAGCACGCGATCCACAAAATTGCGGACCATGTCGGTAGTCGTCGCAGGCTCGTTGTAAAACGCCGGAATCACCGGAAAGATCGTCGCACCGGCATCCGCCGCAAGCTGCATGTTGCGCAGATGGATCTTGTTAAATGGCGTCTCGCGCACGCAGAGCAGCAGTGGCCGCCGCTCCTTCAGGCAGACATCCGCCGCGCGCTCGATTAAGTTGGCCGCCATGCCGTTGGCGATGCCCGCCAGCGTTCCCATGGAGCAGGGAAGCACAATCATCCCCGCTGACGGATAGCTGCCGCTCGCAATCGACGCGCCGATATCCTGCTCGGCATGTGGATGCGTCTTCTTCGCAGCTCCGCCAAGAAGCTTCTCCACCAGCTCATGGCGGCCGGAGAGATGCAGCTCCTCCGCGATGACGCGCAACGCACCCTCCGAGACAACGAAGTCCACTCTCGAGACCCGCGCATCCGCCTCCAACGCCCGCAGAAGCTGCTGCGCCAGTACGGCGCCGCTCGCTCCTGTCACCGCGACGGTGACGTTCATGCAGGCACAGTCTCGTACTTCAGTACACGATCGAAAATCGCATCCACATTCCGCAACTGCCGCTCGAGGTCGAAGGTGCGCACCAGTTTCTCCGGCGAGAGCCGCGCCGTAATCTCCTTATCCTGTGCAACCAGATCGCGAGAAGACCAGCTCCTCGCGCCACGCCCGCATGGCATGCGACTGCACCAGCCGATACGCATCTTCGCGTGACATGCCGGACTCTGCCAGATCCAGCAGCAACTGGCCGGAAAAGATCAGCCCACCTGTGCTCTCCAGATTACGCAGCATCCGCTTCGGATAGACCAGCAGCTTGTCGATGAGCGAGGTGGTCTTCGCGAGCAGATAGTCGGCCAGGATCGTCGAATCGGGAAAAATCACGCGCTCCACCGATGAGTGCGAGATGTCCCGCTCATGCCACAGCGCGACGTTCTCAAACGCCGCCTGCGCGTTCGCCCGCACCACCCGCGCCAGCCCGCTGATCTGCTCGCTGGTGATCGGGTTGCGCTTGTGCGGCATCGCGCTCGAGCCCTTCTGCTTCTCAGAGAAGAACTCCTCCGCCTCGCGCACTTCCGTACGCTGCAGGTGGCGGATCTCCGTCGCGATCTTGTCCAGTGTCGCGGTCAGCACGGCCAAGGTCGAGATGTAATGCGCGTGCCGGTCGCGCTGGATCACCTGCGTCGCGACCAGTGCCGGTTTCAATCCCAGCCGTTCGCAGATGCGGACCTCATGCTCCGGCTTCAGATGGCCGAAGGTGCCCACCGCGCCCGACAGCTTGCCGACGCGCATATCCTCCGCCGCGGCATCGAAGCGCACCAGGTTGCGGTCCATCTCCGCATACCAGTTCAGCAGCTTCAGCCCGAAGGTCGTGGGCTCGGCGTGGACGCCGTGCGTTCGGCCGATCGTGGGCGTGTGCTGGAACTCGAGCGCGCGCCGCTTCAGCACCTCCTTCAGCCCCAGAATGCCCTCGCGCAGCATCGCCGACGCCGCCTTCACCTGCAGCGCCTGCGCCGTATCCACAACATCATTCGAAGTAAGGCCGTAGTGCAGCCAGCGTGCCTGTGGACCAATCTTCTCCGCAACTGCGGTGGTGAAGGCGATAACATCGTGCTTCACTTCAGCCTCGATGTCGCGAATGCGCTTCAGGTCGAAGTCGCCCTTGTCGCGAATGGCCTCCGCTGCCTCGCGGGGCACAATGCCATCCTCCGCCAGCGTCTCGGATGCGGCCGTCTCCACCTTCAGCCACATGCGGTACTTGTTCTCGTCCGTCCAGATGGCGCCCATGCCGGGCCGTTTATAGCGTGCGATCAATCCAGCGTCTCCCTGCGCTTCTATCATTCCAGCGCGCAACGTCCTATTCTAACGGTCGTGCATCCAACTCAGCGCACAGGAGGCGGGACAATGGCAGAACGGCCAGAGCAACAGTCAGGCGAGGAGATGGTCACGATCGAGCGATTCAGGGACATGCTGCAGGCAGAGATGGCCAAGGGAAGGCTGGATTCGGCGGGCATCCGCTGCTTTCTCGCGGGAGAAAATGCCGGCCTGCTTTATGGCAACGGGCTGGACGGTGTGCTGCTCCAGGTAAGCGCAGCAGAGGAAGCCGATGCACGCGCCATTCTGGACGATCCAGGAACGCTGGACGACGAATCGAGTACTGCCTGAGGCTTGCTTAGACGGAGACGCCAAAGAGTTCGCTCATCTCCTGGCGCAAAAAGCCGTAACCGGGCCGGTAGGGCTGCACCCACTTGCCGTCAATGACGAACTGCGGGATGGCACGCTTGCCCACGTGGCGCAGCACCTCATCGGCGGCGCCGGGCACCAGCTCAATGTCAATTTCGGTATAGGGAATCTGGTGCTCCTCCAGGAAGCGCTTCGCCTCACGGCAGTCGCGGCACCAAACGGCGGAATAGACAAGGATCTGCATGCCCCGCATGATACTCGGATGATTGAATCGTTGTGAATGATGCTTGCTCAGGCCTTGGGTAACGATCGGCGACGCTGGAAGAACTCTCGTAACAACGCCGTGCTCTCCTCCGCCAGCAGCCCCCGTTCGAGCACCATCTGGTGATTCAGCGCAGCATGGTTCAGCACGCTGAGTACGGAGCCGGCCGCCCCCGCCTTCGGATCATCCGCAGCAAAGACCAGCCGGTCGATGCGAGCATGGATCATCGCGCCGGCGCACATCGCGCACGGCTCCAGCGTGGACACCAGGGTGCATCCCGCAAGCCGGTAGTTGCCGATGGCCAGCGCCGCCGCTCGCAGTGCAATCATTTCTGCATGAGCCGTGGGATCGTTGTCGCGCAGCACGCGGTTCTGCCCTCGCGCGATAATCCGTCCGTCGAAGAGAACGACTGCCCCGATCGGGACCTCATCAGCCATCTCAGCAGTACGCGCCTCGTCCAGCGCCGCCCGCATCCCTTCGAGGTCGGTCATTGCCTTATGCCGCCGGCTGCTGCTGCGTCATACAGTGCAGCGCGCCCAGTCCCCAGATGAAGTCCACGCAGTGGATGCCGACGATGCGATGCTGCGGAAACACCTCGGCCAGCGTGTTCAGCGCGTGGCGATCGTTTGCGTCATTGAAAGTGGGGACCAGCACCAGCCCATTCGCGATATAGAAGTTTGCATAGCTGGCCGGCAGGCGCTGGCCTTCAAAGACCACGGGCGAGGGAAGCGGCAGTTCGACGATGCGGAACGGCTGGCCGTCCCGATTGCGCGCCGCACGCAGCCGATCTAAATTCTCGGCCAATGGTGCATGATTCTCGTCCGCCCGATTTGCCTCCACCACGGTGACGATTGTGTTCGCGTCAACAAAACGTGTGATGTCGTCGACGTGGCCGTGGGTGTCGTCGCCCGCGATGCCGCGGT
This sequence comes from uncultured Acidobacteriaceae bacterium, assembly GCA_963712845.1. Classification (GTDB taxonomy): domain Bacteria; phylum Acidobacteriota; class Terriglobia; order Terriglobales; family Acidobacteriaceae; genus KBS-83. Next base: position 293,592 of record CAVQJM010000039.1, read on the forward strand.
TCATCCATAGCACCTGATCGATGCCCAGATAGTCGTGGAAGGCCTGCTCCAACTGCTCGCGGCTGACCCCGGGATTGCGCTGCTGTACCGGGCTCAGCAGGCACTCTTCGGTGGTCAGAAGCACTCCGGCGCCATTGGTGTCGATGCTGCCGCCCTCGAGCACCAGCTCATGGCGCGTGCCATCGGCGACGGTGACCGTTGGCGTGAACGCCGGCAACTGCAACAACTCCGCCACGCGGCCGGGCAGCGCGTTGTCCAGCTCCCAGTCCGAATACTTCGCCCAGGCGTTGAACTTCCAATTGGTGACCGCCAGCGAGCCGTTTTTCCTAACGAAGATCGGTCCTGAGTCCCGCGTCCACACGCGGTTCGTCGGCCACTGGTGAAAGTGCACGCTGCCGAGGTTCACCTGCGCCCGCTTCAACACGCCGCGCGCACGCTTCTCCGCCTCTGCGTCCTGGACCAGGATGTGCATCTGCTCCACTGCCGCAAGCTGGCGCACGATCTCCGCATACACCCACGGAATAGGCTGGAAACGCCCCGGCCAGTCGCTGGCATTGTGCGGCCACGCGATCCACGTTGCCGTGTGCTGTTCCCACTCGGCGGGCATGCGATAGCCCAGCGCCCCCGGTATTGGGTTCGGTGTTGGGTTCGGTGTCGCGTTCTGTGTTTCGGCGGTCGCGCTCACTTCACGTCTACCTTGGAGCTCAATGGGGGATCGAGAAACCGCTGCACGATCGGCGCATACGCATCAATGCGGCGATCGCGCAGGAACGGCCAGTGCTGCCGTTGCTCTTCGAGTGCCTTGGGATCGATCTCCGCGATCAAAATATCCTCGCGGTCGTGCGGCGCCTTCGCCAGGATGCGGCCGAAGGGATCGGCGATGAACGAGCCTCCCCAGAACTCGAGCCCCGGCCCCTCTACGCGGTTGCCGCGCACGTCGCCGTTCTCCCAGCCAACGCGGTTCACCGCGCCCACGTAGACGCCGTTCGCGATCGCATGTGCGCGCTGGATGGTCTGCCACGCGTCATACTGCGCCGTGCCGTGTTCTTCCTTCTCCGCCGGATGCCAGCCAATGGCCGTCGGAAAAAAGAGCACATTCGCGCCCTGCAGCGCGGTGATGCGCGCACCCTCCGGATACCACTGGTCCCAGCAGACGAGCGTACCCACACGTCCAAACGAGGTCTCCTGCGCACGGAAGCCCAGATCCCCCGGCGTGAAGTAGAACTTCTCGTAGTAGAGGGGATCGTCTGGGATGTGCATCTTGCGGTACATCCCCGCCAGCGAGCCATCGGCCTCGATCGTCACCGCGGTGTTGTGATACAGCCCGGCCGCGCGCCGCTCGAAGAGCGAGGCGATCACCACTACATGCTCCTCCCGCGCCACGGCGGCCAGCCGCTCCGTGCTGGGGCCGGGAATCGGCTCCGCCAGGTCAAATAGCGCCGTGTCCTCGCGCTGGCAGAAGTATTGCGCGCGAAACAACTCCGGCAGGCATATGACGCGTGCGCCCGCACGCGCCGCCTCACGCACCCGGTCGGCGGCCTTATCGAGATTGGCGTCCGGATCCGGCGAGCAGGACATCTGCACCAGGCCGATGCGGTATTTCAAAGCAGTGGGCATGTCGTTGCTGAAACCCTCCGTACAGTGGATGCTGCAGGCAAGCGAAAGGCGCGAGCCGCCGGAAAACATACCGGAACCCCGCGCCTTAATTTCCTGCGCCGGCGAGGCTACTCGAAGATCAGGATCGCCGCGGCGATCACCGTCGTCCAGCGGCCGCGCTTGTCGCCAATCGCCGACTGCGTCACGTTGGCGGTGCGCACAATCTTGTTCGAGATGCGGTAGATCTCCTTCTTCTCGTCCCAGCTTTTATCCGGATCGAAGTCGACATCCAACGTGGTAGCCAACATCTCGGCTGCCAGCTCTTCGGCATACTCGCCGGCCTGCTCCTCGGTCTCGCCAAAGCTGTGGTGCTCGCTCAGGTAGCCGTAAGTGTTGCGATCGCTGGGAATGGCTACGCCGATGCTCGAAGCCACCAGGCGATGCGGCTCGCGCGTCGAGTTTTCGGCCACCACGGCAAAGACCACCTCGCCCGGCGACAGGTACTCCACGCCCTCTTTCCGCGGCACCAGTTTGGCGTTCGGCGGAAAGATTGATGAGACGCGAACCAGATTCTGCGCTGCGATACCCGCATCGCGCAGTGCCAGCTCAAACGAAGTCAGGCGCTCCTTATGCCTCCCCGCGCCTTTCGTGAAGAAGAGGCGTTTCGGCACCATATTCTTGGACAATGTGTTCTTCCTCCGGATGGGAGCGGCGGCGCCGATTCCCCAGTGAAAAGTATCACAGCAACGGAGACCACCCTGACGGCGCGTCTCGCGAATTTATGCTGTTTTCACAGAATACGATAAAAGCGTTTTTCACGGCGCTGCGGGTGCGAAGATTCAGTCGGCGTGGCTTTTGCTGAGAGAAGGGCCTCAGGCACGAGAACTGCGTCAGTTGGAGGAGATCGGCACGATGGCGGAAGCTTTCGCGAAAGAATCGCTCGAACGCCTGCGCGTGCTCTACGTCTCCAACCTGGTGCCGGACTACTACGGCGAGTACCGGCTGCGCGCGCTGCGACGCCTGGGGCTGGGGCATGTAGCGGCAGTGGACACGGGCGCAATCACCGCACTCTCCGGCCTGCCCGGCAAGCTGCAATTCCGTCTGCAGGCCGGCCCGGACGTAACGCATCTGAACCATGCCATTCTCCAGGCTGTCGAGCGCGAACAGGCGAACGTGCTGTTCTGCGACAAAGTTCTAAGCCTGTGGCCAGCCACGCTGCGCCAGATGCGACAGAGCGGCGTCGTCACCGTCGATTTTGTCATCGACAATCCCTTCGGTCCGCGGCGCGATCCCGGCTGGCGTCTCTACCGTCGCACCATTCCCGAGTTCGATCTGACCGGCGTGCAGCGCGACGTCAGTCTCGGCGACTACCAGCGCGCAGGTGCTCGCGAGACAGTTCGCATTCGCACCAGTTACGAGCCCTCCGTGCACTACCCGCCAGACTCTGGCTGGAGCGATGCCGGGCGCGGTCGCAACGTCTCCTTCGTCGGTACGCCCTACGACGACCGTGGCGACTTCCTCGCGCGATTGTGGCGCGCAGGTGTCCCGGTCGATGTCTCCGGTTCGCGTCCGCACTGGCAGGCCGCTCTGCCCGCGGATGCATTCGCAGCCATCTTCCGCGTCGGTGAACTTCAAGGCGCGGCCTATCGCAACGCGATCTGGCGCTCACGCATCAATCTGGCCTTCGTCACGCACAGCAATCGAGATGAGGTGGCGCACAAATCGTTCGAGATCACAGCATGCGGCGGCTTCCTGCTCGCCGAGCGCACGCCGGAACATCTCGCCTGCTTCCGCGAGGACGAGGAAGCCGTCTTCTTCTCCGATTTCGAGGAGTGCCGCGCGAAGATCGGTCGCTACCTGAACGACGAACCCGCACGTGCCGCCATTGCGGCGGCAGGGCAGCGGCGCGCGCAATCTTCCGGTTATGACAACGACAGTGTTCTGCGCCGCCTGCTCGGCCGGGCGGCAGAACTCGTGGCCGCGCGCGACGCGAAGCCTTAGGCCGCCGTCTTCATCTTGGGCTTGCGAGTCAACATGTAAAGCATCGCCGCCAGCCCGAAGACTGACGCCATTCCGGCCAGTCCCAGCACGCGCAGCACCGACACGGTATAGCGGCCCTCGCCCGGCGAGTAGTTGCAGCAATACAGCAGGATCAGGTCGCTCGGCGAGCCGATGCGATGATCGCTCGCCTCCAGCAGCGCCAGCCGCAGATCGCGCGGCTGATACTCCACCCCGGTTAGATACTTCGACAACCTGCCCTCGGGAGTCGCGACCATGATCACGCTTGAGTGCGCGAACTGCGTCATCTTGCCGTCCGGTCCCGGCACGCGGACGTAGTGGAAGCCGATCGAGTTGGCCAGTGCCGTAATCTCCGGCTGCGCGCCGGTCAGGAAATGCACGCTGCCCGCGGGCACATCGCCGCCAAGCTGCCCGACGAATTTCTGCTGCGCGGTTGCCGCGTCCGCCGGCGTATCGCTGGGATCGATGCTCGCTACAACCACGTCGTAGTCGCGTGACGGCGCATAGCCGGTCTGCGCCAGCGAGTTGGCCAGTCCATGCAGCACCTGCGGGCACAGCATCGCGCACTTGAAATACACCATCGCTATCGCCACCGGCTTCTGCGCGAAATATCTGCCCAGCGGCGCGTCGGCGCCATTGCTGTCGCGAAAGTGCAGGTTGAGCGGGATCTGTGTGCCCAGCCGCTGATCCAGCCCGGCGTTCTTCAGATACGCCGGCGTGGACTGTGCCGACGCGCCAAGTGGCTTATCGGCGGAGTACTGCGCGAACGCGGGAGTGACGAGCGTGATGACAAAGAACAGCAGGCACAGACGACGCAAAGCAGATCCTCTGCCTCTAGATTACGCCTCTTCTGCCGCGCTCCGCTCGCCGCTACTCCGTGCGCAGCGCCTTCACCGGATCGATCGAAGCCGCCCGTTGCGCCGGGATAATGCTCGCGAAAAAGGCACATATTGTGAGTGCCAGGATCGATCCGCCCAGCACCAACGGGTCCCATCCCTTCACCTGGTACAACTGCGCGGAAATAAGCTTTGAGCATGCGATCGAAATCGGAATCCCGATGAGCAGCCCAATCAGAATCTGCATGAACGCACCACGCAGCACCAGGCGAATCACGTTCATGCGATCAGCGCCCAGTGCCATCCGCACGCCAATCTCGCTCGTGCGCCGCTCGACAGTGTATGCCGTTACGCCGTAAAGCCCGACAGCCGCCAGCAGCAGCGCCAGAACGCCGAAGAGCCCCGTCATCCGCGCCACAGCCCGCCTCTGGTCGAAGTTCGAATCCACCTGCGCCTGCATGCTCTGGATGCTCAGCAGCGTCAGGTTCGGATCCACGTCGCTGAACACGTGGCGCACCTGCGACTCCAAACCCTCCGTGCTGCCGTGAATATGAAGCACCGCTCCCTCGATGTAATGTGTCATGTCATCAATGGACTGCATCAGCGCAGCGTCATAGTGGACCCGCTGTGCGAGCGGCACAAAGAACAGTGGGCGCGGCGGCTCTGTGTTTGCCGGATCGTCATACTTCGCGTTGCGCTACAATGCCCACGATCTCGAAGGTGTTGTTGTACTGCGGCAGGTCCAGGCCGAAGTGTGAACCCAGCGGCTCCTCACCCGGCTTGAAGAATCGCTTCACAAAAGCTTCGTTAACCACGGCGATCTTCTGTGTGGTCGCAGTGTCCTGCTCGGTAATCGAGCGTCCGCGGAGTATGTGCTGGCCCAGCGTCTCCAGATAGCCGGGGTTCACGTGGTCCCAGGAGGAGCCGATTTGCTCGTTCAGATTCGGCATGCCGTGGCCCTGCCGAATGACAATCTCGCCCCAGTTGTCCTGCAGCGGCGTGTAATGCGCGAGCGCCGCGCGTTCGACACCGGGAATGTGCGAGAGCCGATCCTGCAATTCTCGATACATCGCATCCAGCTTCGGCTGCGGATACGAAGAGAAAGGCGCGGTCAGGCTGAGGGTGACGCGGCGATCGATCTCATAGCCGAAGTCCTGGTGCTGCAGCTTGTCCAGGCTATGCGTCAGCAGGCCCGCCCCGGCAAGCAGCACCACGGACAGCGTCGCCTGCACGATGACAAGCACCTTCTGCGAGATGGACGACCTGTCGCGCGTGGTGCGGTTGGCGCCGCGCAGCGCCTCTGCCGGTTCGGCACGCGAGGCGAGCAACGCCGGCGCGGTCCCAAACAGCACCCCCGTCAGCAGCGACAAAGCAAACGCAAAGGCGAGCACCGGCAGCGAAGGAGCCGCATCGATCGGCACATACTTCGCTCCATGGAACGCGAGCGCCACGATCGCCTTCACGCCCAGATACGCCACCGCCAGCCCGGCAGCTCCGCCCAGCACGGAGAGCACGATACTCTCCGTCAGCGATTGCCGGATCAGCCGCCTGCGGTTCGCGCCCAGCGCCAGCCGAATAGCGGTCTGCGCGCGTCGCGCCGTGCCGCGGGCCAGCAGCAGATTGGCAATATTCGCGCACGCAATCAGCAGCACCAGGCAGCAGACCGCGAGCAGGATGCGCAGACTATCCGCATAATCCGCCTTCATCACGCCTACGCCTGCGCCAGCCGGAACGACTTTGATGTTCTGCTTCGATAGCCCGGCTTTGATTCCGGTCATCCACGCCGCCGGCATGCCGCTTTCATCGACCAGCCAGACGCGGATCAGACTCGTCATGCGCGAGGGCAGTGCATTCGGCGTCGCCCCAGGTTTCAGCCGTCCAATCACGCGCAGCCACGCGGGAAAGGTGTGCAGCAGCGAGTTCGTTCCGCGGAAGATCGGCTCCTGCTGCACGGGAAGCCATACCTCCGGAGGATCGCTGCGCAGCGTCTCGCCAAAAAATCCGGGAGGCGTGATGCCGACAATGGTCACCGCGTGGCCGTCGAGGATCATGCTCGAGCCCACGATCTTCGGATCGGACGCATACTGCTGCTGCCATGCCCGATAGCTGAGCATCGCAACCGGCGCGGCTGTGAGTGTGTCATCGGACGGAACGATATTCCGCCCGGCAAATGCGTTGATCCCGAACGTAGAAAAGTAGTTCCCGGTAATAAACTCGCCGCGGATCGGCTTCGCGACGCGATCGTTCTCTCCGCGGCGCGCGCTGAACTCCGACCCGCCGGCCTGGAATGCAGCAAGCTCTGCGAACTCCGGTGTGGACTCCTTCATCCGCAGATAGAACGGATACGAGAACATCCCCCAGTTTTCCTGCGGGCTGCCTTCCACGCAGCAATCCTGCCCCTCGCCAATGCGATACAGCGTCGCCGGATCTACCACCGGTAGCGACTTCAGCATCACCGTGTGGATGAGCGAGAAGATGGCAGTCGTCGCGCCGATGCCCAGCGCCAGGGTCAGCATCGCCGTCAGCGTGAAAACAGGGGACTGGCGCATCTGGCGCAGTGCGTAGGCAATGTCCTGCCGCAAGGTTTCCATGGAGAGCCTCTGCGGCGGAATACGGGCGACAAGGGTCGGAGGTTCCCCGAATCTCTCGTCGCTTCGTGAAAACTACGCCTATTTCGGCAGTGGAGTCAGCTTGATCGTGCGTCCGGTCTGCGCGGAAGTGCGCGCCGCGTCCAGAATCTGCATCACGATCACATTCGTGTCCAGCGCCGTCAGGTCGCCCTGCGCCTTCAGCTTGCCGTCCAGCACCGCTACCAGGTAGTGCAGGGAACCATCCTCCGGCGGCGCCAGCGGCGTGGCCTCGCGCTCCGTCGCTTCCGCCTCGCCCTTCGTGCGCTCCCGGACCTTATCGCTCTTGATGGTCATCAGCGAGCCGGTGGCGCCGTAGACCTCCATATCCTTGCGGTCAAAAGGCCAGTTCCACGAGCCCTGAATGATGGCCTGCGCATGCGGATAGGTCAGGATGATCGTGCCCTCGTCATCCACGTGCGGATACTTGTCCGGCTTGAGAGTCTGCGTCACCGCAGTAACCGTCAGCGGCGTCTCGCCGCGCATCAGCCAGGTCGCCAGATCGACGCCATAGCAGCCGAAATCGTAGAGCGCGCCTGCGCCATTCAACTGCGGATCGGTGAGAATCTTCAGGAACTCCGGCTGCACGCCGATCTCCTCGGGTCCCTTGTGCCCGTCATGCACCACCAGCTTGCGCAGCGGCCCCAGCTTGCCGCCCTCCAGCTCGTCATACGCAGCTTTATTGGACGCATACCACGTCGTCTCGTAGTTCACCAGCACCGGGATATGGTCCTCGTGCGCAATCTTGCGGATCGCCAACGCATCGGCCAGTGAGATCGTGAGCGGCTTCTCCACCATCACCGCGACATGATGCCGTCCCGCCTCTTCAATCGCGCGACGATGTCCCGCGATCGACGTGTACACCAGCACCGCCTGCGGATGCGTCGCCTCGATCATCGCCGTTTCGGTAGGGAAGAAGATCTTCGGGTCCAGGTGATACTTCGCCGCATACTTCTCACGCAGCGCCGCGTCGGGATCCGACACGCCCACCAGTTGCACCTCCGTGTGCGCAGGCAACTGGTCCAAAAATCCGGAGACGTGGCCGTGCACCAGCCCCACGATGGCCACGCGCGTCTGCGCTGGCGCAGCCAGACCGGCGGTGAGGGTTGCAATCAACAGGCAAAGCACACGTCGGCAGGCAGGCAACATCGGCACCTCTTCCAGTTCATTTTCCTTCGGAGATGATGATACCGTTCCCTTCGCGGTTTCGCCCGCGTTGCGGCTTGCGGAGCGGGATGGTAGCGTGGACGGTTGTAGATAGTGACAGCATTCCACTCCACGGAGCACCCGGTTCTCATGCAGAAAAGCTACAACGACGTGGCCCTGCCCCAGGGCGGCGAAGCGATCCAGTATGTCAACGGCAAGTATCAGGTGCCGGACCACCCCATCATCCCTTACATCGAAGGCGACGGCACCGGCCGCGATATCTGGCGCGCCTCGCAGCGTGTCTTCGACGCAGCGGTAGCAAAGGCCTACGGCGGCAAGCGCTCGATTGCGTGGTTCGAAATCTTCGCCGGAGAGAAGGCATATCGCCAATTCCAGAACTGGCTGCCCGATGATTCGGTAAACGCCGCGCGCGACCTCCGCGTCTCCATCAAGGGACCGCTCACCACGCCGGTTGGCGGCGGCATCCGCTCGCTCAACGTCACACTGCGCCAGGTGCTCGATCTCTACTCCTGCATCCGCCCGGTGAAGTACTACACCGGCGTGCCGAGCCCGGTGAAGCATCCGGAGAAGCTCGACGTCGTCATCTTCCGCGAGAACACCGAAGACGTCTACGCCGGCATCGAGTTTCGCCAGGGCACGCCCGAGGCGAAGAAGCTGATCGACTTCCTGAACAACGACATGGGCAGCAAGAAGAAGGTGCGCGCCGACTCCGGCGTCGGCATCAAGCCCATCTCCATCACCGGCACCAAGCGCCTGGTGCGCGTCGCCATCCAATATGCGATCGACCATAAGCGCAAATCGGTCACGCTCGTCCACAAGGGCAACATCCAGAAGTTCACCGAGGGCGCCTTCCGCGAGTGGGGCTACGAGGTCGCCACGGACGAGTTCCGCGACCAGACTGTCACCGAGCGCGAAAGCTGGATCCTCGGCAACCTCGAAGCGAATCCCAGCCTCACCGTGGAACAAAATGCCGCGCTGATCGAGCCCGGACTCGAGTTCGGCTCCGACGCTTTCAGGAAAGAGCTCTACGCCGAGATCCAGTCCGTCATCGACAGAATCGGCAAGTCGCACGGCGGCGGCAAATGGAAGCAGAAGGTGATGATCAACGACCGCATCGCCGACTCCATCTTCCAGCAGATCATCATCCGCCCCGAAGACTACAGCGTGCTCGCGACGCCAAACCTCAACGGCGACTACATCTCGGACGCCGCCGCGGCTCAGGTCGGCGGGCTCGGCATCGCGCCTGGCGCCAACGTCGGCGACGGCTACGCGGTCTTCGAAGCGACGCACGGCACCGCTCCGAAATACGCCGATAAAGACGTCATCAACCCCGGCTCGGTCATACTCTCCGGCGTCATGCTGCTCGAATTTCTCGGCTGGAGTGAGGCCGCGAAGCTGGTCGAATCGTCCATGGAGAAGACCATTCAGCAAAAGTTCGTCACCTATGACTTCGAGCGCCAGATGCAGGGCGCCACCAAGGTGAAGACCAGCGAGTTCGCCACGCGAATGATCGAGAACATGAAGTAGCAGAAGCAGACAGGAGAGACATGCGTAAGAAAGTAACTATCGTTGGAGCAGGAAACGTAGGCGCGACCGCCGCGCACTGGATCGCTTCGAAGGAACTGGCGGATGTAGTCCTCATCGACGTAGCGGAGGGCATCCCCCAGGGCAAGGCGCTCGACCTGCTCGAAGCCATGCCGATCGAGAAGCGCGATGTGCACGTCATCGGCGCGAACGACTACGCCGAAGCAGCAAACTCCGACATCGTGGTCATCACCGCGGGCATCCCGCGCAAGCCCGGCATGAGCCGCGACGACCTGCTGCAGACCAACTACAAGATCATGTCGGACGTGGTGAACAAGGTCACCGCCGTCGCGCCGAATTCGATCCTGATCATCGTCTCCAACCCACTCGACGCTATGGCGCAGGCGGCATTCAAGCAATCCAAGTTCAACCGCGAGCGCGTCATCGGCATGGCAGGCGTGCTCGACTCCGCCCGCTACCGTACCTTCATCGCCGAGGAGTTGAAGGTCTCCGTTGAAAACGTAACCGCTTTTGTCCTCGGCGGACACGGCGACACCATGGTGCCCCTGCCGCGCTACTCCAGCGTCGCTGGAATCCCTATCTCCGAGCTGATGGACAAGGCCACCATCGAGCGCATCGTGCAGCGCACCCGCGATGGCGGCGCCGAGATCGTGAAGCATCTCAAGACTGGCTCTGCCTTCTACGCGCCATCGGCCGCCGCAGTCGAGATGGTCGAAGCCATCCTGAAGGACAAGAAGAAAATCCTGCCCTGCGCCGCCTACCTGCAGGGTGAATACGGCATCAACGGCTACTACATCGGCGTGCCGTGCAAGCTGGGCGAGCGCGGCCTCGAGCAGATCATCGAAATCAAGCTAACGCCGGAAGAGGAGAAAGCGCTGAAGAGGAGCGCGGATTCCGTCAAGGAACTCTGCGCCGTCATCGGCGTCTAGAAGGCAAAGCGAAGGACCTGAAGTTCCACAAGAAAAGCGAGGCTAAGGCCTCGCTTTTCTCTTGCTCTTCAACGGGCTTTCGCGTGTCTTCCGTGGAGGAATGTAGCGAAATCGAATCAGAAAAATCCTGTCGCCCTTTCCATGCTTTGCAACTTTCAGCAGATCAACCACACCCAGGAAACCTGATTCCCGTGCCAGCTCTGGAGTGATATCAGGAAGGCCGATCGGCGTAATGGAATCTATTTCGATCTCACCTTCATCCATGCGATAACGATTGCCGACGATCACATGCGGGCGCGTCCAGATGCGAACGCTGCAGGTGATTCGCCCTTCGCGAACTCCTTCGCGTAGCCGCTTGGTAAAGATCATTCAGCAACTCTCCATTACCGCGGGCAACTCATATCTAGCTTGAGTTGTTTTTCATCTCCATACGATGAAATCTGTATCTTTAAATCCTCTGCAGAGGCCATGCGTGAGGGATGGATGCGCGACAGATAAATTCCACCCGGTCCGGATTTAACCACCAGCCCTGCAATCTCCTGAGTCGTCACGTCATGCAGCACCGGCGGAAGAGAAATCCTGGGCGCATCGACCGAGTGCATCGACCGAGTGCCAGCGACCGAGTGCGCATTGAGCGAGTGCCATGACCGAGTGAGGATCGACCCGCCATGGCCGTTAGAGGCCGGTTTGGCCGGTTTGACGAGAGCAGCCCACAGCACCTCGCTCAGTCGCATGCTGATCGTCTGCACTGTCGACTTTCTGCCCGTACGGTAAACGCGAAAACGGTGCTCGAGAATATCGCGCTGGTGCTGCGTGACATCCGGCGCACTCAACACATATACGCCGTCTTCCTGGTTGAGCGTGTAGTGGAGTTGCTGCGCCATCGCGTCCAGGGCGCTTCGCGGATCTTCGCCGAGAAAGACGAAAGTGGTTTTCGTCCTGCAGAGAGCGCCCGCATCCGCGCCGGGAATAATGCCGATCGGCACTCTCGTTTGGAGTCCGATCTCTCCCAGAGTAGCGAGTGCCGTTGCCCGCTCAGAGAGGTTGACGAGCGCTGGAGCGGGTGCGGGTGGGACCGGCGGAGCAGTTGTCTGCGGCGTTGGATGGCGTGCAGCGACGGTTACAAATACGCAAAGTGTCGCCAGTACCAGACGAAGTTCCATCACTGCCCTTGGCTCCGCGACGAGCTTACGCTCCTTATGTGAAAACCAAAAGAGCGAGGCCGCAGCCTCGCCCTTCGTCAAATGGGCAATCGCGCTACGCTACCCGCTCGATCGTCACGCTCTCCAGCACCACCGGCGTCTTCGGCTTGTCCTGCGCGCCGCGTGGCACGCGGCTGATCTTCTCTGCGATATCCTGCCCCTCCACCACCTCGCCGAAGATGGTGTGCTTGCCCGTCAGCCACTCGGTGTTCGCCGTGGTGATGAAGAACTGCGAGCCATTCGTATTCGGCCCGGCATTGGCCATCGCCAGCTTTCCCGGCTTGTCGAAGCGATGCGCTGAGCCCTTGGTCTCGTCCTCGAACTTGTATCCGGGGCCGCCCATGCCGGTGCCTGCCGGATCGCCGGCCTGGACCATGAAATCCGGAATCACGCGATGGAAGATCGTGCCGTCGTAGAGCTTGTCGTTCGACTTCGCGCGCGTCGTGGGGTGTGTCCACTCCCGCTTGCCCTCGGCAAGCTCAACAAAATTCGCCACCGTCTTCGGCGCTTCCTTCTCAAACAGCCGGCACACGATGGTGCCCTCGCTGGTCTTCAATGTGGCGTAGGTGCCTGGCGTACGGGACATGTAGTCTCCTTTGTGAGTGTTGGCAGGGCAGCCCGGCTTGCACGCCGGCCGCGAAGATAGCTCGAAATCAGTTAGGCCTGGGCGCCAGGGCCGGTGGTGCGGGTGTCGCTGTCGGAGCCGCGTCCGGTCGCCGGCGCCGGAGCAGTAGGTGCAGACGTGACAGCAGCCGGCGGTGGCGGCAGCGGCTGGCCCACCGGCACGATCGTGACCTTCTTCAGCACTACCGGCGACAGTGGCTTGTCGTGCGCGTCGCGCTCCACGCGCGTGATCGTCTTCACCACCAGTACCGACGACGGATCGCACTGGCCGAAGATGGTGTAGTGGCCGTTCAGGTCGGGCAGGATCTCCTCCGTGACGAAGAACTGCGAGCCATCCGTATTCGGACCGGAGTTCGCCATCGCCAGCCGTCCCGGCACGTTGAACATCAGCGACGGATCGATCTCGTCCTGAATGTAGTAGCCGGGATCGCCCAGGCCGGTGCCCAGCGGATCGCCGCCCTGCGCCATGAAGCCGGGAATCACACGGTGAAACGTCGTGCCGTCGTAGAGCGGCTTGCCATGCTCCTTCTCGCGCGTCGCCGGATCGGTCCAATCCTTGGTGCCATCGGCCAGCCCGACGAAGTTCGCGACAGTCTGCGGCGCCTGCTTGTCGAAAAGCCGGCAGGTGATGCGTCCCATGCTGGTGTCCAGCACCGCCGTCGGTCCGGTCGGCTCAACCGCCGGTGCCGCCTCCGCGCTGGGAGAGTCGGGCAGGTCTTGTGCTGGCGGCGCGCCAGGCGCCTGCGGTGCAGGCGGTGGCGCGGGTGTCTGCTGTGCGGAGGCAAATGCACTGGAGAAGAGAAGCGCGATGGCGAAGCGGCGGACGAAGGGCATGCGTAGATCCAACCCGTCAGACTATCGCAAGCGCTTCACGCTACGCTACCTGCCTTGCGTTGAGCCGGGGATCCTTGGCAGAATTACAACGCCTGCAGGCGCTCAGGGCTTGATTCACCGCATCTCACACACGCAGGAGACTTCCATGGGATACATCAAGCGCACCATTATGTTCTATGCCACCCGTTGGCTCGTGCAGCGCCGCTGGGGCCGTCGCCTGCTCTTCGTTTGGGCTTTACGTGCTATGCGCGTGCGGGTGCGGGAGTTCCTGCGCGACCTCGCCGGTCTCTATCCCGTACTGAAACCAGCCTCCGCCTGGATCTAGTGCGTCCGCCTCACCCAGGTGGGGCCTCGCTGCGCTTTGGGCGGCGTCGGCGATCCTGTGCGGCGGTGTGAGGATTCCTGCGCAGCGGTGGGAAGAATTCAGATGCGTCCCGCCGCCCGCAGCGCGCCGATCTCCTCGTCGGTAAATACACGCGAGCGGATCAGGAAGCGCACGCCTTCCGGTCCTTCGAGCGAGAACATCCCGCCACGCCCCGGCACCACGTCCAGAATGATCTGGGTGTGCTTCCAATATTCAAACTGGCTGCGGCTCATGTAGAACGGCGTCTCGCCGAGCGTCGCCAGCAGCACATCGCTGTCGCCGACCAGGAACTCTCCCCGCGGATAGCACATCGGCGAGCTGCCATCGCAGCAGCCGCCGGACTGGTGGAACATCAACGCGCCGTGTTTTTGGGCGAGCTTCTCCATCAGTGCGGTAGCTGCTGCGGTGCGGACGACCTGGGCCGGTGCTTGCGTTTCCGTTATCTCACTCATCCGTCCCACATTCTCCTCTGTGCCTGCCGCCAGGTGCCCGCCCTCCTGGTTGATAGGGTAGGGAACGAATCCGGCCGCGAAGCGCCACCACGTCAGCCCGTTGGCGGCGACCAACGGAAGCCGCCCGTCGGAACGCACGTGAGTGCGTCTGCCTGCATGGCAAATGCCTAGAAGAAGCCCATCGCATTCGGGCTGTAGCTGATGAGCTGGTTCTTGGTCTGCTGATAGTGGTCCAGCATCACCTTGTGGTTCTCGCGCCCGATGCCGGATTGCTTATAGCCGCCAAAGGCCGCGTGCGCCGGATACAGGTGATAGCAGTTGGTCCACACGCGCCCGGCCTGGATGCCGCGTCCCATGCGATACGCGCGATTGATGTCGCGTGTCCACACGCCCGCGCCCAGTCCGTACAGCGTGTCGTTCGCCAGCGCCAGCGCCTCATCCTCGTCCTTGAAGGTGGTCACCGACACCACCGGCCCGAAGATCTCCTCCTGGAAGATGCGCATTTTGTTGTGTCCCTTGAAGATGGTCGGCTCGATGTAGAAGCCATCCGCCAGCTCGCCGTCGAGCGACGCGCGTTTGCCGCCAATCAGCGTCTCCGCGCCCTCCTGCTTGCCGATGTCGAAGTAAGACAGGATCTTCTCCATCTGCTCTGTCGAAGCCTGCGCGCCCATCATCGTCGTCTTGTCCAGCGGGTTCGCCTGCTTGATCGCCTTCACGCGCTTTACCGCGCGCTCCATGAAGCGGTCGTAGATGCTCTCTTGAATCAGCGCGCGCGACGGGCAGGTGCAGACCTCGCCCTGGTTGAGCGCGAACATCGCGAAGCCTTCGAGCGATTTATCGAAGAACGCATCATCGCTCTGCAGCACATCGTCAAAGAAAATATTCGGCGACTTGCCACCCAGCTCCAGGGTCACCGGAATGATGTTCTGCGAGGCGTATTGCATGATCAGACGCCCCGTTGTCGTCTCGCCGGTAAACGCGACCTTGTTCACACGCGCGCTCGAGGCCAGCGGCTTGCCCGCTTCCAGGCCAAAGCCGTTCACCACGTTCAGCACGCCCGGCGGCAGCAGGTCGTGGATCAGCTCCATCAGCACAAGGATGCCGAGCGGCGTCTGCTCCGCCGGCTTCAGCACCACGGCATTGCCCGCGGCCAGCGCCGGCGCCAGTTTCCACGTCGCCATCAGAATCGGAAAGTTCCACGGAATGATCAGCCCCACCACACCCAACGGCTCGTGGTAGTGGTAGGCCACCGTGGTCTCGTCGATCTCGGAGATGCCACCCTCCTGCGCGCGAATGCAGCCGGCAAAATAGCGGAAGTGATCGATCGCCAGCGGCAGATCGGCGGCCATCGTCTCGCGGATCGGCTTGCCGTTGTCCCACGTCTCCACCGTGGCCAGCATCTCCAGGTTGTCTTCCATGCGCTGCGCAATCTGCTCCAGGATGCGCGCCCGCACCGCGGGTGATGTCTTGCCCCACTCCGCCTTCGCTGCGTGCGCCGCGTCCAGCGCCTTGTCGATGTCGGCCGCATTCGAGCGCGGAATCTCGCACAGCACCTGCCCGGTGACCGGCGTCACGTTCTCGAAATAGCTGCCTGAGGCGGGTTTGGTCCACTCGCCGCCAATGAAGTTCTGATATTGCTTGCGAATGTTCACCGGAAATCCATACGTCCCGGGCCGCAGCGCGGTAACTGTCGCCATAATGTCGCTCCTTTCCAGAGAATGGTTTCGATCCCGTTCTCCGGCACGGCGGGATTCTAGTCCTGCATCACGAGTCTTGTCGCGCCTCCCGAGCATCGAGTTCATGCCCCCGATGCAGGCGCGCCTTGCATCGCCGGCCGCTTCTGAGCAACCCTGAGGAAGAATCCAATCAGCGAGGCAGGCAGACCAATCATGCGAACCATCACTCTTGAAGAGCATTACGCGACCCCGGGATTTCTGGATGGACCGGGAAAAGATCTCAAGGAGCGAGCAGCCAGATTTGGCGATCGGGCTGCAAAGCTCGTTGAGCAGCTCTGCGATCTTGGCGAGAAGAGAATCGCGGAGATGGATGCCGCAGGGATTGATATGCAGGTGCTGTCGCTTACCTCTCCGGGAACCGAGCAGCTGGACGCGGCTGCGGCAACCGCAATCGCCCGCGAAGCCAACGATCGCGTCGCGGAGGCAGTCAAGGCCCATCCCGACCGCTTTGCCGGATTTGCTTGCTTGCCGACCGCCGATCCTCAAGCCGCCGTCGCCGAACTGGAGCGCACGGTCCGTGAGTACGGCTTCAAGGGCGCCGCAATCAACGGCCATGTCAGGGGTCGCTACCTGGACGATAAATTCTTCTGGCCAGTTCTGGAACGCGCAGAAGCGCTCGACGTTCCCATCTATCTTCATCCCACGCAGCCGCCGAAGGCGGTGATCGAGGCGTCCTACGCAGGTTTCTCGCCCATGGTCAGTGACATGCTGGCAGGGCCAGGCTGGGGATGGCATATCGAGACCGCGATCCATGTCATCCGTCTCATTCTTGGTGGAGTCTTCGATCGATATCCCGAACTGCAGATCGTGGTTGGGCACATGGGCGAAGGCCTGCCGTTCATGCTGCAGCGGCTCGATGTTATGCCCATGGCCATGACCAACCTCCAAAATCCGATCAGCTTCTATCTCCGCCAGAATGTCCACTACACTTTCAGCGGCTTCAACTTCACCCCGACATTCCTGGATCTCCTGCTCGAAGTAGGCGTCGATCGGATCATGTTCTCAGCCGACCATCCCTATGCATCGATGGCGCAGGCGCGGGCGTTTTTGGATAAGCTGCCAGTCAGCGCCGCCGATAAAGAGCGCATCGCCCACGGCAATGCGGAGCGCCTTCTGAAATTGATTTGAGCCTAGCTGCTCCTAAACCACGAGCTACTTGTCGTTCTTCAACTCCACCACCATCACTTCGATCGGCTGATCGCCGGCGTTCACATCTGCGTGCATCGTGTTCGGAGCGTTCTTGGGCAGCCAGTAGGCCTTCCCGGTTTCCCAGACGTGCGCCTCACTGCCGCCGCGCTGCTCGACGATCTTCATCGTGCCCCCGCGAAGAGGGATGATGACTCGTCCATGCTCGTGGCGATGCATGGTCAACAGTGCATTCGGAACCACGATCGACTTCCACACCTTCACATCGTCATTCTCGAACTGCGCAATGCGCTGTGTCCCGGCCTGCTGGGTCCCGGTTGCAGCTTGCTGCGAGCGCATACCGCCGGCAGCACCTAGAAGCACGCCCACTACGAGCGCAACGCCAATCGATAGCTGCTTCATCTTGTCTGTAAACCCCCTGTTAATCGCGCTGATTTATTCACTTGTGCTGCCCGAATGGCAGGACTACTATCATCGCGGCCTGAATTCCCCCTGCTATCCCATCCCTCTATTGCTTCAACAAGAACAATTCCAATAAGGAGGAATCCATGTTTCAGAGCGTGAACGTTATGCGTTGTCGAAAAATCCCTGGTCATTCTATGCGATATCTCATGGGACTTGGGGTGCTGTCGTTGTGTGCAGCTTCCAGTCTGGCTGCCACTCTGTGCGTCAACCCGGCCGGAAAGTTCGGCTGTAAGTCCTCTATCTCCGCGGCTGTCTCAGCAGCATCACCCGGCGATACCATTCTCGTCGTGCCAGGCACTTATAAGGAGCAGGTAGTTATCACGAAGTCCATTTCGCTGGTCGCGTTGGTGAAAGGGGAGTCCATCATCGATGCGAAAGGATTGTCGAATGGCATCTTCATCAACGGCATGTCAGCCGCTCCCAATGCGGGTGTAACCGGGGTGCTGGTATCCGGCTTCAAGATTCGAAACGCGAACTTCGAAGGCATCCTCATCGCCAACGCCTCCGACGTCACCATCGTGGGCAATCACGTTCTCGACAACAACAAGTCACTCGATATCGCGGGCGGCGCATGTCCCGGCATCCCCGCATTTGAGACCAATGAAGGCGACGATTGTGGCGAGGGCATTCACCTCATGGGCGTAGATCACTCCTCGGTGGTTCGCAACGAATCCGAGCAAAACTCCGGTGGCATTCTCATCTCCGATGAAACCGGGCCAACTCGCGACAACCTCATCAGCGGCAATTCCGTTCACGACAATCCATTCGACTGCGGGATTACTATCGCCTCCCACGGCCCTGCCACCAGTGTGATACCGACCGCAACAGTTTCCTTCGGCATCTTCCGCACAACCATCGCCCACAATGACTCGTCGCACAATGGCTTCGAGGTTCCCGGTGCAGGCGCCGGAGTGGGCATCTTCGCTCCTTTCCCCGGCACTACCGCCACCGGTAATGTGGTCATCGATAACGAGCTCCATAACAACGGTCTGCCGGGCGTCACCATGCACAATCACGCAGCGGCTCCGGCTCCAGCGCCGCCCGTCAACCTCAATGACAACGTGATCGTGGGCAACCGCATCTCCGGCAACGCAGCAGACACCGAGGATGCGGGAACTTCAGGACCTACCGGCATCAATGTCTTCAGCGTCGCGCCCATCACTGGCACCGTCATCTCCCAGAACGTCTTCGACGACGAAGCGATCGACGTCGCCTTCAAAGCGCCATCTGGCCAGGTGAACGTCCATCTGAACGACTTCAACAACAGGGCAATCGGAGTCGACAACCTTGGAACCGGCACTGTGGATGCAATACAGAACTGGTGGGGTTGCGCACTTGGCCCGTTGAGCAAGAGATGCGCGTCCATTACGGGACCCAACGTGGTCTTTACGCCCTGGCTGCTCTTTCCGTTTAACGGTGACAACCAATAGCAAGTGAGTCACTACCAACTGCGGCTGATAGCCCGATCCCACTAGTCCGGGCTATCAGCCGCATTTCTACGTAGCCACTTTATTTATGGAACGGCTGCGACTCCATGATCTTCGGCCGTTCCTTCTCCTCCGCCTGCAACTGCCTGCTCACCTTCTCCACCTGCGCAAACACGCGCAGCAGGTTGCCGCTCATGATCTTGCGGCAATCGGCCTCGCTGTAGCCGCGCTCCTTCAGCGCTGCCGTGATCTTCGGCAGGTCCGCCGCGGAATCGATGCCCTCCGGCGCCGATGGAATGCCATCGAAGTCCGACCCGATGCCGACGTGATCGATGCCCGCCACCTTCACCATGTGGTCGATATGGTCGATCAGGTCGCTCAATGGCGGCCGCGGAATCTTCGCTGCCCACGCCTTGTCCATCGCATCTTCCTGACCGTAGGTCAACGGTTTGCCCTCAGCCTTGGCCTTGTCCTCGGCGGCCTTCTCCGCCGCCTCGCGTTCGGGTTTCTGCGCATCCCACGCCTTCCCCCACTTTTCCGAGATAAACGCGGAGTAGAAGTTGGCCTGCACCACACCGCCGTTATTGGCCAGCGCGCGCAGCATCTCGTCGGTCATGTTCCGTGGTGCATTGGTCAGCGCCCGCGCGGAGGAGTGCGACGCAATCACCGGCGCGCGCGTCAGGATCAGCGTGCGGTAGAACGTCTGGTCCGCCACGTGCGAGATGTCCACCATCATGCCCAGGCGGTTCATCTCATGCACCACGTCCTTGCCGAACTCCGTCAGTCCCTCCTTGGTGTGGTGAACATTGGGATCGGTGAAGTCGCCGGAGGAATCCGCCCAGTCATTCGAGTTCGACCAGGTCAGCGTCATGTAGCGCACACCCAGCTTGTAGTAGTAGCGCAGCAGGTCGAGCGAGTTCTCGATCGAGTGGCCGCCTTCGATGCCCATCAGCGCGGCCAGCTTATGCTCGCGATGCGCGCGCTCGATATCGGCGACCGAGTAGGCCATCATCATCTTGTCCGGATGCTTCAGCGCTGCCTGGTGTACCGCATCGATCAATGCCAGCGTGCGCCCCGCATATTGGTTCTGGTAAAGCTGCGGCTCTACCCAGATGGAGAAGAACTCCGCGCCCAGCTTGCCTTTCTTGGCGGCTTCAAAGTTCACATAGCCGCCGTTTAGCGGATCGCTCAGGTCGTAATGCTCATCCAGCATGCGCTGTGTCGTGTCAGCATGCGTATCGATGAAAAAGTTAGGTGCGTAGGTAGCAGTTGTCATGGTCTTGGTGGCATGGCGGCGCGGCGTTGTGTGGGAGGTGTCCTGCGCGATGAGAGGAGTGCAGATCAGGAGGAGAGCGGCTACCGGCAGCTTCATGGAATCCGAGTGTAGCAAAGGACAACCTGCCGCCAAGTCACCCCATCTCATCAAAGGGAGAGGTGTATTGAAATGGAACCTACTAAGAAGGACCCCACGCCCCAGGCGCCTCCGGACACGCAAAGCAAACCAACAGAAGAGCGCGGGGAACACGACCGCTTGAAGAGGACCGCGGATCAGATGGCTCGCCGCGGCATGAAACGTCAGCATAAGGGCGAAGTAGGAAAGACCTTCCCCAAATAGGTGCCGCGATATTTGCACCAAAGAGAAGCCTCGCACTCGCGGGGAAGCCATTCTCCGTCCTTAAATCGTCCGGCCGCCTCGTCATCTGACCCCGAGCGCGACTGCTGGCACCTTCATGGAGCCCGGGTGTAGCACCCGCAACGTGTCAAGGACGATTTCAGCAGTGGCTCTTTAGTAAGAACATGACAACTCTCAAGGAATCTCTTCGAGCGCTCTTTGTTCGGTCGCGATTTTTCCGCCACGTTGCGCGATTTGCGGTGCGCGATAAGCGGTTTCCGCTCGATTTCTCGCAGATCCTCGCCATTCGTGAGACGACAATCGGACCGATTCATCGGGATGAGGCCCTGGCCCTATTCGGCATCACGCGGGTTCTCTGCCCTAGAACGATTGTCGAATTCGGATTTTCCCGCGGTCGGAGCGCCCTGAATTTCTTGCTGGCGAGTGGACCGGAATGCCGGGTCTTCAGTTTCGACATCGACCCCGGAGCGGAGGAAATTGCGAGGCGATGCTTCGGCCGCTTCAAGAACTTTCGCTTCATCCGCAAGTCCCAGTCCGATTTTTCTCCAGACGATATTGAGAATCGGCTAATAGACTTCTGCTTCATCGATGCATCACACGATCTTACCCATAACCTAAAAACTTTTGAACTAATTCGACCGCACCTTGCCACGGCCGCGATTGTCGGAGTTCATGACACAGGTGTCTGGCGGCGCGAATTCCTTACAGACCGGCACTACGCCTTTATGGACACTGATTTTGGCAGACGCCTCGGTCGGTGGATTGACAAAGAGCAGTATCAGCAATCGCTGGCAGACCGGCTCTTTGTCAACCGTCTCCTTCAGAAACACCCGGACTTCTCCCAAATCCATCTGCATAGCTCCAATACGCTCCGGAACGGCATCACCCTCCTGCAAAAATCGGCGCCCCTCGATACCGGATCGGATCCGGAGGAATAAGTAGTTAAACCGCCCTCGGTCTTCACATTGCTGAGTTCGTATTTGCTCAGTGGAGCGACGAGCATATCGCAGTGGACGAGCGGGTGCGCTTTCGGGAGATGGCCGAGGCTGAGCTGGTGGCTTCATGGAATCTGTGTGTAGCAAAGGACAACCTGCAGCCCTCCGCTGCCCATCCATCTACAACAGAGGTGAATGATGCAGCCAATCGTGAAGGACACGAAAAAGGACGTAGCCCGCCCCGCGCATCCTGACACGCACGCCAAGTCAACTCCGGATCGCAGCGAACGCGATCGCATAAACAGAATGGCAGACGAGATGGCCGGCCGCGGCATGGAGCGTCAGCGCAAGGATGAGGAAGGGAAGGACGTAATCGTCGAGAGTGATCCCCACGGCAGCACTCCATAGCGCATTAATCCATAGCCAGGAAAGATTGCTGAAAACAACAAAGCCCCGGATGATCAACCGGGGCTTTGTCATGCGTGGATATTGTCATTCCTGAGAGAACCACCTGCAGTTCGCAGACATGTTCCGCGAATCCAAGAGTGAGCGACCAAAGGAAGCGAACCCAGCCACACGCGCCGCCGGCGCAATCGCCCCGACGGCTAGTCCTAGCTCGTAGCGTGTGGATCGAACTTCAGCTTCGACCCCGTGCTCCACTCCGTCATCGGCGTCACCGTCCGTACCTCGCTATCGCGCCGCTTCCAGCTCCCGCGGATGTAGTCGCGATTCATCGTCGCAATCACCTCCAGCGGAATCTCCTTGGGACACGCACCGGTGCATTCGCCAATGTTGGTGCAGCCGCCAAACCCCTCCACGTTCATCTGCGCCACCATGTGCCGCGCGCGGTGATCCCGCTCCGGCATGCCCTGCGGCAGGATATTCAGGTGCGCAATCTTCGCGCCGGTAAACAGTGCAGACGAGGCATTCGGACAAGCCGCCACGCACGCTCCGCAGCCAATGCACGCCGCCGCATCCATCGCCCGGTCCGAAGTCTCCTTGCTGACGAGGATTGCGTTGCCGTCCGGCGCATTCCCCGTCGAGACCGAAATATAACCACCCGCCGCAATGATGCGATCGAAGGAGCGCCGATCCACCACCAGATCCTTGATCGCAGGAAACGCCGCCGCGCGCCACGGCTCGATCACCAGCTCTTCGCCGTCCTTGAAGTGCCGCATCGTCAACTGGCACACCGTCGTCGCCGGCATGGGGCCGTGCGGGACGCCGTTGATCATGAAGCCGCAGGAGCCGCAGATGCCTTCGCGGCAGTCGTGCTCAAAGGCCACCGGCTCCTCGCCGCGCTCGATCAGCGTCTCGTTCAGCACGTCCAGGCATTCCAGCATGGACATCTCCGGGTTCACATCGTCCACCGCATAGCTGACGAACCTGCCCTTGTCCTTGCGGCCCGTCTGCCGCCAGATCTTTAGCTTCAGTTTCATTACTTGTAGCTCCTCTGGCTCGGGTGCACGTATTCAAACTCCAGCGGCTCTTTCGTCAGCTCCGGATGATTTCCCGGTCCGCGATAGCCCCACGCCGCCACATACGAGAAGCGCTCATCATCGCGCTTCGCCTCGCCATCCGGCGTCTGGTACTCCTCGCGGAAGTGGCCGCCGCAGCTCTCGTTGCGCTCCAGCGCATCAATGCACATCAGTTCGCCTAGCTCCAGGAAGTCCGCCACGCGCCCGGCTTTTTCCAGGCTCTGGTTCAGGTCGCGCCCGTGCCCGGCACGGTTACGTTGTGCCAGTACTCATCGCGCAGCTCGCGAATCTGTCCGATCGCATGCCCCAGCCCTTCGGCCGTGCGCGACATCCCGCAGTACTCCCACATGATCTTGCCCAGCTCGCGATGGAAGGAGTCCACCGTCCGCTTGCCCTTGATCGCGAGCAGCTTCTCGATGGTCTCGTTCACGCATGCCACGGCGTTGCGCACCTCAGCGTTCGATTCGTCCACCTTGCCCAGCTTATTTGTCGCCAGGTAGTTGCCGATGGTGTAGGGAATCACGAAGTAGCCGTCGGAGAGCCCCTGCATCAGCGCGCTCGCGCCCAAACGGTTCGCGCCGTGGTCGGAGAAGTTTGCCTCGCCCAGCACGAACAGCCCCGGAATGGTCGACTGCAGGTGATAGTCCACCCACAGCCCGCCCATGGTGTAGTGAATCGCCGGATAGATGCGCATCGGCACCTTGTACGGATCCTCGTCCGTGATGCGCTGGTACATATCGAAGAGGTTCCCATAGCGTTCACGGATGGTGCCTTCGCCCAGGCGGCGAATCGCGTCCGCAAAGTCGAGGTAGACGCCCAGCCCGCTCTCGCCCACGCCGCGTCCCTCGTCGCATACCGCCTTCGAATTGCGTGAGGCCACGTCGCGCGGGACGAGATTGCCGAAGCTCGGATACCGCCGCTCCAGGTAATAATCGCGCTCCGCCTCCGGAATCTGGTCCGGTGACCGCTTGTCGCCCTTTTTCAGTGGCACCCAGATGCGGCCATCGTTGCGCAGCGATTCCGACATCAGCGTCAGCTTCGACTGGTACTCGCCCGACACCGGAATGCACGTCGGATGGATCTGCGTGTAGCAGGGATTGGCAAACAGCGCGCCGCGTTTGTGCGCACGCCAGATTGCCGTCACATTCGATCCCTTCGCATTGGTCGACAGGTAATAGACATTCCCGTAGCCGCCGCTCGCCAGCACCACAGCATCCGCAATGTGGGTCGTGATCTCGCCCGTCACCAGGTTGCGCGCCACAATGCCGCGTGCCTTGCCGTCGATCACGATCAGGTCCAGCATCTCGGTGCGCGCCAGCGTCTCCACCGTGCCTGCATGCACCTGCCGCTCCAGCGCCTGGTAGGCGCCCAGCAGCAACTGCTGGCCCGTCTGCCCGCGTGCATAGAAGGTTCTTGAAACCTGCGCTCCGCCAAAAGACCGGTTGGTCAGCGTGCCGCCATACTCGCGCGCAAACGGCACACCCTGCGCCACGCACTGGTCGATGATCTTCACGCTGATCTCGGCCAGCCGGTAGACATTGGCCTCGCGCGAGCGGAAATCGCCGCCCTTCACCGTGTCGTAAAAGAGCCGGTAGATGCTGTCGCCATCGTTCTGATAATTCTTCGCGGCGTTGATGCCGCCCTGCGCCGCAATGGAGTGCGCGCGCCGCGGTGAATCCTGGAAGCAGAAGCACTTCACGTTGTAGCCCAGCTCGCCCAGCGTGGCCGAAGCCGATGCGCCGGCCAGCCCCGAGCCCACCACGATCACCGTGTGCTTGCGCTTGTTCGCCGGATTCACCAGCTTCAGATCAAACTTTGTCTTCTCCCACGCCTGCTCAATCGGTCCGGTCGGAACTCTGGAGTCGATAGCCATCTATTTCACCACCCCCAGCATGACGCTGATCGGAATCGAGATATATCCCAGCACAATCACCAGCGCGACCACCCATGCCGCGCTCTTCAAAATCGGCGTGTGCCGCGGATGATTCATGCCCAGCGACTGAAACATGCTCCAGATGCCGTGCCGCAGATGCAGCCCCAGCAGAATCATGGAGAAGATGTACCAGACCGAAACCCACCACACCTGAAAGCCCGTGACCACGTTGTGGTACACATCTGCGTCGATGAACGCCGCTCCGGGGTGATATGTAGCCGGCGGTCAGATGCAGCAGGTGGAAGATCACAAACGCCAGCACGATCGGCCCGCTCCAGTACATGGTGCGTGAGGCGTAAGAGGACGCGATCGCCTTCTTTACCGAGTAGCCCACCGGCCGTGCCCGCTTCTTCAGGAGCGCAAGCTGCACCGTCGCGATGATGTGCAGGGTCACGCAGACCAGCAGCACGATGCGCACCGGCCACAGCAATTCGCCCAGCTCGTGCAGCAGCTTGCCGTAGGCATTCAGCTTCTCCGGACCCTCGAAGATCTGCAGGTTGCCGGCCAGGTGGCCGATCACGAAGAGGAACAGGATCGCGCCCGTCACCGCCATCACAGCCTTTTTGCCGTTGGTCGACCCCCAGAAATCCCGGTGCGCGCTCCTTCTGCACCCCTACCGCGCTAGTGCTCATGCTCGCAGCCTCGTCTTACTCGTCCATTTCATGAAAAATCACCTCATCAGCTACGAATTCCCGCTACAAATTCCAGACACAACCCACTTCCGGGCGCGAACACGCGCCTCAGCGATCGCCAGTGACGCTACAAAGAAGGCTCAGGGATTCGGCGGATCGGTGTGGGGAAGCCACTCATCATTATTGGTGTTGGCAGGAACGAGCGTCAAGAAGAGGATCGCGCCAAAGCCCGCTCCGCGAAGATAACGGCTTGCTGCGGGTCCATTCGCTCCGTCAGATGCTGAGGACGGGAAACGGTGAATCGCGAATCATGGCGTAGCTCAGGTCCCGCAGGCGGCCGTAGGTGCCGGATCGTGGGCCTCGTCCCATGATGAGCACATCGGCATCCGATTCGCCAACCGCGCGCAGCAACGTCTTTTTGACCGAGCCGACGGTGATGCGGACCGGAACGTCGGTTCCCGCCGCGCGCTGGATCTCAGTGATGCGCTCCATCGCCTTGTGCTTCTCGGCCGAATGCAGTTCTTCCTGCAACTCGAGCTGAACGGCAAGATCCGGATCGCCGCCCTGTATCGCGTGAATGATCGACAGCTTGCTGTTGACCTCTGCGGCTGCCTGGCTGGCATTGCGCAGCACGCGCTCGGCATGCGAACTGAGGTCCATTGCGCACAGCCATTCCCGATGCTCCAAAGGCCGCGGCGCGATTGTCTCGGCATGCCTGCTGGTCAAGACGAAGCAATCGGCATCGTCCAGCACCTTCGCTGTGGTCGAGCCCAGCAGCATCTGCCGGAAAATGCCCGCATGCGTCGGCATCACGATCAGATCGAACGGGCCTTCTCGCGCGACCTTCGCGATCTGCGTCGCCGCGTCGCCTGCAGTGACGATGCGCGAGCACGCATCAACCGGAAACTCCGCTGCGAGAAAAGCGGCAAGCCGCTGACGGCCGATGACCAGGTGCTCCTCGGAGATCTCATATGGATTACGGGAGTACAGTTCAAAGCCGCTGTGGCTCGCCGGATCGACGACGTGCAACAGCGACACTCGCGCATGACATATTGCCGCCGCCCGCTGTACATAAGGCGCCATCGCAATGCACGAGGGCGAGAAGGCTACTGGGTAGAGAATATTTTTGATCAGAGGCATGGCATTTACCGACTGGGGTGACTCGAAGCCGCGGCGGATCCGTGTCGGGAAGTCGCTCGCTATTATCGGCGGCGCAAAGAACGACCGTCAACACGGCGCGGGATAAGCGGACCGATTCAGCATCCGCCTGCTTCTTGAAGGCTTCAGCCGGAGGAATACCGCGCCGCCGTCCTTAGCGGCTGCGAATGAGGACGGCGGTTGCGTCATCGCGCCGCTCCGATTCCCCGCCAAAGCGCTGAACTTCCGCTATGAGCCCATCGACGCAGGCCTGCGGGTCGAGGAAGTGCTCGATCAGGCGCGCTGGACCGTATTCCTCCTCTGTGCTGTTCATGGCTTCCGTAATGCCATCCGTATAGA
The DNA here is from genome assembly GCA_963712845.1 of uncultured Acidobacteriaceae bacterium. Lineage (GTDB taxonomy): Bacteria > Acidobacteriota > Terriglobia > Terriglobales > Acidobacteriaceae > KBS-83. Next base: position 320,669 of record CAVQJM010000039.1, read on the forward strand.
GCAGCAATTGCGTGCCGGGATCGAGCGTGATCGTGCGCTGCGGGTAAGAGGACGGCCCGAGCCCAAGCGGCAGGCCCGTATCCAGATCGAGAAACGCGCAGTGATGATTGATGAGCAGGGGACGAAGATGGCCGGCGCTGGCCAAGGTAAGCTCGCGAGAGCGGGCGTCGAGTATCCCATACACCATGGTGACGAAATTGGCCGGCGGAAAATCTTCCGTAAGTGTTCGGTTGAGATGTTCAAGCGTCTCGGCCGGCGACGGGCAAAGAGGCGCGACAGAGCGCAGGATGGCCCGCGTCGCCGACATGAGCAGCGCCGCGGACATGCCCTTGCCCGAGACATCGGCCAGGGCGATGCCGTAGCGCTCGTTGCCGAGATCGATGAAGTCGAACCAGTCGCCCGCGACGGCTCCGGCCGGATGCCAGGCTGTTTCAAATGCAAAGCCCGGAATCAGTGGCACTGGCTTCAGAAAAAGTGCCTGCTGCATGGCGCGCGCCTCCGCAGACTCACGCTGCATGCGTTCCCGTTCAAATCGCTCGTGCCGAAAGAGGCGCGCGTTCTCGATGGCTATCGCGATGTGGCCGGCGAGTGCCTGAAGCACCTGAAGCTGGTCTTCCGAGAAGGCGTCGATCTCACAATGCTCGATGCTGAGAACGCCGCTGATCCGGCCGGCCGCCTTCAGCGGAATACTGACCTCGGAGCGCGTGGCGGGTTCGCAGGCCATGTAATAAGGGTCCTGGAGAACGTTTCGGGCATAGCGCATCTCGCCTGTCGCCGCCACATGGCCGACCATGCCCTGTCGGCCAATCTGCAGTCGCGCACCCTTCTTGTACTTCGTGCAGCCGCGCACTCCATGCAACACCACCTCGTCTCCACCGGGGTCAAGGAGCCAGACAGACACCTCCACACTTCCAATCGAGGTGGCGATGTCATTGACAACGCAATCCAGCAGGGCATCAAGGTCCAGAGTAGAAGCGATCAGATGAGTGGCGCGCTGCAGCCTCGTCAGGACCTGCACGAATACGCAGGACGAATCTATGCGCGGGGGATGGCGTGGCGGCCCTGCACGTCGATGGGGGAAGCGGCCATAGGATGCTCCCTTTAAGCCAGGCTGTCTGGGCTAGTGAGTAGATGTTCACTCGATAGGCGCGATGCAAACTCTTGAGCTGGATTCGGTTCAAGGCTGCCCCGGTCTGAAGTTCCTGCGCTCTATCGGGATTCGGCACGAGGGATGAGACGCGGCAAACCGGGGAGAGTCGTACCGTGATCGGGGTCAACTGGACAAGTCACGGCTGCCGTTCCTGACGAAGCCGTTCCAGCAGAGCCGGAGCGCCCGCCCGCGATGGCTCAGCCGCTGCTTCGTCTCCAGATCGATCTCCGCCATCGTCTTGCCCAGCTCCGGCAACCAGAACAGTGGATCGTACCCGAATCCACCCATCCCATGCGGCTCGCGGGTGATCTCTCCTTCGACCGCTCCGCTCGCCGTCAGCAACGTCACGCCATCGCGCGCGAGCGCCAGCACGCACCGATAGCGCGCCGTCCACGGTCGCGCATGCCCGCGAAGCTGCTCGAGCAGATAGAGATTGTTCCGTCCGTCCGCGTCCTCGCTGTCGGTCAGGTCAAAGCCCGCATCGTCCGCATAGCGCGCCGACCGCACCCCCGGCGCACCCCCCAGCGCATCCACCTCCAGCCCCGAATCATCCGCCAGCACCAGCAGCCCCGGCCGCGCCCGGCTGTACTCTTCCGCCTTCAGCCGCGCATTTGCCTCGAAGGTCGCGCCGTCCTCTTCCGGCGCGGGAATGTCGCTCAGTCCCGGCAGCACCGCAATCTCCACGCCGAAGACCGCCGCGGCCATCTCAAAGTCACGCAGCTTGCCCGCATTCGAGCTGGCCGCATACAGCGTTTCGTGCAATGCCGGCGCGCTCAAGGCATCGCTCCGGCTCCGTGCCCATGATGTCCATGATGCATCGTCGTGTCCCTCATCCATCGGCTCATTCATATGCCGCAGCATACCTGCCCCACCGGAGCGGAAGAACCGCCACAGCAGCACCGCCGCAAGCGCCAGGAAGACCAGGTTCAACACCGCCGTGTGATCCCAGCGAAAGCCCATCTCCATCGTCCATGTTCAACGCGTGCGCATGCGGCGTCAGGTGCAGCGCAACAAAGATCCACTCCACCGCCAGCGCCGCACTCGCCATCGCGATATAGAACAGCACCAGCAGCACCAGCGCCGCGCGCCAGCCGTAATATTTGCGGTGAATGTTCACGATGGGCAGGATGATCAGATCGCCAAACAGGAACGCGACCACGCCGCCAAAGCTCAGCCCGTGCTGCCACAGCACCGCGGCCAGCGGCACATTGCCCACCGAGCAGACAAACGACACCAGCGCCACCAGCGGCCCTGCAAAAGGTCCCCACCAGCGCGCCAGCGCCGGATGCCCCACCAGAAAGAATCGCTGCCAGAAAGCGGCCGGCACCCACGCCGCAATGCAGCCCGCGAGCACCAGCCCCAGCACAATATCGGGCAACACCGCCGCCCACTCCATCACGAAAATATTGCTGATGGCGGTGAACGCCTCCGGCGATCGCAGCCTCGCCCACCATGTATCGCCAGTGGCGGCCATGTCCATCGAGGCGTGGCCCTCCATGCGCCCCAGCAGCCCGCGCTCCGCCTGCTTGCGCGCTTCATCCACCAGCCGCTTGCGGAAAAACAAATTCAGCAGCACCACCAGCAGCACGATCATCACCGGGCCGCCCACGAACTCCGCCGCCGCAAAGCGCCACCCCATCAGGACAATCAGCGACAGCCCCAGCTCGAAGACCAGATTCGTCGATGCAAACTCGAAGGCCATCGCCGCGCGAAAGTCCGCGCCCTTGCGGAAGAGCGTGCGCGCAATCGCCACCGCTGCATAGGAGCACGACGACGAAGCCGCTCCCAGCCCCGAAGCGATCGCAATCGAGCGCGGGCCGCCATCCGGCATCAGCTTCGCCACCTTCTCCCGCGACACCGTCGCCTGCACCACCGCGGAAAGTCCAAAGCCCAGGATGAGCGCCCACAGCATCTGCCAGCCCATCATGGCCCCCATCTGCAACGCCCGCCCGATCTCGGTTAGCCAGTGCATGAGATATGTAGATGCGTTCGCGTCAACGTTCCGGCAGCAGAGCAGGGAAGCAGGCCAGCGGACAACCGGCACACCGCGGCTTCGGCCCGCAGTGCTCCTTGCCCACCATCACGATCAGCGCATGAAACTCATTCGCATGGCGCACCCGCTGCCTGCCGCGCTCGCCGGCAAAGGCGCTCCACGCCAGCCGCTGAATCGCGTCGTAACTGGACCGCTCCGCCGTCAGCCCATGCCGCACCGTCACCCGCCGCAGATACTCATCCACCACCATCGCCTCGTGCCCCAGCGCATACAGCAGGATCGCGTCCGCCGTCTCCGGCCCTACGCCCGGGCAGCGCCAGCAGCTTCGGCCGCAGCACCTCCGTGCGCATCGCGGCCAGCCGCTCAAACGACCCGCCAGCCTCCGCAAACAGGAAGCCGAGAAATGCCCGGATCGCCGCCGTCTTGCGCACCATATAGCCCGACGGCCGCAGCAGCACGCGCAGCTCCTCCTCCGGCGTAGCCAGCAGCGCCGCGGCGTCCATCGACCCGCGCTCGCGCGCATTCCCGAGAAGACCGCGCTCGCGCAGATTTCCCAGCGAACGCTCTACCGCTCGCCACGCGGTGTTCTGTGTCAGATACGCGCCCAGCGTGATCTCCAGCGGCGTCTCGCCCGGCCACCAGTGCTGCGGCCCATACGCCTCCGCCAGCCGCTCATACATCGCGCGCAGCATCGCCGCCTCGCGCGTGGTAGCGATCTTTGCCGGAACGGATTTCAGATCGCGCGGCATCAGAGAATAAGAATCATCTTCCCGGAGTAAAGCAAATGGCAAAGAAGCCCGAGAACATCACCAGCGCATGTGGATGGCGCACCCACACCCGCTATCTCGAAATGCACACCCGCAAGCGCCGCGAGATGGTCCACATCACCGACGAGGTCGAGCGCATCGTCCGCGAGAGCGGCGTCGACGACGGCCTCTGCTTCGTCTCCCCCATGCACATCACCGCGGCCGTCTACGTCAACGACAACGAGAGCGGCCTCATCCACGACATCGGCGAGTGGCTCGAAGAACTCGCGCCCGCCAAGCCGGATTACCGCCATCACCAGACCGGCGAGGACAACGCCGACGCCCATCTCAAGGCCCTGCTGCTGCATCACGAGACCACCCTGCCCGTCACCGGCGGCCATCTCGACCTGGGCACCTGGCAGCGCATCTTCTACGCCGAGTTCGACGGCCAGCGCACCAAGCGCGTCATCGTGAAGGTGCTCGGGGTGGGCGCGGCAGCCGATAAGTAACCTTTAAGAAAAGCTTCCCGGCGAATGGGCATAAAGTTGCCTGCGCTCCTGCCGATAAATGGTCCAGCAACAAGCGGTTCCCTTCACAGGGTGTCCACGGGCACGACGTGATCCAGGAGCCCCACTTCAGGACCAACAGGAGCCGATCGCTATGTCAATGGGTGTATTGAACAACATCGCCGCAACCTATGCTGCGAACAACCTGAGCAACACGCAGACCAGTCTGCAGAACGTGCTCACGCAGCTCTCTTCCGGTTCGCGCATCAACTCCGGCGCGGACGATGCCGCCGGCCTCTCGCTGGCCAACGGCCTGCAGGCCAACCAGTCCGCGCTGACCCAGTCCGCCAGCAACGTGAACCTGGGTGTGGGTCTGCTGCAGACCGCCGACGGCGCGCTCTCGCAGGTCAACAACCTGCTCAACCGCGCGGTCACGCTGGCCACCGAAGCCGGCAACGGCACGCTGAACGCCTCGCAGTCCGGCGCAGCGAACCAGGAGTACCAATCGATCCTGGCCGAAATCAACAATATCGGCGCCACCACCACCTACAACGGCCAGGCCGTCTTCGGCGCCCAGACCGGAACCGCAGCGGCGCCCGCAACGGCCAGCTTCTCCATCTATACCAGCGATGGCAGCACCACCGGCACTTCAACGGACACACTCAGCATCGCGCAGCTCTCCAGCGCCTCGGTGGGTGACACTGGCGGCACCATCGGACCCGCCGCCGCTGGCAACGGCATCACCTACACCGTGGGCACGGGCACCGCACTGAACGCCGTCTAACCGGATCTGACCAGCAGCGCTAACGCGCAGAACGGCGCTCACTGCCATCACCAACGCCATCAGCGGCGTGGCTGCGCAACGCGGCTACCTCGGCTCGCAGATCAACACGCTGAACTCGATCGCCAGCGTCGAGACCACGCAGAGCGAAAACCTGTCGTCGGCAGAAAACTCCATCATGGCCACCGACTACACCACGGCCACGTCGGAGCTGTCGAAGTTCCAGATCCTGACCCAGACCGGCATCAGCGCTCTGGCGCAGGCCAACAGTACACAGCAGGCGGTCACCAAGCTGTTGCAGTAGTCGTCGTCGCTTCGGTGGGCGCGTAGCGTCGCTGCCACGCGCCCGCCGAGGCGATCTCCATCCACCTCCACATCCCAACTTTCGCGGGTGGTTTGTTGGGCAAAGCCATCCGCGTTTTTTTCAGCACTACCTTTTGGGAGCGCAGCATGGGAACCATCGGCCTCAGCTTCGGTTCGCCTACCAGCGGGCAGGGCATCGACGTCGCGAGCACAGTCACCCAGATGGTGACCCAGTTGCAGGCGACCGAGACGCCCTACAAGAATCAACTGACCTCCCTGCAATCGCAGGACACCGTCATCTCCAACCTGGGCAGTCTGCTCTCCACGCTCTCCAACGACATCACCGGCCTCACCGATCCGGCCGGCGTGCTCTCCGGCAAACAAGGCTCCAGCTCAGATACGAATACGCTGGCACTCCTCTCCGCCGATACCACGGCGACCGCCGGCAGTCACACCGTCACCGTGCAGAACCTCGCCCAGACCTCGACCGAAGCCTCCAGCGCCGTCGGTGCGAACGATATTCTCAGCGGATCCTTTAGCTTCCACATCGGCAGCGGCAGCTCGCAGACCGTCTCCGTCGATCCGTCGAACAACACCCTCGCCGGCCTCGCCGCCACCATCAATCAGGCCGGCATCGGCGTCTCCGCCAGCATTGTCACGGACTCGAGCGGCTCGCGCCTCTCGCTCATCAGCCAGACTGACGGCGCCGCCGGTCAGATCACCATCGACAGCAACTCTCTCAGCGACGCCACCACCGGTGCTGTGTCACTCATCGCCGGCCAGGCCGGCCAGGACGCTCAGTTCACCGTCGACGGCATCCAGACCACCAGCGCCAGCAACACCATCACCGGCGCTATCTCCGGCGTCACCATGCAGCTGCTCGGAAAATCGCACGACACCGGTACAGGTCCAGATCGACAACGACACCTCGGCCGTCACCACCGCGCTCTCCACCATGGTCAATGACTACAACGCGGTCGTCTCCGCGCTCTCCGCGCAGGAGGGCAAGGACGCAAGCGGCAACCCGGAGCCGCTCTACGGCTCGCCGATCATTTCGCAGTTGCAGCAGATGCTCTCGAGCGCGCTCACCACGCCCTCCGGCACCTCGCTCACGTCCCCGACGCAGGTCGGCCTCTCGCTCAACAGCAACGGCAGTCTCTCGCTCGACACCGACCAGCTCACGACCGCGCTCAACGACAACTACTCCGGCGTGCAGGCGCTCTTTCAAAACACCAGCAGCTTCGGCCTGAACCTCGAGCAGGCGGTCAACAACGCGGGCACCGGCTCCACCACCAGCATTCTCAGCCAGGCGCAGACGGCCAACAGCACCGCGGAAACCAACCTCAACAGCACCATCAGCACCATGGATGCCCGCATCGCCACGCAGCAAACCAGCCTCACCGCCGAATTGAACGCGGCCAACCAGACGCTGCAGGAGATTCCCATGCAGCTCACCATGGTCAACGAAATCTACTCCGCCATCACCGGCTACAACCAGGGCCAGAACGGGTAAAGGACTCGCGATGCGACACTACCATCAAGCAGCGATCGAAAGCTCCAACGGCGTGCAACTCATCGTCGCCCTCTACGACGGCTTGCAGCGATTTCTCACGCAGGCCGCGGTAGCCTGCGAGGTCCGTGACGAGCCCGCGCGGCGCGAGGCCGCACGCCGCGCCCTCAACATCGTCATCCACCTGCAGGCCAGCCTGCGCATGGACGTCGGCGGCGCCTCGGCCGAGCGGCTCAGCGATTTCTATACCGCCGTCTTTGCCGATGTGCTTCGCGCCTCCGCCGGCGCATCGCGTCAACTCTTCCTCGATACCGCGCGGGAAGTGCGCAATGTGCGCGAGGCATGGCGCGTCGCCGCAGACGATCCCGCGACCCTCGCCATGATTCCGCTCGATCTGCAAACCCGCCAGGAGCAGCTTATGAATACCGTTCAGACCTCCAATACCATAGCCATCCGGCCGTCCACGAAAGACGACAACGCCGCCCCGGCCTGGATCGCCTAAGCCATGATCGTTGCTTTGAGCTGTCATCCTGAGCGCAGCGAAGAACCTGCAGTCTGCCCGCGAGCAGCGGCAGTTAACGTGAGCGACCAAAGGGAAGCGAACCCAACAGAACGCGCCACCGGCGCTGTCGCCTGGGACAGCAACGTGAGCGACCAAAGGAAGCGAACCCAGCAGAATGCGCCAAAGGCGCAATCGCCCGGACGGCCAGTCCCGCCACCGGCGCGCCCGCCCGTGTGGCAAGCACCTAGTCCCCGGCGACTGCGAGCTCTTCTTCGAGCAACTGCTTTTCGTAAAGGCCCGCGTAGAAGTGCCCCACCGACAGCAGCTCTTCATGCGTACCCAACTCCGCGATGCGCCCGTTTACCAGCACCGCAATCCGGTCCGCATGCCGCACGGTCGAGATGCGATGCGAGATGAAGATCGTTGTGCGGTCGCGCATCACCTCGCGCAACTGTCGCAGGATCGTCTCTTCGGTGTAGGTGTCCACGCTGGCCAGCGCATCGTCCAGCACCAGGATCGCGGGATCGCGCACCACCGCCCGCGCAATCGCGGTGCGCTGCTTCTGCCCGCCGGAGAGCGTGAGGCCGCGCTCGCCCACCGCCGTATCCAGCCCGTGCGGAAACTCTTCGAACTCCCGCCGGATGTGCGCTGCCTCCGCAGCCGCCAGCACGTCCTCAGTCGAAGCCTGCGGCGCACCGAAGGCAATGTTCTCGCGAATCGACTCGCTGAACAGGAACGTCTCCTGCGGTACGAACCCGATATTCGCCCGCAGCGTTGCCAGCGGATACGCTCGCACCGGCCGGTCATCGATCAGCACCGTGCCCGGGCCAGCATCGTACAACCGCGCCATCAGCCCCACTAGGGTCGACTTGCCCGAACCCGTCGGTCCCACGATCGCCAGGCTCGTGCCCGCTGGTATCTCCAGGTTGATATCGTGCAGCACCTCCACCGGCTTGCCGTCCGTATCGGTGTAGGCGAAGTTCAGATGCCGGAACTCAATTTTGCCCTTCAGCCGCGTCTCCGGACCCAGTGCCGTGTCTGCCGCAACATCGTCGATCGTCGGCTTTTCCTTCATCAGCTCATCGATGCGGATCACCGAAGCCGTCCCGCGCTGCACCAGGTTCACCACCCACCCCAATGCGATGATCGGCCACGTCAGCATCATCATGTAGGTGTTGAAGGCGACGAACTGGCCCACCGTAATCCGACCCGACAGCACCTCATGCCCGCCCACCAGCAGCGTGATCGCGAGCGACAGCCCCAGGATGAACTCGAGCGTCGGCCACAGCATGCCCATCAACTGCACCAGCCGCAGTCCGCGCCGCACATTCTCCCGGTTCGCTGTCTCAAAGGAGGCAATCTGCGCCTCCTCCTGCGCAAACGCCCGCACCAGCCGCGCACCGGAGAAGTTCTCCTGCGCCTGCGCCGAAATATCGGAGAACATCGCCTGGATTCGCTCGAAGCGCTCGTGGATCTTTCCTCCCATCGTCTGCACCAGCACGCTGGCCAGCGGCAGCGGCACCAGCGCCACCAGCGTCAGAAACGGGCTGATACGCAGCAGGAAAAAGACCGCGCCAATCGAAAACAGCACGGTGTTGGCGCTGTACATGATCGCCGGACCCAGCAGTTGGCGCACCGCGTTCAGGTCGTTGGTCATGCGCGCCATGATGTCGCCGGTGCGGTGCTCGGCATAGTAGCCGGCCGATTGCTTCTCCAGTTGCCGAAAGAGGTCGTTGCGCAGGTCGAACTCGATATCCCGCGAAATCCCGATGATGATCCAGCGTGTCAGGAAGAGAAAGACGCCCTTGGATAGCGACACCGCCACCAGCAGCGCCGCATAACGGAAGATCTTCTGTTGCGTCACTCCATGGTTCAGGTCGTCGATGGCGACGCGCAGCACCTGCGGAAACAGAATCCAGATGGCGTTCGACAGCACCACCGACACGCCGCCCCAGAAGAAAGCGCGCTTGTAGCGCTTCAGGTAGGGAAACAGCGGCTTCAGATCGCCGAGCATGTGTGACTCCGTATCCGTCCGGTCATTCCCGGCCCTGCTCTCTCTGTTCCCGTTCGACGTATTGCGCCACCCCATTGCCGAACGACCAGTCCGCCGTGTCGTTCTCATGGAGCACAATCAACAGGTCCTCCGCCCGCACCAGCCCGGTTGCGCTCATCCGCTGGGCAATCTCGCGGTACAGCGCCTGCTTCTTCTCCGTCGGCCGGCCGCGCCGCAGCGTGATCTCCACAAACACCGGGTGCCCGCTCCGGTCCACGCCCAGATACACCGGATCGGCGATCATGTCTTCTGCCGCATGCTCGCGAATGGCCACAAAGCGGTCATTCTCCGGGATTTGGATCGCCGCGCGCAGCGCCTCATACACGGCATCGGCCAGTTGAAGCTTCTGTTCGCCGGTATGTCCGGCTTCAAGCGAGAGGGTGACGAGGGGCAAGCTTCCTCCAAATAGTGTTGATCGGCTGGAACATGCTCAAGAATGCTCTTGCGTCATAGCCGCATTTTCAGCATAACTCTCTGAGGCCAACGGAGTTCCCCGATCGAGGAACGGACCGCGACTTGAAAAAGGGTAGAATGACATTTCGATTACAAAACGCTGGGAGTTTGGCCTCACCTTGGTGCTCGCGGCTGGAACCTCACCGCCTGCGCTCTTACGCCGCTTATGTCTGATTCGATTCAGGATCGTGTTCTCAAGATCATTGCCAACACCCGACGCATCCCCCTGGACTCGGTGCGCCCGGACAGCACCTTCGAAGAGCTGGGCATCGACTCGCTCGACCGCCTGAACATCCTCTTCGACCTGGAAAGTGAGTTTGACATCGAGATTGATGATGAAGAGGCCAAGAAGGTTCAGAACATTCCCGAGATGATCGCCGGCATTACCCACCTGGTCGAGGCCAAAGCCAAGGCCTCCCCGGAAAGCTGACGTGCCGCGCGTCGTCATCACGGGCCTCGGGGTCATCAGCGCGATTGGGCTCACTCGGGACGCCTTCTGGCGCTCGCTCGTCGCCGGCACCTGTGGCATCCACAACGTAAATTCCACTGATTTCGAGCACCTCCGCTTCAAACATGCCGCGGACGTCGAAGGCTTCGTCGCTGAAGATCACCTGTCCCCCAAGGACATCACCCTGATGGACCGCTTCGCCCAGTTCGCTGTGGTTGCGGCGAAGGAGGCAATGGCCCAGTCCGGTCTGGAGCTGACCGCCGCCATGCGTGAGGACGGTGCCGTCGTCACCGGCTCCTGCATCGGCGGCCGCTCCGCGGAAGAGGTCGGCTATCGCGAGCTCTACATCCACAACCGCAACCGCGTCCACCCGCTCACCATCCCGCTGGGCATGGCCAATGCCGGAGCCAGCCACATCTCCATGCAATTCGGCATCCAGGGGCCGTCCTACACCATCTCCACCGCCTGCGCCTCCTCCGCGCACTCCATCGGCCAGGCCTTCCACATGGTGCGCTCGGGCACCGCGCCCATCGCCATCGCCGGCGGCAGCGAGGCGCCACTCTACTTCGGCAATCTCAAGGCCTGGGAGGCGATGCGCGTCATCTCCAAGGACACCTGCCGTCCCTTCTCCGCCGACCGCAGCGGCCTCGTTCTCGGCGAAGGCGGAGCCATGCTGGTCCTCGAGCCGCTAGAGGCCGCGCTCGCCCGCGGTGCCAAGCCGATCGCGGAGATCGTCGGCTTCGGCATGTCCGCCGACGCCTGCCACATCACCCAGCCATCCGCCGAAGGCCCCGCGCGCGCCATGCGCATGGCCCTGCGCGATGCCGGCCTCGCCCCGGAGCAGATCGGCTACATCAACGCCCACGGCACCGCGACCGAGGTCAACGATCGCACCGAAACCGCTGCCATCCGCCTCGTCTTCGGCCCTCACGCGGACAAGCTCGCCGTCAGCTCCACCAAGTCCATGCACGCCCACACCCTGGGCGCTGCCGGCGCCATCGAGGCCGCTGCCTCCGCGCTCACCCTGGCCAACGGCATCCTTCCGCCTACGGTGAACTACACCACGCCCGACCCCGCCTGCGACCTCGACTTCGTCCCCAACGCCGCGCGCCCCCAGCAGGTAGAAGCCTGTCTCTCCAACTCCTTCGCCTTCGGCGGCCTCAACGCCGTGCTTGCCCTGCGCTCTTACGCCTGAGGCAACATAGGCCGATCGATCGACGAAGGACGAGATCGACCTGCGGAGTCAAGCTCGCGTCATCGAGGGAGCGAACATGCGCGTCGACCCTTACCTAGACGTAGCTGGAGAAGTTCAATCGTCCAGCAGCCTCCGCGAATAAAGCATCTCGTAGGTTGCAATGTCATTCGATCGGTCAGGCGCTACGAAACGAAATATCTCTGCCGCAAATGCAAAGGGTGCGAGGCCATTCGCTGTGATTACATTTCTGTCTGTTATGGCGGGAACTTTCGCATAAAGATCCCCCCCGCGATACTTGGATATGTACTTGGCAATAAATCCAATGCCATTGCTTGTATGTCGATGTTCGTTAAGCAAACCCGCATGTGCCAGGGACAATGTCGCGGCGCAGATTGCGGCAACCGGACATCCCGCTTGGTGGACGTCGCCTATCAGGTGGGTAATCTCTTCGATTTCTCCTCCCAGCCATGCATCGCCGCCCGGCAGGATGAGGATGTCTCCCGACTCTGGCCGAATTTCCTGCAAACGCAGTTCGGGCATCACTCTTATCCCGCCCATGCTCACAATGGGATTGGTTGCAAGAGAGAACGTCCCAACAGAAAACCCGAACCTCCGCCGTAACTCAGCCAGCGCAGATGCGGGTTCCCAATCCGCGAACCCATCGAAGACAAAAACGTATGCGGTGCGAGTTGCCATCGACGACGAACTCATCCTCGGTGATTGGTTTGGTGACCGATGTTACGCCATCTTGCCCACGTTCCGGACGATCTCGGTGGAACGTCAGCACCGTGCGAGCCTGTCTCTCCAACTCCTTCGCCTTCGGCGGCCTCAACGCCGTGCTCGCCCTGCGCGCCTTCGCTTAGGCCGCTTACTCCGACCGCAGCGCCGTCAACGGATCGACATTCGCAGCGCGCCGCGCCGGAATCATGCTCGCCCCAAGCGCCACGAGTGCGATGCCCAACACCGCGAAGACAAGCGTGATTGCGTCATCCGGTTTCACCCCGTAGAGCGACGACGCCAGCGCCCTGCCCGTAAGCAGCGCGAACGGAATGCCAAGCGCCACGCCGAATGCCGTCAGCATCAGGCTGTCACGCAGCACCATCCACACCACCTGTCCGCGTTGCGCACCCACCGCCATGCGCACGCCAATCTCCACCGTGCGGTTGCTCACGCGATAGGACAGGGTACCGTAGAGACCCGTCGCCACCAGCACCACGCCGAGTATTGCGAAGAACCCGGCCAACCGCGCAAATAACAGCTGATTCGAGATCGTCTCTTCAAACTGCGCACGCTGCGCCATCGGCTCCAGCAGCGGCAGGTTCGGATCCATCTGCTGCAGCACCCTCTGTGCCGCGGGAAGGATCGCTAATGGCTCGCCATGCACCCGCAGCTCGACAGCCTCCGGTCCGATGATCGGGATCTGCGCATACATGTACCAGGCCATCGGAATCGGCTCTTCGTCGATGCTGCGATATTTGTGGTCCTTCACCACGCCGACCACGGTCATCATGTATTTGCCGTCATCCGTTCCAATCTGATGTCCCAGCGGATTCTGGTTCGGGAAGAAGCGCTTCGCAAACTCCTCGTTAATGATGCCGACATGGGCCGACATCGCCGTATCGGAGTCGGCAAAGTCGCGCCCGGCGAGAATGGGCACTCCGAGCGTTCGGAAGAAGTCCGGGCCCGCAACATTGCTGCGCACCGTTCTTGACCCCCCATTGGCGACCTGCGGCAATTTGCCGTCCACCATCATGTCGCTGTTGTCCGACCACCACGCCCCCAGCCGCTCTTCCATGATGGTCACCGACTCCACACCGGGCAGCGCGCGCAGCTTGCTGATCAGCTCCTGATAAAACGCCTTACCCTGCGGAATCGAATCGATATGCGGGCTTACACCGAATACCACCAGCCCATCCACCGGAAAGCCCAAAGGAATGCTCTGGAGATTGCGCAGAGTACGAACCAGCAGCCCCCCACCCACCAGCAGCACGACACACAAGGCCATCTGCAGCGTCACGATGACCTTGCCTGTCCGCGATTTGCCTGCGTCCGTGTTCGATGTCGCCGCCGATGTCTTCAGCGCCAGCCCCGGCCCGGCGGAAAGCGCAATCCGCAACGGCGCCAGACCGAACAGCACCGCCGCCAGCACCAGAATGCTCAGCGTGAAGAGGAGCACTGTCGAGTCGGGCGCAAGGCTCGACTCGATTCGCGCCCAGTTCCCAAGCGCCCTGGTTGCCACCGTGGCAAAGAGCCACGCCAGCTCGCCGCCGATCGCCACCAGCAGCAGGCTCTCCATCAGCAGTTGGCGGAATAATTGCTTCCGCCCCGCGCCGAGCGCCATCCGCACCGAGAACTCGCGCTGCCGCGTGGCATTCCGCGCCATCAGCAGCATCCCCACATTGCTTAGCGCGATCAGCAGCACCAGCCCCACCATCGTCATCAGGATCCGCAATGGCTGGCCAACCTGCGCTTCAGAGCCAGGGAAGCTCTTTGCTGCTTCCACATTCAGCGTGGGCCGCTTCTCGCCCGGTTTCGGATCACCTAGACCGATATAAGCCGCCGTTTGAAATGTCGGCTGCAACTGTGCCACCGCTTGGGCCTTGGTCACACCCGGAGCCAGGCGTCCAATCAGATGCAGGCACCACCATTTGGAATTGTTGACATACGTCTTCCCGTCCTCGAGCGGATTGCCCCATGCATTCAGCTCCGCACGGTTCTGCAGCGGAATCCAGAAGTCGGCGGACACACCGCTCTCGATACCTTCAAAGCCGGCTGCGGCAATGCCCACAATCGTGATCGGGACGCCGTTCACATGCAACGTCTGTCCCAGAATCTCCGGATTGCGCGCGAACCGCGTGGTCCAATAGCCATCGCTGATCACGCCGACGGGCGCATGACTTGTCTCATCCTGCTCGGTAAAGCCGCGCCCCCGCGCCAGCTTCACGCCCAGCCCGGAGAAGAAGTTCCCGCTCACCATCTCACCTTCGGCCACGCCGGGCTGCGCTCCATATCGCACCGCCACCTTCTGTGCGGAGAGCGGCACATAGGCCATCACCTGCATCGCGCCCGTTTGCCCGCGCAGGGCATCGTAGACCGGATACGAGAACGTCTGCGTCGTATCGATGGTCCCTGCCATCATCGGCGGGTTGGAGGTTCTCAGGTAAAAGACGCGTCCTGGATCGGCCACCGGCAGCGACCGCAGCAGCACAGCATTCATCACGCTGAAGACCGCCGTATTGGCGCCAATCCCCAACGCCAAAGTCAGCACGCACACCAGCGTGAATCCCGGCCGCTTTCTCAATTGACGAATCGCATAGCGCAGGTCCCTGAGCAAATCACTGACGAGTGCAGTCATTCTTGCCTCCCGGGCGTTGACGAAGATCGGCACGCTGATCGGAGCAAGCATCGGGCCAATGCCGCAAGGCGGCACCACGCTCTAACTGATTGAAGAATTGACGACTTCTCGCAAGGCAGAGGCATCGCGCCTGTCCAGAATCAAAACTCCCCGTTCAAATCCGGACAGCTTCGCGCGGCGAACGCCGGCGTCACGCGAGGATATTCAAAAACCTGCGAGGCTCAAGCTCCGCGCCCGGAAACGTCAGATTCAGATCCCGCGTCCCAATCTGTTTGAAGGCGGCCTCCGCCAGCACCTGCCGGAAATCCGTCGTCACCGTCAGGTCGCGGCCTTCATTCAGCTGCTCCGGAGCGAGTCCCGGCCAGCGTCCGTAGACGTGGCCACCTTTCACCGGACCGCCCATCACGAACATCACATTCGCGTGTCCATGATCAGTGCCGCGAGTGCCGTTTTCGCGCGCGGTGCGGCCAAACTCCGACATCGTCACCACCACCACGTCTTCCGCCTGCGTTCCCATGTCCATCCAGAATGCAGACAGCGACTCGGAAAATTCTCTCAATCGGCCGGCAAGCTGCCCATCCACACTGCCCTCGTTCTGGTGGTGATCCCACCCGCCAATATCCGCGAACGCCGCTTCCACTCCCAGATTCGCCTTCAGCAACTGGGCAATCTGCTTCATGCTGTCGCCAAATCCGCCTCTTGGATATTCCGCACCCGCAGCGGGCGTATACCGCGCGGGATCGGTCGCCTGCAGCATCTTGGCCGCTTCAAACACCTCACGGCCCGCGCCGCGCAGCGCAGTATCGCTCGACTCGTCATACAAGCCTTCGAAGCTGTTCGCGAAGCTCGCATTCGCCGGCGTCCTCGCACCGCCAACGTGAAAGTCCCGCACGTTGTTCAGCGCCAGCGCGCGGACTCTGCCTTCGAGCGTGCGCGGCATCTCGGCCGTCAGCGCCACCGCGCGAAATGGAGTCTCCGTAGCGCGCCGGCGTTCGTCTTCGGCCTGCAATGCGCGATTCAGCCATCCATCTTCGGTTGCCTTGATGCCCGGCGTGCCGGACTCCATATAATCCTGCGCATCGAAATGCGAGCGCGTCATATCCGGCGAGCCCGCTGCATGCACAATCGCGAGATGCTTCGAGTCCCACAGCGGCTTCAGACTCGCCATCGCCGGATGCAATCCGAAAAATCCATCCAGGTCGAGAATCTGTTGCTGCGGAATGGCAATTGTCGGCCGCATCTGGAAGTACGACGGCTCGGCGTGCGGGATGACAATGTTCAACCCATCCGCCGCTCCGCGTTGAAAGATCACCACCAGCTTCTTGCGGCTCGCGCTGGCTGCGGTCGCCTGCGCCATCACCGCGCGCGTCAGGAAGCTCGGTATCGCCGCCGTCCCCACCAGAGCCAGCGCTCCGTTCTTCAAAAATCCTCGACGCGTTCTCATCGTCTCCACATGTCACCCCTTCACTAGCGCCGCTGAAAGTCCGGCGATCCCAGCAGCAGAGCTGCGGCCAGTGCCGACTGGCCGATCGGAGCCACGCGCTGTAGCGTCGGTGCAAACAAGTCGCTTCGTCTTCCCGGCTGCCCTTTTGCAAACACAGCCGCCGCGACTGGCGTAGCCTGCGCAGACTCCATCTCCTGCAGCACCACCTCATGCGTATGCGCCGCCACGCGCCCATCCAGCAGCGTCTCTTCCAACTGCATCTCACCCTGCTCAGCGGACTCCGTAGTCTGCGCGGTCGCGACACTCACTCCCGGAAGACGATTCGCCGTCAGCGCCAGCGCGAAGTTCATCCGCGCCAGCAGCGCCTCGGCGCCCAGCCACGGATCGGCTTTCAGTGAATAGCCATTCGGCTGCTGCACTCCGTAGAGGGGCATGCCCAGTCGATCGAGCGACGCCGCCAGCGCAGTCGCGTTCTCCACATCGGCATCCGTCGCCCGCAGCGACGACACGACAAACTCCAGCGGCGTCTTCAGCTTCGCGCGATACGCATCGCGCGACCAGAACTCCGGCGAGTGAAACATGGTGCGCAGCACCTGCCCGATGTCGCCGTGCGTCTTCAGGTACGTCTTCGTCATGCGATCGACCAGCGATTTCGGAGGCGTATCGCTCACGAACTCCGTCGCAAGCTTCGTGGAGAGGAAGCGCGCGGTCGCCGGACTCATCGCGAGCAGGTGCAGGACCTCCATGCCCTCCGCTTCAGCCGTCCGCTCCTGAATCCTGTGTCCCAGCACAACCTTGTCGCCCGGCTCATGCCGCCGCCCATTGAATTCGAAGCCGATAGCCCTGCTGTTTCGTCTCCGTGCCCCAGCCCGTCAGCACCTTCGCCACTTCCACCACGTCCTGCTGCGTGTAGCCGCCGTTCACGCCCAGCGTGTGCAGCTCCATCAGCTCGCGTGCATAGTTCTCATTCAATCCCGGTGCGGACTTCTTCTGCCCGCCACTCGCCGCCGCTCGCATCGCCGCCATCGAGTGCGGTCCGATGCTCTGCTGGTTGTCCAGATACACCAGCATCGCCGGACTATGCGCCACCGCAACCAGCAGGTCTTCGAACTTGCCCATCGCATGCGGGCGAATCACGTCGCGCTCATAGTCGGCGAGGTACCAAGGCATCTCTCCGTTCTTGCGCAGGTAAATATTGAAGTGGTTCGACCAGAACTGAGTTATCACCTCTTCCAGCTGCCGCTCGCTATACACCGCGCGCAGCAACTTCTCTTGTTGCAACTCCTCGGTCACCACGCGGTTCGGTTCCACCAGCGCCAGCAGCACCTCCTTCTGCTCCGGCGTCATCCCAGCGATAAGCTGCTGCCGCTCTGCGCCGGTCATCCGCTGCACGAGAGGGCGAACCGTCCCGGGCTGCATCGCCAGCATCGCCGTCCAGCGCTGGGCCACCGGAAGTCGCAACAGGTCTGCAACATCCACCGCTTGATTGAAATTCGAGGCCGCAACCTGTGTCGGCTGTGCCTTCTCCTTCCGCTCCCGGTAATTCGCCAGTGCGTTCGAATAAATCACCCGCTCCACCGGATCGCTCGGCATCGCGATCCGCCCCGCATCCAGCTGCCGGATGATGGGCGGAGGAGGGTATCTCCGGATCAGCTCTTCCGTGCTCAGCCGCATCGCCGGCAGGGAATCGAGCCGCGCGCCCAGCGACGCATCGTCAATCTTCTCCGGATGAAGCTGCTGGTCGATCCAGCGCTCCACCCCCATCTTCTCCACCCGTTCCACATCGCCCGGTCGCGGTCCAAAAGTCAGCCGGTCCAGCGCATGTTCCGCGCGCTCACGCTTGGTCAGCGGAGCAGGCTTGGCCGCGGCATGGGTCTTCGTGCTGGCCGCGCAGGGGCTCACCAGGCACACGACACTCAGCGCCAGTAGGCTAGCCGTCTTAGCGGTCGATCGAAGGTTGTTCATGCGCATTGCCGCCACCGGATGGAGGGCTACGTGTCCAGACCACACCGCAAAGAGCAAAGTTGCGCCGTCGTGCTTATTTTCCGCTCTTTGTGGCGAAGCCGGTCCCATTTCAGGCTCGTTTGGGCGTCAACTCCCTGCGTTCTCAGGAGGAATGCGGCTTCTGCGATCGCAACCAGGCCACCGATCGTTCGATCCCCTCGGCCAGCGACACTTGCGGGTCAAACCCGAAATCCTCACGCGCCCGCGCCGCCGGAAACTCCTGGTCCCGCCCCAGCAGATATGCGGCATGCCGCGTCAGCAGCGGACGACCGGAGAGCTTCAGCATCCTGTGCGGCATCTCCATTGTGCGTCCCAGCGCTATCGCCACCGGGAAGGGAAGCGTTAGCCATGGACGGCTGCAGCCGAGCGCATCCGCCAGCGCATACGTGTACGTACCCCAGGTTGCGTCCGTGGCGTCGGTGATGTTGTAAGCTCGCCCCACCGTCGCCGGGCTCTCAGCCGCCTGCATCATCGCCGCTGCCACGTTGTCCACGTACGTGAAGCCCCCGCGAGCTCGTCCTCCATCGATCAGTAGCATCATCCGCTGGCGCAGCATGTTGGCGATCTCCACCACAAAGTCCTTGCCGCGCGGTCCATGGATTGTCGCCGGCCGCACCACCGTCACCGGCAGTCCTTGTTCACGATGCGCCTTCCACACCGACTCTTCGCCTTGGATCTTCGTCCGGTTATACGGCAGACCCACATTGCGCATTGGCGCGGTCTCATCGCACGGCACCCGCGGATAGCCATACACATCCGTAGTGCTCACATGCAGAAATCGCTCCACCGACCCCGCGCGCACCGCCGCATCCAGCAGATTCTGCGTGCCGGCAACGTTCGCTCTCTGATACGTAGAAGGAGCGGCCCAGTCTGTCGAGCAGGCCGCGCAGTGATAGATCACCCGCACGCCGCGCCCAGCCTCGGCCAGCGCAGCAGCATCGTCCAGGTCGCCGCGCACAATCTGTATCTGCAGATGCGACAGATGCCGCAGGTCCGAGGTCGCACGCGCGAGCACGCGCACCGGCTCACCGCGTTCCACCAGCATCTCCGTTAGCCGGCCACCCAGAAAGCCGCTAGCCCCCGTCACCAGCACTGTCACAAGATCAGCTGCCCCAACAATCCATAGAAGGTTGTCATCCTGAGCGTAGCGAAGGACCCGCAGTTTTCAGCGCCACAAAATCAGACGTGAGCGACCAAAGGGAGCGAACCAAACAGAACGCGCCGCAGGCGCAATTGCCCGGGACGGCCAGTCCCTAATTCGCCAGCTTGCCGAAGACGTCCAGCGCAAACTCCAGTTGCTCGCGCGTATGCCCCGCGGTCACGCACAGCCGCAGCCGCGGCGAACCCTGCGCCACCGCCGGGAAGAGCACCGGCGTCGCCAGAATGCCGAAGTCGCGCAGCCGCCGCGCCGTCAGCGCTGCCGAGGGCTCATCCTTATAGATCACCGGGATCACCGGTGTCTCCGACATGCCCGTATCGTATCCCAGCCGCTGCAATCCCGAGCGCAGGAACTGCGCATTGCACTGTACCCGCGAGACGCGCTCCGGCTCATCCTTCAGCACCGCCAGCGCCTCTTTCACCGCCGCAATCGCCGGCGCAGCCATCGCACCGGAAAATATGAATGGTGCGGAGGCATGCTGCAGGAAGATGCAGAGCTGCTGCGAGCCAGCGACGAAGCCGCCATTCGACGGAATCGCCTTCGCCAGCGACCCGGTCCAGAGGTCTACCTCGTTCGTGTCCACGCCGAAATGCTCGTCTGTCCCGCGTCCATGCCGGCCCAGCGTGCCCGAGGCATGCGACTCATCCACCAGCAGGAAGCAGCCAAACTCCTTCTTGATCGCAATCAGCTCCGGCAGAATGCAGATGTCGCCGTCCATCGAAAACACGCCGTCGCTGATGATCAGCGTGCGGTTCGCCGTTGGCCCGTTCTGGATCTCCTGCCGCAGGCTCTCCGGATCATTGTGCCGGAAGCGCTGCATCTGCACGCCCGCCATCCGGCATGCATCCAGCAGACTGCGATGCGACAGCGTGTCCATGATCACGCGATCCGCCGGCCCGAACAGCGACGCAATCACTGCGACGTTTGCCAGGTAGCCGGAGCTGTACGTAACCGCCGCCTCCGTCCCCTTGTACTCCGCCACCGCGCGCTCCATCTCGCGGTGCAGGTCCAGCGTGCCGGTCAGCAGACGCACGCCGCCCGTCCCCGTGCCGTAGTGCTCCAGCGCTTCCATCGCGGCGTGTTGCACCCGCGGATGTCCGATCAGCCCCAGGTAGTCATAGGACGACAGCATCAGCATCTGGTGCCCGTCCGCCATCACCATCGGTCCTGGCCGCCCTTCCAGCGGAATCTGGAAGGGATATGCGTCCACAGAACAGGCCAGCGCCGTATTCTCGAACAAGCGGCGCGCCCGCGGGTCCAGCAGGTCATTCTTCTTGAAGCCGCACTTCGACCCCTGCGTGAAGTACTCATCGAACATCTCCCCCGACGAGGAGGGAAACGTTTTGGCCGGTGTTTCGTTGACGGAGACCGCTGGATTGTCCATGTGTGGTGTCAGATTCTAGTGCATGCTTTGCGGATTGCCTAGCTTTATGGACCCTCAAATGTTGTGGTTGCGTATTCGTGCTGCGTATTCATTTAGATGCGCGGTCCACCGGCCCTGATCGCCGCTCTCCATCGCCATCGAGACATCATTACCATCACGTCCGAAAATGGCCAGACACAGTCGCGCCCCGCAGGAGCACACTAAGCAGGTGATGAACTCCGTACTCGGCCACCCGGCACTTGTCGACCCAGCCCTGCTCGATGTGGCGCAACTCGATCCTGCCTCGCTCGACCCCGAGGTCTGCTATCGCGCGCTGCAGACCCGCGACGCCCGCTTCGATGGCCGCTTCTTCACCGCGGTCACCTCGACTGGTATCTACTGCCGCCCCATCTGCCCCGCGCGCACTCCCATGCGCAAGCATTGCCGCTTTTTTATGAGCGCTGCGGCGGCACAGCAGGCCGGCTTCCGCGCCTGTCTCCGTTGCCGTCCGGAAACAGCGCCTCAGTCGCCCGCATGGCGCGGCACCGCAGGCACCGTCAGCCGCGCCATGGCGCGCATCGCGGAGGGCGCACTCGACGGCCCCCGCGCATCGGTCGAGCGACTCGCCGGCAGCCTCGGCGTGGGCGAGCGTCAGCTCCGCCGCCTCTTCGACCAACACATCGGCGCATCGCCGCTGGCCGTCGCGCAGACACGGCGCGTGCTCTTCGCCAAACAACTCCTGCACGAAACCCGCCTGCCCATGGCCTCGGTCGCGATGGCCGCGGGCTTCGGCAGCATCCGCCGCTTCAACGACACCTTCCTCGCTCTCTACAAGCGCCCACCCAGCCAGTTGCGCCGCCGCTCTGTCACTGCGTCGTCTGCCGCGCCGTTGGTCCTGCGTCTCGCTTACCGTCCGCCATTCGACTGGAACGCGTTGCTCGCCTTCTTCACTCCACGCGCCATCCCCGGCGTCGAAGAGGTCCGCGACGGCATCTATCGCCGCGTCGTTCGCGTGGACGATCATGTCGCCCTCATCGCTGTCAGCCACCTGCCCGCTCGCAACGCGCTCCAGGCCGAGATCGCCTGCGATCACGTTCCTGCATTGCCCATCATTGCATCGCGCCTGCGCCGCATCTTCGATCTCGATGCCGATACCGAGGCCATAGCCGCACACCTCTCGCGCGACCGCGCACTCGCCCCGACGGTGCGGCGTCAGCCCGGCCTCCGCACACCCGGCGGATGGGATCCCTTCGAGATCGCTGTTCGCGCCATCCTCGGCCAGCAGATCAGCGTGGCCGCCGCGCGCGGTCTCGCAGCAAAGCTGGTCGCGCTTTCGACCAGGCCGCTCTCCCTCGGTGACGGCGCACTCACCCACGCCTTTCCCACCGCGCAGCAGCTCGCCGCGGCCGACCTCAGCGCAATCGGCATGCCCGCCGCACGCCGCGCCGCGCTCATCTCACTCGCGCGCGCCGCCGTGGCCGATCCGAAAATCTTCGAAGCCGCCAACACGCTTGAGGAGAGCATCGCCCGCCTCCGCTCCATACCCGGCATTGGCGAGTGGACCGCGCAGTACATCGCACTCCGCGGCCTGCATCATCCGGACGCCTTCCCCGCGTCGGACATCGGCATCCTGCGCAATGCCGAGCGGATCTTCGGCAAGCCGGCCTCACCTGCACAGTTGCTCGCGCGCAGCGAGCAGTGGCGTCCCTGGCGCGGCTATGCGGCCCAGCACCTCTGGTCAGCAAGCCACCTCAGCCCAACGCCACGACAAAGCCGTCGCCGCGCCGCTGCGGTCCCCGCTCTGCCCATGCCCGCGCTCCACTCACCATCTGCCATCGCCGTCACAGGAGGCACACTATGACCACCAAACTCGAATTTCTCACCGACTCACTGGCCACTCCGATCGGCGAGCTCATTTACGTCTGCGATCGCGAAGGAGCGCTCCGCATGATCGACTGGTCGGATCACAACCCTCGCGGCGAGCGTCTGCTCAACATTCATTACGGCAAGGGCGGCTACGCACTCACCAGGCAGCGCGACCCCTTCGGGCTCACCACGCGCCTCGCCACCTACTTCGCGGGAGACATTCACGCCATCGACGACATCCCCACCGCCACCGCCGGCACCGCCTTCCAGCGCGAAGTCTGGCGCGCCCTCCGCGCCATCCCTGCAGCCGAGACCATCAGCTACGGCAAGCTAGCGGAGCGCATCGGCCGCCCTCGCGCCGTCCGCGCCGTCGGCCTCGCCAATGGCTCGAACCCCGTCGGCGTCGTCGTACCCTGCCATCGCGTCATCGGCGCGAATGGCTCGCTCACCGGCTACGGCGGTGGCCTGCACCGCAAGGAGTGGTTGCTCGCGCACGAGCGCGCCCACACCCCGCAGTCAGAATCAAAAACGAGTCAGCCTCAGCTGACCTTCGCATGAAATAGCAATGTGCGTGAAGGCGGTGTGATCCTGAGCGAAGCGAAGAACCTGCAGTTTCTTCGAGCGTCCACATTGCTTGAAGTGAGCGACCAAAGGGAGCGAACCCGCTAATCCGCGCCCGCAGGCACGTAGGCCCGCACGGCCAGTACCTTACGGCTGAAAGACCAGCCGCGCACCGTGCTCCGGCGTGTTCCACAACGTCTCGACATCGCGCAGCGCCGCCGCCTGCACATTCGCCACAAACGGCGTCTTCGCCGCTTGCTCAAAGAACTTCGCCAGCGCCGCAAAGATCTCCTGCATCGACGCGCTGCCGAATCCGCTCCCCAGCAGCTCCACACCGGAGCTGCGCAGTGTCGCTCCGGCGAGCGTGATCGTGGCCCCCGCCATCTGCCCGACCTGCACAAAACGAATCCGCGGCGCCGCAATGACTCAGGCCCTTCTGCGCAATCGCCGCCAGCACAGATTCCGCCGGCGCGCCCCACAGATAGTCGAGCACCACATCCACCCCATGCTCCACAATCTCGCCGCGAAACGCCGCCACCAGCGCCTCGCGCGGCTGCTCCAGCGAGATCACCGCGTCCGCGCCCAGCTCCTTCAACGACGCCAGCGTCTGCGCATTTCTTCCTGCCGCAATCACGCGCCGCGCACCCAGCCGCTTCGCAATCTGTACCGCAAGCAATCCCGCCGCGCCCGTCGCGCCCAATATCAAAACACTCTCACCGGCACGAAATTGCGCGCGATATTGCAACGCCACCCACGACGACATCCCTGGGTTCGCGATCCCCGCTGCCGTCAGCGCGTCCAGCCCATCCGGCAGCCGGACAGACAACGCCGCATTCGTCACCGCGCGCTCCGCAAACGTACCAAACGGCGGCCGCGAGATGCCGAAGTACACCCGCGTTCCATCCTCCAGCCGTCCCACGCCATCCACGCCAGGCACAAACGGCAGCTTGCCCGTGCTCCCGTAATGCGTGCCATTGGCCAGCCCCTTCACAATCGGGTGCAGTCCGGCCGCTTCTACCTGAACCAGAACCTCACCCGCCTCCGCCACCGGATCGTCAAACGATCCATAGCTTGGCGGCTTCGCAAACGACTCCACAATCGCAGCCTTCATCGCATCCTCGCCGGGAGTGTCGTTTCATCCATTGCACATCGGACGAACACCCCCACGAAGAAAGCCTACATGGAGAGGCAGGAAATGCGGTGCCGCTAATACCGATGGAAGTTCACCTCGATCGTGATCGCAACCGCCACCGGCTTGCCTTGCCGCATCGCCGGATCGAACTTGTACTGACGAACCGCATCGATGGCGCACTTATCAAAATCCGGCCTAAGTGACCGCTTCACCCGAATGTCGCGCGGCCTGCCCTTGGAGTCTACGATCAGCTCCACAACGGCGACTCCCTCCAGCCCCTTCTTGGCATTCCTTTCGGCATCCGGGAATTTGGCATCCACCGAATAAGTCAGACTCGGCGCGCTCACATCGCCGCCGATCTTATAGACCTTCTCGTGCACCGGCGCATTTGCAGCAGCGCCATCCTGCGGCGTCACGTCAAACGACAGCGCAGCCGCCGTAGCCGCGCCGCCCAGCAGCGCACAGGTAGCCACCGCCGCCATCGCAAACCTCCGCGCTCTCGTCACCTTCGGTACATCCATCGTCAATCGCATAATCCGTTCCTCCAGTATGTTTCCGTCAAACACTCCAATCGCTGGGCTCGCTTGGGAAGGCACAGCCATCGATGTCGCCAGCCGCAGCAGGGAAGCGGCATACTCCGGCCGGTCGCCCACCGCAGCCGCAGCCATCTCGTCGCAAACCAGCTCGCGCGTCTCGGCAATCCGCCGCCGCATCAGCCAGCACGCCGGGTGATACGCAACCGCAGCAGCGACACATTCGTAGATCAGGTTCTTCGCAAAATCCCGCCGCCGAATGTGCGCACACTCATGCGCCAAAGCGGCCGCGATGTCCAGATCGCTCGCTGTCCGGACGTCCACATCGCTCGCTGTCCGGACGTCCACATCGCTCGCTGTCCGGACGTCCACATCGCTCGCCGTCTGGATGTCTTCATCGCGTGCAGTCCGGACGTCCACATCGCTTGCTGTCTGGACCTCCTCGGCGTTCTCCGTTGCAAAGAAACCCTCCGGCACCAGCAGCAGCGGCCGCCGCAGGCCCAGCACCACCGGTCCTCGCGTCTCTGAAGAGCAGCGCACCTCCGGCATTGCCACCCCGAACCGCCGCGCCGCATCGTTCAAGAATCCGCAAGCCGAAGCCTGAAGCGGCAATACAGTTGCCCGTCGTACCATCGCTCCGGTCCGCCGCCCGCGCCACAGCAGCCGTACCACATAGGACAGCAACGTCAGCAGATACGCCGCAGCCAACATCGCACAGAGCAGCGGCGAGACGGTCCATCGTTCTGCGGCGGCCGCAGCCACGTTATAGGTAACTGTAACTGTGCCAAGACCGGCGCTCGTTTGCGCCGGGCCCAGCCGGGCCAGCCACCCGGCCGGCAGCAATGGCAGCGCCACGCTCATCATCAGCGCCGTAACCCACATCCGATGCTGCGCCTGCGGGCCCACACTGCGCAGCAGCCGGTCGCCCAGCCACGCCACCGCGCCCACTATCGCCAGCGTCACCGCGGAGTGCGTGAGATAGCGCAGCAGGGAATCCTGTGCATGGTTCATCCACCATCCGCTAACCGTCATCAGAAGCTCATGCATCGCCATCCCTCCTGCGATCTTTCTTCGCGGCCTTCGCCGCATCCACCCGCGCCGCCAGTTTCGCCAGCCGTCCCGCATCCAGTTGCCGCGACTTCACCAGGCTCATCACCAGCTCCTCCGGCGAGCCGCCAAACATCCGCTCCACCAGGTCACTCACCGCCGTCCCCAGCGTCTTTTCCTGGGAAACTGAGGCGCGATACTCGTACGCCCGCCCGCGCAGCCGCCGCGTCACCCGGCTCTTTTTGTGCAGCACGTTCAACATCGTCTGCACCGTGGTGTAAGCCAGCTCGCCATCCAGCTCCTGCTGCACCGCCTGGACCTGGCATGGCCCCAGCCGCCACAGCACCTGCATGATCTTCAGCTCCAGCGGCGTCATGCCCCCGGATCCATTCACGGACCCAATCCTGCGTCCCGCCATACACCCTCCTAATAAAATAGGACAATAGATCGCGTGCGTCGAGATTGTCAACTAAAAAAATAGGACATCGCAAAAGAGAATCCCCGAAAAGCCCAGAAAAGAAACGAAGAACAGCTCGCAGCCTTAGTAAAGGCCGGGCACCAGCCGCCTTGTAGTCTTGCTATACGCCACGTATTCTTCGCCGAACGCCTCCCGCAATGCCGCTTCCTCGATGCGGATGCGATAGAGGAGTGCCACCGTCGGCGGGACCACTGCGATTGCCAGACTGAGCCAGTTACGCGAGTAGATTCCAATGGCGAGAAAGATCAGCACCAGCCCAGAGTAGGAGGGATGCCGTACAAAGCGGTAGAGCCCCGTTGTTCGCAATCGCTGCGAGTCACGAATGGCGACATTCGCGCTGAAGGCACTCCCCAGATTGAAGACGGCTGCCCAACGAATAACCAATCCCATCACCAGGATCAACAATGCGGTCAGCCTTAGCCAATGTGCTCTGCCGAAGATGGGCGCGGGAACTGCAGAGATCCAGCCTGCCGCTGCGATCGAGGCGACAATAACAATCCATAGCAGAAGCTGAGTGCCGCGATCCTTAGTCTTTCCTCCCCCGTGCCGGGTGCGGGTTGCGATCGCGATCACCACCTCGGAGGCGACCCATGCCCGGGAAAGCCAGGTCCACAGCGTTGACACATCCATGGTCAGCCTCCATCTTGCTTCTGCAGTTGCAATTCGCCGGCTGGCAAAAAAAGATATGGCGATTCTAAGACCTTTCCTTAATACGGCTCTATCTCGCCTTTTCGGTACCTTCGTGCCGCCACCACGCAAAAACCTGCCAATTCATCCCATCCAATTTGAAACAATAAAAGTAGCGAATCAACCAGCAGCACGAAGGGCGGAGCCACAGGCTCCGCCCTTTTCCATTTCCACGCACCCGAGGAGCTCATGACTACCACCCTGCAGGACAATTTCCTTCGCAACGCCAGCGCCGCTGCACTTGCCGCCGGCCACATCTTCCCCGAATACGCCGCCTGCGAAGCCGCGCTCGAATCCACCTGGGGACAGTCGCGCCTCGCCCGCGAGGCCAACAACCTCTTCGGCCAGAAACAATCGGCAGATGCGCAGTCCGACATCGCCACTCCCGGCGCCGACGCCGGCGTTTTAGCCATGCCCACCCAGGAATTCCTCCACGGCCGCTGGGTCACTGTCATCGCGCAATGGGCCCGCTTCACCGACGCGGCCGCCTGCTTTCGTGCCCGCATGGCGCTGCTCCGTCGGCTTGAGCACAGCTACCCCGCCTACGGTCGCGCCCTCGCCTCTACCACCGGCGAAGCCTTCATCGAAGAGGTCTCCCGCGCCTGGTCCACCGATCCGCAGCGCGCCGCCAAAGTGCTCGCCATCCACCGCCAGCACTGCGCCAGCTTCCTGCCGCTCATCCCGGCAATGGTCGCCACCCACGCCGTCCGCCCCGCAGCTTCGCCCCTAACTCCAATGGCTGGACGAATTTAGCGATAAGTGTTTTGAATGGACGAATTTAGCCCACGGGAGCGTGTCTAAACAAATGGAACAAAGGAAGTTACAAACCACGCTCCCGCACCGGAGGGGGAGGGGGTGGGGTAACGTTACGCCGCCGACCGCTTCTTGCCCGACTCCTTATACTCCGCCAGCAGCAGCGACTCGCGGATCGGCTTCTCGTGCAGCAGCAGCTCCGTCGCCTTCAGGTTCGCGTTGGCATGGAACCACTCCTGCGCAATGTTGTCGTGCAGCAGGTTCAGCACCGCCAGCAGCGACATCCCCTGGTGGTGCGCCATCCACTCGCGCACCAGGGCCGGCTTCTTCAGCGACTTCTGATAATCGCCCGCCTCGTAGAAGCCGTAAGCACCCACCCAGCCCATGCTGGCCATGCGCTTCAGATTCTTCAGCGCTTCGACCTCATCGATCATCAGCGCCAGGAATGTCGAGTAGGGCGAGATCACCGGCCCCGCAACCGCGTCCCACTTCAATGCGATCGAGGGCATGCCGAAGGCCAGGTAGTGATAGTGCCCCTGGTCATCCTTCTCCGCATAGCCGCACTCGGAGATGCCCCAGGGAATATTCCCGTGCTCCCGCGCATACGCGCGCTGGATCGCGACCACGTTGTCCAGCGTGCGAGTCACCAGCGTGTCCGGATAGGAGCGCATCCACAGCGCCGGCATCAGGTACTCGAACATCGTGCCCGTCCACGCGATCAGCGCCGGCCGTCCATACGCCACCGTGTGGATGCGGCCCAGCTTGAACCAGCTTTGCTGCGATGCGTCCCCTCGCGCCACTGCGACAAATGCGCCGATGCGCGCCTCCGAGCACAGCAGGTCGTAACAGGCCTTGTGCAGCTCCTCCTGCTCCACCATGTAACCGATGGAGAGAATCTGCCGCGAAGGCTCGATCAAAAAGGCGAAGTCCATCGCCGCCACGCACTGCTCGGCACGCTGCGCCAGCAGCGTCAGCTTCTCCACCAATGCGGCCTGCCGCTCGCGCGCCGCGGCCAGCAGCACACGCAGCTTGTCGATCAGGTAGGTCTCCGCCTGGTCGACAACATTGCCGGACCACGCGCGCTGCAGCCGACCATTCAGGTCGTCGATGTAAGCAACGCCGCGCGCAACGGCAACCCTTCCGTCGTCCTTGAGCACCAATTCCAGCGGTAGATACTCGCGATCCAGCCACGGCCGGTAATCGCGCACCAGGGAACACACCGCATCGACGCGCCGCAGCAACTCGGCCAGCCACCACTCGCCCTCGCTGTGTGTCTTGTCGGTCACCGGGAAAGCCTGCCCCTCCGGACCGCGGATCTTGTCGAACGCCGGAGACAACTGTGCCGCGAAGCACCAGTCGATCCACGCCCGCAGCTCGTCATTCTCCGGAGTGGGTGCCAGCTCCGCGGGCAGCGCATCCAGCGTGGCCAGCAGCGCGAGCTGATCGCGAATGCCCGACCACAGCCGCGCGTCCAGCAGCGGTTGCAGCAGCATCGCCTCTGCGCCGGAGCGCAGCGTGTAGAACGATGCGGCCAGGTTCCCGCTGTCTACCGACGAAACCACGCGCGGAGGAATCGGTTCAAGCGTGCGCGTGTCGTACCAGTTGTAGATGTGGCCGTTGCGCTTCTCCATGCGATCGAAGGTGTCCAGGCTGGCGTGGCTCAGCCCCACGAACTCAGGCACCGTCAGATAGCCGAAGGTGTGCGCCGCTTGCCGCCCATTCAGCAGCAATCCGAAATTGGTAGGCGAAACGCGCGCTGCTTCGAACAGCCCATCCTCTTCCACGTTGTCCGGTACCAGGTAGTTGTGCGCCGGCCCGCCGTACTCGTAGAAGAAGCGCCAGGTGCGCAGCGCCATCTCGCGTAGGAACTCGTGCTGCTTCACGGTCAGGCGCTGCCGGTCATCGCGCGGAGGCGCGTTCAGCCATGCCGTGATCGCGCTCTCGAAGAGCCACAGCACCAGCAGCGGCGCCGCCACCAGCAGCGACTGCTTGTGCACCAAGGCAATCACCAGAGCAAGCCCGATGGTGAAGAGCGGCGTCGCCTGCAGATAGCGATCGACTGGCGTCGTCTTGCCGCCGGTCGACTCGGCCTGTGCCGCCGTCTCCCACTCCAGCAGCCGCTGCCCGGTGATGAAGCGGCGCACCAGCGAGCGGGTGATCGCGTCCATCGCCATCAGCATCTGGTGCGGCAGGAACGCCAGGTTGATCAGCGTAATCGTCAGGTTCTGCCCGAAGCCGACAAACGCCTCCTGCACCTCGCCCTTCTGCGGGCTCGCCCAGGCGCGTCCCACGCTGAACACCAACGACACCAGGCTCGGCGCGAACAGCAGCACCACCGTCACCAGCGTCCAGTAGAGCGGTCCCCCCGGCAGCCCCAGCCAGCCCGCCACCAGCAGGATCAGCGTCATCGTCTCCACTAGCGAACGCCGCAGGTTGTCGAAGATCTTCCAGCGCGAGATATTCGAGATCGGGTTCTTCACCATGCGGCCGCTCTCGTCCGGCACCTTGCTGAAGAGCCACTGCGCAATCTGCCAGTCGCCGCGCACCCAGCGGTGCTGCCGCCGCCGGTAGGCGCTGTAGTGCGAGGGATAGTCGTCGATCACCTCGATGTCCGTGGCCAGACCGGCGCGCGCATACGCGCCTTCGATCAGGTCATGGCTCAGCAGGGAATTGCGCGGGAAGCGCCGGTCGAGCACCGCGTGCAGCGTATCGACTTCGTAGATGCCTTTGCCGGTAAAGATGCCTTCGCCGTAAAGATCCTGATAGGCGTCCGAGACCGCGCGCGTGTAAATATCAAAGCCCGTCTGCCCGGAGTAGATCGCCGCCAGCCGCGAGCGCGACGCCGAGTGCACGCTGACGCCGACGCGTGGCTGCAGAATGCCGTAGCCCTCGGTCACGATGCGCGACTCCGGATCAATCACCGCGCGATTCAGCGGATGCGTCATCGCGCCCACCATCGCGTGTGCCGTGCCCCGCGGCAGTTGCGTGTCGGAATCCAGGGTGATGACGTAGCGCACCGTGCGCAGCACCTCCATATTGCCGATCTTTACCGGGAAGCTGTCGAACTCGCCGCGGATGAACTTGTTCAGGTCCAGCAGCTTGCCGCGCTTGCGCTCCCACCCCATCCACACGCCCTGCCGCGCGTTGAAGATGCGGTGCCGGTGCAGCAGGTAGAAGCCGCCGCCGTTCCTGCTGCCGTCTTCCTTCCTGATCTCGCCGTTCTTGCTCCCGTAGCGCGCGTTCAGATTGTTGATCAGCCCCACCGCCAGCTCCACCAGCGGGTCAGTATCGTTCGGCCGCGGCCGCGATACCGAATCCGGCAGATCACTCAGCAGCGCGAAGTGAAGATTTCGATCCTGGTTGGCCAGATAACGCACCTCCAGGTCTTCGATCAGCCCCCGCACCTGCTTCTCATTCAGCAGCAGCGTCGGAATCGCCACCAGCGTGGCAAACTCCCGCGGCAGGCCCTTGGGAAAGTCGAGCTTTGCCAGGCCTGTCGCCTTGAGCAGCGCAGCAACGGTATTGTTCATCAGGTCCACCGCACCCTGCGCGGTGGGGATGAGCAGGAAGAGAAACGCTGCCGTCAGGCCGCCCAGGATCGAGTAGTTCGGCACCAGCGGCACCATGATCGCGCCGATCAGGACCACCGTCAGCAGCAGGATCCCCAGGATGTAAACGTCGTCGGCATTCCGCTTCGTGAAGAGGCGGATGCGGTCGATCCATCGTGGCCGGTACGCAATCTCGGCCGCCAGTAGAGGAAATCCCTTATCGATCAGGTAATAGCCCACATGTGCGCGCCGCGCTGCCATGCGCGGCACAGCATTTGCAGGAGCCGGACGCTCGGCCAGTTCCAGCGCGGCCTGCGCGACCTCAAGCTCCGATTTGTCGGAGTACCGCGCAATCTCCGAAACCCGCTCCCGGTAGCGCTCGCGGCTGTCGAAATCCATCTGCGGATACGCAGCTATGGGATCCTGTCGCAGCACGGCGTTGAAGACCACCAGGCCCTCAATCATCTGCGCCCAGTTCGCGTAGATCGCATTGCGGATCCCGTCGAAACGCGCCGCCAGCAGTCCTTGCGCGTCCAGATCGAAGGCCGCCGGATCGTCAATCTGTATTCTGGCCTGGGTCAGCACCTCTTCCACCAGCAGGAACTTGACCGCGGTAGGGAAGGCCCATAGTTCGCGCAGCGTCAGCGGATCGGCCTTCTGCACCTCTTCCAGGAACCAGACCACCCAGTCGCCCTCCCAGCGCGACTCGGCTGCCTTCAGATACGTATCCGCTACGGTGACAATACGCGGCTCGTCGCCCTCGCGCGGGCGCACCACCACCGGCAGATGCGCCAGCCGCCGCCGGATGGAATACATCTCGTCGAGCGCCGACTGCAGCAGCCGCGGGTTCTCGCGCAGCTCGAGCAGCGGATCCAGCGGCTCGCCCGGCTTGTAGGTGGGCATCGGCCGCCGGTCGAGCTCGTTGAACACCTGCCGGTAGGTCGACTGTGCGGCAGTGATGCGCCGGCTGAAGATGTCGCCCTGCGGCGCGCGCGCTACGTGCCACTCCTGCGATGCCACCAGCGCCGCGCGGCGCATCTGCTCTTCCGTCCGCTCGATCTTCGGCGCGGCCACCTTGGCCACCACCGGCAGCTCCGCTTCCACCATCGAGTCCGCGGGAATCTTCGCCTCCACCGTCTCGCTTGTCGGTGGCGGTGGCGCCGCCATCGCACTCCGTTCCAGCGCAGTTGTTCCCGGAGGAACCGCCGCGGCATTTTCTGCCGCCGGCAGCGTCGGTTCTCTCACGTCATGCATATCTTTTACTTTTTCTGTCATCGATAGCTCGCTGCCTGCATCTCGAACATCCCTGCGTATCTTCCTCCCAGCGCCATCAGCTCCTTGTGTGTGCCTTGCTCCACCAATCTGCCGCCCTCCAGAACTACGATGCGGTCCGCCATGCGCACCGTCGAGAAACGATGCGAGATCAGCAGCGCCATCTTGCCCTCGGTCAGCTCCGCGAAGCGCTCGAAGACCTCCAGCTCGCTCCGCGCATCCAGCGCTGCCGTCGGCTCGTCCAGGATCAGCAGTTGTGCGTCGCGCAGGTAGGCGCGGGCCAGCGCCACGCGCTGCCACTCTCCGCCGGAGAGCTCGACGCCGCCTTCGAAGCGGCGCCCCAGCATCTGGTCGTAGTGGCCCGGCAGTTTCGCGATCACGCTCGCCGCCAGGCTCTGCTCCGCCGCCAGCTCAATCTCGTTTTCACTATGGTCGCGTTCGACGCGCCCCACACCAATATTGTCGCGCGCCGTCATCTCGTAGCGCATGAAGTCCTGAAAGATCACACCCATCTCGTGGTGCAGGTCATCCAGGTCGTATTCGCGCAGGTTTAGGCCGTCCAGCAGAATCTCTCCCTCAGTCGGGTCATAGAGCCGCGTGATCAGCTTCACCACGGTTGTCTTGCCTTGGCCATTCTCGCCGATCAGGGCGATGCGCTCGCCCGGCTGCAGCCGAAAGTTGAAATCCCGCAACACCCGCCGTTCCGTTCCGGGATAGGCAAACGACACATTGCGAAACTCGAAGCCCTGCTGGATCGGCCGCGGCACCTTCAACCCACCCACCTTCGACTCCACCGTCGGCTTCATCTCGAAGAAGGCCAGCAGGTCGGTCAGGAAGAGCGCCTGATCGGCAACGCCCGAGGCCAGTGAGAAGACCTGCTGCAGATTCGAGCTCGCCTGGATGATGGCGCCGGTCAACAGCGCATATACGCCGATGCTCGAGTAATGGCCGCCGATGGCGCGCCAGATCACGAAGACATACGCCCCGTAGTAGCCAAGTGTCGCAATGATGCCGAGCAGGCCGCCGGCAATCAACTTGCGGCGCGATAGGGCAACGTTTTCCTGGTAGATCTGCTTCGAAAGCGTGTCGAAGCGGCCGGTGAAGAACTCGCTCAGGTTGAAGAGCTTCAGCTCCTTCGCGCCCTCGCGGCTGCCTGCTGTCTGTCGTAGATAGTCCATCTGCCGCTTGGCCGGCGTCTGGCGGAAGTTCAACGCGTAGCGCAGGAAAGCGAAGTGCGTCTCGCCCAGGAAGGTGGGCAGCACGCCCAGGGCCAGCAGCAGCAGCAGCCACGGCGAGTAATAAAACAGAATGCTCGTCCAGATCACGGTGGTCAGACTCTGCTGCAGCAGCCGGCCCATCTGCTGGATCATCGCCAGCCGGTCGGTGGCCTGGACGCGCGCCCGTTCCAGCCGGTCGTAGAAGACCGGATCTTCGTAAGTGGTCAGGTCGAGCTGCGCCGCCTGACGCATCACCTGCACGCTCACAAAGTGCGTGTAACGGTCGGCAAGCAGGCTGTCGGAGTAGTCGATGCCGCGGCTCAACAGCCCGACAACTACGTTCAGCACCACCTCGCCGCCGACCGCCCACCAGAAATATTGCGGCAGTCCCTTGTGCAGGATCGCGTTTTCGACGCCATTGAGGATCCAGGCCGCAACCACGCCAATGCCGGCGGGAAGAGTGGCAACCACAATGCGCAGCAGGATGCCCCACGTCACCACCGCGCGGCCCGACTTCCACAGTATGCCGAGCACGGGCGGTACATTGCGCAAAGCGACAAGTCGCTCGCGCCACGCGCTCGAGGTGGTGTGTGGCCGGCCTTCCGTCATAGAGGCAGATACGGCAATTACTTGCTACAAATTATGTGCTGTAGGTGCTTTGCCATGTGATGCGGCCGATGCTTATCCCGTTGGCTCGGCTCAGGATGCCATAAAGCCCGCGGACGACCAGTAGCATAAAGCATATGGAAGCCACTCCCCAGGCGGAACCGCAACAGCCCGCACTGCCTGTCTCACTCTCCCAGTCAGCGCCTCATCCCCCTGCTCGCCCTCGCCACCGGCATCACCGTCTCCGCTCTCTACTTCAACCAGCCTCTGCTCATCGAGATGGCCCGCAGCCTTCACGTCACTGAGGCGCAGATGAGCCACGTCGCCGTCGCCGCGCAGGC
This sequence comes from uncultured Acidobacteriaceae bacterium, assembly GCA_963712845.1. Taxonomy (GTDB): domain Bacteria; phylum Acidobacteriota; class Terriglobia; order Terriglobales; family Acidobacteriaceae; genus KBS-83. The sequence goes on from CAVQJM010000039.1 coordinate 355,675, forward strand.
TGGCTACGCAATAGGACTCCTCTTCTTCGTCCCTCTCGGCGATGTCGTCGAGCGCCGCAGCCTCATTCTCAAAATGATCGCCGGCCTGGTCGTCGCCATGCTCATCACGGCGGTCACGCCGTCACTTCTTCTCATGGTGCTGATCACCATCCTCACCGGCATGATGGCCGCCGTCACCCACGTCATGCTGCCCATCGCGCCGGAGATCGCGACACCCGCCAACGCCGGCCGCGCCGTCGGCTCTGTCATGACTGGCCTGCTGCTCGGCATCCTGCTCAGCCGCACCTTCTCCGGCTGGATCGGCGAATGGCTCAACTGGCGCTGGGTCTTCGTCATCGCATCCGTCATGTGCATCGCGCTGGCATTCTTTCTCCGCCGCGCCATGCCGCTCTTGCCGCCGCGCGCGCCCATGCCCTACGGCAACGCCCTCCTTTCCCTCTGGACCCTCGTTCGCACCCAGCCACTGCTGGTCGAATCCGCCACCGTTGGCGGCCTGGTCTTCGCCGCCTTCAGCGCCTTCTGGACCACGCTGGTCTTCCTTCTCGGCTCGCCGCACTACCGCCTCGGCGCCGGCGTCGCCGGTAGCTTCGGCGTCCTCGGCGCGATCGGCGCATCGGTAGCCCCCATCGCCGGACGCCTCGCAGACCGCCACGGCTCGCGCTGGGTCATCTCCGTCGCGCTCGCCCTGCTCATCTTTTCCTGGGGCGTCACCTGGATCTTCGGCTATCACGTCGCCGGTCTCATCATCGGCGTGCTGCTCATGGACGCGGGCGCGCAAGCCAGCCAGGTCGGCAACCAGACCCGCATCTTCTCCCTCGCGCACTGCCCCGGCACCGCCTTTGGCGCGCGCAGCCGCATCAACACCGTCTACATGACCACCTACTTCATCTTCGGCGCGCTCGGCTCCTATCTCGGCGCCCACGCCTGGGAGCGCTGGCATTGGAACGGTGTCTGTGCTCTTGCACTTCTGCTGTTGGGATTAGCCGCAGCCCGCCACGCCTGGGGAAGCTGGCGCAACCGCGAAAAAGAAGAGCTCTGCCACGACGAAGTCGACGTAGCGCTGTTCGGAGAAACCATCGGCGGCTGAGCGCCCTCTGGCGCCCAGGCTGTCAGCTGGAGCGCCGCGAACGTACTGCAGGTGCCGCTGTCCGCAACATTTGGTGCCGGTTCCGGGAAATCATGATCGCGAGAGGACTAGGCGAGTGCGTGCACAGTCCAGGCTAAGAGTATGAGTGAGTAACCGCTGATCAGCAGCGTACGTATCCAGTGCGTTGCCAGGATCTTCTCCAAATACGGACTCGCCGGGCCGCGCTCGTCTTTGCTCAGTCTCGCTTGCCATCTGCCCCAGAAAATCGCAGTGAGCAGGTGCGAAGCGAGCTGACAGAGCAGATTTCCCCATATCGCCCAACCGGGGGATGCAGCCGGGTGATACCAGATGAGAGCAATCGATCCCGCAAGGGCCAGCCCGAGGGGCGCGAAAATCCAATACGGCACCTTATGCCAGTGCGCCGACTGAACCGTGGCGAAATCCTTTGCGTCAATGAGCTTCCACGATCGAAAGATGTCGACCTCATGCGCCCAAATCGCGCCGACCAGATAAAAAGAGAGGGCCAAATTGAGCAGGAGGAATTTGTTAGCATCCATTCGCTCACTCCGCTAACGAGCCCGGTGCGACTCTAAGAGGACGGATGGGCCTTTCAAATGCATTCGAAGAACGCAATCCCGACCTCACAAGCTGGTGATAGGCGGCTTCGAATTACAAGCTTGCCGAAGTCAGCCGCGCACAAGCATCCTGCAAAGCATCATCCTGCTTCGCAAAGCAAAACCGCAGCAGATTCTCCCCGCGCCCCTTGCTGTAGAACGCCGAGCCAGCCACCGCGGCCACGCCCGTCTTCGCCAGCAACGCACGTGCCTTCTCCCGTGCCGTAGCGCCCGGCAATATCGTCACATCCGCAAGCACGTAATACGCTCCGTCGGGCACAGAGGGCGTCAATCCTGCCTCGTTCAGCGCCGAGCACAGCAGATCCCGCTTCTTCTCATAGTCCGTCGACATGTGCCGGTAGAAATCCGCATCGAGCTGCGTCAGCCCCGCCGCCGCGCCATACTGCGCCGGCGATGGCGCGCACACATACGTCAGATCGTGGAAGTAGCCTATCGACGGCACCCATCGCGCATCCGCCGCTAGATATCCGATGCGCCAGCCCGTCACCGCGAAGGTCTTCGAGAAGCCGGAGATGGTGATCGTCCGCTCCGCCAGCCCAGGCAGGGAAGCGGTACTCACATGCTTTGCTCCGCCGAACCGAAAGTATTCGTAAATCTCATCTGTCAGCAGGAAGAGATCGTGCTCCGTCGCAATCTCGCCGATCGCCTCCAGCTCCGCGCGCGTAAACACCTTCCCGCACGGATTCGACGGCGTGTTGATCAGGATCGCGCGCGTCTTCGGCGTCACCGCAGCGCGAAGCGCATCCATATCCAGCTCCCACGTTCCGGCCGCCAGCGGCTGCGGCACCGGCTTGATGCGCAGCGCGAGCATCGTGTTCAGGTGATAGCCGTAGAACGGCTCGAAGAGGATGATCTCGTCGCCCGGATTGAACAGCGCCAGGCACGCCGCGTACATCGCACCGGTCGCGCCGGCCGTCACCAGCACCTGCGTCTCCGGATTCGCCGCAAAGCGGTTGTAGCCCGCCAGTTTTTTGCTGATCGCCGCGCGCAGCGGTGCAATGCCATCCAGCCGCGTGTAGATGTTGTGCCCGTTCTCGATCGCGGCAATCGCTGCCTCGCGCACCGGCGCCGGCAGCTCCGTATCGCACACACCCTGCGCCAAGTTCACGCCGCCCACGCGGTCGCACTCCACCGTCATCGAACGGATCTCGGACTGAACAAGGTGAGGCGCGATCTCGCTCAGGTGCAGGCGGCTTGCGGCAGCTTGGGGCATAGCAGTATTAGAGCCTCTTCGCCGTGCCGTGTCATCTCCCATCCTGCGTATGGATCAGGCGAGCGCAAGCGACTGCTGCACCGCACGATGCGCCTCGGTAATCGACGCGCGATGATCCATAATCCCCGACAGATCGGAGTTGGCGAAAGCGATGCGTCCAAACGGATGGCGCCGCATCAGCTCCGCGGGCGCGCGCTTGCCATCCTTGCCGAAGAAAAAACCCGGCTGCGGCGTGAGATACGCATGGCCCCACCGGTTCAGAATGATGCCCGCAATATCGCGGCGTCCATCGAACCCCTGCCCTCCGAACATACTCGCGAACTGCTCGCGGATCTGCTTCTCGTACACGCTGAACGGCGTTGTCATCATCTCGTAGCGCCCTGTGTTTACCTGCTCGGGCAGCGAGCGCCCCGGCTTTGCAAACAGGATTTTCAGAGTCAACACTGTCGGGCTGTCGGCGGAAAGCGCAGGCGCGCCTCCGCCAAAGGTAGCCACGCGACGCACCGCCATGTAGTTGCCGATGCCATCGAACCACTGGCACTGGCTGATGCCCATCCTCGCCAGAAAACGCCAGTTGCGCACAGCCACATTCGCCATGATGCAGGGAGCCCGAAAGAACTGCGCATACGCGTGCCGATACTCTGCCGGCAGATCGCGAACAATGGAGTTGATCGTCCAGTTGCCATTCGCGAGAACCACCGACCGGGCACGCACGCGATGCAGCCGCCCGTCGCACAGATAGACGATATTCACGTGCGCCGACCGCCCCGGGTCGCCTTCATGTTCAATAGAAATCACTGTTGAGCGCAAACGAATCCGCGTCCGCTGATTCGGCTTATCGAGCGCTGCAAAATCCACTCGCGCCTGGCAGATGCCCGCCATGGTCGCCGGTCCAGAAATCGCAGCGGGCAGCAGCGCCTTCACCACGTGCCGCGCCACGCCGGTATTGCCGCCCGGGAACATCTGCGGACCATGCTGCTTTTCCCACGGAAAAAGCAGATCCGGAGCGTAATCGCTATAGGCGGACAGCACATCCGCCCCAATGCCCGAGCCGCCTCCGCTCACCGGTGAGAGATAGCGCCGGATAGTCTCGCGGCTCAGGCCGTGACGCATCATCAGATCCTCTTCCAGCGTGATCTCGTCAAGCTGGCGCGCCACCGCATCGCCATGACGGCGCGGCGTAGGCCGATGGTCCGGCACGTCGCGCATCGCCAGCAGCTCACGCTTCGCCTCCGCGGCCATCGGCGCGCCTTCCAGCTTCTTTGTCCACGGATCCACGAGCCATGTCCCATTCGGGTGCGCAGCATCGGCGGCGAAGAAGAAGCCGAAATTGCTTCCGTCGCCCGCATACGGAGTCACGCCGGTCGCAATTCCGCTCGTCTCCCGCTGATATTGAAACTGGCGTGGATCGATCCCCACCGAATCGTAAAAATGCTCCAGAAAACTTCCCGGCATCGGTTGAAACCACATCGCCGATCCCTGGCTCGCGATCAAACGCTGTCCATCCACGTTGAACTCGTTGCGCTTCGCCTCTCCGCCAAAAATCGGATGGTTTTCCAGCACCAGGCACGATCTCTTCGCGCTGGTTCCTTTCGCGTTCACTGCCCGCTGGTGAAACAGCGCCGCCGCTAGACCGCTGATGCCGCCGCCTACAATCACGCAGTCAAAGGTTTCGCCGGTGTCCTCGATGGTCTTCGCACCACGGTCGAAGGCGTGATCGCGAATCGTGTGGCCATCGGTCATCACCTGATGCGTGTTGCCGTTCGCGTCGGCATAGTCGCCAATGCCCGGAGTGCCGTTCCAGTCATCGGCAGCCATCAATTGAAAAGGGCATGCGGCGGAAACCAGCGCCGCTCCGGAAGCCAGCAAGGTTCCGTTCAGAAAGTCGCGACGCGTCATTCCCTCAGGCTCAGCCATCTCGAAAGCAATCAGCATAAACGGAATTCTTCTTCCGCCCGTTAGTATCCGCAGCAGATGGCCAAAGGAGAAACGTGTCCAGCGAGAACGAACTTCGTGTTATCCCGCGCGCGTCAGCCGGAACGGATCCGTCCGCGGCTTGATCGCAGGGCGCCCGGCAACAACGGTGCGCAGCAACTCCATCTCGGACTGCGTCGCGCGCGCCGCTTCCTTGCGATCTGCGTATCGCGCTCCTGCCGGTGCGAAAGCCACGCGTGCCTCCAGATGGCCCTGTCCCAGCGTCCGCACCAGGTGGCTACCAAAGACATCCTTGCCGTGGTAAGCGAGAGCGGCTTCCTCCGCCGTGCTGCTCGAATATCCGATCGCCGCCGCCGTCACCAGCGCGTTTCCACGCACTGCCGGCTCGAAGAAACGGGAGTGGAAGCGAAGCACGGATTTCCCGTCGCTCGACGTCCCCTCCGGAAAGAGCACCACCGGCACACCTGCCGCCAGCACCTTATCCATCAACGCAGCCGCGCTCCGATTCGCCGCACCACGCTCGCGGTCCACATAGATCGTGCCCGCCATAGTGGCAAATGATCCGAAGACCGGCCAGCCCTGCACCTCCCGCTTGGCGACGAACAGGCACGGCGAGATCGACGCGTACGCCAGCACATCCAGATAGCTCAGATGGTTCGAAACCACCAGCCCGTGCAACGGCGGATCACCATTGGCCAATACCTCCATGCCAATGCGCTTCAGCGTCGTGCACGCCGCATCCTGCAGCCAGTTGGCTCGCTCCCGCGCGGTCATCGCTCTGCTCCTGCTCAGTCGCAGGCGCTGCATGGCAAAGCTCGACGCAGCCTCAACCATCGCCGTACCCAGCATGGCTGTTCGTAGGCCCGAGCGAAACGAATTGCGGTAGGGAAGTGGACTTATAGTCTGAAGTGTATTCATGGCCCGCACAGAAACCTGCTCCGTGCCGCAGGCGTCAGCTCTTGCATATCCTGCAGCGTCAAAAAATCGATGGTCCCGAAAGCGCGATCCCACGCAGGTTCACTGCAGATGCGCGCTCCCACAGCAAGATAGGTCTTCAACAGCTTCGGTACCTTAGTCTCCGGAACCGCGGTATCGCTCGCCGGCACCGGCAGCCGGCATTCCGCAACCGGCTGCGTTCGAAAATGCGGCGCAGCCAGGAACGGAGCCAGCCGGTGATACATTGCCCAGCCGGTCGCCGCGTCCTGCGAAGGAACCGACGAGCAGCCGATCAGATAACGCAGTCCATGGTGTTGTGCGTACTGCGCAATGCCGCGCCACAGCAGGGTCAGCACCTCGCCGGTGCGATGCTCCCGCTCGATACAGGCACGGCCCAGCTCCAAAAGTTGTGGCCGCAGCTCCGCGTATGGCGCAAAATCGAACTCCTGCGCGCTGTAATACCCCAGATGAGCCCAGGCCGTCATGCCGCTCTGCATCCGATATGTGCCTATGATGCGCCCCGTGGCCTTCTCCTCCACCAGCAGGTGCTCGCACACGGCATCGTATGCATCTTGATCCAATCCGTTCACATAGGACTCAGGCAATCCTTCCCCGAGCTCCAGGTTGAAGACGCGAAAGCGCAAGCGGCACGCTGCGGCGCGCTCCGCAGCGCTCTCGGCCAGCCGCAACCGGTAGCTGCGCAGGTCGCAGCCAATCCAGTCCGGCTGAACCAGCCGTGCGCCCATCCTCGTATCGAAACCCGCACCGGCAACAGCAGGCGGGAGCAAACCGGATCGCAAGGGATTGACCTGTGCAGGGTTCACACTGCCATGCTGGCGTTCTTCATCGAAAATTGTGCAAATGCGCGATGATTTTTGCGTGAAGGACATGACACTTTTGGTGCATTCCAGCGCTCGTTGCCAACTTGTGCGACTGTCGCCTTCGAAGCACATCGAAAGCCTTATGGTGCTCCAGGTATTGGCGATCGTGGTCCTGGGCCTGATGTGTGGCAGCGAGCTCAACGTCGCCGCATTCGCTCATCCCACGTTCAATCGCCAGCCCCTCGAAGCGCACATCCCGGTCCGAGCTTCCTTCGCCACGCTCTTTGGCCGGGTCATGCCCTTCTGGATGGCGACCTCCACCCTCCTGAACCTGCTTCTGCTGATGCCCTTCGAACACCTGGGGGTGCTCGCCGGTCATCTTGCCGCCATCGCCTTTGCCATTCAGGTCGTCGCCGTCCTCTTCTCGCTCGTCGGCCCCGTTCCCATCAACAACCGCATCAAGCTCTGGACGCCCACCAATCTCCCCTCGAACTGGAAGGCGCAGGAGCGTCGCTGGGACCTCTACCACTGGATCCGCACCTGCGGCCTCATCGTCGCCTTCGCTCTGCTCGTCGTCGGCGCTTTGCGATAGGTCGCAACTCTTGCGCATGCATTGAACCTTCCGCAACACAACCTGCACTATCATTCAAGCGTCGAGTGAAACTTCACCTCAACTGATCTCAATGCAAGGAGCCCTTCCATCATGACCACGCCAGCAACCTCCCTCCTTGAACCCTCCCTTCTCGAACTCCCCACGTGGAGAGCGCTGAAGCAGCATTCCAAAGAGATATCGAAGACCACGCTGCGCGAACTCTTCGACAACGACCCGCAGCGCGGCACGCGCTACAACGCGGACGCCGTCGGCATCTTCCTCGATTACTCAAAGAATCGCGTCACCGACGAAACCCTTAAGCTGCTTGTCGAACTCGCCGAGCAGCGCGGCCTGAAGCAGCACATCGAAGCGATGTTTCGCGGCGACAAGATCAACATCACGGAAAACCGCGCCGTGCTGCACATCGCCCTCCGCGCGCCCAAAGGCGAATCCATCCTGGTCGACGGCAAAGACGTCGTTCCCGAAGTGCATGCCGTGCTCGACAAGATGGCCGCCTTCTCCGACAAGGTGCGCAGCGGCGCATGGAAGGGCCACACCGGCAAGCGCATCCGCAACATCATCAACATCGGCATCGGCGGCTCGGACCTCGGTCCCGTCATGGCCTACGAAGCGCTGAAGTATTACAGCCAGCGCGATCTCACCTTCCGCTTCGTCTCCAACGTCGACGGAACCGACTTCGTCGAAGCCGTGCGCGACCTCAATGCGGATGAGACCCTCTTCCTCGTCGCCTCCAAAACCTTCACCACCCTCGAAACCATGACCAACGCGCATGCCGCGCGTGCGTGGGCTCTGAAGGGCCTCGGCGGAGACGAGTCCGCCATCGCCAAGCACTTCGTCGCCATCTCCACCAACGCCAAAGAGGTCACCAAGTTCGGCATCGATACCGCCAACATGTTCGGCTTCTGGGACTGGGTCGGCGGCCGCTATTCGATGGACTCCGCCATCGGCCTCTCCACCATGCTCGCCATCGGCCCGGACAACTTCCGCGCCCTGCTCAGCGGCTTTCATCAGATGGACGAGCACTTCCGCACCGCGCCGTTCGAGAAGAATCTTCCCGTGCTCATGGGCCTGTTCACCGTCTGGTACACCGACTTCTTCGACGCTCAGACCCAAGCCGTTCTCCCCTACGAGCAGTACCTCAAGCGCTTTCCCGCCTACCTGCAGCAGCTCACCATGGAGAGCAACGGCAAGCACGTCACGCTCGACGGCAAGCGCGTTGAAACCGAAACCGGCCCCGTCTACTGGGGCGAGCCCGGCACCAACGGCCAGCACTCCTTCTACCAGCTCATCCATCAGGGAACCCGCCTCATCCCCTGCGACTTCCTCGGCTTTTTCAAAACGCTCAATCCACTCGGCCAGCAGCACGCCATGCTCATGGCCAATGTCTTCGCGCAGGCCGAAGCACTCGCCTTCGGCAAAACGGCGGAGCAGGTCAAGGCCGAGGGCACGCCGGACGCACTCGTCCCTCATCGCGTCTTCGAGGGCAATCGTCCCTCGAACGTGATCCTCGCCGAGCGCCTTACGCCGGAGATCCTCGGCAAGCTGGTCGCCCTCTACGAACACTCCGTCTTCACCCAGGGCACCATCTGGAACATCGATTCCTTCGATCAATGGGGTGTTGAGCTGGGTAAGGTACTGGCGCAGAAGATCATCGGCGAGCTCACCAGTGAAACCGAGCCCAAAATGGCTCACGACAGCTCGACCACCAACCTCATCCGCAAATTTCGAGCAGACAAGTAGCCGTTCTCCGGGCCCCTTTGCTCTCACCCACTTGCGTTATTGTTCAGCTCTCTGCCCCGGCCTAAGCTCTGGGGCAGAGAAGCACCCCGCCGCGCAACTATCCGGCCGCCGCGGTGTTTGTGCAATCGTAGGACGACTTTCGACGACTTCCTGGTCCGATAGGAACGCTGGAGCGTCCAATAAGTAGTGAAAAGGGGAGTAGAACCCTATGCATTCCTCCACACGAGCCTTCCGGCTGTCCCCATCGGCGGCGGCCCGTCTGTCCTTTGTTCTCGGCCTTGGTCTCACTGGCGCTGCGACATTCGCCGCGGCGCCAACTCTCTACGCACAGCAGAGCAGCGCGCGCAGCGATCTCGCCATTCAGTCTGACGTGCTCAAGGCGCTCTCCAGCTATCCCGACATCAGCGGCGAACACATCACCGCTACCACCCAGAACGGCACCGTCACCTTGGCCGGTACAGCTTCATCCGACACTGCAAAGAATCAGGCGCAAGTGGTTGCTGCAACAGTGGATGGCGTTCGTTCTGTGGTAAACAACGTAACCGTCACCGGCGGCGGTGCAAGCAGCAACCAGGCCAACGGCCAGGACCCGGCTGACGCGAACCAGGCGCAGGACGACCAGCAGCCGGTTCAGCAGGCGCAATCCACCGATCCGAATCAGCAGCAGGCCCCTTATAAGCCGCAGGATCAGCCGCAACCCGGTACCAGCGGACAGTGGGGCCAGGCCGGTCCGCCTCCCGACGCGCAGGGCGGCCAGATTCCGCAGCAGCCGCAGGAAAATCAGTCTCAGCCTAACCAGCCCCAGGCCGGTGCACCATCCGATCAGTACCCCATGCAGGACCCCGGCCAGAATCCTCCGCCTCAGGGCAACGGTGCGCCGCCGCAGCAGCGCGCGCCATACAACGGCCAATATCCCCAGCAGGGCTATGGGCAGCAGGGTTATGGACAGCAGCCCTACGGTGGACAACAGCCCTACAGCGGGCAGAATCGCCCCTACGCTGCACCGCACCTGTCGTCCGCGCCGCTCACCCTCCAGCCCGGCACCCTCTTCAGCATCCGCACCTCGGAGCCGCTGGATAGCCGCCGCCTGAAAGGTGGCGAGAGCTTCCAGGCCACCGTGGCCCAGGATATGTATCAGGGCCAGTATCTTGCCATCCCCCGCGGCGCGGTGCTGCAGGGTCATGTCATCGGCGTGAAGAAGCCCGGTGCTCTCCGCGGCGATGCCGGCTTTGCCCTCCAGGTCACGTCACTCACCCTCGGCGGCCAAACCTACCCGGTCTTGACTGACACCTTCGCCACGGACACGCGCGGCAAGGGCGGCTACACCGCCGCAAACACCGTAGGCGGTGCCGCCATCGGCGCGCTCATCGGTGCTGTCGCAGGCGGCGGTCCCGGAGCAGCGATTGGCGCAGTCGCGGGCGGTGGAGTCGGTCTCGGCGCATCCGCAGCCAGCGCTGGTCCTCGCTCGATCATGCCCCCGGAGACGCTGCTCACCTTCCACCTGAAGGGCCCGCTCACCGTCAATCCCGTTAGCCTCGCGGAGGTGCAGCAGTTGCAGGCCTCAGTCGCGCCGCCGCGCCGGCCAGTGCGTCCACGGCCGCCGTATCCCTACGGCTATTACCCGCCGCCACCGCCGCCGCCCGGCTACTACTATCCCTACCGCTACTAACGCGAGTCGCAACGAAAGGAGGACCAGTCAACTAGGACTGGTCCTCTTTCTGTCTCACCTCCAAAACCAACTGAGCGACATCTCCATCCCGCCGTCTCGCTATTGGCCCTGATGTTCGCAGCTCACTCGCGTGTTCCAGTCCACGAAGGCACCAAGCGGGTTCTCCCGCCACGCCCAGACGTGCAGTTCAAAGAAAGTGGGCAGGTTAAACCGGTTCGGGCTGGCCACCAGTTGGAAGACCTGGCCTTCCAGCACCGGCGGCGCAGGGTGACTCTTCAACCACGTCGTGGCGTCCAGAATGTACTCGACACCGACCAGCTGCAGGAGATTCCCCTTTGGCTCGTAAATCAGCGCTTGCGGCTGATCCTCGTTCAACACGCCGTTCAACAATGCGCCATTGACGTAGTGCACCCCCATCGCTCCGAAATCTTGGCCGGTGACACAGCCTAGAAACGGTGCATAGCCGGCACCCGTGGCATTGTTGACGTTCAGGTACTTGCGTGTCGCGTCCTGAACAATCTGGACCAGCTTGGCCGGAACATGGTCGTCGTTGCTCATCGTGTGGTTCTGTGCGAGAAGCGGCGCCGCGGTAACGCTGCCCAGCAGGACGAGAGAGAGAAAACTCCCGGTTGACCGCTGGATGCGATTGCTGATCCTTGCTGCTAAAGCTTTGCATGCTGACATTTTCGTACTTCCTTTCACAAACACTTGCATGCTGCGGTTGACACGGCCGCCAGTCCCCAGTGCGCTGGGCAGACACGTGCGTCGGAACGCTCGAGTGCGTCCCACTCGGAATGCGGTAACGGGAAAAGATACTGTCGAGCTACCTGAACGGAGCCGGAAGGGTGAGACCTCTGTGGGATCTCTTGAAAAGAAGAACTTTCGAATTGCACGGAGAGTAACTAGCACGAAGCCACGCGGGCAAGATGGCGGATCCGCCATTCGAGGGGGACGATTCAGCCAAACGCCCGATGGGCTATGAGGGAAGGCATCGTGGCCTTTCTTCTGGGCGATCTCTCAATAGAAATGCCGTTCTTAAAGAACAGCCGGTTCCCCTATATAATCGAAGCAAATTCTGACCAGCGCGCCGCTTCAGCTCACGTCCCTTCCTTCAGAACCGTGATCCCCGGCCGCGACTGAGACTGTCTCTTCCGCAAAGGTCGTCATCGCTTCATGATTCGTTTCCTGCAAAAAGACTCCAAAGCCATCAAGGTCGTCTTCTGGCTCATCATCGGCGCCACCTGCATCACCATGGTCGTCTTCCTGGTCCCCGGCATCCTTTCTTCGGACCAGAGCACCACCGGCACCGGGACCTACGCCTCCATCCGCCCCGCCGGCTTTCTCGGCCGCTACTTCTCCTTCGGCTCGCGCTCGTGACATCACCAATCAGGAAGTCACCCAGGTCGCCGGCCGCATCGCGCAGCAGCGTCACTACCCGGAGCAGGCTGTCCCCTTCCTCATGCCGCAGGCCGGCCAGGCGCTTATCCAGCGCGAGATCCTTCTCCAGCAGGCCGACAAACTGGGCCTCAAGGTGACCGCCGACGATATCCGCCGCGAGCTGCGCGAAGGTCCCTGGGCGATCTACTTCTTCCCCAAGGGCCAGTTCATCGGTCAGGATCGCTACGCCGACTGGGTGGACCAGCAACTGCATCTGTCCACCAGCGCCTTTGAAAAGCAGCTCGGCACCGAGCTGGAGATCAATCGTCTGGAAGCCCTCATCACCGGCGGCGTCTTCGTCTCCGACAAGGATGCTGCCGAGAGCTACCGCCGCGACAACACCAAGATCAAGTTCGACTACGCCGTGCTGAATGGCGAAGACCTGCGCAAGCAGATCAACCCCACCGACGCCGATCTGCAAAAGTTCTTCAACCAGAACACCGCCCGTTACAAGAACGCCATCCCCGAAGCGCGCAAGATCAGCTACATGGCCTTCACCCCTGACCAGCTTCCCGGCGGCACGCCGCAGATCACCGATCAGCAGGCCCAGCAGTACTACCAGGCTCACCTCAAGGACTACCAGGTACCTGACCAGGTGAAGGTTCGCCACATCCTCATCTCGGTGCCCAAGGGCGCAGACGCCAAAACCGATGCAGCCGCCAAGGCCAAGGCCGAAGACGTGCTCAAGCAGCTTCGCGCCGGCGGCGACTGGGCTGCGCTCGCCAAGAAGTACTCCGACGATCCCGGCTCGAAAGAACAGGGCGGGGAACTCGGCATGCTGCAGCACGGTGTCACCGTTCCCGAGTTCGACAAGGCTGCCTTCTCGCTAAATCCCGGTCAGATTTCGGAGCCGATCAAGACCCAGTTCGGCTATCACGTCATCCAGACCGAGGAGAAGCAGACCGCGCATACCAAATCCTTTGACGAGGTGCGCGGCACCATCCTCGCCACCATGGTGCGCGACAAGGAAGCGCAAGCTGCTCAGGCGTACGCGCAGTCGCTCGCCAGCGAAGCGCAGAAGAACGGTCTCGCGAAGACCGCGGCCGCCCATCATCTTCAGGTCGTCACCACGGACTATCTCGCGCAGGGCGCCATCGCTCCCGGACTCGCCGACAGCTCGAAGCTGATGAGCGAGGCCTTCACAGCGAAGAAGGATGGGCCGCCCGCCGTTGCCTCCACGGGTGAAGGCTTTGCCGTCTTCCAGGTCGCGGATATACAACCAGCCCACGCGCCAACATTCGACGCATGGAAGTCACACCTGCTCGAAGACTTCCGCGAACAGCAGTTGCCCCAGTTGCTCGCCTCCAAGACCAACGCGCTAGCCGCCGACGTCAAGCAGAGCGGCAACCTCGCCGCTGCCGCAAAATCTGTCGGCGCCACTGTCAAGTCGCAGGACTTCATCGGCCGCGACGGCCAGGTTCCCGACCTCGGCCAGATCGGCCAGATGGCTCCCCAGGTCTTCAACCTCAGCGACGGCCAGGTCTCCAACGCCATCAACACCGGACGCAACGGCATCGTCATCAAGCTCACCGGTAAGCAGGAACCGCAGCCTGCGGACATCGCAAAGAACCTGCCCGCAGCGCGCGAGCAGATGGCTGACCAGCGCCGCGAGGAGTTGTTCGCCGTCTACGTCACCACCGTCACCCAGCAGTACGAAAAGTCCGGCCGCGTCCTCATGAACAAAAAGGCGCAGCAACAGCCGTTGATCCCCAGTTAAGCAAGCTCTTTCGCAACATGGGTGCGTCACATCTCGCTTTTGAGATGTGGCGCATCGCAGCGCCCGCTGTGCCGTATAAATTGTCATCCTGAGCAAAGCGAAGGACCTGCAGTTTCTCCGCATCCGCACCAAACCAGGCTGAGATACCCACCAATCGTCACACAGTTGTCATCCCGACCGGAGCCATTCGCTCGCAGAGCGATCGGCGAAGTGGAGGCATCTGCTGTTTGTCGGCACAACCAGTAAACTGGGTGCCCCGCATCTCGAAGAGATGTGGGACGAACGAGAGGCCGTCCGTTCCGGACAGTCTCACATCGACGTCACCCCAAAGGCGTAGAGCTTCATGAGCACTGATCCGAAAAATGCATCATAAAATCACGTAGCAAGCTCTCGCTTAGAAGATAAAAACCAAACAGCGGCGACCAACGGAAGCCGCCCCCAACGAAACGCGCCGCAGGCGCGACCGCCAGGACGGCCAGTCCCCATGCCTCTCGATCGCTCCTCCGGACTTCTGCTCCACATCTCGTCTCTCGACTCCGCTGGCGGCATCGGCGACTTCGGCCCCGCGGCCTTCGCCTTCGCCGACTTCCTCGCCGCCGCCAAGCAGCGCCTCTGGCAGGTGCTCCCGCTCAACCCGGTCGGCTATGGCTCCTCGCCCTACTCCTCCATCTCCGCCTTCGCCGGCAACCCGCTGCTCATCTCGCTCGAAGTCCTGGTCGAGTGGGGCTGGCTCACCGCAGCCGAGCTAGCACAATACGTCACCGCCACCGGCACCCATCCCGCCCGCGTCGACTTCGAGCAGGTCCGCGAAGCCAAGATGCCGCTGCTCTGGCAGGCCGCCGCCCGCTTCCTCGCCCAGCACACACCCGCGCAGTGGCAGGCCTTCGAAAAGTACCGCCAGGAAAACAGTGGCTGGCTGGAAGACTTCGTTCTCTTCAACGTCCTCCGCCGCCAGTACGCCTCCGCCGCCTGGTCCACCTGGCCGCAGGAGATCGCGCATCGCCGCCCCGAAACAATCGCGCAACTCCGCACCGACCTCGCCGCGCAGCTCGAGATCGACCGCGTCATCCAGTTTGCCTTCGGCCAGCAATGGCAGGCCCTCCGCGATTACTGCTGCGCCCGCGGCATCCGCTTCATCGGCGACGTCGCCATCTTCGTCTCCTACGACAGCGCCGATGTCTGGACCCATCCCGATCTCTTCGAGCTCCGCGAAGACCTCTCGCCCATCCGCGTCTCCGGCGTCCCCCCCGACTACTTCAGCCAGACCGGCCAGCGCTGGGGCAACCCGCTCTATCGCTGGGACGTGCTGCGCCAGCGCAATTGCGACTGGTGGGTCGATCGCATTCGCCGCGCCCACGACCTATACGACATCATCCGGCTCGATCACTTCCGCGGCTTCGAGGCCTACTGGGCCATCCCCGCCGAAGAGGAGACCGCCATCCACGGCGAGTGGGTCAAGTGCCCCGGCGCGCAACTCTTCGCCC
This sequence comes from uncultured Acidobacteriaceae bacterium, assembly GCA_963712845.1. GTDB lineage: Bacteria > Acidobacteriota > Terriglobia > Terriglobales > Acidobacteriaceae > KBS-83. Next base: position 370,962 of record CAVQJM010000039.1, read on the forward strand.
GCCTCGTCGAAGCGCTGGGCCCCATCCCGTTCATCGCGGAAGACCTCGGCCTCATCACGCCGGAGGTCGATCAGCTCCGCCACCAGTTCGGCATGCCCGGCATGCGCATCCTGCAATTCGGCTTCAACGACCGCGGCGCGCACAACTACCTCCCGCACCGCTACGAGCCCAACACCGTCGTCTACACCGGCACCCATGACAACGACACCACCGCCGGCTGGTGGGCCACCGGCGCGAACGAGCGCGAGCGCGCAGCCGTCCGCATCTACACCGGCACCAGCGGCGACCAGCCCATCGTCTGGCCGCTCATCCGCGCCGCCGCTGAATCTGTCGCTGACACCTGCATCTTCCCCCTGCAGGACATCCTCTCGCTCGGCTCCGAAGCCCGCATGAACACCCCAGCCGCCACCGGCGACAACTGGAGCTGGCGCTTCAATCGCGGCGCCATCCAGAAAGAGCACGCCGAGCAGCTGGCCGCCATCACCGAACTCACCGACCGCGACCTCGTAAGTCCCGAAGGCGAACAGGTTTAGCCCATCAAAAGTTCTTTCTTCGCACCGTCATTCCGAGGCTTGACAGGAGCGACTATAGTTGCAACTGACGTCGGCTAGGCCTACGGCGATTCTGCCGGTCCCCACCGCTCGTTCGGAGATCGACCTAATGCTCGATGCATCGCCCACCAGCCTTCCCTCAACCGGCACCCTCCCGAGCCACCAGCTGCCAAGTCACGAGACGGTCTTTCCGCCGCTGGGAAGCAACCTCAACGTGCTCATGGTCTGGCCGAGCTTCCCCTCCTCATTCTGGGGATTTGAGGGCGTCCTCAACATGCTTCCTGAAGCCGCCATGACGCCGCCGCTCGGTCTCATCACCGTGGCCGCGCTCTGTCCTCCATCCTGGAAGATCCGCCTGATGGACCAGTGCTTCCAGGAGATTCGCGACGAGGATCTGCTATGGGCCGACCTGGTCATGGTTAGCGCGATGCATGCGCAGCGCTTCTTCGCCCGCGACATCCTGCTGCGTGCCCGCGCACTTGGGCGCCGCACCTTCGTCGGCGGCCCCTGGGCCAGCTCCGGTCCGGAAGTTGTCCTCGAGTTTGCCGATCATGTCATGGTCGGCGAAGCCGAAGAAGCCTTCGCCGGGATTGCAAAAGCCCTCGAAGAGGGAACCGCGCAAGCCATTTACAACGTCACCGAAAAGCCGGACATGACCGCCAGCCCCATGCCCCGCTTCGACCTGCTGCGCTTTGACAAGTACACCACCATGCCGGTGCAGTTTTCGCGCGGCTGCCCCTTCCAGTGCGAGTTCTGCGACATCATCACCATCTACGGCCGCAAGCCCCGCGCCAAAACAAATGCGCAGCTCATCGCAGAGCTCGACACCCTGCGCGAACTGGGATGGCGCAACGAGGTCTTCATCGTCGATGACAATTTCATCGGCAATCATCACAAGGCGCTGTCTCTCACGCGCGAACTGGCCGTATGGCAGAAGAAGCACGATCATCCGTTCCCGCTCCAGACCCAGGCCTCCATCGACCTTGCCGCGAAGACGGATCTGCTCCACGCCATGGTCGACGCCAATTTCATGTACGTCTTCATCGGCATCGAGACGCCTTCGTCAGAAGCGCTCAAGGAAACGCGCAAGTTCCAGAACCTGCGCAGCGACAACGTCCAGCAGGTCCGCATCATTCAGGAAGCGGGCATCTGGGTGCTCGCCGGGTTCATCGTTGGCTTCGACTCCGACGACGCCACCATCTTTGAGCGTCAGCGTGAATTCATCGAGCTCACCAACATCACCTGGGCCATGGCCGGTGTCCTGCAGGCTCCGCCCACCACGGCTCTTTATGACCGCATGAAGCGCGAAGGCCGTCTCCACGAAGACAGCGAAGCCCTCACCAACTTCAGCCCGCCCAACTTCGACCCCGTTTTGCCCGTGCCAATTTTGCTGCGCGGCCTCAGCACGCTGCTCTCGGGCCTCTATGAAGCCAAGCCATTCTTTGAGCGTGCGCTGCGTTCCCTCGAAGTCTGGCAGCCGCGCGAAACCCAGGTCCCGCCCCGCCTTCCCTTGTCCTACAACCTGCGCGTGCTGGCAGTGTCCATGTGGCATCAGGGCATCCAATCGCCCTACAAACAGGAGTACTGGAAGTTCCTCTACCAGCTCGTACGCAGGTTCGGGCGTCACCCGGCGAAGCTCTGGCTCGGCTTCACGGTCCTGCTCTCGGCGCACCACTTCCTGCTCTACTCGCGCGAAGTCGCCCAGGAACTCGAGCAGGAGTGCATCTCCTTCGAGAAGAAACACCCGAACTCAGCCGTCAACCCCAACGTCGCCGCCGCACTGAAACTAGCCGCCCGCGCCTGATCCTTCAGGCCTGGGCGACGAAATGTTTGCCTTACCGGGCGAACAATTCCGTCAGGTTCGTGAGGCTCAATAGCTCACGCACACGGGGCGACAAGTTGACGAATTCCAGCTTGCACATGCCCTTATGGATCGCTGACACCTTCAGGCCAACCAATGCTCCCAGGCCGAGGCTGTCCAGATACTTCAAATCGGCAAAGTCGATCACGATGCGGCCGCCTTCAGCGATGAGAGGCTTGACCAGTTCCTTGATCTGATCTGCGTTATCACTTACCAGCCTGCCATGGCATGTGATCGTCGTGACCTTCCACTTATTTTCGTCTTCGGAATTTTTGACTTCATAGTGGAAGGAAGTTTCAGGTGTCGTAGTCATGCCATCTCCATGCGCTGAATTGGCGAACCATGTTAGCGCCTCATCCATGGGGGACAGCATTAAATTCTGGTTACGAGCCCATTGGTAAATCGCTCACGGCCCACATCTCGAAGAGATGTGGAGAAAGCCAACCCGCCCGCAATTGCCAGCCGAGAACAACCAAAGGAAGCGAACCCATAGCTTGCGTCACCGGCGCGTCCGCCCATATGGAGAATATCTCCTAAGAACTTAGTTGACAATTCCCGCGCCATCGGCCTAATCTCCTAACCGGTTAGGAGAAGCCGCCATGGGAGAACGCGAAACCACTGGACTCACCAAGCTCGAACTCCAGATCATGCAGGTCATCTGGAAGCTCGGCGGCGTCCGCGCCGCCAACGGCGCGGCCAGCTCAAACAGCGCCTGCAGCGTGAAAGACGTCCAGGAAGGGCTGGAGCAGAGGCTCGCCTACACCACGGTGCAGACCATGCTCAACATCCTCGAGCGCAAGGGAAAGCTGCGCCGCAAGCTGCGCGGCCGAGCTTACGTTTACAGCGCCACCGTGACCGAAGCCAGAGCATCACGTCACGCCGTGCGCGACTTGGTCGATCGTATGTTCGGGGGCTCGACGGACGAATTGGTGATGAGCCTCATCAAGTCCCGGCAGATTGATTCGAAGCGCATCGCCGAGCTCAGCCGGCAACTGGAAGAAGAAGGCGGCGACGCATGAACGCCCTCCTGTCCTCTCCCGCGCTTTCGTGGTTGTTGTCCTACCTGTTCAACGCACTGTGGCAAATTCCGCTGGTCTTTGCCGCTGCGTGGATCGTCACCCGCATGCTCCGCCGCGCCCATCCGCGCCTCGGCCATCGCATCTGGGTCGGTGCACTGTTTCTCCAGATCGTGTTGCCTGCCTGCGATCTCCGGCTCAGTACTCTCCTTGCGTGGCTTTCCCCGTGGTTTTTCTGGTCGCAGGGGAGCGCCGCCAATGGCCACGTCCGAGTGTCTCTCGGCCCGGGTGAGGCCGGCGGCAATCTGCTTCACCTTCCAACGTGGCTGCTCATCGGCATCGCCCTCGCCTACGCCTGCACCGTGCTCTATTTCGCCGGCCGCCTCGTCTGGGGGCTCTTCCAGACCCACGCTCTCGCACGCACGGCAATCCGCATCCCGCTCACCGGCGCAATTGCATTCCGGTGGGAAGAACACCGCCATCGGATCGGAATCGCCGCTCCGCCACCGGAGATTGCCGCCTCGCCGCACGCAATGGGCCCGGTCACCGTCGGCCTTCGCCGCGGCCTCGTCCTCCTGCCGCCGGGCTTTCTCGAAACCATCGCACCGCGCGACCTCGACGCCGTGCTTGCCCACGAGTTGGCCCACATCCAGCGCCGCGACTTTGCCAAAAACGTGCTCTACGGCCTGGTGTCGCTTCCCGTCGTCTGGCACCCGCTGCTGTGGCGGACTCGCGCCCGCATTGCAGAGACCCGCGAGCTCGTCTGCGATGCCATCGCCGCCAATGCCGTCGCCGGACGCAGGCAGTACGCGCAATCGCTGCTACGCCTCGCGTCCATGCTCTCTGGCTGCGCGCCGGTCGCCGCCCTGCACGCCATCGGAATCTTCAGCTTCCGCCCGGACAGCCGCAATCCGGACAGCCGCACCTTTGAAAGGAGAGTTATGACCCTGACCCACAAACCCGCACCGATGAACACCACGCGCCGCATCGTTGTCGCTACCGCCTGCTCTGTTCTCGCACTCGCCACCTGCACTTCGGCACTCGCGCTGCATACCGACGTATCCGCGCTGAGCCCGGGTGCGCAACAATCAGCACCCCAAAGCATCCACGTAAGCGCGAAGGAGATGAGCGGCAACAGGATTTCGGGAGACAACCCTACCTATCCGCCGGAGGAGCGCAAGAAGAAGATTCAGGGGAGGGTAGTGCTGGATGCTACTGTCTCCAAAGAGGGAGCGATTGAGAATCTTCGCGTCGTAAAGAGCCCGACCGAATCACTGTCTCAGAGCGCACTCGATGCCGTTCGTACCTGGCACTATCGTCCCTATCTGCTCAATGGAGAACCCATCGCAGTCGAGACTACAGTCAACGTCACCTACTGCCTCGCCCCCTGCAAGCTGCCGCCCGGGGAGTGGCACCGCACTCCCTAATTTCAAATCGGGAATATGTATCTTGCGTGGTAGCAAAATCTGCCATTTCATAGCCGCATATTTGTTACTCTGGAAATAGAACAGTTACAGTCATAGAGCGATATAGGAAAAGCCACCACGGTGGCTTTTCTTATGCCTCTAACTTCAATGGCTGGACGAATTTAGTGGTAAGTCTTTTGCTTGGACGATTTTAGGCCTCGGGAGAGCCGCTAAGTTCAAGTAGCGGAATAACTTACAAGGCGCCCTCCCGTAGCGGGAGGGGGGAGGGGTGGTGGTCCCGTTACTTCCCCGCATCCGTGTGCTGCGAGTAGGCGGCGTGCCACTGCCCATCGCTGTATACGAAGATGTCGCTCGACATGATCCCCTTCTCCGGCCCCAGCGGCTTGAGATAGAAGGTCACAATCGCTGTGTCGCCATGCACCACGGCCGCCGTCCCCATCGGGTGGGTCGCCAGCCACTGCGCCACCTTGGCGGCGTGCTCCGGCGAGCCAATGTTCTTTTTCGTGTTCGCGAGGATCCCTGCCTTGTCGTGCACGCTGCCGTCCGCGCTCACCGAGCGATAGTCAGGCAGCAGCAGGTTGTCCACATAGGCGACGTCTCCCCCCTCCTCGGCCTTCTCCCAGCCGTTATCGGCAGCGATCACGGCTGTCTCGGTCTTCGGCTGAGCTTTGCCGGACTCTGCAAGAGCACTGGCTGGCAGGAAGAGATTGGCAGCAGCGGACAACAGTGCGATGGCTCCGATGGAAGACAGGCGCATGGAACTCCTTCTAAAGCGATGTAGCGGATGGACGTCGCGTTCCACGCAAGAGTAGCGAAGAGAGACCTATCAGAAACACGCGAAGTGACGAATGGCTGCGTCACCGTGTCCATTGCCTGCGGCTCGCTTACGAGGTTGTAACAAATACCGCAACCGGAAAGCTGCCGAAGACCTGTGCCAACGGCAGCGACTCTCCAATCGTCATCGTCTCGCCAGTGAAGATGTTGCGGTACGAAGCAGGCAATCCCGTTCCGTGCAGCTCGGCAGGCAAGGATAACGTCCAGTCCTTCCACGCGTGGCCCAGCGGCAGCGCCACTTCGCCGCGCATCAGGGAGCAGGCAAAACGCGGCACCGCGACGATGACCGCCTTGCCCTCCCCGTTGTCTTCATAGTGCCGCGCGTGCGCAATCACGTGCTGCTCCGCCGCGTCGGCAGCGTACAAGGACAGATAGCTGCCGTGGCGGAAGAGCGCGTGCTCCGCCCGCCGCAGCCGCAGCACCTGCGCCGTGGTCCATAGCTTGATGGCGCCATCGCTGATGTCGCGAGCCACCTCCGCTGCCACGGCCCCTGGCCCCTGCGCGGCCGCCAGTTCGTCCATGTGCGCCAGCATGCGCTCACGCAGCTCGTAGTCCACCGGCCGCCGGTTGTCCGGATCCACCAGGCTCAGGTCCCACAACTCGGTGCCCTGGTAGAAGTCCGGCACCCCCGGGCAGGTAGCTTTCAAAACAAGCTGCGCCAGCGAATTCACTCCGCCAAAAACTTTGATCTGCGGCAGCAGCTTTTCAAGCGTCTGCATGAACAGCGTCTCGCGTCCGCGCTTGCCCGGCAAAAGGATATCCGCGAGATACCCTTGGACCGCCGCAACATACTCAGGATCGGGACTGATCCAGCTCAGATTGACCTTGGCCTCGCTCAGCGCCTTGGCCGCATACTCCTGCAGCCGCTTAAGCACAGACTCGCGCCACCCCGGCTCATCCTCGCGCCACGGCCACACGCCGGCGATCGCCTGGTAGAGCAGATACTCCTCGTTCGCATCCGGCGCCACCCGCCCATCGGCAAGCGTGCGCTTCGCCTTCGCGTTCGCCCGCTGCCAGCGCCGCACTGCGCCGGCCCACGTGTTCGGAATCTCCGACAGCACATTCAGCCGGTTGCGCACATCCTCGCTGCGCTTGGTGTCGTGCGTCGAGGTGGTCAGCATCGAGTCCGGCGACACCTCCAGCCGCTCCTGGTTGCTCGAGTGCCACAGCTCCAGCGCGATGCCGAACGACTTCGTATCCCCGCCCACCTCGTTCGAGGAGACGAACCGGTTGTACACATAGAAGGTCGTGTCCTCGACCCCCTTCGCCATTACCGGGCCGGTAAGCTGCTGGAACTTGAGCGCGAAGCGTAGCTGTTGCGGGTCGATCTCGCGGCTCGAAGTCTGATGGCGGCGGTGCAGCAACAGCATGTCGGCAAGGAAGTCGAAGGCAGACCCGTCGATATCCGGATTGTGCCGCTTCGCCTGCCGGATGGCGCCCCGGATAAAGGCTATGTCCCGCTCCGGATAGGAGCCGCGCTCGTCGGTATAGGTGCGATAGACCGGGAAGCATGCGATGGTCTCGCGTACTACTGTTTCGAGGATGTTGTCGGTGAAGTCGCGGGCGTGCCGGTCCGCTGCGGCGATCTTGCTCAGCATGTTGGTCAGCACGTGCACCTCGCTGGCCAGCGAGCTCTGCATCACCTGCAACTTCGACCGGTAGATGATCTCGTCCGGGTTCGCCGAACGGCCGAGGACACGGTCGTAAAGAGTATTGAATGCCTTGAGGTTGTCGCGCTGGATGAAGATGTTGTTGGCGAAGTAGACGAAGTCGTAGCCGGATGTCCCGTGCACCGGCCACTCCCGCGGCATGTGCTCGCGCGGCTCGAGGATCTTCTCTACCACGACATAGAGGGGGCCATGCGAGGCGCTCCAGTCGTAGCCGCGCACCTGGTCGAGCACCGCGCGCTCGATGCCGTTGGCGGCCGTCTCGCTCTCGGGCCTCGGACCCGCGCACTGACTGGCCAGATAAAGGAGCTGCAGGCGGATCAAATATTGGCGCGGGTTGAACATGCCGTCGCAGTGGTCGATGCGCAGGCCGGTCACCTGCTTCTTCGCCAGCAGCTCGCGGATCAGGCAATGCGTCTCGGCGAAGACCTCGGGGGTCTCCATGCGCAGCCCGACCAGGTCGTTTATGTCGAAGAAGCGGCGGTAGTTGATCTCTTCTGCCGAAGTGCGCCAGAACGCGAGCCGGTAGGGCTGCGCGTTGAGGAACTCATGCAGCGCATCGAAGCTGTGCGGATCGCCTTCAGTACCGTTGATCGCTTCCAGAGCGCGGCGAATGGTGGGCTGCGCCGCGTCCCTGGTCAGCACGGCACGCATCCGGGGCAGCAGAGATGCCAGCCGCTGCTGCCTCTCTGCCTGCAGCTGCGGATCGGTGGTTTCATGCGGCGGCAGTTGCGTCAGCTCGCGCAGCACCTCCGCCAACTCGGGCGGCATGCCTTCGGTCTCCTGCTCGCTGGGCAGTGTGCCAATGGGCCGGCGGAAGAAGATGAGTGGGATTGAGCGCGGCGCGGCTGGCATGCGGTGGTCTGCGTAATACTTCACGTAGAACCGGCCATCTTCAAACGCCACCTGGATGTGCTGCGCCTCCAGCTCTTCGCCGTACTGATTGCCCAGGATCGGCAGCAGCAGCTTGTTGCGCATCTCCTCCTTCAGCGGGCTCCAGTCGATGTCGAAGTAGTTGGCGTAGCGCGAGGAATGGCCATTCTCGAGCACGTCCTGCCACCAGACGGAGTCTCCGCCGATGCCCATGTGGTTGGGCACGATGTCCAGCAGCAGGCCCATGCCGTGGTCGCCTAGTGTCCCGGCAAAGGGTGCGAAGCGCTCCGTGCCGCCCAGTTCGGGGTTCAGCCGGTCATGCCGCGTGACGTCGTAGCCGTGCATGCTGCCGGGCCGCGCCTCGAAGATAGGAGAGGCGTAGAAGTCGCCCATGCCCAGGCCTTGCAGGTAGGGCACGATCGCCGCCGCCTGGTCGAAGTTGAAGCCCCGGTGCATCTGGGCGCGGTACGTGGCGACCGGGACGCGAACATCGGTCTGGAGCAGGGAGTGGATGCAGTCTTGGTCCATGGTTTCTGGCGAATCTGGGTGGAACAGGTCTAGCAATCTGGGTCAGCGATCCGGCGTCCTGTTTGTCGACGGGCTTTGCTGTTTTATGGCGGTTCGTTATGGTGGTCGCAGAAACGCCACGCTGCGGTCACGATAGAAGCAGGTTACTCTGAAGGATCAAGGGCTGTGAGGGTTGTCAGGGGCGAACGGTTGCTTTCCGCGCTGTGCCGACGCTGCGACTTTACGAATCCCACCCCGGCACGGGAGAATGTGTGGAGCGATTGAAAGAAGAAGTGGAGAAACGAAAGATGCCTTTGTCCGGCGAAGCCATTCGCATGATGAACTACGTTGATGATGTTGCAACCACCATGCGACGCCTGCTGGCCGTAGCCCCTACGCTGACCAACGAGGAGCGGAAGCGCGTCAGTGAATACCTGCGGGTCAGCTCGCCGAATGCGACCGAAGTTCTGGCAGCACTGGACAAGAAGTAGGCCGTCTTTCAAGGCCGAACAGCGGCGGGGAACTGCTGTCCAATGGCCTGCGTATCCGTCCATGGGATAGTATGCGCTCTCTCAAGGACATCATCGGGCAGGTGCTGGATGCCATTTGGGCGCACAAACTGCGATCCTTTCTTACCATGTTCGGGATCGCCTGGGGAGTTGGGTCGCTGCTTTTGCTGATCGGCTTGGGCGAAGGCTTTCGTTCCGGCCAGCGGCGTCAGATGGCCACCCTCGGCAACGACGTCATCTTCCTCGCTGGCGGCAATATTCCCGCCGTACCCAGCCAGCACACTGGCATGCGGCCGTATCACGTGACCCTTTCCGACGCCGAGGCCATGCGCAGGCTGCCTTCGGTGCGAGCCGTTACGGCCGTCGTCGAGGACGACACCATCCAGCAGGTCAGCCAGTATGCGACGACCGGCGGCGCGGTGAAGGGCATTGATACGTATTACCCCAATATCCGCACGCTGCCGATTGCCGACGGGCGGCTGATCGATAGCAACGACCTGCGGGACCGGCGGCATGTGGTGGTGCTGGGGCAGAAGACCGCGCAACTGCTCTTCTCCGGGCGCCCGGCGCTGGGCGAGTGGATCCTGCTGAACGGATCACGCTTTCAGGTAATAGGGGTGGCGAAGAAGACCGGACGCGGCAACAACAATGGTGTGAACCAGAGTGCTTACATTCCTCTCTCCGTGATGATGGAGATGTACCCCATCAAGGGGGAAAATCTGCCGCAGGATGCGCTAGGCGGTATCCAGTACCAGCCGCGTGTCCATGGCGACAACGAAATTGCGGTGGCCGATGTTCATCGGTTGATTGCCGAGCGGCACGGCTTCGACTGGCACAGCAAGGACGCTTTTGACGAATGGGACTCGATCAAGAGCCAGCAGATGGTGGACAAGATCTTTGACGCGATGGACGTCTTTCTGGGCAGCGTGGGGGTAGTCACGCTGGCTCTGGGCGCGGTCGGTATCGTGAACATCATGCTGGTCGCGGTGTCGGAACGCACGCGTGAGATCGGCCTGCGCAAGGCGCTTGGAGCTACCAATCGAAGTGTGGAGCTGCAATTTCTGTTGGAGGGTCTCTTCCTCACCGGCATCAGCGGTCTGATCGGCATTGGTGGTGCTGCGCTGCTGATGTACGCGCTGCAGTCCGCAATCGGGCACAACATGGAAGGTTTCGATCCGCCGCGGCTGGTGCCGTGGTCAGCGGCGCTGGCAATTGGCGCACTCACGGCCAGCGGCGTCATTGCGGGCCTGGTGCCGGCGAGCAAGGCGGCGCGTCTGGAGCCGGTGGAAGCTCTGCGACGGGAGTAGCGACGATGCTGATCGATCTGCTGAAACAGGCTTACGAAGCGATGCAGTACAACCGGCGGCGTACCCTCATCACCGTGGCAGGGATGGCCTGGGGTATCGCAACAGTGGTGCTGCTGCTGGCTTATGGCGCGGGATTCAGCCGCGCGATCATGGCCATCTTCTCCCAGTGGGGCATCAACTCCATTGGCGTATTTCCCGGCACGACAAGCGAGCAGGCAGGCGGCAAGAAGGCTGGCGTGCCGGTGCGCTTCACCCAGGACGACCTTGACCGGCTCTCAGCGAGTGTGCCGGGCCTGGAACAGCTGACCGCCACGCTGGACAAGGACAGTGTGACGATCCAGAACGACCTGCACACCTATAGCTGGCACCTTGAAGGAAGTCATCCGGCGATCGCGGACATCCTGAACTACGACGTGGTGAAGGGGCGCTTCTACACCGAGCAGGACAACCAGGAGCGCAATCATGTCGCGGTGCTTGGGTGGGAGGCGGCGACCAAGCTGTTCTCCGGGATTTATCCCATCGGGCAGCGTATCCGGATCGGCGGGATCAGCTTCACCGTGATCGGCGTGCTGAAGCCGAAGATGACCGAGGACGAAGACAACGTCAACCGTATTGTCCACATTCCGTTCAAGACGATGGGGGACATCAAGGATCTCAAGTACCTGGACGGGATCTGGATGACCTACCGCGGCGACCACATGAAGGTGGAGCAGGAGGTGCGGCAGACGCTGGGCGCGGCGCATGGTTTCCGGCCGACGGATCACAACGCAATCTTTGTCGCGAACCTGATGGAGCAACTCTCACAATTCCGCATCATCACTGCTGCGCTCGAGGTGCTGATGGCGTTTATCGGCTCGCTAACGCTGGGCATCGCGGGCATCGGGCTGATGAATATCATGCTGGTGAGCGTGCAGCAGCGAACGCGGGAGATTGGCGTGGAAAAAGCGCTGGGCGCGCGGAAGGGGCACATCCTCATTCAGTTCCTGGCTGAGGCGCTGGTGATCTCCGCAACCGGCGGCGTGCTGGGCATGCTGCTGGCCTATGGGGTATCGCTGGCGGTGGGGCGCATCACCTTCTACAGTGCGATTGCCCATAACGCCACCGATGCTGACATCCGACTGCTGATCTCACCGCTGATCGTGGCCGTCTCCACCGGGATCCTCATCGTGGTGGGACTGGTGAGCGGCATGGTGCCGGCGCTGCGCGCTGCCAATCTGGACCCGATCGAAGCGTTGCGTTACGAGTAGACAATTTGCACGGTGGGTTCTATCAACATCGTATCCCCGTTTTTTTGGGGAGGTGCGGAACTCCGGGCTTCCTGTGTGAAGCCTGGAACTTCCGATGATCTTCTGGCCTTACAACTCTGGTTCGGCCCGTCTAGCGACACCTGCTGGCGCTACTTCCATTCCCAGACTTTGGAGATTGTGCTGCCGGCGGAATCGACCTCGTATTCGAAAGCGCCGCAGGTATTGTTGAGACGCCCGAGGTTTTGCGAAGCGGTCTGGAAGAAGAGCATGCCGCGATAGCTGATGGCGCCGGCTGCTCCGAATTTGCCCAGGCCTGTTCCCGTCCAACTGACCAACTCGCCATCCGGTGTCATGATGAGCCCCCGACCTTCGCCATGGATGGAGCCGTCGGGACGGATGACTGAGGTATAGGTCCCCATACCGGTGGTAGAGACACCGAACATGGTGCCGCTGTCTTCGAACGATACTTCCGCAGTGGGAGGGTCGGTGGAAAGGACCCGTCTCACCAGTCTTTTGCCCTTGGTTTCCCCAATCTTCTCTCCGATCATGCTTGCACCTCTACTTTCGGCCCGGGGTCTGAGCGACCGTTTCCGGGGTGTGCGATTGTAGCTCTGAAGTGCGTGTGCGAGTTTTCGGTTCCAGGTGGGGTTGAATGGACTGCGTCCCCCAAGAATTGGGTTCGCTTTCTATGGGTCACTCCCGCGGGAATTGGGGGCGGGCCGCCTCTCACATCTCTTCCAAATGTCGGGCATCCGGATGCGCAATCGGGAGCCGGACGGATCCTCGATCGCCACGATTGACGATGCGCGGATCCGCCAGCATGAGAGATAGGGATGCAGGTGGTCGAATCGTTTCATGCCACCCTTCCATTGCGGGCGTCTCAGGATGACGTAGGAACCTGGCGGGAAGGGGTTCGGCGCCTGAATGGCGTATCAATGGGCGTTGATCAAGGGCTGTATGATTCGTGGCGCTGCTACCCTTATCGGTAACGATGGACGCCGTTGCCAATCCGCTGATCTTCCTCTCTGCCGGCGAGGCATCGGGCGAACAGTATGGCGTAGCCCTGATGGAAGCGATTCGTCGACTGCTGCCAGGGGTACGGTTCTTTGGCCTGGGGGGGGCGCGAATGGTGGCCCAGGGGTTTCGGCCGGTCGTGCGCGCAGAGGATGTGGCGCACATGGGCATCACCGAGGTGGTGCGGCACGCTCCTTATATCTATGGGCAATTCCAGCGGCTGAAGCGCGCGATTGCGGCAGAGCGGCCGGCGCTGGCGGTGCTGATCGATTTTCCCGATGTGAACCTGCGGCTTGCGGAGCATTTGCACCGGCACGGTGTTCCGGTGGTGTATTTCGTCTCGCCGCAGCTTTGGGCGTGGAAGAAGCGGCGTATCCGGCGGGTGCAGCGGTTCGTGGACCGTATGCTGGTGATCTTTCCGTTTGAGGAGCCGTTTTATCGCGAGCGCGGCGTGGCTGCGGAGTTTGTGGGGCATCCGCTGGCCGATCTGACAGCGCCAGAGGTGACGCGGGAGGCCTTCGCTCGCCAACATGGGCTGGATGCGTCCAAACCGTGGCTGGCCCTGCTGCCGGGAAGCCGGCAACGCGAGGTCCACCTGAACCTGCCCACTATGCTCGAGGCCGCGGAGATGCTCGGCGACACATATCAATACCTGGTGCCGGTGGCGCCGACGCTTCCGCCCGAGACGGTGCCGGCGATCCTTGCCGCGCAACGTTTCGGGAGAACGCCGGTTCTGGTCGACGATGCGCGTGCCGCGCTCCACCATGCGCGCGGGTCGATCGTGGCGAGCGGTACGGCAACGGTGGAGGCGGCGCTGCTGGGAAACCCGTTCGTGGTGGTGTACCGCCTATCGAAGTTGAGTTATGCGATCGCGCGGCGATTCGTGACCGTGCCGCATGTGGCGATGGCCAACCTGATTGCCGGACGGCGTGTGGTGCCGGAGCTGATCCAGAATGATTTCACCGCAGCCAATGTGGTGGCGGCGCTGCGGCCGCTGCTGGCGGATGGGCCTGCGCGCACCGAAGCGATGGCTGGACTGTGCGAGATACGCGAGCGGCTGCACACGCAGGGCGCCGAGAATGCGGTGGATCGCGCGGCACGCATCTGCATGGAGCTGCTGGCGCGCGACGCAATTCCGACATCCAATGCAGCGGGATCTTCGACAGAAGGACCGGAGCGATCTGCACAGCCGGCTGGCACGTACCAGGCATGAAAAACGCACTGCGGGGCATCGATTGAAAAAGAGAACGACGCAGGGAAACACGCAAGGACCGACGCAAGTTATGACTCGACTTTTTTCTCGTGCCGCAGTGTTCTCTGTGGTCTTCTCGCTGGCCTTTGTTGTTGCGCGCGCGCAGCAGCTCTCCACCAAGCCGCTGATGAATATCACAGGCTACGTGATCGACGTGACGGTGATTCCGTCGACGCATGAACTGCACGCGACCGCGAAGGTGAGCTTTACCGCGCTGGATACGCTTCCGGTAGCGACCTTCGAGCTCCACTCCGGCCTGAAGGTGGCGAAGGTGGCGGATGCGAAGGGACATCCGCTGAATGCAGAGCGCGGGCAGGCGTCGACCTTGCGGGTGACGCCGTCGCAACCGATGGCGAAGGGCGATACGGCTGAGTGGACCTTTGAGTATGACGGCACGCTGGAGAATGGCGATGGGTCTCCGGTGGAGGGGCTGAAGCTGGCGTCGATCGGCGATCCGATCAGCTATCTGCTGTATGCGGCGCGATGGTTTCCGATGACCGGCTACCTGACGGACCGCTTCACCGCGGACATCACGGTGCATGCGCCGATGGACTACACAGTGCTGGGCTCAGGATCAACCGGCGCACCGCATTCGATGCGAGGCGGCCAGACGTGGCAGTTTAATTGGGACCGGCCCGGTTTTCCGGGAACGATTGTTGCGGCGAAGTTCAAGAGTCCGATCGCTGTAATGGGCGCGGCGAACATCAAGGTGTACACCACACCCGCGCATGAGAGCGCGGCCCAGAAGTATGCGCAGACGGCGAACCGCGAGTACGACTTTTTCAGCGGCACCTTCGGTCCGGCGGAGTCGGCGCGACTGAACGTGATTGAGCTGCCGGATGATACGGTGCCGGCCTATTGGGCGCCGGAGATGGCGCTGGTGGCAGGCGTGCATATCACTACGGACTATCGGCTGCTGGCCAATACGATCGCGCGCCAGTGGTGGAGCTCGATGGTATCGCCGGCAACACTGAACGACGCGTGGATCACGAACGGCATGTCGCGCTATGGCGAGCTGATGTACCTGGAGGACGTGGCTGGGAGGCAGAGCCTGGAGCAGGCAATCACCGACGTTTCGGCCAGCGCGCTGGCATACGACACGATTCCGCTGACCTCTGCGGGGCGGCTGGATGCATTCACGCCGCAGTTCCAGTCGATGACGCTCGATAAAGGCGGCCTCGTCTTCCACATGCTGCGTTACGAGATTGGTGACGATGCCTTCAAGAAGACACTGCAGACGGTGCTGTCGACGCACAAGGACGGTTCAATCTCGACGCGTGAGTTCGAGAAGATTGCCGAGGGCTCGAGCCAGCAGAATCTTGTGCCCTTCTTCGCGCAATGGCTGGACGGCACGGGCGCGCCACAGTTCACGAACAAGTACACGGTGTACCGGTTGGGGAACGGCACGGGCTTCCGCACCATTGGCGAGATCGACCAGGACCTGGACCTGTTCCGTATGCCGGTGACGCTACAGGTGCAGACCGAGGGCAAGACGGAGACCAAGCAGGTGGAGGTGTCGGGGAGCGACTCCCAGTATGTGATCGACACCTTCGGCTTGCCGCGCAAGATCACGATCGACCCGGACAACCAGGTGCTGAAGAATACGCCGGACCTGCAGGTGCGCGTGTCGATTCTGCGCGGCCAGCAACTGCTTGCGCAGGGCGACACGACGGGAGCGATTGAGGAGTTCCAGAACGCGCTCAAGTCAAACCCCACAAGCTCGCTGGCGAGCTATCGCATTGGGGATGTCCTGTTTACGCAGCGGAACTACCAGGCGTCGGCGAATGCGTATCGCGACGCGCTCCGCGGCGACGACGATCCGAAGTGGACCGAGGTGTGGAGTCATATCCAGTTGGGAAAAATCTTTGACGTGACCGGCCAGCGCGACCGCGCGGTGCATGAATATCAACAGGCCATCCAAACGAATGACAACACGCAGGGCGCGGTGAACACGGCGCGGCATTATCTGCTGAAGCCCTATGTTCGGGATGAGGGGCAGTGACGATCGCTCTCGTCTCGTTCGCGGGTCGACCTGCGGAGGATCGTATGTTGCGGCAAGAGGTCAACTCGTCCGAATTGCGGTCTGTCGGCTACAAGATGGACGCCGCAGTTCTTGAAGCCGAGTTCCACAGCGGAGAGATCTACCAGTACCTCGACGTTCCTGCAGAGCTTGTGCTGGAGTTATTGGAGGCCGAATCTATCGGGCGATATTTCAATGCTCATATTCGGTCGAAGTTCAAGTTTAAGAAAGTGGGATAAGATCATCCCGCGCATCTTTGACCTGGAGATCTAGCGATGAAAACAAGACTGTTGAGAATTGCGTGTGCAGCTTGTATCAGCTTTACTGCCTTGATCGGCTGTCAAGCTCAAACCAAGAAGCCAATGCCCAGTCCGCCGGCGGATACTTCGCAGACGGTGGATGGGAAGACGGTTTCGATCCACTACAACTCTCCTTCCATGCGCGGACGCAAAATCTTCGGCGGGCTGGTGCCGTACGACAAGGTGTGGCGGACGGGCGCCAATCCGGCGACATCGTTGAAGACCGAGGTGAACCTGAAGATCGGCACGGCAACAGTGCCTGCGGGCAGCTACACGCTCTACACGCTGCCGTCTACGGGTGAGTGGAAGCTGATCATCAACAAGCAGACCGGGCAGTGGGGCACCAAGTACGACCAGAGCCAGGACCTGGCGCGCGTGGACATGAAGAAAGAGACGCTGTCGTCGCCGCAAGAGGTGATGTCCATCACGCTGGAGCCGTTTCAAGGGAAGACGAGCTCGCTGCATGTGAAGTGGGACACGACGGATGTATCGGTGCCCGTAGTCGCAGAGTGAGCACCGCGTAAGATCGCGCCATGATGAATCGGCGGCAGTTTGGTGGACGGATAGCAGGCGGGTTGGCCGGGCTTGCCTTGAATGCGTGTGCGCGCCGGGCGCTGGCGACGCCAGAGAAGGCAGCGCGGCCGTTTCGGCTTTCCGTGATGCTGTGGACGCTGCGGCCGAAGTACACGGCAGAGCAGGCGATTGACCTGGTCGCCGGCGCTGGCTACGACGGCTTCGAGCTGGTCGATGAGGACATGAAGTGGTCGGCAGCGGATCTGAAGCGTATTCGCGCACACATCGCGCAGTTGGGAATTGTGTGCGACGCGATGTCCGGCATCGACACGGGATTTGCCGAGCCGGGTGCAACGGATCGGCTGGCGAGCGAATTAACCACTCGCATGGCGCAGGCGGAGCGGCTGGGCTGCCGGCGGATCATTCTGCTCTCCGGCAAGCGCGATACCTCGATGCCGCGCGAGAAGCAGCATGCAGTGTGCGTCGAGAATTTGCAGCGCGCGGGCGACGTGGCGGCGAAGCGCGGATTCACATTGCTGCTGGAGCCGATTGATGCGCTGGAGAATCCTCCCATTTATCTGACGCGCGTTGAAGAGGCATTCGAGATTGTGCGTGCGGTGAAGCAGCCGAGCGTGCAGGTGCTCTATGACTTCTATCATCAGCAGCGCGGGCTGCCGCAGGGCGGGAGGGTTGCGCCGCTGCTGGCTCCCCTGCGGGGCAATGTGGACCTGCTGGGCCTGGTGCATGTGGCAGATGTGCCGGGCCGGCATGCGCCGGGCACGGGCGTGATCGACTATCCGGCGATCTATCGTGGATTGCGGCGCGAGGGCTATCGCGGATGGATGGCGATGGAGTTTCTGCCGACGGACGATTCGGCGGCGGAGTTGCGCAAGGCTGCTGCGGAGACGGTTGTGCCCGCAAAAGCATATTGAACTGAATGCAGCACGACACTTCACCGTCTTATCGTTTTGTGCTTTTGCGACCTGGCTCTGACGCTGCTGCGCTCGCGCACACGACTCAGGCTTATTCACGGGGCGGTCGGGCAAAAAGAGCGACTCGACGGTAGTCTTGAATGATGGCACAGTAGCGGCGGGAGCATAGCATGAGCCGGATACTTATCATTGGAGATCACCAGTTGAGCCGCGAGATTGGCGCTATACTCTCGGCCGCAGATATGCCGGTGGAATTCGCAGCAGGACATGCCGATGCTCTGCTACGACTTCGCATGCGGTCCTTCGGTGTGGCGATCACCAACTGCAATAGCGAAGTTGCAGAAGATTTGGCGTTGCTGGCCGAAATGCGTGCTATCCGGCCCGGAGTCAAGTGCATTGTCCTGGCTCGTCACAGTACGCCGGACGACGTCATTGCAGCGTTGCGTGCTCACGTGTTTGCATGTTTTACTCCTCCGTTTGATCCGCACGAGATCGCGCACCTGGCCTCCAGCGCGGCATCTGATAGCCAATGGCGGGACGACATCCAGGTTTTATCTGCTAAGCCTGGCTGGGTATCCGTTCGCGTGAATTGCCGGCTGATCACCGCCGAACGCCTCTTAACCTTTGCGAAGGAGCTTAGCGTTCAGCTGCCGGACGACACTAGGCAAGACATGATGCAGGCCCTTCGAGAGATCCTGTTGAACGCAATGGAGCACGGAGCGGCCTTCAACCCTGAACAGGTGGTGGAGGTCACCGCGGTTCGCACGGCAAGGTCGTATGTATTTCACGTACAGGACCCCGGAGCGGGCTTCCGCCGCGAGTCGCTTGTCCATGCCGCTGTCGGCAATGCAGATGAGGATCCTGTTGCGCACATCGAGCAACGCGAAAAAGAAGGAATGCGTGCGGGCGGCTATGGTCTTCTTCTTGCCGCCGGAACGGTGGATGAGCTCATTCACAACGAGATTGGCAACGAGGTGCTGCTTATCAAGTATCTGGATCCGGCAGCCGGAAAGATTTGATCTTCGGTTTGGCCCTTTAACGGCCCGTCTACTTCTCCTTTACAAGCGGCAGCTCGATGTAGCTGGCGTTGCCGGCCGCGTGATAGATGCGCTGCTCGGCCTTCTGATAATCGCCGGGTTTTGCGAACATGATGTTGGGTACGAAGGTCTGCGGGTTGCGGTCATAGAGAGGGAACCATGCCGATTGCACCTGCACCATGATGCGATGGCCCGGCAGGAAGACGTGGTTCGCGGTGGGCAGGTCGAATTGATAAGGCAGCGGCGTGTTGGCCTGGACAGGTTTGGCGACGGTGAAGCCTTCGCGATAACGACCGCGCAGAATGTCTGCGGAGACCATGAGCTGGAAGCCACCGAGATGCGGATACTCGGCGACCTCGTCGGGATAGACGTCGATGAGCTTGACCACCCAGTCGGAATCCGTACCGCTGGTCGAGGCGACGAGATGCACTACGGGCTGGCCGCTGATCTTGACCGGATGGGTAAGCGTGTCGGTGACGAATGAGAGGACGTCGGGGCGGCCGGAGGCTTCGCGCTGGTCATCGACCAGCCAGAAAGACCAGGTGAGCTCGCCGGTGTAGCCCATGGGCTGGATGGGGCGCTTGCGGAAGGGTACGGGCTTTGCAGGGTCGGAGATGTAGCTGGTGAATGCGCTGCCGCTGGAGGGTTTATCGAACGAGAGGCCGAGGTTAGGTTCGAGATAGAGCGGCGTGGGCTGGATAGTGCAGCCGTCGGCGCAGCCTGCGGGCCATGACGGCAGCTTCTCCCATTCGTCAGCGCCAGTCTCGAATGCGGTAACGGTGGAGATTTGTGGCGCGTCGTCCTTGAGATAGTGGGCGAGGAAGGGCGCGAGGACGTGTTGGCGAAAGTAGAGGCCGGTGTCCTGGCCGAAGTGGAGCTCGCCTAGGGTGCTAACGTCTTCGATCTCTTGCCCGTGGTGCCAGGGGCCCATCACGAGGAAGAGTTTGTCGTTGGCAGTATCCTTGGGCTTGACCGCCTTCCAGACGGCGATGGCGCCGTAGATGTCCTCCTGGTCCCAGAGCGAGTGGACGAGCAGCGTGGGGACGATGAGCGGCTCCTTGGCCAGGATTTTGTCGAGCGCCTGATCGCTCCAGAAGGCGTCATAGGCGGGATGCGCCGCGACCTTGTTCCAAAAGGGTAGCTGGTCCATACCGCGCTCTTTGGCGAGCGCTCCGGCGGACCCGGCGCGCATCCACATATCGTAATCATCGTAGTTGCTTGTCCACCAGGTGATGGTGTTGGAGCGCGTGGCGGACTGGTCGTAGATATAGCTGAGGTTCTGCTGGCGGAAGGCGCCGTTATGAAACCAGTCGTCGCCCATCCAGCCATCGACCATGGGGTTCATGGGCACGGCGGCCTTGAGCGCGGGGTGTGGATGGATGAGCGCCATCAGCGGCAGAAACCCGTCGTAGGAGATACCGAGGATACCGACCTTGCCACTGGACTCGGGGATGTTTTTCACCAGCCAGTCGATAGTGTCGTAGGTGTCGGTGGACTCATCGATAGGCGTCGGGTTCTGCGGCCCGTGGATCGGGCGATTCATGATGTAGTCGCCTTCGGAGCCGTACTTGCCGCGAATGTCCTGCACAACGCGGATGTAGCCGCCATCGACGATGACGTCGACCGCGTTGTCATAACCCTGGAGGATGGGGCCAAGATGCGAGCTCTGCTCGTGCGACGTGAGGGCGGTGGCGTCGTAGGGGGTGCGGGTGAGCAGGATGGCGGCGTTCTTCGCGCCATTGGGAACCAGGATGACGGTGTGCAGCTTGACCCCGTCGCGCATGGCGATCATGACATCGCGACGCTGATAGTCGAAGCCTGCGTTGGTGGGCTGGAAGTGTGCGGGTGTCTCGCTCGGGTAGGCGGGCGTGTTCTGGGCGATGACGGGAAGTGAAATGGCGAGCAGAGCGGCGGCCAGGGCGAGGCAGCGGGACGAAACGTGCATGCGGGTCCTCAAAAAGACTGAGCAGAGATAGCTGAGCTGTGAGGGAACGCTAGCACAGGCAAGACAGCGGGGCAACGGACTGGTTGCAGCGCGGAGGAACTATCGCACCTAACTTCGTTAGGATGGGGCCACCCGGGACCCCGTTTTGCTGGGCCGCTAAGTGCCGATCGCGACTACGAAGTATTGCGCGGGCGTGGTGCCGGGATTGCGGACGCCGTGCAGTTCGCCGGAGTGAACGAAGGCGGCGCCACCGGGATTGATAACTGTGGTCTTGCCGGAGATGGTAACGGCGAGCGTGCCCTGCATCATGAGGAAGAGCTCTTCGTGTGCGTGCTGATGGGGCGGGTGCGGCGAGCTGCCGGGCGCGAGTGTGGTCTCGTGGACCTCCATGTGATCGTTCGAGTGCGTCGTGCCGTCGAGGATGGCGCGTGAGGCGTTGGCGCCGTTCTGATGGACGGGCAGCGTATCGAAGGGCTTGGCGAACGATGGTATGGGCGCGAGTGGCTGGTCGGCAGCGCGTGCGGCAGGAGCAAGCGCGGCGGTTGCGGCGAGGGCGGGAAGCGAGAGACAGAGCGTGCGTCGCGTGGTGTCCATGAGCGAAATGGTACGACAACCGACGTGAGAGCGGAATGCGCGGCTGGGAGGCCAATCTGCCGGGTCAGCAACTTAATATTTCTGCACATCTACGTAGAAGAGGTCCGTTGCCACCCGGAACTGATCTTTCGTCAGCGGTGTTTTCATTGTCTGCCAGTTGAGTGTTGGGTAGATCCGTTGCCAGCGGTCTTTCTCTCCGACCAGAACCGGCATCGAAAAGCCGGGTTCGTCCGCGTGCCACTTGTAGGAGACCGTTCCCTCCGACGGATCGAAGAGCAACTGAAGCGTGGGAATATCCGCGTGGCGCAAATATTGATTAAAGATCGGCGTCAGATTCTCTCCTGTCTCGCGGTTGAAGTACGTCACCACGTCCTCGGTCATGATGTTGCGGTATTTGAACTGCTGATAGAAGTTGTAGAGCAGCGGCCACCAGCGATTGTCGTCGTTGATGACAGAGCGCAGCGTGTTCAACATGAGCGCGCCTTTGAAGTACTGGTCTTCCGGCGGATCGCCGTTCACACCCCGCTCGGTGACGATGGGCCGTTGATTCTTGATCTTCGGCTTGAGGCCGTTCAGGTACTTGATAGCATCGTCGTGACCCCAGCGGTATTCCACATACAAGCCTTCGAGATAGGTTGTCCAGCCCTCGTGGATCCACATGTCGGAGCGATCGGCGGCTGTGATGCTGTTGCCGAACCATTCATGCCCGCTCTCGTGGATGATGATGAAGTCGAAGCGGGTGCTGATGCCAACCCCGGCCCAGTCGCGCTCCAGATAGCCATTCTTAAAGCGGTTGCCGTAGGTCACCGCGCTCTGGTGTTCCATGCCCGCATACGGCACCTCGATCAATTTGTACCCGTCCTTGATAAACGGATACGCACCGAAATAGTGCTGGTATGCCTCGAGCATCTCTTTTGCCTGGGAAAACTGACTCTTCGCTTTATCCAGGTCGCCGGGTAACGCATAGAAATCGAGCGTCAGGTCGCCGAGCTTATCGCTGAAGTGCTGGTAGTTGCCGATGTTGAGTGAGACATCGTAGTTGTTGATCGGGTAGTGGACCATCCAGTCCCAGCGGGTGTATCCGTCGCCCAGATCGGTCTTGCTGAGGAATCGTCCGTTCGACACGTCCACAAGATCGTTGGGCACCGCGACGCTGATCTCCATCTCTTCGACCTCATCGCGCCACTGGTCCTTATTCGGCCACCAGATGCTTGCGCCATCGTCTTCGCAGGAGGTGAAGATCCAGGGCTTTCCGTCGGGGTCTTTGCCAAAGGTAAAGCCACCGAACCGGCCCGTCGTCAGCGGACGTCCGGAATAGTAGAAGTCGATGGAGTATTCCTGGCCCGCTTTCAACGTCTCGGGAAAGTCGATGAAGACCGCGCCGGAATCGCGCTCGTATTTCAACGTGGCCGTCCCGAGCAGGATCTTGTCGACCTGCAACGCATCGTTGAGATCGAGCTGAATGCGATTGCCGTCGGTGAGCATACGGAAGCGGATGGTGTTTTTTCCGCTGATGATCTTCTTATCGGGATCGACGCGGATATCGAGATAGTAGGAGAGCAGATCGTTATTGGCACGATAAGGACCGTAGGCGCCGCGCAGCATGGCGGCACGGGTGTTGGGGAGAATTGCCGGCAACGGGCGCGGGGTGTACTGCGAGCCGACTTCGGAGGGTGGGTTCGTAGCTTTTGTAGCCGTAGTGGTCTGGCTTGCCGAACTCTGTGCTGGAGAATTGAGCGAAGCGGAGAACAATGCAAGCAAGGCAGGAAGCAGGCACCGGCAAGAGTAAAACATGGCAACAGCCTAACCGATGGGACCCGTAGCGGATACGTTCTGTGGGGAGTTACGCGGCGCGTACGAGCCAACTCTTCATAGTATTCGCGTCCACGAGACCCGCCTGCTGGAATTGAAGGCTGCCGCGAGCGAATACGGCGAAGTTCGGAATGCCCTGGACCTTGTACCGTGCGGCTAGTTCCGGGAACTTCTCGGTGTCAACTTTCAGCACAACGGCGCGGCCAGCGAGGTCTTGCGCGACCTGCGCAACATGCGGCGCGGCCATGCGGCAGGGTCCGCACCATCCGGCCCAGAAATCGACGAGGACCGGGACTTTGCTATCGCGCACAATCTCGTCGAACTCCGCGGGGCTGATTTCTACGGGCGCTGCCACCGGGGATAGTGGCGCTTTGCAGGCGCCGCATCGTCCGGTGTCGGCAAGGTGTTTGCCGGGAATTCGATTCGGCTTCCCGCAGGAAGGGCAGCTGCGGACGATAGGCATAGCGGAGTCCTTCAGTGACGTGATGAGTCAACCGTAACTCGACAATGGGGCAGTCGACAAATTTGCGGAATCGGGTACTTGGACCAGTTGCTGATGCGCCCGAACGATGCAACAGATATAGTGCTTGGATCAGATGTTTCCCCCGGAGAGGTCCGGTCTGGATGAAACGTCGCTGCCTCCTCGCCCTGCTGGCGTGCCTAGTCTGTACTGTCTTTGCGTCCGCCCAAAATACACCTTCGGCAGAGCCGATCCACATCACGCTCGGTCAGTCGGTCGTTCCCCTCTATGGTCCGTGGAAGTTCAGCGTGGGCGACTCGCCGCTCGATCCATCGACGGGCGGACCGCTTTGGGCTCAGGCAGAATTCGATGACTCGAAATGGGAGACGGTTGACCTTACACCGAAGGCCGGGGTCTTTGATCCGCTTGGCGGCTTCAGCGATTACGTGAAGGGCTGGACAGCGCACGGACACGCCGGCCACTGGGGCTACGGGTGGTACCGCATCCGGGTGCAGGTGTCTGCGCAGCCGGGAGAAAAGCTGGCTCTGGCCGGTCCGGCGTACGTCGATGACGCTTATCAATTTTTTCTCGATGGAGGCCTGATCGGCAGCTTCGGCAAGTTCACGGGGAGCCATCCCACGATCTACTTCACCGAGCCGATGATGTTCCAACTGCCGCCGTCCGCTACCGGTTCCAACTCCAATCCGGGAATCCGGGTGCTGGCCTTTCGGGTCTGGATGGAGCCGAGCACCCTGGTCACCGAGGCCGACACCGGCGGCTTCCATACCGCGCCGACGCTGGGCAACGCCAGCGCAGTCTCCGCCGGATATCAGCTTCGCTGGCTGGAGCTCATTCGCACACAGGTCATTGGGGCTGTTGAAGGACTGCTCTTTCTGCTGCTGGCCGGTGTCGCCTTCAGCCTTACCCGCTTCGATCGTTCCGATCCCGTCTATCTCTGGATGGGAGCAATTTTTCTTCTCATCGCCGCTCTGCAAGCGGCGAACGTCGTTGCAACCTGGACACAACACATTGGCGGGATTCTCGATAACGGATTGTCAGATGGTTTCCTTACTCCGCTCATATTTGGCGGCTGGGTCATGGTGTGGTGGATCTGGTTCGGTTTGCAGCGGGCTACCTGGGTGCCCAAGGCAGTCGGACTGTTGACCATTGGCTCCATGATCTCGATCGCCATCGGTGAAGACTTGTTCTATCCCTTCATTTCCGTGCCGGTGGCTGACATTTTCCACACCGTTTCACTGGCGGTGCGGCTGGCGCTGCTGGTCCTGCTCATTCTTGTCGTGGCGTGGGGCATTCGCCGCCAGGGTGCGGAGGGCTGGCTGGTCCTGCCCGCTGTGGTGCTCATGATTGCGTGGCAATTTAACAGTGAGCTTGCCGTCCTGCATATCCGCCTCAATTGGTTCCCCTTCGGCATACGATTCGGCCTGACGGCGTTCTCCAACGTGCTGCTGACGGCCGTGTTGTTCGTGCTGCTGTTTCGCCGCCTGCTGCTTTCGGTGCGCGAGCAGCGGTTGATGGCGCTGGACGTAAAGCAGGCGCAGGAGGTGCAGCGCGTCATTCTTCCGGAGTCGATGACCACCCTTCCGGGCCTGACGATTGAACACGAATACCGTCCCGCACGGGAGGTTGGCGGCGACTTTTACCAGATCATCCCGCATCCGGCAGACGGCAGCCTGCTGATCGTAGCTGGGGACGTGACGGGCAAGGGGCTGCAGGCGGGCATGCTGGTTGCGCTGCTGGTAGGCGCCATACGTAGCACCTCCGAACTCAACCCCGATCCACTGTTCCTCCTGCAGGCACTGAATCGGCGGCTGATCGGACGCCGCGAAGCGAATGCCACGTGTATGGCTATGCGGATCGCCCGCGATGGCGCTGTGACCCTGGCCAACGCGGGCCATCTGCCGCCGTATGTCAATGGACGTCCAGTGGAGATAGAAGGTTCGCTGCCGCTGGGCGTGATCGCAGAGGCGGAGTTCTCTGTCACCCGATTCCAACTCAGGGATGATGACCGGCTGGTGCTCGCATCCGACGGCATCGCGGAAGCCATGGACGAACACGGTCGTCTCTTTGGCTTTGCCCGAGTGCAGGAACTGCTGGAAGCGCGGATGACCGCGGCGGAAGTGGCGACGGCTGCTCAAAGCTTCGGCCAGCGGGACGACATCAGTGTGATTGCCGTGACGCGGACTGCGGCGCTGGTTGCAGCCTGATCGATTCGAGATATGCGCTCTGCGCTCCTCCTCGCGAAAGGCGGAGCCTTCAATCGGTGCCGAGGGCGAGTGGGGTGCTGGCGATCTGGTTGGTCGCTTCGAGTTCCTGGTCCTTGTACTGGAGGCGGTAGAGCTTCCAATAGATGCCATGCTGCGCGAGAAGCTGCTGATGCGGGCCGTGCTCGCGGAGCTGGCCTTTGTGCATGACGAGGATGGTGTCCGCGCGCTGCACGGTGGAGAGGCGATGCGCGATGACCACCGAGGTGCGGCCGGTAACCATTCGATCGAGCGCGGTCCGGACGCGGATCTCGGTCTCAGTGTCGACGGAGGAAGTGGCCTCGTCGAGGATGAGGATGCGCGGTCGATGAGCAAGCGCGCGGGCGAAGTTGATGAGCTGCTTCTGGCCGGTAGAGAGGCCGGCGCCGCGCTCGCGCAACGACTCGTTGAATCCGTGGAGCAGGCTCTGGATGAAGTCGAGGACGTTGACTTCATCGGCGGCACGCTTCATGTCTTCATCGGAGATGGACTGCGTACCGAGGCGGATGTTCTCGGCGATGGTGCCGGTGAAGAGGAACGGATCCTGCAGCACGACGCCGAAGTGCTGGCGAAGCGCGGTGAGTTCGTGCTGGCGCACGTCGATGCCATCGATAAGTACCTGGCCGCGCTGCACATCATAGAAGCGCATCATGAGCGAAATGATGGTGGTTTTGCCGGCGCCCGTATGGCCGACGATCGCGGCGGTCTCGTTGGGCTCGATGGTGAAAGAGACCCCGCGCAGGATCCATTCGACCCCGATGGCTTCAAGGTCTTCCGGCGATGCAACAGAGATGATAGCGAGCTGCTCCGGTGTGAGGCGCTCGTAGGTGAACCAGACATCGCGGAACTCGATGCGGCCGGCGCGTGGGCTGGGCAGGGGATCAGGCGGTGCGGTAACTTCGGCCGGGGTGTCGAGGAGCTTGAAGACACGTTCGCTGGCGGCCATGGCGGCCTGGA
The DNA here is from genome assembly GCA_963712845.1 of uncultured Acidobacteriaceae bacterium. Classification (GTDB taxonomy): domain Bacteria; phylum Acidobacteriota; class Terriglobia; order Terriglobales; family Acidobacteriaceae; genus KBS-83. The sequence goes on from CAVQJM010000039.1 coordinate 397,857, forward strand.
GGATGTTGTATTTGTCGGAGAGGTCTTGGATGGGGCGCCAGAAGCGCTGCGAGTATTGGATGAATGCGACAAGTATGCCGATGGTGACGGTGCCGCGGAGCACGCCGCGACCGCCGACCCAGATAACCAGGGCGATGGCAATGGAGGAGAGTAGCTCGACCGCGGGATAGTAGAGGGCGTAGGCGAGGATTGCGTCTTTGAAGGCGACCAGGTGGGTGCGGTTGACGGCTTCGAAGTCGTTGAAGGCGCGCTGCTCCCGGCCGAAGAGCTGCACGACGCTCATGCCAGTGACGTGCTCCTGGGTAAAGGCGTTGATGCGCGCAATGGCGGTGCGAATGCGGCGGTAGGAGTCGCGCACACTGTTGCGGAAGATGCGGGTGACGACCAGGATGACCGGCAGCACGGCAAAGGAGATCAGCGCCAGCCGCCAGCTCATAGTCAGCATGACCACCACGATGCCCAGCAGCACGAAGACGTCTTCAAAGATGGCGAAGACGCCGGAGGTGAACATCTCGTTGAGGGCGTCTACGTCGGAGGTGAGTCGGGTAACAAGGCGGCCTACCGGATTGCGGTCGAAGAAGGCAACGTGCATACGCTGCAGATGGCGGAAGATCTGCGAGCGCATGTCGTACATGATCTTCTGGCCGGTCCACTGCATGAGGTAGGTCTGGGCGAACTCGAGCACGTAGGAGAAGCAGAGTGCGCCGACGTAGATAAGGGCGATCTGGGTGATGCCGGCGGCGGGCGACGCGCTGAGATGGCGGGCGAGCCAGGTTGACTTGGCTCCGCTATTCGCGGCGTCGTGGGTCATGTAGCGATCGACGGCGACCTTGGTGAGGTACGGGCCGAGGATGTCCGCAAGCGCCTTGAGTACGATGGCAGTGAGCGAGATGCCGGCCTGCCACTTGTAGGGGCGCAGGTACGTGAGTAGACGGCCCATCAGCCGGCTGTCATACGCCTTGCCGACGACGTCGTCTTCGTGGGCAGCGGCCTTCGTCTCCGGCTTCTTCTCCGGATGAGGCTGCTGCGCGCTGCGGGACCTGGCTTCGGACATGCCTTCCTTCACTCTTATTTTACGTAGCTGGCACAATAGATGAATGGGCGAGACTCTAGGCCTCTATATCTCGGTGCCTTTCTGCCGGGCGAAGTGCACCTACTGCAACTTCGCCTCCGGAGTGTTTCCGGCGAGCGAGCATGGTCGCTATGTGGAGTGCGTCTGCAGGGAATTGCGCAGCGCGCACGAGCGAGCGCTAAGAGCGGGTTGGCGGCTGCCGGAGCGTGTAGGCAGCGTGTATTTGGGCGGCGGGACGCCGAGCACGCTGGAGTCGGAGCGGCTGCAGGAGATATTTGCGGCGATCGGCGACAGGTTCGCGCTGGAGCAGAATACCGAGATCACCATCGAGTGTGCACCGGGGCAGATCGCTCCGGAGTTTCTTAAAGCAATGGTTGAAGTATCAGCGACGCGGGTGAGCCTCGGCGTGCAGTCAATGGTGGACGCGGAAGCTGCGGCGACGGGCCGGATGCACACGCGGGCGATTGTCGAACAGGACGTGCGGCGGCTGCATGAGGCGGGGTTCAAGGTGAATGTCGACTTGATCGCGGGGCTGCCGGGCCAGACGATGGCGAGCTGGAGTGAATCGGTGGAGGCGGTGTGCGGGCTTAGCGTGGAGCACGCGAGCCTGTACATGCTCGAGGTGGATGAGGATTCGCGGCTGGGCCGCGAGCTGATCGGCGGCGGCGCGCGTTACGGAGCAGCGCTGGTTGCGACCGACGACACCGTGGCTGCGATGTATGAGTCGGGATGCGAGCGCTTGGAGCGAGCGGGCTTGCGGCAGTACGAAATTTCGAACTTTGCGCGGCCGGGTGCGGAGTCGCGGCACAACCTGCGTTACTGGCGGCGCGAGCCGTATCTCGGCGTGGGGCTCGACGCGCACTCCATGTTGCGGCATGTGGGCGGCGACGTGATGCGCTTTGGCAATGCGGATGATTTCGCTGACTATCTAAACGGAGAGTTGGAGGCCGAGGTCGAGTCCGTGGACCGCACGGCACAACTGGAAGAGGCGTGGTTCCTTGGGCTGCGGCTGGTGGAGGGTGTGTCGCTGGCAGCGCTGCGTGCGGAATTTGGAAATAAGGCGGTCGCGGAATGCGACGGAGTGCTGGCGGAGTTGGTAGCGGATGGTTTGCTGAGGCGAGAGGAACAACGTGTGGCGCTCACGACGCGCGGGCGCATGCTGTCGAATGAGGTCTTCGGCCGCTTTCTCGGCGTTGCTTCGACGGACTCTACTGTGGAGGAGTTGTTGCCGTCGACGCAGTGAATCGTGTGTCGGGCTGTGATGGAGAGGACTGGAGCAGCCGGCGAATGTAAGTCTCTACCGTCTCTCGTTCGCCCAGGCCGACGGTGGCGATGCGGACAGTGCCGGAGCGATCGACATAGTAGGACATCGGCAGATAGTCGCAGCATCCGTACGCGGCGTAGGTCCTCGGGTTGCCGTAGAGCACTGGATAGTTCAGATTCATCTTCTTCGCGAAGCCGGGGACTTTGGGAAGGTCTTCGGGGTAGTCCTTGTCGATGCCGAGGACGGTGAATCCCTGCGACGCATACTTCTGCTGGAGTGCGATGAACCACGGCATCTCGACCTGGCACGGAGCGCACCATGTGGCCCAGAAGTTGATGAGCACTGCCTTGCCGCGGTAGTCGGCGAGCGATACCGGCTGACCGGTCAGATCGCGCAGCGCGAAATCGGGTGCAGCCTTTCCGAGGAGCGGCGAGGTGACCGCGTCGGTCTGCTGCGTGGCGGATGACTCGGTGGTGCTGACTGGGGCCGACACCGTCGGCGTGGAGGACTGCAAGCGGCGGTGCTGGTAGCCCGACCACACGACAAGCGCAAAGCTGGCAAAGACAAGCGCGAGGACGAGAACACGGCGCGACATCAGACGTGCTGCGAAATGGACAGCGTGTTGCCGTCGGGGTCTTTGAACCAGGCGACCTTCGCGCCGCCGGGCGCTATCCAGATGCCGAGCTCGTCCTGCGGTCCAATGCAGTCATAGCGCTCAAATGTGACCCCGCGCGCGGACATGTCGCGGACATCCTGCTCGATCTGTGAGGACTGCCAGCCCAAAATCGTGAAGGGCGCCGGTGTGAACGAACCGGTGCGCGCAATGCGTATCAAGTTTTCCCCGGATTGAAAGACTACGGCAAACTGGTCATCGGAGATGAAGCGAAGCCCAACTTTCGTTTCGTAGAAGGCGCGTGCAGCATCGCCGTCGCGCGTTGGAATGAACCCCACGAGAGTGCCGGGAGCGGCCATTTGGATGTCCTTTCAGGGTTGCGCTCGCTCCTTACTCTATACCTGACCTGTTGCGTGACCTCAAGGTGAGGTGCAAGACTGGCAGGCGCATCCGTGATGTAAAGGCGGGGAGGTGCTGTCATGCGATGTCGCATCGTGAGCTTGTTGCTGGCAGCATTTGTTTCGGCCGCCGTGGCGCTTGGTCAGAGTCCGGCGAAGCCACCTGCGGTCGATCCGAGCCTGACGCGCTCCATGGACCAGGTGCTGAAGGATGTTTCGAGCATCCAGGTGGGTATGACCCGGGCGGAGCTCCTTCGCGTGTTTACGACGGAGGGCGGCCTGTCCACTCGGGATGGGCAGCAATATGTGTATCGCCGCTGTCCATACATCAAGATTATCGTCAGGTTTCGCCGGCCTGCCGATGCGGACCCTGATTGGAGTGACGCTCCAGATGAGGATTGGACCGGCGACATCATCGAATCCATCTCCAAGCCCTTCCTCGAATATTCGATAGGCGATTGATTTACTTTGGCGGTTGATAGCTCAGGATGGCATTGGTGACGAGTGCGTAGCTGCCGATGGTTTCGCCGCGGTAGAGCGGGTTGTTGGCGAAGAGCAGCGTAGTGCCGCTGCCGACGTGTGCGGCTACAACCGCGGCATGTTCGGCGAGCGCGTCGCCATGGTCGAGCAGACCGGCCACGAGCAGATTTTTGGAATCGGCGTAGCGCAGCAGCACCTGCGGACGATCCTGTTCAGGAATCACGTAGGGATTGTTGCGCGTCTGCTCGACGGTGAGCGGCATGGGCTCCCATGGCTTGGCCTTGGGCAGCGGCGGCGGCTCGGCGAAGCTGCGATCCTGCGGCACATCCGGATCGTTAGGACCGCCGCGTCCGGTGGGTCGCGGTGTCTTGGCTTCGGCGCGAAGGCGTTCATCGCCGGTGAGCAGATCGCTGACGTTGAAGGACATGCCCTCCTCGCTATAAACGGCGGGCGCCGTGGAGTATCCAGCGAGTACGAGACTGGCAGTCGCGTCCTTCTTCATGATCAGCGCTGTGTTCAGGATGGTGCCAACGACCTTCGCATCGCCGCGCGGTGCGACGGAGACGCCGGGGGCAAGACCGGTATTGATGGCGAACTCAGCGGTGTCCTGCGATGCGATGAAGAGACCTCCATGACTGATGAAGTCGCGCAGATGCGTAAGACCAGTTTCTCCGAGCCCGGGGCGCACATCAGGAGTCGAGTCAATGCGGCCGAGGTTAGGTGTGATCTCCGATTTCAGCCACGGCATGGAGTTGCCCCACATGGGAATGCCATTGAGGATGCGCTCCATCGAGCCGTCACCAACCGGCGCAAAAAGGACGACGTCGTACTTCGAGCGCAGGTCCGATTCGGCAGCGACAGTCTGGGTGCTGATGTAGGTGTAGGGAACGTGGAGGTTGTCGAGCGCGAGGCGCCACCAGCCTTCGGGCTGCGTGTCGAGCCAGGTGTGCATCAAGGCGATGCGCGGCGTGGGCACGGGATGTGTGGCCACGCTGGGTAACTCCGATACAGCGGCGACGTGCAGATGCAGCGGCGCGGCTGCCTTGTCGAGATCAGAGCCGGAGATGCCGCGGACGATCCATGTGCCGGGTGGATACGTGTGGCCGCCGGAGACCAGCGACGCATCTGTCGCCGTGATGGTGGCGTGATCGAGTTGATAGCGCAGCGTGATGAGCGACGGGTCGGCGTGATTCTCAATGAGGAAGATATCGCCGGAGAGGGATGCCGTGCTGGGTGGGGCGGTCGGATCCGCAACGAGATGCATGGGCGTTTTGAGGATGGCGGTGTCGAGAATGCGTGCAGTGTCGACGCCGAAGAGGGGGCCGAGCGACCAGCCGGTGTCATCGTAAGGACTCTTCTGCGGATCTTGAGGCGACCAGAACTGACGATCGAGCAGCGCGTCGGCGATGCGCGAGTAGGGCTGGTCCATGCGGATGACATAGCTCCCAGCAGGGAATACACGTGATGTAGGCGGTTTGGGTTTGCTGGATTTAGCGTCATCATTGTCGGTGTCTGATGGTTTGGGTAGCTGCGGCAATTCGACGGTGACGGGCGAGCTGGTCTGCTGTACCTCTACATGCTGATCGTGCAGGACGCGAAGCAGCATGGCCTGGCGGCTGGGCGAAGGATCGTCGGCGGTGAGCACGTAGGCGGCGGGGCCGTTCTGTGCGGGCTTCAGGATGGAGCGCTTGCTCTTGAGGTAGTAGTTGTTGAGGAAGAGCTTCGAGTTCTGCGCGAAGTAGCTGAGCGTGGTGAGCAGCGCACTCTCTTCGTAGTTATTGTTGTCGCGCTGCGACCAGAGGACTTTAGGCAGCGGCGGGTTGGGCTTGTACCAGGTGCGCTCGTACTCGTCCGGCGTGAGGATGCGCTCGACGGTATCGGCGCCGCCGTTGCCGAAGGTTTCGTAGAGGCGGCTGATGCCATTGTGCATGGCGGCGAGGAACATCAGGTAACCGGGACTCCAGGTGTCGAAGTTGCCGTGGGTGAAGACGCCGGGCATGTTGAGCTGGGCCATCGCCTGCACGTTGGACCAGCCGAGCATCTGCCACTCATTGGTGAGTATGGGATCGATCCAGCTGTTGTAGGGCTCGTCGCCAACGGTGTTGTCGTAGAGGAAGGGAACCGACTCATGGAGATCGTGAAGCACCTGCGCATGCCACGCTGAGGTAAGTGTTGAGGACGTTGCGGGTGAGCGCGAGATTCATTGTCATGGCGTCGCGGTTGTTGTCGTGCGCGACATAGTGACCCCAGTAGTAGAGGTGCGGATAGGTTTCGCCGGGATGCGCCTTGTGCCAGCGGTAGATGTCCACCATGCGGTCGCGGCCGTCGACTTCAACGACTGGCGTGATGAGCGTGATGACGTGCGACCGGATGTACTGGATGTACGGCGAGTCATCGACTGCGAGGCGATAAGCCAGCTCCATCAGCGCGGTAGGCGCGCCGGTCTCCGGCGAATGGATGGTACCGGTGATGTAGTAGACGGGAGTGGAGGCCGAGATGAGCGGGGCGGCTTTGGTGTCATCGAGGTCGATGGTGCGGGGATCGGCGAGCTTCGCGAGGCGCTCGTCATTTTCCTTCTGGTGGGCGAGGAGCGATTCATCGGCGACAGCGACCGCGATCATCTCGCGGCCTTCTTCGGAATGGCCGATGGTTACGACGCGCACCCGCGGCGATGCGGCGGCGAGCTCGCGGAAGTATTTGTAGACATCCTCCGCATAGGGAAGCATGTCGGGCGCGCCGGAGACATCACCGAGGACTTTGGCCGGAGTGGGCACGCTCTTCGAAGCAGGCAGATAGTCGGTGAGTGGTGAATTGAAGTCCGGGGCGGTGGTGTACTTGCGGATCGCCGCGGTGTAGGACTTATCGATGGCCTGATGTGGATCGCGCGCGCAGTCCAGGGCCTGGGCGAGAGCAACAACGTTGGAGCAGAGCAGTGCCAGGACAGGGACAAAGCGGAAGGAACGGAACATGAGGGCTACTCCGAAGAGGAAAAACTGAAAAGGTAACTCTACCGTGCGGATTCAGGCGTGCGTCAGGGGGATACGTGAGGCTATTATGCGCCGCCCAGGATGCACCTTAGCTTCTTGCCTGCCGCCATCGGAGCATTTTCGCTGTAGCTGTTTAACCGGGCAGAAGGTCATGCGTCTTTCTTTACGGAAACGCCACGCCGGGAGGATCTCCGCTGCTCAGAGCATCAGGAGAAATGTTTCAGGGGTAGAGGAGTGTGCGCTGCCAGTCCTGCGGCGTGCGCGTGTAAAGCATGCGATCGTGCAGGCGATCCGGACGGCTGCGCCAGAACTCGATAGTGCGGGCGTGGACAGCGAATCCGGTCCAATGGGGTGGCCTCGGAATCTCGCCGGGATAGCGCTTCGCTAACTCGGCTGCGCGCGTTTCCAGGATTGCGCGGTCTGAGAGCGGGCGTGACTGATCCGAGGCCACGGCGCCGAGCTGGCTGCCGCGGGCACGGCTTCGGAAATAAGCATCGGCCTTCTGCGGCGAGACTTCGGACAACGGCCCTTCGATGCGGACCTGGCGGCGCAGCGACTTCCAGTGAAAGCAGAGCGCAGCGTGCGGGTTGGCATGGATCTCCAGACCTTTGCGGCTCTGCGCGTTGGTGTAGAAGACAAATGCGCCATCAGCTCCTATTTCTTTGAGCAGAACCATACGGACAGACGGCACCCCCGCTGGCGTAGCGGTGGCCAACGCCATGGCGTCGGGGTCGTTCGGCTCAAGCATCCGGGCTTCCCCGAGCCAGGCACCAAAGCAGGGAAGCGGATCTATGGCTCCCGCGGAGAAAGGATCCTGCGACGGGAACAGCTCGGAATTCGCGCTCGTGTCCACGACACAAGTATTGTCGAGAAGAGGGGTGCGAGGCCAGCGGAGATTCTGACAGGGAATTGACAGAGACTCGTTGCTGACGTTTTGTGCCTGCCATCGTGAAAGGTAACAGATATGGATACGAGTAACCCGATTGATCTGCGCAGCGACACCGTAACCAAGCCGACGGACGCAATGCGCCGCGCGATGGCCGAAGCGGAAGTTGGCGACGACGTCTATGGGGAAGACCCGACAGTGAACCGGCTGGAGCAGCGGGCGGCGGCCATCTTCGAAAAAGAGGCGGCGCTGTTCGTGCCGACGGGCACGATGGGCAATCAGATTGCTGTACGGCTGCACACGCAGCATGGCCAGGAGGTGATCTGCGAGCGGCGTGCGCACATTGTGGACTGGGAGATGGCGATGGTCTCCGCCTTCAGTGGCTGCCAGTTGCGGCAAGTGGAAGGCGAGCGTGGCGTGCTTTGCTGGGAGCGCATTGCTGCGGCGATTGCCGCGCCGATTTACTACCGCGCGCAGACCGGGATGATTGCACTGGAGAATACGCACAACATGGCGGGCGGCACCGTGACGCCGCTGGCGGTGCTGGAAGAAGTATGGGCGGGCGCAGCGGAGCGCGGGCTGCAGGTACACCTGGATGGAGCGCGGGTCTTTAACGCGGCCGCGGCGCTCGGGATGCCTGTGTCGGCGTTCACGCGCGGCTTTGCCACGGTGATGTTCTGCCTGAGCAAGGGGCTGTGTGCGCCCGTAGGCTCGCTGATTGTCGGCTCGCGCGTGCTGATGGAGCGGGGCCGGTCGATCCGCAAGATGCTGGGCGGGGGCATGCGGCAGGCGGGCGTGCTGGCTGCGGCGGGCCTGATTGCGCTCGAAGAGATGCCGGCCCGCTTGCATGAAGATCACGCCAACGCGCGATGGATGGCCGAGCAGATTGCCGGGATAGGTGGCTGCATGATCGATCTGGAGACGGTACAGACGAACATCGTGATCTTCCGGCCCGAGGGCAGGAGGGCGGCGGAGATCGTCGCTGGACTGAAGGCGCGGGGCGTGCTGTGCGGCACGGCGAGCGCAGACGAAGTACGTTTCGTAACGCACCGCGACGTTGACCGCGTCGCGTGCGAGCGGGCTGTGTCCGCGCTGCGCAACGTTCTCGCATAGGGAAAAGCGATGAGGGCCGCAGGCATGCCTAAGGGGATCAAGCCGGCAAAGCTATCCGAGGAGATGCGGGAGGGGAAGGCGGCAGAAAGCGAGGAAGCAATCCAGAAGAGGCAATCCAGGAAGGCGTGATAAGTCTTCTATTTACACAGAATGGAACTCCAGAATCCCCAGGTATTGGGTGACCGTTCCTTCTATATAATGAAAGGACTATGCCTAAGTACTCGATCGTCGTCCCATTCCACAACGAGGAAGAGAATGTTACGGCTCTCTACGACCAGCTGAAGGCCGTGATGGAGACGGTCGGCGACAGCTTTGAGCTGGTGCTGGTAGACGACGGATCGAGTGACCGCAGCTACAAGCTGCTGGAAGAGATTGCCGCGGTGGACAGCCGTGTGCTGGTGGTGAAGCTGCGCCGCAACTTCGGGCAGACCTCCGCGCTGGCGGCGGGCTTCGATCACGCGCAGGGCGATTTCATCCTGGCCATGGATGGCGATCTGCAGCACGATCCTGAGGAGATTCCCAACTTCCTGGCCAAGCTCGAAGAGGGCTACGACGTGGTGAGCGGCTGGCGCAAGGACCGCATCGACAACTTCGTGATGCGGCGCATTCCCTCCCGTTGTGCGAACTGGCTGATGGCCAAGCTGAGTGGCGTGGATATTCACGATTTCGGCACGACTTTCAAGGCGTATCGGCGCGAGGTGATCCACAATATCCCCCTCTATGGCGAGATGCACCGTTTCATTCCAGCGCTGGCTTCGTGGTATGGCGCGAGCATTTGTGAAATTCCGATCAAGAATGTGAATCGCGAGCGCGGAAAGAGCCATTACGGCATCTCCCGTACCTTCCGTGTCTTCTTCGATCTGCTGACGATCCGTTTCCTGCTGAAGTACATGTCGCGGCCCCTGCACTTTTTCGGCAGCTTCGGCGCGCTCAGCATTCTGTTCGGTGGCGCGATCTCCGTATTCCTTGCCGCGTTGAAGGTGCTGACCCATCAGCATGTGATGGACCAGCATGGGCCGCTCTTCGTGGTGGCCGGCGTCCTGATCCTGGCTGGCATCCAGATGCTGGCCATCGGACTGCTGGGTGAATTGCAGGTCAGGCACTATCACACCGCACAACAGCGTTCGCCCTATACCATTGACCGGCTGGTTCGCCTGCGCTCGCCCGAAGAGCCTAGCATGCTGCGCGAAGGCTGAACTAACCGCGACTCCAAACAGTCACCCAAGAAGGACGCCCATGAGGCGTCCTCTTTCAGCTTATTTGACGAAGTGCACTGGCCGGAGAGGTCGAAGCGGGCGCATTCTAAGGGCGAATGCACAGCCTGATGTGGGGAGAGCCGTTCTGCCGAAACGGCCTCAGACCATACACTATCTGTGCCTTGGGCTTGAAGCGCGCATTCAATTTTCGGTTGAGGACAGCAGCACGATGACGTCGACGATTCTATATCTGCTTTGCGTCGTGATCGGGGGAGTCAGCGGCTTGCGCTCGCTGACGGGGATTGCGGTCGTCACCATTGTGGCGCAAAGGAGTTGGCCGCATCTGGGCTGGCTGCATTTAGGCGGGACTGGGTTGAACTTCCTTACCAAGCCGGTGGCGATGTACATCTTCGTGGTGCTCGCGATCGGTGAGCTCATTGCGGACAAGCTGTCGTTCATTCCGCCGCGCATTCAGGCGGGGCCGCTGGCTGTGCGCTTCCTATTGGGGGCCCTCTGCGGCAGTGCGCTCGCTGTCGCTGCCGGAATGACATGGGTCTTTCCAGCCGCGATCGGCGGGGTGTCGGCCGTTGTCGCAGCGTACGCGGGTTATTGGCTGCGTCGCAGCATCACCAGCCGCGGTGTGAAGGACCTGCCTATTGCACTGCTCGAGGATGCGACGGCGATTTTGTTGGCCCTCTTTGCCGTGTCCCGCTTCTAAGTGTCAAGGATTGCGATGGGAGAGCGAAGACGCGATGGCAGACCAGTATGACGTGTTGATTCTAGGGTCGGGGCAGGGGGGCAATCCGCTTTCGTCTGATTTCGTGAAGGCCGGACGGCGGGTTGCGCTTATCGAGCGCGCGGAAGTGGCCGGCACCTGCATCAACTATGGCTGCACGCCGACCAAGACAATGGTTGCCAGCGCGCAACGTGCGTGGCAGGCACGACATGCCAGGGAACTGGGCATCGATGTGGGTGCGGTGCGCGTGAACATGGAGCAGGTACGGGCGCGTAAACGGAAGATCGTCGAGCAGTTTCGCACCTCGAATGAGAAGCGCTTTGCCAGCGGACAGCCCGAGTTGGTGCGAGGTGAAGCGCGTTTCGTCACCCCGAAGGAGATCGTGGTCGCGCTCAAGGCGGGCGGCGAGCGCCGGATGACGGCGGACACGATCGTGATCAACACCGGCGATAGCCCCACGGTGCCGAAGGTCGCGGGACTTGCTGGCGTGCCCTATCTAGACAATGTGAGCCTGATGGAGCTGGACACTGTGCCTGAGCACTTGGTGGTTCTGGGTGGCGGATACGAGGCGGTGGAGTTCGGGCAGATGTTCCGGCGCTTTGGCAGCGAGGTGACATTGATCGAGCGCGGCAGGCACCTTCTGGGCCACGAGGACGGGGAGATCTCCAAAGCAGTGGAGTCGATCCTGCGCGAGGATGGATTGACCATCGAGACTGGCACGAAAGCAGCGCGGATTGAGGGAGCGTCGGGGAGGGTGACAGTCGGTCTGGAAGGCGGGAGGAGCATCTCAGGCTCGCATCTTTTCGTTGCGGTGGGGCGTTCGCCAAATACGAAAGAGCTGCATCTGGATGCCGCCGGCGTGGAAACGGACGAGCACGGCTACGTGAAGGTCGATGAAGAGCTGCACACGAATGTGCCGGGGATCTATGCGGTTGGCGATGTGAAGGGCGGCCCGGCCTTCACGCATGTTTCGTATGATGACTACCGCATCCTGCGCGACAACCTGATTACCGGCAAAGGCGGGCGGAAGACGACTGACCGCATGACCGTCTATGTCGTGTATATGGATCCGCAGCTTGGCCGCGTGGGGATGACAGAGGCGGAGGCGCGCCAGAGCGGACGCAAGATCAAGGTGGCACGGATGCCGGTGACCTCGATTGCCCGCGCGACGGAGACGGGCGAATCCCGCGGCCTGCTGAAAGCTGTAGTGGATGCGGAGACGGAGCAGATTCTGGGTGCGGTGATTCTAGCGCCCGAAGGCGGCGAGTTGATGAGCATGGTCGAACTCGCGATGATGGGGAATCTGCGCTACAGCGCGCTGGAGGATGCAGTTTTTGCACACCCGGCTTACGCGGAATCGCTGAATACTCTGTGGGGCCACTTGGAGAAGTGAGCGAACACGTAGGCCGCGATGTGCATCCCTCGTAGCAGGGGCGGAGCGTGTGTTCCGCGAGACTGTTCTGCAGAATAGCGAGTAGCTGCTTCGGCGGCGACCAACGAGATGGAGACGATGACGAACAACAAGCTGGCTGAGACCACCGAGAAGAAGAGCACGGGGAAAACAACAACCACTTCAGCCAAGGCGCCTGCAAAGCGTGTCGCCAAAACGGACAACGGAAAGCTATCGCGAACACCACTGACCAAGCCGGTGTATGGACGCAGTCGCGTGGTTGTGGAAGGGGTCACGCCGCAGATCGATGGTGGCCGCTTCGCCGTGAAGCGCGTGGTGGGCGACCTGGTGCGTGTGGAGGCCAACGTCTTCGGCGACGGACACGACCTGGTGCGTGCGCACCTGCTGTATCGGCATGCGGGCGACGCGGAGTGGCATACCGAAGAGATGACGGCGCTGGGCAACGATCGCTGGAGCGCCGGCTTTTCCGTCTCCAAGCTTGGTTTTTATGAGTACACGGTGGTCGGCGAGGTCGATCACTTCCTGACCTGGCGGTCGGAATTGAAGAAGCGGCAGGATGCAGGTCAGGATCTCGATCTGCCGCTGAAGACAGGCGTGCTGCTGATTGAAGCGGCCGCAAAGCGTGTCTCGAAAGAAGACGCGGCGCAGTTGCGGACGTTTGCCGAGAAGGTGCGTGGAGGCTCGGCCGACGCAGCATTCGACGAGACGCTGCTCGCAATTGTGAACCGGAATCCTGAGACGGAGATGCAGACACGCTATGAGCACACACTGCGTGTATGGGTGGATCGAGAACGGGCGCGTTTCTCGAGCTGGTACGAGCTGTTTCCACGTTCCTGGGGCAAGCCGGGACAGCACGGCACGCTGCGCGACGTCGCCGAACAGCTCGACTACGTCGACGAGATGGGATTCGATGTGCTCTACCTGCCGCCGATCCATCCCATCGGTCGCAGCTTTCGCAAAGGAAAGAACAACACCACGGAGGCGAAGCCGGGCGACGTGGGCAGCCCCTGGGCGATTGGGGCGAAGGAGGGTGGTCATCTTGCGATCCTCAAGGAGCTTGGCACCTTCGCGGATCTCGAATATCTTATCCAACAGCTTCATGCGCGCAAGATGGAGCTGGCGCTGGATATTGCTTTCCAGTGCGCGCCGGATCATCCCTGGGTGACGGAGCATCCGGAGTGGTTCAAGAAGCGCGCGGATGGTTCGATTCAGTATGCGGAGAATCCTCCGAAGAAATATCAGGACATCTATCCGCTGGATTTCGAGTCGAGCGACTGGCAGGGGCTGTGGGATGCGCTGAAGGAAGTCTTCACCTTCTGGGCGGACAAGGGTGTGCGCATCTTCCGCGTGGATAATCCACATACCAAAGCCTTCCCCTTCTGGGAGTGGGTGATCGCGGAGGTGCAGGCGATCTATCCGGACGCGATCTTCCTTGCGGAGGCCTTCACGCGGCCTCGCGTGATGGAGCGGCTGGCGAAGCTGGGCTTTACCCAGAGCTACACCTACTTCACGTGGCGTAACACTAAGCTCGAGTTGATGCAGTACATGACCGAGCTGACCAAGACGGATGTATTTGAGTACATGCGGCCGAATTTCTGGCCGAACACTCCGGACATTCTGCCGTTTGGCTTGCAGACAGGTGGACCGAATGCATCCAAGAGCCGCCTGGTGCTGGCCGCGACGCTTTCCTCAAACTACGGGATGTACGGCCCCGCATTCGAACTGGGCGAGAGCATTCCCTTCAAGGAAAGCAGCGAGGAGTACTTGAACAGCGAGAAATACGAGATCAAGCGGTGGAACCCCGACGCGCCGAACTCGCTGCGCCCGTTGATCACGCGGCTCAATCAGGCCCGCCGCGCCAATGCGGCGCTGCAGCGAAACGAGAATCTCGTCTTTCATCCCACGGACAACGCGCAGATCATGGCCTATAGCAAGGCTACCGACGATGGCGCAGACGTGGTGCTCACCATCGTGAGCCTCGATCCCGTGAACACGCAGGCAGGATTCGTGACGCTCGATATGGCTGCCATGGGATTGAGTGATGGCGCTATCTTTGATGTCTTCGATCTTCTGGCAAACCGCGGATATCGCTGGCAGGGATCGCGGAACTATGTCGAGCTGCGTCCTTATGAAGTACCGGCCCATGTGTTTTCCATTCGTAAGTAGCCGCACAAGGAGAGCGATTTGAAGCAAGCGGGCAGCATGGCGGATCCCCTATGGTTCAAGGATGCGGTTATCTACGAACTGCACGTCCGGGCCTTCATGGACAGCAACAACGACGGCATTGGCGACTTTACCGGACTGATGCAGAAGCTGGATTACATCCAGGATCTCGGGGTTACGTGCCTATGGCTGTTGCCATTCTTTCCCTCACCGCTGCGGGATGATGGCTATGACATTTCGGACTACGTGAACGTGAACCCGAGCTATGGGACACTGGACGATTTCAAGGCCTTCCTGGCGGCTGCACACGAGCGCAGCATCCAGGTAATGGTGGAGCTGGTGGTGAATCACACTTCGGACCAGCATCCATGGTTCGAGCGTGCGCGCCGTGCCCCCAAGGGCTCGCCGGAGCGCGAGTTCTATGTATGGAGTGATACCGATCAGCTCTATAAGGACGCGCGCATCATCTTCACCGACACCGAGAAGTCCAACTGGACCTGGGACACAGTCGCCGAGCAGTACTACTGGCATCGCTTTTTTTCCCACCAGCCGGATTTGAACTACGACAGTCCGCAGGTGATGGAAGAGGTGCTGAATATCATGCGCTACTGGCTGGATATGGGGGTAGACGGCCTGCGCATCGATGCGATCCCGTATCTGGTGGAGCGCGACGGCACCAACTGCGAGAACCTGCCGGAGACGCACGCGGTGATGAAGAAGATTCGCGCTGCGATCGACCGGGACTACGAGGGCCGCATCATCCTGGCCGAAGCCAACCAATGGCCGGTGGATGTGCGCCCGTACTTTGGCGATGGCGACGAGTGCCATATGGCGTTCCATTTCCCGCTGATGCCTCGCATGTACATGGCGCTGCGCCAGGAGGATGCGCTGCCGATTACGGAGATCATGGCGCAGACGCCGGATATTCCTGCGAACTGCCAGTGGGGAATCTTCCTGCGCAACCATGACGAGCTAACGCTCGAGATGGTGAGCGATGAAGAGCGTGACTACATGTACTTCGCCTATAGCGCCGATCCGCGGATGCGCATCAACATTGGCATCCGGCGGCGGCTGGCACCGCTGGTGGACAACAATCGCCGCCGCATTGAGCTCTTGAACAGCCTGCTGTTTTCATTCCCGGGCACGCCGATCCTCTATTACGGCGACGAGATCGGGATGGGCGACAACATTTATCTTGGCGACCGCAATGGTGTGCGCACACCGATGCAGTGGACGGGAGATCGCAATGCGGGCTTCAGCCGCGCGGTTCCGGCGAAACTCTTTTCGCCTGTGGTGATGGATCCGGTGTGGGGCTACGAGGCGATCAACGTGGAGGCGCAGCAGAGCGATCCTTCCAGCCTGCTGAGCTGGATGCGCAATATGATCGCGCTGCGCAAACTCTTCCGCGTCTTTGGCCGCGGCTCGCTCAAGTTCCTGCAACCATCCAACCGCAAAGTGCTCGCGTATGTACGCGAGGACGGCGATGAGCGCGTGCTGTGTGTCGCAAACCTCTCACGGTTTCCCCAGCCGGCGCAGCTGGATCTCTCCGAATACGCTGGCCTCCGGCCCGTGGAGATGCTGGGCTATGTGGAGTTTCCGAAGATCGAGAAGGCGCCCTATTCCATCACTCTGAACCAGTATGGCTTCCTGTGGCTGGAGCTGCAGGGCGAACTGGAGCCGGAGGAGCCCGAGGTACCCAGCGACGCTGCGCTGCGGTTGCAGCACACGGCGGATTGGAAGACGGTATTGGCCGGTACGGCGCGGGAACGGCTGGAGCAGGAGTGGTTGCCCGCATTTCTGCCCAAACAGCGCTGGTTCGGCGCCAAGTCGCGGCAGATCGCCACGACAGCTATCGGCGACTGGGGCCGTATGGGCGATCATGCGCTGGTGCTGGTCGAGATCATCTACGTCGGCGGCGATCGCGATATGTATTTCGTCCCACTGTCCATCAGCATCGGCGCCGCGGGAGATGCGATCGGCCGGAACTACGCGAACGCTGTCCTGGCCGCGGTGACGACGCCCGATGGCAGCGGCTATCTGCATGACGGGATATTCGACGACGAGACAGCTCGCGAATTTCTGAAGCTGATTGGCGATGCGGGCGAGCTTACGATGCAGCACGGCAAGGTGAGCGGGGTGCCGAACGCGCATTTTGCTGAATTGCGCGGTGACGAAACACTCGAGCCGCGCCGCGGCTCTGCGGAACAGAGCAATACATCGATCCTGTTTGGCAGCCGGCTGATCCTCAAAATTTTCCGCCGCCAGCAAGCCGGACCGAATCCGGATACGGAGATTGGCCGCTACCTTACCGAGTACAGCGGATTTCGTGCCATCGCGCCCTTCGCCGGGTCCGTGGAGTATCAACCATTCGCACCGGCGGCGGAAGAGAGCGCGGGCGAAACGCTCGCCATGCTGCAAGGCCTGGTCCCCAACGAGGGCGATGGATGGGAGTGGACGCTCGAAGATCTGCAGCGCTACTTCGAACAGGTCTCCGTTATCACACTGCCGGAGGAGCATTTCCCGCGTGCCAACGTATCGCTTACCGAGCTGAGCGAGCGTCCGGAGAACGATTGGACGCGCGAGCATGTCGGGACCTATCTGGACGCGGCGGCGCTGCTGGGACGCCGCACGGCGGAGATGCACCTTGCGCTGGGACAGCCGAGCAGCGATGCGGCATTCACTCCGGAGCCGATGACGGAGGCGGACCTGTCGCTGCTTCGCGGCGGCCTCTCCGAGCACGCCAACGCGGCCTTCGATGCGTTGCGGCAGAACCTCTCCCGCCTGCCCGCGGAGGTGGAAGAGATGAGCGGGCTGGTGCTGAGTCGGCGTCGCCGGGTGGCGGAGCGGCTGGGCCGCGTGGGCGATCTTTCTTCTTCAGGACTACGCACGCGCGTGCATGGGGATTACCATCTCGGTCAGGTGCTGCGCTCACGCGGCGACTTCGTCATTCTGGACTTCGAAGGCGAGCCGGCGCGGTCGCTGCTGGAGCGTCGCACGAAGCAGTCGCCGATGAAGGATGTGGCCGGCATGCTGCGCTCCTTCAGCTACGCGGCGTACTCCGGGCTGATGCGCGTGCTGACGCGCAGGCCGGGCGACGCGGAGCGGCTGGAGCCGTGGGCACGGCGGTGGGAGCAGTCGGTGTGCAGTGCGTTTCTGCGTACGTACCGGCTGACGATGAAGGCCGCAGGCGGAATGATGGTTCCGGGGGACACAGAGGCGTTTGAGCAGTTGCTGGAGATTTACGTGCTCGACAAGGCGCTCTACGAGCTGATGTATGAGCTGAACAACCGGCCGGCATGGGTGCGGATTCCGCTGGCGGGCATTCTTGCTCTGCCGCTGCGATAGCGGCCATTTGAGGAAATGGATTCGACGGAAGAAGGCCTATGGCGAAGGTAGAGGTCGAGCAGGAGACAGGAGGACGGACCCCGAGCTCCTCGCAAACAGAGCTGGTGGTGGGGCTGCCCGGTCTGGTGGATATCCCGCAGGTAAAGGCCGCCGCTGCGCAATGGAGTGGCAGTGGGCACCGCATCGCAGTGGTGCATCCGTGTGCGCCGGGCATGAGCGAGGCGTTGGAGACGCTGGACGAGTCGGGTGAAGTGCGGCTGGTGGCGCGGGAGGTCGCCGCGGTTGCCAGCACGACCGCAGCCTGGCTGGGACAACCAGTGGTCTACTCCGCGTTGCTTGCCGAAGCGGAATCGCTGGGTGCGCATGCGTGCGTCATCCTGAATCCGGACCTGGCAGCCTTCACGCCGTCCGCGGTGGATGCGCTGGTCCGACCCATTCTCGAAGATCAGTGCGACCTGGCCATGCCGCTCTATCTTGCCGGACGTTTCGATGGATTACTGAACCAGGCCATCCTCGCGCCGGTCACGCGTGCGTTGTACGGCATGCGGGTCCGCTACCCGCTGGCGCAGGACTTCGCCGTCTCGGCGGCGTTCCTGCCCGGGCTGCGGCAGGCCATCAGCACGCCGGCAGCCGGGCAGGGACTGTTGTGGCCGGCAACCGAAGCCTTGCTGCGCGAGAAGAAGGTCTGCCAGGTCTCTCTGCCCGTGCATCATGAGTACCCGGCTACGGGCATGGATCTGACAACGCTTTTGCAGCAGATCGTCGCGCCGCTGTTTGCCGACGTGGATCGTCACGCGAGCTTGTGGCAGCGCGTGCGCAGCTCGCATTCCGTTATGGAGAGCAGCGGAGAGGCCGTGCCCGGCGAGCCGCCGGCGGAGACATCGCCCGACCCGCGTCCCATGGTCGAAGCCTTTCAACTGGGCCAGCGAAATCTGCAAGAGGTGTGGTCGTTGGTGCTGCCTCCGGTGACCTTGCTGGACCTGAAGAGGCTGAGCCGTCAGCCGCTGGAGAGCTTTCGTATGCCGGATGCGCTTTGGGCGCGGGTGGTCTACGACTTTGCGCTTGCCTACCGGCTGCGCACCTTGAGCCGCGGGCACCTGCTGGGCGCCATGACGCCGCTGTATCTGGGCTGGGTTGGCTCGCGAGTGTTGGAGGCGGAAGGTATGGCGACCACCGGTGCGCGCCAGGAACAACTGGAGCGCGCGTTTGAACAGAACAAGCCGTACCTGGTGCAGCGCTGGCGCTGGCCGGATCGCTTCAATCCGTAGCTCCAGAAAAGAACAGCGCACTGAAGTAGGAGGACGATCGAATGTGGAACCAAGTCAGCGGTACGTTGAGCTATTCGATGGCGCAGGCGATGGGACGCTTCGCCTCATTGCTGCCAGGCATCCTGGCATTTTTGGTGGCGGTGGTGCTGTTCTCGCTGATCGGCTGGCTGCTGGCCTGGGTGGTGCGCCGCATTCTGATTGCGCTGCACTTCGATGATCGCCTGGGCCGCGGCACTGACGCAGTAACGGAATGGTCGCCACACCAGACGCCGGCCGGTCTTGCCGCGCGGCTGGTCTTCTGGGTCTTCGTCGTCATCGGCATCGGGGTAGGCGCGGATGCCTTCGGCGCTTCGTCACACTCGAGCATCGCGGAAGGGCTGCTCGCGTATCTGCCCCGGCTGATTGGCGCGGGAGTCATCCTGCTGGTGGGCAATATAGTAGCCCGCTTTCTGTCGCGCGGCGTGTTGATTGGCGCAGTGAACATGAACCTGCAGTACGCGCGGCTGCTCAGCCTGGGGATAAAGTGGCTGGTGCTGGTGCTGACCGCCGCGATGGCGCTGGATCACCTGGAGATCGGCCGGCAGATCGTCGACCTGGCCTTCGGCATTCTCTTTGGCGGCATCGTGCTCTCGCTGGCGCTCTCGGTCGGACTTGGATCGCGCGAGTTGGTAAGCCGATCCATCGAGCGGGAGACCTCCCGCGCGGCGGCACCGGCGCAGGAGGAGGAGCAATTGCGGCACTTCTGAGAGATGATTTCCCGGTCGAGTCTGGGATGGCACAAGATGCGGTTGCGCCGGAGCTACGCGATGCTGACTTCGGTGTAAGTGCCCATGACATCGCGCAAGGCAGCGCATATCTCGCCCACGGTTGCATAGGCGCGAACGCAGTCCAGGATGAACGGCATCGTGTTCGCGGAAGAGAGCTGGCCCGGCTTGGTCGCGGGCTCTTCTGCTGCCGCCCCGCGAAGCGCTTCCAGCGCGCGGTCCACCGCCTCCTGCGAACGTCGCGCGCGCAGATGTTTCAGCTTGGCTGTCTGCTGGTCGCGCGCCTCGTCACCGATGTAGAGGATCTCCTGCGGCGTCTCGTCGATGACATAATCATTCACGCCGACGATGATCTTCTCTTTCTTCTCGACGGCGCGCTGGTATGCGTAGCTCGCTTCGGCGATCTCCTTCTGCGGGAAGCCATGCTCAATGGCCTTCACCATGCCGCCCATTGCATCCAGCTTGCGAAAATATTCGAAGGCGCCGTCTTCCATATCCTTGGTCAGCCGCTCGACGAAGTAGGAGCCGCCCAGCGGGTCGGCCGTGTTGGCGACGCCGGATTCATAGGCGAGGATCTGCTGCGTGCGCAGCGCGATGCGCGCGGCATCTTCGGTGGGAAGCGCCAGTGCTTCGTCGAAGCCGTCGGTGTGCAGAGATTGCGTTCCGCCGAGGACCGCGGCGAGCGCCTGGATGGCGACTCGTGCGATGTTGTTCTTCGGCTGCTGCGCGGTGAGCGAAACGCCCGCGGTCTGGGTATGGAAACGCATCCAGGTAGAGCGCGGATTTTGTGCGCCGAAGCGCTCGGTCATGGTGCGATACCAGATGCTGCGCGCTGCCCGATACTTCGCGATCTCTTCGAAGAAGTCGTTATGCGCGTTGAAGAAGAAGGACAGCCGTGGCGCGAAGTCGTCGATGGCGAGTCCGCGGCGGAGCGCCCACTCGACGTACTCGACGCCGTCGTAGAGCGTGAAGGCCAGCTCCTGCAGCGCAGTCGAGCCGGCTTCGCGGATGTGGTAGCCGGAGATGGAGATGGGGTTGAAGCGCGGTGTGTGGATAGTACCGAACTCGAAGGTATCGATCACCAGCCGCATCGACGGCGCCGGAGGGTAGATGTACTCCTTCTGCGCGATGTATTCCTTCAAAATGTCGTTCTGCAACGTACCGGAGATCTTCTTCCAGTCCGCGCCCTGCTTCTCCGCGACCACAAGATACATGGCCCACAGCACCGACGCCGGCGAGTTGATCGTCATCGATACGGTGACGTGTTCGAGGTCGATGCCGGAGAAGAGAATCTCCATATCTTCGAGCGAGTCGATAGCGACGCCGCACTTGCCCACTTCGCCCTCGCTCTCCGCGTCGTCGGAGTCATAGCCCATCAGGGTTGGCAGGTCGAAGGCCACGGACAAGCCATCGCCACCCTGCGCAAGCAGGTATTTGTAACGGAGGTTGGTCTCTTCCGGCGTGGCGAAGCCGGAGAACTGGCGCATGGTCCACAGCTTGCCGCGATAACCGGTGGGATGAATGCCACGCGTGTACGGCGGCTGGCCCGGCATCGGCAGTGTGAAATCGGACGGCAGGTCCGCTTCGGTGTAGAGCCGTTCGATGGGCGCGCCGGAGATGGTAGTGAAGCGCGCGTTGCCGTCGGCGTCCAGGTTGACGCCGGTAGGAGCGCCAATGGGCCGCTCCGGCCGCCTTGGCCAGCGCGGGCTCCAGCACACCCTGGGTCCACTTGCGTTCCGCGGCGGAGGGCTCGCGGCGGGAGGGCGGGGTAATCGTGGCATGATCGGACATCCATACTCCTTCAGCCTCGCGCTATCAGCGAAACTCACAAGCCTAGAGGAATCCACCGGGTGAGGCAAGCGGCAAACGATCACAGGATGTTCACGGCACGCGCGGCCAGCAGTGCAATCGTCGCCAGGGAGATGCTCGACTGCATCATCATCAGCAACTTTGCCCAGCGCGAGAGCACCGGGACATCCGTCGGCGAAAACGCCGTGCTGGTATTGAAGGCGAGAAAGAGATAGTCGACAAATCCCGGGGACCAGCCGTTGGCGGGCGAGTCGGCGTCGGAGGCATCGAGGGTCATCTGCGGAAAGAGGAATGCGCCTTCGCGGTGCTCCTCACGGAAGTCGCGGGCATTGGGACCGCCGGCATCCAGCCGCCAGTACCACGACGCGAAGATGAGAATGTTGCTTATCCACAGAACGGCAGAGGAGCGCAGCAGCGTGGTTGGCGGGAGCGTGTGCGCTGGCAGCGCTGCCACCAGCAGCGAGAGCGACCAGATCATGTCGAGCGTGACGATACCGGTGATGACGAAGCCGAGCCACTGATTGAGCTGATGACGCCTCATGCGTCTTGCCAGCACCGTCGGAATGACCAGCAGCGTGACCACGACCATCGGCACCCATGCGGGACTGACGGCCAGCGAGCGGGGAAGTGCAAGCCGCAAGCCGACAATCGCAAACAGCGCAAAGATTGCGGGCCAGCGCGCTTCCGGGTTCGGAGACGGATTGGTGGAGACGGTCATTCGTCAGCTTCCGATGAACCAGAGTGCCGGAGCCATTCAGCTGTCGCAAGTATCATCATGAGCACGGATTGGCAAGCACTGCATGGCTGTTGCTGTTCTACCGTGTAGCCCGAGCGCTCTCCCAGGCCTTTGCGTACTTCCAACTCACATAAGCCGAGTGGTACAGGTGCAGCAGCAGGCCTTCGCGGCCGTCCAGGAATCCCGCGCGCAAGAATGTAGTTGTAGATGAAGGTTGCCAGCGGATTGAGCAGCACGCCATTGAGAAAGCTGAGCAGTCCACGCCCGGTGCGGCCGCGGGCGATCGCGATGTCCGCGCCCAGTGTGCTGTAGCGCTGCATGTGGTCGAGGTAACTCGCGAGCGTCGGGTAGGCATCATGCAGCAGGTCGCCGTTGAGCGTCTCGACGCTGCCGCCGAAGACCGCGGTTTCGTGCACGGGCGTCTCCTGAAAGGTGCCTTGTCCGCGCGGGAAAAGGCGCAGCTTCGCATCGGGGTAGTAGCCGCCATGGCGCATCCAGCGGCCGAGGAAGAAGTTCCGGCGCCGCAGCGAATAAGCAGTATGCGACGGTGGCGCCGCGACGATCTTCTGAATAGACGCGGCCAGCTCAGGAGAGACCGCTTCGTCCGCATCGAGCGACAGCACCCATTCCGAGGTGCAGAGCGACATCGCGAAGTTCTTTTGCGCTGCGAAGCCGCGCCATGCCTCGGTGACGAAGCGCGCGCCATGGGATTCGGCAACGCCGCGCGTTCCGTCGGTCGATCCGGAATCGACGATCACGATCTCATCTGCCCATGCGACGCTGGCAAGTGTGCGCGGCAGATTCGCTTCTTCGTTTCGCGTGATGATGGCAACGGAGAGTGCGCGGCGGGGCGTCTCCATGGGAGCTTGCGTCAGGGCAGCGCCACCGCGCCGCCATCGCCCGCGTCCATGCCCAGATGCTGGTTGATGGCCCGCTCCACCACCTCTTTCAGCGTCTCGCCGGTTTTGGGAAGGACGAAGGCTTCGGCATCGCCGGACCACTCCAGCTTGAAGGAGGTAGAGAGCGCGGAGATCCAGATCTGCCGCACCGGTGTATTCGGCGTGATGACGAATTTGCCCGGCGGCACCTCAAAAACAACGTTCAGGACGCCATTCTGCTCTTCCGCTTCGAAGTCGCCCTGCTCCTCGGCGCGGATAAGACTGCGTTTCAGCGCGTCAAGTGCGGCATCAGCATGTTGGCGGAAGGAGGCTTCGTCGAGCATGCGGATAGTGTAGCCTGCCTTACTTCCGACTCAGTTCAGCCTCTGCAACCGCGCGATCAGCTTCTCGGCCAGGCTCTCGCCGCTCTCGGACCACAGCAGCCGGCTGGAGACGGCCAGGTTGTTCTGAATGGCCTGCGTCACGTCGATCAGCTTTTGCACATTCTGCTGAACATGGGTCGCGGCTTCGGGCTCCAGCGTCACATCCTCCTGCAGAAAGGGCGCATCGGTGCCGAAGTCGATGCGGATGTGGCCATTCTGCTCATAGCTGCCCTCGTCGAACTCCGGGCCAAAGCCGGTCACGCGCAGTGCGCGCGGCTCCTGTCGCCACAGGGTATCCAGGCCGCCGCCAGTCTCCGGCACCCACAGGTCCCACTTCACCTCGAACTCGTAGGCGTAATCCTCATGCAGCATCTCCATCGCCTCGGCAACCGCCCGCTCCGGCTGTGCCGCCTCGATGTCTACTTCTACGTCCCCAGTCGAGTCATACACCCGCTGATATACCGGCGCTTCGTTCCAGGAGATCGGATAGACGGCGGCCGCTGTAACCGGGGATGCGCTTCCCGCGCTGGCCAACTGCCGCAGTACGCCCACGATGGCGGGGGCGAGCGCGACAAGCCGAAAGTTGGGGAACCATAAGCTTAGATACAGTTGATCTGCCACTTAAAGATTGTAGTCTTGGGACAGCGACCAGTCGCTTACGCCGTTTTCGTCCGCCAAGCCGCATTTCGGACAATCTGGACGGGCCGGTGCCATAGGAGAGATGCGCGAGACGTATGCGGATCACCATTGAGAGATTGCGCAGCTGGATCCTGGTACTCGCCGGGATGCTGATCGCCGTCATCGCCGGATTCTTCGCCCTCACCCGTTACAAGCTGAGCCACTTCGGCCGCGATCTTCCGGGAAAGCTCGGTGTGAACATTCAGCAGGATGCCAATGGGTTCACTTTCTCCAAATCGCAGGGCGGCCACACGTTGTTCACCCTGCATGCGTCCAAGCTGATCCAGTACAAGGGCAATGGCCACGCCATGCTGCACAACGTCAGCATCACGCTCTACGGCAAGGACGGCTCGCGCAACGACCATGTCTACGGCAACGACTTCGAGTACGACCCAGCTCAGGGCACCGCGCGCGCTATTGGTCCGGTCCACCTGGATGTGCAGGCGCCCGCGGGCACGCGGGGAACCGTGCCGCAGAACCGCACCGTGCATGCCGAGACGAGTGGCGTCGTCTTCAATCAGAAGACCGGCGAAGCGAACACCGATGCGCCGGTGACCTTCTCCGTGGCGGATGCAAAGGGCACGGCCATTGGGGCTTCCTACGATGCGAACGAAGGAGTACTGATCCTCCAGAAGGATGTCCACTTCACCGCCCAGTTGACCAAGGGCCCACTGGTGTTGGTCGCCGAGCATGCCGAGTTCAATCGTGACACGCGCCAGCTTGCGCTGCTGAAGGACGACATCCGTTATGCCGGCGAGCACAACACCTCGGAGGAGGCGCTAGTGTACTTTCGCCAGGACGGCACGGCGGAGAAGGCCGACGCAAACGGTCATGTGAACATGCAGGACGACGCTGGCCGACAGTTGCATGCATCTGCGCTTGAGGTGTTGATGGATGCCCGCGGCAACACGCAGCGGGCATCCCTTGACGGCGGACTGCTCTTTTCCGCGGACGAGGGACCACACTCGATTCACGGCGACGCCAATTCCGGCATACTGCAGCTCGGCCCCGACGGCGAACTCAAGCGCGTGGAGATGTATAACGCGGTCACCGTAGTGGACCAGGAGATCGGGCCTCCGGACGATCCCCACGGATCCATTACGCGCGAAGTCAAGGGCTCGACGGTGACAATCGATTTCGTTCCCTCGCCGGAGGGGCACGCCGAGGCGCAGAAGCTGATGGCCTCCGGTGGCGCCGTGCTGACCGAGCACACCATTTACTTCGATTCGCCGCCACAAAACACAGTGATGAAGGGTGATGTGATCGAGGCCACACTGCGCGAAGGCCGCGCACTGGATGCGCTGCACGCCCAGGGAAACACCTTCCTCACCAACACCAACCCCAGCGGGGTAAGCCAGACGAGTACCGGTGACACGCTGGACATCACCTTCGCGCAGGAGACCACCAGCCAGCCAAAGCAAAAGCGCAAGCCGGACGAGATTCCGCCCAGCCTGGTGGAGCGCGCGGTGCAGCGGGGCCACGTCGCGATTGTGCAGATTAAGCCTGGCGCGAACAATCAGGCGAAGCCCTGGCGCAGTCAGGCAACGGCTGAGATTGCCACTCTCGATGGCCCGCGGCAGATCATCCATCTCGAAGGCTCGCCTCGGCTGAATGACGATGAGGCCGAGATGACGGCTCAGATGATTGATTTCTATCGCCTGAGCGGCGCCGTGACCGCGGACCACGATGTGAAGGTGACCCTGCATCAGGGAGCGAGTGCGCAGGCGCCTGTGCACGCCGTGGCCGAAAAGGTCTTCTTGGATCACGATCGTGACGAGGCCACACTTTATGGCAGCCTTAATCAGGACGCGCGCCTGTGGCAGGCGGCGAACTCCGTGGCTGCGCCCACCATCGTGCTGGACCGTCAGAACCAGATGCTGATCGCGCCCGGCCAAGGTGTGCAGGGCCGCGTGCATGGCGTCTTCGCCGATCCCGGCTCGAAGGCCACGGGAAGCGAGGCGGTGATCCGGGTGGATGCGAACTCGCTCGAATATTCGGGCAGCGAGCGCAAGGCGACCTTCCAGGGTAACGTGGTGGCTCAGCAGGCCAGCGGGCGTTTGCGGGCCGAAAAGGCCGACCTCTTCATGACCAGGAACGCGTCGCCATCCGACGCGGTCGGCCGCGTACCGAATCCGCGCGGCTCACTCGACCACATGGTGGCCCAAGGCCACGTTCAGGTGAATGAGGGGGCACGCAGCGGCCAGGGAGAGCGGCTGGTCTATACCGCATCAGATGGCAAGTTCGTTCTCTACGGGCGTACAGGGCAGCCGGCGCGTATGGCCGATCCCGAACATGGAACGGTATCGGGCGCGGCTTTGATTTTCACCAATCGCGGTGATAGCGTCGAGGTGGATGGCGGGACCGCCCGCGCGGTGACGGACACACAAGTCCCCAAGTAGAGCATTTTGCTATAGGTGTAACGAGCCGACGATCGTTCTTGTGGCCCTTCCTAAAGAAAGTCCACGCCGAGAGTTACTGCGCGCTTCCACTTTAATGGCAAAAGAGCTCTAGAGCGCGAGGCCGCCGGCATGACGAGGCACGTTGCAGAAACTCCATACCGACGAGATCGCCAAGTCCTACAAGGGACGCCAGGTCGTACGTGGCGTCAACCTTGAAATCACCCAGGGCGAGGTGGTGGGGCTGCTTGGTCCCAACGGCGCCGGCAAGACCACCAGCTTTTACATCATCGTTGGTCTGATCGCGGCAGATGCCGGACGTGTTTTGGTCGACGACGAAGACATCTCACGCGTCCCCATGTATCTTCGGGCGCGGCGATTCGGTATCAGCTATCTGCCGCAGGAACCGTCGGTCTTTCGCAAGCTGACGGTCGAGGAAAACATCCTAGCCGTGCTGGAAGCGCAGGCCATCTCCTGGGAGATGCGTCGTGCGAGGGCCGAAAAGCTTATGGACCAACTCAACCTTGGCCATATCCGCAAGACGCGTGGCTACGCACTCTCCGGCGGCGAGCGCCGGCGCGTGGAAATCGCCCGCTGTCTTTGTATTCAGCCGTCGTTTATTCTTTTGGACGAGCCCTTCTCCGGCATCGATCCCATCGCAGTGCTCGATCTGCAGGAGATCATCTTCGATCTCAAGGCGAGCGGGATCGGGGTGCTGATCACCGATCACAACGTTCGCGAGACGCTGTCGGTGACGGATCGGGCCTACATCATCAACGACGGCAAAATCTTCCGCGACGGCACCCCGGATGAGCTGGGGCGCGATCCCGAGGTACGCCGGGTCTACCTGGGCGAAGGATTCTCGCTCAACTAGCCGGTCTTCACCCCTCCCGCGATCGTGGGATTACCGCGGGTGCCCGGAGCAAAAGGAATTGATGCATCCGGCTCCTTCCGCCCTGTAAGCTATGGGCAAATAACGCTATAGATTGGTGGCAATGGCACTCCTTCAACCCAAGCTGAGCCTCAAGGTGGCTCAACGTCAGATACTGACCCCTGGCCTCATGCAGATGGTCAGCGTGCTGGCGCTGAATAAGCTGGAGTTGAAGGAGATGATCCAGTCCGAGATGGCGGAGAACCCGGTCCTCGATGAGATCGAGGAGAGCGTGCCGCTGCTCGACGACGTGGAGGGGCGCCAGGCAGAGCGGGAGCGGCCGGCGGAAGAGGTGGCCGCCTCGGTGGAGACCCCCAAAGAGGAGAAGGACCCCTTCGCTGAAATCGATTTCGGCTCCTATTTTCAGGATTATCTCGATCCTGGCTTCCGGACGCCGAACAGCTTCGAGCTGAGCGAGAAACCCTCCTTTGAGAACTTTCTTTCCCAGCCGGATACCCTCACGGATCACCTGGCCTGGCAGCTCGGCTCGCTTAGCATTGCGCCCGCCCTCCGCGAGGCCGCGGAGTACATCGTCGGGAATCTCAACGAAGACGGCTACCTGCTGTCGACCGACGAGGAGCTGCTCACCGGCTTCGTGCAAGCGGTAGAGAGCGTGGAGAACCACGACGCGGCTCGTACTCTGCTGGCCGAGGCTCTCGAACTGGTGCGCTCGCTTGACCCCAGCGGCATCGCGACCCCCGATTTGCGCGAGTGCCTCGCGCTGCAGATTCGGCACCAGGAGCACGAGTTCGACCTGATCTTCGGCGAGGCCGATGCCTCCATCGAAGATGAGGCGGATGTGGTCATGCATCGCGCACTCTTCCGTACTGCGATGCACATCGTCGACCAGTGTCTGCCGCTGCTGCAGAAGCGCGACCTGACTGCGCTGGGGCGCGCGGTCTCGAAGCCGGCGGAGCATGTGCAGCAGGCAGTCGATCTTATCCGCGCGCTCGACCCGCGGCCGGGCCAGCGATACAACCGCACCGAAGCACGGCTCATCGAGCCGGATGTTGTCTTCGTTAAGCGCGGTGATGAGTTCGTCGTGGTCATGAACGAAGAGGATCTGCCGACGCTGCGGCTCAACCAGGGCTACCGCAAGCTGCTGGCGCAGAACGATACCGAGCGCGAGGTCAAGGAGTACGTGAAGGAGCGCTACCGCTCCGCACTGCAGTTGATTCGCAACATCGAGCAGCGCAAGAGCACCATCCTGCGCACCTGTGAGGCCATCGTCCGCCGCCAACCGGAGTTTCTCGAGCGCGGCGTGGATGCGCTGCGCCCCATGATGATCAAGGACGTTGCCGAAGAGATCGGCGTGCATCCCTCCACCGTCAGCCGGGCCGTCTCCAACAAGTACGTGCATACCCCGCAGGGAGTCTTCGAGCTGCGCTATTTCTTTTCCGAAGCGGCCGGCGGTCCGGAAGGCGCGGGTACCCCGCTCATGCTGCTGAAGCGGAAGGTAAAAAAGCTTATCGATGAAGAGGACCCGAAGAAGCCGCTGACCGACGACTTCATCGCCAGTGTGCTGCAATCCCAGGGCATCCAGGTCACCCGCCGGACGGTGGCTAAGTATCGCGAGGACATGAGGATCCCCAGCACGCATCAGCGCCGCGTGCGCATTTGAGGAATACACCGCGTCCTCTGGTGTAGGATCATCTCCCCTCACGGGATTTGCATCTTGATACCTATGGAGGTTCCGCTTATGCAGGTGGAGTACACCGGACGCCAGATCTCAATTACCCCTTCACTCCGTCGTCTGGCCGAGGAGGGCCTGGATCGGGTCGGCAAAGTGGTTGGTAGAAGTTGCAGTGCTCACGTGATTCTTACCGAAGAGAAGTATCGGCACACCGCCGAAGTGACCGTGCAAACCAAGTTCCAGACCATCGTCGGTTTATGTGAATCGCCGGTCATGGAGACGGCGCTCCGCGATGCGCTGGCCAAGGCCGAGTTCCAGGCCATCAAACACAAGGACAAATTCCGCACCCGGACGCGCGAGCCCAAGGACGGGAAGACCGCGCACGAACCGCAGCTCTCGCGGCCGCGAAACAACCATATGTCGGTTGCCGCCCTGCCGGACGTTGCCGAGCCGATCCTTCCGGCGTCGAAAACGCCCCCGCCCAAGGCTGCCAACGGCAATGGAAATGGCCGCAAGCCAGCACCAGTGAAGGTCCATAGCCCCTCGCACGGCATGGAGATCGCCGAGCCGCACGTGGTGCACTGCGACGACTGCGTGGCCGAGCAACGGATGAGCCTCGATGAAGCCGTCAAGGAATCGGAACTGCGCGATAAAGATGTCTTCGTCTTCCGCGAGCCCGCTGGAGACCTGCGTGTGCTCCACCGGCGTCGCGACGGCGTGATGGAGCTGATCGCGCTGCCATCCTAGGGAAACCTTGGTAAACGAGCCTGCGGGCGCTCTCAAAAAGGGCGTCCGCAACTCGTTTCCTCACAGCGATCTCACTGAAACTGTGCAAGCTGGAACGTGGCGGCAACAGAAATGCTTTAGCATGTGGCCATGCCGCGCAAAGCCGCACCCCAGGCGAGCCCGCGTCCGGCTCGGAAGACAAAGCACGACGGCACGCACGCGCCGCATGACGGCTTGCAGCGGGAGCTCGTCATCATCACCGGCCTCTCGGGCTCGGGCAAGGCCTCGGCCCTCAAGGCCTTTGAGGACCTCGGCTACTACTCTGTCGACAATCTGCCGCTCGATCTGCTGCCCGCATTTGCGGATCTCGTCGGTCAGTCCGCCGAAATTCGGCGTGCTGCGCTGGTGGTCGACGTGCGCGAGGGACAGCGGCTGGACCAGTTTCCCGTGCTGCTAAACAAACTCCGCAAGCTTCTGCCGACCCAGGTATTTTTTCTCGAAGCGTCGGACGCTGTGCTGTTGCGCCGGTTCTCGGAGACCCGCCGCCCGCACCCTTTGGGGCGAACGGAAACCGTCGTCAAAGCCATTGATGCTGAGCGCCGCCTGCTCGATCCCATTCGCAAGGTGGCGGATGAGACCGTGGATACCTCGCAGCACAATGTGCACGAACTCCGCGCATTCATCCTGAGCAAGTTCGAGCGCGGCAGCAGCAGCGACAGCAAAAACCTGATGGTCTCGTTCGTCACCTTCGGCTACAAGAACGGGGTGCCGCTCGAAGCGGATCTGGTCTTCGACGTGCGCTTTCTTCCCAATCCGCATTTCATTCCGGAGTTCCGTCCGCTCACTGGGAAACATCCCAAGGTTGCGCAATACATCCGGCAGTTTCCACAGACGTCGGAGTTTCTCGACAAGACGACCGATCTGCTTCTCTTTTTGCTGCCCCACTACATTCAGGAAGGGAAGAGCTATCTCACCGTCGGCTTCGGCTGTACTGGCGGACAGCATCGTTCGGTCATGATTGCGGAGGAGATCCGCAAGCGGTTGGCTAAGGCGGGCTACAGGGTCAAGAGCACGCACCGGGACATGCCACACTGAGCGCAGCAGCCCCTCCGTGTGGCTACAATAGCCCCATGTACCCGCTCCAACTCACGCGGCTCCGTCCGTCCGCCATTTCCGCGGCCATCCGTTCGGAGATGCGCCGGTGAGCGGAGTTCGGCGCATCGGGCGGCTGCTGTTCTACGTGCGCCGCTACTGGCTGCAGGCGATCGCGTCGGTTGTGCTGCTGGCGGCAGTGGGCCTGCTGGATGCCTTCCGGCTGCTGTTGATCGGCCCCATCTTCAACACCGTTCTCAATCCCAAGTCGCCGGGACGCGATCTGACCCTCTTCGGCGGTCGCTTCCATTTCAGCCTGCAGCAACTTGTCCCCTCGCATTTCCACAATCCCTGGAGCGTCGTCGCCTACGCGCTCATTGCTTCCACCGTGCTCAAAGGCATCTGCGATTACGCCGGCACTTATCTGGTGAACTACGCCGGTTTCGGCATGATCACCGACATGCGGGACGACCTGTACCAGGCCATCCTGCGCCGCTCCGTGCAGTTCTTCCAGAGGCACGCCACCGGCACTATTCTCTCCACCGTCATCAATGACATCGAACGCGTGCAGTACGCGATGTCTTCGGTACTGTCGGAGTTTTTGCAGCAGCTCTTCACCCTCATCTTCACCGCGTGTGTTGTCGTCATGGTGGGCGGCAAGCTGGCCTGGGTGCTGCTCATCTTTGTGCCGGTCGTCATCAGTTCGGCGCGGCGCGTCGGACGCAGTGTGCGGCACACCACGCGGCACGGCCAGGACAAGCTGGCCGAGATCCAGAACATCCTGCACGAGACCATCACCGGCAACCGCATCGTGAAGGCCTTCACCATGGAACGCTGGGAGATGACGCGTTTCAAGGAGGCAGCACGCCGGCTCTTCCACGCCAATCTCAGCTCGGTGCGCGCCCAGGCCATCAGCTCGCCGATGATGGATATCATCGGTGCGATTGCGATCGCGTTGCTGCTCTTACTCGGCCGCAATCAGATCAACACAGGAACGCTGACCGCCGGCACCTTCTTCACCTTCATCGTGGCAGTCTTCAAGCTCTACGATCCCGTGCGCAAATTCGCACTCTTCTACAACAACTTCCAGCAGGCTCTGGGCGCCTCCGGCAACATCTTCGAATTCATGGACGAACAGGACACGGTCCGCGACCGGCCGCACGCGCAAGGAGTGAAGGCATTCCGCAACCAGATTCATTTTGAAGACGTGCGCTTCTCCTATGCTTCGGAAGAGGGTGAGAAGGAAGTTCTCTCGGGCATCAACCTCACCGTGCCGCGCGGCGAGGTAGTCGCCTTCGTCGGACCCAGCGGCGCCGGCAAGACCACACTGGTCAACCTCATCCCACGCTTCTTCGATGTCACCGGGGGCCGGCTGCTGATGGATGGTCAAGATGTGCGCGACCTGAAGATCGACTCTCTGCGCAGGCTGATTGGCAACGTCACCCAGGAAACGATTCTCTTCAACGACACGGTACGCAACAACATCGCGTATGGTCAGCCGGATGTGCCGCTCGAAAAGGTAAAGGATGCTGCGCGCGTGGCCCTGGCGCATGACTTTATCTCCGCGATGCCCGAGGGTTACGACACCGTAATCGGAGAAAAGGGCTTTCGCCTCTCCGGTGGCGAGCGCCAGCGGCTCGCGATCGCGCGCGCTCTGCTCAAGAACGCGCCTATCCTCATCCTGGATGAGGCAACCTCCTCGCTCGACACCGAAAGCGAATCGCTGGTACAAGCCGCGCTATCGAACTTGATGCTGGGGCGCACCGTCTTCGTCATCGCCCACCGACTTTCCACGGTGCGCCGCGCCACCCGTATCGCTGTCGTGGAAGCCGGGAAGATCACCGCTGTGGCCTCGCACGATGAGCTGCTCCACACCTCACCAATGTATCAACGGCTGTATCAATTGCAGTTTGCCGACGACGCAGACTCAACCATCGAGCCAGTGATGGCGGCAGGAGCCAAAGTTTGACCAAGCAGACCAATTCTCAGCCGATCTATTCCATGACCGGCTTTGCGCGGCACCGCGGACGCATCAACGAATCGCTCGGCTGGACGTTGGTGCTGAAGGCGGTGAATCATCGATTTCTCGATCTGCACATGCGCATGCCTGCAGGCTCGGACGCGCTGGAGATGCAGTTGCGTCGCCAGCTCAAATCCGCAATCCTGCGCGGGCATCTCGAAGTCACCCTCACCATCGAGCGCGCTTCGCAGCAGCAGGTGGAGATGGATCACGAGCTGGTCGCCAGCTACATCGCAGCCTTCCGCGCGGCGGCCACAGAGCATCGCCTGCGCGAGACCCCCAGCCTGCAGACCATCCTGCAACTGCCCGGCGTCTTTCGCACCAATGTCCAGGGCGGCAATGGAAATGGTAGTGCTGATGTACGTAGCGCCGAGATGGAGCTGATCGAGGCCTCGGTCATCGCCGGGCTGGCGGATGCAGTCTCCGCCCTGCAGGCGATGCGCGGACAGGAAGGCGCGGCGCTGGCGGCGGAACTGGCTGCCATCTTGGATCGCATTACCGCGTTCGTCGACCGTGTCACCGAGTTGCACGGGCCAATGCAGGCGGCGCACTTTGAGCGCACCAGCGCGCGCATCGCCGCCTTGTTGGGCGGGGCGGCGGATCGCGAACGCCTGCTGCAGGAGGCTGCTCTCCTGGCCGATCGCAGCGATGTGAGCGAAGAGCTGGCGCGGCTGCGGGCTCACGTCGAGCACTTCCGCCAGATGCTTGCCGGGGGCGGGGAACTGGGCAAGAAGCTCGACTTCCTGCTCCAGGAGATGAATCGCGAGGCCAACACCATGCTCTCGAAGACCGCCGGCATTGCGGGCGCGGGCACGCAGGTGACGGAGATCGGGCTGGGACTGAAATCGGAGATTGAGAAGGCGCGTGAACAGGTCCAAAACCTTGAATAGTGCCTTCCGCGGCTCCCACAAAAGCCGTAGGCGGAGCCCGCTTCGACATTGGCCTTCTCCACCGGACGTGCGAAAATCGGTGCAATCTTCGCGTTACATGAATATGGAGAGGAGCCAGAGATGCTAAGCGCATTTGTTGCTCTCGGGACGCTGGTTGGCTTCGCCTTTGCACTCGCTCTGTTCTTCCTGCCCACCCTGGTCGCGAAGTCCCGCAACCACCCGAACACGCTGCCCATCTTCCTGGTCAATCTTTTCTTCGGCTGGACGTTTATCGGATGGGGAGTCTCTCTTGTCTGGGCATGCACGCGGCCGGCGCCGCCGGTCCTCTACGCACCGGTGTATCCCGTAGTCATGGCCTCATCCCGTCCACCGGTGGTTGCGAATTCCGCCATATCCATCCTTCCCCCATCGTCGCCCTACCGCAGGGCGAGGTAACCGGAGCGCGCTTGGCAGGCATTCTCTTCATCATTTCCGCTCCCTCGGGTTCAGGAAAATCCACCCTGGTCAATCAACTGCGGTCCGACGTACGGGGCCTTGACTTCTCCATCAGTTACACCACGCGCGAGCCCCGCGGCTCGGAGCAGGAGGGCCGCGAGTACCACTACATCGATCGCCCTACCTTCGAGCGTATGCAGCAGGCGAATGAGTTTTTAGAATCGGCGGATGTGTACGGCAATCTCTACGGCACAGCTCGTCATTCGCTCACCGACGCCATCAAGCACGGCCACGATCTCTTGCTCGACATCGATGTTCAGGGCGCGGCGCAGGTACGGCGCGAGATGCCGGATTCCGTCAACATCTTTGTCATGCCGCCCAATCCGGAGGTGCTGGCGACGCGGCTGCGCAACCGCAGCCGGGCCGAAGGCAGCATCTCGGAAGAGACCATCCAGCGCCGCCTGAAAAAGGCTCGCGTGGAGATTGAGAACTACGACGAATATGGCTATATTCTCGTCAACGATGTGCTTGACCATGCCGTCGAAGAGCTGGAAGCCATCGTTGCGAGTGAGCGGGTTCATCGCGGACAGCCGTCAGAGAGCGCCGGAGCCGAAGATATCGACCGTCTGCTGGCGATCGCCGAGCGTTGCCGTCGCAGTCACGCCATGGACCGGGTCATTCCAGTGTTGACGGCGTTCGGTGTCAGGGAACCGGCGCGCATTCGTTAATAGGCAGCAAAGCTTCAGGAGGTCAGAGTATGGAGATCAAACACGGGTTCGATAGCAACTACCGCTACGTTCTGGTGGCGGCTCGCCGTGCTCGCCAGTTGCAGGGCGGTTCGCAGCCACTGGTGAACACCCATTCCGCGAAGGCCTGCCGGGTTGCACAGGACGAGTTGGATGCGGGCCTGGTGGGCTATGAAGACAAGCCGAAGCCGCAAATCGGCGAGCCGCCGGTAAACACCTTTCTGCGGTAGGCCGGGCGATACGCCTGTCGGTCGACGGCAGAGTTAAAATCGATCGATATGAAGGTCACGGTCGGTGTCTCCGGCGGAGTCGCTGCCTATAAAGCAGCGGAACTGGTACGCGCGCTGCAGGCCAAGGCGCTGGATGTGCACGTGGTGATGACGGAGTCGGCCACGCGCTTCGTGCAGCCGCTGACCTTCGCCGCCCTCACCGGGCACAAGGTCATCACCGGCCTGTGGGGCACCGAGCAGGCCGAGCCCAACCTCGACTCTGCTATCGAGCACATCGCCGAGGCGCAGTCCACCGAACTTCTCGTCGTTGCGCCGGCGACAGCCGATCTTCTGGCTCGCTTTGCCCATGGCCTTGCCGACGATTTCTTGGCGACCCTCTACCTCGCAACCCCGGCTCCGGTGGTCGTCGCTCCAGCCATGAACAGCGAGATGTGGGCGCACCCGGCGACGCAGGCAAATCTCCGCATCCTGGCGGATCGCCATGTGCACATTGTGCCCCCCGGCGTGGGCGATCTCGCCTGCGGCATGATTGGTCCCGGACGACTGGCAGAGGTAGAGTTGATTGTTAAAGTTGTACTTGAACAATTGGATCGCCGGGTCAGCCCTCCTCGGCGCGACCTCGCGGGCGAGACCATCCTCATCACCGCCGGCGGCACCCGCGAGGCCATCGACCCAGTGCGCTACCTCGGCAACCGCTCCAGCGGCAAGATGGGCTACGCCCTCGCCGAAGCCGCAGTAGCCCGTGGCGCACGCGTGATCCTCATCTCCGCAATCTCGCCGCTGACACCGCCGCCGGGTGTTGAGTTCGTCCAGGTCACCAGCTCGGACGAGATGCGCGCTGCGGTCCTGGACCGGCTCTCAGAAGCGACGATGGTCATCAAGGCCGCTGCTGTCTCCGACTACCGCCCCAAAGCGCCTGCCGCGCAGAAGATCAAGCGGCGCGACGCTCTTCAGCTCGATCTGGAGCCGACCGCCGACATCCTCGCCGAAGTCGCTGCCAGGCGAACTCCTGGAACGCTTGTGGTGGGTTTTGCTGCCGAAACCGAAGATCACCTGCGGCATGGCCGCGACAAGCTGCTGCGCAAGGGCGCCGACGCCCTGGTGCTGAACGACGTTGGGCGCCCCGGAGTTGGCTTCGACTCCGATCGCAATGCCGCCACCTTCCTCACCCAACAGACTGCGATCGAGCTGCCGGAGATGTCCAAGCGCGATCTGGCGGACCGCATCCTCGACGAGATACGCGCGCTGCGCCGGCCCGCGTCGATCGTCGATGAGACTGCGCCCCTCGGCGCGGCGTCGCGACAGCCGCGATGACGGACACGCTCCAGAAATCCGCACTTCAGGAACTCGCTGCGCGTCTCGAGTTCTATCGCGAGCTCGGCATCTACGACTTTTATCGTCGTGGCGGGCCCGCTGCCGTCGTGGCGGACTCTAAGATCGAGCAGGCCGTCACCGTTACACCTGCCGCAGCAGAAGCCCCGGAGCCCGCGTCTCTTGCATCGCCATCCATGACATCGATTCCCACCGCGCCACAGGAGAGCACCATTCCACGCCGCACACTCGTCAGCGATCAACCCGTGCCACCGCTCGTCTCCTTCGGTCCCGTTCTGCCGTCTGCGCAGCGTCCCGCTGCGCTCGCTGCCGTCCGCGATCTCATCGGCGATTGCCAGCGCTGCCAGCTCGCACAGGGCCGCAACAAAATCGTCTTCGCGGACGGCGATGCGAACGCGCAGATCATGTTCGTGGGTGAGGGGCCTGGCGCCGACGAAGACGCGCAAGGGCTGCCCTTCGTCGGCCGCGCCGGCCAATTGCTGAACAACATGATCGCGGCGATGGGGCTGAAGCGCGAGCAGGTGTACATCGCCAACATCGTGAAATGCAGGCCGCCGCGGAACCGCAAGCCGGAGCCCGGCGAAGCCAATACCTGCATGCCGTTTCTCGAGCGGCAGATTGAGATCGTGCGACCGCGTGTCTTGGTGGCGTTAGGAGCGACCGCCGCGACATATCTGCTGGGCATGCGCGGATCCATCGCCAGCATGCGCGGCCGCATCCATGACTACCGCGGCATCCAGACGGTGGTCACCTACCATCCGGCATTTCTTCTGCGTGACCCCACGCAGAAGAAAGAGGCGTGGAAGGATCTGCAGATGGCGATGTCCGCGCTGGGCATCAAGGCGCCATCGCGCTCTCCGCAGGCCTGAGCGACACGCCCAGATGCCGCTACCAGGGCAGCGCTTCGCCCATGTGGAAGTATCCTCCGGTAGGACCAGTGGAAGACAGCAGCGCGAGCTGCACGCTTGTCTTGGCTCCGTCCGGAATCTCCATCGGGGCGGCGTCGGTTCCCATCTCCGTCTTCACCCAGCCTGGGTGCGCGGAGTTCACTTTGATCTTGGTATCGCGCAACTCGGCGGCAAGATGTACGGTGAAGGCGTTTAATGCCGCTTTCGACGCGTCATACGCTAAGACCTTGAATCCGTAGATGGGCGATTTCGGGTCGGCATGCAGGGTGAGGGAACCGAGAATGCTGGACAGGTTCACGATCCTGCCTTCGGGAGCTTTCCTGATGAGTGGCAGCAGCGCCTGCGTCAGCTCGATGGTTCCAAAGAAGTTCGTGTCGAAGGTCTCGCGCAGAACTTCCTTGCTTACCGAACTTGCATTGTTTGCCGCGCCAAATGTCTCCCTGGATACGCCTGCATTGTTTATGAGGATATCGAGCCTGCCGAATTTCTTGTCGAAGTAGTTGTAGGCTTCCTTGTAGTCGGCTGGTTTGGTGATATCGAAGCGAATGGCTTCGACATCGGCGCCTTCGGCGCGCAGCTTTTCAGCGGCAGCCTCGCCTTTCGCCAGATCGCGCGATCCGATCACGACCTTTACGCCCTGCTTTCCCAACTGGCGGGCGGTTTCAAGGCCAATCCCACGGTTTCCGCCAGTAATAAACGCAACTTTCTTTTCTGTTGCCATGTTCGTTGTCTCCTCAACTTTCCCAATCTGATGCCGCAACAGCGAAACGGATGCAGCGGACTGGAGCAGAGAGATGCAGTTACCCGATTTTTACCTTCAGTTCTGATACCCTCGCGCCCTGATACCCTCGCCTCAGATGCCAGCCTTCTGCGATGTCGTTGTGCCGGTGCCGCTCGATGCGCACTTCACCTATCGCATCGATGCAGAGCATCCGCCGCCGCTGGGTGGCCGGGTCATCGTCCCCTTCCGCAATGAGAAGCTGATCGGCGTTGTCACCCGTCTGCACGACGATCCTCCGCCGGTCGAAGCAAAGACCATCGAGCGCGTCCTCGATAGCGAGGCGATGGTCTCGCCGCAACTGCTCGAACTCGCGCGCTGGATCAGCCAGTATTATCTGGCGCCGTTGGGCGAGGTGCTGCGGACGATGTTGCCGCTGGTGGCCGAGGTACGCAAGCAGGTCGTCTATCGCATCGCGGAGGCGGGCGAGCGCGCGCTGCAGGATGGCGCCGAGCAGGGAAGCACGCGCCGCACGCGCCGCTCTCCCGAAGAGCAGGCAGCAGAGTACGCAGTCCTCAACTACCTGCTGGGCGGCGAAGCTGCAAAACGGGCCACGCTGATGCGCGCCACCGGCGCAACGCGCGAGCTGGTCGACGGCATGGTGCGCAAGAAGTGGATCACGCGTGAGGCCATGGCTGCGCCACGCGATGCGCGGCGGCTGGAAAGCTACGCCATGCTGGTGGAGGTGGAGCGGCTGCCGAAGCTCAACGAGAACCAGCAGACCATTCTGGCCACGCTCGCCGGAGCCGAGGGTACTCTGCCGGTTGCGGTGCTGCGCGCCCTGCCGGTACCTGCTTCTACGCTCGCTACGCTGGTACGCCGCGGACTCATCCGTCTTGAGGATCGCCCGCAAGCGTTTCATCTCAGCGGTCTGCGTGCGCAGTCCTTCGCGTTGAATACGCAACAGCAGAAGGCACTTGAATCGATCACGCAGCAACTCGCCGAGGGCGGCTTCCGCGCCAGCCTGCTCTACGGCGTTACCGGTTCCGGCAAGACGGCGGTCTATATGGCAGCGATGCAGTGCGCGCTCGATCTCGATCGCTCCGCCATCCTGCTGGTACCGGAGATCGGCCTGACGCCCGCCACCGCCGCGCAGCTCCACCATGCCTTCGGCGATGAGGTCGCGATGCTTCACTCCGCGCTCACGCCGGAGGAGCGCGCGGAGCAGTGGCACCGCATCCGGAGCGGTGCGGCGCGTATCGTCGTCGGCACGCGCTCGGCCATCTTCGCGCCGGCGGTGCGGCTTGGCCTCATCATCGTCGATGAGGAGCACGACTCCTCGTACAAGCAGGAAGAGAATCCGCGCTATCATGCGCGCGATGTTGCCGTCATGCGCGCGAAGCTGGCCGAGGCGCCGGTGGTATTAGGCTCGGCCACGCCGTCGCTCGAAAGCTGGCACAACGCCGAGCGCGGCCGCTACGCGCTGATCGAGATGCCCGAGCGGGTGAACCAGCGGCCGCTGCCCGAAGTCGAGCTGCTCGACATGCGGCAGGAGTTTCAGGAGACAGGGCAGGAGCAGCTCTTCTCGCGGCGTCTGATCGCGGAGACCGAAGGCCACCCTCGCACGCGGCGAGCAGGCCATCATCCTGCTCAATCGCCGCGGCTATTCCTTCGTTGTGATGTGCCGTGCCT
This sequence comes from uncultured Acidobacteriaceae bacterium, assembly GCA_963712845.1. GTDB lineage: Bacteria > Acidobacteriota > Terriglobia > Terriglobales > Acidobacteriaceae > KBS-83. Next base: position 437,786 of record CAVQJM010000039.1, read on the forward strand.
GCGGCGAGCGATTGGAGTGCGAGAACTGTGCCGTGGCACTCACCCATCACAGGCACGTGGCGTTGCAGGAGATGGCCCCGGTCCCCGATAGCGAGCTCTATTGCGGAGATTGCGTCAACGCAATCACGCACGAGCGCTCACTCTCTCAGGCAGATGCCCACGCCCGCGCCGGCCAGCGGCTGGAGTGCCACTACTGCGGCTTCCGCCGCACTGTTCCGAAGCTCTGCCCCAAGTGCGAGAGCGAGCACCTCTACTTCCTCGGTGCGGGCTCGCAGCAGGGCGAGCAGCGCCTGCAGGAGATCTTTCCGCACGCGCGCATCGGCCGCATGGACCGGGACACCGTGCGTAGTCGCCACGACATGGAACGCCTGCTCACCCGGCTGCACTCCGGCGAGATCAACCTGCTGGTCGGCACCCAGATGATCGCAAAAGGCCACGACATTCACGGCGTCACGCTGGTCGGCGTTGTGGGCGCGGACTACGCCCTCAACCTGCCGGACTTTCGCGCAGCGGAGCGGGTCTTCCAATTGCTCACGCAGGTCTCCGGACGCGCCGGCCGTGGCGAGTCGCCGGGCCGGGTCGTGGTGCAGAGCTATCATCCGGATCACTACGCAATCCAATGCGCGCAGGCGCACGATTACCGGGGCTTCACTGCAAAGGAGCTGAAGTATCGCAAGTGGATGCACTATCCGCCCTACGGCGTGATCGCGAACATCCTGGTGCGCAGCGGCCGGATGGAAGAGGCTGCCGGCTGGGCAGCCGCGCTCGGGAAATGGTTCCAGTCAGCCGAGCTGCAGGGCATTCGTGTGCTGGGCCCCGCCGCTGCGCCCATCGCGAAGATCAAACGTACCTATCGCTTCCACCTGCTGCTCAAAGCGGAGCGGCGGGAAGCGCTCTCACGCGCGCTGCGCGCTGCACGCGACTATGCGGACAAGGCGGGCATTCCTCGCAGCGCTCTGGTGTTTGATATGGATGCGATCAGCCTGATCTGATCTCTAAGAATCGTTATCCTGAGCGCGTAGTCGAAGAGCTTGCCGAAGGGATCTGCTGTTTGCCTTGCTTGCCCGCACAATCGCACCTGAGCGGCAATACGCGCGCGGGCGCCATTGCTCCGGATGGCGAGTCCGTCAGTCGATCAGATGTAATTCTTTCCCGGGCTTGAAGCGCACCGCTTTGCCGGGAGTGATGGTGACCTCCGCGCCGGTGCGCGGATTGCGTCCGATGCCGGTCTTGCGCGGTCGCACGTTGAAGACTCCAAAGCCCCGCAGCTCGATGCGTTCCCCAGCAGCCAGCGCCTTCTTCAGGCTCTCAAAGATGGTGTCGACGGCAGCCTCCGCCTTGTTGCGGGGGAGGCCGGTCCGTTCAATCACCCGGTGCACGATGTCCTGCTTGATCAAGGCATTCTCCAGAATGGGTTCAACGTCTATGCTGTTGATTTGACGGGTACGATCCCAGCGTTGTCATCTTCGATAGTGCCCTATTAAGATGCAGATTCGAAGAATAAAGTGCCGCGAAACCTCGATTGCTCTGTAATTTAGGCTGTCGGCACCCGATTGGGCAAGGAGCAGGATGGCAATCAAGAGCGACACATGGATCAGGGAGCAGGCGCTGCAGCGTGGCATGATCGCCCCTTTCAGCGAAAAACAGGTCCGCGAGGGAGTCATCTCCTACGGGCTTTCCTCCTACGGATATGACCTCCGGGTCTCGGACGAGTTCAAAATCTTTACAAACGTGAACAGCGCCATTATCGACCCGAAAAAGTTCGACGAGCGCTCCTTTGTCACCGTTCAGGCGGAATCGGTAATCGTTCCACCCAACTCCTTCGCGCTGGCCCGTTCGGTGGAATATTTCAAAATTCCTCGGGATGTGCTTACCATTTGCGTCGGCAAGTCGACCTACGCCCGGTGCGGCATCATCGTGAACGTCACGCCGTTCGAGCCGGAATGGGAGGGATTTGTCACCCTCGAGATTTCCAATACCACCCCCCTGCCCGCCAAAATCTATGCCAACGAAGGGCTGTGCCAGATCCTGTTCTTTCAGTCCGACCAAGTCTGCGAGATCAGCTATGCCGACCGGCAAGGGAAGTATCAAAAGCAACAGGGGATCGTCCTTCCCAAGCTTTAGCATCCCACTTAGGTAATCTTAAAATCTGCCCCAAAGTTTGACAAGTAACCGTTGATGGCGTCTGATGGTAATCAGAACAACGCAGATCTGGGGAATGGGGCGCGAAAGGCCGTAGGAAGCCGTTCGCACCCCTTATTTTTTTGTGCCGGATGTGCTCCCGCGATCTTTTCCTACCGCCCGCCGCTCTACAGGGCCCCGTTTCTGCATCTCACCACACCGTAGATGAGCGAAGTCCAGTGATGGCCTGTGTTTGGACCATTCCTGGCTTTGTACGTAACAACCATCCATGCGGACGTTATTCCGCGAACACCTTTTGGGAGAATGAGCTACCTATGAAAAAGTTTCTTGCTGGTCTTGTCGTTGTGGGACTTGGGTTTGCAGGCACAAGCCTTAGCGCCTCTGCAGCATCGAGCAAATCCGACCTGGATGCCAGGCTGGCGGCCGCAACACGGGTTATCAACGAAGTGATGGCCGTGCCGGACAAAGCCATTCCCGATCAGATCACGCAGAAGGCCACCTGCATCGGTGTCGTGCCGAGCATGAAAAAGGGCGCCTTCATTGTGGGTGGCCAGTACGGCCAGGGCGTCGTTACCTGCCGCACACCCCACGGCTGGAGTGCGCCGGTGTTCATCCGCATCGCCGGCGGCAGCTTCGGTTTCCAGATCGGCGGTCAGGCTACCGATCTCGTTATTGTTGCGGTGAATCAGAAGGGCTTCCAGGACTTGCTGAAGAACAAGGTCAAGCTGGGCGGCGACGCCGCTGCTTCTGCCGGTCCCGTCGGCCGCAACGCGCAGGCCGGCACGGACTGGAAGCTGAATGCAGAGCTCCTCACCTATTCGCGTTCCAAGGGTCTCTTCGCGGGCATCGATCTGACCGGCGACGACGTCTCGCAGAACCTCGACGACACGACCACCTTCTACAACGGCAACAACAACACCTTTGACTCCATTCTGCATGGCAACGTTGCGGTACCCGATTCAGCGAAGCCGTTCGTGCGCACCGTGGCGAAATACTTCCACTCCACCCAGGACCAATAGCTTTACTCGATCCGCAAGGCAGTTCCGCAGGCCCGCCGTTCTATGGCGGGCCTGTTTATTTGCGGGATGCGCTCTGCATCGAGTCCGGATATAGTCGCGTAGAGCCGGACACTGTCTGTGCTTTGCTCCCGGGATGCGTCAGAGGCTCGAGTTCATCGTCGTGTGGGTGCTGGTGCGCGTGCTGGGGGCGCTGCCGCGAAGTTGGGCGCGCGCTGTTGGCGCGGGATTGGGTGCTCTCATCTTTGCCCTCACCGGCAGGCTGCGCCGGACGGGCGAACGCAATCTGCAGATCGCGTATCCGGAAAGCGACGCCGCATGGCGCAGCCGCGTTTTGCGGGGGCTCTATCGCAACCTCGGATTGCACCTGGCCGAGTTCTGCCGGATGTCGCGCTACACACCTGAGGGCACCCGCAGCTTCATCCGCTACGCGGGCCTGGAGCATTACCTGGCAGCGCGCGATCGAGGCCGAGGTGTGCTGGTGCTGACTGGACATCTCGGTCTGTGGGAGCTTTCCAGCTTCTATCACTCGCTGATGGGCTATCCCATGAGTATGGTGATCCGGCGGCTGGACAATCCGCTGGTCGATCGCCTCGTGAACAGCATCCGCTGCCTGCATGGCAACACGGTGCTGCACAAGGACGACTTCGCACGCGGCCTGTTGGGTGCGATGCGCCGCGGCGATACTGTGGGCATTCTGATGGACACCAACATGACCCCGCCGCAGGGTGTCTTCGTCGATTTTTTCGGTACACCGGCCTGTACTGCATCGGGACTTGCGCGCGTCGCCTGGCGCACAGAAGCTGCGGTGCTGCCCGGCTTTCTCACCTGGCGCGAAGAAGAGAAGAAGTACGTACTCGAATTCGGCGAATATCTCGAGCTCGTGCACAGCGGCGACGACGAGCAGGACATGGTGACCAACACCCAGATCTGCACCACGGCCATCGAAGCATGGGTACGGCGCTATCCCGAGCAGTGGCTCTGGGTGCATCGCCGCTGGAAGACACGTCCCGCAGGCCAGCCCTCGCTCTATAGTTGACGACATGCGACTCCCAGAACTCGCGGCGCTGCTCGGCGCGGAACTAGTAGTACCGGCGGGTGCTGGCGATGCGTCGGCAATCGAGATCGGAAGCGTCGCGGCGCATTCCCATGCCGTTGAATGGCAACTGGTCTTTGCGGAGAGCGAGGCCGCAGTTGCAGCCGCCTATGCGAGCCGCGCCGGGGCGGTTATCACCTCCCGCAAACTCGCCGGCGATCATGGCAGCAAGCCAATGCTGCTGGTGAACCATCCCAAGCTCGCCTTTGCGCGCGCGGCGGAACTGCTGAAGCCTTTGCATGAACAGCAGGGAATCCATGCTTCGGCGTACATCGATCCGGCGCATGCCTGGAGGACGGTGTATTTGTCGGACCGAACGCCGTGATCCAACACGGAGTACGCATCGGCGCATACACGCGCATCGATGCCGGCGTCGTCGTCGGCGCGAATGTGCACATAGGAAAAAGCTGTCATCTCTATCCGCGAGTGGTGGTCTACTCGGGCACGCGTCTGGGCAATGGAGTCATCGTTCACGCGGGCGCAGTGCTCGGCTCGGACGGCTTCGGCTACGTGCGCGATAATGCATCAGGCGAGTACACAAAGTTTCCCCAGCAAGGCAGACTTGTTATCGAGGACGATGTCGAAATCGGCGCAAATACCACCATCGACCGCGGCGCGCTCGAAGAAACACGCATCGGCCGGGGTACGAAGCTCGACAACCTCGTCCACGTGGGACACAACGTCTCCATCGGCTGCAATGTAGTGATCGCTGCGCAGACCGGTGTCTCGGGCAGCAGCACGATCGCGGATGGCGCCATCGTCGGCGGCCAAGTAGGCATCGCCGATCACGTCCAGATCGGTCCAGGCGCGATCCTGGGCGCCCAGGCAGGCATTCCGTCGGGCAAGCGCATCCACGGGCCCGGAGTGGTCTTCTGGGGCACACCGGCACGTCCCATTAAGGATTATTTGAAGGAACTGGCGACATTGGCCCGGCTGGCGCGGCGTCCCAAATAGCACCAGCAACGTCTTAGGAATGTATGGCGATCGTCGTGGTAGGCGGGCACTCGCGCAGCGTAGGGAAAACGTCGGTAGCGGCCGCGCTCATCGCGCGACTGCCCGAGATGCGCTGGACTGCTTTCAAGATCACGCAGTTCGGCCACGGCTTCTGCACCGCCAACGGCGAGCCCTGCGACTGTCAGACCGACGAGCATACCATCGCGTTCAGCGAAGAGCGCGCTGCGGCGACAGGTACCGACTCCGCCCGGTTTCTCGCGGCGGGCGCGGTGCGTTCTTTGTGGGTGCGCGCGCGGATCGGCAACCTGGCCGCCGCCATGCCCCGGCTGCGCAAAGAGCTAGCTGCTGCGGGGAATGCCATCGTCGAATCGAACAGCATCATGGGATTTCTGCGGCCGGACCTATATCTCAGCGTGCTCGATCATGCGACTGCCGACTTCAAGGACTCTGCCCGCTTATTTCTCGACCGCGCCGATGCTCTGCTCATTCGCGCGGCCTCGGAGGAACTGGTTCCGCAGTGGCGTGGCGTTTCGCTCAAGCTCGCCGACGGCATTCCGCGCTTCGCTATCGCGCCGCCCGAGTACATGAGCGATGCGGTGATCGCCTTTGTACAAAGTCGTTTGTCTCAAACAATGGATATGCGGCAAAATGAAGCGCGGCATATCCAAGCAACCTAGAACTGGATACGCCGCGCTGGCGGCTACTGCTTCATTACCTGCCAGTGATCGCCGGTCATGGTCAGCGATGCATTGTCCGCCTGCGGTCCGGAGAGTGTCGTGGCAAGGTCGGGAAACGCCGTCTTCATCTCCTGCGTGCTCGCCCACGGAGCGGCGTCGCTAATCTTGTAGTGATAACTCACCTGGGCGGTCTTGTTGCCGGAGCCATCCGCGCCCGGCGTCACGTTGTCGATCGAAGTAACATCGCGATGGCCGTAGCAGAAGTTGCCGTAGCCGGGCTGGGTAGGATCCTGCGTCCATGCACTGCGGCCCTTGTCGGAGACGTCGTAGTTATTCACCTGCTTGGACGCAATAATCATTACCTTCTTTTCCCCCGTCGTGCGGGTCAGCAGGCCGGCATCGGTCAGTGCGTCATAACCCTGGGTCTTCGCATCGTCGGAGGTAGCGGCCTGTACCGGGAATTTCTTCGCTTCCGACCAGAGGCAGGCGGGATGGGCCTTGTAGTAGTCGTTGATAGCCGACTCGTAGTTCGTGTTCGAGTCCGCCTTCGGGTTGCAGCCAGCAGAAGAGAGAAGAAGTAAGGCACCCAGCGTGGAACAGGGAAGAGCGGTAGTTAGCTTCATCGGAGAAAATGTGTCCTTTCACTGATTTGGATGCAATCTGCGCGCAAAAAAAAGGCCTGTCGCATAAGACAGGCCTTTTTGAATTATCCAATTGGAGGCAACATAGTAAGAGGGGATGCTTCATCCAGTAGAAGCATCCCTCATGAAGTCAAAAAAAGTAGAACACCGCCTGCAATTCGACAGTGCCATATTTAGCAATATTTGGTTGCTCCGTTGTTACATTTTTGATAATGCCTGTCGCCAGGAGGAAGTTGAATTTATATGATCAATCTGCTAAATCGCGCATTGCCATTTCTAATTGTATTCACTACGTTTTGTCCTATGATCGTTGCTCAAACTCCTGAAGATATTGCTACGACCTTAGTCTTACAGTGTAAACAATCGGGGGTTTCGGGTTACCCACAATTGAACTTCTCGATCTTGCTGGCCGACAATAGTTATGCCGCGTTCTACGACATCTCGCAAGTATATGGATCCAGCGCAGGAGCGACGTATCACACATCTAATAATCCGACTGAGCAACAGGCGTGCTCGGGTATAGTACAACCAGATGCTAAAGCTTCCTGTCAATTCTACGGAGCGAAGGGAACCACAGCCTACTATTTCACCGGGCACTTCAGTGGTATTGTCTACCCGCAAACACAGCAATATTTCTACCAACCTTCTACGTCCAATACCGTTATATGTGTGCCAGGCCCCTAGAAACGATGCATTAGAGAATTAGAAGCTGAATCGGGCCTGAAAATCTATAATTCTCGATCCTAGGGCCCGCTTCGCCTGCCCAAGACTCGCGCCCCCAATGTCGTTGTTGAGACTGGTCGGATCGATATTCAACAGGTTGAACAGGTTGAGCACATTAGCCTTGATTTCGATTCTGGCGCCTTCCCCTATAACTCGCATGTTGGGTAGGCCAAATGCCTTGGCGAGGTTAAGATCGACGTCACGATATTTCGGTCCAAGGAATGAATTACGGTCAAGTCCAGGCGCGGGGATGAAACTGGTTGCTGTCTGGCCCGCATTATCCGCAATCGCATTCGCGTAATTTGGAACTGTAAAGTAGTTATTGATAAATTGATTCTGGTTTGTGCCCGTGTCGGCAGTTCCTGGATTTGGGAAGTTGCTTCCGGTTTTGAAGGCATCGTTGCTGGTGCTACGCCCCCCACCGCCCCGATAAATCGGCCGAAGGTTTTGAAAGCCGTAATTGCAGCTATTGCAATAGATCTGGTGCGGCGCCGTATAGATCGGGGTCCACCCATAGCCGGAGTGGAAGGTCGCAATTCCGGCAAGCGTCCATCCGCCGGCGACTTTTTCTGCCCAGCTATGGCTACCCCTCAAGATCACCGGCTGCCAGACACCGAAGACCTTGAAGCCCTGGTTGATGTCGAAGTCGGACCGCCCGTAGGAATACCTGGTGTTAAACAAATATGGGTCCCTGAAATATGGGCCGGAGTTGGTGTCCATACTGTGGGCCCAGCTGTACTGTGCTTCCAACGAGAAGGTATGTGAGAACTGGTGCTTAAGCCCGGCGAGCATCATGTTGTTGTTCGCTTTACCCTGGCTGCCCGCGGTGTTTATGCTGTTGACCAGAGGATTCAGCGGCGCTCCCATGATCTGCCCGAAAGCATTCCCATCGTAGTTGTATTGGGTGTGATGGGTGGAACTGCCTACATAACCCAAAGTCGCAACCCATGCGCGGCCAAGGTTCCATTGTGTGTCGAGCGAATAATGATGCGTGTATTCGGTAGGCAGATTACCCGGCAGAGCATTCAGGTTCGCCCCGCCTACCACCGGTAGACCTGCCGAGTTAAACTGCGTGATCACAGTTGGGTTGGCGGGGAATCCGAAGATATTGGTTGGGCTGCTGGAAGTGGCGTAGAGGATATTTGGGTTGATCTCCGTTGGACTCTTGCTGGTTCCAGGAACGGAGCTCGTTCCTGGCGGGTTGAAATCATTCGCGTTTGAGTTTGCAATCTGTATCTGGTTGTAATTCAACCCATAGCCGCCGCGGAGGACGATGTTGCCTTTCGACGACACAGGACTCCAGTTGAAGCCGATCTGCGGTCCAAAGTTCAACTTCTGCGCATTCCAGCCGCCAATGCCGGTCCGTAGAGTAATTCCGGTCAAGAGGCTAGTACCGCTGCCAAAGGAAAGCACGCTCATGTTGTTATTTTTATCCGAGAGCGGCCCGAAGTATGAGTAGCGGAGCCCGGCGCTCACGGTAAGGTTCGGGCGAAGTTTCCAGTCATCCTGGAAGAAGACACCGAACATGTTCTGGCGGTTGTCGTTGCGAAAGCCGCCAGGAATGCCGGTCGTCGATTGAAAGGGTCCACCTTCTGCTTCTGGGGCGTCATTTATAAAGTCCCAGATATTGTAGAAGGTATAGTTGGGTGCTCCTATCGGGTCGTTGAGATAGTAGAGCCGGGTGAAATCGAAGCCGAATTTCAGCGTTTGCGTATTTAGCACCTTGGTGGCTACGTCTTTGTAGCCGTAGGTCCATTGATCCAGATGCGCAGGTGCGGGCACGCCAACGGCTCCTATGGAGATCGTTCCAATCTGGTCCGTGCCGCTGGAGGCGAACAATTGGTCCTGCGGCAGACCGAATGGCGCCTGGGGATTAGAGGCGAGTTCGTTGTAACGCCAGCCCGCTGCATTGGCACGAGCTTCATTCAGGAAGGTCGGCGAGAAGATGTGGTTCCAGATCACCGAGAAGGCATCATTGACCTGCGAGTGATTGAAAAGCTGGTAGCCTAAGCCGCCGTTGTGTGTGGTCGTGGTCGTCGGAACCCAATAGATAGCGAAGGCAGCATGATCTTTGCTGGTTACATCTGCGTCAAGCCGCCCGTTGTACTGCTTGAAATCGTTGCTCGTCGGATTTTGCGTCGTGTATAGGGCAATATCAGGAGTGTTTGAGAGGCCGTTTCCAACACCAGGAGTGCTGGCGCTCACATAACCCAGGTCTTGCTTGCCGAGACCGCTTGTCAGAGGCGAACCAATGTTCAGCCCCTGCCCGGGAATCGTCCTGCAGTTGACACCTTCTGTAAGTCCGGCATTACTGCAGGTTGCCGAACCAACCAATGTGCCAAGAACCGCTGCTCCCGGGAAGTTGAGATATGTCGAGGAGATGCTGTTTGTCGGAGCCAGTGCCGCCAAGGCCGTGGTCATGTACCACCCAGTGCCGGTGGCCGGAACTGTCTCGCTCTGTCCCTCATAAGCGAAGAAGGCAAAGATCTTGTTCTTCCAGATGGGGCCGCCAATGCTGCCGCCAAGTTGGTTGTAGCGGTCCTCATCGCGAAGTAGGCCACGCTCCGCTGGAGTCAGCTTCGCACCTGTTGAGGGGTCGAAGGCTTGGACGGAAGCTGGGCCGTTCCAACGTTGATAAGCATTCAATCCCGGACGCATGATCTGGATAAAAATGCTGCCATGCAGATCATTGGTTCCGGTCTTTGATGTGATTTCCGTGAGCGCGCCCGAAAAGCGGCCATTCTCTGCATCGTAGGCGTTCGTAACGATCTTGACGTTGCCCACCGAATCCTGACTGGGAGTAACGACGGTGGACCCACCCCAGACTGCGCTGACAGTGCTGATACCGTCTACGGTGTAGCCATTGGTTTCAAATTGTCCGCCATTCGCATTCGCGGAGGCGCCATTTTCCGTGGCGAAGATACTGCTCGAGTGTCCCAGGTTGCCGCCGCCGCCCGATGATGCTCCGGTCTGCGTGCCGGGTGATTGGAATCCACCCCCGCCGCCCGATTTTGAGCCATCCGATAGAACGCCGGGCGCTAACTGGATGAGGCTGGTCACGTCGCGTTGATAGACCGGCATGTGCTGGATCTCACGCTCTGTAATGTCCTGTCCAAGATTCGGGGTATCCGTATCGAGCGCCGCCTCGGTGGAGGCATTCACGGTTACTGTTTGTGCCTTTGTCCCGACCGTAAGCTGCACGTTGATCGAGTTTGCCTGCTCCGCATTCAGTTGCAGATCCACAAACTGTCGGTCCTGGAATCCATCTTTTGTAACGTCCAGCGTGAAGTGGTCCGGCGGCAAAGCGTTGAAACTGTAGAAGCCGCTGTTGTCGCTGGTGCGGACTTGCTTTGCGTTGGTTCCATTGTCGGTGAGAGTCAAAGTCGCGCCCGGAATAACCGCGCCTGAATCATCGGTGACGGTGCCAGTGATCGATGCGCGAAACTGCGCTTGAGCTGCGGTGGCTAGCATGGCGATGCCAGCCAACACGACGCCAGTGCGCATGGCACAGCTAAGAGTGAGCGTGAGTTCACGGCCCAGCCTAAGGGCCCGGTTCCAGTCCTGCTTCATAAGCCTCCCAAAGAAAAACGCTTGCTACTTTTGGTTTAACTACTCATTGGGTTCTGATTCCTGCGGCCGGGTGGGGGTGGCCTCCGTTGTTTTGTCATTTGTGGCACTTACAGGCGTGTGCGCAGTCGGGACTCGCTCTCCGGCTGACCGGTATGATGGTTCCGTTAAAGCAGTTTCCTGATGCAGTGATAGCGGAGACCCTCTCGCCGTGCCCTTCCTTTCATGAAAGGTCACATAAAGCTTCCGTTTGCCGCTCAACGCCTACAGGAAAAATGCTTGACTGTGGGAGGCGGGGGGTGGCCGAGGGTCGGAATCGGGTGCGAGGTCCGGTGTTACCGGCTCGGCCGGTGGGGTTGAAGGAGGTCGCCGAGCATCTCGGGCTCTCCGTGGCTACGGTCTCCCGCGTCCTGAACCGCTCCGCTGCAGCCAATCGCATCTCCACCCGGACCCAGGACCTGGTATGGGCCGCGGCCGAGGCGATGCAGTATGAGCCCAATCACCTGGCCCGCGCGCTGCGCCGCAGAAAGACCTACACCATGGGCGTGATGGTGCCGGAGATCAGCGAGGGCTACTCCGCATCCGTGCTGAGCGGCATCGAAAGTGCCCTGCTGCAGGCCGGCTATTTCTATTTCGTCGTGAGCCATCATCACCGCCCGGACCTGCTGCGCGAGTATCCTCGGCTGTTGCTCTCCCGCGCCGTGGAGGGCCTGATCGCAATCGATACTCCTCTAGAACCGCATCTGCCGATCCCGGTGGTTGCCGTCTCTGGCCATCAGCGCATGGAAAACGTCACTAACCTGGAGTTGGATCACACCACTGCGGTCCGCATGGCGCTGACCCATCTGCACGGTCTTGGGCATCGGAGGATTGCCTTCATCAAAGGGCAGGAATTTAGCTCCGACACGCACCATCGCTGGTCGGCAATCGAGCAGATTGCCCACGAGCTTGGCTTGGCGCTCGACCCGCGCCTGTGTGTGCAGCTGGAGGGCACGGAGGCCGGCAGCGACTCCGGTTATCAGGCAACGGCGCGGCTGCTGGAGCGGCACGTGCCGTTCACAGCAATCTTCGCCTTTAATGACCACTCGGCCATCGGCGCGATTGCACGGTTGAAGGAGCACGGCCTGCAGATTCCCCAGGATGTCTCCGTGGTCGGCTTCGATGACATCCCCAGCGCACAGACGAATAATCCCAGTCTGACGACGGTGCGCCAGCCGTTGCGCGCCATGGGAGAGACCGCCGCAAATGCACTCCTCAGCTACATCGAGCCGCAAACGCGCAAGGAGATACCGGCGACTCTGGTGGTGAAGCCGGACTTCGTCGTGCGCAATTCGACTGCCACGGTGTCGAGTGCAAGCAGTCGTTAGGTAGCGATTACCTTGACCAACCCCTCTTCCTGCAGGTTCTCGAGTAAGGCGAGCACGTCCCGCACCAGCACCACCGGGTCGGCGTGGTATTCCAGCATCAGCTCGCGGCACAGGTCCTCCACGCGGATCGGCGAGCCCAGACGCCGCCACACGGAGCTGCCCGTTTCGCCCAGCCCATAACAGCGGCCCCGTCCGACGTTCATCAGCACCACCTCCCGGTCCACCTCGGTGGCGACCGGCGTCTCGCTCCAGGACACGACACTCTCCGCCGTGATGGGAATCTCGCGCGACATAAAAGAAGTTCGCCTCCGGCCGGATCGTTGCTCCACCTGCGGCCTCGCATATGATACTGACACTTCGTCCGCCGTGGCCCAAACCGCGCAATTCCGCAGTGCACCATCCCAGCCCGCGCACTTCCAGGCCGAAGAGGCTGCGTTTGCCTACAGTCACCTGCCAACGGAACTGCGCCTGCTGCTGCGTTGCATGCGCTGGCCATCCCCAGAGGCCGACGCTGTGGATATCCGCGCGCTGATTGTTTCAGGGCAGATCGACTGGCAGTCCTTCCTCGCGCTATGCGGCCATCATCGGGTCATACCTCTGGTTTATCGCGCATTGTCCACTGCAGCCGGGGATGTACCGACGTCGATTCTGGCCACGTTAAAAGCTGCCGCCACTGAGAATGCGATGCGCGCCTTCCGCTATCTCACCGAGACGCGGCGGCTCTGCGATCTGCTGCAGCAGGCGGGAGTTTCGGTCCTGGTGTTTAAGGGCGTTCCGCTTTCGCAGCGCATCTTTTCCGATCCCAGCGTGCGCGACGTTGGCGACATCGATCTGCTGATCGCGCCTGGCATGGAGGAGACCGCCGACCGCGTCCTGCTGGGCGATGGTTTTCGCCGCGACGAACCCGAGGCGCGCCTCACGCCGCTCCGCCGCCGCTCCTGGCGCAAGCATGGCAGGGACTATACCTATCGCTCGCATCGCAACGATTTCGAGATCGATCTGCACTGGCGGCTCTTTCGCAATCCGCACATGCCCGGCAATGCGTTGGCCGACACAGACCCGGCATCGAATGAGCAGGTGCGCTTTGGCGAGACCGCACTGGCCGTTCTGCCGCTCGACCGCTGCTTTCTCTATCTCTGTGTTCACGGCGCGCTCGACGGATGGTTCCGCTTCAAGTCGCTGGCCGACATTGCCGCGTTGTGGCGCAGCTTCACGGCAGAGCAGAGAAGCGCCCTGGCCGACCAAGCACGTGAGTACGGCATCCTTCCGGAGGTTTCCGCCGCTCTCAAGATCGCGCAGGAGCTGGAGCTCGTGGACTCCGACGCACTCACCGCTCCCATGCAACTGCAGACTGCCAGCCGCGAGGCACGATGGATACTGGACTATGCATGGACCCAGCACCTGGCCCAGCGCTTCCAGCCTACGCAGGATGGAGCCGGAAGCTGGCCGCTGAAGCGCTATGAGCTGGGACTGCGGCGCGGGCTCGCCTATCGCATGGAGATCGTCCGGCGCGTTCTGCTCCGTCCGCGGGTCTGGCAGCGCTTCGATCTTCCGGACGCTCTCTTCCCGCTCTACGCCCTGCTCAGTCCGTTGGAGTGGATCCTCTTCCACCGCGGCGTCTCGCCCGCGGGAGTAGCGCGCATGCGGGGCAACAGATGGCATCGCTGGCGCGTTCTGTCGGTGTCGCGGCGCATGCTGCTGCTGGAGGCCTTCGCGGCGCTCCTGACCGCGCGCTGCGCGCTGGCGCTGCTGCCGGTGCGCTGGATCTTCCGCTGGCTGGAGAGCCCCGTGCGCGCCGCCCCTGCGTCGCCCAGCGCCGATGCAGACGGTTCCGATGGCGTCGAGCGGATCCGCTGGGCGGTGCTCACCGTCGCCCGCTACGGGCCGCTGTCGTTCGTATGCTTTCCGCAGGCGCTGGCCGCCCATGCCATGCTGCGCCGCCGCGGCATCGCGAGCATCATGCATTACGGCGTGCGCCGCTCCGCCGATCGCCAGCTCCACGCGCATACCTGGCTGGAGGTCGACCACCGGATGCTGCTCGGCGGGGAAAGTGCTCTGCTCTTCGCGCCGATTCACTCCACCAACAGCACCCGCGACTAGTTCCGGTGGTACACTCCTCAGGCTTCATATCAGGGCATCGCATCCAGGTGGCCTTCGAGCGCTGTAAGTGTCGCCTCCATGGTGTCGAAGCCCCATGGCCGGCGCATGCGCGTGACACATGCGCCCTCCAGAGCTTGTCCGCAACGCAGAAAGTAACTTTCCGTCCGGCCTATGGCACGTACCAGCCAGGATTGGTAGGTGAGGTCCAGCATGGCGTGCAGCGCGTGCGCCGGCGCCAGCCGCTCGAAGCTCACCTCGGCCGGGGATTCCGCCCGCTCCAGCAGGATGAGCTCCGCCAGCCGCGTCGGCGCTTTGGGTTGCTGCAGCGCATAGCGGTACTTCTCATCGTCGGAAAAGATTCGGGAAAGCCCATGGCTCGATTCGCCCATCGCCTCCAGCGTCGTGCTCCAGAGTTTCAGCCACGGGGCGACGGGCAGCACGCGCTGGTGCTGGGGGGCAGCGGGGTCGATCAGACAGACATCGTCGGCCAGAACGCGATGCCCGCGCTTGGACAGAAAAGCGACCATCGACGATTTGCCCGCGCCGGATGTCCCGAGGAACGCGACGGCGCCGCGCGAAGTCTCAATGGCGCTGCCATGCAGCGGAAGCAGTCTCCGGTGGTGGCAGAGGACGGCGAAGAGATTTCCCATGAGATAGGAGCGGACGTCGAGCTCCGGAGCGCCGGCCGTACGATCGATTACGATCTCCATCCCGTCGCGCACGTAATACGTGGCGACGCCGGGCAGGCGGAGCAGAAACTCTCCGTCGTTGGCCTCGTAGCTCTCCGCAACCGCCAGCGGAGCAGAAAGTTTTGCCGGCGCCTCACCCAACCGTATGCTCACGGTTCGCTCACCCACTTCCGCCCTGCCCGGTGGCAATTCAGGCAGTAACAGGTCAGTCACATAGAGAAGCGGACCGATCCGGTAGCTATTCAGGGACGGCCCCCTCCATCCCCCGGAAGGTGCATTCCCCTGCCGTGAGGGCTGTGCGCATACTTGTCAAGGTCACCGGAGCAGTTCGGGGCAGCAAGGAAACCTATCTTCATATGGAGCATTGCGATACGCCAAAGCGCAGTAACGGTTGATGTTACTTGGGCCAGAGTTTCACATACTATCGAATTGACGGTTCTTCGTATTGCTCTGACAATGGTGTAGGCACAGCATTGTGCTCGCGGGGTTAGTGTATCCCGCCAGCTTGCTCGGATAAGTAAAGCGGGACGAAGAGTATTTCGGAGCAACGAATGCGGGGACAATCCTGCATCGCGTCCCAACGGCAGCCCGACATGAGGCTGCTAAGAACAACGACTCGGCTTGCAGTTGTGTTGGTTTCGGAGGATGGATGACGAACACCCCCAGTATGAATGCCCAACATCCGGCATCGGCCATTGTCCCGCAGCGGCGGGAATGGAAGAAGCCCGTGCTCGACATTCTGGCTCTGGCGGATGCGCAGCTTGGCCATAATCACGTTCATGATGGAGTACATACTCATAAGTCGGGTTGATTCCGCGGTCCTATCTCCATACCTTGTACGAATCCAATACCAGCCCCCAGAGAGAATGTCTGAAGACACTCTTCTCCTTCTATAAACCTTACTGCGCTTCGCCTGGAGCGAGCATACAGTCCCGTGTCTAGCCAGCCCCGAAGCCGGATGCGGGCCATTGCCGGCCTTTGGTCGCCCGGCCCTTTAGTCGCCTCCGAAAACTGCCTCGCTATGCTCGCCGCGATGGCTAATTCGCCTGCCACGCTGCAACACGCAGGCGAGCGTATTGTTCTCGGCTCCTGCGACTACCGCCCATCTCCGGATGCTTCAAGCGAAACGCAGTATCGCTCCGCCGGAGCTACCGCCGCCGTTCCGAACATCATCGCCGATCTGCGACTCGACAACCATGACGACCTGGTCCGCGAGCTCAACCTGCGGCAAACCGCCAGCGACGACGAAGTGCTCGCTCACGCTTGGACTCGCTGGCGCTTTAACGTTATGGAGCACCTGATTGGCGGTTTCGCCTTCGCTTGCTGGGAGCCGCAGCGTCAGACGCTTTTCCTGGCGCGCGACCACGGCGGGGAGCGTCCGTTGCATTTCGCACGCTCGCTCGGTTCGAGTGGGGGCTTTGCATTCGCCTCCCTGCCTCCTGGGCTCTGCGCGCTGCCTGGCGTCGGTCACCGCGTCAACGTGGAGCGTATGGCGCACTATCTCGCCGCCCTGTCGCCCCGCGGCACCGAGACATTCTTTGAAGGTGTCGAGCGGTTGCCGCCGGCACATTGGATAAAAGTGTCGCCTGCCGGCATCGAGATACGCCGCTACTGGCATGCCCTCGATACCCCGCCTGTCCGTTATCAGCGGGACTCCGATTATGTGGACGACTTCCGGGAGCGGTGGGACCGCGCCGTCCAGGCGCGGCTTTCGGGAGCAGAAGGCATCGCATCGCAGTTGAGCGGTGGACTGGACAGCTCCTCGGTCACCGTAACCGCAGCCCACCTCCTCGCACCGTCAGGAGGCCGCATCACCTCGTTTACCGCGGTGCCAATTTCCGGCTACGACGGCGGCGCGTTGCCGGGGCGCTTCGGCGACGAGGGCGACCAGGCCGCGGAGGTCGCGGCACTCTATCCCAACATCGAACACGTGCGGGTCAACGTCAGCGGACGCGATCTGCTCGCCTCCT
The DNA here is from genome assembly GCA_963712845.1 of uncultured Acidobacteriaceae bacterium. GTDB lineage: Bacteria > Acidobacteriota > Terriglobia > Terriglobales > Acidobacteriaceae > KBS-83. The sequence continues at coordinate 454,728 of CAVQJM010000039.1, forward strand.
CCTTGCGCGACATGCGGCTCAGCGGCCAGCCGACCTTCAATCCCACCAATATGCTTTGGATCGACGCCATCCTCGATGGCATGCGGAGCCGCGGACTGGGCGTGCTGCTGCAGGGAGCGGGCGGAAACAATACCATCAGTTTCGGCGGCCTGATCGGCTTGTCCGATCTGCTACGCAGCGGCCACTGGATCAAGCTTCTTCGCCTGACTCGCGAGCTGCGCGCTAGTGGCTACACCTCGTGGCGGGGCGCGGCCTCCTGGGCGACGGGATGGTTGGTGCCCCAATGGCTGCGCCGTACCTATCATCCAGACATGCGCGGCTTCTCCCTCAGCTACACCGCCGTGCATCCGCAACTTGCGGCGGAGTACCGGCTCAAGGAAGAAGCGCTCGCGCAATTTTATGGCGTGGAGAGCAGCAGTGAATCCGTGCGTCGCAGCCTCGACTTCTACGACCCGGGAGTGAACAACGGCGTCGCCGCTGCCGCATGGCAGGTGGAGCAGCGCGATCCGACGCAGGACAAGCGTATCTTCGAGTTCTGCCTCGGCATTCCCATCGAGCAGTACCTGGCAGGCGGCCAAAGCCGCTCGCTGATACGTCGCGCGATGCAAGGCCGTCTGCCTGACTCCACTCTGCGCCGCACGACGCGTGGTCTGCAGTCGGCTGACTGGTATCTCACCGTCGGAGCCGCGCGTCCGCAGCTCTCGGCCGAACTCACTCGCATCGAGCGCTCGCCGCTTGCTCGCCGCGTCCTCGATACCGCAAGGCTGCGCAGGCTGCTCGACACCTGGCCTGGCTCCGGGTATCACACCGCGCAGGTGAGCGACGTCTGGCACCTCGCCCTCACGCGCGGCATCGCGGTAGGCAGCTTCCTCGCGCAATACGACCCTGAATCGAAATCAGAGAGCTTGTCATCCTAACGCAGCGAAGGACCTGCCTTTTGTCGCGTCGCCGCAAATGCCAAAAGGCCCGGCGCGAAGCCGGGCCTCTGACGTTGATCTAAACGCAACTATGCCGTCGTTGTTGCGCAATATTCGTTGAAGGCACGTGCCAGTTCCTGCCCGATAAGCTGCGCCGTCGCACCCTCGATGACGAAGCGCTGCATCAGGTACACCAGCTTGCCGTCGCGCAGGATGCCAATCGCCGGCGATGTCGGCGGCTGTCCCTCGAAGTAAGAGCGCGCCCGCTCCGTGGCCTCGCGGTCCTGCCCGGCAAAGACGGTGATGCTCTGATCCGGCTTCACCGCGTTCTGCATCGCGAGCCTCACGCCCGGACGCATTTTGCCCGCAGCGCATCCGCAAATCGAATTCACCACCACCATCGTCGTGCCTGGCTTGGCCAATGCTGCGTCCACCTCGGCCCCTGTGCGTGTCTCCTGAATCCCCGCGCGCGTCAGCTCCTCGCGCATCGGAATCACCATAATCTCTGGGTACATGCCTGCTCCTTTTCGTCTCTCGACGCCAGCGTCCCCGCTCGCTGTTTCTGTCTACCACCATTGTATGGAGCGCGCGAGCGGATTGCCAGCGGCCATCCCCAGCTGAAGGGTGGGGACCGCGATACCCCTTGACTATCTACAACATGATTGTAGATAGTCAGGGTATGGGTAAACCAAGCGATCTCGTGCAGGGAACACTCGACCTGCTCATCCTGAAGACCATCTCGCTCGAGCCGAAGCACGGCTGGGCCATCGCCAAGCGCATCCAGCAGATCTCCGGCGAGGTGCTGCAGGTGCAGCAGGGCTCACTCTACCCGGCTCTCCATCGCCTGGAGCAGCAGGGATGGATTCGTGCCAAATGGGCGGAGACCGACACCGGCCGCAATGCCAAGTTCTACTCGCTCACCGCCGCCGGCCGCGCCCAGCTAGTCGCCGAGACCGCAAGTTGGAACCGGCTCTCCGGCGCCATCAACCTCGTGGTCCAGGAAGGCTAGAGGAGTTCCCAATGCGCCTGCTGGACAAGCTGCGGATGCGGGGTCACACGCTCTTCGGTCGCAGGACCGCGGATGCCGAGCTCAACCAGGAGCTGCGCTTCCATCTCGACGAGCAGATCGCGGAGAACCGTGCGGCCGGAATGAACGAGACGGAGGCGCGCCAGGCCGCGATGCGCCTCTTCGGCAACCCTGGAGTCGTACGCGAACACGCACGCGCCACGTGGAGCTGGCAGTGGCTGGAATCGCTTGCACGCGACATTCGCCAGGGCATCCGCCGGTTGATGCGTGCTCCTTCCTTTGCGCTTACGGCAATTCTTGTTCTCGCGCTGGGCATCGGCGCGAATATCGCTCTGTTCGCTGTCGTCAATGCGGTGCTGCTCAAGCCATTGCCCGTGGCTCATCCCGACCGGCTGGTGCGAATCTACGAGGCCGAGAGCGACGGCAGCTTTCAGGACAACGTCGTCGCCGGCGGATCCTTTGCGCGGTGGCAGGCTGAGGCGCACAGCTTTAACCGCCTCGCCATCAAGAGGGGCGTGACCAACAATCTTTCCGGCGGCGGCCAGCTCCCGGAGGTGGTCCACGTCGAGCAGGCTTCGTGGCAACTGCTGCCCATGCTCGGTGTGCACCCGGTGATCGGGCGGCTCTTTGACACGAACGACGATCGCCCGGATGCAAACGCCACTGTCCTCTTGACCGAGGGGTTCTGGAAACGCCGCTATGGCGGCGACCTGACGCTCATCGGCCGAACTATCCTGGTGGATGCCAAGCCCTACACCGTCATCGGCGTGCTGCCCGCCTGGTTCCGCTACCCCGATGCACGGGTGCAATTGTGGACGCCGCTGTATCACGAGTGGTCGCGCGTAATCATGCAGCTGTATGTTTCACACAATTTCGATGTCGTGGGCGAGCTCAAGCCGGGCGTTACGCTCGCGCAGGCCAGCGCGGAGCTGAACACCATCCAGCGCCAGATTCGCCTGCAGAATCCGGATGGTCCGGTGCTCGATGCCGTGAACCTGCGACCGATTCTCGACGGTGAAGTCCGCAACGTAAAGGCGGGCCTCTACGCTTTGCTTGCGGCTACCGGTTGCCTGCTTCTGATCGCATGCCTCAACATCGCGAACCTCCTGGTGGCGCGGGCCGCCTCACGCAGGCGTGAGACCGCCATCCGTACAGCGCTCGGTGGCGGCCGCGCGCACCTTATCCGCTCTCAGATAGTCGAGAGCCTGTTGCTCTCACTCGGGGGCGGAGCTCTCGGTATGGCATTGGCCTATGGCGCTGTGCAATGGCTGGTGCATGCGCGTGCCGATCTGCCGCGCGTGGACTCAATTCATATCGACGCCGTCACAGTGCTCTTTGCTGTCGGCTCTATCGTGCTTTGTGGCCTGCTTGCCGGCCTGCTCCCGGCACTTGCGTCGAACGATCGCGAACTGGTGTGCGCTCTGCAGGAATCATCCCGCTCTGCGAGTGCGAGCCGCGGTCGCGTCAGTGTGCGCCGTCTACTGCTTACCGCCGAGGTCGGCCTTACGGTTGTGTTGCTCATCGCGGCAGGTCTTCTGCTGAAGAGCTATCGCGCCATGCGCTCCTCAAATCTTGGTTGCGCCACGCATAGCATGCTGACCATGAGTCTCACTCAACCGCGAGGCTTGAAAACTTCTCCTCAAATGGTCGCCTTCTACGACGATCTGTTCGAGCGTGTTAGCCAGATTGCTGGTATCAAATCTGTGGCCGCCACAACTCTACTGCCCGGCCAGGGCCATCAGAGAGACGACACATACACGATCCGAGAACACCCGCCTCTACCCAAGGGCCAAGTGCTGGGCGCCACCACCACCTTCGTCGATCCAGGTTACTTCCAGACCATGCAAATACCTTTGCTGGCAGGGCGCGTCTTCACGGCCGACGAGCGTCTGGAGCGGGCCAAGAAGGTTGTCATCAGCCAGGAGCTGGCGCGCGAAAACTTCAAAGGTGAAGACCCGATTGGCAAGCACGTCGTCGCACACATCTTCAGCCCCGACGCCACTGTCCTTGAGATCGTCGGTGTCGTCGCAGATGCGCGCGAACTGCCGGCGGCTGATCCGATTCCAGCCATCTACTACCCGCTCTTCGCCGGCACGGAAAACTCCATCGAGCTTGTTGCCCGGACCGCGAGCGATCCTGCCGAGATGGCGGAGCCCGTGAAGCGCGTCATCGCTTCGATCGATAGCAACCTGCCCGTGGCCGATGTGATGACCATGGACGAGGTGATTGGCCAGGCCGCCGTCGACACCAGCTTCGAGGCCACGCTGCTCGCCGGCTTTGCGGCCCTGTCTCTCGTGCTCGCGGCGGTGGGGCTGTTCGGCGTGCTCTCCTTCCTGGTCGCGCAGCGCACGACAGAGATCGGCGTACGCATCGCGCTCGGCGCGCGCCGCGGCGAAGTCCTACGGCTGATGCTTTTCGATGGACTACGCCCCGCGATCGCCGGGCTCATTCTCGGCCTGGCAGGAGCCGCGGCCGTCACCCAGCTCATGAAGTCGCTTCTGGTAGACACGCGCCCGCTGGACCTGACCGTCTATATCGTGGTCAGCGCTGTGCTGCTTGTAGTCGCATCGCTCGCCTGCCTCGTGCCAGCATGGAGCGCTTCGCGCCTCGACCCAATGCAGGCCCTGCGCACGGAGTAGCGCACGCGGTGTCGTAATCTGGCGGCGCGTTCCACAAAAGTGGTGAACTGCGGCTCCGCGTCGTCGTGTACCCTCCCACCATGGAGTTCCGGCAACACGTGTCCCTGGCGCCCTTCACCACCTTTGAGATCGGCGGACCGGCCAGGTGGTTCGCCGAGGCCGTCACCGAATCCGACATCGAAGCCGCAGTCGACTTCGCCACGGAACGCAAGCTGCGCCTCTTCGTGCTGGGCGGCGGCAGCAACGTGCTCGTCTCCGATGACGGCTTCGACGGATTGGTGCTCCACATCACCCTGCGCGGCATCGACCGCAACGGAGCGATTCTTTCTGCCGCTTCCGGTGAGGACTGGGACACGCTGGTCAGCAGCAGCGTTGCTGCGAATCTGGCGGGCATTGAGTGCCTCAGCGGCATTCCCGGCACCGTCGGCGGCACGCCCGTGCAAAACGTTGGCGCCTATGGACAGGAGGTCTCGCGCACCATCCGCACCGTGCGTGCCTTCGATCGCGCGACGTGCAGATGGGTCGATCTTGATAACGCCGAATGCGGCTTTGCCTACCGCCGCAGCCGCTTCAATCAAGGTCCGGACCGTGATCGCTTCATCGTCAGCCGGGTCACCTATGGGCTCGAGCAAAACGTGCCGGCATCGGTCACATATGCAGACTTAAAGCATTACTTCAAAGATCACGATGTGGCCGATCCCTGCCTGCGGCAGGTGCGCGAGGCCGTTCTCAGCATCCGGCTGGACAAGGGCATGGTGGTGACGCCGGACCATCCGGAGCGCCGCAGCGCAGGCAGTTTTTTCAAGAACCCGGTGGTCTCCGCTGCGAAGTTGCCGGACATCGCCGAAGCCGCGAAGCTTCCGGAAGCAGAGGTGCCGCGGTATCCCGCTGGCCCCGGCGACGTGAAGCTGCCTGCAGCTTGGCTGCTGGAACGGGCCGGTTTCGTGAAGGGCTATCGCCAAGGCGCCGCCGCAGTCTCTACGCGCCACACACTCGCGCTGACCAATCAGGGCGGAGCAAAAGCGTCCGACGTTGTTGCCCTGCGAGATCTCATCCAGACACGGGTGCGCGAGCTCTTCGGCATTTCGCTCGAGCCTGAACCCGTCTGGGTGGCTTAGCAAAAGTTCAGATGTACGCTTTTGCCCTAGTACTTCCTCGTTGCCGCCTGCAGCAGCGGCCCCAGTTCCTCGCGGCGTCGCAGCCACTCCGCCGGGATTGCCCCGGCTCCTGTGCGCATCGCTACTATGCCGCCGACGATCGCGCAGTTGGTATCGATGTCCCCGCTGCCGTTTACCGTCTCCCATAGCGCATCTTCGTAATTGCTCAGCGAACGAGCCGCACTCCACAGTGCGAACGGTACCGTGTCCTGCGCGGTGGTGTGGGAGCCGTTGCCAATGGTCAAAGCCGCCTCGAGTACCGTCGTCGCATCGGGCAGCTCGAGGGCGCGGTCGATGCCATCGCGCACCACACTCTCCGGTGTGCACGCCCGCACCCCTTCCAGGAATCCCTTCGCGTCCATCGGCGTTGCCGCGGCGCGGTCTTGCCACGCCATCGCCGCCGCGACCGCCACTGCAACAGCGCCGGCGATGGCTTCTGGATGGCAGTGCGTGGAGATGGCCGAGAGTGTCGCCTGCTCTACGACCAGATCCAGGTTGTGTGCGAAATAAGCTCCCACCGGCGCGACCCGCATTGCGGCTCCGTTGCCAAACGATCCTTCGCCGTTGAACAGCTCTTGAGCTTCCTCAAACCAGTTTGCTGCGCCGATGGTATATAGCCGCATCAGCAAGGCATTCATCGCCGAACCATAGCCGCGCTCCGGATCATAGTGCAGCGCGAAACTCTCAGCCAGCCACTCCGGCTCCATACTTCCGTGCCGCTCCAGACAGGCATAGACCGAGACTGCCATCATCGTGTCATCCGTGAACCGCCAGGGTGCCGGCGGCAGGATGCGGGAGGCGCGATTTTCAGGGGTGCGATTCCACGGATCGAAAAAACATTCGCCGAACGCATCGCCCGATGCGAGGCCCTCGAGCGACTCCAGCGCCCTAGCCAAGCACGCATCGGGTGCGTGCTGCCGCGACTGCTTTCGCTGTTCCACTGCGCCCCCGTGTCCGCCGTTTAGACGCTCCTCGGATTGAGATGCGCAATCGGAGATTCGATATTTCTGCCCCGGAACTTCACGCGTGCGGAGCGCCCTTCCTGCGGCGCAGGCGCTGGGCCAATGACCATCGCAGCTCGGGCTCGCCCACGAGAAACGCAGCGAAACACCCGGCAAAGACGGACGAATCCAACGATGCACCGAAATAACGCCATAGCGCGACATGCGGGCCCGGATATCCCGCGGAGAGCCACAGCACGACCATCAGCAGGAGCCCAAAGACGCTGGCAAGCCGTGTCAGCACGCCAAAAATAAGTCCCAGTCCGATCAGCAGTTCGCCGTACGCAGTCAGGAACGCCCACAGGTGTGAGTGTGGCAACACGACGTGCCGAAGCACAGGAGCCATCCAGGGATATGCACCCTGCTCGAGAAAGCCGCGGATCGATTCTTCAAAGCCGCCATGCAGCGTGAACTCGGTACCGAAGACCTTGTACTCGCCGAACAGCAGAAAGAAGATGCCAACAAAGATGCGTAATGCAGCGAGCGCAGTTGCATTGCGATGATGCACGGCGGCCATACGTTGGGAACCTCCAGAATTAGCTATCGGGAAAGATATTGCAGAGGATTTGAGAAAGGCTCATTCGAGCGCGGCGAGCAGCTGTGCTCGCTCCGCCGCGAGCACCATGGCTGCGGGGCCCTGTCGTACGATGCATCCATCCTCCATGCGCAGCACTTCGGCGCCCGGACGCGATCCCAGCCGCCAGGCTTCCGCCACATCGTGCGTTACATAGAGCACCGGCGTCCGCGTTGCCGTCAGCCAGGTTTCCAGGTCGCTCAGGATCGCGTCCTTCAGGCTGAGGTTCAGGCCGGCGAAGGGCTCATCCAGCAGCAGCACTCGTGGGCGCGGTGCCAGCGTTCGCGCCACGGCCACGCGCTGCTGCTCGCCGCCGGAAAGTTGCGCAGGCCGGCGGGACAACACCGCTTCCAGGCGGAAGAGCGCCGCCATCTCCTGCACCCGTCGCTCCCGCTCCTCGCGGGACAGCGCATGTAGCCCAAATGCGATGTTGTCTCCCCCGGTCATGGCAGGGAAGAGTGCATGTCGCTGTGTCACCAATCCGCAGCCACGCTCGGCCGGATGAAGGCGGATGCCTCGTTCGCTGTCCCACACGCTCGTGCCCGCCACGGTCACGTATCCGCTCTGCGGATGCATCAGGCCGGCAATGCTGCGCAGCAGGGAAGTCTTGCCCGCGCCGGACGGCCCGACCAGCACGGCGAGCGACCCACGGAGCGCCGCCTCGGCAGCCAGCGTCGGCCCGCCCTTGTGCGATTTGGCGTCGCCATCTTTGCCCGCGCAATGGTGGACAGCGAAGGCGAGCCACGCCGCCGGTCCGTCCACATCTGCGTCAGACGCGATCCGCGGATGCGCCTCCGTCTCACGCACCGCCCGTCTCTCCTCGCGCGCCCGGCCGCGCCACGCTGTACACCACCAGTAGCGCTGCCAGCGAGATCGCTACGAGCGCCAGCGCCATGTGGTTGGCAGCGGCATAATTGCCGTCCATCACCTGGTCATAGAGCGCGATGGAAAGCGTGCGGGTCACGCCGGGAATCGATCCACCCAGCATCAGAACTACGCCGAACTCACCAACGGTATGCGCAAAGCACAATATCGCTGCGGCCAGCACCGAGGCGCGCGCGCCAGGCAGCAGCACCCGCATCAGCACGCGCCAGCGCGACGCGCCCAGCAGATCCGCGCTCTCCATCAGCGCCGGATCGATGCCGCGAAAGCCGGCTAGCACGGGCTGCACCGCGAAGGGCAGACTATAGAGAATGGAGCCGATCACCAGCCCCCAGAACGTAAACGCCAGTGGGTGCCCGACGAGGCGCACCAGCAGCCGGCCCGGCGCCGTAGCAGGTCCCAGCAACACCAGCAGATAAAAGCCAAGCACCGTCGGCGGCAGCACCAGCGGCAGCCCCACGCCGGCCTCCACCACATGCGCAACCCAGCTCCGCGACCGCGCCAGCCACGCCGAGAGCACCAGCGCCAGCGGCAGCAGGATCGCCGTGGTTACGGCGGCCAGTCGCAGTGTAAGGAGCAGTGCCTGCTGGTCCATCTCTGCAAGGGTAGCTCACAGCGCAACTCTCGCCACTCTCGCTTTGTTGGACAGTTCAGCGGTCTTCCAGGATGAGTGTGGAGTTTTTGAAATCGAAGGTGACGGATTTGAAATGACTCAGGACGTCCTGGCCGACAAGGCCATCGGCGTCTAAGAACTTGAAGGCCCCGACAACTGCATTCTGATGAAATGAACAGTGGCCTTCTCGCAGCGCCGAGTCTCCGAGAACGAACCCTACAGGAAGCCGGGAGGCCAGCACGCTCCCTTTCGCCATGTTGATCGTGACTCTTGAATCGGTGTCCAGGGTGGGAACCACCCTCAACGTGAATATTGTGAGAGCCGCGCCGGTGTCGATTAGCATCGTCGCTCGCATCCCGTTCACCCGTCCCTGAACGTAGATCAAGCCATCATGCACCTGGAAAGGGACTCGGTATTCCCCCGCGCGAATCGACGGCGCAGCGTCTTCTCCGGATGCTGGCCACAGCCCACCGGTCATGGCCAGCAATCCGGAAATCGCGATGATCGCTCGTCCCAGCATCATGCGCCTTCACTTGCGCAGAAGCGTCTGCGCTCTCTCGCATTGGCCGCGATTCCCGAAGTGCATACCGATTTCCGCTGAGCGGCGACCGATCTGCACCTGCAGGGCAATAACGCCGACCCATGTCACCAACCCCCGAATCCACCTTGCGGATCCACGCTACGAATGACGCCATTCAGGGGGTTCATTCCAAAGTGTTTATCCCCAGGAGGCCCGAAGACCACGCTGATGTTCGAGAAGACGACGTCTCCCTTGCCGCTGGGGGCGCCTCCGGTGATGGTGATCGTCAGGAGAGGGAGTACCGATCCAAAGGGCGGAGGAAAAACTCCGTCCTTCGTAACGGTGGCGTAGCCGGTCACCGTAAACCCATTCGTGATGCGCGCGATTTTGCCGTTGAGCAGAGTGATGTGGTGGGTATGCGCGCTGCGAAGCGCCGGGTTGTCCAACGGATTGGGTACAGGTGGCCCGGGCGGCGGGGGTGGCGCGTTCTCGATGGCTCCCTGATCGGAGCGCTCCATGGTGAGGGCCGCTGAAAAGTCGGCCTTGTTGGTCCGCCCATTCACCTCCAACGACCAGGCGCCGCGAACCTCCCATGGGCCGCTGACTGGCGCGGCTGCGGGCGTGTAGTCGTTGAGTGTCCCTTGAAACAGTGCACGTTGGGGAAATTGAGCCAGAGCCACGGTGCCTGCGGCGAGCCCGAGAACCGCGATGAGACGTACCATCCACCCGGCAGCATTGATTTTCATGAAATACCTCCGATTTGTGATTCATGTGGTTGTCACCGAAGGGAACGTCAGGCCCGTGCGGGGGATTTACGGCCCAGGAATTACATTTCGGCGATTTCACGTTTGAAACGCACGGACACAATCGGACGCCGGAGTGAATGCCTTCAAGCAGCAAGGCACAGAACTGCGGCCCTGCCTCGACTTGCCGTCGAATGCAGTCTTTTGCCGTCCCCTGTCAGGCGGAGGAGGCTACAATTCGGTGCCGGGCTCCGCAACAACCGCCGACCAATGAGGAGATCGCGATGGGCGCACCACCATCCGAGCGACCGCTTGAAGATCGGCTGGACTCGTGGAAGGAAATCGCGGCATACCTCAACCGCGACGTGACGACAGTCCAGCGTTGGGAAAAACGGGAGGCGATGCCCGTCCATCGGCATCTCCACGACAGGATGGGCTCCGTGTACGCTTCCCGGACGGAGTTGGATGCGTGGACGCGCAGTCGCAATCTCCGTGCAGCGCAGGTGAACGGGAACGAGGTCGCCTCGGCAGAACCTCCTGCGCCGCCATCCGCGACAAGGGCGACCTTTTTCCGCAGATGGAGGTTCGCCCTGCTGCTGGTTGCGGCGGCAGCCACCCTGGCCATCGCCGCTATCCTCTGGCTTCAGGGGACGGAATACTTCTGGCGAAACCCCATCGCCAACGCACAATTCCAGACGGTCACAGACTTCGGCGGAATGGAGCAGGCCGCTGCGGTGTCGCGCGATGGTCATTTTGTCGCGTTCCTGTCGGACCGGGACGGACAGATGGATGTCTGGGTGACGCAGGTGGGCTCGGGACAGTTCCACAACCTGACCCACGGCACCGTGTCGGGGTTGGCCAATCCTTCGGTGCGGACGCTGGGCTTCTCTCCTGACGGCTCGCTGGTGACGTTCTGGATGCGCAGGCAGGAGGGCTCGAAGGGCGGCGATATCAGCACCTGGGCGGTGGCGACGCTGGGCGGACAGCCGCAGCCATACCTCGAAGGCGTTGCCGAGTACGACTGGTCGCGTGACGGCTCCCGGCTGACATACCACCTGCCCGGAGCCGGCGACCCGCTGTTCGTCTCCGATGGCATCCCGCGGCCGGGAGGCCGCCCTATCTTCACTGCGCCTGCCGGGCTGCACTCTCACTTTCCCTTGTGGTCGGCGGATGCGAAGTTCATCTACTTCGTCCAGGGGTCGCCGCCGGACAAGCTGGACATCTGGCGCATCCCTTCCGCCGGCGGAATCCCGGAACGAATCACGTCGCACGACGCTCGCGTGAACTACCCGGTACTGTTGGATCGGCACACGCTGCTGTATCTCGCAGGGGATTCGGATGGCTCGGGACCGTGGCTCTACAGCATCGACGTCGAGCGCCGCATTCCCCATCGGCTGACCTCCGGCTTTGACAGATACACCTCGCTGGCGGCGAGCGCCGACGGCAGCCGGCTGGTTGCCACGCTGGCAAGTCCCAAGACAACGCTGTGGCGATTGCGGATTGCTGATTCGGCTGCGAAAGCACCAGCCGCGGAACCCATTTCTCTGACGAGCCGCACGGGGTTCTCACCTCGGCTGGGGTCGAACGGCCTGCTGTATGTTGCGGCGAACGGGACGAGCGAGGGCATCTGGAAGCTCGTCAACGGAACCAGCACCGAGTTGTGGCGTGGTGAGGGAGCGCAGGTCATTGGCGGCCCGGCAATCTCCCCCGATGGACACTACATCGCATTCTCGGTCAGCCAACGTGGGCGGCGGCCGCTCTTGCACATCATGCAGGCCGACGGCACGAACGCCCGGATCGTAGCCGATTCGCTTAATCTCCAGGGCGCTCTAGCGTGGGCGCCGGACGGGCAATCGATCCTCTCGGCTGCGAACGATCACGGTGTCCCTCACCTCTTTCGCATACCGATCGACGGTCACGCCCCCACTGTTTTTGTCAGCGAGTATTCGGTCGATCCTGCGTGGGCGCCCGACGGCCGCTTCGTGATCTACTCGGGGCCCGATATCGGCACCACGCTTTCGGTGAAAGCCGTCACTCCCGAAGGTAGACCGCACCCATTGCCGTCTTTGCTACTGACGCGCGGGGCTCGCCACGTCGTCTTCCTGCCCGGAGGAAAGTCACTCGTCGTTTTGCGTGGAGACATTCAACACAAGAATCTCTGGCTCGTTGACCTGGAAACCGGTGCGGAGCGTCAGTTGACCGATCTCCCTTCAGACTTCGACATTCGCGACTTCGACATCTCTCCAGAGAGCCATGAGGTGGTTCTGGAACGAATGCAGGAGCATTCCGATGTGGTCATGCTGGATCTTCCCCGACCCTAACCCCACTCCGGCCGACTCTGCCGTGCCGAACCAGCCTGTGCCCTTCGCCGCTACTTGGCTTTCTCCAGAGCTTTCGCACCGTCAAGGTGTTTCTGCAGTGTCGGCAACGTTTGCTCCGCATACGACTTCAGCGCCGGATTCTGGGCATCCGTCGATTCCTTCTTGTACACGGCGATCGCTTTGGTATGTCCGGCGATCATCTCTTGAACATAATGCCGATCGAAAGCCGCGCCCTTCAATTTCTGGAAGGGATCGATCATCGCCTTATTATGTTCGGCGTCGATCGCATCCGGCATCTTGAGACTGGCCTGCTGCGCGACGTCGTATAGCTGATGGAAGTCCTCGGTGTGATCGGTGGCCAGCATCTGACCGTAGTCTTTGACGGGCTGCGCAGATGCTGTGGATTCCGCCAGCTGCCCCAGGTTGGCTTCCACCATGTCGGTCTGAGCGGCGAAATCGACAAATTGCTGGTCGGTCATGGCCGCTCCTTCTGCGGCCTTCTTCTCTTTGGCCAGCCCAGGCATGGAGCAGAGAGCGATACAACAAACGGCTGAAAGGGTACGTTTCATCAGATTTCCTCCAAATCGAAAATCTAACTGCGGATAGTTAGATGCGATGCAGGAGTTGCCGTCGGGGCGATGTGCATCCCGGCAAACTGACTCAATTGAAGCGCCTATGGTACCGGCGCCAATCCACCCTGCTGAAGCTGCCGCACCACTGCGGGCGAGTGCAGATAGCCAAGGAAGGTAACTGCACCTTTGGCATTCGCGCCGCCCTTCAATGCAACAGCGCCTTGCAGGATCGGCGAATATGCATTCTCCGGCACTGCAACGTAGTGCCCCTGCGCCGTCAGGGTAAGCGCAGAAGTCAGCGAGATCAGGCCCACATCCGCGTTGCCGGTGCTGGCGAACTGTGCCGCCTGCGCAATGTTCTCCGCCGTGCGCAGCTTGGGCTGGACTGCCGGCAGCAGCGCCGAACTGGTGAGGGCCTGCATGGCGGCGCGGCCGTACGGCGCATGCTGCGGATTGGCGATGGCGATGCTGTGAATCGCAGACGATGCAAGCAACTGCATCGTGAGGGCACCCACGCCGCTCTGATTACGCGTCCACAGCACCAGGGTGCCGTGGGCGTAGGGTCGCGCGGCGCTGCCCGCTGCCGCAAAGCCATCCTGCACAATCTTCTGCGGAAGCGCCATATCCGCGGAAAGGAACACGTCGAAGGGCGCGCCGTTCTCGATCTGCGTCGCGAGCGTTGCCGAGGAGGCGAAGGAGGCCTCGACGTGCTGCTCGGTCTGACGCTCGTAGCTGGTGAGCAGGGCAGGGAGCAGCGGCTCGAGATCTGCCGCCGCCGCAATGCGAAGTGGCGGCTGCGCCTGCGCATGGAGCGACGCGTTACTGTGCGCGAGCAACACAGCCAGTGCAATCGCGGCAAAGCAGGACCACCATCGCGTGCGTGCATTCGTTCGCGGCTTATACACCTGTCATCCTATCTTCGTTGCATGCCGGCGCGAAGCGCCGCTCAACCGATGCCGATGCGAGTTTCTGCTTCACCGCTTCAGACACGGAGCAGCATCACCTCGGTGGACTTGATCAGTGCCGCCGCGGTCTCTCCCACTTCCAGTTGCAGCTCGCGCGCGGCATCGGATGTAATCAATGACGTAATGATCTGGCCGCCGATGGAAAGCTTGATCTGCGCCAGCAGCCCCTCGATCTTGATCTCGACAATGCGCCCGACCAGTTGATTGCGGCCGCTCACTGTACGCAGCATCTGCCGCTTCGGCGTCTCCGCGCGTCGCGCCTTGTGCAGCAGGCTGTCCAGCTCGGCCTCGGGAATGCGATAGTGTCCTCCCGGCGTCTTGATCGCTTTCAGTTTGCCCCGATAGAGCCACTGCTTCATGGTGGGGTAGGAGATGCCGAGGCGCAGTGCCGCCTCACGCGGAGAAAGTAGACCAGCCATTTGTACGAAGTATACGATTTTTTCCAGTTTGCTGAAGTGCGATGAGGCCGCCGTGGTCGGTAGGCGCCCGCGGCCAGTAATATGCAAAACGATGACCACAAAAGTACCTAAGTTTTATTTACTTTTCCGGTTCGTACCGCCTACCTTCTCACCCGTGGGCAGTTCTGGGGGAGGGCTGCTCTAGCGCCTGTGGCTCCTGTGTGGGCCACGGGCGCTTTTGCTTTCCACAACCCGGCAATCCCGAAATTCCCGATACCCGATAAGATAGCTAGAGGCCAGTCCCGGCTTGCGACTTTTGACGCCCTGCTGCATCTGTATAAGGGCAATAAGGGCACATCCGGCGTACAAATCGCGCTTCGATGTGCGTGCGAAGGGCAGTTTGGGACACAAAGTTGGGGCCATTTAGGTGTCCAGATGGAGGAAGAATGGCAGGTCATGGCATTACTGAGGTCAACGACGCGAACTTCGAACAGGAGGTTCTGAAGTCTAACGAACCCGTCCTGGTGGATTTTTGGGCGGCTTGGTGCGGCCCATGTCGCGCGCTGGCCCCGATTGTCGATGAGGTGGCCGAGGCCTATCAGGGCAAACTCAAGGTCATGAAGATGGATGTGGACCGCAATGCGTCCACCCCCGCCCGCTACGGCATCCGCGGCATTCCCGCATTGCTGCTCTTCAAGGGCGGCAAGGTAGCGGAGCAGATCGTCGGCTATGTTCCCAAGGAAACGATCGACAAGAGCGTCGCCAAGGTGCTGGCCACCCCCACTACGGTGGCGTAAGGCGATTTTCAGGAGACAAGAGAGCGGCCCGGCAGGATTGCCGGGCCGCTTTTTTCGTTTAGAGCCAGATCAAGCGTATTTGCGCAGAATGCCCAGCACCCGGCCCTGAATCGCGAGCTGCTCCGCCGGCACGTAAATCGGCGCCATCTCCACATTCGAGGGCTGGAGGCGCACCTGGTCGCCTTCCATGTAGTAACGCTTCAAGGTAGTCTCGCTACCGCGCACCAACGCAACGATGATCTCGCCGGGGCGGGCGGTCTTGACGCGCTCCACCAGCACATAATCGCCATTCACGATGTGCTCGTCGCGCATGGAGTCGCCGCGTACTTCGAGTGCGTAAACGTCTTTGTTACCAATAATGTCGCCGAGCGAAATGGATTCTGAGGCTTCGGCAGCGTCCACCGGAAAGCCAGCGGCAATCCGGCCCACCAGCGGCAGGCGGTCCGGAGGCCGGGACTTGCTCTTGGGCGGCAGAATATCGATGGAACGACTGCGATTGTGGGCCCGCTCGAGCAGCCCTTTCTTCTGCAGGTTCGTGACGTGCTTGTGCACGGTGGCCAGGGACTTGAGATTCAGCCCCCGCGCGATCTCATCGAAGGATGGGGAGTATCCATTCTCTTCCACGAAGCCGCTGATGAAATCGATCACTTCTTTTTGTCGGCGTGTGACGGACATGCCGCGATTGTAGCGAAGAAACAGCGAAATGTGGCGAAGAAATCTTCGCCAAGGTCATTCCGCGTTCCCAATTCGGCATAAACATCTCCAGGCGTACCAAAAGCGAAAACTAGGCGAAGAAAAAACAAAGCAATATCTTGCCAAGCAGCCCCATTTGACGAGATGGTGTCTCTGCAAGCCGGGGATCAACCCGGCGCTGAGAAGAGGAAGCCTTGAGAATCCTGATCGCTGAACATGAAGCTGCCCTGGGAATGTTTGTCGCGCGGGGGCTCGAAAAAGAGGATTACACGGTCACGCTCGCAGGAGATGGTGCTGCTGCCGCCAGCGCGATCGCCAGCGCGGACTACGACCTCTTTCTGCTGGATCTGGACCTTCCGGGAGAGATGGGCATGGGTGTCCTGGAGCTGGCGCGCACGCTGGGCAATGGCATGCGGGTGCTGGTCCTGACGGCCCAGGCCGCGGAGCTTGAAACCCGCATCGCCTGCCTGGAAGCGGGCGCAGACGACTGCATGATGAAGCCCTTCGCCATGCGGGAGTTGAAGGCGCGCTGCCGTGCGCTGGTCCGCCGCCAGGATGGGGGCGCCGTGCTGCGCTGTGGCGGCCTGGAGCTGAATCGCCTGCAGCAGTCGCTCGAATGCGGGCAGGAGCCGATTGCACTGAGCCGCCGCGAGTTCGGTCTGCTTGAATACCTGATGCTCAATCGCGACCGCTGCGTCTCCCGCGCGACGCTGCTGGAGCGGGTCTGGAGCACGAGCGACGCGGGGAATACCAACGTTGTAGATGTCTACATCAACTATCTGCGCCGCAAGCTTGGGCCTAGCGGCTCGTTGATCGAAACCGTGCGCGGCCAGGGCTATCGCATCGCCGGCCTGGAAGCCGGCAAGGCGGCGCAATCCGTGCCGCTGCCGATGCTTCGGCTGGCATTCCAGCAAGCGGCCATGCAGTCGTAGGCCCACTGTCCCTCAAAAACAAAAAGTGAAAAGAGAGGTCCGCAATGGCAACAGCTTCCGTTATGACGAAAAATGCAGCATCTGTGCTGGTGTTGAGCACCGATGCTGCGGTCCGCGCCCGCCTGCGCAGCGCGCTCACGGCGCAGCGATGGGAAGTTTATGAAGCAGATGGAGGCGCGGCCGCCCTGCTGCTGATGGAGCGAACGCTTCCGCACGCGACACTCTTGGATGGCCCGCTGCCCGACCTGCATCTGGAGGATTTTGCGGACGAAGTCCGGTCCAGCCATCCCACCATGGACCTGATTGCCCTCGATGGTGCACTTGCAGGATTGCCGGAAGCCGTGCGGAGTCCGCGGCGCGGTGAGTTGTTGCAAGTGTTGCGCTCCGTATGCGAGGAGAGGTCCTCGCCGCTGATTCACGATATGGCCTCATCAACCCGAACTGCCGTGGTGTCGATCGTCCCGCGTCCGGACGGCAAGCTTTCGCCGCGCTCGACTCCACCGGCCTATGCCGTGACTGAAATATCCGTGCGGCTGCCGGAATTGATCGGAGACTCGGAGCGGATGCTCGAGGTCAGCCGTCGCATACGTCTGGTGGCGAAACGTAAAACCACAGTCCTGATCCAGGGGCCGACCGGGACAGGAAAAGAGGTGGTGGCGCACGCTCTCCATCGCTTGAGCCCGCGTGCCGACCGACCTTTTGTCGCGCTGAACTGCGCGGCCATCCCCGAGGCACTGCTGGAGGCTGAGCTCTTCGGCCATGCTCGCGGCGCCTTTACCGGGGCCGTGCAGCGCCGGACGGGACGGATTGAGGCGGCAAACGGGGGCACGCTGTTTCTCGATGAGATCGGGGAGATGCCTCTTGCGCTTCAGTCAAAGCTGCTGCGCTTCCTCGAGAGCGGCGAACTGCAGCGGGTCGGAGAAAACGAGACGGTGCGGGTAGACGTCCGAATTGTTGCGGCCACGCATCAGCCGCTCGCCCGCCGCGCCCAGGAAGGCAGCTTCCGGGCGGATCTCTTCTACCGTCTCGCGGTCTTTCGTATCCATAC
Source organism: uncultured Acidobacteriaceae bacterium (assembly GCA_963712845.1). GTDB lineage: Bacteria > Acidobacteriota > Terriglobia > Terriglobales > Acidobacteriaceae > KBS-83. The sequence goes on from CAVQJM010000039.1 coordinate 472,527, forward strand.
ACCGGCGCTTGCCGAGCACCCGGATGACCTGCCCGCGCTGGTGGAGCATCTCCTGAGAGGAGTCGCAGGCGCCGAGGCTGCGAAGCAGCTCAGCGAAGAGGCCTTTGGACGACTGGCATCGCACCCGTGGCCCGGTAACGTGCGCGAGCTGCAGCATGTTCTCGAACGGGCCAGCATCCTGGCTGAGGACCGCCCGGTCATTACCGAGGACGAGATCGAGTTCGATCTGCCTTAGAAAACCCTAAGGACCAACGGTCTCACTCTGGTATGGGGATTGCACTGGACAGGATAAGCGCAACTGCAGCATAGCAAGCGCGCGGATCTTCGCAGTGCAGGACGCTCTGTAATGGAAATCACCACGCCACTGGCCGATCAGCTTACGAGTTACATGGACCTAGCCGCCGCACAGTTGAAGGCGACGGCTACCAACATGGCGAATGTTGATACTCCGGGCTTTCACACGGTGGGGTTCGATTTCGAGGCGGAGATGCAGCGGGCGCTCAGCGGCGAGGGCGTGTCCGGAACATCCGCGGCGCCACAACTGCAGGAAGTCGATGGATTGCTGGCGCGGCCGGATGGCAACAACGTGTCGATGGATCGCGAAGGCTTGGCTATGGCGGAGGCACAACTCAAGTTCCGCACCGGTGTGGAATTGGCGAAGCGCGAATATGCGCGCGTGCTGGATGCGATCCACGCCGACAGCAAGTGATGGCGAGCGAGAGGAGACGGCGCAGATGAATCTCTTTGGCTTACTGGGAGTGAGCGGATCGGCACTGACCGCCGAACGCGTCCGTGCAGAAGTGACGGCCTCCAACATGGCCAACGCGGAGACGACGCGCACCGCGGACGGCAAACTTTTCCAGCGCCAGCACGTGATCTTTCAGTCCGCCGGACCGGCGAGCAACGACGTCACCACCGGCGGCATGCTGGGTGGCAGCTTTGCCAGCACGCTGCAGAGCCAACTGAGCGCCGCCGCTTGGAATGGAGCCTCCCCGGCTGCAACGGCGGACGAGGGCGGAGTCGAGATTGCGGGGATCGTCACGGACAACGGTCAGGGGCTGCGGCGCTACGATCCGGGGCATCCGGATGCGGACAAGGACGGTTACGTGACCTATCCCGACATCGACCCACTGACCGAGATGGTGGATTTGATGGGTGCGACGCGCGCGTATGGACTGAACGTCTCGGCAGTGCAGGCGACCAAGAGCATGATCGGGGCCTCGCTGGACATTTTGAAGTAATCAGGAACGGCTGAACACATTCAGGAACGAGAGATCGACGAGGACGCTCATGCCCATCCCACCCGTAACCGGCCTGCCGCCGGTACAGCTTTTACAAATCAGCGGTACGGCCGCCGCCGCCCAGCCCGGCGCACCGTTTGCGGCGCTGATGCGGAATGCGATGCAACAGATGCAGACGCTGGAGGGCAACGCTACGCAGGCCGTGGATGGATTGATGACTGGCAGTGGAACAGACATTCACACGGCGATGATTGCTACCCAGAAGGCGGATCTCGCTTTTGAGATGGCGCTTGCATTCCGCAATAAGGCAGTGGGCGCCTACCAGCAGTTGATGAGTACGCAGTTCTGATCCTTCACAGACCAAGATTTAGACCAGACCAGGATTTCGACCAGATTAAGACATGGACGCTTCCTCCAATTCGGCCCAGTCGCTTGCCCTTCTTGCACCCGTGACGCGCTCCTGGGAGCGTGTGATGGCGATGCCCAAACGCATGCGAACGATGTTGTTCGCGGTCACAGCGGGTGTTGTTTTTTCCGCGGGAATATTCACATCCCTGGTCATGCAGCCGAGCTGGCGCGTGCTCTATGCCCATCTCGATCCGGCGGATGCGCGCGAACTCAGCGACCAGTTGACTGCGGCCAAGATTCCCTTCGATGTCACGCCCGATGGCACCACGCTCAAGGTTCCGGCAGACCAGTTGGATAAGGCACGCCTGGAGACGGCAGCCAAGGGCGGCCCGAAGAGCGGCCGGCTCGGCTTCGAGCTCTTCGATAAGCCGAACTGGGTGGGCTCGGAGTTCGACGAGCGCGTGAACTATCAACGTGCACTCGAAGGCGAACTCGAGCACACGATTGAGAGCCTTGGCTCGGTGAAGTCGGCACACGTACACCTGGTGCTGCCGCATGAGTCGCTCTTCACGGAGAGACAAGAAGAGGCGAAGGCCTCGGTATTGCTAAAGCTGAAGCAGCGGGACCTGAGTCCGCAGGAGGTGGATGCGATCCGCAACCTGGTCGCGAGCGCCGTGGATCACCTGAGCCCTGGCAACGTGACGCTGGTGGATGCCGACGGTCGCGCACAACTCGGAGCCAGGAATCCCGATGCTGCCGCGAGCGAAGAGGAGCAGCGACTTGCCGACCGGCTGGTGGCGACGCTCGAGCCCGTCACCGGCGAGGGCAACGTGCGCGCCTCGGTGCATCTGGAGTACGACAACACGGCGGCCGATGAGACCGACGAGACCTACGATCCGAATGCGACTGTCACGTTGTCGATGCAGCGATCAGAGCAGCAGACGGGCGATCGCCCGACCACTGGCGGCGTGCCGGGAACAGCCAGCAATGCACCGAATGCGCAGCCGCCGTTGCTTCCGCCGCCTCATACCGCTGCTGCCGCCAGTATGAAGGAAGAGAGCGGCACCTATGGGGCTTCGAAGAAGACACGGCACATTGTGGAAGGACCGGGGAGACTGAAACGTGCCTCGATCGCGGTGCTGATCAACGACCGCCGCGAGCCGGCTGGCCATGCCCAGGCCCCGTGGACGCCGGACCAGATGAAGCGCATTACAGGGCTGGCACAGGCGACGGTGGGGTATGACGCATCGCGCGGCGATGTGATTTCGGTGGAGAACATTTCGTTCGACAACGCTCCGGACACGGAAGTATCGGTTGCCGATCGCGCGCTCAACACGGCGCAGAGTCTGGACCTGCCGCGCTACGGGGCCGCGTTGATCGGACTGCTCGCGCTGATTCTGCTGGTGATCCGGCCGGTCACGCGCGGCCTGAGATCGGGGGCATTGCCGGCGCCCGGAGGCCTGCTCTCGGTCAGCGATGCGCTTCCTGGGGAGATTGCACAGACATTGCCATCGCCCCAAAGGAATATGCGCGAAGCAGTTTTTCAGCGGGTTAGCGCAAGCGTGGCCGCAGATACCGCTCAATCCGCCCGGCTGCTGCATATGTGGCTGGAGAGCGATTAGTCACAAAGAATTCAAGGAACGCGAATGCCGGAACCGATCACAACGAGCGGAACGAGTGCAGCCCCTGGACGCCCTGTCGTCCAACCGGGAACGAACGGGCAGGTGAATCTGACCGGACGCCGACGTGCGGCCATCCTGCTGATGGCGCTGGGGGACGACATGGCGCGGCAACTGCTGCAGGACCTGCCCGATCCGATGATCGAGTCGATTGCAGCGGAGATTGCGTCGCTCGATCATGTCGACCCGGAGCTGACCATTGGAGTGCTGGAAGATTTCGAGGCGATGCTGAACACACAGCAGCAAACCATTCGGGGTGGTCTGGCTTCCGCCAGCCGCCTGCTTACCGGTGCACTCGGGCGCTCGCGCGCCGACGCAGTGATGCTCCAGTTGCAGCGGACCAAGGAGGCAAACGACAGCAATCTTGCAATGTTGCAGCGGGTGGATCCGACGCAGTTGAGCAAGTCGCTCGAAAACGAGCATCCGCAGACGGTGGCGCTGGTGCTGGCGCATCTTGATTTGCAACGTGGCTCGCAGGTGCTGGCCGGGCTAGGCGAAGAGCAGCGCGTAGCAGCGGTGCAGCGCCTGGCGGAGATGCGTCATTTCTCTCCCGAGGTGGCACAGAGGGTCGCTCGCATCCTGAATCAGCAGTTGCAGACGATTGGAGACACGCAGAAACGTTCCTACTCCGGCTACAAGGCGGTCGCGGATCTGCTGAATGGGCTGGAAGCAGAAGCCGCGAAGAAGATTCTCGACCGGGTGGAGACGGAGTCTCCCGAGACGGCGATCCACGTGCGCAACCTGATGTTTACCTTCGACGATCTGTTGAATGTTCCCGGTGCAAGCGTGCGCGATCTGGTAGCCGGTGTCGACCGGAGACAGCTTGCGCTGGCCATGAAGGGAACCAAGGACGAGCTGCGTGCCCATATCTACAAGGCTATGTCGACTCGTGCGGCGGAGATGCTGCAGGAGGAGATCGAGGTGATGGGCCCGGTGCGCTCGCGGGAGGTGATGCAGGCGCAGCAAAGCATTCTGGCGACGGCACGGCGCATGGAAGCTGCCGGGCAGATCATTCTCAAACTGGAGCAGGGCGACAGCCTGATGGTTTAGCTCAAACGTTGGTTTGGCCGCACGCACAAAGGATGAGGGATGGACGCAGAGATTCGAAGATTGACGTATGTGCCGCGCTTTGCGGGAGCCAAGCCAGGAAGTACAGCGTCTGGCGGCGTTGCATCCTTCCTCGGGGAGCTGCCATCTCTGTTGCGCAAAGACGATCTAACGAAGCACACGGGGAAGACAACCGACGTGCGGCTGGAAGCTCGTCTCATTGAGCTCGAACGCGAACGAACCGAGGACGAGCGCCGGCATCGCGAAGCGCTCGCTGCCCTACACCAGAAGTCCGCGGAAGAGCTGGCCGTCGCGTTGAAGGAACAAAAAGAGCGGCTGGAGCTGGACTACGCGGGCCTAGTCCGGGGAGCGGTAGCCACATTTGAGGAGGCGCAGACGCGGTACTTCATCGAGGCCGAGGCAGCGGTGGTTCGGCTCGCCCTGAGCATCGCGGCACGTGTGCTGCACCGCGAAGCACAGTTCGATCCATTGCTGCTGCGAGGAGCAGTACGGGTGGCGCTCGAAAATGCGCAACAGAGCGCGACCTGTGTGCTGGAGGTGGACACAGAGAGGGCGACGGCATGGGAACGGTGGCTCTCCAGCGATGGCACCATGGGCCGGCTGCAGATCCGGGTCAAAGAGGAGGCCGCTCCGGGGCATTGCCAGCTCGAGATCGGTGCGAGTTCCGCCGACCTGAGTGTCAACACTCAACTCGCTGAAATTGAGCGCGGCTTCTTTGATCTTTTGCAGAGCCGTCCAGTGGCGCGCAGTGGCGAAGCGGAGCGAGAGAGATGACTCCGGCGCTTGTCGAGGTTCTCGATGGTTATCTGCGCAGGCAGTACGCATGGCGCTGGGCGGGCAACGTTCTGGATGCGGCGGGCCAAAGCATGGAGTGCGCGGGGCCCTTATGCAGCATCGGCGATTGCTGCGAGATCGTAGACGCCACGGGCAGGCGTTATGCGGGCGAAGTAATCGGCTTTCGAGGACAGCGCGTGCTGGCGATGCCGCTGGAAGGAATCGAGGGCATCCGGCACGGCGACACGGTCGTCGGTCTGGGCCGCGCGCCAGAGTTTCCCGCCGGTGAGGGACTTATCGGCAGAGTGCTGGATGCAGTGGGGAATCCATTGGATGATGCAGGGCCGCTTCGCGCCTACAGGCGGGAACCGATCCATCGTGCACCTCCGGCGGCCATGGATCGCGTGCCCATTCGCCAACCGTTATCGACTGGCGTGCGGGCTCTCGACGCGATGCTGACGGTGGGTATCGGTCAGCGTATCGGCATCTTTGGCGGGTCGGGCGTGGGAAAGAGCACGCTTATCGGCATGATGACGCGCAACACCTCAGCCGATGCTGTGGTTGTCGGCCTGGTGGGAGAGCGCGGCCGGGAAGTCGGCGAATTTCTTGAAGACGCATTGGGCGCGGAGGGCCGCCGCCGCGCAGTGGTGATCGTGTCGACGTCCGATCAGTCGCCGCTTCTGCGTATGCGCGCGGCGCTGGCTGCGACCAGTGTTGCTGAGAACTTCGCGGCCGAGGGCAAGAACGTTCTGCTGGTGCTCGATTCCTTGACGCGATTCGCAATGGCGGCACGCGACGTCGGATTGGCCGCCGGCGAGCCTCCGACGGCGAAGGGGTACACGCCGTCGGTCTTCAATCGCGTGGCCAAGCTGGTGGAGCGCGCCGGGCGATTCCGGTGCGGCAGCATCACCGCGTTCTATACGGTATTGATGGAAGGCGACGATCAGCAGGACCCAGTGGTGGATGCTGTGCGCTCCTTTGTGGACGGCCACGTCATGCTGTCCAGAGCGCTGGCGTCGGAGGGCTGGTATCCGCCGATCCATGTGCTGGACTCCATCAGCCGGCTTATGCCCGCAATCATCTCAGCCGAACACCTTCAGGCGGCCAGCGCGCTTCGCCGTTCGATGGCGCTGCACGACCGGGCTGCGGACCTGATTCGCATCGGCGCGTACAAGGCCGGGACCGATGCGGAGCTGGATCACGCTATCGCGCTGCAGCGAGTGATTCGCACACTGCTGACGCAAGAGGCGCAGCAAAGGATGTCCCTGGATGAGACAGTGGACGCGCTGCTCCAGGTGCAGCGGGCATGAGCAGGGGGCAAGCGATGAAGCGGCTGCTGGCGCTGCGTCTGATGGAAGAAGAGCGCGAGGAGACGGAGCTGCGTCGGCAGCGCCAACTCAGGCAGGCGTGCGCCGATGCGCTCGAAGCGAACGAGGCAAGGAAGGCCATGGCATCCCGCGCTCTGCATGCCGCGCTCGACTCTGGCGACCGCGCCGAAGCAATCTCGGCAGAGATGGCGCTTGGATGTGGCCCGATGGAGCGCCGCATCTTGCAACTGCGTCTGATGCAATTGGACGCAACGGTTGCCATCGCCACCGCAGCGTGGCAGGCCTCGCGCACGCGCCGGCTGCAAATGGAGACGCTTGTTGAAGCAGCGGAGACCGAAGAACGCAGGAAAACACTGATACGCGAGCAGAAGATGATGGATCGGTGGTTCCTGTCCTCTCGACCGCAACCGATCGCAGAGCAGACAGATGAGAGTTTTCAAAGAGAGCAGCCCGTTCTGGCGGAATGCAGTGGCACGACGCGTGCAAAGAGTGTCCACGGATGAAAATGCGTCTCCAGATCGCGAGCATGTTGCCGGCGCCAGCAAAGCTTGAGCCGGGTGGCTCGAACGGCAAGGGCGTGTTTGGCGCTACTTTCCAGGAAATGATGGGGACGTCTGGATCCGCCGGTGCGGGGCTCGGCGTAATGGGCCAGGCGTGGTCCGGCAGGCAAGCGCAAATGGGAGCGCCGTTTACAAAGCTGGGGGCAGGCAAAGCTATCGACGAGTCGGCCGACGAAGCAGGTCTGGCATCTGAAGCGGTGCAAACTGGGACGGTCTTCCGGGGCACCCCGAAGTTGACGGATCAGAGTGAAGCGATCGGAGGCCGGATCGTTCCGCAAACCGGAACGGAAGGCGCGCCCCTCGCGAAGGAGCCGGCCACTGAACCGGCAGTGCGGGACCCGACAGTCGGGCAGCCAAATGTTCCAAACTCAGGTGCGCACGCCGCCGCGTGTGACGCCGGCACAAAACGAACCACAGGCTGCACCAACCACTACAGGCGCGGTGTCACCTCTCTCTGCTTCGAGCAAGGATGCGTCACAACACGCAACACACAGAGCAGAGGCGATGCACGATGGAACCCATGCTGCCGCTGATCAAGCACTGAGCGTAGCCGGTGGTTCCGCAACCCATCGACTTTGTGGTTCCTGTGACGGCGTTGCAGCCGGGCGGACCGCAGCCCGCGCCTTCAAAACCAGCTTCCAACGCGATGAGCAGCGGCGTTCACGGCCAAGTTACATTGCGCAGAGCTCCCGCGCAGCCGATGATCTCCGATCAGGCTGAACTGTCCGGGAAGTCATTTGCAGAATTGGGGTCGCAGACGCGAGCGCAGGCCGCCAATACGCTTGCCGGCGAGGGTAGAGAGACTCTGCATCGGACTCCGTCAACTAAGGCTAGATGGTTCCACCGGTCCCAAAACGGCTTCTTTGACCGAGAAAAACATCAGCGCCACTGCTGTCGCATCGGCAACTCCGGCGCCCCAGTCGAAAGTTGCCCATCCCCTGGCAGAGAGTATCGAGGCCACCTCGTCGCAGATGGATGCCCGCGCGCTGAAAGGCGCCCCAGGAAGGCCAGGAACCGAGGTGAAGTCCGAGGTGAGCCTGAACGTCCCGGGCCATGCGGCTCCGGGATCGCCCGCAGTCGAACATCAGCCATCCAATCTCGCGCCAACGATACTGCACGAAACGGCAAAGACAATCGTGACGCATCGGCCAGAGGCATCTGTGGCGCAGGTGCTGCAAAGGATGGATGGAGCAACGTCCTCTGGTGTCGTCCAGTTGCGCGCGGACGCTCGCAGGTTGGAGGTCGGCGTTTCCTCGGGCTCTCTGGGCTGGGTCGAGATAAAAGCCACGACTGGGGCCGCCGGCCGAGTTGACGCAACACTTCAGGCACAGAACGATGCCTCGGCTCACGTGCTCGCCGGCCAATCGAGCGAAATCTCCAGCTACGCGCGGGAACACTCTGTCCAGTTGGGTCAGGTATCTGTCGGTGTTGGAACTGGAGACAGCGCGCAGGGCGAGTCCCGCTCCACAGAGAACGGTGCGCGGAATGGAAATGCGACGCCAGTCAAAGAAGCGGTGCGACCGCCGGCGAATGCAGAGCAGGCGTATTACGCCGAAGACGCAGTGTCTTTGATCAGCATACGAGCTTGAATGGGCCCGTTGAGCGGGCTCGAAAGGAGACGAAATGCAAATTCCGGGAAGTATTCCGATGGCGGCGACGACACAGAGCAATTCGACCGATCCGACGAGCAATAAAACAACAGTCAGGACAGCTCCATGATCACGGCGAACGACTTCCTCACGCTGCTGGTGACGGAGTTGAAGAACCAGGATCCTACGGCGAATACAGATCCAAATGCCTACGTCGATCAACTGGTGCAGGTGAACAGTCTGCAGCAACTGATCCAGATCGACACAAATACTACTGCTACCACTGCGACTACAACCCCGTCCGGCTCATAGCTGGACGGCGGTCACAACGAAGCGATCGACCAGAAGTGCCGCGCTGCGGCCAGGGGGAACCATGCCATCCTTTGCTACTGCCCTTACGGGGCTAGAGTCAAACAACACCGCACTGAACACCATTGCCAACAATCTTGCGAACATGAATACCGTGGGTTACAAAGACCAGACGGACCAGTTCAGCACGCTGTTCTACCAGCAACTCAACGGTGGGCCGAACGGAGGCGTGCAGGTCGGGGTGGGCACGCAGATCGCCACGACGGAGACGGACTTTTCTGATGGCAGCCCTACCGCCACCGCGCAGTCGACGGATATGGCGCTGCAGGGAAATGGCTTCTTTGTAATCAACGACAATGGCCAGCAGGAGCTGACGCGCGCTGGCGACTTTGTTCTGAGTAATAGCGGCGCACTGCAGACAACCAGTGGCGCATCGGTGATGGGCTATCCGGCTGCGAATGGCACCATCTCATTGGGAAGCGGCGTTCAACCGATTATCCTGCCCCTGGGACAGAGCCTGCCGGCAACGCCAACCAGCTCGATGAACATTCAGGCGAACCTCGACGCCTCCGCTGGGGTCGGTACGGCGGTTCCTGCTCCAGTAACGCTCTATGACTCGCTGGGCACCGCACATCAGGCCACCGTCACGTTTACCAAGACGGCGGCGAATACCTGGAATTACAGCGTCACACTTCCTTCGGGTGACGCTGCCGGCAGCAGCGGCACGACCGGCACTCTGACCTTCGACGGGGCCGGGAACCTGATCAACCCCACTGGGACCATCAGTGGGATCACCTTTACCGGCATGAGCGATGGCGCACAGGACATGAACTTCTCATGGAATCTGAGCGGAGCTGCGGGCAGTTCGATCACACAGAGTACTTCGGCATCGAATATCGCCGGTACGACGGCGGATGGCTATGCGAGCGGCACCTACCAGGGTTTCAGCGTGGACGGCAACGGCATCGTTGACGCCAATTTCAGTAACGGCCAGAAGGAGACCATCGGCCAGGTAGCCGTGGCAACCGTGGCAAACCAGCAGGGATTGCAGGCAACAAACAACACCTCGTACCAGGCGACTCTTGCTTCGGGAGCGGCAGTCATCGGGACGGCGGGGACAGCGGGGCGCGGAACCATCGAGGGAGACGCATTAGAGTCTTCCAATGTGGACGTCTCGACCGAATTTTCGGCGCTCATTGTCGCTCAACGCGCCTTCGAGGCGAACTCGAAGACGATAACCACCTTCGACCAGGCTACGCAGGAAGCCATCAACATGATTCACTAAACGCGCTGCTTTTTTTTGCGGAGCGCCGGGGGAAGACCCGCGCTCCGCTTACTTTTCGGCTTCGCTCCCGCTCACGCCTTTCCTTTCTGACAGATCTCTAAGATCATCCGGCGGTTGGATGGCAGCTCTGCATGCACTCTTCATCGGCATGGAGAACACGCTCCCTGACGTTGAAGGCACTCCGGAGAAGATCTCAGAGGCCAACATCACTGCCGCAACCCATCAGCCTCTTCTGCCCGCACCTCAGAAGAGTCTCGATGCACCGGCCGCTGATCCCGAGTGCACAGAAATTGTGCCTGCGTTTCGGTCCTCGGCTGACCTGGAGGACGACGTCGCAGGAATCCCGTCCCTCCCAGACCATCTCCGACAGATCCCATTTCGAGTGGAACTTCGTGTGCCGCTGTCGAGCTTTACGGTTCGTGACCTGCAGCAGCTCGAGCCTGGTGTTCTGTTGGCGACCGAGCACCTGTCGGTGCGCGACCTTGTGCTCACAGCGGCTGGCGAGCGCTTGCTGTTGGTAGAGCTCGAGGCGATGGAGCAGCAGCTCGCCGCGCGGGTGAAGCGTCTGGCTTGGCGCCATAAGTGGCGGAGGAAGGCATGACATCCCTCCGAAGCTGGCTGAGCAAGCCGCGCGCTACGGTCCGTGTTGACACTGCTGTCTCCTGGGCTGGCTGGATGAACCTCTTGCGGCGGCCCTTCGCTGGAAAGCAAGCCGATTCGCGTCCTCGTATCGAAGTTGTCGATCGCTTGCCGCTGGGAGGCAAGAAGTCGTTGCTGCTGATCTCCATTGAAGGCCGTCGTTTGCTGATTGGAGTCGGCGAAGATGCCGCGCCATCGGTCTCCGCGTTCGATGCTGTTCGCCGGGGCGGCCCGTCACGCGCCGCTGGTCTGAGACCGCGAACGCTACGCGGCAAAAGGATGGTGCGTGGATGAGCCTTCCTCTCGCGTTGCTTACGTTCGACCCGTCTTCATCGTTGCAAGCGTTGACCTCGGTCAAAGACAACAACTCCGTGCCGTGGACCATCGTCGGCATCCTCACGCTGCTGACGCTGCTCCCCGCCATCTTGCTCTCCATCACACCGATGGTGCGGCTGCTTGTGGTCTTTCACTTTCTTCGCCAGGCGCTCGGGACGCAGACGGCGCCGGGCAACCAAACGCTGATGGGGCTGGCCCTCATGATGACCTGGTTTCTGATGCAGCCGGTCATGGTGGCGGTGAATCAGGAGGCCATCCAGCCCTTCCAGCAGGGGCAGATATCGGGATGGCAGGCGGTCGAGCGCGGCGTCCAGCCACCCAAGCAATTCATGCTGCATTACGCACGGGAAAAGGACCTGGCGCTGTTCGTCAATGCGGGTTCAGTACCGCGGCCAAAGACGCCGATGGATCTGCCGATGCGGGTCGTCGTTCCGGCCTACATGCTTTCGGAGTTGAAGGCTGGTTTTCAGATCGGCGCCATCCTCTTCCTGCCATTCCTGCTGGTCGACCTGGTTGTCGCATCGATCACCACTTCCATCGGCATGCTGCAACTGCCACCGGTGACCATCTCGACCCCGCTGAAGATCCTGCTCTTTGTCATGGTGGACGGCTGGAACCTTCTGGCTGGTTCTCTGCTCAAAAGCTTCTCGTAGGCAGGGCAATAGGAGATCTCGCATGACCCCTGATCAAGTTGCCGAACTGATGCGGATGACGCTGCGCGAGGCGCTGTTGTTGAGCGCTCCGATCCTGGTTGTGGCGGGGGTGTCGAGCCTGCTGATCAGCCTGGTCCAGACGCTGACGTCCATCCAGGACCAAACGTTGTCCACTGTGCCGCGCTTACTGATCGTCTCCGCCGTCCTGCTGGCCGGTATGCCGTGGTTCCTGCACCAGCTTGTCTGGTTCACGGCTTCGATTCTGAGCGACCTGCACCGGTTCGCGAGTTGATTCAGACGATGACTCTTCCAACTGAAACACGTGGCTGGGAGCATTTGCTCAAGGCGGCTTTGCTGGTCTGTATCCGTATCAGTGGCCTGTTCGTCTTCGCCCCGGTCTTCTCCTCGCAGGCGCTGCCCGCCAAGGTAAAGAGTGTCTTCCTGGTGGTCTTGACCGTCGTCTTGGCTCCGATCGCGGCGGCACTTCCGGGCTCACATGTGGAGGTAGGGCTGCAGAGTGTTCTAGGCGAGCTCGGGGTTTCCGCTCTTCTGGGATTGTCGCTCGCCCTGCTGAATGAGTTGGCGTCCCTCGCCGGACAGTTGCTGGGAATGCAGTTCAGCTTTTCGCTGGTCAATCTGCTCGATCCCAATAGCGAGGTGCAGACGCCACTGCTCTCGCAGATGCTTGGGCTACTTCAGATCACGGTGCTGCTAACTGCCGGATTGCATCGCACGATCATCGCTGCGCTGCTTCACACCTTTCTCGCAGTGCCTCTGGGGAGCGGCCTGGCGCCACGCGATATCGGTCTGCCCCTGGTCGGCATGATGAGCGGCGTCTTCTTCGCCGCTCTGCAACTCGCGGCACCAGTGATGTCCGCGACTCTGCTGGTCGAAATCGGCATTGCCTTGATGTCGCGCGTCTCGCCGCAATTGCCAGTTCTTGCGTTAACCGTCCCGGCGAAGACCGTCCTTGGATATGTCGTGCTCATTGGTTCACTGGCACTGTGGCCGGCGTTCTTGGAGGCGCGGTTCGACGGTTTGCTGAATAGCGCTCAGGGATTGCTGCTGGGCTTGACAACACACGCGTCGTAGTCCGGACGCGAGAAGGGAATCGTGATGAGCAGTGAGCGCACCGAGAAGGCGAGTCCAAGACGGAAACAGAAGGCTGAGCAGGATGGCGATCGCCCGCGCAGCAGGGAACTTCTCTCTGCATCGGCCCTGCTCGCCGGAAGTCTCACGCTGGGTTGGGCTGCCCGCACATGGTTGCCGGTCTGGAAGGGTACTTACCAGGACAGCATCGCGCTGATGCTTGCGCCGAATCTGAATGGGGAGGCGCTGGCAATGTCCATGCGCAACATGCTAGTCGCGGGCGCGGCACCTTGCCTGCTGGTTATGGTTGCGGCGGCCGGAGCCAGTCTGACTGTGGCGATGGCTCAGAACCGCGGTCTGCGTTTGCAGCCGGCGGCAATTGCGCCGAAGTGGTCGCGGCTGAACCCGGCGACGAATGCGAAGCACCTCTTCACCACGCGAGCGGTGGTGCGCCTTGGAAAATCGCTGATCCCGGTTGTTCTGCTCGCAGTGCAGCTCCTCCACTTTCTAAGCGCGCTGACTGCGATGCCGGCATTCAGCCTGAAGCGTTTGCCCGAGGTCTTTGCCGATGGCTATGACCTGCTGGTGAATACAGCCTGGATCCTGCTGGCGTGGTCGCTCGTGGACTACATCGTCGAATGGCGGCAGTGGGAGGGCCGGCTGAAGATGAGCAAGCAGGACATGCGTGACGAGTACAAGGAGACGGAAGGCAATCCGCAGATGAAGGGGCGGATTCGCTCCCTGCAGCGGCAGATGCGCCGGCGCATGCTGCGGGCCGATGTGAAAAAGGCGAGCGTAGTCATCACCAATCCGACACACTACGCTGTGGCACTCTCCTTCGACATGAGCACGATGGAGGCGCCCAAAGTGCTGGCCAAGGGCCGAGATCTCCTGGCCGCGCAGATCAGGGAAGAAGCTCGCTGGGCAGGTGTGCCACTGGTGGAAAATCCACCACTCGCCCGCTCGCTCTATCGGTCTGTCGAGCCCGGACAAAGCATTCCAGCAGAGCTGTATGCGGCGGTTGCCGCAATTCTCGCGTACCTCTTCTGCCAGGAAACGGAGGAGCGAATTCGCCGCGCGCACGAGCAACGACGCAGGGAAACCGCGCACTCCGCCGGCCTCGCTCCACACGAAGCGTCGTCGGGAAATGCCTTTGGACTTGGAACCACACAGGAGACACGATGAGTTCCTCCGCCGTATTGACCGCACCAGCCGCCAGCCAGGTAAGCGGCGCGAAGAAGAACAGCGCAGCCAGGCCGGTCTGGGCGCAGTGGCTCAGCAGCATGCGCGAATTCGCGCTGCCGATGGGAGCGATCAGCATCGTCTTCGTCATGCTGATACCGCTGCCGGCGCTGGTCCTCGACCTGCTGCTCGGCCTGTCGATGGCCGCGGCGGTGCTTGTCTTTCTGTCGGCAGTGCAGGTACGCAAGGCAGTCGACTTCTCCGTCTTTCCGACGGTGCTGCTGCTGCTCACACTCTTTCGGCTCTCGCTGAACATCGCATCCAGCCGCCGCATCCTGCTGCACGGCAGCGAGGGCACATCGGCAGCCGGCAGCGTGATCGAAGCCTTCGGCCAGTTCGTCGTCGGTGGCAACTATGTTGTCGGGTTTGTGCTCTTTCTGGCGTTGATCGCAATTCAGTTCCTGGTGGTGAGCCACGGAGCGGTGCGTACCGCGGAGGTGACGGCACGATTCACGCTGGATGCGCTGCCGGGCAAACAGATGGCCATCGATGCCGATCTGAATGCCGGCATGATCGACGAGGCGACGGCGCGCAAGAGGCGCGAAGCCGTGGCCCGCGAAGCGGAGTTCTACGGCGCGATGGACGGCGCAGCGCGTTTCAACCAGCGTGACTCGATGGCCACCATTCTGATCACCGCGATCAATATCATTGCCGGTTTGTTGATCGGCACCCTGCAGCAGGGAGTTGCACTCGGTGATGCGCTGAAGACCTACACCACGCTCACGGTGGGCGATGGGCTGGTCACGATGATCCCTTCGCTGCTGGTCTCGGTCGCGGGGGGAATGGTGCTGACCCGCGCATCTTCCGCAGGTGCATTGGGTACGGAGATCGGCTCCCAGCTTCTGGGTCGCTCGGCGACGCTATATATGTCCGGTGGCGTGCTTGGCGTGATGGCTCTGGTGCCGGGTTTGCCGAAGTTGCCGTTCCTTCTGGTTGCTGCGGCGCTGTTGTTTGCCGGACGCCAGGTGGCGCGCCGCACATCAGCAGAAGCTGCTGAAGGAACCGCAGACGCTGCAAAGAAGGACGATGCGAAGGCGCAGAGCGAAAATCTGGCCGGGTTGCTCCGCATGGATGAGCTTTCGCTGGAGATCGGCTTTCAGTTGATTTCCCTGGTGGACGAGAAACAGGGCGGCCAGATGCTGTCGCGCATTCGGACGCTGCGTCGGCACCTGGCAACGGAGCTCGGCTTCGTGGTGCCTCCGGTTCATATCGCGGACAATCTGCGGCTGAAGCCGCGTGAGTACGTCATCTCGCTGAGAGGGGTCGAGATCGGCCGCTGGCAGACGGAAAGCAATCAGCTCCTTGCGGTCTCCGTGGACTCGAATGCGCGTGCATTGCCCGGCAAGGAAACGCGCGAGCCTGCATTTGGCGTGAATGCGCGCTGGATTGCGCCCGCGCTCGAAGAGCAGGCATTGGCGGCCGGCTACTCCGTTGTCGATCCAACCACCGTCATCACAATGCATCTGTCGGAGCTGGTGCGGCGATGCGCCCACGAGTTGCTCAGTCGCGCGGAGACAAAGCGACTCATCGATACCTTGAACGACTCCCATCCCAAGTTGATCGAAGAGCTGATCCCCAAGGTGATGACGCTGGGCGAAGTGCAGCGCGTCCTGCAGCAGCTTCTACGCGAGCAGGTGTCCATCCGCGACCTGGGAACCATCCTCGAGGTATTGGTGGAAGCCGCACCGGCCAATAAGTCGCTGCCGCACCTGGTCGAGCTGTGCCGCCAGGGAATGGGCAGACGCCTCATCCAGCCTCATCTCGATGCCGATGGAGCGCTTCCGGTTCTTCTGCTCGATCCGGCAATCGAGGAAGAGCTCCAATCCTGCTTCGGTGACGGAGGCCGAACCATCAGTGATCGGAGCGCTTTGAGCGTCCCGGTGATCCGGCGAATGGCCGATTCTTTGAAAAAACTAAGTGGGGGGGCGGCCGCAACGGCATGGCCCGTGCTTCTGTGTCAGAGTCCGGCGCGATATCACATTCGGCGCTGGCTGGAGCCGGCAGTACCCCGGGTGACGGTACTTGCGCCGAGTGAAGTTCCCGCCGATGTACGAGTCCGATCGCTCGGGATCGTGCGTTGAGCCGGTGCTCTGCAGGGCGAGAGCGATCGACAGGAGCAGGTATGGAACAGAGAACGTCCACAGGCCAGAAGCATAGCCAACTCCCGGTCAGCCTCTATTCGCTGCCGCAAACCAACGATGCAGCAATGGCCGAGCGGGATGGATTCGGCACTGAGCCTTATAAACACTCGCCGGTCTCGGAGGCATTGCTTAGCGAGCACCTGCCAATGGTGCGCTTCCTCGCGCTGCGCATTCGCGAGCGTTTGCCGCAGCAAGTCGAGATGGAAGACCTGATCAGTGCCGGCATCGTGGGACTGATGGACGCATTGCAGAAGTTCGATCCCGAGAAGAAGGTGCAGTTTCGTACCTATGCGCAGTTTCGCGTGCGCGGTGCCATGCTGGACAGTTTGCGCGCCCTGGACTGGGGGCCACGCGATCTGCGGCGGAAAGGTCGCGCCGTCGAAGAGGCGATTCGATCCCTGAGCACCAGGCTGGGCAAGGCCCCGACCGAAAGCGAAGTAGCTAAGGAGATGGGGCTGGACCTGAATACGTACCAGCAACTCCTCGGCGAGCTCTCCGGTCTCGAATTGAGCAGCTTGAACGCGACACCGGGGGAGGATGCAGGTGTCGAAGCGCTGGCTATGCTTCCGGCAGGTCCGGAGGACGATCCCTTTCTTCAGTGTCAGAACAGCGAGATGCGACGCCTGCTTGCCCGGGCGATTGAGGACCTGCCCGAACGGGAGCGAATGGTTCTGACGCTTTACTACTACGAAGAGCTGACGATGCGCGAGGTGGGCGCAACGCTGGGGGTTGTGGAATCGCGCGTCTCTCAGCTTCACTCTTCCGCCATGGCGCGGCTGCGGGTTGCTCTCGGCGCGCCTGCTGCGCGACGCACTGCCCGTGCATAAGCACGATGAGACAGACAGCGCATTGACCGGGGGAGACATATGGCGGAAGCAAATGGTTTGGGCAAGCTGCTCGATATTGAGTTAGAGGCCAATATACGTTTTGGGGCACGAGAGATGTCGCTTGCCGAGTTACTCGAGATCGGTCCGGGTGCGGTCATCCCACTCGACCGGCAAGTAACAGATCCGGTGGACCTGATCATTGGCGACAAGGTGGTTGCGCGCGGTGAAGTGGTGTTGGTGCAGGGCAAATTCGGCCTTCGAATCACTGAGGTGGTTTCCGGGTGATGCAGAAAGTCGCTGAAGTGCGACTGGACGTCGTGTCATCTCATCCTGCGAGCCGCTGGACGGAGACGTGTGCCGATCCAGAGTGCAGAACCGGATGGCTGCGGCTGTTTTGGAGCCGCGTCTTTCCCCGTTTCGAAGGGAAATGGGTGTGCAGCGCGACTTGTATGGAGCGGGTGATCGCTGATGCACTCCGCGGTCAGATCGAAAGCTGGGAGCCCGCCCCGGCGGAGCGCGCCTTGCGCATGCCGTTGGGCTTGATCCTGCTCAGCCGCGGATGGATCAGTCACCGCGAGCTTCAGGAGGCGCTTGCAGCGCAACGCAACGCTCAGCAGGGAAGGATCGGCGAGTGGCTACACCACCTGCACGGCATTTCAGAGGAGACCATCGCCAAGGGCCTCGCGATTCAGTGGAACTGCGCGGTATTGCCATCCGGAATGCCGGGCCTGGAACCAGCGCCGGCGCTCCTTCCCGCCGTTCTGCGCAGGCGCTATGATCTCGCCCTTCTGCGTCAGGGTCCGGATGCGGCTTTGTATCTGGCAGGAAAGTACCGCCCAGAACACGCTGTGGCTCGCGCGGTGGAACACATGCTTCAGGAGCCGGTGCATGCGGCATTTATCGAAGATGGCATGTGGCGGCGGCTTGCGGAGATGGATGATGCTGCCGATGCCGAATTAGACATTCCAGGACGCGATGGCGTGGCCGCATATATCAGCGAGCTGATCGAGCGGGCTCGGCCGAGTGACGCCCGCCTTGTCCGTGTGCATGACCATCTCTGGCTGCGCCTGTGGATTGGGAGGCGAGGGCGACGTCCCATGCAGGTGCGCGATGTTGTGCTGCCCTTGCGTGGCCTGGGCGACCGCCAGCCAGTGGGAAAAATTGGCTTGCTTAGAGCAGGCTAAGAATCCTGGACGTTGGCAGGGCCCGGTATGGCCCTCTCCATGCAAGTGCTATGGGGTAGGGAGGCGGGCAATGGATAGCGGGTATTACGCAGCCTATTCCGCTTTGCTAGCGCGCACTGAAGCCATGGACACGGCTTCCAGCAATCTGGCAAATGCGAATACGAATGGATATCGTGCCCAGCGCGAATATTTTCGTGACGCAGTGGCCGGCCAGGGCGCAGCGGATTCGCAGTTAAACGGCGCGGTCAATCGCTATGGCGTGCTGGGTGGCGACCAGGTGGACCTTGGTCAGGGCGCGCTGGTGAAGACGGGGAGTATGACCGACGTGGCTATCCAGGGCCAGGGTTTCTTCGCAGTTAAGACTGCCCAGGGCGAGCGATACACCCGCGATGGTTCGTTTCAGCGGACCAAGGATGGAACGCTGGTGGATAGTGCCGGGAACGCGGTTCTCGATACGGCGCATAAACCGATCACAATGCCCAACGGAACCATTGCCGTGGGCACCGATGGCGCGGTTTCCGTGGATGGAGGCGTGGTCGGGCAGCTTGGCGTCTTCGTTGCGCCGGCAACGCAATTGGTTGCAGAGGGAGCCAATCAATATCGCTTGAACAACGCGAGCAGCCTCAAACCGAGCCAGGACTATTCCGTCGCGCAAGGCGAGCTTGAAGGATCGAACCAGGATGTTGTGAACGGCAGCCTGCAGTTGATGTTGATCCAGCGCCAAGCCGAAATGATGCAGAAGGCGCTCTCCGTCTTCCATAACGACTTTGACCGCGCTGCGAGTGAAGACCTGCCGAAGGTCTAAGCGAATACGAGATCGTGGCGGTGATGCAGAACGAACCGGAGGCAGGAACGAAATGATACGAGCACTGTATACGGCGGCGAGCGGCATGAGCGCGCAGCAGCTCAACCTGGACACGATCGCGAATAATCTCGCGAACTCGTCGACGGCGGGCTTTCGTCAGACGCGGCTGCAGTTTCAGGACATGCTTTACCAGAACATGGTGACGCCTGGGGCGGCGCAGAGCGCACAGACTGTTTCGGCAGGATTGCAGATCGGGTTGGGCACCAAGTCATCGGCGACCGAGGTGATCATGACCCAGGGTGATCTCAGCCAGACGAACAATCCGCTGGACATCGCGATCGAAGGCTCGGGCTTTTTCCAGGTGCAGCGCCCTGATGGAACGCTGGCGTACACGCGAGCCGGCAGCTTTCATCTGAATAACCAGGGAACCGTGGTAACGGCGGCGGGCGATCTGCTGCAACCTGCGATTACGATTCCGCCGAACGCAACTGCTGTGACCATCACAGCGTATGGCCAGGTGAATGCGACACTGCCGGGACAGCAGAATCCACAGCAACTTGGACAACTGCAGTTAACAACATTCGCGAATCCCGGCGGCCTGGAAGCGATCGGCGGCAATCTCTTCCAGGCCACGCTTTCTTCGGGGGATCCGGTCACGGACTCTCCAGGTGGGACGCAGGGACTGGGACAGGTGCAGCAGGGATATCTCGAGGGCTCGAACGTTGACGTGGTGAGTGAATTCGTCGAGATGGTACTGGCACAGCGCGCCTATGAGAGCAATTCCAAGGTCATCAAGGCCGCAGACGACATGTATTCGCAAGTAAACAATATGTCCCGCTGATCTGTGGTGAGCGAACACGGATGGAGCAAGCATGACCGCCTTACTCAATATTTTCGTCTGTCTGGTTACGCTCTTTTGCGTCAGCATGGCCGGCGCGTCGGCATTGCACGTTGCGCGCGACGCCGGGCAAGCAGATCCGATCTCGGGCCTCCGCTGGCAGCAGGTGGCGGATCCGAATCATCCGGCGGCCCCGCCGCGGCTGACACTGGTGCGCGGCGCCGACACGGGGTCGAGCAGCCATCGAGCACTCCGGCGGGCAGCGCTCTGCGTCCGCGCAGGAGATCATGTGCTGGTCCATGGGAAGGATGCAGGCTCTTCCACGTTTTCGCTCGAAGCCATGGCGCTCGAGAACGGAGCATGCGGGGATCGCGTGCGCGTGCGTGTAGCCGTCACCGGAGCGTTGGCAGAGATGAGTGTGCTTGGTTCCGGAGTGGGCGTCCTCAGCGATAAGGCGGCGGCATGGCGGTGAACGCTCCCAGACGTTTGATTCAGCGGATCGCTCTGTTCGTTGGCGCGCTAGCTGTCGCAGCCTCCTGCATCGCACACGGAGGTACGCCGGCTTCGAAGAAGAAGACGGATGGAATCCAGGGCGCGACGGATCGCGCGCTTTCCGAATATCTGAGCCGGGTGCGGCAACAAAGTGAAAGCGAGCCGCATGCAATGGGCTCAATCTGGAGTGAAGATGGCGCTTTTACCCGGCTCACATCCGACGTCCGTGCGATGCACACGCATGACCTGATCTCCATCGTGGTGGTGGAGGCACTCTCTGCGTCCACAGACGGCTCGGTCAAGAACTCCCGGAGTTCCAGCGCAAGCTCGCAGGTCGCCGCCCTATTCGCGAAGCTCTCGGCGGGCAGTAGTATGCAGAACCTTCTTTCGCAGAACTCCGCGAGTGCTCTTACCGCGCAGGGACAGAGCGTTACCAATTCGACCCTGAATACGACGGTCGGCGGACAGGTAGTGAGCGTGCTGCCCAACGGCATCCTGGTGATCGAAGCCGAGAGACAGGTCGCCTTCAATCAGCAAACCCAGATGATCCGTCTTCGCGGACTCGTGCGGCCCAGTGACGTGAACGCAAGCAATCAGGTGCTGTCCACCGCCGTCACCGACCTCGAACTGGAAGTAGTTGGAAAGGGAATTATCAATGACTACACATACCGCCAGAATCCGCTGGTCCGGTTCCTGGAGCGCCTGGTTGTCTTCTAGTTCGGCGTGCGACGGTCGGCTGGGACTCGGAGTGATGGCGCTGCTGTTGCTCGCGCCTTTCTTCGCATCGATGCGATTGCCTGCCGATACAACGGCCCGCCGCGTACGGATCAAGGATGTCGCGACCATCGAAGGGGTGCGCGATAACCAGCTGATCGGCTATGGAATTGTGGTCGGCCTGAGTGGTACTGGTGACAGCCAGCAGACGGTCTTCCCTGTACAGACGCTCATCTCCACTCTGCAGCGCATGGGAGTGAACGTGCCCACAACGGGAAGCGCAAACACGCTCCGCGTGCAGAACATGGCTGCCGTGTTCATTGCAGCGACTTTGCCGCCCTTTGCAGAGCCCGGCACCAAGCTCGATGTCACCGCGTCTTCGGCGGGAGACGCGCGCAGTCTCAATGGTGGACTTCTGCTGATGACTCCACTCTACGGCCCGGACGGACGGATCTATGCGCAAGCGCAGGGTCCGATTGTGCTGGGAGGATATGCGGCGGCTGCGAACGGGAATGCAAAGGTGGTCAACCATCCGACCACCGGGCGCATTCCGGGTGGCGCAATGGTGGAACGCGGCGTGCCGCTCGAACTGTCTCGCTTGCCATCACTCTCCATATTGCTGAACGATGCGGATTTCCGGACAGCGGAGCGCATGGCCGACGCGATCAACAGCGAACTGAAGCGCCCTCTTGCTCATGCTGCGGATAGCCGGCGCGTCGATCTGCATCCCCAGCCGGGAGAGGATCTGCCCGCGCTGCTGGCACACGTGGAGGCGGTCGAGATTGAGACCTACCCGCGCGCTAAGGTAGTCGTGAATGAACGAACGGGAACGGTGGTGATCGGCGGCAATGTTCGATTGCTGCCAGTGTCCATTCTGCATGGCGGGCTGGTCGTGAATGTCGTCAGTGAATTCGCTGTCTCGCAGCCCGGACCGCTCAGCAGTGGCACTACGCAAACCGTGCAGCAGACCAGCGTGAGTGCGCAGGACAAGCCAGTGAATCAGATTGTGCTGAAACCCGGCGCAACGGTCGATGACCTGGTGCAGGAGTTGCAGAGCATCGGCGCCAGCGCACGCGACGTGATCTCGATCCTGCAGGCGATGAAAGAGGCTGGAGCTCTCGAAGCCGAACTGGAGGTGCTCTAGTGCAGGTTGCGAAAGTGGGGTCGCAGGACCTCGCCGTGCCAGGCGCCTCCGCGAGCTCGGGGCAAGCCAAAGATCCCAGACTGGAGCGCTCCGCGCACGAGTTTGAGGCAAGTCTGATGGCAGAGCTGTTGAAACCGATGCAGCAGAGCGATGGCCTCACCGGAGAGGACAGCGGCGATGGCGGCTCGGGAAGCGGTGGCGCCCTGGCAGGCTTCGCGTCGGAGTCGCTTGCACGGGCGATCTCCGAGCGAGGCGGCTTCGGCATTGCTGACCGGATTCTTCACCAGTTCGAATCGGGCCATTCCAGCGGTCAGAAAGGCCAGAAAGGTGGCGCCATCACGAAGGGCCTCAAGCTTTCCGGATCGCAGCCGATATAAGTTGCGAGGAGGTCCACCATGGACGTACAAGATCGATCCACCTATCCATCGAATCTGGCGAGCCTGGGGGTGGAGGCGCCATCCCGGCCGCGCACAGACAGTCGATCCACTCCTTCCGCCAGCAGCACGCCGTCCCCGAATGACTCCACGGACCTCAGTTCCGCAGCACGGACAGTGACGCAAGCCATGCAGATGCCCGAAGTCCGGCAGGATCGTGTCACGAGCCTTCAACAGCAGATCGCCAGCGGGGGATATCACGTGGCGCCGCAGGACGTGGCTGACGCGATGTTGCGCAACTTGCACGGCTAAGGATGACTGAATGACACGCAGCGGAACGGAAAATCCGTGGTTTCTTCCAGCGGCGGAGATTGAGCGGACACTCGATCGCGTGATCGATGGTCTGGCGAATATGGATGCAGATCTCCTGGTACAGCTGGCGTGCCACTGCCGGGAGTGGGAAGCGAAAGGCCGCCGGCTCTCTGTTTCCGATGCGACGCACGCACGTCTTTCCTGGAAGCTGCTGCTGCTCGATCGTCTGCTGCGGCAGACGCGGATCAATCTGAATGTGCTTGGGCTACAGCCGGGACACAATTCACCTGTGGACGGCTACCGAGCCCTGGCCAGGCGCTGAACACAATGGCTTCTCTCAATCAAGCGTGGAACATCGCGACCAGCTCCCTGGCGGCGGACCAGGCCGCAATCTCCGTTGTGGCGGGAAACATCGCGAATGCAAATACTCCCGGCTATACCACCGAGACAGTACAGTGGGGGGCCATCGACACGGTAACGGTCGGCGGGTGGTCGTCGGCCGGGGGCGTGTCGCTGCAGGGAGTGGACTCACAGCGCGACCGCGTCCTGAACCAGCGTATCGACCAGCAGACCCAAGACCAGTCGTCTACAGCCGCTCGACTTGCCGCGCTGAACGATCTGCAGTCCTTGTTTTCCGGCGCGATTACGGCCACGGGAAGCGCTACCAGCAGCGGCGTTGCCGATATTGGCCAGCAAATGACGGCGTTTTTCCAGAGCTTCTCGTCGCTTTCGGCCGATCCGTCAAACGCCAGCCTGCGCACCGGAGTGATCTCCGCGGCGCAGAATCTGGCTGCGACTTTCAACCAGGTTTCGAGCAGCCTGGAACAGCAAAGCTCAGGTCTCGATGCGTCCATCGCTTCCGGGGCCGATCAGGTGAACTCGCTGACGACGGATATTGCCAGCTTGAACGCAAAGATCAGTACCAGCAGCCCAACCGGCGACGCGGGCACACTTGAAGATCAACGGCAATATGACATTCAGCAGTTGTCGCAGCTGGTTGGCATCCATCAGATCACGAATGAGAACAACAGCCTCACCATCACGACGACCTCCGGCGCCGTGTTGGTCGCAGGCGGCCAGAGCGTCGACCTGCAGACGCAGAGCACGGATGGAGTGACTCATCTGCTGCTAGGCGGTGTAGACCAGACCTCCGCTCTGACCAACGGCGGCGGTCAGATTGGCGGCACACTTCAGGCACGGGACTCCGATATTCCGAGCGCCCTTGCCTCGCTCGATCAGTTGGCTTGGAACGTGGGCACCACCGTGAACGCGCAGCAGGCAAGCGGAGTGGACGCCAATGGAAACAGTGGTGCGGCGATCTTCTCTCTGGGCGGCAGCGCCACCGGAGCAGCGAACGCCATCTCTGTCACGCTGACCGATCCGAGCGGGGTGGCAGCATCAGCTTCTGGCGCCGGAGCGCAGGACGGATCGAACGCTACTGCGATCGCGGCGTTGGCCTCGGCAGCGATCGTGGGGGGCCAAACGCCGACGGCGTCCTATGCGGCACTGGTGGGCGAGGTCGGCGCGAAGGTGAACGAAGCAACCACGACGGAGGCATCTCAGAGCGCCTCGCTCACGCAGCTCCAGTCACAGCAGAGCGCCTTGTCGTCCGTTGACATGAATGATCAGGCAGCGCTCTTGCAGACTTATGAGCAGTCCTACCAAGCCGCGTCCAAGGTATTCACCATCTTGAGTTCGGTGATGACAAGCGCCATCAATTTGGGTGTCGAGACCTCTGTAACGGTGTAGCCATCGGAGAACTGGAATATGAACGTCGATCCTAACTACATCCAGTACCTCACCGCTGCGCTTTCCCGGAACACAGCGCAGGAACAGGCGCTCTCCAGCCAGATTTCCAGCGGCGTACGGCTCAGCGGATTGGGCGATGACCCGATGGCGGCCGCACAGAACGTGCAGTTCGCGGCTCAAATTACCGCGGACAGCACGTTCACGCAGACGGCGTCGACCACTACGGCTATGATGCAGGTCGCCGATTCGACGCTCGGGTCGGTGGTTGACCAGATCAATCAGGCGATCTCCGTTGCTACGGCCGGAAATAACGGCACCAACAATGCCAGCGACCAATCCAGTGTTGCCGCGGAGCTCACCAGCATTCGCGATGAGATCCTGGGGCTGGCGAACACCAGCTACAGTGGCAAGTATCTCTTCTCCGGGAGCCAGAACAGTAGCCCGCCCTTTCAACTGGATACCTCCACCAGTCCTACAACCGTGACTTACTCCGGCGACGGTGTTGTGAATCACGTGAGTACGCCGGGTGGACAGTCGATTGCGACAAACCTGCCCGGGCAACAGGTGTTCACCGCAGGTGGCGGCGATCTCCTGGGTACGCTGAATCAACTCATTCAGGGTTTCTCGACGGGCAATACGGCGGCGACCACTTCATTGACCTCGCAGTTGAGCGCGGCCCTTTCGCAGGTGAGCACACAGCGCGCATCCCTCGACGGCGCGATCAATCGCTTCCAGTCGGCTTCGTCGTATGCCTCGCAGGAGCAGACCCAGCTGGTGGCGAACCAGACGAATCTGTTGCAGGCGGATTTGCCTACAGTAGCGACGGAACTCTCCTCCAACCAGACACAGCAAACGGCACTCGAGTCGGTGATCGTCGCGATCGAGCAGCAGGGAACGCTCTTCGACAAGATGTAGGGATGAGGTATCTGAGCAGAGACGCGCGTCCTTTTGCGCCGCTAAGACTCACATCAGAGCAGCTTTCCTGTTGGCGAGACACAGCACCGACCTGGGTACATCTCTCGGGATCGCTCAGCGAGACCAGGAAACGAGACGCTGCCGCGGGAGAGTGACCTCTATACTGGTCTCCGGAGTCCGATGGCAATGGGAAGTGCGATGCGGTTTCTTTGGAACGCCACGCGTGGACATCGCCTGCGGCCATGGCGCAGCGAATATCTGCGCTGGCGGATCGAGACCTATTCGGGGCGTGAAGCGCACAGCATCGGTGCCCGAGACTTTTTCCGCTTCGTATGGCAGGAGAAGGGACGACTGATCCGCTTCCTGCACTGGACCAGCCAGTTGGACGAGGGGAAGTAACAGCGCTTGGCTACGTTCCAGCCAGCATGTTCAGTAGAGCAAGTGTCCACCCAGGGCTGGACGGACGAATCACCGTTCTGCCCAATTTCCGAGTCGGCCTGCGCCACTTTTGCATCTATGTAGCGAAACGATTCCGGTTCTGCCGCGCTCAATTTGCCGTATTGTTGCGCCAAGGCGAGCCCCATCCGGCAGGAGCAAGACGAAGATATGGCAGCGGCAGCAGCAGCAGTTCCCATGACGGCATGGAAGCCGAAGACGAATCCGTGGGTAATTGCTGTGACTGTCGCAATGGCTGCTTTCATGGAGGTGCTCGACACCTCCATCGCGAACGTGGCGCTCCCTTACATTGCAGGCGGGCTTGGCGCAAGCCGTGATCAAAGCACCTGGGTGTTGACGACGTATCTCGTGGCAAACGCTGTGGTGCTACCGATGGGCGGATGGGCGTCGAGCGTGGTTGGGCGCAAGAACTTCTTCCTGCTCTGCATCGTGATCTTTACCGCGGCCTCCTTTCTATGCGGGCTTGCTCCCTCCATTGGGTTGTTGCTGCTCTTTCGCGTTATCCAGGGTGCTGGGGGTGGTGGACTCCAACCGATGGCGCAGGCTATCATGGCGGACTCGTTCGAGCCCAGCAAGCGCGGCCTGGCGTTCTCGCTCTACGGCATTGTTGCCGTGCTGGCCCCGTCTATTGGTCCAACGGTTGGCGGCTGGCTGACTGACAACTACAGCTGGCACTGGATTTTCTACATCAACATTCCGATCGGACTTCTCGCGTTCGTGTTGGTGCAACGGTTGGTGGAAGATCCTCCATATCTGAAACATGACCGGGCGAATCTGTGGCGATTGGACTATGTCGGAGTGGTTTTGCTCGTGATCTCCATGGGAGCGCTCGAGATCTTCCTGGACAAGGGCGAGGAGTGGGACTGGTTTGGATCGCCCTGGATCCGGTTCTATGCGATTACGTTCGCGATCTCGATCGTCGCGCTTGTTTGGTGGGAGATGGCGGGTGCGAAGGAGCCGATCATGGCAATGCGGCTCTACAAATACCGAAATTTTGCCGTGTGCTCCTTTTTGATGATGATTACGGGCGGCGTCCTGAATGCGTCGACGGTGCTGCAGCCGCAATTTACCCAGCAGCTGCTCGGATATACGGCCACGATTGCAGGTTTGGCGCTCTCCGGCGGCGGTGTTGTTTTGCTTTTCCTGTTCCCGATTGCTGGGCAGGCGATCTCGCGCTTTCCCGCGCGCAATATCATCGCCTTCGGCTTCATGCTCTATACGTCCGCGTTCTTCTACTCGGCAATTCGCCTGAACCTAGGAATGAGTTTTGGCTTTGCTACGTGGTTGCGCATTGTGCAGGTCGTTTCGATTCCGTTTGTTTTCATCTCGGTCACGACGGCGGCATACTTCGGTCTGCCGCGTGAGCTTAACAACCAGGTTTCGGGGTTGATTAATTTTGCGCGCAACATCGGCGGGTCGATCCTGATCTCGCTCACCGGCGCCTTCGTCACCGAAAGCACCGCGTTTCACCAGGACAACTACCTTCAGCACCTGCATCCGGGCGATCCGGCTTATCAACAGCGATTGCAGTTGCTGACGGGCGCACTTTCCCCTACGCGACTGGGGCCGGCGAACGCGGCGACCGGGGCGGCGGCCCGCATCTACAGTTCCGTGCAGGCGCAGACAACGGCGCAGGGCTATGTGGATGTGTACTTTGCGCTGGCTGCGGCCTCCGCAATCATGGTGCTGCTGACCTTCCTTCTCGACAAGAACAATCCAAGAGAAGGCGCCAAAAGCGAGATCGCGATCCACTAGCTTCTCAATTCACGTATCTTCCCTGTCCTCCAAAAAGTACTCTATGTTACTCTTGGGGCAGACACTTAGAGAGTGGATTCGATAGAGAGCATAGAGAGGTAAGCGTGCTGGCAACAGAAAAGAAGACAGAGGTGATCTCCCGCTTCCGGACACATGATTCGGATACGGGGAGTCCCGAGGTGCAGATTGCGATTCTCAGCGAACGGATCGGCGAGCTGACCGAACATTTCAAGACCCACAAGAAGGACCATGCATCCCGCCGTGGTCTGTTGATGCTGGTAAGCAAGCGGCGTCGTCTTCTGAACTACCTGAAGACCAGCGACTCCGTCCGCTACCGCGACGTTATCGGTAAGCTGGGCATTCGTAAGTAAGTCCCTACACCTTGCCCTTTCTACCGCACGCTTCCAGTGACAGCGACGTGGGATTTCGGTCACGGCTCTTCCGGGCCAGTGCCGCGCGTCGCTTCCGCACCCTTCCACTCGCCGCTGTGGCTGAGAGGAGGTCGCGTGCGAACAAACACCTGCACCCGAAATTCTTCATGGGCGCTGCGTGCCTTCCTGCCTGGAGCGACACCATCTCCTGCGCTGCACAGAAAACGAGGATTCCATGAAACAAGAAGTATCTGTTGAGCTTGCCGGCGGCAAGCGACTCACCTTTGAAACAGGCCGCATGGCCAAACAGGCTCCCGGCGCCGCGCTGGTATCGCAAGGTGACAGCGTGGTTCTGGTCACCGCAGTGGCTTCAGCAGAGCCGCGCGAAGGCATCGATTTCTTTCCCCTCACCGTGGATTACCGCGAGTACACCTACGCCGGCGGCCGCATCCCTGGCGGCTTCATCAAGCGCGAAGGACGCCCCAGCGAGAAAGAGATCCTGACCTCGCGGCAGATCGACCGTCCCATCCGCCCGCTCTTTCCTGAAGGCTTCCGGAATGAGACGCAGGTCATCGCGTTCGTCCTCTCGGCAGATAAAGAAAACGATCCGGATGTCATTGGCATCAATGGCGCCGGCGCGGCGCTCGCGCTCTCGGATATCCCGTTCGGCGGCCCGGTCGGCGCGGTGCGCGTGGGCCGTGTGAACGATCAGTTCATTATCAATCCCACATATGCGGAGCGTCATGAGAGCACGCTAAACATCATGGTCGTCGGAACGAAGGACGGCATCGTGATGGTGGAGAGCGGATCGAAGGAAGTGAGCGAAGAGCTCGTTGTCGACGCGATCGACTTCGGCCATGGTGAAGTCAAAAAGATTGTTGCCGCGATTGAAGAACTTGTCGCAAAGGCCGGCAAACCCAAGCGTGTCGTTGCTGAGATCGAAGTCGACCATGCTTACGCATCGGGGCTGGAGTCGAAGATTGGCGCACGGTTGAAGGATGCGCTGGATACCAAGGCGCACCCCAAGGCCGAGAGCTACGCGATGGTCAAGGCGATCAAGGATGAGCTGGCGAAGGAGTTGCCAGCCGATCAGCCGGACGCGAAGAAGAAGCTGGGCAAGTATTACGAAGCACTGCGCGAGCGCATCTTCCGCGAGCAGGTGTTGCAGGAGCGAGTACGCCCCGATCGCCGGGCTTTCGACGAGATCCGTCAGATCACGATCGAGACCAGCGTACTTCCACGCACACACGGCTCGGCTCTCTTTACCCGCGGTGAGACACAGGCTCTGGTCACGATCACGCTCGGCACTACGGACGACCAGCAACGCCTGGAGACCTACGAGGGCGAGCAGAAGAAGCGGCTGATGCTGCACTACAATTTCCCGCCGTTCTCGGTGGGCGAGACTGGCCGCATGACCGGTGTCGGCCGTCGCGAAGTAGGCCACGGCGCGCTGGCTGAGCGTGCCATCTCGGCGGTTCTGCCATCGGTAGACGAATCTCCCTACACCTTCCGCATCGTCTCCGACATTCTGGAGTCGAACGGCTCTTCTTCGATGGCGACCGTCTGCGGTGCGAGCCTGGCGCTGATGGATGCGGGCGTCACACTGAAGGGCTCAGTCGCCGGTGTGGCCATGGGTCTGGTGAAGGAGGGTGAGCAGTACGCCGTCCTGACCGACATCGCTGGAGCCGAAGACCACTATGGCGACATGGACTTCAAAGTCGCCGGTACGCGCAAGGGCATCACGGCGCTGCAGATGGACATCAAGATCAGCGGCATTACCGGCCAGATCATGCGTGAGGCGCTGGAGCAGGCACGGCACGGCCGGCTTTTCCTGCTGGACAAGATGGATGCCGAGCTGCAAGCTGCACGTGAGACGCGCTCC
Organism: uncultured Acidobacteriaceae bacterium; assembly: GCA_963712845.1. Lineage (GTDB taxonomy): Bacteria > Acidobacteriota > Terriglobia > Terriglobales > Acidobacteriaceae > KBS-83. The sequence goes on from CAVQJM010000039.1 coordinate 502,626, forward strand.
AAATTTGCGCCGCGCATTCACACCCTGCAAATTCCTACCGACAAGATCCGCGATCTGATCGGACCGGGCGGCAAGGTCATTCGCGGCATCATCGAGGCGACTGGCGTCAAGATCGATGTCGACGATACGGGCCGCGTCAATGTGGCTTCGAGCGACGAGGTCGGGCTGACCAAGGCACTCGGTATGATCAACGACCTCACCGCTGTGCCGGAGATAGGCAAGACCTACCTCGGCAAGGTTGTCCGGCTGGCCGAGTTTGGCGCATTCGTTGAGCTCTTTCCCGGCACTGACGGTCTACTGCACATCAGCGAGATCGCCGAGCATCGTGTGAAGGATGTGAAGGACGAGCTCCGCGAAGGCGATCAGGTGATGGTGAAGGTCCTCGGGATCGAGGGCAATCGCATCAAGCTTTCCCGTAAGGCGCTGCTGAAGGAACAGCGGCAGAAGCTTGGCTTGCCGGACCCCGGCAGTGAAGGTGGAGGCGAGCCCGCGGCCCCACGGCCGCCGCGCCAAGAGCGGCCCGCACGTGAAGCCTCCTCCGACCGTCAGCCCTCCTCGAATGCGAGCACCATCATGATCGAAGGCGGCGACGACTTCGAAGAGTCTGATGAGCCGATCGACGAGGAAAATGAGCCTAACTTCAACCGCGCCGATGATGCACCGGTGCCTGCTGGTGCTCCTCGCAACGGAGGCGCAGCGGTAGACCCGAATCGCCGCCGGCGGCGCCGCGGACGCAGTGGTGGTGGCCGTGGTCCGGGCAGCGGTGGAGGCCCAGGCGGCGGGCGTCGCTAGTTTAGCGAACCAAAAGGGCTACGCTGAACGGCGTAGCCCTTCCTGTCTATGCGCTATCGGACCATCGCCGGGTTTATGGGACTCTCCCTGTTGTGGGGCTCGGAATGGCTGCTGACGGCATCCGTTCAGGCGCAGCCGCACCTTCGTGCTCTCGCGATCCGCTATGGACTCGGCGCTGTCCTATTGCTGCCCTGGGCGATTCGCCGTCGAATATGGCGCAGGCCGCTGCGTACAGTTGGCAACGCGTTTATCGTGGGAGCAGGCATTTTGTGCCTGCCTCAGATACTAATAGCTGTCAGTGCCGAGCGCCTGCCCCCGGCTGTTGCGCTTGCCGCCGTGGGAGCAGTTCCCGTTTTGCTGGCGATCAGCGGCCGGCTTACGATCACCACCGCCGTCTGCGGCCTGGGGGGCGTGTTCTTTCTGGTGGCCAACGGACTCAGCATCGCAATGGGTCAGATACCGTGGCTCTTGCTTCCTGTTGCGGCTGCGGCAATCCTGGCTTGGGCCTTGGCGGCCGCTGAGAAACATTTGCCCGAAATATCCATGGTCGAGGCGATGTTCGGGCAGTTCACGATCTCAGCCTTGCTGCTATTGATTGCTTCTCCACTGCTGGAGCATGAGATCGTAACCTGGTCGACAACCGCCGGCCTTGGCTTCGTGATCGGCAGCGCTTTCATGACAGTCTGCGGGTATCTTCTTTTCTATTGGTTGCTCGGTAAATCCGGAGCTGGCCGGGTGAGCATGTTGCAATGGGCCCAACCATTAGTTGCAACTGCGGAGTCCGTGGTTCTGGTGCATATCAGGCCGGATTGGAGCGCCATCGCTGGAGCGCTTCTGATCGTACTTGCGATCGTGTGGGCGTTCTCAGATTCGGACGACCAGGGAGTAATACTTGAGATTACTCAAACTTAGCGTACCCTCAATCGGCTGTCCGCATCTCACAGAGCCTGGAGTACACTGCTCGCGTGGCTGCGTCCATGTACATCGTCGTAGAAGGTGAGGATCCCGGATACGACATCTTTGTGAATGGTCGCGCGCTGGCCAGAAACGAAGATGCTCTGGAAAAGCTGGCCCATCGCCTCGGCGTGCGCCCGATCCTGGATTTCTTCTCTGCGGATGAAAACTCGATGGCTCTTCTTCTCGAAGAAGGGGCCGGCGATCCCGAGTGGGCGAAGACGTTGCCGCCGCCGCAGTGGTTTGCCGCCGAGGACGGCCTCATCACCGTCTGCACGCTAATCGATTTCCTCCGCGATCATCCTCTTGCACTGGGCAATGAGACCCACGAAGTCCTCAAAGAAACCGAGGAGTTCGAGCGCGTACTTCGCAAGACTGCCCAACGGCATCTTCGCTGGCAACTGGCCGTGAGCTGGCGCTAGCTTTTCCAGATCCCGAGCACGCGCCGCAAGAGAACCAACTCGCCCACGTGATAGCTAGTGTGGTCCGCCGCCAGCAGAACCTCACGCAGCAGTGTCTCTCCATTTTTTCCCCAGGGAATGGTCGCATACATGTTGCTGTCTGGAGAATGGACGAGTGCCTCAAAGCTCTTCATATCTGCGTGAATGGCTTTCAGAGTCGCATTCCAAGATTCGTTCTTACCCGGCACGGCATTCTTCGGCCAGTAGCCGCTGGGCCATTCCAGCTCGACGTACTCGGAGTTGGTGGAGAACTCCAACAGATCGTGAAGCGTGATCCGTATATGCTCCACGAGTTGCCATGCGGAGTAGGGCACGCCCTGTGGTCGCTCGCCGATGCGATCCGCGGGGAATTGCGCCACCGCGTCCAACAGTGTTGCATGTGCGTGGCCGCCCTTCAGCAGAGCGACTAGTTGTTCTCTCAAGGCTGCATCGTCCGTCTTCGCCATTCTCTCCACCTCAAGCCCCTCGTAGGTACGATGCGCATGGCCGCAGATGAGGGCCGCAAAAAAAGCTGATCTGATTGCCGCAGGCTTAAGTCAGGGAATGCGCAGTGTGGGCGGTGAGCGAGCCCTCGGACTGAGTGGCTTCTGACACACCTCCGCCCAGCCGGAAATAGCGCGCTGCCTGCAGACACATTAGAACGTAGGCAGGGTATTCATAGCGAGGTTGAACCATTGGATTGACCGCTGTCAGGATGAAGTAGACGACGAGCAGGTACACCAGCGGCTGCTTCAGAGGCAACTTGCGGGCAATCAGCAGTCCGAAGAGCAGGGCAGTCGTGAGAAATTCCTGCGCCTGAGTGAAGATCTGGTTGTACCAGTTTGAAAAATCTTCAGTCCAATATCTCTGGAGAAAATAGCTCGGCGTGCTGAAATAGCCCATCACGTTCATCAGGATCTTCGGGATCACAACCAGTGGAAATCCAAAATTGCCTTGAATATTGTCCAGAATGACAATCGTATGGCCCGCCGCAGCCTGAGCAAGCAATCCGGCGATCACTATCGGCGCCAGGTGAAAGACCAGCGTGTAGGCAACGGTAAAGAAGAGAAGTATAGTGACGACGCCTGCCCATGGTCTGTTGCGGAGCGGAGAGAAGCGGCTCTCCAGGCAGCAAAGCATCAGCAAAACGGCAGCCTGCTGCCAATGTCCTCCAGTCGATACCAGCAACGCTGCCATCAGCAGCAGGAACCGATATCTCTTTGCGGTCATATAGCGAAGAAAGAGTATCAGGCCGGTGACCGCGAAGATCTCCTTGTTCAGTGTAGCGACCGCTGAGAAGAGGAGCGGATTAAGCAGGAGCAGCAGCGTGAACGTGCTCAGGTCGAACTCCTTCATCGTGCTTACCAGCCAAAGGATCAAGGCGAGCATCGCGAAGTTCGACAGCAGGATACCGAGATCTGTCCTGAAGATTTTTGCCTGAAGGACAGGTCCCAACGAACCGCCACCGAACTGCGGACCTGAATCGCTATCCGCTTTGTCGGGGGTGAAGGCGCCGGGTCTCACGCCAGAGAGTTCCCAGTACGCGGCTGCGTCGGCTTGAACGTACGGCTGAAACCAAAAGTCGGCGACGGGAGAGACCGCTTCGAAGTAGAGGCCAAGGGTGAGGATGACAAACACCACGAAGGTGCCGATCACTATCCATGCAGAGACAGATCTACGATGGAAGATGGCGGGAGTCGGAAGCAGAGCCGGAGGACCGGATTTTTCAAATTCACTCACGGCTTCGTCGCGCGTACTCCTGTAACCAGATGTCTAACATATACTGACGCTGCGATGGATATCGCACCGTCAGTATCAATCTCTACGGCGGATTTTTGCATTGCATTCCAGAACGCAGCACGTGGGGCCGCAATTGAGATCGTATCGATGGCTAAGGATGCTCTGTCTTTGCATTATTTGGGCCCTGCTGTCATCAGGGCAGGCAATCAAGCTGCTCGGGGCCTGGAAAGGGCTGGTTCTTTGCATTCTTTTTCCCATCCTATCAGCCGGGGTGCTGTTGGTTCTCGAGAGGCGACCGGAGTGGGGAGGCTCTCTCTCTGCGGCAGCCGCGCTAACTGTGTGTTGGCTCCTGGCTGCGGTGGCATATTTTGTTTTGCACCCGATGAGTCAAAGGCACGTCTTCGGACCGGGATCTGACCGTGAGAATGCGGTTCAAGTTGCCTCTCATGCTCTTTTCTCAGGACATTTTCCGTATCGGCAGTTGACGTTTCTGCATCACCCGATCACTCCGATGCCGGGAGCCCTCCTCCTCGCATCGCCGTTTTATCTGATTGGCCAGGTTGGCCTGCAGAATCTTTTCTGGCTTGCCATTTTTCTCTACTGGTTCTATCGCTTCATCGGCAGGAGCTGGATCGAGGTTTGGTACGTTTATGTATTCGTCTTAGTCAGTCCCTGCATCATGCAGGATTTTGTAACTGGTGGCGAGTTTTTCACGAATTTCATCTATGTGATTGTGATTCTTACTCTGGTGTTGTCTTCGCTGAAGAAGGGTCAAGATGGTTGGGGCATTTGGGTGTGGCCGTTGCTCCTTGGAATTGCTCTCGCTTCCCGGCCGATCTATTCTCTTGTCTATCCTTGCCTCGTCGCGTATGCGTTGCAATCGTCAAACCGTTGGATTGCTGTGCGAACCGTCGCGCTTACTCTCATCGCTCAGCTCTGCGTGATTCTCCCTGTGTACTTCCGTGATCCGGCACATTTCATGCCATTCCGCGCCGGCAGCAACGCTTATTCACTCCTGCCGGTTTGGCTGCATCCGGCAGTATTTACGTTTGCAGCCGGTCTCCTGATAGCGTCCACAGGTTTCTTTGTGCGTCTCAATCTCCGCCGGATGCTGCTGATCCTGGGCTGCGCTCTGACGCTTGTGACACTGCCCTTTTTCGTTATCGACAGGATGGTCAATCCCGATCTTTTTCCGCTGATCAACCTGATCTATCTCAGTCCGGGACTGCTTCTCATTGGGATTTGGCTACTCTCGGGTCCGACAACCGCGCAGACGCAAAGCGACCTCCTTACATAGAGGCTGGCTGAGCTGTCAGGCGGATGGTTTGTTTGCAAAGATATTTCCCAGCCTGCGGATCTCTGCGCCGACTCCACGCAGCTTCTCCTCAATCCTCTCGTAGCCTCGGTCGATATGGTAGACGCGATCGAGGATCGTCTCACCCTCGGCAACCATTGCCGCGAGGACCAGAGAAGCCGATGCGCGCAGATCCGAACACATCACCGCCGCTGAGGAAAGCGGGGATTTGCCGCGTATCGTGGCTGTGCGGCCGTCCACTTTGATATTCGCGCCCATGCGCGCCAACTCCTGCACGTGCATGAAGCGGTTCTCAAAGATGTTCTCGACGACGACCGAGGTGCCCTCCGCTTGCGTGGCCAGCGCCATGTACTGCGCCTGCATATCCGTCGGGAAGCCGGGGTACTCTTCGGTAGAAACATCGGCACTGCGCAGGTTGCCTTCGCTGCGAACGCGGATGGAGTCGCCTTCGATATCCAGACGCACGCCGCACTCCTGCAGCTTGGCGATGACGGAGCTCAGGTGCGCCGGATTGCACTGCGTCACGCGAAGATCGCCGCCGGTGATTGCGCCCGCCACGAGGAAGGTGCCGGCCTCGATGCGGTCGGGATTGATGCGATGACGTGTGCCGTGCAACTTGTCCACCCCGCGCACGCGGATCACGCTCGATCCGGCGCCCTCGATCTTTGCGCCCATGGAGACCAGCATCGCCGCAAGATCGGTCACCTCTGGCTCACGCGCGCAGTTCTCCAGCACGGTCTCGCCATTCGCAAGCACCGCCGCCATCAGCAAATCTTCCGTGCCGGTCACCGTGATCTTGTCGAACAGGATGTTCGCGCCCTTCAGCCGCTCCGTGCGCGCTTCCAGATAGCCGTGCTCCTGAGTAATCACGGCGCCCATCGCCTCGAGTCCCTTGATGTGCAGATCGATGGGACGGCCGCCGATAGCGCATCCGCCGGGCATCGCTACGCGGGCAAGTCCGGTGCGGGCGATGAGCGGTCCCAGGACAAGGGACGAGGCGCGCATGGTCTTGACGATTTCGTATTTCGCGACGGGGTCCGAGAGCACACGACAGGAGATGGAGGTGCGGTGCTGCGCGCGGCCGTAGCCGAGCTCTACCTCGGCGCCCATGGAGACGAGCAGCTTGCGCTCTGTCTCGATGTCGCGGACCTGCGGAATGTTTTCGAGAACGACCTCGTCCTCGGTGAGGATGGCGGCAGCCATGCAGGGAAGGGCGGAGTTCTTCGCGCCGGAGACGCGGATAGAACCAAGCAGCGGATTACCGCCGCGGATGACGAACTTTTCCATGAATCTGGGGACTCCTGCTTCAAGTTCCCTCAGTGTACGGTGGGCGACGCTTGAGTCAAACAGCCTCCAGCCAGGAATGGACGGAAGTTGTAGCCGGGCGTATCGGAGTAGTATCGGCTGCGGATCCAGCCGATAGGTGCCCATCGATGAGGTAGCCTCTACAGCTCGAGGACGGTGTCCTCAATTGCTAGCCGAACATTGCCATCCGACTTGGCGAGACGGCGCACCGCCTCCGGCTTGTCGACACCCGCTTTTAGCATCACCAGGGCGATAGGCACACTCTTCCCCGCGGATTTGATGGTCTGGACGGCGGTCTCACGATCGATGTTGCAGGCACGCATCAGCACTCCAATGCCGCGCTCCACCAGCTTGGCGTTGTGCATGTGCACATTCACCATCATGTTTTCGTACACATAGCCCAGGCGGGTCATGGCGCCCGTGGTGATCATGTTGGTAATCATCTTTTGCGCCGTAGCCGCTTTCATGCGGGTGGATCCGGAGATGACCTCTGGCCCCACTTCAGCGACGATGGCGATCTCCGCGGCTGCAGCGAGGGCGGTGTTCTGATTGCAGGTGATGGCCGCTGTGTGGGCGCCCCGGCTGCGCGCATATTCCACCGCGCCGACAACATAGGGCGTCCGCCCTGAGGCGGAGAGGCCGACCACGACATCCTTGCGGGTGGGCCGACGACGGGCGATGTCGCGCTGACCGAGTTCGGGCGAGTCCTCATTCACCTCCACCGCCGAGGCAACAGCCTTCGGACCACCGGCGACGATGTACTGTACCGACTGCGGTGAAGTCGAGTAGGCAGGAGGGCATTCCGAAGCGTCGAGCGCGGCAATGCGGCCGCTCGATCCGGCGGCGACGTAGATCAATCGGCCGCCGTCGCGCAGAGCGCGGGCCACAGCGTCGATGACCAGCGCGATCTCCGGCAAGGCTTTCTTCACGGCGCCGGCGATTTTGCCATCCTCGTGATTGATGATGCGTGCAATCTCGACTGCCGATTTCGTGTCGAACCCATGCGACGCAGAGTTCACACTCTCCGTCATCAGTTCGTGCAGCTCATTCTCCGAGGGGGTCTGGATTGCCTCGTCCTCTACTGTATTGCTCATGCGGGTTGCGGGGGTCAAGGTAGCCATGTTCGTGTCGGAAACGTCCCTACTTGTATTTTACCGCCCCTGTCAAAACGCGTATCGAAGAAAATGCGCCGCCAGGTTACTGGAATAGTGACCTCGAAGAGCGCTCACATGGCGCGATCAGTTTTGGTGATCGGCGGCCAGCTCGCGGCGGAGAGTGTCGTGGAAGCGTGGGCGCAGCTGGCGAATTGCTTGATTGGAGCGATCCGGCCACGTGCGGTTTGTCAGCAGGGTGATGGCGATGCCTGCATCGAGATCGATCCAGAGGGAAGTCCCGGTGAATCCGAGATGGCCAATCGATCGCGGTGAAAAAAGATTTCCTGAAGAGGATGGCACAGACGGCGTATCCCAGCCGAGCGCGCGCGATGTACCGGGCGGTTGCTGCGCGGCCTCGGCGAAGTGCGCGACCGTTTGCGCGGCGAAGAGTTGCGTACCGGACGCTGTCACGCCGTTCGCCAGGATGCATCTGGCAAAGCGCAGGGAATCCGCGGCATTGGAGAAAAGACCAGCGTGTCCAGCGACGCCGCCCATCACGCAAGCGTTTTCATCGTGCACTTCGCCCTGAATGACGCGATGCCGGAAGTTGCGATCGTCCTCCGTAGGCGGGATCGACGTGCGCAGTTCCTGCTCAGGGCAGAAACGAGCCGTGTTCATGGCTAGCGGTGCGAAGATTTCGCGCTGGCAGAAAGAGTCGAGCCGCTCGCCTGCAATCTTCTCAACCAAGTATCCGAGAATCATGAATCCGATGTCCGAATACTCAGCGCGCGTGCCTGGATCGGCGGTGAGAGGCTGGCGAAGAGATGCGTCGATCATCGCAAGGCGATCGTTTGCCGACTCGAAGAGACGAGCATAGCCGGGCAGACCCGAAGAGTGATCCAACAGCATGCGCAGCGTGACGCGCGACCGGCGAGTGTCGGATGCATCGGCGTCTGCGAACTCGGGCAGACACTCGGCCAAAGAAGCGTCGAGCGCAAGTTGTCCGCGATCGTAAAGCCGCATGACGGCACCCGTGGTTGCAAGCACCTTGGTGAGGCTGGCAAGATCGAAGACGGTGCCCGGCTCGACGCGCGACGAGTTCGGCTCGTAGGTGAAGCGTCCGACGGCGTGCGCGGTCTGTTCGATGGTCTCTTCCTTCCCTATGCCGAGGACTGCGAATGCACATCCAGGGAAGACGCGATCGCGAACGGCCTGTTCCAGCAGGGCTATCGTGACCGGGAACGCGCATCTTACGTGTTGAGTCAATTCCGACTCCTTAACTGGCATTAGATCCGTGGGCTTGGATTCTCTTTCGTAACGATGTTGCCATGCCGCGCGAGTTACCGCTGGCCGGAAATCGCTATCCAGGGTCTTCCGGCTCCGTCTATAAACGAGGAGTAGGTACCAGATTTGATGACGCCAACCAAAGCCGCCGCGTGGCTGATGTGCAGCACGCTCTTTGCTCCCCCTGCGTTGACGGCACAACAGACTCCGCCGACACCCCCGGCGCCTCCCCAGCACTCTGATTTTCCGACCTCAGGCGGCTTGGCCGCGGCCGAAACCGCGCTGAACGGCAGGACATACACCGTTCCGGCGGGAACCAAGGTCCTGCTGTCGCTGAAGAGCGGCGTCAACACCAAGACCGCCCGCCCCGGCGATGGGGTTTACCTGGTTTCGACCTTCCCGGTGATTGTCGGATCCCACGTCCTGATCCCGTCCGGCGTCTATGTGCAGGGCGTAGTGGACAAGGTGGAACGGCCTGGCCGCATCAAGGGACGGGCCAAGCTGCTGATGCACTTTACCACCATGATCTTTCCCAACGGACAGGTCGTCGCCATTCCCGGGACGGTGAACAATCTGCCCGGCTCCAGTGGTCCCTCGGTCAAGGGCAACGAAGGCACTATCGAACAGGCCAGTAACAAGGGCAAGGACGCGGGCAACATCGCCAAGGGGGGAGTGATCGGCGCCACGGGCGGTGTCATCGGAGGTGCGGCCAGCGGAAGCCCGGGTACGGGAGCAGCGATCGGCGGTCTCGCCGGGGTGGCCGGCGCATTGATCTATACGCTGCTCACGCGCGGCGACGAGGTCGTCATACCGGAGGGCACCAGCCTGGAGATGGTGATGCAGCGTTCGCTGGAGTTGCAGGCCGCGCAACTGGATGGCATTAATGACGTGCGCGGCAATCCGCAGTACATTCCTAGTGGAGGGCAGCCCCAGCCACTCGCGAAGCCTGCGCACATCGTCTGTCCTTCCGGTAGCCTTGGTTGCAATTGATGGAGAATCAGGAAGACCACTCGCTGGGACCGCATCCGCTCGACATAGCGGCGCGCCGCAAGCGCAGCCGCGCCGTGGTCGTTTGGACGCGCGACATTCTCGTCTCGCTCGCTGTGGCATTTTTCGTCATCACCTTTCTCTACCAGCCGGTGCGTGTCGAAGGCACCAGCATGCTGCCGCGCCTGCATGATCAGGACCGCATCTTCATCAACAAATTTGTCTATCACTTTGAAGACATTAGCCGTGGCGATGTCGTCGTCTTCTACTATCCGCGCGATCCCTCGAAGAGCTACATCAAGCGCGTCATCGCGCTGCCCGGCGACCGTTTGGAGGTCGACGAGGGGCGCGTGTACGTGAACGGCAAGCGGATCCCGGAACCTTATGTGCCGCAGCGTTTTCGTGACGTGCGATCGGTGTCGCCTGTCATGCTGCCGCCGCATTGCTACTACGTGATGGGCGACCATCGCTCCATCTCGAGCGACAGCCGGGACTTCGGTCCCGTTGATCGCAGCTTCATCTATGGCAAGGCAGCGTTTGTCTACTGGCCAACCGAAACAATGCACGTCGTCGAATAGCATCTCTGCACCATCACTGCGCGCAGCCATCGTGCAGAGTCTTCGACCAGACCAGCCATCATGCACGAGCGGAATCCATCGGAGGTCGCCACAGAGCGCACGTGAGTGCGTTCACCCGGACGGCAGCTCCGAAACCTGATAACATCTATTGAATCCACCCTATGGAGCAGCGATGCAGGCTATCCTTGCGCTCGAAGACGGGCGCATCTTCCGCGGTGAGAGCCACGGCGCGGGCGGTGAGCGCGCAGGCGAAGTAGTTTTCAACACATCTCTGACGGGCTACCAGGAAATATTCACCGATCCTTCCTACGCCGGCCAGATCGTAGTCTTGACGAATCCTCAGATCGGCAATTACGGCACCAATGCCGCCGATGCCGAGGCGCAGAAACCATACATCGAAGGCCTGGTGACGCGGGAGTTTTCCCCTGTCAGCTCGAACTGGCGCTCGGAGCAGGTTGCGGATGAATACCTGGAGCGCCACGGCGTGCCGGTCATCGCCGAGATCGACACCCGCGCCCTGGTGCGGCATCTGCGCACATACGGAGCGATGCGCGGCATCATCTCGACGAAAGAGACCAGCACCGACGCGCTGGTGGCCAAGGCAAAGGCGCAGCCCAGGATGGACGGCTGCGACCTGGCAAGCGTCGTCTCCACCAGGGAGTCGTACTTCTGGGACCGCGAGCATGCGGGCAATGATGTCCCGGGGCTGATGCCGGATGCACCAGCAGAGAACCTTCATGTGGTGGCTTATGACTACGGTATCAAGCGCAACATTCTACGCATGCTGACACGCGAAGGAGCACGCGTTACTGTTGTCCCCGCGCAGACTTCAGCTGAGGATGTACTCGCGCTCAAGCCGGACGGCATCTTTCTCTCGAACGGTCCGGGCGACCCCGAGCCACTCCACTATGCACAGGAGAATATCCGCAGGCTGGCAGGGAAGAAGCCGATCTTCGGCATCTGCCTGGGCCATCAACTGATCGGCCTCGCGCTTGGCGGCAAAAGCTACAAGCTGAAGTTCGGCCATCACGGTGGCAATCATCCCGTGCAGCAGACGGATACGGGGAAGATCGAAATCACCGCGCATAACCATAACTTCGCCATCGATCCCGATTCGCTCCAACAGAGCGACGTCGACTTGACCCACGTGGATCTGAACGACAACACCCTGGAGGGCTTGCGGCATCGTTCGCTGCCACTCTTCAGCGTGCAATACCATCCGGAAGCCAGTCCCGGCCCGCATGACTCTCATTACCTCTTTCGCGACTTCCGCAAGATGATGGAGGAGTCGAAGCGGTGAACGTGCCCTTGCATTGCCTTCTGGCGGGTGCAGTGGCGGTTTTGCTGGCGGCAGGCGGCTTGACTTTGGCAGTGGCACAAGTATCCGGCTCCGGCACCGGTCTACGCTACGGGCCGCCAGACAAAGCGGCGATGAGTTATGTATCGCGGTGTCTCGCCGCCGCGCCGCAACGTCCGACCGAGCTCTATGCCCGTGGAGGCTGGTACATCACGGACGACCTGCGCGAACAGCTTCGAGAGCGTGAGGGCGATATAGAAGGGATCGCGATGGTTTGGAAGCTCAAAGACCTTCCGCGTGCCGTGTATCAGTGGAACCACGACGGCGAATTCAATCGCGATGTCGTTGCCTGCCTGGATGCCAGCGGCAAGGTCGTCCGCTCGGAGAGCCAATACACGCCGGGTGATTCCGAACCAGACCAGCGCTGGATCTACATTCACACACTGACAACCGCTGGGCACCAGAAGAATCTTCGAGGCTCGGGCCGTTTCACCGACCGGCAGGGACATCCGATGGGCCGCCCGCATCTGACTCCTGAGGATCAGGACTTCATAGCAGGCGAGCGCGTGTATCACACATGGAACGAGTTTGATTTCGCCGGCCTCGTCGGCAAGCAGGGGCAGTGAGAGAGTAAGAGAGATAGATGCCACGCAGAAATGACATACAGAAAGTCCTGGTGATCGGCTCCGGTCCCATCGTGATTGGCCAGTCGGCGGAGTTCGATTATTCCGGCACCCAGGCAGTGAAGGCGCTGCGCGCGGACGGCTATGAAGTCGTGCTGGTGAACTCCAATCCGGCCACTATCATGACGGATCCCGAGTTGGCCGATCGTACTTACATCGAGCCGCTGACGCGTGAGTATGTGGAAGAGATCATCCGCCTGGAAGCGGCGATGATGACCGGCATCGACGGCAAGCGCAAAGGCAAGTTCGCGCTGCTGCCGACGGTCGGGGGACAGACCGCTTTGAACCTTGCTGTCGATCTGGCGGACGCCGGCATTCTGGAGAAGTACGATGTCGAGCTCATCGGGGCCAAGCTCGACGCCATCAAGAAGGCCGAGGACCGCCTGCTCTTCAAAGACGCGATGCAGAAGATCGGGCTGGACATGCCGCGCTCCTCGCTGGTGAACAACCTGCGCGACGGCATGGATTTCTCGTCAAAGATCGGCTTTCCGGTTGTGATCCGTCCATCCTTCACGCTTGGCGGATCGGGCGGCGGCATCGCCTACAACCGCGAAGAGCTGATGGAGATCCTCTCGCGTGGCCTCGATCTCTCGCCCGTACACGAGTGCCTGATCGAAGAATCGGTGCTCGGCTGGAAGGAGTTTGAGCTGGAGGTGATGCGCGACTTGGCCGACAACGTCATCATCATCTGCTCCATCGAGAATATGGACCCGATGGGCGTTCACACCGGCGACTCCATCACCGTGGCGCCGGCCCAGACGCTTACCGACCGCGAGTATCAGAGGATGCGCGACGCGGCAATGCGGGTCATTCGCGAGATTGGCGTCGAAACCGGTGGATCGAATGTGCAGTTCGCGATCCATCCGCAGACCGGCCGCATGACCATTATCGAGATGAATCCGCGCGTCTCGCGCTCATCGGCGCTCGCCTCGAAGGCTACAGGTTTTCCGATTGCGAAGATCGCGGCCAAGCTTGCCGTCGGTTACACACTCGACGAAATCCCCAACGACATCACGCGCAAGACGCCGGCCTGCTTTGAGCCGACCATCGATTACGTTGTCGTGAAGGTGCCGAAGTGGCAGTTTGAGAAGTTTCCCGGCGCCGACGAAACACTGGGGCCCCAGATGAAGTCGGTCGGCGAGGTGATGGCGATTGGCCGCACCTTCAAGGAAGCGATGATGAAGGCGCTCCGCTCTCTCGAAACGGGTAAGCGGGTTGGCTCGGAAACCATTGAGCCGCGCCGCCTGATGCAGCGCCTGGTGACTCCGCAGCCGCAGCGCCTGGACTACATTCGATATGCCTTCCGCACTGGCATGACGGTGCGCGAGGTCGCCCGCATCACCGCGATGGACCCCTGGTTTCTCTACCAGCTCAAAGAGATCACAGACACGATCGGGCTGCTCGGCACTACCAAGATCGATACAGTAACCCCGAGCGTCTTGCGCAAGGCCAAGCGTATGGGCATCTCGGATGCGCGCATCGCCGAAGTCTGGCACCTGGATGCAGGCACTGGCGCCGACGAGGTGCGCGAGTTGCGGTACCGCCGCGGCGTCAAACCGGTCTTCAAGCTCGTGGATACCTGCGCGGCGGAGTTTGAGAGCGAGACTCCGTATCTCTATTCGACCTATGACGAAGAAGACGAGGCGCCACCCACCTCCCGGCGCAAGGTCATCATCCTCGGCTCCGGCCCCAACCGCATTGGGCAGGGAATCGAATTCGACTATTGTTGCTGCCACGCCGCCTTCGCGCTGAAGGAAGATGACTACGAAACGGTGATGGTGAACTGCAACCCGGAAACCGTCTCCACGGACTACGACACCAGCGACCGGCTCTATTTCGAGCCACTCACGCTCGAAGATGTCCTCGCCATCTACGAGCGCGAGAGCGCGGGCGGCGCAGATGTAGGCATGATCGTGCAGTTTGGCGGGCAGACGCCGCTCAACCTTGCGTTGCCGCTGAAGAAAGCTGGAGTAAAGATTCTCGGCACGTCGCCGGAGTCGATCGACCTGGCCGAGGACCGCAAACAATTCGGCGCGCTGCTGGAGCGGCTGAACATCCCGCAGCCGCCGGGCGCGATGGCCACCAGTATTGACGAGGCGCTCGCGGGCGCAGAGCGCGTCGGCTATCCGGTCCTGGTGCGTCCCAGCTATGTGCTGGGCGGCCGCGCCATGGTGATCGCGTATGACGATGCTGCGGTCCGGCGATACATGGCCGAGGCCGTCGAATACTCGCAGACACGGCCGGTGCTGATCGATCACTTCCTCGAAGCCGCAGTTGAAGTGGACGTCGACGCGCTCTGCGACGGCAAGGACGTCATCATCGCCGGCATCATGCAGCACATCGAAGAGGCTGGTATCCACTCCGGGGATTCGTCCTGCGTGCTGCCTGCCGTCGACCTTGCTCCGGAGACGTGTGAGACATTGCGCGACTACACGCGGCAGCTTGCGCTCGCACTCAACGTGCGCGGGTTGGTGAACCTGCAGTTCGCCATCCAGCGCAGCAGGCAGAAGGGTGAGCGTGACCGCGTCTTCGTCATCGAGGTGAACCCACGTGCGTCGCGCACCGTGCCATACGTCTCCAAAGCGACCGGCGTGCCGCTAGCGAAGATCGCCTCGCGCATCATGACTGGCCGCACGCTCGCGGAGCTGCTGCCAGAACAGGTGCGCGATGCACAGGACCTCGATACCGGCACGTACTTTTATGTGAAGTCGCCGGTCTTCCCCTGGAACAAGTTTCCCGGCGTAGATACCGTGCTTGGTCCGGAGATGCGCTCGACCGGCGAGGTAATGGGCGTTGCCGATAACTTCGGCGAGGCCTTCGCCAAGGCGCAGCTCTCTGCTGGTCAGAGGCTGCCATTGCGGGGAACGGTCTTTTTCAGCGTAAACGATCGTGACAAGGACGGCCTGGTTGCACTGGCTCGCGAGTATGTGCATCTCGGATTCCGCCTGGTAGCCACGCACGGTACAGCCGATGTGCTGGAGCGCGCCGGCCTCGCCGTCGAGCGCGTCTACAAGGTGAAGGAAGGACGGCCGAACATCGTCGACCTCATCAAGGGAGACGCAATCCACCTCATCATCAACACGCCGCAGGGGCAGGACACGTTTTTTGACGAGAAGGCGATCCGTCGGGCAGCGGTGCAGCAGCGCCTTCCGACTATCACGACCATGGCGGCAGCGCGCGCTGCGGCGGAAGGCATCGCTGCCCTGCAGCGGGAGACCATCCATGTGGAGGCGCTGCAGCAACTGCACGCGGCGCATGTGCTGGCAACGTGATAAAAAGAAGAGCCATGCTGCTTGAGGGAGTCTTCGCTGCCATCCCGACGCCGTTTCAGCCCGACGGCCGTCCACAGTGGCACCACATGGAGCGCAATGTCGAGCGCTATTGCCGTGCACCACTCGCCGGTGTCGTCGTGCTGGGCTCAACCGGCGAAGCAGTGATGCTGAACGATGAAGAGACGCGCGAGGCGCTGCGCGTTGCCAAGGATGCCGCCGGTGACGATCGTGTGCTGATTGCCGGGGTTGGCCACGAGAGCCTGATTGAGACGCTGAAGCGCATCGAGCATGCCGCATCGCTCGACTACGACGTGGCGCTGGTCCGTACGCCGCACTTTTTCCGTCCTCAAATGAAACCAGCAGAGATGCTGAACTATTACCGGATGGTCGCGGACGCGTCGTCTTTGCCCGTCCTGCTCTACAACATTCCCGCGTATACAGCTTACGAACTGCCCGTAGAAGTCATCGCTGAACTTTCCGGGCATCCGAACATCTGCGGCGTCAAGGATTCGAGCGGCAAGCCGGAGCGGATTGCGGCTATCGTTGCCGCAGCAGCTTCAGCGCCTCGCCGCAACGTTGCAGTGACGGCAACGTTTGCCCCGGTGACGAGCCGTATGTTGAATGCCCAGGCGGAGGCCGCCGGCCTGGCCGCGGCGTTGATGCCGGCCGAGGCCATCATGGCAGGCGTTGGCTATGCCGCACCTCCTCCGCCGGTGTTCAAAATCCGCACGCGCGAAGTGGGCTTTCAGGTGCTTTGCGGGTCGGCGCAGACGCTGCTGCGGTCGCTCGCGGCGGGCGCCACGGGCGGCGTGCTGGCGATGGCCTCCTTCGCGCCGCAGGCCTGCGCGGAAATCTACATGGCGTGGAAGGACCGCGACGCGACCCTGGCACAAGAGAAACAGCAGCGGATCGTTGAGGCAGCGGATGCGGTCTGCGGCCGCATGGGTATCCCGGGTGTGAAGTACGCGTGCGATCTAAATGGCTACTACGGCGGCTCGCCGCGCCTGCCCCTGCTGCCGCTGACCGCCGCAGAGCGGGATCAGGCCGATCGTCTGCTGGCCGACATTCGCCACTGACCCGAGACAGCCTCGCGGCATTTCAGCGCTGCACAGCACCCACTCAGACGTGAGCCAGCGCAGTTAACCCATCCCGGGTGAGCCGGTTGGAGAGCGCTGTCCTATACTTAGAGGATGGCGGCGGTGGCGTGGCACCCACTCCTGGCATCCTCGTAGATGCACGCTTCGGCCCCACCCGAATCTGGTGTTCTAGAAGGGAATTCGCTCGATGGCAACAGGTGATGTGGCCCTGAAAACAGAGCAGCCACGCGCTGCAGGCGGGCACTCCGGCGAGATAGTCAACGACTTTAGCATTCAGGTAGCTACGGTCAATGGCTCCGGCTCGCAGTCGGCAAACAATGTCCTGCTGAAAAGCATCTTCGCGATGGGTGTTCCCATCAGTGGCAAGAATCTTTTCCCCTCAAACATCGCTGGCCTGCCTACCTGGTACACCATCCGCGCCAGCAAGCACGGGTATGTCGCCCGCAAAAAAGAGATCGACATCCTAGTCGCGATGAACGCCGAAACGGCGAAGGCTGACATGCTCTCGCTGCCTGCCGGTGGGATTGCGATTTATGACGAGAGCGCAAACCTGAAACAGTATCGCGACGACGTGGTCTGCTACCCGGTGCCCTTCGATAAGATCACCGCGGCTGTCTGTTCCGAGGCCAAGCTGCGCAAGCTGGTCAAGAACATGGTGTATGTCGGCGTGGTGGCGCAGATTTTGGATATGGATCTAGCTACTGTCGAGGCGGCGCTGCGACGCCAGTTTGCCAAAAAGCAAAAGGCTGCCGACCTGAACTGGGCTGCCGTGCAGGCGGGCTACGAGTACGCGAAAACCTCGCTGATCAAGCAGGATCCCTTCCGCGTGGAGCGCATGCACGCGAACGAAGGCAAGATCATCATCGAGGGCAACGCTGCTGCGGCGCTGGGCTGTATGTTTGCCGGTGTCACCGTCGTGACCTGGTATCCCATCACGCCATCGTCGTCGGTAATCGAAAATCTGATCGACTTGCTGAAGAAGTATCGTGTCGAGCCCAGCGGCAAGGCGACCTTCGCGGTGGTGCAGGCAGAAGACGAACTTGCTGCCGTGGGCATGGTGCTCGGTGCGGCTTGGACGGGCGCACGTTCCATGACGGCCACCTCCGGTCCTGGGATCTCGCTTATGTCGGAGTTCGCGGGTCTCGGATACTTCGCGGAGATTCCGGCAGTCATCTTCGACATCCAGCGTGTTGGCCCTTCCACCGGAATGCCGACGCGGACCGCGCAGGGCGACATTCTCTCGGTTGCGTATCTCTCGCATGGCGACACTCGCCACGTCATGCTGCTGCCCGGCTCGGTGAAGGAGTGCTTCGACATGAGTATCGAAGCTTTCGACCTTGCCGAACAACTGCAGACGCCCATCTTTGTGCTCTCCGATCTCGATCTTGGGATGAACAACTGGATGACCGAGCCCTTCAACTATCCGGAGAAGCCGATGCAGCGCGGTAAAGTGCTGAGCGCGGACGATCTGACGCGTCTTGGCGGCTTCGCACGTTACAAGGATGTGGATGGCGACGGCGTTGGCTACCGCACGCTACCCGGCACCGATCATCCGCAGGCGGCATTCTTCACGCGGGGCAGCGGTCACAATGAGCGAGCTCTGTACACCGAAAGGCCAGATGAGTACCAGCAGGTGATGGAGCGGCTGGCGCGTAAGTTCGATACTGCCCGCAAGATGGTGCCTACGCCGGTTACAGTGGCGAATGGCACATCGAAGATCGGGCTGATCGCGTACGGCACCACGGATTTTGCCTTGACAGAAAGCCGCGAGCAGCTCAAGGCCGAGTACAAGCTGGAAACTGACTATCTCCGCATCCGCGCCTATCCGTTCACACGCGAAATCCACGAGTTCGTCGCAGCGCACGATCGTATCTACGTCATCGAGCAGAACCGCGATGCGCAGATGCTTAGCCTGCTCAAGCTCGATCTGCCGCCTGAGGATGCAACGAAACTGCGCAGTGTGCGGCACTATAACGGCCTGCCGATCGATGCGCGCAGCGTGACCGACGAACTGGTCATACAGGAAGGGATCTAACGATGGCCACTACATCTACCGCTCCGGCACCGAAGCCGGCTCCAAAGACCAACCGGCTCGGTCTGCCCATTCTTGAATATCGCGGCGGCAAGACCAACCTGTGCGCAGGTTGCGGGCACAATGCCATCTCCGAACGCATCATCGACGCGTTCTACGAGATGGGCCTGCAGCCAGAGCGCGTGATGAAGCTCTCCGGCATCGGCTGCTCATCGAAGAGTCCGGCCTTCTTCATGAGCCGCTCGCACGGCTTCAACAGCGTGCACGGACGCATGCCCGCTGTGGCTACGGGCGCCCTGTTGGGCAATCACACCATGAAGGCCATCGGTGTCTCGGGTGACGGCGATACTGTCTCCATTGGCATGGGGCAGTTCGTCCACCTGCTACGGCGCAATCTGCCGATGATCTACATCATCGAGAACAACGGAGTGTACGGGCTGACCAAGGGCCAGTTTTCGGCCACTGCCGATATCGGGTCTAAATTGAAAACGGGCGTCATCAACGACCTGCCGCCGATCGACACCTGCACGCTGGCCATCGAGCTCGGCGCGACATTTATCGGACGCTCCTTTTCCGGCGACAAACGACAGCTACTGGCCATGATGAAGGCGGCCATTGCCCACAAGGGCACGGTGCTGCTGGATGTGATCTCGCCCTGCGTTACCTTCAACGACCATGAGGGCTCGACCAAGAGCTACAAGTACATGCAGGAGCATGAGGAGGCCATCTCAGAAGTTGACTTCGTGCCTCACTTCGAGGACATCACCGTGGACTACGACGCGGGCTCGACCTACGACGTCGAAATGCATGACGGCTCACACCTGCGCCTTCGTAAACTGCATGACGATTACAATCCCACCGATCGCATTCTTGCTGTCCGGTCGCTGATGGAGGCGCACCAGAAAGGCGAGATACTCACCGGCGTTTTCTACGTAGATACACAGAAGCCCAGCTTTACCGACCTGCTGAATCTGGTCGACGAGCCGCTTGGCACGTTGCCCGAATCTCGTGTGCGCCCTCCGAAATCGGTGCTGGACGACGTCATGCAGAGGCTGCGATAGAAAGCATCCGATAGCTGGTTCGTCATGAGTCCAGTGAGATGGGTAAGTGTTCCGCTGAACAGGCGACTTGCCCGCGGCGAATTCTTGTATCCTCGAAGTGCTTCGGAGCTAGTCGCCCGTTCCCATGCTCAACAACCGCAAGATTACGGTCGTCCTTCCGGCATACAACGCCGAGAAGACCATCGAACGAACAGTGGATGAGATTCCGCGCGACATCGTGGACGATATCATCTTGACCGATGACGCGAGCTGGGATAACACCGCGGAGCTTGCCCGCAAGCTCGGCCTCCACGTGATCCGGCACGATAAGAACCGGGGCTATGGCGGCAATCAGAAAACGTGCTACGAAGCAGCGCTTTCCCGTGGCGCGGATATCGTCGTCATGCTGCATCCCGATTATCAGTACACGCCGCTGCTGGTCACCGCCATGGCCTCGATGATTGCTTACGACCAGTACGATTGCGTACTGGCCTCGCGCATTCTGGGCAGCGGCGCTCTGAAAGGCGGTATGCCGCTTTACAAGTACATATCCAATCGTTTTTTGACCTTGATACAAAACCTACTGATCGGCCAGAAGTTATCCGAATACCACACCGGCTATCGCGCCTGGAGCCGCGCGGTCGTCGAGCGGCTTCCGTTATTGAGTTGCTCCGATGACTTTGTGTTCGATAACCAGATGATCGTTCAGGCGGTGTATTTCGGTTTCCGCATTGGTGAGATATCCTGCCCTACGAAATATTTCGACGATGCGTCCTCGATCAACTTCAAACGCAGCGTTATCTATGGAGTCGGTGTACTGACGACCGCGCTCCAGTTCCTTTTGAAAAGATGTGGCCTGGCGCATCCGGCGTTCCTCGAAGATCGGGACGCCTGTCGCCTTCCACAACGCGCGCTCTTGTAGAGAGACGAAACCTACCCTGCGCACAGACTAACTGCCTGCTTCTCCCGAGTGTTCCCCCCTGCCGCCGGGTTCAGGGAAGTCGCTGTCGTTATCTTTCACGTCTGTATCGGAAGTACGGTGGCCGAGTTGGCCGGTGTTGGATGGATGGCTGGTTGTGGCCCGGGGAGACTCTTCTTCGACGACACCTTTGTGCTCGTCGCTATCCTGATGTTTGGTCATTGCTCGATTGGGATGATGTGCTGAGATTTGCTGTTGTATTCACTGGCATTTGCTACTGGTGGTATGCGGTGGGTTTGGGGCTGATGCGGATGCCCATCCCGTTGAGTTTGCTGCGCGCCTCGGCAGCTTCCGGTGTCTGCGGATAGCGCTGGATCAGGGAACGCAGCTCCTGCGCGCCGGCCTCACGCTGCTGGGACTGCAGCAGCGACTCGCCTTTACGCAACTGTGCCGCTGGCGCCTTCGGATTGCCGGCGAACTGCTCCAGCACCACGTCGTACTGTTTCTCGGCCTGGGCATACTTTCCCTGCCTGTAGGCGATCTCGCCCATGTAGAAGTGTGCATTCCCGGCCAGATCGTCCTGCGGGTAGTACTTGATCACATCGCTGAACTCCGAGTTCGAGAGCTCATACTTGGCGGAGTTGTAATCGCGTAACGCGGCCTGATAGGTCTGCTGCAACGGGGGTGCCGGGGCACCATTGTCCGTGGGTTGCTGCGGAGCCAGGCTACCCGCCGGAGGAGCGTTCTGCGCCATTCCGCCGGGACCGGTGGGTGCCGGGCCAGCTGGCTGCATCGGTCCGTTCGCGGGCGGGTTCTGCACGTTCTGCAGTTGTGCCTGCATGGACTGCAGGGTTGCGTCCAGTTTGCCGATGCGCGTCTTCAACTCGTCCACCGAGTCATTGAGCGCCTGCATCTGGCCGGATAGCTGCTGGTTCTCGTTCTGCGAGGACATGGCCTGTTGCACGGAGGTCACCTGGGTCGTCATGCGCGAGATGCTGTCGGCGTTCTGCTGCACCATGTGGAGCAAAACGCCCATGCGCTCGTCATTCGACTGCTTCATCTGCGAGATCATGTCTTGCAGCTGGGAGACCTGGGTCTGCAACTCGATGATTTCCTTGGCTACGGCGTGGGCGCGCGGCGGAAGGGTCGTTACGGAAAGCAACAGGACGACGGCGGCGGGAAGAAGCGATCTACGCATGTGAAGCCTCGAAAGAGCCTTAGACTCTCGTTCATTTTAGACGCTTTGCTGCAGCGAAAGAGGCAGCGCAACCGGGTTGGTCACGCTGCCCCTTAATTACTTTGGCACTAGAACTATTTTGGCACTAGCGGCGTTACCGGTCGACAGAGAAACCTGCGCGCCGGTTTTGCTGATAGCACTGCTCATTCGCCTCAGTGCAGAACTGCTTTTCCTTGCCATACGAGACGGTGCGGATACGGTCCGGGTTGACGCCGGCAGCTACCAGCGCCTGCTTGGCCGCATTCGCGCGGTTCTCGCCCAGAGCCAGGTTGTACTCGGTCGAGCCACGCGCATCGCAATAGCCACCGATGACGATCTTCAGTTTGGGATGCGACGCGAGGAAGGCTGCGTCCTTGGAGACGACCGTCTGCGACTGTGGGTTGACGTCGTAGCTGTCGTAATCGAAGAAGATATCGGTCACGTTGGTGTGGAAGGTCGCGTCATCGACAGTCTCACCGCTCAGATCGCCGCTGGTGCCTGCGCCGCCCACCGTTACATGAGCCGTCGCGTCGGTCGAGCCGCCGAGGCCGCGGGCGACCAGGTGATAGTCGGTGGTTGCCGTGGGCGAGACGGTCTGCGTGCCGGAAGAGGGCACTGCGCCAATGCCATCGATCGACACATCGGTCGCGTCGGTGGTCTTCCAGGTGAGGATCACCTTATCCCCGGCGCTGATATTGTCCGGCGTCGCGGTGATGGTGGCCGTGGGCGCGGCGCCCGTCTCAGCGGCTGGGGGCGGTGGCGGCGGTGGCGGAGCATGTTTCTTGCCGCACCCGGCAAATGCTGCAATCACAAGGACAGCCAGGCAGGAAGCCGCATGGCGGCGCATGTTCCAGGTACGAATGGGAAGCGGATTCACGGTCTCTTCTCCTCAATCAAAAACTTTAGCGCGGCCAGATCGAGAAGGCCGCGGAAATCTGTATCAGTACCCGTTTCGCCAAGATGGCAAACTACCGCCGGCGAGTCGTCGTTCAGGGTACACGGAAGCACGAATTGTCCCACGCGCTTATTTCCAGCTCCAGTCCGGCATGGTGTTGTTTCCATCATGAGTCAGTGCGTGTTGCTGTGTACCGTCGGCCAGCATTGACCATATCTCAGATTGGCGTCCCATCTGGCGTTCGAAGACGATATGCCGTCCATCCGGCGCCCAGGAGGGGAAGTCATTGCGTCCGGCATCGTGCGTAAGCTGCACCCAGCGCTTGCTGGCGATGTCCATGACGTAGATGTCCTGGCTGCCTGGCGCCCCCGGACCGTACTTACGATCCCACGCAAAGACGAGAAACTGCCCATTCGGCGACCATGAGGGCGAGGTCGCGTAGCCGCCATCGGTCAGCCGCTGCACATTCGCTCCATCGGATTCCATGGTGTAAATCTGCGGCAGGCCGGTGCGGCCGCTTACCCAGGCGAGCTGATTGTTGGTCTTGGGATTCCAGCAGGGCGAAACATCCGGCCCGCGGAAGGTGGTCACGCGGTGAGCGTCACCGCCGCTCGCATCGGAAACCCAAATCTCCGGATCGCCCGACCTGTCGGAAGAGAAGGCGATATGGACACCGTCCGCCGACCATGCGGGAGAGATGGTGGTGCCGCCCGGCGAGGGAAAGCTGACCATGCGGCCCAGCACCAGCGAGTACATGCGGATCGTCCAGCCCGTCTTACCGAGGGACGAAAAAGCGACACGGCTGTTGTCCGGCGAGACGTGCGGCGAGAGCGACACTTCACCCAGATGGGTGACCGCGTGCTCACCCTGACCGTCGTAGTCCATGGTCCAGATCTCTTTCACGCCGGAGCGGGAGGAGACGTAGTAGATCTTGGTCTCGGCAATACCATTGACGCCGCCACCGAGGCGAAGAATGATCTCGTCTGCGAACTTGTGGGCGATCAGCCGCGCGTTATCCTGCGTGGCCACTTCGCCGTATTGTTTGCCGACGATAGCGGGCGCGCCAGCTTCTTTGACGTCCACCAGGAAGCCGCTGACATTCAGGCGGCCGCCCTGCACTGCGAGCGAGCCAAGCGCCAGCATGGCAGCGTTGGCCGGCGCAGCCGACCATTGCGCCAAGTTCGTCTCTGCCGGAGTGGCCGGAGTTACCTGAGGCGCCATGCTCTTCGGCACCATATCGAAGAAGCCGGCATTCCCCAGGTCGTTGTAGAGGGTGTTATCGAAGGTCGCTTTGAGGACGGGCGTCTGCGGATCGGAAGAATTGGGCTTGAAATCAGCCGCGGCCATCCGAATCTTCTCCACGCCAAGGTTGGACCCGGTTCTGACCCAGTCCTGTGCGTGGGCGCGAGAGGGGAGTGGCAGAAGCAGCAAAGTAGAGAGGGCGAGATACAGGGAAGACCGCAGTCGTGGCATCGTCCTGGATATTTTCACTTGGGGGTTGATCTCCATCAGCGACCTGTGAATTCACAATAATATGACACCTGCAGTGTGGAACCGGTGTATGCAGCCGGGAGGGGACCGTAACTGTCAACACGCTGCACCGCCCGCATACACGATTGGTCGAGCGATGCAGAACCGCTGGATTCGCCGACCTTGACGTCGGAGGGCGCGCCGTCACGCGAGAGCGTGAAGTATATATACGCCTTCGCTCCGCTGGGTGTGGAAGGATCCACCTCCTGCTTGAGCCAGTTTTCCTGAGTTTTGCGCTGAATGATCGCGACATAGTAGGGAAAGCGGAAACCGCCGCCGCCGGTGACGGAGACAGGTGCGGCCGGCGCTGCCGCCTGCTGTTGCGCCATCGACTGCGGCAGACTGGACTGCTGTTGCTCGCCGAACTGCGCACGATCCTTGGGCTGCTGTTGCGGTTGCGGATGCTTTTGCTGCTGCTGTGGCTGAACGTCCTTCTTCGGCGTCGGTTCCTTCTTTGGCGGCGCCTTTACGGGAATCGGAATTGCCTTGAGGTCTGGTGCGGGCACGGTTTCCTGCTTCTCGATCGCCGGGGCAGGACTGGGGTTCTCGGTAGCCAGCACATTGTCAGTTGGCTTCTGGATCTGGGGCAGCGGGATGGAAGGCGCATTCGATACCAGGTTGGCTTGAATGGCGCCATCGAGGTTCTGGCCCCACTCGTTGCCGCGGATGCGGCTGTGCAGCCAAACGGAGGACACCAGCGCGCCAATCACAACAAGATGCAGACCAAAGGACTCTGCGAAGGGCACGCCGAACGGTGCGCGCCGTTCGTATCGTTCTTCGACATCCATCGGCATCCCTGATCCTGCTCCTATTTCTGACCGGGCGCGTTGGTGAGCGGTTGGGTCACGATCGAAACATTCGTTATGCCCGCCTGCTTTACTGCGTCCATGACAGACGCAAAAGCGCCGAAAGGCACACGCTCATCGGCGCGGAGGTAAACGATCTGCTTGGTTGGGTCCTGGTCCGGATGGTGCAGCGCCTGCGGGATTTCGTTGACATTAATGGGATGGTCGCCAAGAAAGACGCGCTGATCGCGATCGATGGTGATGACCTCATGCTGCTCGGTAGCCTCGCGCACGGTGCGCGTCTTGGGCACCGCGACGTCGATGCCGGATTGAAGCACGGGCGCGGTGAGCATGAAGATGACGAGCAGCACCAGCACCACGTCCACCAGCGGCGTGATGTTGATGTCCGCAAGCGAGGACTGGGTGCGGCCTCCCGCGTTAGTAAACGCCACGGCCGGGCTCCTGCATTGCCTCGCGCGGCCCCAGATCGCGGCCGGCGCGCTCACGTTCCAGTGGATCCTGCTGCGGCCGCAGCGTGATCTCCTCCATGCTGTTCAGCAGTTCGCGGGCAAAGTCGTCCATGCGCGAGCCGAACTCGCGGATGCGCGCCGAGAACTGGTTGTAGGCAACGACGGCGGGGACGGCGACGACCAGACCCGCAGCGGTGGTGATGAGGGCCTCGGAGACACCTGGCGCGACAGCGCGCAATGTCGCAGCGCCCGCGGTGCCCAGACCGTGGAAAGCATCCACAATGCCCATGATGGTGCCGAAGAGGCCAATAAACGGCGAGATGGCACCGATGGTTGCGAGCCACGTCAAACGCTGCTCCATGAAGGTGAGCGCTTCGCTCGCTGCCGACTGCGCCGTACGTTCCAGCGCGGTGATGTTGCGCGGGGGACCATAGCCACCCGTCTGGCGCCGGTAGGTCTCATAGACCTCGTCGAACACGTTGACCAACGGGCTTGGCTTGTACTGCTCCGAGATCGCGCCAATCTCCTGCAGGCGCGCTGCCTTGCGAAAGGCGCGCAGGAAGGCGCGGCTCTGGCTGCGTGCGCGGCGAAAGCCAATCCACTTGCCCAGAATGATGGCCCAGGAGAAGAGACTGGCAAGGGCGAGAAGTCCAAGGACGGTGAGGGCGATCGGTCCGCTGGCCCGCAGCATCTCCAGAATGGCGTTGCTGCTGGAGTGCGGAGGCGGTACCGGCGCGCCCTGGTCGTCGCCCTGAAAGAGCAATAGGATTGCAAAAAAAATCGGTTGGGCTATCATCTGCGGCTCCTAGAAAGGGTAGCAGGAAGCAACCCTAGCGGATAGGGATTGCAAGTGACGAAAGGGCTACTCCGTACCGTCACGCAGAGGGGAGAGCCGCTGCCGTCCAGGTAGCCTTGGCTCTGCTATGCTCGGCCACGGAAGAGCCTATGTTGCTGGAGTTGCGAGCGGAAAACTATGCGGTGATCGATCACGCCACAGCCGCGCTGGGCCCTGGACTGAATCTGCTGACCGGGGAGACCGGCGCGGGCAAATCGATCCTGGTGGACGCGCTGGCGCTTCTGCTGGGCGGCAAGGCGTCCAGCGAGGTGGTGCGACACGGCGCGGAGAAAGCAGTCGTCTCCTGCGTCTTTGAGGCCACAGATGAGGCGGAGCGCATTCTGGAAGCGCACGGCATCGACGCAGGAGACGGCCAGATCCTGCTGCGGCGCGAGATCGCCGCCTCCGGCAAAGGCCGCGTCTTCGTGAACAATCAGCCGGCGACGGCGGCGGTCTTGAAGCTGCTCGCGCCGGAACTGGCCTTGATTCACGCCCAATCGGAGACCCTGGCCGGCTTCGATCCCACGCAGCAGCGGCTGCTGCTGGATCGCTTCGCCGGCATCACGACCGAAGCAATGCATGCGGCATACGCGGAGTGGCGCGCATGCGCCGATAAGCTGCAATCGCTGGAGAGTGATGAGCAGGAGCGCTTGCGCATGGCCGACCTGTGGCGCTTCCAGTCGCGTGAGATCGAGTCGGCCGGACTGCGCGATGGGGAAGATGGACAGCTCGAGACAGAAAAGCGCGTGCTGAACAACGCAGAGAAACTCTATGCGGCCGCGATGAGCGCCTATGAACAGCTCTACGACGGCAACAATGCGGCGGAAGCGTCGCTGCGCGCTGCCCAGCGCCATCTGGAGGAGTTGGCGCGCTATGAGCCGCGCTTTGGCGATGCGGCGCACCAGTTGGCGTCGGCACGCGCCACGGTGGAAGACGTTGCCGAGACGGTGCGCGAGTTCGGTGAGGGAATCCAGGGCTCGCCCGAGCGGTTGGCTGAGATCGAAGACCGGCTTGCTCTGCTGGACCGGCTGAAGCGTAAATATGGCGCGAGCGTCGCCGAAGTGATTGCCTACGGACAGGATGTCGCCAACAAGCTAAGCGAAATTGACAACCGCGATGCGGTGCTGGCGGACTTGCGGAAGCAGCTTGCGGATGCAGCGGCAGCATATCGCCGCGAAGCCGAGCTGCTGACGGCGGCCCGCACGGCCGCCGCGAAGAAGCTGGCCGCGCTGGCAGAGCGGCAGATCAATGACTTAGCGATGAAGGCACGCTTCGCTGTCGAAGTGCAGGCGCACAAAGAGGAGGGGGGCTGGTCAGCCCACGGCTGGGACGCGATCGGCTGCAGCATCGCAACCAATGCCGGTGAGCCACTCAAGCCGCTCGATCAGATTGCCTCCGGCGGCGAGATGAGCCGCGTCCTGCTTGCTCTGAAGGTCAGCGTGGAGGAAGGTGCGGCGCGCGCTGGTAAGGGGAAACGCAGGGCGTTGCTGCCACGCACGCTGGTCTTTGACGAGATCGATATCGGCATCGGCGGCCGGGCGGCGGAAGCCGTGGGACAGAAACTGAAGGTGCTCAGCCGCTCGCAGCAGGTGCTATGCGTCACACATCTGCCGCAGATCGCCGCCTTCGCCACCCAGCACTTCGTAGTCGAGAAGCGGGAAGAGAAGGGCCGAACACGCACCGCGGTACGGAGCCTGGAGCGAGCCGAACGGGTGGAAGAAGTGGCGCGCATGTTGAGCGGAGCAAGAAGGTCGGAGACTTCTCTGCGCCATGCCGAGCAGATGCTTGCCGAGGCGGCCGGCGTCTGAGGGGAATCAGCACTGCAAATGGTGCATTCTAGCCTGACAAGCGGTCCCCTGGCCGGTATACTAAGGGTTGTGACTTCCTACTCTTACGACTCCCCTGCTTCTGAGCCTGTAGCCGACCAACCGAACGCACCAAAGCGGGTCATGCTCTTGAAGCCGCGTGGCTTCTGCGCTGGCGTGGTGCGCGCAGTGGACATTGTTCGGATCGCGCTCGAGACCTTTGGCGCGCCGATTTACGTGCGTAAGGAGATTGTTCACAACAGCTTCGTGGTGAACGAGTTAGCGGAGAAGGGCGCAATCTTCGTCGAAGACATCGACGATGTGCCCGAGGGAATGCGGGTTATCTACTCTGCACATGGGGTGTCGCCGGCGGTGCGGCAGCGCTCCAAGGAGCGTGGTCTGAAGGTGATCGATGCAACGTGCCCGCTGGTCACCAAGGTACATGTCGAAGCAGTAAAGTTTGCCCGGCAGGGCTACTCGCTGGTGCTGATCGGGCATCGCGACCACGACGAGATCGAGGGAACGCTGGGCGAGGCTCCGGACGTCACCCAGGTAGTTTCCTCGGCGCAGGAAGTGGCATCGCTCCAGGTGCCTGATCCAAACCGCGTAGCCTATCTGACGCAAACCACTTTGAGCCTCGATGAGGCACGGGACATCATCCAAGCACTGAAGGAGAAGTTTCCGAACATCGTGGGGCCGCATTCGCAGGATATCTGCTACGCGACGGAGAATCGGCAGGTAGCGGTGAAGAACGTCGCGCACGCGGCGGACCTAGTTCTGGTCGTGGGGTCCACGAACAGCTCGAACTCGAACCGACTGGTGGAGGTTTCGCGCAATCTGAATACGGTGGCGCATCTAATCGACAACTCCAACGCAATCCAGCCCGCGTGGCTGGAAGGAGTTTCGACGGTCGCGGTCACGGCGGGTGCGTCGGCGCCGGAGATTCTGGTTTCTGAAGTGGTTGCGTATCTGCGCGAGAAGGGTTTTGGAACGGTCGATGAAGTGGAAGTAATGCCGGAGAACGTGCGCTTCGGACTTCCGGCGGAGATCGTGCAGGCGATAGGACCGGCAGCCGTCGCTGCCCGGTAAATGTATTTCCTCCGCCGCTTTGGGCTAACAGAGATTCTATGTCTGGCGCGGCCTTTGCTCGACGATGGGCCACAGTAACAGTTGCTGACAGGTCTAGATGCACAGGAAAACTGTTTTCGTTGCGAAAGAGATGGCATGAATCGAACTGTGGATGAGAACCCGCTGAGGGCTCCTGTGCAGCAGATGCGGCCGCCCACGGCGCAGCCAAAGTTTGGGCGCATCGACGCTGGCCTGGACCAGGTAGACGAAGCAGTCGAGGCGTCGAAACAGCACATCTTCGAAATGCAGCACGAGGACGGCCACTGGGTCGGCGAACTCGAAGCTGATGGCATGCTGGAGGCGGATTACATCTTCCTTCATGTATTGCTGGAGACAGCCGATCCAACGATCCGTGGGCGCATGCAGCGCGCGCTCACCGAAATGCTGCGCTACCAGAACGAAGACGGCAGTTGGAGCATCTATCCCGGCGGCCCGGGGAACATCAGCCTGGCAGTGAAGTGCTACTTCGCCTGCAAGCTGATGGGGATCTCTGCTGAAGAGCCGCTGATGGTGAAGGCGCGGGCGTGGATCCGGGTGCATGGCGGCGTGGTGAAGTGCAACACGTTTACAAAGATCTACCTCTGTGCGCTGGGGCAATACGACTATGATGCCGTGCCGGCCATTCCGCCGGAGATTGTGCTCGCGCCAAAGTGGTTCTACTTCAACATCTACGAGATATCGTCATGGTCGCGCGCGATCCTGGTGCCGCTATCTATTGCATACGCCAAGAAGCCATTCAAAAAAATTCCGATGGAGCGCAGTATCGATGAGCTCTTCGTGGGTGGCCGCGACAAGGCCAGCCTGAAGCTGCGCTGGAACCGGGACAAGGTCGTCAGTTGGCGGAACTTCTTCCTGCTGCTCGACCGCATGGTGCATTGGGCGGAGCGAGTGCACATCCGCCCATTGCGGGCGATGGCGCTGCGCAAGGCGGAGAAGTGGATGCTCGAGCGTTTCGAGATGTCCGACGGCCTGGGTGCGATCTATCCGGCGATGATGAACGCGATCATCGCGCTGCGCGTACTAGGCTATTCGGAAGACGATCCGCACTTCATCCGCGCGATGGATGAGTTCGAGAAGCTGGGCATCGATGAGCCGCAGGGAACGCCGGATTACACCGAGCCGACCTTCCGCATGCAGCCGTGTGTCTCACCGGTGTGGGACACGGCGCAGATGGTCTACGCACTCGGCGAGGCTGGCGTCTCGCGTACCGACCCTCGTCTGTTGAAGGCGGCGGACTGGATGCTCTCAAAGGAAGTGCGTCACAAGGGCGACTGGGCGGTAAAGGTGCGCAATGCACAGCCAGGCGGCTGGTACTTCGAATACAACAACGAGTTCTATCCGGACACCGACGATTCTGCGCAGGTATTGCTCGCGTTGAATAAGGTCGACAATCCGCGCGAGCGTTATCAATACGAAGTATCGCGGCGCGCGATCGATTGGATCTTCGCCATGCAGTGCAAGAACGGCGGTTGGGCGAGCTTCGACAAGAACAACACCAAGATGATCTTCCAACACATCCCATTTGCCGATCACAACGCGATGCTGGACCCGCCGACAGTCGACATCACGGGAAGGATTCTAGAGATGCTTGCCACGTATGGCTACACGCGCCGGGACAAGCGGATTGAGCGGGCGATTCAGTTCGTACTCAAGGAGCAAGAGCCGGATGGAAGCTGGTTTGGCCGCTGGGGGGTGAACTACCTCTACGGCACATTCCTGGTGCTGCGCGGCCTCGAAGCGATCGGAATCTGGAATCACGAGCCGGAGATCCAGCAGGCAGCGGAATGGATCCGCTCGGTGCAGAACGCGGACGGAGGCTGGGGCGAGAGCTGCCACAGCTACGACGATCCAATCACGCGCGGTGTTGGCGTGAGTACCCCATCGCAGACGGCGTGGGGAATCCTTGGACTGCTCGCGGCCGGCGATAACCGAAGCGACTCCGTTGCCAAGGGAGTGCGCTGGCTGTTGGAACGGCAGCGCGCGGATGGCTCCTGGGACGAGAGCATGGGCGAGGGCAAGACGCGTGAAGCCATCATTACCGGCACCGGCTTCCCGCGAGTCTTCTATCTCGCGTATCACACCTATCGCGATGTGTTTCCATTGCTGGCCCTGACGAACTATCGCCGGGCCATGAGCGCGCCAGCCGAATAGACGGCAGCCAATCAACACGCTGCGGCGTGGACGGAGAATGTCACTATGGCAGTACCGATTTCGCAGATGTGGACCGTGGCCACCTATGTGCTCGAGCAGCGGGTGCGTGGCCGCCAGCGCTACCCGCTGGTCCTCATGCTGGAACCGCTATTCCGCTGCAACCTGGCATGTGCCGGCTGCGGCAAGATCCAGTATCCGGCCCATATCCTCAAGCAGGAACTGACTCCGGAGGAGTGCTTCCGTGCCGTCGATGAATGCGGGGCGCCGATGGTTTCCATTCCGGGCGGCGAGCCCCTCATGCACCCGCAGATCGTCCAGATCGTCGAGGGACTGATCGCACGCAAGAAGTACATCTATCTGTGCACCAACGCGCTGCTGCTGAAGGAGAAGATCGGACTTTTCAAACCGAGCAAGTACCTTACCTTTTCTGTCCATCTGGATGGGCAAAGGGAGCATCATGATTTATCGGTCTGCCGCGAGGGTGGGTATGACCAGGCGGTTGCCGGCATCCGCGAAGCGGTCGCCCGTGGCTTCCGCGTGACGACGAACACAACGCTCTTTGACGGCGCGGACCCCAATAGCGTGCGCGCCTTCTTCGATGAGGTGATGTCATTCGGTGTCGAGGGCATGGTGCTGAGCCCCGGCTATACCTACGATAAGGCTCCGGACCAGAAACACTTCCTTGGCCGTGCGCGCTCGCGCAGGCTGTTCCGCGCGATCCTGTCCAACCGCAGGAAGGAGTGGAAGTTCAACATGTCGCCACTGTTCCTCGAATTTCTGATGGGCAAGCGCGACTACCAATGCACCCCCTGGGGTTCGCCCGCATTCAACATTTTCGGCTGGCAGAAACCCTGCTATCTGCTGCAGGACGGCTATGCCGATACCTATCGCGAGCTGATTGAGACCACGGATTGGAGCCACTACGGCACTGAGAGTGGTAATCCCAAATGTGCGAATTGCATGGTGAGCTGCGGTTATGAGCCGTCCACGGTACACCATGGCTTCACCTCGCTGTCCGGCTTCTGGGGCATGGTAAAGGCCACCCTCTCCAGTGCTTACGAAGATCGCGGAGCATTGGACCTGCTGAATCAGCCGCTCGAGCATGGCCGCACACCATTGGTGCAGATCGCTTCGTCACAAAGCAATGAGCTGGAAGGGTCGCACGTATGAGCGAGCAGATAGTTGCGGGAGTAACTTCTCCGGACACCCAGGAGGTGGCTGCAGGGTTTGAGCACGAGCAATTGGAGGGCTGGATCCCACAATTGACGAGCGAGGAAGAATTGCGCATCGCCCTCGAGAAGGCCTTCGACTATCGCGGCGATATCCAATTGACCTTGAAGGATGGCAGCATTGTCGAAGGCTATGTGTTCGATCGCCGGTCTGCTGCTACACTCGCTGGCTCCGCAGTGCGAGTGATCCCGGCCAAGGAACGGAGCAAGCGCACCATTAGCTACGCCGACATTGCGGCTCTCGCCTTTACCGGCCGCGATACCGCAGCGGGCAAGAGCTTCGAAGCCTGGATGAAAAAGTACCGGGAGAAAAAGGCGGCTGGGGAAAAGGGTATCGGGATCGAAGCCGAGAGTCTCGATTAAGCTTTCACGACGGCTTCTCACTCTGCCTCAATCCTGCTCACCTGATCACGCATGAACGTCTTCCTGACAGGAGCAACCGGCTTCGTTGGCAGTCATGTGGCTCGCGCGTTTGCCGCGCAGGGTGCACGGCTGCATCTGCTTGTCAGGTCCACTAGCCGTCTCGATAACCTGGAAGGCATTTCCGCCGGGACAGTGATCGGCGACCTTCGCGATCCCGAAAGCTTTCGTTCTGCACTGAGCGAGTGCGAAGTGCTGGTCCATGTGGCGGCTGACTACCGTCTGTGGGTGCGTGATCCTCAGGCTATGTACGCGGCGAATGTCGACGGCACGCGCAACCTGCTGGCGCTGGCCCGCGGGGTTGGAGTAAGGCGGGTTGTCTACACCTCGAGCGTGGCGACGATGGGGTTTCGCAAGGACGGCACGATTGTGGATGAGAGCACGCCCGTCTTCCTAGACGATATGATCGGGCATTACAAACGCTCCAAGTACCTTGCCGAGCAGGAGGCGATCGTTGCGGCACGAGACGGCCAGCAGGTGATCGTGCTGAATCCGACGACTCCGATCGGGGCCAACGATATCAAACCGACTCCGACAGGACAGATCGTCGTCGATTTTCTCAATCGTAAGTTTCCCGCGTATGTGGACACGGGGCTGAATCTGGTGGATGTCGATGAAGTGGCGCGCATGCACGTGACAGCTCTGGAGCGCGGCGAACCCGGGGAACGATACATCCTGGGTGGCGAGAACCTCTCCCTGAAGCAGATACTGGACAAGATGTCGGCCATCACCGGGATACCGTCGCCCAGCATGGAGGTGCCGCATGCGGTGGCGATGGCGTTTGCATTCTTCGATGAGATGGTGACGGGGCGGCTGCGCGGCAAGGAACCGCGGGCTACTGTGGAGGCAGTGCGGATGGGAAAGAAGAAGATGTTTGCCTCCTCAGCGAAGGCGGAGCGTGCGCTGGGCTTCCGGATTGTGCCGGTGTACGCGGCGCTCCGGGCAGCGATCGACTGGTTTCGCGCGCACGGATATGCGCCTGCCACATGAGCCATCGGATCGGCATTATCGCAGCGCTTTCCGGGGAGTTGAAGCCCCTGGTGAGCGACTGGTCGCCGCAGCCCGATGGGGCATTTCTGACACAACGGGGCGATGTCGCGCTTATTGCGGTCGCGAAGGGCATTGGTAATGTGCGCGCAGAGCAGGCGGTCTCCATCGCGGAGACCTATGGCAGCTTGAACGCGCTAGTGTCGATCGGCTGGGCCGGGGGGGCCTCCTGCGGAGTGCAGCCGGGAATGGCCTACGAGGTGGGTGAGGTGATCGATCCGGCTAGTGGCGAGCGATATGCTACGTCAGCGGTCGCGAGTCCCATCAAGCTGGTGACGCTGGATCACGTCGCGGGACGAGAGGAGAAGCGCCAGGTCGCGGAGAGTTACGGCGCCTCGCTCGTGGACATGGAGGCGGCGGCCGTGGCACGGCTGGCACGCGATCGCGGTCTACCTTTTTATTGCTGGAAGGCGGTCACCGATACAGCTACTGAGGATCTGCCGGATTTCAATTACTTTCTGGACCAGGAGAAGCAGTTGCGCACCAGACAGGTGGCCGCATACGCTTTGACTCACCCACGTTATGTGGCTCCGCTGCTGCGGATGGGAAGAAACAGCAAGAGCGGCGCAGAGGCGCTGGGCCACGCGCTTCGCCGATGGATCAGCGAAGGACGATATGCAGACAGCAACGGTTGAGAAAGAGACAGACCGTCAGCTCCGTATTCCGGAGACAATGCGGGCGGCTGTCTACCGCGGCGTGAACGACGTACGGGTGGAGACGGTGCCCGTGCCCCGCATCGGGCCAGGGGAAGTGCTTCTCCGGGTGGCGACGTGCGGTATCTGCGGCACCGATCTCAAGAAGATCCACACCGGCTCGCACTCGGCCCCGCGCATCTTTGGTCATGAGACGGCAGGTGTGGTGGCTGCTGTAGGCGAGGGAGTGCATGGCTTCAATGTCGAAGATCATGCGATGGTTTTTCATCACGTGCCGTGTGGCGACTGCTACTACTGCCGGAAAAAGACCTTCGCGCAATGCCCGGCCTATAAAAACGTCGGGTGTACGGCGGGTTTCGAACCTTCCGGCGGCGGCTTCGCAGAGTACGTGCGGGTGATGGACTGGATTGTGCGCCGTGGTCTGGTCAAAATACCGGCTGAAGTGCCGTTTGAACAGGCAGCCTTCATCGAGCCACTCAACACCACGTACAAGGGTGTGCGGTCGCTCCATCTGGAGCCGGACGAGACCGTGCTGGTGATTGGACAAGGACCGATTGGCATCCTGCTGGCAACGCTGGCCAAACGCACCGGCGCCAAGGTCGTGACCTCGGATCTCTACTCCCGGCGCCACTCCGTGGCACGCACGTACGGATTAGAGCATCCAATCGACGCCAGCACGGAGGATGTTGTGCAGCGCGTTCGCGAAGAGAGCGAAGGCCGAGGCGCCGACGCCGTTCTGCTGGCGGTGGGCGGCAACTCGCTGATTCGCACGGCGATTGACGCGGCGCGTCCCGGAGGGCGCATTATGTTGTTTGCACAGACACAGCATGGAGATGCTACGTTCGATCCGGCTGTAGTATGCATGGACGAGAAGACTTTGATGGGTTCGTACAGCTCATCCGCTGAGATTCAGGATGAGGGCGTACGGATGGCGTTGGACGGTTACACACAGGGCTACGACCTGACCCGGCTCATTTCCCACCGGTTTCCACTCTCGCGGGCGACAGAGGCAATTGCGTTTGCCTCGGAACCGCATCCGGATTCCATGAAGATCATGATCGAGCCAGGAAGCTAGGCCCGGCGCAATCTGAGAAAATAAGGCGATGGCGACAGTCATGCAGGCAGCCGTACTGTACGGCAAGGAAGATGTCCGGATCGAGGACGTAGAACGACCTTTGCCCGGAGCGGGCGAGATCGTTGTTCGGGTTCGAGCTGCACTGACCTGCGGAACTGACCTGAAGACCTATCGCCGGGGGTATCACGCCAAGATGTTGAACATGCCCGCACTCTTCGGGCATGAGTTGGCGGGGGTCGTCGCGGCTGTGGGTGATGGAGTGTCGGCCTTTCGTCCGGGCCTTCGCGTCGTCGCGCTGAACTCTGCACCATGCGACCGTTGCTACTGGTGCCAGCACGCTCAGCAGAATCTGTGTGAAGACCTGCTGTTCAACAACGGCGCCTATGCCGAGTGGATTCGTGTGCCGGCGCGGATCGTGGAAAAGAATACGTTGGAGATTCCGCCTCATGTGACGGATGAACACGCGGCGCTAACCGAACCACTGGCATGCGTCCTGCGAGGCCTTGAAGAAAGTCGTGCACAGCGCGGTGACACGATGGCCGTGATCGGCGCAGGGCCGATTGGGTTGTTGATGATTCATGCGGCGGCGTTGTCTGGCATCCACGTGATTGCCGTGGTGAAGCATGATCAGCAGGTCACTGCAGCACGGCGACTGGGAGCGCAGCACGTGGTGCAGATGACCAAAGTGAAGGATTCGATTGCGGCAGTCCGTGCATTGACGCCGCACCATCGCGGCGTCGATATCGCTATTGAGGCCGTGGCTCTACCTCTCACCTGGCAGTGGGCGGTGGACATGGTGCGTCGCGGCGGTCTGGTGAATTTTTTTGGTGGGCCGGCGAAAGGGACACGTGTCGACCTGGACACAAATCACCTGCACTACAACGACATCGAACTCAAGGCCAGCTTTCACCACACGCCGGCGGTCTGCCGCAGAGCTCTTACCCTGATTGCCAACCCGTCCTTCGATGCCGACGCGTTTATCACGGGGCATGCTCCTCTGCGCGATCTGGTTTCCGTATTTCAGGGAATGATGCGGCGCACCAATGAGATCAAAACGGTGATCCTGCCATGATGACCGTTCAGAGCGGAGTAACGGATACGAACGCTCTGGCGGAACAGGGCTGGGCCTCGCTTCCAGGCTCCTATCGAATTCCGGACCGCACGCCAACGCTCGCAGAGGCGCAGCAATACTGCCGCGAGCTGGCGGAATCGCACTACGAAAACTTCCATGTCGCTTCCTGGCTTCTGCCGAAACGCCTGCGTCCGCATTTTCAGAGCATCTATGCCTACTGCCGCATCTCCGACGATCTGGGAGACGAAGTAGGAAACCAGGCGCAGGCTTTGGCGCTGCTCGACATCTGGGGAGAGCAGCTTGATGCCTGCTATCGAGGCGAGGCGAGACACCCGGTCTTTGTCGCGCTGCGAGAGACCATCCGCATCTGCGATATCCCGAAGGAGCCATTCGCCGACCTGCTGACCGCTTTCCGGCAGGATCAGACGGTCACTCGCTATGCGTCGATGGAAGATGTCCTGGCATATTGCCGCTATTCCGCCAACCCGGTGGGGCGGCTGGTGCTGTATGCATGTGGTTATCGTGATCTGGAGCGGTTTGCCTTATCCGATCAGACCTGCAGCGCTCTCCAGCTGGCAAATTTCTGGCAGGACGTTCGTGAAGACTTCGCGCGGGGGCGCATTTATCTTCCGCAGGACGCGTTGACTGCTGCCAGCATAGATGAAGCGACGATCGCCAATAGTCGCGCAACGCCGGCCTTTCGTGCGCTGATGCGGGAGCAGGTCGCCTACACGCGAGCGATGTTCGCGCGGGGCGCAAAACTGATTGGCATGGTGGATCGGGAACTCGCTGTCGACCTGGACTTGTTCACGCGCGGCGGTCTGGAGATTCTGCGTGCGATCGAGGCGCGAAAGTATGATGTGCTGTCGGGGCGGCCGGCGATATCCAAACCGCGCAAGGCGCTGCTGATGCTGCATGCGCTGGCTGGCCGCTTTGTGCCGGGAGTGCGGTCGGCAGGATCGATGGCTTGAAGCAATCGCAGCCAATAGAAGCGGCATATGCCGCGTGCCGTGCGATCGCCAAACGAGAGGCAAAAAACTTCTATTACGCCTTTGTTGCGCTGCCCGCGCATAAACGCGATGCCATGTGCGCCGTTTACGCGTTCATGCGGCATGCCGATGACATCTCGGATGACGAGTCCAAGGATCCGGCGACAAGGCGTGAAGAGCTCGCGGACTGGACCGCCGCTTGGCGCGATGGAGAGGACACAGCCGATCCAGTCTTCGTGGCCGTCCGCGATACACAACGGCGCTTCGATATTCCAAATGACCTGCTGGAGCAACTGATTCACGGCACCGCCATGGATGTGCAGCCAGAGGCGGCAACTTGCCGCGACGCCGATGGGCTGAATACCTTTGCCACCTTTGCTGAGCTATATCACTACTGCTACTACGTCGCGTCGGTGGTGGGTCTCGTATGCATACGGATCTTTGGCTATGGGAGCCCAGCGGCGGAGAAGCTTGCTGAAGAGACCGGCATTGCGTTCCAGCTGACCAACATCCTGCGCGATGTTCGCGAAGATGCGGAGCGCGGCCGCGTGTACATCCCTGAGGACGATCTCAAAGGATCGGGGACCAATGCTGTTGAGCTGGCCCATGTGAAGGCGGGCAGGGAACTGACCGAGCCGCAGCGGCTGGCGTTGGCCGGCATTGCGAGGCGCGCACGTGCCTACTACCACTCGGCCGATCGACTGCTGCCCTTGATCAACGCGGACAGCCGTCCTGCGCTGCGAGTGCTGGTGAAAATCTACTCGCGATTGCTGCAAAGAATTGAGGAGCAGCGCTTCGATGTCTTTACCGCGCGGGTGCAGGTTCCCACGTGGCGGAAGCTGCTCATCCTTTCCGCCGGCTTGATGGGAGTGTTGGCGCTGCGCCTGCGGGGAGGAGCGAAATGAGCGGCCCGCGCGGCACGCGCCGTGTCGCGGTGATAGGCGGCGGCGTCGCTGGATTGTCGGCGGCTTGCGTGTTGGCGCAGGACGGCTACGCAGTGGAGCTGTTTGAGCAAAAGCCCTACGTCGGCGGCCGCGCTTCATCCTATCTCCATCCCGGCGTTGGTGAAGTCATCGACAACTGTCAGCATATTGTCCTCGGCTGCTGCACCAACATTCTGGATCTGCTGCGGCGTGCGGGTGCGGAAGACGCAATGCTCTGGTCCGAGGGCATCACCTTTCTGGAACCCGGTGGGAGGCGGACGAAGTTGAGGCCCGCGCGACTTCCCGCTCCGCTCCACAGCACACCTTCGTTTTTGATGGCCAGGGCGCTCCGAATGCGGGACAAGATCGCGATCGTTCGTGCCATCGCAGCGTTTCTCAGAGGCAGCCGCC
Source organism: uncultured Acidobacteriaceae bacterium (assembly GCA_963712845.1). GTDB lineage: Bacteria > Acidobacteriota > Terriglobia > Terriglobales > Acidobacteriaceae > KBS-83. The sequence goes on from CAVQJM010000039.1 coordinate 542,089, forward strand.
CGGAGGATGACCGGCAGAACTTTGCGGATTGGCTGCGCAACACAGGGCAGACGGCGCGGGCGGTAGAGCATTTCTGGAAACCGGTCTTGTTCAGCGCCTTGAACGAAGACCCTGACCGCATCTCCGTGCGTTATGCGGCGAAGGTCTTTCGTGAGGCATTTCTATTCTCGGCGGAAGCGGGTCGCATGGGAGTACCGCGCGTGCCGTTGAGCGAGATGTACGGTCGTGTCGCGGCGGCCATAGAGCGTGCCGGTGGCAGAGTTCACCTTCGAAGCCGGGTAGAGAAGCTGTGCCGCGACGAGGCAACGGGGCGGTGGCGGCTTCGTGTCGGAGAGCGGACCGACAACTTCGAGGCGGTCGTGCTGGCGCTGTCCTTTGAAGGAATGCAGAAGTTGCTTCCGGCGCTGCCGGAGGGTCCATCGCGCGCTCGGCTGGAGGGGCTGCTGGCAGGTTTCAGTCATTCGCCGCTCACCGGGATACATCTTTGGTTCGACCGCGAGATCACAGAGCTGGAACATGCGGTGCTCCTCGACACTACGGTGCAGTGGCTCTATAACACCTCGCGCATCCAGCCGGAGCGCCAATCGCTGCGCGATGGCTATCTGATCGAACTAGTCGTCAGCGCGTCGAAGTCGCTGGTCTCGATGGAGCGGCAGGCGATCATTGACCTGGCTCTCCGAGAGCTGGCGCTGTTCTTTCCTGCGATGCAGCAGGCGCGGCTCCTGAAGGCCGCCGTGGTGAAGGAGGTTCGTGCGACTTACTCGATCGTGCCCGGACTGGATGCATTCAGACCCGAAGCGGACAGCGGTTGGCCCGGACTTTTGCTGGCTGGCGATTGGACAGCCACGGGATGGCCTTCCACGATGGAAGGCGCGGCGCGCAGTGGGTATCTGGCGGCAGAGGCGGTGAGCCGCGAGTCGGGCGATCCAAAACAGTACCTTGTACCGGATCTGACCAGGCGGGGGTTCATGCGTTGGCTAAGATAGTCGAGATATCTTAAGAAGGCTCACAGGTTACGCAGATGGACTGTCTCCTCATCCAAGCAACGTCGCCCAAAACTGAGGCGAAGGAGTCTTCATGGAATTTCAGCCGATAGAAGACTATGGCGTGATCGGCAATATGCGATCGATTGCCCTGGTGGGAACCCACGGTTCCATCGATTTTTTCTGCTTCCCGCGATTCGATTCGCCAACTGTCTTCGCGGCGCTGCTTGATCCAGAGAAGGGCGGCTTCTTCTGCATCCAGCCTGAACTTGACGGAGAAAACAGCAAGCAGCTCTATCTGCCCGACACCAACGTCCTGGTGACGCGCTTTCTCTCCGAAACCGGCATCGCCGAGATCACCGATTTCATGCCCATTCTCAAGGACGAAGTGCCGAACCAGTTGATTCGGAGCGTCTCTGTGATCCAGGGCAAGATCAACTTCAAGCTGGAGTGCAAGCCTGGTTTCGATTATGCACGCCGCAAACACACAGTGGAACGCCGTGGCGATGCCGTCGTTTTTCGGCCCGAAGGCGAAGGCATTCATCCGATGGTGCTGCAGGCATCGATCCCACTTGAGGTGAAGGACGATGGTGTCGTGACCGCCTTCACGATGAAGACGGGAGATCAGCTCTATTTTCTCTTCAGCGAAGACTGCCCCGGAATGGAGAGGGTTCTCGATCAACAGTTGATGAAACAGCGATTCGACGAGACGGTTGATTTCTGGCGCAAGTGGTCAGGAAAGTCGCGTTACAGCGGTCGCTGGCGGGAGACGGTCAATCGCTCTGCGTTGACGCTCAAACTGATGCAGGATCACGAGTACGGATCCCTCGTTGCCTCGCCAACATTCGGGCTGCCGGAACATCCAGGTGGAGAGCGCAACTGGGATTACCGGTACACGTGGCTGCGCGATGCATCGTTCACGTTGTATGCCATGATGCGCCTGGGCTACGTGGAGGAAGCGAAACAGTTTCAGACATGGCTGGGTTCATTGCTGAACTACGATTCCGAGCAAGGTCCGCTGCAGGTTTTGTATGGCATTGACGGGCGCCACGAGGTGCCGGAGGAGACGCTCGATCACCTGCGCGGTTACATGGACTCCCGCCCGGTGCGTATCGGGAACGCCGCCTTCAGCCAACTGCAACTGGACATCTACGGCGAGATGATGGACGCCGCCTATCTGGCAAGCAAGTATGGGGAGGCTACCAGTCACGATGGCTGGCTCTCCATGAAGCGCATGTTGGAGTGGCTGTCAAAAAACTGGAACCGGCCGGACGAGGGCATCTGGGAGGTTCGCGGCGGCCGGCAAAACTTCCTGCACTCACGCCTCATGTGCTGGGTAGCATTTGACAGAGGCATTCGGCTCGCAGACAAACGCTCGCTTCCCGGTCCAGTGGACTGGATGATCGCGACGCGCGATGCCATTGCCGACGATATACACAACAACTTCTGGAGCGAAGAGCGCAAGTCTTTCGTACAGCACCGGGGCTCCACGGACCTGGATGCGGCCGTGCTGCTGATGCCCCTGATGCGGTTCATCAGTCCAACGGATCCTCGCTGGCTCGCCACGCTCAAGGCGATCGAAGAGGAATTGACGGTCGACACACTCGTGTATCGCTACAAAACAGAGAGCGGGCTGGACGGGCTTGCTGGAACCGAGGGCGCCTTCACAGCCTGTTCCTTCTGGTTCATCGAGTGCCTTGCACGCTCCGGAGAACTGGACAAGGCGCGGCTTCTCTTTGAGAAGATGCTGGGCTATGCCAACCACGTCGGGTTGTATGCGGAGGAGCTAGGACGGAGCGGACAGCATCTCGGAAATTATCCGCAGGCCCTGACCCATCTGGCGCTGATCAGCGCTGCGACTTATCTGGACCGCGCGCTCTCGGGTAGCCAGCCTGCGTGGAGATGAATAGCACGAGGTAGAGAGCATGGCGTTGAGAGCAAGTTAATGCTTGAGCAGGGCCACGCCGCAGCAGACGAAGATTGCTGCCACCCACCGCCGCCGGTCGACACGCTCCTTCAGGAAGATACGAGCGGCGATGGCATTGGTCACAAAGGTCAGCGAACCGGCAGCGGGCGCCACCAGGCTCACATCCGCATGACTCAGCGTGAAGAGAAGCGAAAAGAAGCTGACGGCCATAGCGGAAAAACCACCGAGAAACCGAGGATTGCGAAGCACGGTGAGAATCGCGCGGAGTAGGCCGCCGCGCGCCATGACCGCGTCGAAGTCACCAATCTGCCGGAACGCGGATGCGATCAGGATGTCGCCCGCCGTCGCCGTAGCGACATTGACAGCCAGCATGGCGGCGAGTTCGAGACCTGTGACGCTCGCGATCATCGCTTCGCTCCATGCCGGGCGATGGAGCTGCCGATCGGTAAGGCTACGGCGGGTTCCTGCGGCGCTGCCGGCTCGGGCGCGGCGTGCTCGGTGTAGGCGGGCCCACGGGTTACGAAGCCGACCCCGGCCACGATGCAGAAGATGCCAAGCCAGCGCGCCGGCGTGATCTGCTCGTGCAGCCAGAACCGGGAGAGCAGCGCCACGACGACGTACGCGAATGATGTCGCGGGAAGCACAAAGGTGACGTCAGCCCACGAGAGGGCCGTCAGGTACGAGGCGAAGAATCCGATCAAAAGAATCACGCCGGCGAGCACCCATGGCAGTTTCAGGGCGGCGATCAGAGGGCTCAGATGGTGCAGCGAAACCGGTCCGAGCTGCTTCATCCCGACGGCGAGGAAAGTGTCACCAAGCGCCGAGGTGAGCGTCACAATGGCGAGGATGATGTAGCGGCGTAGGGTCATCGGGCATATCGCGAGCGGCAAAGGCGGCCCGAAAGCCGCCTCTGTTCTAGATGCAGGAGGACGCCGGTCAGACTCCGGCGTTCACGACCGGCGCGGGCTTCACCGCCTGTTGTTGCTTGGTGTCCTTGACAATGCGGTTGCGTTGCGCGCGCAGCTTCATGAAGCTCTTGGCTTCCTGATACAAACGCGGCACGTCGCGGTTCACGATGGCCTTCCAGACTACGCGAGCTGCCGCCTTGGGCCGAAAGTAATACTCGTCGTAGAAGCGGTGAACCATCTCCAGCACATACTCGGCCGGCAGGCCGGGATATTCGATGTGAGCCATCTGGTGCCCACCCGAGTCCGACATGTCATGGTTGGTGATGAAACCATTCTTCTCGGCAAAGTCATAAAACTCGGTGCCCGGATATGCGTGCGCAATCGAGACCTGGATGGTCTCGCAATCCAGCGACTTGGCAAAGTTGATGGTGTTGCGGATGGATTCTCTGGTCTCGCCCGGCAAGCCGAGGATGAAGTCGGCGTGAACGGTGAGGCCCAGATCGTGGCAATCCTTGGTGAAGGCGCGGGCCCGCTCGACGGTGGCGCCTTTTTTGATGTTCTTGAGAATCTGCGGATCGCCTGATTCGTATCCCACGATCAGCAGGCGGCAGCCGGCGTCTTTCATCGCCTTCAGAGTCTCGCGGTCGGTAGTGACTCGTGAAGTGCAGGACCAGGTGATGCCGAGCGGCTTAAGCTTCTCGCAGAGCTCGACGGTGCGCGCCTTCTGGATGTTGAAGGTGTCATCGTCGAAGAAAAATTCCTTCACCTGCGGGAAGTTCTCTTTTGCCCACTTCATCTCGGCTGCAACATCGTCGGTGGAACGTTTGCGCCAGGCGTGGCCGCTCAGCGTCTGTGGCCACAGGCAGAAGGTGCACTGTGCGGGGCACCCGCGCGTGGAGTAGAGCGCAATGTAGGGGTGCAGAAGGAAGGGCACGTTGTAACGCGTCACATCCATGTCCCGCTTGTAGATCTTGGTGGCCCAGGGCATCGCATCCAGATCTTCAAGCTGCGGACGATCGGGATTGTGCGCGATGGCGTCATCGGCATTCCGGTAGCTGATGCCCAGGATCTCGGGCAGCGGCTTACCGTTCGCATATTCCACCACTGACATATCGAATTCGCGGCGGCAGATGAAATCGATCGCCGGACATTCATTCAGCGCGCGATCGGGTGAGGTCGTGACGGGCGGCCCAACGAAAGCGATCTTGATGGACGGGTTGGCTCGTTTGATCGCTTCGGCTAACGCGTGATCACCGGCCCAGCCCACGGTGCTGGTGAACAGCACCAGAAACTCGTAGCCCTTCGCGATCTCGATGGTCTGCTCGGCAGAGATGTGGTGTGGCGGGGCATCCAGGAGGCGCGACCCCTCCAGCAGTCCGGCCGGATAGGCGAGCCAGACAGGGTACCAGTAGGACTCGATTTCGCGCGTCGCGGGCCAGCGGCTGCTGGCCCCGCCGTCAAAGTTTTCAAACGAAGGCGGGTTCAGAAAGAGCGTCTTTAGTGGCATATTGTCTAACCCCTAGTGTATCAGCCGGAGCACGGTGAAACGACGAAAAACTGCCCTGCAAAAGGTGCAGACGAGGACTCCACATCGGGTGGCAAATCCCTATGGATGAGTGGCCTGCATGGCCCATTCTTCCACCGTTCCTAGCGAGCGCTGCAGTTGTATCTCTGCCTGCATAAGCTGGAAATCAGCATCAAGCTTGTCCACATAGCGGCGCCGTTCTTCTATGCGGGCCTTTTCCTCATCGCGCGGTGTCAGGGCGGTAGCGTTCGGGTTACCCGTCCCGTTCTGTAGCTGGGTCATCACGGCGTCCACGTTTTCCTGCGCGTAGTCACTCTGCAAGCGGGCGATCTTTTGTTGTGCTCGCAACTCCGCCAGGCTGCTGGAGAGCTCGCGCGTCTGCTCCGCCAATTGGAGACGAAAGACGTTCGCTTGCTCGCGGGCATGGACGGCATCCGCTGCTGACCCACGCGCACGATCGCGAGCCTCCGCGTCGAAGATGGGCAGTACCAAGTTGATTCCCACATCAAAGTTGTTGTGCTGAAAGCGCAGGTAATACTCGGCGTAATTGTTGAACTTGGCATAACGGCTGTACTGAATCCCGAAAGCAACCTCCGGGCGCCAGACCTTCCCCTTATCGCTAACGGCGATGAACTGTTTGGATTGGGCGTCCGCCTCGGAAGAGGCGATTGCGGCGCTGTGGGTACTCAGTGTTGCGTTCAGGGTCTCTGTGGTAGGGGCTGTTGGGGGCGCCGGAATCGAGGCTGATTCCGGCGCGATGGAGTCTTCAGTGAGTCCGGTGAGGTTCGCGAGGCGTAGCCGCAACAAGCTCATATGGTCCTGGATGTGGAGGCGGCGGAGTTCGAGTTGTGCGTTGGTCAACTCGGCCTGCGTCACATCCATAGCACTCGAGAGGCCCGAGGCGTTGCGCTCGCGTTCTATCTCGACCAGCCGTTCGCCAAAGCTGTGCTGTTGATCCAGCGCCTCCAACTCTCGGTTGTCGGTATCCAGCTCGATATAGTTGAGTGCGGCGTCCGCTACCACTTTTTCCCGCCTATCCCGCAGAGCAGCGCGCGCTGCCGCGAGTGAGGCGCGCGCGGAGCGGATCATGGCTGGCTGCGAGAAAGACAGCACCAGGGAGTTCGCGGTGGCATTGGCGAGAGTGGGTTGGCCGACCGGGAATCCATAGGAGTAGCCCACGCTTGAGCCAATCGCCATGGTGGGCACATAGGCGTCCCGTGCCTGAGATACGCCCGCAGCCGCGCGATCGACATCTGCGGCGGCCATCTTTACTTCATGGGAATTGCGCAGCGCCAGATCTACCGTCGTGTAGAAGGACATCTGGGCCTTGGCCGGGGACGCCGCCACCATGGCGAAGGTTGCGAAGGCGGCAAGTACGGGCGCGGCGAGTCGCGAGCGAAGAGGCACGTATGGCAAAGGGCGATGTCCTGTACTTCAGCGTCCGGCGTTGGTAGCAACCTGCTTTGTTGGATGATAGACGCTGGCAATGGACGTTGCCGCCTGAATCTCCTGCGCCGCACCCCCCGCGTCACCTTGTTGCTTCAGAAGGTTGGCGAGAAGCAGATGTACGCGGAAGGCCGGCTCGTCCTCAGATTTGTCCGGCGATGCGAGATACGCGCGAAGCAGCCGGATTGCGGTCTGCGGGTCCTGGCCCGCTCGCGTCAGCAGGTGCGCCGCGTCCACCAGCGGTTCTCCGTGTGCGCCATTGGCATCCAGGCCGGAGTGGATCGCCTCCTGCATGCGATCGAGGTCATTCTCCTTCTGGTAAAAGGAGGCGAGGACCATCCAGTAATTTGCCGAGCGGGGGCCGGCGGCGATCGCTTCACGGAAGTGCTGCTCCGCCGCGGCCATGTCTTTGTTGCTTGCCGCAATGCGCCCGCGCAGTTCCTCGGCGCGGGCACGATCCACATCGTCGAGCTTGCTCGCCACAGCAGCCGCCTTGTCCTTGCCGCCGCCGACAATGGCAGGCGCCTCGGTGTAGTACTCACCCAGATCGGAAAGTGCCTCCGCGTTGTTCGGATCGAGCGCGACCGCCGTTTCAAATTCGGCTTTCACACGCTTGGCGAGCCCGTACGCCTTCACAAACGAGGAACGGTCTGCCTTCTCTCCCAGCGCGCGTCCGTACCAGAGATGATTGTTGCTGTTGTTGTCGTCCAGGGCGACCGCCTTCTCGCACGCGGCGACTGCATCATTCCAGCGCTCTAGCTGCAACGCCACCCGGCAGAGCAGTTGCTCCGCTTCGGCATCCCGGTTGCTCGCCGACGCGGCGGGTTGCAGAAGCTCGAGAGCATGGTCGGCATGGCCCTGCTGGAGATCGCGAATCACGTCCATGCGGTCCTCGGGCGTGAGCGCCGCCATTGTGAATGGCAGCAAGAGAAGGATGAGCAATAGGGGGACAATGCGCATGAGACTTACCGTTCCGGTATTTAGCAGCTTAGCGGTCGATGTGCACTGGCACGCGCTCCGCCAACGGCTCGCCGTTGGTTGTGCTCAACGCCACGGTGGCATTCTCTGCCAGCCCTTTGACGATCTGCACCTGAGTCAGGTTCAATGCGCCCTTCGTGACTTGTTGCCGTCGGAGCGTCTTGCCGTGCAGAAGGTAGACATAGTCTTTTCCGTTCTCACTGTGCAGCGCTTCGCGCGGAATCGTGAGCACATTGTCCAGCTTCTGTTCAGTGACTGTAACTTTAACGTTCGTATTCGGCAGCAGCTTACCGTCCGCATCATCCACACTCAGGAGCACCTCGCCAACATTGCGAGTCGTATAGGTAATGATGGTTGAAGGCATGCTAAGGATTCGCCCATGCCACGCATGATTCGGCAGCGCATCCCAGACGATGGTTGCCGGTTGGCCTGCGTGGAGCGCTCCCAGCTCCGGTTCGTCGAAATAGGCGCGCACCTGCAGCTTGGTAAGGTCCGCCATCTGCAGCAGCAAATCGCCCGGGTGGACGTACTCCGATACCGATACCGGCAGGGAATAGACGGTACCTGCGAACGGCGCTCGCACATTGGAGTCGGCAACCACGGTGCTGGCTGCGGAGTAGGCTGCCTGAGCCTGTTCCAGGTCGGCCCTGGAGTGGGCGATGTCGGCCGGTGAATAGCGCGCAGTCTGCCTCTTTTCAAGGGTGGCGAGAGAGGTGTTGGCGGCGTCCAGCCTCTGTTGTGCCGATGCGACCTCGCTGGGCGCCGCCGCCCCCTGGGCGACAAGTTTCCTCAATGCATCGAGATCATGCTGCGCCTGGTCGCGGTCCATCTGCGCCTTGGCCATTTCGCCGGCGAGCGAATACCGCTCCTCCTGCGTGCCGCCCTGCTCCGTTGCCTGGTAGTTTGCCTGCGCCCCGCGCAGCGAGGCCAGCGCACCGACGCTGTGCGCGATGGCATCGGCGTCGTCCAGCGACAGGAGAAGCTTTCCCTTCGGCACGGAGTTCTCCCGATCGTACATAAAGGCGTCTTCACGGTGCCCGGCGCCGGAGCATGCGCCTCGAAATTATGCTGCGGCTCGACTTTGCCATTGGTGCTGTCGGTGGTAATCAGGTCCTGCATGGTGGCCTGGGCCACGCGCAGCGGCAGCTCCTCCCGGGTGAGCCTGCGCACCAGGAAGAAGACAATTACCAGTAGGATTGCGGCGAGTGTCCACAGGATCAGCGGTCTCGCTCTGCCATTGGAGGTTTCTGCCATTCGTTCTCTAAACCGTGGGTAAGTATATAAGACGCGCTTCATCCGCCTTTGGAGTCAGAAAGATGCAGAGGGTCTTCATGGGTACAATATGGGCATGACCACCACGCCGCGATATACAGATGAACACGCACGCGCGGGGCTTGCCACGCATTTTCCTGAGATCGAGACCTGGGAGAACCAGTTTCGCGGCTACGAGATCGTCATCGACAACCCCGAGTTCACCTCGGTCTGCCCCAAGACCGGCCTGCCGGACGCTGGCATCGTCACACTCCGCTACATGCCGCGCGAGCGTTGCCTGGAGCTGAAATCTTTCAAGGAATACCTTTTCTGCTACCGCAACCTGGGCATCTTTCAGGAGAACGTGGTGAACCAGGTGCTCGACGATGTGGTGAAGGCCTGCGATCCCGAATGGGCCGAGGTAAAGGGTGACTTCCGTCCTCGCGGTGGCCTTTCGACTTTGGTGACGGCACGCTGGCCACGGCCGGCGAGTACGCGCTAGGTCCGCTCCTCAGGCCTATCGATGCCGCACGACGAGCACCCCCGGTATGGCCATGCGGCATGGGCGCTCGGCCTGCTGACCGCGCTGAATCTATTCAACTTCATCGATCGCTACGTGCTGCCCGGAGTGCAGCCGCTGGTGCAGCATGAGTTTCACGCCAGCGATGAACGGATGGGCGCGCTCACCTATGCGTTCTTCATCACCTACATGCTGGCGGCCCCATTGACCGGATGGCTGGGCGACCGGGTGCCGCGCAAGCCGCTGGTCGTAGCCGGGGCGGTGCTGTGGAGCGTGGCGACGCTGCTGACGGCCACAGTGCACAGTTACGGGCAGCTCTACTTCCGCCACGCGGTCGTCGGCATCGGCGAGGCGACCTTCAGCGTATTCGCGCCGGCCATGATCGCCGATATGTATCCGGAGCGGATACGAAACAAGGTGCTGAGCATCTTCTATCTCAGCATTCCGGTGGGCGCGGCGCTGGGCTATCTGATTGCCGGACAGCTTGGTTCAACGTACGGCTGGCGCATGCCGTTTCTGGTAAGCGCCGCGCCGGGTGTGCTGATCGCCGTGCTCATACTCTTCTTTGTTCGCGAGCCCGAGCGCGGTTCCGCGGATCGTCTGGAGGTCACGCCAACGCGCGCGACGATCGCGGGGGTGTTCACTAATCCCGCATATTGGACCGCGACGCTGGGCATGGCCATGCTGGTCTTCACCATGGGTGGCATCTCCGTCTGGTTGCCCACCTTTCTATCGCGCGTGGAAGGCTACTCGCTCTCGCGTGCGAATCAGCTTCTGGGTGGCGTGACCGTCATCGACGGCATCCTGGGAACGATCGTTGGCGGATGGATTGCACAGCGCTGGCTGAGAACGAATCATCGTGCGCTCTATCTAGTCTCCGCATGGAGCGCCGTTCTCACGCTTCCGGCTGCCGTGATGGTCTTCTTCGGGCCGCGCTCGCTGCTTGTGCCATCGATTCTGCTGGCGGAGTTCTTCCTCTTTCTCAACACCGGGCCGTTGAACACCGCCATCGTCAACTCCGTCTCCGCGGTGGTGCGCTCTTTCGCGATCGCGCTCAATCTCTTCCTGATTCATGCACTGGGCGATGCCCCTTCGCCCAGACTGATCGGCGCGATCTCGGACCGGCACGGATTGCGCTTGGGTCTTGGGCCTCACGCTGGTGACGCTCGTGCTCTCCGCGGCGATTCTGTTCCTGGGTGCGCGATTTGCCCCACCGCTCCCACCGGAGGAGGGTGCCGGGGGGTGATGGCGCTGCGGTGGTCAGGAATTGCGGTGGGCTGGCTGGTCGCGTTGCTGTGGGCGACTCGAGCCAGCGCCTGGTTGCGTGGCATATCGCGGTTGCCGGATCTGCTGGAGCAGGGGCCACCCGCCGCACGCGGGTCGTTGAGCGTGATTGTCCCGGCACGGAACGAGGGCCCCGGCGTCGCGGCTGGTCTGCGCTCCCTCCTCGCGTCGAAGGGCGTGGACCTGGAGGTGATTGCCGTCGATGACCGCTCGACGGATGAGACCGGTACGGCCATGGATGCGCTCGCTTAAGGCGTCGCGTGAGGCGGGTGTGCAGGTACGCGGTGGAGCATGTGGACGAATTGCCCGCAGGCTGGCTGGGGAAGCCGTATGCGATGGCGCGCGGAGCAGCACTGGCCACGGGCGAGTGGCTGCTGTTCACGGATGCCGACGTGGTGTTCGCCGAGGATACGCTGGCGCGCGCGCTGGCCTGGTTGGAGCGTGAGGGCGCGGACCATCTGCTGGTGGTTCCGACGGTGATGGCGCGGAGCGCAGGCGAGGCGATGATGCTGCCATTCCTGCATGTGCTGTCGATCTGGGGGCCGCGGTTGTGGCGCGTCGCCGATCCGCGGTCGAGGGATGCGATCGGTGTTGGGGCCTTCAACCTGATGCGGCGATCGACCTACGAGGCGGTAGGTGGATGGGAGCGGCTGCGCATGGAGGTGATCGAGGACGTGCGGATGGGATACGTCATCAAGCGGGCGGGGTTCGCCTCGCGTGTGGTGACGGGACACAACCTGGTGCGCATCCGCTGGGCACATGGCGCGTGGGGCGTGGTGGACAACCTCGCCAAGAACGTCTTTGCCGCCTTCCGTTACCGCATCGGCTTGATAGTGGCGGGCACCGTGGCTACTGCGATCACGTGTCTGCTGCCATTTGCAGGTCTCGTGCTCGGTCTTGGTTGGGACCGCGCGTGGCTGTGGCCGAGCCTGGTATCACTCGCTGCGCTTGCGGCACTCTACTGGCGATATCGAGAGTTTGCGGATCCCAGCGGCGCTGCAACGATGCTCCGGCTGGCGGCCTTTCCCGCGGCGGCTCTCGTGTTTATCTATGCGATGGTGCGATCGACCGTGCTGACACTGGTGCGCGGCGGCGTGATGTGGCGTGGCACGTTCTATCCGCTGCATGAGCTGCGGGACCATGCCGGCCCGCTTCGTTAGTGAGTCGCGCGGAAGACGCTGAAGTGGTGATTGCCGCTCAACGATGGATCGTGCACCGGGGCCTTGCTTTGGTCGGCGCCGAAGCCTACCAGCAGGGCAGGGTTGGGGTGGAACCTCTCTGCGCCGCCGTGCAGTTGCCGTGCATCGCTCAGGTACATCAGGCTGCGATCGTTCACGCTGTGAACCGTGCCGCGCAGCTCGATGTCCTTGCCGCGAAGTCCATTCAAGTCGCCGACATCGCGTGTGTCCTGGGGCAGACTGGCGATGGTGAAGCGGCAGTCTGCGTCGCTGGTCTCAGCACTGCAGGTGTCGAGAAAGCGGGTACCATCGCGCAGTTGGGCGATGTCGTAGACGTGGGCCGTGATGCAGATGTCCTTACCGGCATAGCGTGCGGCATCTGCGGCAGGGTGGCACGAGTGTCCAGCACCGCGAGCTCCGAGAATGGGGAGCAGGGACAACGGAAGCAGCAGGAGTCTGGCGATTGTACGCACGTTCGAGAGCGTACGGCAGTGGCTACAAAGGCGCGATCCCACATTCGTGGGTTTCATCCTGAGCATACGCTCGCGCTTCCCAGAATGGGACAGGACGTTTAGTGGGTAGTGAGGGCCGGTTCTTCGCTCTTGCGGCTGCCGTAGTGGCTGGATACGTAGTCGTCGAGGATGCGCTTGAAGTCCGCGATGATGGTGTCGCCTTTGAGAGTGACGGAAAGCTTGCCATCGATGTAGACGGGCGCTTTCGGTTCTTCAAAGGTTCCGGGCAGCGAGATGCCGATGTTGGCGTGCTTGCTCTCACCGGGGCCGTTGACGATGCAGCCCATGACGGCTAGCTTCATCTCCTCCACCCCGGGGTACTGCTTCTTCCACTCGGGCATGGACTCGGTGAGGTAGTTCTGCACCTGCTGGGCGAGCTCCTGGAAGTAGGTGCTGGTGGTGCGGCCGCAGCCGGGGCAGGCGGTGACCTGCGGGGCGAAGGAGCGGATCGACAGCGCCTGCAGGATCTGCTGGGCGCAGCGGACTTCCTCGCTGCGGTCGCCACCGGGGGTGGGGGTGAGCGAGACGCGGATGGTGTCGCCGATGCCGGCGAGCAGCAGTGGGGCCAGGCCGGCGGTGGAGGCGACGGTGCCCTTCATGCCCATGCCGGCTTCGGTGAGGCCGAGGTGCAGGGCGTGGTCGCAGCGCGCGGCGAGCGCGGTGTAGACATCGATGAGGTCGCGGACGCCGGAGACCTTGGCGGAGAGGATGATCTGGTCGCGGCGCAGGCCGTAGCGCTCGGCGGCCTCGGCGTTGTCGAGGGCGGAGCGGACCATCGCCTCCATCATGACGTCCCGTGCGTCGAGGGGCTGAGCCAGCTTCGAGTTCTCATCCATCATGCGAGTGAGCAGCGCCTGATCGAGCGAGCCCCAGTTGACGCCGATGCGCACCGGCTTCTGGTGCTTGACCGCGACTTCGACCATGGTGCGGAAGTTGTCGTCGTCCTTGCGGCCGATGGAGACGTTGCCGGGATTGATGCGGTACTTCGAGAGGGCCTGGGCGCAGGCGGGGTACTTGGTGAGCAGCAGGTGGCCGTTGTAGTGGAAGTCGCCGATGATGGGCGTGGTCCAGCCCTTTTCGCGGATGCCGTCGACGATGTAGGGCACGGCCTTGGCGGCTTCATCGTTGTTGACAGTGATGCGGACCAGCTCCGAGCCGGCGCGGGCGAGCGAGGCGATCTGCTGGACGGTGCCGGGGATGTCGGCGGTATCGGTGTTGGTCATCGACTGGACGACGACCGGGGCGGAGGAGCCGACACGGACTTCGCCGATGGGGACGGTGACAGATTTTCTGCGCTGGATTTCCGGCATAAGGGTCAGATCTAGTTTATCGCGGCTGCATCGTGAGCCGGGCAGTCACGTTACCGGCACCCCCTCCCCCCTCCGGTACGGGAGGCTGGCCTGTAAGCGGCTGTACTTTCGATGGTTTAAGACGTGTCCCGTCGGCTAAATTCGTCTAAACAAAGGACTTGTCGCTTAATTCGTCTATTCATTGGACTTAGCCGGCGATCCCATGTCCCGCTACCGGTACATGGAGCTCCGGAATTTGCTCACAGAATGCGAAACGCCACCGCGATGGTGGCGTTTTGAAGTTTTGCTTCTATTTCCAGTGTAGTCAATTGAGTGATGCAATATGGCAGGTTTTTGCGCTGCTTCCCGGAATGGGCGTTACCAAGTGCCATTGGGCCATGGGCGTTTATGCCAGTCCAGCGTGCTGGGGAAGCCGGAAAGGCTCAATCTGGTTATCCGGCCGCTTGCTTGCAGTAGAGTCAATATGCACTTCTCTCCATGTTGCAGTTCTATCTATAGGAGCGCTGTTATGCGGGTTAGGACGCTCTGGCGTTCAGCATTCAGTGCCGGGGCTTTGCTGTCCGTCCTTGTCGTTTCCGCGCGAGCGCAGGGCCAGGGGTGCGCTGCAGTTACACACCCACAGACGTCTACGGCAGACGAGGCGTATGCCCATGGGCGATACGAAGCCGCCGAAGCGCTCTATGTGAAGGCGCTCTCGGACAACCCACATGACGTAGCCCTATCCGCTGCCATGGTGCGCACGCTGTTACACGAGGGCAGGGTGAGCGACGCCGCGGCGCAGGCGAATAGAGGTATCGCCGATAGCCCGACAGCCGCAGCCGCGCTCACCGCGATGGCTGAGGTGGAATACCGCAAGGGGCAACCCTGGCTGGCACTCGAAACGCTGGATACAGTCGAAAAAACAGACAACTGCTACGCGCGAGCACATTTGCTTCGTAGCAGGATCCTGCGCATTGATTCGATGTATGGATCGGAGCGTAAGGAACTGCAGACGGCTTACGACATCGATCCCGCAGACCCGGATATCAAGCGAGCGTGGTTGCACATCGTTTCTGCGGCACACGATGTTGAAGGCATAGAGCAGGCGATCTCCACGATGAACCTGCCTGCAGATCAGAAAGCGCAGGCCGTGGCGACGGTAGACAACTTGATGGAGCGGTTCACGGAAAGCTCGCAAACGTGCAAAAGCAGCCCGATCACCACGACGGTTACATTGCCGCTAAGCGCTATTTATCAAGACCCAAAACATGTCAGCGGATACCACCTCGACGTTCAGCTATCGCGGACAAACGCAAAGCTGATCGTCGATACGGCTGCTTCCGGGTTGTACATCAGCCGTGCACTGGCGAATGAGAACGGCTTTCAACCGATGCCGAACGAGCCGCAGAATATGGTGCGAATTGACACCCTGCATGTCGGTCCACTGGAATTTCACGACTGCCTGGTAGGCGTGAGCGATACGCCGTTTCCCAACAAAGGAGATGGCTTTATCGGTACCGATGTCTTTGCGCCCTATCTGATCTCGTTGGATTATCCTGCGGGGAAGCTGACACTTGCTCCACTCCCCGCGCTGCCATCTCAGAAAGAGAGCTTTTTACCGCTCGATCGCTATATCGCTCCAGAGTTGTTGAACTATACGCCGATCTACCATCGGCAACAATTTCTGCTCGTTCCCGTCATGTTGAATAACCGGGAGCGGCGTTTATTTGCGTTGGATTCAGGCATGCGGATAAGCACGATGACCTCGGAGGCGGCTCATCTGGTCTCCTCCACAAGGGTGAATTTCACGAATCCTATGCCGACTGTCGGAGGGGGGACGGTGCAAATCTACCGCGATCACTTTGATTTTCAGTTTGCGAATGTTTCGTTCGACAACCAGGCGCAGATTCTGGAGTTCGATCCCTCGGCAATCGACGAGAACGCGGGATTCGAAATAGTCGGACTTATCGGATTCGATATGCTTCGCGGGCTCACGACCCACATGGACTATCGCGATGGCCTGATCCGGTTTGACGTGGCGGGCGGGAATGGCTCTGCAAGGCCAGGAGCTCCCATCGCCGCTGCCCAGAGTCCTGCGATGCAACGTGCTTCGTGCGACCGATATGTAAATCAGTCGGGCGACCTGCCAACAAGCGTAACAATCGAAGCGCAACTTGTTGGCTCGCTGGATTCCAAGCATACGAAGCCGGGGCAGCCCATAACTCTGAAGGTCGTGCATGAATGGACCGGACCGGGCTGCAAATTGCCTGCTGGCGCCATGCTCTATGGGAAGGTGCTGCAAGCTTCCGGCGGAAAAGGCAACAGCGAACTGGCCCTGATGTTTGATGAAGGGGATTGCACGGAACAAAAGAAGAAGCAGCTGTCGCTGCGGACGATCGGCCTGGCGGGGCCGCCGGACGAGCGCAAGGCGCTGCACGATGCACTGCCTACGGAAATGAGGGCTGGGGGTCGCCAGATCTCCGACACAGCCGCCGCGATGGGAATACAACTCGACGAAAACCTGAATCCCGGTGGGCCGCCAAACACCGTCCATCCTGGAATCGTTGTGGGAGCCAAAGGGACGAAGCTAACTCCCGAAGCCGGTCCGCAGTGCAGTGCGCTGCTGACCAGCGCTGAGTCAAGCGTGCACTTAGGCCTGGGCAGCGAATTCATCCTGGCGATGGAGCGAGAGACTCCCTAGCGAATTGGGTGGGTGAATATGGCAGGTTTTGATGCTGTTTCCCGGAATGGGCGTTACCGTGAATCCGCTAGCTCGACAAGCCAGCCACCGCCTTTCTAATACGGAATGACAGCCTCATGGGATTCATCACACTTGGAATCGAAACAGCCACAGGTATAGAGCCCGAAAAAAGGAAGACATCTGTTGGTGTTCGCGTCTATTTGTGGTCGTGTATGCTGTCGATCCTCACGCATTTGGTGGTTTCGTATCTTGGATTCGCACTGATATATCCTCCGCGACATTTCGCGCTCTTATGCGAGGGAGCTCTGACCATTTTGCCGTCTGGATCGTTAGTGATCGGCTGCTTGAAATTAAGAGAGCACACCACAACCAGTACATCCTGGGCGGCTGGTCTTCTCCTTGGCGTAATTGTGACGATTGAACTCTTCACGAGCGTAATGGCGTTGATGGGAAGCTAGCGCTGGCTCGTTGATCGAGTCGTCGCCGGTGGGGTAACGCCAGCTCTATTTCAGGACCTGCCGGGCGGCGCGCAGGCCGGAGCGCAATGCGCCGTGGACGGTCCCCCAGTGGCCGGTGATGTCGGTGTGCTCGCCGGCGAAGAAGAGCGTCTTGCTGAGCGGCAGCGTCATCGCTTCCGAGCAGTCGAAGGCGCCGATGGGCGCATAGCTGTAGGCGCCGAGGGTGTATGGATCGCTTTGCCAATCGTGCATATACCAGTTACGTAATTCGGCATCGAGGGAGTGCGGCGCGAGCGAGAAGATGCGCTCGAGCCCGCGCAGAGCCTGGGCGAGGAACTGGTCGGGACTGCCCGCTGCATCTGCCTTTGGACCGCCGGCCCAGGCGACGAGCACGGGAGTATCGCCGGGATGCTGCGTCCAGTAGGTAGCGGGGGTCATGGCGTGAGCGAAGAGGAAGCGCATGTCCTGCATCTCGGTGGGCACTTTCGTCTTCCAGAACGAGGTGCGGAAGAGGAGCACCAGGCGACGCGCGGAACCCGGCTCCATGTTGTCTGCCGCCATCAAAATGCGGGACGGCTCAGGTTGAAAGACGACGCTGCGCGCTTTGAGAACGCCGAGCGGCAGCGTGAGGATGGCCTTGGACGCGGAGAAGCTTGCTGGGCGATCTGAAGACGGATCGGTGGACGCAGTCTGGACGGTGACCGATCCGAGCTTCCACTGAATCGAAGTGACGGGCGAGCGCAGGAGGATGCTGCCACCGGCCTGTTCCACGCGGCGCGCGAGATGCTGCGGAAGCAGATCGTAACCGTGGATGGAGCGCGCGGACTGATCGCCATCGATCTCCTCTTCGGCCTGCTGCTGACGGGCGAGCGCGATGATGCCGATTTCGCGTGCGTCGGCGGCGTTGAAGCCCTCCACGAAGGCGCGAGCCGTCTCGGCGGTTTCTGCGTCCGGCCGGCGCTCCGCGAGAAAGTCGTCGAAGGTCATATCGCCCTGGAGGTGGGCGTAATCAACCAGCTCGTCGAGCAGTTCGAAGGCTTTGTTCTCTGGACATGCGGACACTGTGCCGTCGCGAAAGCATGCGTCGGTACCGCCGATGTCCTGAAGCGGCGCGTTGGCGTCCTGAAGGATACGGAGCAGTTCGGGCGGACGACCGTGAACAAACTCGGCGCCGAGTTCTATCGGGAAATCGGTTTGGTCGGGATGCAAGGTGAGGATGCGGCCGCCGATGCGATCGCGTGCTTCGAGCACGGTGACGCAACGGCCCGACGAGGCCAGTTCCGCTGCGGCGGCGAGGCCGGCGACGCCCGCCCCGATGATGAGGACGTCGGTTTCATGATTCAACACGTGAGTCTCACGACTCAACACGCCGGTCTCATAACGCGAGAGGACAATTCATGCGAGGGGCTCACTCTGGTTCCTTCATACAGCGGAGGACTCCGGCCGTGAGCGCCCTCTGGGCGTGGGCAGCGGTGAGCGCGGCCGACGTTTCGCAAAATGGAGTGGGGCGCCGCGTTTACCGGGCGCCCCAATTGTATTAGGCTGCGGCCCTGGCGTTGGCATCGATGGAGATGCGGGTGAGTTTTTCGTCGGCTGCCTTCTCTTCCTTGAGGGTGGATTCGAGCAGCGACACGTCTTCGTTGTGGCCCATGAGCTGTGCCCAACTGCGCAGCGTGCCGTAGACGGCGATCTCGTGATGTTCGACTTCCTGACCGGCGGCAATCAGCGTGACGTCAAGGACCATGGGATCGTCCTTGGCATCCTTGATTCCGTCCTCGGCCTCGGTGATGAGAGCGCCGATGGCCTTACACGTCTCCGACTTCACGGATCCGGTCTGACGCTGGAGAATCTGCTCGATTCTCGAAACATGTCCTTCGGTTTCCTTGAGGTGACTGCGGAAGGCGTTTGCCAATTCCGGTGTTGTGGATTTGTCGACCATCTTGGGAAGCGCCTTGGTGATCTCGCGTTCCATGTCGAGGGCTTTCTTAAGGTGGGCGATGTAGAGCGAATGCAACGTCTTGAGATGTTCGGATGTGAGCTTCATAGGGAATCTCCGATGGTGTGAGGTTGAGTCGAGCTTCTTTGGCCGCGGTGCGTTGCGCGAGGAAGGCGCCATCCGCAAGCCAGAGTGCGCAATATGTCATAAGACGGTTGCAAATTGGCCGGCGTTGCCCGAGGAGAGAGTGATCGTTGCATGAAGAAAAGAGGAAGACATCAAGGAACTGAGGCAACCCGCGCGAGGCGATGGACGGCTTCCGAATCGCATCTGAAAAAAAGAAGAGGAGGGAACTATGCCTACGACGGCGAGGACGAGGAGCAGGACAGGCACAAAGCGGGCGGGAACGAAGAGAGCGTCGACAAGGAAAACCCGTAGCACGACACAGAGCGCCAGGACGACGGCACGTGGTGCATCGCATCGCAGCACGCACGGGAAGCGGAAGTGGTCCGCCGGGGTGGATACCGAGTCGACCTATCCCGAGGAGGGGCTGTTCAAGAAGGATGCCGCGACGATTGCGCGAAGCCTGGCCTCGAAGAAGGTGTCGCCGAAGGGACCGAGCTCCGGGATGCGGATGCTGACCTTCTATGTGAACCGCGCTGGAAAGAACCTGCCGCAGAGCCGGCTGAAGGTGCTGGACCGAGCTAAGGAGCTGCTGCACGAGCGGATTGAGAAGAGCAAAGACGGAACGCGGCGGTCGGCAAAGTCGAGATGATTTCGCTCCGCTTGGCCTGAGTCGCCTATTTCTCGTCGCATCGTTCAGGGTCAGGCAGCCATGTTTCTTCTGGCTGCCGATGGCGAGCGAATCTCGCTGATTCCGCCGGGGATTCCTCGTGGGGATTCCCGCAACAGGACTCCAGCTGTGAGGACTTCTGGCGGCGCGTTCTTCTGCCCAAAAACCTTCTTGCTGCGAAGCGCACGAGCCCCGTATGCTCTGATACGCGCGGTTGTGCGTTTCTTGCCAACAATTCTCCCCTGAGCCGCTTTCCGAGCGAGCTGCGCGTTGCCAGTGGCATTTCGATGGCGTATGAGCCATCGACCTGTTGAATCCGATGCGAGGAGGACGGCGGGCTTATGGGTTGCGGGAGCTCTCGAAGAGACGGGCGTGTGTTGGTCCGCGCGCTTCTTGTGCTGCTTGTCTGTGTGACCCTGCCGACCATTCGCGGCCGCGCGGATACTTTCAAGACGCATGATCCCGGCACGGGTTCGGTTGCGATCGGCGGGCTGTGGCAGTTCCATACCAGCGATGACATGGCGTGGGCGAATCCCGCGTATGACGACTCCGGCTGGGAGCAGATTCGCGGCGATGATACGTGGGGCGCGCAGACGCACCCCGGCCATACCGGATTCGCCTGGTACCGGAAGCGTATCGATATCGCGGGAGCGGACAAGTCGCTGGCGATCCTGATCCCGCCGGTGGATGACGCCTATGAGCTTTACTGGAACGGGCAGAAGATCGGCACATACGGCGAACTGCCGCCGCATGCGAAGTGGTGGGGGGCCGGCCACAGCGGCGTGTATTCGCTGCCGCAGAACGCATCCGGCACCAGCAGCGGCGTGCTGGCAATCCGGGTGTGGAAGGCCCCACTGTCGTCGACCGATCAATCGACATCCGGCGGCCTGAATGCCGCGCCGGTCATTGGCAACGCGTCCGTCCTAGCGACGCGGGCGATGGAGCCGCGTTATGCGCAGGAACGGCGCCAACTGCCGGGTTTTCTGATGGCGGCGGCGATTTTTGTCGCGGGGTTGATTGCACTGCTGCTGTACCTGCGCGAGCGGACGCAATGGTTGTATCTATGGCTGGCGATCTATCTGCTGGCGAACGGGCTGTATGGTTTCCGGCGTCTCGACGCGTTGCAATATGGGCTGCATTTCTTATGGCTCCAGCTGTATCTCCAGTTCGTTGGGGCCATTCAGGACATTTCCCTGTGGCTGCTGCTGCTCACGCTTTTCGGGCTGAGCCGTGAAGCGCGCTGGCGACGCTGGACCAAGATTCTCGCGACCATCTATCTGGCCTCGCAGGCGGTCGATATAGCGACGTTTTTGCCATGGCAGTTCGCCGGTCCAGGAATTCAGTGGACCGATGCGATCACGACCGGAATCTACACGCTGGCCCCGCTCTACATCTTTTTCATCGTAGGCTTCGGGTTGGCGCGCCGGAGACAGATGACGCTGTGGCCCATAGCGATCGCCGCGTTTCTCTATGGCGCCTACAATATCACCTACCAACTCTCCTCACAGGGGCGGCGATTCACGCACTGGACGCTTGCAGACCGCATGACACCCTGGGGCATTCATGTTGGAGCGTACTCGTTCAACGCGCCATTCCTGCTGGACCTGCTGCTGTTCATCGTGCTGCTGTTTACCGTGGGCCGGCATCAGTTCATGGAGCGCCGCCGCCAGGCGGAGATCGAGATGGAGATCAAGTCGGCACGGGAGGTGCAGCACGTGCTGATCCCGGAGGAGACGCCGGCGATTCCGGGCTTTTCGATTGCCAGCATTTACAAGCCTGCGGCGGAGGTGGGCGGCGATTTTTTCCAGGTGATGCCGCTGGCCGAGGGTGGCGCGCTGGTGATCGTCGGCGATGTGAGCGGCAAAGGGCTGAAGGCGGCGATGACGGTCTCGCTCATCGTAGGCACCTTGCGCACAATGGCCGACTACACGCTGAAGCCCGCGGAGATTCTGCAGGGGCTGAACCGGCGGCTGATCGGGCGTATCGAGGGCGGCTTCGTCACCTGTCTGGTGCTGCACCTGGCTGCCAATGGGGAGACCACGGTGGCGAATGCGGGGCATCTTCCGCCGTTCCGCGATGGCAAAGAGTTGCCGGTCTCGGGCTCGTTGCCGCTGGGACTTTCGACCAGCGTTGTCTATGACGAACTGACCTTCCGGCTGCAGGAGCGTGAGACGCTGACGCTCTACACCGATGGCATCCTCGAGGCGCGCAACAGCAAAGGAGAGCTGTTCGGCTTCGAACGGCTGTCGGCGATGCTGGCGACGCGTCCCGAGATAGAGAAGATCGTGGATGCCGCGGAGGTCTTCGGGCAGGAGGACGACATCACGGCGCTATCCATCACGCGGCATTCGGCCGCCGAACCCAAAACTGCCACTGTGAGCCTGACCGCTCAGATTGCCACTGCCTGATGGAGTGTCCGACTATGCCAAGTGCCTCGTCTGCAAATTACCCATCCACACAGGTCGAGCTGGTCGATCTGCAGCAGCAGGTAGCGCGGCTGCAAGCGCTGCTGGAGACCTCGCGGCAGGTGCACTCGACCGTTCAGTTAGACGAACTGCTCAATACGGTTCTGCGCATTGTGGTTCGCGAGCTGGAGCTGCCCGGCGCGCTGGTTACCGAACCGCGCATGACTTACGGTGCGATGCCGCCGGAGCCGTGGGATGGCTGCCCGCGCTTCCCGCTGCAGACCAAAGACGGCTATCTGCTGGCGGAGCTGATCGTGGCGCCCCCGGTGGACCGCACGCTCTCAATCTATGAGCAGGATTTTCTGGAGGGGCTGGCCCTGCAGGCCGGCGTGGCACTAGAAAATGCGCGCTATCACGAGCGCAACCTGGAATGGACGCGGGTGCAGCGGGACCTGGAGGCGGCGCGGCTGATCCAGCGCAGCCTGCTGCCACAACAGATGCCGGAGATTGCGGGCTACTCCATCGCCGTCCGCTCGACGGCGTGCTATGAGGTGGGCGGCGACTACGTAGATATCGTGGAGCTGCCTGGCGGCGCTCAGATCATGGCTGTGGCCGACGTTGCCGGCAAGGGCCTGGCATCGGCGATCGTCAGCACGGCATTTCGCGCGGCGTTTCGCGCCATTGCGACCGCCGGTGTGCCCCTGGTGGAGCTTGCCGCGCGGCTGAACGACCAGCATTATGCCGAGGGCACGGAGGCACGGCGGCGGTATGTGACCGCGATCTTTCTTCGGCTTGAGCCGGCGACGCACCTGCTGGAAGTGGTGAACGCCGGTCACAATCCGGGGTTTCTGTTGCGGGACGGCAAAGCACAGCAGATTCTCGCCAGCGGCACGCCGATCGGCCTGGTGCCGGGCATGCAGTATTCGGCGGAGCAGTTTGCCTTTCCGGCCGGGTCCAGACTGCTCTTCTACACGGATGGGTTGACAGAGGTCTTCCTGGGGGACGATGAGTTCGGGACGGAGCGCCTTTTGCGAGCGTTTCAGGGGTGCGATCTAGGCGAGAGTGCCGCGATTCTGGATTCCTTGTGGCGGGAATTGCACGATTTTTGCGGCGGCGCCCACCAGGAAGATGATATGACTGCACTTGCGCTACTGAGAGAGCGGGGGTAAAGCGTCTTTGTTTCCCGCCACCTACAAGGAAAATCGCGAGTATGGCTGAATGGAAAGCCAGGACGATCTGGATTGTTTTGTATGCACCGGAAGCTAAAACGCTCTAGCGAGGACTAGATGGTCACTTTGATGGGCAAACCGGTTGAGCTCCGCGTACCTTCCCGGATGGGGTACGAGAAGGTCGCCATGGGCACGGCAGCCAGTGTGGCGAAGCTGATGGGCTTCCCGGACGATCGTATCGAAGATCTGAAGACCGCCATTGCGGAGGCATGCATCAATGCCATCGAGCATGGAAACCAGATGAATGAAAATCTGTCCGTGGGCGTGACCCTTTCCGCCCATGACGACAGTCTTGAGGTCACGGTTCTGGACGATGGCGGGGGCATTTCGAAGGCGCCACCCAAGCCGGACATCGACCGCAAGATGCACGGCGAGGAAGATCCCCGGGGCATGGGCATGTTCCTGATTCAGTCTCTGGTGGATGAGGCCGAGTGGGTGAAGGCGGGCAACGGAAAAGCCAGCTATGTGCGGCTGGTGATCCGGCTGGATAAGGAGAGCGACTAAGGTGCAGGCGGAAACGAAAACAAGCGTCGATCAAATCGCGGATGGAAACGGCGGCCGCATCACTGTGCTTCGCTTCAGCGGAGACATCTCTTCCAGCTCCCACGACGCGCTGCTTGGGATTTATCAAACAGTGAGCAAGTCGCAGCCTGTTCTGCTGGATTTCACTAAAGTCGATTACATCAACTCCAGCGGCATCGCGCTGGTGATCCAGATGCTGATGGAAGCCAACAAGAACGAGCAGAAGATTGCCGCCTTCGGCCTGACGCCGCACTTCCAGAAGGTTTTCACGATGGTGGGGATCACCAAGTACGCGTCGCTATACCAGGACGAAACCGCGGCACGGACCGCGATTTAGGGCAGAGCCAACAGCAGGTCTCTAAGCTCCGCCGATCGCTCTGCGAGCGATGGCTCCGATCGAAATGACGATGGGTGGTTTGAGGTCTGGCTAACGCAAAAGAACTTCACGATCGGCTGTTGAGGCGATGTGCGTGGAAGAACCGGCCCATTCTCCGAAGCTGATGCGGTTCGGCACGTTCGAAGTCGACCTGCGGGCCGGAGAACTGTGGAAGTCCGGGCGCAAGCGGAAGCTTGCCGGTCAGCCCTTTCTGGTTTTGGCCATGTTGCTGGAGCGCCCGGGCGAAATGGTTACCCGGGAGGAGCTGCAACAGCGCTTGTGGCCGGACACCTTTGTCGATGTCGAGCACAGTCTGAATACCGCCATCAACAAGATTCGCGAAGCGCTGAACGATTCGGCGGAGAGCCCGCATTTTGTGGAGACGCTGCCGCGCCGGGGCTACCGGTTCGTCGCTCCCGTGGATAGGGGAAGGCCGGATGGATCCATCGCGAAGGCATCGGCGTCCGCGCCGGCGCGCGAGGGTGCCGCGAATGCCGGGGTCTTTGCCGGTCTCCAGGCCGGCCTTCAAGCCGGTTCGGAGGAGGGTTTCTGGATCGCGGTGCTGCCGTTCAAATCGAGCGGGGCTGATCCGGAACTTGCCGCCCTGGCTGACGGGATCACCGAGGATATTGTCACCGGGCTATCTCGATTTTCCTATCTCCGGGTTCTATCTCTGAGTTCTACCTCGCGGTATACGCAGGAAGAGACAAACCTGCGCTCCGTCAGCCATGAGTTAGGAGCGCGCTACGTGCTGGAGGGCAGCGTTCGCCAATCGGGAGACACGCTGCGCATCGCAGTGCAACTCAACGATGCAAGCTTCGGTGTCGATCTATGGGCGGAGCACTACGACCGCGCCTTTCGCTCGGTGGGGGTATTCGATCTTCTCGACGAGGTTGTTCCGCGAATCGTATCCACGATTGCCGACACCCAGGGCGTGCTGCCACACAGCATGAGCGAGGCGACACGCGACCGGAGTCCGGAAGAGTTGACTCCCTATGAGGCAGTGCTGCGCAGCTTTGCGCACTTTCAGCGTGTCTCAGCGGAAGAGCACGCCGCGTCGAGAACCGCGCTGGAACGGGCGGTGGAGCAGGCGCCCGGTTACGCCGATGCCTGGGCCATGGTTTCCATGCTGTACAAGGAGGAGTACACGCACGAATTCAACCTGCGGCCCGATCCGCTGGGACGTGCCTTTTGCGCGGCGCAGCGTGCTGTGGATGCCGCGCCATCCAGTCACTTGGCGCATCATGCACTGGCGGCAACGCTGTTCTTTCGCCGCGAGATGCAGGCCTTCCGCGTGGCGGCGGAGCGTGCGATTGCGTTGAATCCGATGGATGGATTCACCATGGCCTATCTGGGCTTCCTGATCGCTTACAGCGGCGACTGGGAGCGCGGGTGTGCGGTATCGGAGCAGGCCAGACGTTTGAATCCGCACCATCCGGGATGGTATTGGTTTGCCCCGTTCTTCGATGCGTACCGGAAGCATGAGTACGGGAAAGCGCTGGAGATCGCGCCGCGGATCCACATGCCAGGCTTCTGGCGCACCAAGGTTGCGCTAGGCGCGCTCTATGGACAAGTCGGTGAGAGGGAAGCGGCGCGGAGATCTGTCGAGGAGCTGCTGGAGCTAAGGCCGAAGTTTGCTGTGACGGCTTACGAGGAGCTGGCCAAGTGGTGGGAGCCGGTGCTGGTGGAGCAACTGATCGACGGCCTGAAGAAGGCTGGGCTGGAGATCGTCCGCTAAGCGGGACGTGGGCTAAGAACGCCAGATCCGTCGACTTCTTTCAGTTACGGCCGGTGCTGCACTTCTTCACACCATCTATCCACACCTCCATGCTGGCGATAGTGCCAGGAGGGCAATAGTGCCAGTCGCGGTTGCGAATGCGGGCTTTGTAACAGCGTGGCCAGCCGCTAGATCAGACGAGTTTTAGATACGTTGTATAAGGCAGCCCGCCCAGAGACGTGAACGGCAGCATGGTGATGGGTCCGTTCGCCGCGCTTACCTGCCATTGCCGTCCGGCTATGCGCATTGCCGCCAGCAACGTAGCTTGTGTAGAGCGGCTGCGAGTGAGATGAGGGGCAGTAGAAGTGTTTCATCCAAGCAGCTTTGACGCGAAAGCGTCGGGCATTTCCACGTGACAATCATGGCCGGTGAGTAGTTCGTGATATTTCCAGCCCTCCCGTTTGGCGCGGTCACCGAATTGCTGAAATATGGGTCGAGCGGGGTACGTCTCGGCCACGCAAGCAATGAAGGTTCTGGGAAGTTTGGCCGCGGCGTTCGCAGGTAGTCTGACCTTTTCCTCGAAGCACCGCAAACTAAAGTCGGATAGCCGCGACCGGACGAAGTCTCGGTTGGCCCCCGGCTTGAGTCCCCACAAGTCCAGTTGTCCTTCACCTGCGCGCAGCCGCCATCCCTCTCCTGCGGCGTCGGCCTGTTGGCGAAAGATCTGTGTGATCTTCTCAGGCAATAGGTCCAGGGCAGATTGTCCATCGCTCGGAATGAAAGCATCCACGTATACGAGGCGGCTCAATCGATCGAGCGCATGTTCCGCTACACCAGTGATGATCATCCCAGCGTAGCTGTGTCCAACGAGAGTGACGTCCTGAAGATTTTCGCGGTTCAAAACCCTGATGACATCGTCAATATGGGTCTGCAGGCCGATGGCGGGGGACAGGGGGCGGAAATCATTTTCCAAGCCGCTCAGACGCGGAATCGTGACCGCGTGACCTGCGGCCTGCAAGATCGGAGTTACGAGGTCCCAGGTGGAGGCTGCTTGCCAAGCGCCATGCACTAGAACGAACGTGGACATTCCTGTGAACCTCGAGATTGCAGCTCAGACTATAGATACGTATGTCGTATATGGCCGACTGCCGAGCGAGGTGAAGGGCAATAGCGTCACGGGGCCGTTTGCAGAGGCTGTCTGCCACTGGCGCTCACTGACGCGGGTGGCTGCCAGCAGTTGCTGGCGCGTAAACTTCGGCACCGGCGATTCCTGTAGCGGTTTCACAGCCATCAACACCAGGGGTCCGCGCAGCAGGGCCACAGTGTCGGTGTGCTGCGCATCGATGGTTTCGAGCCGCATCTTCAGTGGAAGCTCGAGCTCCACGCGATCTCCGGTCTTCCACTCGCGGCGTATCGCCGCGAACTCTCCGGGGACGGCCAGCCCCTTCTGCCGCGCACCGTTCACGGAGATTGACGCGCCCTCCGCCCAGAGCGGAATGCGAAAGTTCAAGGTCAGCTCGGCCGGTTTGGAAGTTGTCACCGTGAAGGATACGTGCTCCTGGTACGGGTATTCTCCCTCCTGGGTCAGCGAGAGTGCCGCGCCGTTCTCGGTCCAGCGCAGCGTCGACGGCACGTAGAGGTTGACGTACACGGCTTGCGGCGCGCGGAAGTACGTATTGATGCGGTAGTCAGCCGCGACCTGCGGCAGAGTGCCGGAGCAGCAGGGCCAGCGGGCCTCCTTGTAGACGCGCTTGGCGTTGTAGTTGTAGTCGGCGTAGTAGAAGGTCTCGCCATTTTCCTGCAGGGGCTTTGCGCCGAGGATCGTGTTGTACATCACGCGCTCCATGCTGTCGCCATAGCGAGCGTCGCGGGTGGCGCGGAGCAGATAGCGGGTTAGCTTGAAGTGCGCGTAGGAGCCGCACGGAGTCTCGAAGGTATGGTGGGTATTGGTCAGGCTGGCGTAGACATCGCTGCTGCCGGGCGCGCGCAATGTTTCATCCGGACCCCAGCCGCCGGTTGCATAGCTCTGCGCCTGCAGCATGGCAAAGGCGTTGCGCGCTGCGCGCAGATGCTTCTCGCTGCCCGCGACCATGTAGGCCATCATCGCGGAGCACAGCGAGTTCACGTAGCTGTACGCATGCCGGCCGCTCAGCACGTTTTCGTTGCGGGATAGCGGATCGAACCATGTCTTGTCATCCAGGTACTGCAGACCGAGGTCGTAATAGCGGCGGCCGGCGCCGCGCTGCGAGGCGAGAAACAGGTTCTCCGAGATGGTGTAGGACTCGTCCCAGGTCCACGAGGCGTCGTCCTTGTCTTTGTCCTTCCTCCACGGCACATCATGTTCGATGGCGTGCCCGGGGAGGTGAGGCAGCGCGGTATCCGTGGTGTGCTCCAGGATCGCCAGTGCCTGCGGGTCTTTCACGTAGGTGTGCGAATCGAGCAGACCGATCAGCAGCTTGTCATAGGTGTAGGCAGGGAAGCGATTCTTTATATAAAAGTCCGCGCTGATGGTCTGGGCATAGAGGCGGTTGAGGCTGATCACCTTCTGACGAGTTTCTTCGTCGCCGTTGATGGCGTAGCCGCGGGCCAGCGCCGAGACCCATTGCCCGAAGGTGCATGCAGGAGCGAAGCCGCGATCGAAGTGTTTGCGGTAGTCGTAGCCGGGATCGTAGTCGTACCAGCCGCCCAGGTCGTCCCCGGGCGCAGGCATGCCGGACATCTGCCGCAGCGGCTTCAACAGACTGTCTTCGCTGAGCGCCATGAGGACGGCGTGTGTGGTCATGAGCTGCGACTCGTGCAGGTCGCTGGCCATGAGCACATCGCCGTAGCTGAACTCCGAGAGAGGGCCGGCAGCAGGCGGTTCGACTCCCCATGCACCGCGGCTCCACAATCCGCTGCTGGTGATGGCTGCGGCCGCCAGTGAACTCGATTGAAGAAACTGTCTGCGGGAAGTCGTCATTCTTTTGGTCCCATACTCCTATAGGACAGGAGACTACACATAGGACGGTCGCCCAGGCAATGAGTGACCGGTTTCCAGATGGGGCCGCCTCATGCTTGCAGAGGCTCGTCTATCTTGACTTCATCCATTCATCCAACCTTATGGATCGTGTGTAGTGACCTCTATAGGTCTGAAGCGGCATTTCGGTTAGGATCGAGCGGTGTTGCTGATCCGAGCGACAGCGGCACGAATCTCGAATGTCCAAAAACCGTTGTCCTTGCCCGTCAGAAAGGTGAAATGGACGTAGAAATGAAAAAGCGAATCCGTGGTTTTATCTGTTTGTGCCTCTTTCCAATGGTCTTTCAACTGGCTGCCTGGCCGCAGCAGGCTCCGTCTGAGCAGCCTCCTGCGAACGTTAACGGAAAGTGGACGCTGTATTGCAATGACCCAAACGGCAGAACATCGACGAAGTATCTCGACCTCCAGCAAGAAGGCACGGCCGTTAAGGGACACTTTAAGGGCCCAAATCAAGCCGGAGGCATTGAGGGCACGATCAATCAGCAACATCTCGTGGTTCGAACCAAAACACGAGGGGTGTTAGTGTTCCGCGGAAGGATCGATGGGCCAAGAGTGAATGGAGTTGTCAACGGAAGCACTTTCAATGGGACGTTCCATGACCGGGGCGGGAGCGGAACCTTTCAGGGCCAGCGCACTCAGTAACACGTAATGGATGAAAGGGAAGTTATGCGAGTTCCTGCTTACACTCGTAGAGCCGTTGTCAGCAACTTGCTAAGGGCATCCGCAGCCGCGGCCATTGGGGGACCTGCGCTGAACGCCCTCGCGCAAGCGACATTTCGGAACCCAAACCAGCGATATGGCGGACCCGGCCGGAATACGCAAGGATTTCAGCAGCAATTCCGGGTGCCCGCTATGTCGGCTGCGATCTCCAAGAATGGGCATTTTGTCTATGATCACGCGGGCGGCATGGCAGATCGTCAGCATTTGACTCAGGCCCAGCAAGGCACACTTTTTCGCATCGCCGACGGCTCCAAACCAATCACAGCGGTTACGATCTTCTCCCTGATCGAGGCCGGCAAACTTAGCGTTACTGCCAAGGTCTTTGGTCCGGCAGGGATACTAGGTACAAAATATGGCAAGCCTCCCTATAAACCTTATGTGGCGGAGATCACGGTAGACGATCTTCTTACTCACACGGCCGGCGGATGGGCAGCTGATAACAACGACCCGATGATGCACAATAACGGTTGGGATCAAGCAAAGCTGATCGCCTTGACTATCGAGAACGTGCCGCTTACCAGCACACCGGGCACTCAATGGGCTTACTCTAACTTTGGCTATTGCCTGCTGGGCAGGGTTATTGAACAGGTGACCGGCCAGTCGTACGAGGCCTACATCCAGGCCAACATTCTTGCCCGTTGTGGAATCACCGGTATGCAGATCGCAAACAATAGCGAGCGCCACCGTGCCCCCAATGAAGCCGTATATATAGGTCAATACTCGGAAGATCCATACAAGATAAACATCAACCGCATGGATTCAACTGATGGATGGATAGCCTCCTCCACGCAGCTCGTTCAGTTCCTCAATCACGTGGCCGGGGCGCCGAATATTCCTGCCCTCCTCAAGCCAGATACAATTCGCGCCATGACCACGCCGTGCCCAGCCTATCCTCAAGGCGATGCCAGGTACGCGCGTGGTTGGATGGTCAGCAGCAACGGCGCCGGGAGTTGGTGGCACACTGGAAGTCTGCCCGGTTCAACGTCCCTTATGGTCCGTAATCCGGATGGCTCATGTTCGGCAGCGTTATGCAACACGCGAACGCAGCCTCACCAGGAAATGGACACTGCCCTTTACGACATGATGTACAACCTGGCACAGAACGTCCCTGGTTAAGGTTTGGCTGCGAAGGGTCTTACCGTGCTGTTTCAAGATTCAGATAACCGCTAGGCTGGCTCAGATGCGTGTACGCCCGCAGTGCGAGCGAGGCTTGATTCGTCGCTCTTGCTGCCAGGAGTGAACTGAGCAGTGTGCAATGCCGCATAAATGCCATTCACTGCCATGAGTTGATCGTGGCTTCCCATCTCTGCGACGGTTCCTCCACTGATCACGATAATCTGGTCTGCATCGCGAATCGTGCTCAATCTGTGAGCAATCGCAATGACTGTTTTTCCCTTCATGAGACGTTCCAGGGCATCGATAACAAGGCGTTCCGATTCAGTATCGAGAGCTGCGGTGGGCTCGTCCAGAAGAAGGATGGGGCTGTTTCGAATCATGACACGAGCGATGCCGATCCGTTGACGCTGACCGCCGGATAACGTAGCCCCGCGTTCTCCAACCATCGCGCTATAACCGCCGGGCATCTGCACGATGAAATCATGCGCATTTGCGAGCTTAGCCGCCGCAATGATCTCGTCTTCCGACGCGCCCGGCCTTCCAAACGCGATATTCTCTGCGACCGTGCCGCGAAAGAGAACCGTATCCTGCAGTACATACCCGATCTGATCCCTCAAGCTGCCAAGTTTCATATCGCGTACGTCAATTCCATCGATCTTAATGGAGCCGGATAGAACATCGTAGAACCGTGGAATCAGGCTGACAATCGTTGACTTCCCGGCTCCGGTGGGTCCAACGACGCCGATGAATTGGCCTGCATTGATGGTGAAGTTGACGTCATTCAGCACGGGCCTCTCGGTGTCATACCCAAACGACACGTTGGAAAACTCGATTGTGCCGGCGACGTTCTCTATCTCGATGGCGTCATCCCGTTCGACAACCATGGTGTCTGCGTCGAGGACCTCCTCGATTCGATCCACCGCCACAGCGACTTGTGCGATGGCGTTCGTAGAGGTAGCCAGATCCTTTACGGGTTTAAAAAATTTAGTGAGATATGCCAGAAAGACGGTGAGAGCTCCGATGGTCATGACCTTGTGAACCGTGAGCCATGCGCCGCGCCACAAGACGACGGCCGTACATGCCGCCACCACAATCGAGACGATCGGCGATAGTAGTGATTTGACCCTCCGCGCTTTGAGCGCTGCATCGATGACCGACTGGCTGACAGCGTGCAGCTCTTTCTCCTGCTGATCTTGCAGCCCAAACGCCTGGATCACCTGCATGGAACCGAGATCCTGCTGGACCACTGAGACGATCTCGCTTTGTTGCTTTCGTACGTCGCGTGTCGCCTTTTTTACGGTTTTCTTAAAGCGAAAGACAAAAATCAGAAGTATGGGCGTAACCCCGATGGCGATGATAGTGAAATCCCAATTCAGCCAGAACATGAGACCGAGCATGCCGACTATCGTGACGAGATCAACCAGGATATCCAGCGTCGAAGAAGAGGCAAACGACTGGACGGTCTGAATATCCGTCGTAATGGTACTCAGAATGCCACCTGTTGCATGCGTGTCGTAATAGCTGAGAGAGAGGCGCTGGAGATGGTGATAGGTGCGCATGCGCAGGTCGTGGGCGACGCGCTGGCCGACGCTTTCCGTGATGTAGTTGTCGATATAACCCGCAATGGCGGCAAGGATGGCAATGAGAACGAAGGATAGAGCCATCAGCGCGGCCAGCTGCATCTTTTGCGTGCCGGCAAGTGTTGCTTCAATCCGGGTAAATACGGGGCTGGAATGCCCATGTCCTACTACGTCATCGATGATGACCTTGAGCGGCCATGGTGCCGCGAGATTCATGACAGTTTCGATCACCATGGCAGCCAGGATGGCTAACAGGTGAAGCCGGTAGGGCATAAGCAATTGACGGATGAGCGTCGATGATCCTGAATCTGCTTTCCCAGCTATTCGGCTCACTGTCTGCGCTCCTTTCCAGCTGTCGGCCCACATGAAGGAGCACACAATAATATGCAGTTATGTGGAAGATATTCCATCCGCCTTCTAACTCTGACCTGATAGAGGGCGATGCGGCAGCGGTCCTGGCGCCTCGTCATTTTTCGCGCGCCAAGCCCAGGTCTTCTCGCACTTCCGGATCACGCTTTGTCAACTCTTCGAGCAAGCCTTGATCCGAAAGATCCATTGGCTTCGATATCTTCCAGTCCGCGCGCAAGATGTCGTGAATTCGTTTCAAAAGATGGTCCGTTGTTGTTTCGATAGCCAGCTCCCGACGGCTGTCGAAGCTGCCAGGTGCCAGGTTGATGGAGCCGATGATGGCCCGATTCCCATCAGCAAAGAGCAGTTTTCCGTGCACCTTTACGTGCTTCAACGTATGGATTTTGGCGCCGACATCTTCAAGTATGCGAAGGCCGCTCGCAGCTTCGGCCAGCTTCTCTTTCTTCAACTTATGCAATGGCCTGGCAATGACATGAAGCCGAACTCCACGACGGCGGGCACGTACCAGGTGCTCAATAATAACCGAATCTTGAAATCGTTCGTTTTGGATCCATAGAGAGTGCTTTGTGCGGTCAATGAATTCGCCCAGCCGTTGTCTTCCGTATCCAACGCACCAGATGAGCGAGGGGTCTCGCGGAACGAAAGTTTCGCGATGCCAATCTGCATCGAAACAGGCGAGGATATCTGCAACCTCAGACTTCCGCGAGGTTATGATGGCATAGTCACGCGAAGCCAAAAATGCCTCGCTATCCCAATTGAAAGACTGAACAAACGCGATCTGGTCATCGACGACCATGGACTTCTCATGAGTCAGGTCGAAGGCTGGATTACTGTCCTTGACCTCAACGCCGCTCTCCGTCAATGCAGCGCGGGTGTCATCATTCTCTTTCTTTCCATTGCGCCGTTGAGGATTGAGCATGACGCGTACCTTGACCCCGCGCGCATGGGCCTGGATCACCTGTCGCAAGAGCGATGAGTCCTTGAAGACAAATATCTTGATCGCAAGTGTTTTCTTGGCCTGCGAAATAGCGTCAACAATCAGCGCGTTGGTATCTTCTGGAAGAATGATGACAGAGTGCGACATCTGGAGTCCTCACGAATGCATTGAATCGCTGAAGTCCGAATCATCTGTATTGCTATGGCAGCCATGGTAAGGGATCAGCGCCCCGTTGGCCATTGAGATCACAAGCTGGGAATACGGAGCCGATCGCCTGGCAACGAGTTGCCGCACGCCGTAGGTCAAGCCCTGAGTGATTTCTGGATACGGCTAGGACGCAAGGCCCCGCTTTCTCAGTGATGCTGAGAGTACGAAAAACCCTTAGAGATACAAATAGAGGGCGCTACACAAGATCAGTGTGGTTCCACACAAGGCAAGGTTTGCCGCAGGAGCTGTGGGAGCAGCGGTTGAACGTGGTGTGGCCGAACAAGCCGCCCGTCTCCCGCACCAAAGGAAAGGCATGGGCCGAATGTGTGATTCGACGGGGCATCCACTGGCAGGAAAGTGGTAGTGCATCATGCCACCGATGGCGTTACAAAGGAGCTAGTTCTGTTTGATAGCGCGGTCGGCGATGACGGGAACAACCCAGACCTTCAAGAGCGCGGTCGATTCCGTCGCCACAATAGACGAATCTCCTGAACCTGTTCGACAAATGACATAAGGCGGCCGCAAGTAGCGCCCTTTTTGCTCACGCTCGCGTGACTTGAGGAAGTGATTGCATGGAAGTGGTATTGACCCGTTTGCACCGCGCATGCGCATGCAGTCTTCTGCTGCTTCTGCTCACGGCGTGCGGACTGACGGTCGACAATCCGGCAGCATGGGAAGACGGTTCGGGCACTGTCACGGTCGCGGTGACCGGGCCATCCCAGGTGACCCTTGGGACGCAGTCGCAATATACAGCGACCGTCAGCGGGAGTTCCGACACGAGCGTGACCTGGTCGGTGAACGGAACGACGGGTGGCAGCGCGGCGCTAGGCGTGATTTCCGGAGCAGGGCTCTATAGCGCACCGGCGACGATGCCCGCATCCTCCAGTATCAAAATCACGGCTACGAGCGCGAAGAACACGGCGACATCGCAGAGTGTGACGGTGACGCTGGTGGCAGCGCCGGCAGCGACCCCGACTCCGGTGACGATCGCGATCAGCGGCGCTAGCAGCGTAGAGCTGGGCGCATTCTCGCAATACACTGCGACGGTGACCGGCACTGCGAACACGGCTGTGGGATGGGCGGTGAACGGCGTAGCCGGCGGGAACACGACGGCTGGGATTATCTCGGCCGACGGTTTCTACTCCGCGCCGACGACCATGCCGGCGTCGACAAGTGTAACGATCACGGCGACGAGTGTAACGAGTCCGTCGGCTTCGCAGAGCATCATCATTACCTTGTATTCGTCAACACCGGGCGCTCCGCCCTCGTCACCCGCTCCGCCCTCGTCACCAGCGACGAGCGTTACGCTGAGCGGCCCAGCGACCGTGAACATTGACACGCCGGTCCAGTACACGGCGACGGTTGCAGGCGCATCGAATCAGACGGTGACGTGGAGCATTGCGCCGGCGACAGCTGGCTCGATCAACGCGTCGGGACTCTACACGCCACCCGCTGCAGTGCCGGCAGCAAATCAAGTGACAGTGAAGGCGGTGGCCAGCCAGACGCCGACGATTTCAGGATCACTGGTAGTGACATTACTGGACCCAGTGCCCGTAATTACGTCCGCGACAGCGACGGCGCAGAGCGCCAACTACCTGATCGATATACAGGGCGATGCGTTCCTGCAAGGCGCGACCTTACTGATCGGTGGCAAGCCGGTGACGACGACGCAGATTTCCAGCGATGATTTGCAGGCAACCATTGCAGCAGGAGGCCTACAGCAGATCACGGTGGTAGTGGAGAATCCGAATCCGGGCGAGACCCAGTCCGCACCCGTGACGGTGACGCTGGATGCGGCGCAAACGACGGCGACGGCGGCAGCACGGCTGCTGGACCAGGCCAGCTTCGGGCCGACGGAACTGACGATTGAGCATGTGGAACAGGTCGGGATGCAGGGATACCTGTCGGAGCAGTTCGCGGCTGCGCCCACGTTGCTGCCGCCGCTCCCAGCACAGCCGCCTTCGCAGTGTTCTCCGATAGAGATCACGACTGTGTGTGTTCGCTCGAACTGGTTCCAGAACGTGCTGACAGCAAACGATCAGCTGCGGCAGCGCGTGGCGCTGGCGCTGAGCGAGATATGGGTAGCGTCCTCCTACAACGGCTACATGGTTACACCGTACGCGAACCTGCTGTTGCAGGACGCGTTCACGAACTATCGCCAGATCATGCAGGACATGACGCTCTCTCCCAACATGGGAAGTTTCCTGAATATGCTGAACAGCCCGGCGGCGCCTGCGGGGCAGATTGCGAATGAGAACTACGGGCGCGAGTTGATGCAGCTATTTACGCTGGGGCCTGACCTGCTGAACGAGGATGGGACCCTGCAGACAGACAGCAATGGGAACCCTATCCCTGCCTATTCCGAACTGCAGGTGGAGGCAATGGCGCGCGCGCTGACGGGATGGACGTCTGCGAATGCGGATGGCAGCACGCCGTCGAATTTCATCTTCACGTACAACTGGAACCACGCGATGGTGCCAGTGGACATGCGGCACGACACCAGTGCGAAGATCCTGTTGAATGGCGTGACGCTGCCTGCGGGCCAGAGCGCCACAGAGGACCTGAAGGGAGCGCTGGATAATGTCTTCAACCATCCGAACGTAGGTCCGTTTGTATGCCGGCAATTGATTCAACGCCTGGTAGCGGGAAATCCGAGCCCTGCTTACGTGCAGCGCGTGGCAGCGGTGTTTGCGGACAATGGGCAGGGTGTACGGGGTGATATGAAGGCAGTCATCACCGCGATCCTGCTGGATCCGGAGGCACGCGCGAATGACACCCAGTCGGCCGACGAGTTGGACACGAGTCCGGCGATACAGTCGGGACATCTGCGCGAGCCTGCGTTATGGGCCATGGATATCGCGCGCGGGCTGAACGCTGTAGTCGCGAACTCAGGGAATGCATATCCGCTGATCAACATGGGCAATGGGCAACTGGTTGCGATTGGAGAGCCGCCGTTCGGTGCGCCGACGGTGTTCAACTTTTTCCCACCGGACTATGTGATTCCGCAGACGACAATCAATGCGCCAGAGTTTGGACTGGAGAACACGGGATCGATCATTCCGCGGCTGGATCTGGCGGACTACATCATGCATAACAGCACGGGCGGGTTGTTCGTGGACTTCACTGCGGCGGGTCCGTTGGGCAGCAAAGCTGCCGACGCCGGGGCGCTCGTGGATTACCTGGGCATGATCTTCATGCACAGCCAGATGCCGACGGACCTGCGGGCGGCAATTGTGGATTACATCTCGATGGTGCCGGCGAGCGATGCGACGGACCGGGCCAGCTTGGCCGCCTATCTGGTGGTCACTTCGTCGCAATACAAGATCATGCATTGAGCTATGGACCGGATATAGGAGCGAACGATGAAAACCAGCCGTCGAAGTTTTCTGAACTATGTCGCGATAGCTGCAGGGAGCGCCCTCGGGTTGCGGTCGTTTGTGGTGCTTCCCGGTGCAATTTCAAGCTTATCTGGTGTCTAGCCTTACTGACCGATTACAAAGATTTTATATGGTGACCCTGGGAAGATTCGAACTTCCGACCTGCGGTTTAGGAAACCGTCGCTCTATCCATCTGAGCTACAGGGCCACTTGGCGCTAGTTTACTAGGGTCATTGGCGCGACAGAAGAGCATATCCGGTCCGGCGGCTGCGCGTCAGACGTTGAACTTGAAGAACAGGATGTCGCCGTCCTTGACGACGTACTCTTTGCCTTCGGAGCGGAGCAGACCTTTCTCCTTCACCGCTTGCTCGCTGCCGAGCGCGAAGAGGTCATCGGATGCGTAGCAGTCGGCTTTGATGAAGCCCTTCTCGAAGTCGGAGTGGATGACTCCCGCGGCACCGGGTGCTTTTGTGCCGCGGCGGATGGTCCAGGCGCGGACCTCCTGCACGCCGGCGGTGAAGTAGGTGATGAGGTCGAGCAGCCGATAGGCCGCGTGGATGAGGCGATTGAGCCCGGGCTCTTTCAATCCCATGCTGGTGAGGAATTCGTCGCGCTCTGCGGGCTCAAGCTGGGCGATCTCGCTTTCGAGCGCGCCGCAGATGCGAACGGCCTGGCTGCCTTCTTCTGTGGCACGCTTCTCCACTGCAGCGGTGTAGGCATTTCCGTCCGAGAGGCCAGCCTCGTCGACATTCGCGACATAGAGCTGCGGCTTTGCGGTGATGAGAAAGAGGTCGCGCGCGATCAGTTTTTCATCCGGTGCCAGCTCAACGGTGCGGGCGGGCTTGCCGGCGTTGAGCGCAGCGAGGAGCTTTTGCAGAACCGCAAGCTCAGCCTTGGTTTTGGGGTCATTCGACTTGGCTGCCTTCTCGGCTTTGCTGTGGCGCTTCTCCACGGTGTCGAGATCGGCGAGCAGCAGTTCGGTGTTGATGATGTCGATGTCGTGGAGAGGATTGACGGCGCCGGCGACGTGGACGACCTCGGGGTCGTCGAAGCAGCGGACGACGTGAGCGATGGCATCGGTGGCGCGGATGTGGCCGAGAAACTGGTTGCCCAGGCCCTCGCCCTTGGATGCGCCCTCGACCAGGCCGGCGATGTCGATGAACTCCATGGTGGTGGGGACGAGGCTTTTGGGATGGATGAGATCGGCGATCCTGGTGAGCCGCTCATCGGGCACGGTGACCACGCCGGTGTTGGGCTCGATGGTGCAGAAGGGATAATTCGCGGCCTGCGCTTTGGCCGAGGTGAGGGCGTTGAAGATGGTGCTCTTGCCGACATTGGGCAAGCCGACGATTCCGCAATTCAGGGGCACTGGAAGCTTTCCTTTTTCTTTACATTGAATCACGGAGGATGCAGGTGAGGGTTTCGACCTGCATATGCGGTCGAGTCGCTATGTCTTAGCGATCCTCTCGAAACGGGATTCTGCAAAACGCGGTGACCGCACCAATCCTGGAGGGAGATGCGGAGCGTCGCAAACCTTCCAACCCGTTGTCAGATCGAAACCCGGACACGGGAGATTACGAGATCGTCCTCATGCGATGGGGACTTGTGCCTTACTGGAACAAGGACGAGAAGATCGGGCTGCGAACGATCGTGCGAAGACAGAAACAATGCGAAGACAGAGACCGTCACCATGGCGCCAGTTCGTAGCGCCG
The DNA here is from genome assembly GCA_963712845.1 of uncultured Acidobacteriaceae bacterium. GTDB lineage: Bacteria > Acidobacteriota > Terriglobia > Terriglobales > Acidobacteriaceae > KBS-83. The sequence goes on from CAVQJM010000039.1 coordinate 581,061, forward strand.
AGGGCACCCGGCGCCGTTGGCTAAGTGGGCCAGCGGCGGGCGGCGGCCGTTGTCATAGATTGCGGCACAAATCCTTGCACTGGGAGCGGTTCCCGCCAGATGCGATTGCGTCCCATTTGAATGATGATCCGTCCGATGCCAGTGGGAGTGGTGCCGTATCTCTGGATGAGCGCGGCTCTCTCAACCTGCTTGTCCGGAGAGAAACCAAATTCGAAGACGACCGGCTCGTCGACTTTGAATTCAAAGAGCGGCGCAGAAAGCGGAGCCCGCATCCAGCTGTCAATGTCGTACTGAAAGACGGCGCTGGGATTGAGATCGTCCGCGGCAGTGCCCCAAATGTTGTGGGTTCGCCCGGCACAGAAGGCCTTGATCTCAGAGAAGGCTGCTGCGTCGTCTGACTCGTTCCCGATTTTGTCGCCAAGCATAGACTCTACTGTGCGGAACACGTAGCCCGCCCAGTCATCCATGACGGCGAGACTCATCGCCGTATGGGTTTGAATCAGATTGATGCCGATTTCTCCGTTGAGCAGCTTGTTGTAATTGTCGCTTGCGTAGACGTAATCGCGCAGCTCCTCTTCCGAATTCCAGAGCTCCTCCCTGGTGAGCCGCATGAACGACTGAAAGATCGTTTGAACCGAACTGGGGGCACTGTGAATGTCGGCAACGAGACGTTCAAGAAACTGGATGATCGGAGCTTTTTTATGGCGCAGGAATCGCAGGAGAGGCCCGAATCCGCCACCGTTGTAAACGACTGCAACCATGAGGTGCAGTTTTCTTGCTTCCTGATAGTCTTCGAACGACATCGTGTTGGTGGAGCTGATTATCTCTTCAATTTCGACTGCGATTCTTCCATTGGAGAGCTTTGCAAAATCGCGCGGGATAACGCGGAAATGTGAGCCGATCTTATAGGTTGCGCGGCTGATTTCCGAGTTGAGCTTGGTGCCGTTGAGGAGCATGCAGGTGTAGGTATCGATGATTTCGATTCCTGCCTCCACGACGTCGGCGAGCGATTTGACGTGGCGCTCATACGAATCGCCCGGCAAGCCCAAAATCAATTCCGACAGGGTCGGCAGACCGAACTCCTGGTACACACCTGCCAGCGCCAGCATCTGCGAGGTGCTGATGTTCTCCCGCTGGATTTCACGGAGGACGACGGGATCCATGGATTGCACCGACATCCACATGGACATGGAGCCATTGAGCTTTCGCAGTGCCTTGGCAATGCGCTCTTTCTTGTTTTTTCCTGTGGAGGCAAAGATGGACCTGGGCCAGTTCTGGCGTTGCTGAATCTTCTCAATGTGCTCGACGATCTCGTAGTCTCTCTCATACATTGCGAAATTAGGATCAGCAAACATGAGGTTGGAGATGAAGTTTGGGGCCTTTTCCACAGCAGCCGCGATGTAGTCCAGTTCTGCTTTCACGCGCTCGAGGCTGAATTGGTTCACTTTGGATATGAGCGAGTTGCCTTCATGGCAAAAGGTGCAGGAGAATGGGCATCCGCGATTGGTCTCCATCATCGGCGAAAGGATGCCATCAAAGAATTTGTCCATGAATCCGGTGAGATAAGGGGAAGGGATTTCATCGAGGTTGCGCCGTCGGGGGAGCATCGTGCCGCACATCACCTCTGATTCACTGACACGGTGAATGAAACCGTCAATCGGTTCACTCTTCATCTTTTCCCGATCGACGTCTGTATCCATCGCGCGCTGAATGAGCAGGGAGAACGCTTCTTCGCCTTCAAGGTAGGCATAGAAATCTATCTGGGGATAGCGGCGGACGAATTGTTTCCGAGGTTCGTCTTCGAGAGGAATGTTCGGGCCGCCCATGACGCAGATCGTATTCGGCGAAATCGCCCGCGCCATCCGGAAGCATTCCAATCCAAGATGGAAATTCCACGGATAGTTGCTGAGGCCCAGAATGTCGGGTGGCCTTTCAGCGAGCGCCTGTTCCAGGTCGGGGATGTACTTGAAGAGGCGGACGTCGATCTCGTTGCCGAAGCACTTCTTGGCGTAGGCTGCGATAAATCCAACGTTGAGCGGAAAGGCGTCGGTTGCAAGGGAAAGGGTGGTGTAGGTGAGGTCACCCAGGTAGACCGTCAGAGGTGCGCCATTCCGTCCGGAAGATATGGTTGTCATGCAAACTTCCCCCTTTGGACAGTGGACTCGAGGAGTTCCTCCGGGGCAATCACCAGTAGGAGGGACGGGGGTTGTTCCATAACCGCGGCAACAGGGGGATCGGGACAAGTGGGTCAGTATTGCTGGGGGGCACAATGGAACTGGTCCCGAACCGAAAGACCGTGAGCCTTATTGCGCGGGGGGAACTGATTCTCCTGTTTGTCCGCAGCCCAAGTAAGTAGAGGGAGGCTATCACAGGTTCGGCAGAATTGGCGCCTTGTGAATTGAAAAGTTGGCAGGAACCCGAGGCGAAGGGGCCGGGCCGGCCGCGTGATGGTCAACTATTTGTCAAGTAGGCCTGAGGTATGCGGCCGGCAATCCACTAGCTGCCAGCTTCTTCTCCTGCAGGGCGAGTCGCGGTCCGCTCGACACGGTATGCCGAGTATGTCAGGCTTGACGTATGGTTCGAGCACGCTGGCGTGCCGCCGGCGATTCTGTGAGGGCGCACTTGGGGACCATTGGCAACCTGTCGTATCGGGCATGGACAACGGACTGGAGCGAGCGGAGCCGGCCGTTGAGCCGTCTCCTGGTCTTGCTCACTACGTTGCTTCTGCTGGTGATGCCGGTCACGGAACATCTCTGCAATTGGGATCATTTTCTGCGCGGTGGTCCCGATGTGGAGTTCAGCCTGCTGGCCGGCTTGCTGTTTGCTGCGATGGTAGTTCTGTCAATGAATGGAACGATGCTTCAACCCAAAATGCTGCAGCCCCAAAGGATGCAGCCGGCAGCCGCGGGGAATGGCGGCTTGGGGAGTAGTACCGCTGCGCATCCCTATCGACATCGCTCGGCGAGCCGTCGATGGTGTGCTCCGGGGCCGGAGGATTTCCTCTCTGCTGCCATATCGCGCACGCTCGTGCCGATGCGGATCTGATTCTTTCCCGTCTCACGAAGTGACCGGGCAGACGTGCGATGGAGTTCCCGGTGCAACTCCTCAGAGAACGTGAACAGCGGAACGTACAAGTTCGTCATCGTCTTGGCACCCCGATGGCGGCACGAGGGCATGATTGATGAAGACATCCGAGGTACTCCGGGCCTGGCGGGGCATTCTTTCCGGCCGCCGGCCATCGCTTTCGATCGAAATCACCAAGGAGTGCCCGCTGCGCTGCCCGGGCTGCTATGCGTTCGACGAAGCGCACCTGGGAGGGACGCAGCAGCTTCGCCAGCTCTCTGACTTTCGCGGGGATGAGCTGGTACGGCGCGTCGTGGCGCTGGTGGACGAGTACCAGCCGCAGCACGTCTCGCTGGTTGGGGGCGATCCGCTGGTGCGCTATCGCGAGCTGGAGCGGATCCTTCCCGCATTGGAGGCGCGTGGCGTGCACACCCAGGTGGTGACCAGCGCCTTCCGCCGTATCCCTCCGGAATGGTCGCGCTTCGAGCGGCTGAACGTCGTGGTCTCCATCGATGGCCTACAGCCGGAGCATGATGAGCGGCGTAAGCCGGCGACCTATGAGCGGATCCTGAAGAGCATCGTGGACAGCCAGGTGACGATCCATTGCACCATAACGGGAAATATTGCGTCACGACCCGGGTACCTGGAGGAGTTCCTGCGCTTCTGGACACCGCAGCCGGAGATCCGCAAGGTCTGGTTCAGCCTGTTTACGCCGCAACGCGGAGCCACCGGGCCGGAGATACTTACTACCGTGCAGCGGCGCGAAGTAATGAATGAACTATTGCGGCTCCGTGTGCTATATCCTTCGCTGGATATGCCGGAATCCCTGATCTGCGAGATCGCTACGCCACCGAAGAGTCCGGCGGATTGCGTCTTCGCGCAGACGACCCATACCGTCTCCGCCGACCTGAAGACCAAGGTGACGCCGTGCCAGTTTGGCGGCGATCCGGACTGCTCGCAGTGCGGCTGCATCGCTACGCTGGGGCTGGCGGCGGTGGGGCATTATCGCGTGGCCGGTGGCCTGACGGCAGGGCATCTCTTCAAAGCGTCCGACAGTATTGGCCGGCGGTGGCGTTCGCTGACCCAGAGCGCTCGTCAACCACAAGCGGAAGCACAGCCGTTCACTATCCTATGAGGCCCACGCTACGATGACCGAGACGCCCATGACCCAGATGCCCGAAGCGCGTTCCCTGATCGTCTGTGAAACGGCGGCCGTTCCGAAAGCGGCCCGCTGCGAGGAGAAGCTGCGGCAAGAGCTTGCCGGTTGCAGCGCGGACCTGCATGCGCTCGGCTTTGCGCCTGGCACATCGGGCAACGTATCGGTGCGCCTGGATGGGGCGCGGGTGCTGGCCACGCCGACGGGCTGCTCCAAGCGCGTGGTGGGTCCGGAGGACCTGGTGGTGGTGGATATGGATGGCCATCCACTGGCCGGAACGCGGCATGTGACCAGCGAGATCGATATGCACCTGGCAATTTACAAGGCGCGCCCCGATGTGGAGGCCGTGGTGCACGCGCATCCCGTGTTCGCAACGGCCTTCGCTTCCAGCGGCCTTGCGCTGGACCAGCCGCTTTGCTCGGAGGTGGTGATGACTCTGGGCACCATTCCACTGGCGCCCTATGCGACGACCGGAACCTGCGAAGTCGGTCAGACGCTCGCGCCGTACCTGCAGCATCACGATGCGGTGCTGCTAGCGAACCATGGCGTAGTGACCTATGGCGACTCCATCATGGATGCGCTGATGAAGATGGAGACGGTGGAGCACTTTGCGCAGATATGCCTGGTGGTGCGGCAACTGGGCGGTGGTGCAACGCTCGAAGGGAAACACCTCAGCGATCTATTGCAGGCCCGCGCTGCGTACCTGAAAAAGGCTGGACGGCGGGTGCACTGGGCCAACGGCGCGAACGGCGCGAGCGCCGCTCATAGCTAAAGAGTCGACTGACAACGGCGAAAGCGGCAGGCCTCCGGTGGCATGCTCCCGGATCAGATCTTGATGAAGATCTTCTTGCGGTAGAGCGGCAGCACGAGCAGCCAGCACACCAGCACATAGAGCAATGAGTAGGCCAGCGCGCCGAGCGCCGGCCACGCGGGCATGGCGGCCGCGATGTGCTCGGCGGTCCAGCGCAGCACATTGCTGTGCGGGCCAACCCGGACCTTGTCGAGGCAGTCGGCCATCAATTCAGATATGACATAGGCGGTGATGGCGTTGGTGCCGAAGACCAGCAATATCCACGTGCCCCGCCGATAGTTGCGTACCTGCACGAGGAACCAGAAGGCGGCGAGGATCAGCAGCGACCAGCCGGCGGCGTAGAGAACGAAACTGGATGTCCAGAGCTTCTTGTTGAGGGGGAACCAGGGATTCCAGATGAGACCGAGGAGGACGCTGCTGGCTCCGGCGATGGCGAGGGTCAGTGCCTTGCGCGAGTCAGGCCGCGAGGTGCGCAGGAAGAGCCCGGTGAGCACGCCCATAAGCGTGGTGCCGAGTGCGGGAATGGTGGAGATCAGTCCCTCCGGGTCCCGTGTGTGCTCGTAGAGATGGCGTGCGGAGAAGATCTGGCGGTCGAGCCAGGCGACGATATTGGCGTCGTGATCGAGGAACGGGATGTCGCGGCCGGGTAGGCCGAAGCCGGGTACCGGCACGAAGCGCATGATGAGGTAATAGCCGAGCAGGCAGGCGACGAGCAGGCCGACCTTGTCCGCGACCAAGGGCTGGCCCGCTGCCGAGCCGGCAGGCCGGCGGATCCAGATATGGAGCGAGGCGACGATGAGATAGCAGAGCGCGATGCGCGGCAGCACGCCGTAATAGCGCATGGTGGAGAGGCGGAAGAAGGGCGCGCTGTTTACGACCAGGCCGAGCAGGAAGATGATGATGGCGCGGCGCACGGTGTGGGCGAAGAGCGAGGCGCGTGTGACGCCGCGTGCGAGGCGCGATTCAGTAGAGAAGACAATCGACGCGCCGACCAGGAAGAGGAAGGTGGGGAAGACCAGGTCCGTGGGGGTGAATCCGTTCCATTCGGCGTGCTTCAAGGCCGAGAAAGACCGTTCGGTGCCGTTGTTCACCAGGATCATGAAGGCGATGGTGAGGCCGCGCAGCAGGTCTACGGCGAGATAGCGCTTGGATGAAGAAACCGGGGAGACGAGCGGGTCGGGTGCGGATACGGTGCGGGTCGCAGAGCTCATGGCGGAGTGAGTAGAAGATTACGAGCTTTGCGGAAGGATGAAAAGAGCAATCCGTCTTCGGCGCCTGCGAGCCGCTGCGATGTACACTCTGGGACAGCGCTCACACTGCGAGCGTGTGCTGTCTGCTCGCATCAACGCTAGCGAAGACACCTGGATGTACGGGAAGGCGGTGAAAAGCCGCCACTGCCCCGCAACTGTATGCGCGTTCGCTGCTGCTCCGCCGTTCTGTTAGAGGTGGAACAAGTAGCATCTGACTGCCACGAGCCACTGGATCGAGCGATCCGGGAAGGGGACAGGCAGGCGGCGAAGAGCATTTCGCCGGCGCGCGAGTCAGGAGACCGGTCCCGGCGTGCGTCGTAGGAACCGCGTTCCGAGGGGAACGAAGGAGAGCCCTGATGTCTGTAGGTATGTGGCGTGGCTTGCGCCGATCCTTTGCTGCATCGCTACTTATTGCCACGAGTGCATCGTTTGCTTTTGCAGCCGAGGTGCATGGCCGTGTCACCGACCCGCTGGGCCTGCCGATAGCCGGCGCGGAGCTGACGCTGATTCAAGGCGGGAAGATCGTCGGCGCCGGGCGCAGCGCAACCGACGGCAGCTATTCATTGCGCACCGGCCAGACTGGTCAATTCTATGTTGTCGTGGCGAGCCAGACCTTCCGGCAGATAGCTACGCCATCCTTTTACGCCGGGGTGCTGGATTCGCATCAGCAGAATGTTGTGCTAGAGCCCGCGCGCATCAATCAGCAGGTGGTGGTGACGGCCACCGGCACACCGACGCCACAGGCGCAGGTGAGCGGCGCCATCACAGCCGTGCCACAGCCGGACTTCCGCACTCGGGCGATTATCGTAGATGCGTTGCGCCAATCGCCGGGAACGTTTCTGGTGCAGCAGGGGATGTATGGCGGGTTGACGTCGCTGTTTATACGCGGTGGGACATCCACGGCGAACCGTGTGGTGCTGGATGGTGTGCCGATCGAGAATATCGGCGGCGTCTTCGACTACAGCACGCTGGCGACAACGGGGATCAAGAACTTCGAGATCTATCGCGGCGCCAACAGCACGCTGTACGGTTCGGATGCCGCGGCGGGCGTGGTCAATATGGAGACGCCGCGGGGCACGACTTCATTTCCGTCCTTGCTCTATGAGGGCGACGCGGGAAACTTCCATACTTATCGCAACGCAGTGCAGCTGGGCGGCACCTGGCACAAGCTGGACTACTACGGCGGCTTCGATGCGCTGCGCTCTTCGAATGCGTTGCCGCAGGACGAGTATCACCTGAACACCGAGACGGCGAACCTGGGCTATGCCATCAACGGAACAACGTCACTGCGGGTGACTGCGCGCAACGCGAATGCTGCGGTGGGCCTGCCGGGCGCGTATAACTTCACCGCGCTGACCAACGACGGCAAGCAGAGCGACCAGAACATCTATCTTTCCGGAACGATCGAGAACCAGACCACCGAGGCGTGGCATAACCTGGTGCGCTACGGGCTGACGCGCAAGCGGGAACAGACGGCACAGTGGTATCCGGCAGGCGTGCCGATCGCCCTCGGCAACGATGCCACGTTTACGAATTACTACGGGCTGCCGGTGAGGATCCAGGGCGCGAACGGATACAGCGCAGTTGGCCAGGCGCTGATGAACTACGGCCCAGCCTTCGGCGGCATCTATCCCAACTCCAGCGACTCGGACAACAACCGCGATCAGCTTTACTTCCAAAGCGATTTTCGATTCACGCCACACCTGACGGGGCTGCTGGGATTCCGCTACATGGATGAGCGCGGGAGTTATCACAATCCGGCGTTTTTTCTGTCGGAGAGCTTAGAGCGCGCGAACTACGACTACATCGGACAGTTTGCCGGCGACTTCAAGAATCGGCTTTTCTACACGCTGAGTGGAGATATCGAAAAGAATCAGCTTTATGGCACGGTGGGGCAGCCGCGCATCGGGCTCGCGTACTTTCCTGTGCGGCCGGGAGCCGGCATTGCGCACGGCACCAAGCTGACGTTCAACTTTTCGAAGGGCATCCAGGAGCCGGATCTGAACTCGCAGCTTGGATCATTGCAGGGGATTCTGGAGCAGTACGGTTACTCCGATCTGATCGCGCAGTTCAAGGTGCCGCCGATCGGTGGCGAGACCAGCCGAAGCTACGATGGCGGGGTCGAGCAGACGTTCGTGAACGAGCGTCTGCTGATGAAGGCGATTTATTTTCACAACGAATTCGGCAACCAGATCGAGTTTGTGGATGGCGGATCATTGCCGCTGCTCGGCGTGAGTCCGACGGTCGCGGTCGCCGTGACGAATACGTTTGGCGGGGCGAGCGTGAACTCGCTGTCCTTTCGCGCACAGGGAGCAGAGGTGGAGCTGCAAGGGCAGCTCAGCTCGCACATCTTCGCGCGCGGCGGGTATACCTACACCGACGGTGTGACGCAACGGTCGTTTTCCTCTGATGCGATCGGGCCGCAGGAAAATCCGTTCATTCCCGGCGTGGAGCTGGGCATCAACTCACCGCTGATTGGCGCGCGGCCCTTCCGACGCCCGCCGCACGTTGGCTTCGCCGGCGTGAACTATACGACGCGGAAGTGGTTCGTGCAGGTGCAGGGAAGTTTTGCGAGCCGCAGCGACGACTCAACCTTCCTGTCTTCGTTCGATAGCCTTGCCGGGGATAACAGGCTGCTCTTGCCCAATCGCAATCTCGACTCCGCGTATGCGAAGGTCGACATAGGCGGCAGCTACCAGATGAAGCAGTGGCTGGGTGTGTACGCGCAGCTCGATAATCTGGTGAGCGACCAGCACATCGGGCCGATCGGCTATCCGTCGCTGCCTTTTACCTTCCGTGCCGGGATGCGGTTTTCCATCGGCCATACAAAAAATAAGTAGAGCGGCTACTCATTGCGTAACGCGACCGAGGGTTGGAGTCGCGCTGCGCGAAGTGCGGGCAGAAGCGCAGCTACGGTTGCCGCGAAGAGCAGGACTACCGCTGCGCCTGCGATAGAGGAGATACTGCCGCCGGACATCGCGGCAAAGAAGTGCGTGAGCGTGCGCTGCGCGATGGCGACCAGGACTATACCCACTCCGAGGCCGGCACCGAGCAGCGGCAGGATGCGCCGGGCGATGAGATAGGCGATGTCGACGCGATTGGCACCGAGCGCCATGCGCACGCCGACCTCGACCGTGCGCTGGGTGGCGAGGAAACTGAGCAGGCCGTAGATGCCGATGGCGGCGAGGAAGAGTGCGAGGCCGCCGAAGAGCGAGAGCATCCAGACCAGCAGATCGCGCGGCGCGAGCGATGCATCGACCAGCGTGCTGAGCGGCGTTACGTCGTACAGGGCTTCGGCGCCATCCGCGGCATGGACGGAATTGACCATCGGGGTGCGCAGGCTCTCAGCATCGCCAGCAGAGCGGGCGATGAAAGTCACGCCTTCGACCGGCTGCTGTGCAAATGGCGTGTAGACGACGCCTTTGTTCTCATCCACCTCGAGCGAGTCGCGGCGCGTGTGCGCAGCGATACCCACGATCAGCGCCCATTGATCGCGCTCGCCAAAACGAATGCGCTTGCCGATGGGGTCCTGATGCGGCCAGTAGGCGCGGGCGAGGACGTCGTCAATCACTGCGACACGCTGCGTGGTTGCCGTGTCGCTGCTCGCGAACCAGCGGCCGCGCAGCAGCGGGATCTGCATGGCTGCCAGAAAGCCGGGGGTGGCCCAGCGCTTGTCGGCATGTGGACCGGGTTCGTTGGGCAGTATTGGCTGGGCTTCGATATTGAAGCTGCCGGAGGGCTTGATGGTGGCGCCGAAGGGAAGGGGGAAGACCGCGGCCGCATCCTTCACGCCGGACTCCTGACGAAGACGATTGAGCACGTCGTCGACAAAGGCGGCGCGTCGTGGTTCGTTGTCGCGATATTGCGCGCCGGTAAGCGTGACCGAACCGGTCATGACGCCTGCGGGACGGAAGCCGGGATCGACCTGCTGCAGACGGACGAGGCTCGATAGAAACATACCGGTGCCGGCGACCAGCAGGAAGGCGATGGCCATCTCGCTGGCAACCAGGATGGCGCGCAACCGCTGCTTGCCGGAACCGCCGGTGCTGGTGCGGATTCCGTCTGCGAGCCGCAAGGTCCGGCCCTGGCGCAGAACGCTCCACACGGGCGCCATGCCGGCACAGACCGCGGAGAGAAGTCCGATGGTGGCCGCGGCGAGGACGAGGCGCAGGTCGGTATGGACGGAGAAGCCGGCGGCGAGGTCATGCGGGATGGCGCTCAGGATCAAGCGGCCGAGCAGGGGTCCGGCGAAGACGCCGAGGACTGTGGCGAAGCCGGCGAGCAGCAGGACCTCGCTGATGAAGAGCGAGGCGATCTGCGAGCGGGATGCGCCGAGTGCGATGCGGAGGGCGAGCTCGCGGGAACGCGAGGAGGCCCGCGCGAGGAAGAGGCCGGCGACGTTGAGACAGGCGATGAGCAGCACGCCACCGACGACGGCGAAGAGGGCGATGAGCGGTTTACGCAAGTCGCCGGCTGCATCGTTGGTCCAGGGCTCGGCGAACATGCCCCAGCCGGCGCTCTGGCCGAAGCTGCCGGAGCCTTCGCGTCGAACCTGTTCGCGATGCTTCTGGTCGATGGCGGCGTTGAATTGCGCGACGGAGACGCCGGGCCGCAGGCGGACCACGCTCGAATAGAACTCGTTGTATCGCTGATCGGCGGCGTAGGCGGTGGGCGCGAGGCCGAGCGGCACCCAGACCTCCTGGCCGCGCGGCCAGTCGAAGTCGCTGCGCATGACGCCGATCACGCGATAGGACTGCCCGTCGAGCACCAGGGACTTGCCGATGGCGTCATGCTGTCCGCCAAAGAGGCGCTGCCATGCGCCATAGCTCAGAACGACGGTGCGCGCTGCGCCCTTCTGATCATCATCCGGACTGAAGGTGCGGCCAAGGATAGGCTTTGCCCCGAAGGTCCGGAACCAGGGCCAGGTGACCTCCGCGGCGAGCAGATGCACCGTGCGGCCGTCCTGCTGCGCATTGAAACTTTGTGGGTCATACATGGCGGAGGAGGAGACGAACGAGGAGAGCGAAGCGGCATCTGCCTGGTCGGGTGCGGAGACGCCGATGCTGGGCAGATTGAGCTGCGTGTAGCGCGCATGAAAGGAGACCAGGGTGGCAGGGTCTTCGACGCCCGCCGGATGCAGCAGCACGCCCTGAACGACGCTGAAGATGGCGGTGTTTGCACCGATGCCGAGGGTCAGCGTGAGGACGGCGATGACGGTGAAGAGGGGGGCGTGAAGAAGACGAAGCAGAGCTTGCCGGAGATTTGTCAGGAGCATCATGCGGACCTCAGCGCGGCGCTTATGAGCGCTATGAGGAGGCTACGTGAGCAGGTGCCCCGAGGTTCACGCAAAGAATGTTCGCCGGGACGAACTATCGGATTCCGGGGTCTACTCGCTTTCGAGGAGGCGGATGGCGTCCATGTACGTGAGCGTGTTGCTGACCGGCTTGTAGTCGGAGCCGTCCTCGGTGGATTGGATGACCAGGCTTTTGATCATCAGGATCTTTCCCGTCAGGTTGAGCTTCAGGTGGTTGGTCTCCCAGTGGTTGTCGCCCACGTCTTTCTGAATCACCAGGATGGTGCCTCCCTTGTAAAGACGGCCGATCACGCCCCAGCCGAAGTTCACGTCCACGACCAGATGCGCGTCCATCCGGGCCAGACGCTTCTGCGCGCAATCGATCCATAGCTCGCCGGCCATCCCGTGATAGACCTCGGCCTCGCGATCCGGAGGAATGAATTTTTCGTTCGGCTGAAAGCTCAGGTTCCACGCAGGGCCACTCGGAGTGTCCACGATGCCGCGATAGGTATAGAGGAAGGCGTCGGGCAGAAGCCGCACCATCTCGTTCTCACGGTTGCTGTCCTCTTTTTCCTTTTTATGACGATGTATCTGCAACTCCGGGTGGGCCAGCAGATTGTCGAGCCGCGCTCGCTCTGTGGCGGCACGGTCTGCGGTCAGCGGCTTATCGTTGACGGCGACCAGGCGCGCGACGTCCCCGTCTTTGGTTTCGATGATGTCCTTGGTGGTCGAGCCGTTCTCATCCTGCTTGCGCAGACGGAAGCGGTACGGATGCGTGCCGCCGGTGGCATGGAGCTCATTCCAGGAAGCGGCGCGGACCAGCGCAACGGGGTCCTCGGGCGGCTCCTGCGCATGCAGGTTTGCGGAGAATGCGGCAGCGAGAATTGCGGGCAGAACGGGAATTGCGGAAAGAACGCGGGGAATCCAGCGAAAGGAGGCGATTCCAGACAAGCATGATCTCCTGGGAGCAGGGCTGCATCTCTAACCGAACCAGTACGCCGCGAGCCCAGGCAGTCCCTTTGCGTCAAGGGTAGCAGCCCGCGGTCTCATTTCCTTTTATTTAGAGCGCGACAATGCGCGGAGAGTTGCGGCGCGGTTTGCGGTTTGCGTATATAGCATCTTAGGAATGAGCGTAGAACGTCCAACGATCTGCTCTTGTGGCTTTTCTTAAGGAAAAAGCCACGTCGAGTGAGAACTCCACGGACCACCGTATTACCTAAAATGCTATAGTTCGCTCAAGAACTTGACGCCGCGCGAGTGCGGTGCGAACTCTTCAGGAGACCAGATATATGGCGGCAGGCGAGTCCGGCGCAGCGGTAATCGGCAAATCGGTCCAGATCCGCGGCGAGGTGAATGGCAGCGAAGATTTGGTAGTGGACGGTGTGGTTGAGGGAACGATTACGCTCAGCGACAGCCGGCTGACCATCGGGCAGAACGCCAAGGTGTCGGCAAATGTCTCCGCGCGCGATGTGGTTGTGGTGGGAACGTTGCTGGGTGATGTGCGCGCGTCGGGCAAGGTGGAGCTGCGCCAGGGGTCGACGCTGACGGGCGATCTGACGGCGGCGCGCCTGTCGATCGAGGAGAACGCAAACTTCAAAGGCAAGGTCGATCTGGTGCAGAACGCCGCACAAAAGGGCCCGCAGCAGCCGGAGAAGCGATAAGCGCGGCGGGACCGCGAAGCCTGCATCAAGTGGCGTTGGGGACGCCGATCATACGTGTTCAAGAACCCGTTTCAGAAATCCAGGGAAGAGGCGCAGTCCAACTCGCCGACGGTGCTGACCGGCCCGCGCATCGCACGGCATTCCAGCGGCTGGGCAGCTTTGAAAAAAGAACTGCTGACCGAGAGCGGCCTGTACATTCTGGACATCGGCCCCACGTCGCCGACCAACATCAACCTGCTGACCAATGCAGGCCATAGCGTCTACATGGCCGACCTGGTACCGGAGGCGCAGAGCCCGGAGTGGATGAAGAAGCCGGCGGACGGCGGCGACCCGGTCTTCGACGTAGCCGGGTTTCTGGAGCACAACCTGAACTTTACCGGGCGCGAGTTCGATGCCGTGCTGCTGTGGACCACGCTCGACTATCTTCCCGAGCCACTGGTGCAGCCGACCGTGGACCGTCTGCGATCCTGCATGCGGGCGGGGGGCAAGGTGCTGGCGCTCTTCCATAACAAGCAGACGGGAGAGAACACCGCGTACTGCCGCTACCATCTGAGCGAGACCGACGCGATCGATATGCAGGAGAGCTCGCGCTTCCCCATCCGTCGCGCTTCCACCAACCGCAGCATTGAGAAGATCTTCGAGCGCTTCAGCGGCTGCAAGTTTTTTCTGGCCAAAGACAATCTCTACGAAGTGATCATCACCAGATGAGCTGCTAGCTCCTAGCCGTTAGCTTCTAGCTGAAGTTGTTGGAGGAGCGGACCTTGTGCTCACTGCCGGTATTGTCCCCTCTGGGGCCGGTATGCGATGTTGTTTCGCTGAAGCAGCTAGAAGCTAGCGGCCAAAAGCCAAAAGCTCTCTTCCCGGTGGCTTGCGCGGCACGCCGGCGAGAGCGGAAGCGGGGAAGAGCTGGCTCTCAGGCTCGCGCATCGACGGCGGGATACCGATGTTGCGGGTTAGAAGCTGGTCATCGTTCAGAGAATTGGGGCTTCGCTGGCCTATCCCGTGCTTTTTGCAGGCGGCGCGCAGCAGATCGCGGCAGCGCTCGGCATAGACCTTGGGGACGAAGGCGGAGTCCTCGTAGCGGGTGCGGTACATCGGCTCGAGCGCAGGGAAGTGTTCGCGGATGAAGGCGAGGTAGGTTTCCTTCGAGCAGGGCTTCAGAAAGAGCGGATTCGCGTGCAGGAAGCATGCGCGGGCCTGGCGTGAGAGTTCGGCCATGCGGTTGAGCGCGGGGCCGGTGTCGGTGATGCCGGGCAGCAGCGGCGCACACATCACACCCACCCGCAAACCGGCCTCGCGCAGCCGCCGCACAGTGGCGAAGCGGATGTCGGGGCGCGGGGCGCGCGGCTCCAGCAGGCGGGCAAGCGCGGCGTCGGGCGTGGTGATGGTCATGTGGATGGTCAGCTCGTTGTTGCCGGCGATCTGGCAGAGGTAGCGGAGGTCGCGCGCGATCAACGCCGATTTGGTGACGATGCCGATGTGCAGGCCGCGCTGCTCGGCAAAGACGGCCAGCAGGCTCTGGGTGATGCGCAGGCGGCGCTCGATCGGCTGGTAGGGATCGGTGGCCGTGCCGATGGCGATCTCCTCGCCGGGGCGGACCTGGCGCAGCTCCTGGCGGAGCAGCCACGCGGCGTTGTCCTTCACGAAGATCTTGCGCTCGAAGTCTGCCGGATTCGCGCAGCTCCATGAACTCGTGGGTATAGCGCGCGTAGCAGTAGCGGCAGGCAAATTCGCAGCCGCGGTAGGGATTGATGCCCCAGGCAAAGCGCAGGCCACGGCGGGAGACGACGCGGTTGAGGATGGAACGCACGGGGAGGGAGCGGAACTCGACCAGATGGCCCTGGTCGACCTCCTCAGCGTCGGCGGCCATGCGGGCGATGCCGGGCACAGGAGGCGGCGGGAGTTCCGGGAAGAGGGGTAGCGAGGTGGCCTGTAGTTTCGCCATTTGTTCGCCTCTGAGATTAGAGTAGTCCGGCGAACAGGCGGCGTCAAGCGGTTGGCGGGACTGGTCCTGATAGAGTGCTGCGATGCGATGGACTGCACTTTGCGTGGCGTGGTTTCTGCTGGCTGCCGGCTTTCCCAACCATGCTCAGCACAGCAAAGCCAACCGAAAGCGCCGGCAGCGACGACGAAGGCGACCGCGTGGATGCTGGGGCCGTTCACGCGGCCGGAGAATGCGCAGCCGGTGATCACGGCGCGGCCAGAGTCGGTCTTTACCGATCCGATTCTCGATAAGCCGGTGCACTGGGAGGCGCTCCATACCTTCAATCCCGCTGCTGTGGTGCGCGATGGGAAGATTTACGTTCTTTACCGCGCCGAGGATGACAGCGGCACGATGGAGATCGGGATGCATACTTCGCGACTGGGATTAGCGGTGAGCGAGGACGGCCTGCACTTCACCCGCGAGGACACGCCGGTCTTCTATCCGGCGAAGGACGGTGAGCAGGCGCGGGAGTGGCCGGGCGGCACAGAGGACCCGCGCATTGTCGAATCGCCGGATGGCGGCTACGTCATCACCTACACGCAGTGGAATCGCGAGACATACCGCGTGGGCATTGCAACCTCGACGGACCTGCATACCTGGACCAAGCGCGGGCCGGCCTTCGGAATGGGCAAGTATGGCAGGCTCAAGTACAAGTCAGCGGGAATTGTCACCGAGTGTGTGACGAAAGTGCGCTGCGTCGCCGCCAAGATCGAAGGTCACTACTGGATGTACTGGGGCGAGGGTGAGATTCACTTGGCGACGTCGGATGACCTAGTGCACTGGACGCCGGTCGAGGGCGCGGATGGTCAGCCCAAGGTGCTGATGCGCGCACGTCCGGGTAAGTTCGACAGCGGATTGCCGGAGGTGGGGCCGCCGCCGGTGTTGACGAAGGATGGCATTGTTCTGCTGTACAACGGCAAGAACGCGGATGGCGCCGGACACGACCCGAAGCTGGCCGCGGGCACTTACGCAGTGGGGCAGGCGCTCTTTGCTGCCAATGATCCGGGAAAGCTGCTGGCGCGGACAGGGCAGCCCTTCTTCCAGCCGAAGCTGCCCTGGGAACAGAGCGGGCAGTATGCCGCGGGCACCACGTTCGCGGAAGGGCTGGTGTGGTTCCACGATCGCTGGCTGCTGTACTACGGTTGCGCGGACTCGCGGGTTGGTGTGGCGATGAGCGCTACGGCTGCGGATCGATAGAATCGAGATATGCGACTTTTGGAAGGGAAGACCGCGCTGGTGACGGGTGCGGCGAAGCGGATTGGACGCAGCCTGGCGCTGGCGCTGGCCGAGCAAGGCGCGGATGTGGCGATTACCTATCGCAGCTCCGAGGCGGATGCGTTAGCTACCGTGGATGCGATCCGCAGGCATCGCGTGCGGGCGGCTGCGGTCTATTGCGATCTTGGCGATGCGGCGTGCGTGAGGGGTACGGTCGAGGCGACGATTCGGGAACTGGGGCGTATCGATGTGCTGGTGAACAATGCGGGGCTGTTCGAGACGCTGCCGCTGGAGTCGATCACGCTCGAGCAGTGGGATGCCATGCTGAACACGAACACGCGCGGGCCGTTCCTGATGGCACAGGCGGCGCACACGGAGCTGAAGCAGCGGCTCGGGCGCATTGTGAACATCGGTTCGCTGGGCGGACTGCATCCTTGGGCGACGCACGGACACTACTGCGTGTCCAAGGCGGCGGTGCACATGCTGACCAAGACGATGGCGAAGGCGTGGGCGCCGGAGATCACAGTGAACTGCGTCGCGCCGGGGATGATTGTGAATGGCGAGGTCGATCCCGGATACGAGCACTTCGTCGAAAAG
This sequence comes from uncultured Acidobacteriaceae bacterium, assembly GCA_963712845.1. Taxonomy (GTDB): domain Bacteria; phylum Acidobacteriota; class Terriglobia; order Terriglobales; family Acidobacteriaceae; genus KBS-83. Next base: position 598,091 of record CAVQJM010000039.1, read on the forward strand.
ACGCCGATGCGGCGCAACGGCACTCCGGAAGACGTAGCAGCGGCGGTGCTCTTTTTCGCGACGGGCCCGCGGTTCATCACCGGGCAGGTGCTGAGCGTGGATGGTGGACTGGGGCTTTGAGAATCGGGCTGTGCTGGTTGTGGGGGACTGAGTGTTATCCCACATCTCAAAAGGAAGATTGGGGCACGCGCGGGGCGGTCGCCTACGGCGGAGCAGTGGGTCACATTTGGGTTAGTTGGTGGAGGAGGTAGGTGCAGGGTCGCCGGGAGACGCGAATCAAACGGACGCGCGTCCCATCCGGAGAACTAAAGCAGAGAACTGGAGAACCAAGGCAGAACAGCCGTCCAACAAAGTTGCAGTTGCGAGCAGGAGAGATTCGGACTCTCATGCTGTCTTCCCAGAGACCAGAATCAAGGCAGAACAGCCACACAACAGGGGACCAGAGAACAGCAATGGTTCGGGTACGTCAGAGTTAAGAAGCGGCGCGATCTTCGCGGATGAACGCGGGGAAGCTTACAACCTTCTCCCGCTCGAAGAGCCAGTCAACCTCGGATTGCAGTGCGCTGGCAATTGCCTGGCGCAGCGCATCTCCGGGTTCCCGGCTTCCGTTTACAATCCGGCTGAGATAGGCCTCGTGAATGCCAACCATCTTGGCAAGCCGGTTCTGCCGTATCCCTGTTTTGTAGATCGTCAGCTTCAAATTTGGGTAAATAGATCTCTCGTCGAGTTTCACTTTTTACTCGCCTCTTTTGTGTCCGCAGCACTTAACGTCGGTTGCGGTGATCCCAAAAGTACATCTAGTCAAAAGAACTTGCCAAGGGTGCAATGGTACCCATTTAGTCACCATACTCCCGCGCAGGTAATCCACGATATGTTTTGAATTACTAAACGGTTACTGATGAGTGACAAGTACCCCAAAAGCGCAAGTAACGGCCCCATTCTCCCAGGAATGCGCGGACCACTTTTCCTCAGGAGCGCTGTGCGTCTCTTACCAAAGCGGCTGGAAAAAACTTCGAGCAGCCGAATATGGCCGTTCCTCAGCCCTAAGGCTGCCCGGAGGATGTAATTCCTCTATAGGCCGCGACGATACCGGGAATCGCCCAGCGCAAAGGCCGGTTATCTGGCCTCGGCCTGGAGAACGAAGGCAACAATGGTGGCGCCGGGGCTTGCTCCGGCCGCTACGGCTGCCTCATCGAGGGCGCGGGAACGCTCTTCCGAGAGAGGCGTGATCGCTGCCTGGGCGACTTCCTGAGGGGTTGCGGTCTGGAAACAGAGCTCGCAGACTCCATATCCTTCGCCAGCGGCGATGGGCGGCCCGAAGACGCGGCAGGTTTGCGGCCGCCATGCGTAGAGATCGCAGGTGCCGTTTTCGGGATCGAGAGAGGGGCAAGGCTCGTGGTTGGCGAAGTGCTCAAAAGCATCGACAGGATCGCCGCTTGGGTCCAGCTCCAATGCGCCGGTGGTCGCGTTACCAGGGAACTGCGGCGCGAGGCTGGCCCATGAGGTGGCCGCACGCTCGCGCACCCGCGCTGCACGCTCAGGATCTTCGTGCGTAAGGGCAGCGAGGCCCTGGTTCAACCGCAGAGCGTCGGCGGGTCCGACGGCGAATACTCCAATGCAGCACTGCGCGCAGCCTGCGCTGCACAGGAGGTGCGGCCCGCAGCGTTTCGCGGCATCGGCAAAGGCGCCATCGATGAGCGCAACGAAGGCGCTGTCCTGGCTTTGGAAATGTGCTTGGGGATGATTCGAGTCGGGTATGGGACGGGCACCCATCGCTCCATCGTAGGGCAAATGCTTGGGCGTAGGGCAAAAGCTTGGGCGCAGGGCAGATGCCTGGGGGCATGCAGATGGTCAGCCGTCTGTGGCAGGCTTCTACAGATTCTCTGACAGCGATCGGTCGCTTCTGTACAAGAACGTGGCCCGGAAAGGCAAACGGCGCCTTGAGGACGCCGGTTGCGAGGTTGCCGGGCGAATCAGAAAGTGCCGGCTACCTTGTTGGCGGTTTTCGAGACCTTTCGGGCGATCGTGTCCGCCTGCGAGGCGACGTCGTCGGCCACGTCACGGGCGCGCGAGTAGACCTTGTTGGCGTGTTTGCTGAAGTCGTCCGCGGTGTCTTTGAGATAGTCGCTGGTGTCGTCGAACTTACGCTTCCACTGTTTGCGAGTCTTGTCGCCGGTACGCGGCGCATAGGCCAAAGCCACGGCTGCTCCGGCGGCGACCCCGATGGAAAAGACAGTCCAATATCTGAATACGCTCATGCTGCAATCCTCCTGTTTTCTGAATCCGGTTTTCTAGTTCCGGGCGCTCTGAAATGGCATCACCCGCGAAATGCGGACGTTGCAGGGTAAGAAGGGATGCGGCTGGCTGGGGTTGTAGAGAGAGTGGGTTGTCCCGTCTCACCCGAATTCAGGGGCGAGGATTTGGAGTTTAGCGGGCGCCGGTCGCAGAGGATGACGTTTCGACGGCCAGACCGAGGACGGAGGAGTCGCTCTGGACAGCAGCCGGCGCAGGGCGAATTCCTGCACGCTTCCCGTAGTGAAGAAACCGGCGATGGGGACGGCTTGCGTCCTCCACCTGCTGCAGCATCACGGGCGAAATGACCGGTGCGGAGGCGATACGGAGAGCAGCGGGATCGAAGGTGGGCTCATCGACCGAGGCGGCAAGGAAGCTGTCATGCTGCGGAGCGACCTGGAACAAGAGATGGGAAGGAGTTGGCTGGGAGGGGACAGGCTCCGCGTAGACGAAGCAGACGGACATAACCAGCATGAATGCCGCGAGGTATATCAGAAAGCGAAAGCGGTAGGTGGTCTCCATCTCAACTCCGTCGGCGGTGTTAACTATCGTGGTTCCTGTTGTCTAGTGAGGTTCGTGTACCTCCGAGGAAGGGTGAATCGCACAGATGTTGTAGGAGCGGAGTTTTCCGTTGTAGCCCAATCTGGGACTCGCAGGTGTCCGATGCGCCGAACAGCGTGGCCAACAGAGTGACTGTTAACAGAACGGTCAGCTTCTAGCGGAATAGGTCGGGGGGTCTGCCATTGCCTTCATCGCTGTTGACTACCTGTGTATGGAATGGCGTTACTCGGGCAAGTGGGAGAGGTGTAAGTCCTTGCCTGCCATTGATATTTACGAAAAAGTGGGGTAAGATAGGTGAGGATCGAGTGAGCGGCACAGCCCCTGTATGTGCCTCGGCCAGGAGCATGGTCGAGTTCCGGTCCCAATGACTCCACGTTGAGGAAAACAAACGCATGGCAAAGCGTCGCGGAAATCCAAACTGGGGTAAACCGGAGCCAATTGGTCCGGTTGTCCCCACGGTGACTTCGTTCGAGCAGGTGGTAAAGGAGTTCAAGCTGACCCCCGATCAGTACGTGCGATCGACCCGTCTTCGGGAGTGGGCGCGCCGCAACAAGAACTCCAAGTACATCCCCGAGGCCTTGCTTGAGGCCTGGGGCTTCGAGATCGAGTCCACCCTGTAGTTCATCATGGTTCGAGAGACGCCACCCTTCGGGGTGGCGTCTTTGTTTGCTGCAGCCAATTTCAATCGCTACGTTTGCAGTTCCAGTGTGCCTCGCGGCTAACGCGGCCGTGTCTGTGGGGAAGCAAGCGTTTGATCGAGGATCGGCACCTGCTCGACGATTTCCAGGTCGAAGCCCTCGAGCGCGGGCACGTGGGTTGGCGTGTTCGAGAGCAGTCGGATCTTGCGGATGTCGAGATCCGCGAGAATCTGGCCGCCGATGCCGACCTGTCGCAGAACACGCTGATGACGTTCTTCGTGGATGGGGTCCGGGTGCATCTCCCTGGCTCGCGTCTCGCGATGCAGCAACATGCGCGGCGGCGCTTCGCGGCGGTCCAGCTCAAAGCCGGGGCTGTTGTTGTGCAGATAGATGAGCGCGCCGCGCCCCTCCTGCGCGATGCGCTCGAGCGAGCGCTCCAGCAGCTCGCGGCAGTCGCAAGTGGTGGCGCCGAAGACATCGCCGGCCAGGCAGTGCGAGTGCACGCGAACCAGTGTGGGTGTGTCGCCCATCCCCTCACCGATAGGTCCACGGACCAGCGCCAGATGGCTCTCGCCGCCGTTCACTTCGCTCTCGTAAGCGATCATGGTGAAGTCGCCGTAGCGGGTGTGGATGGCCGATTGGGCGACGCGATGGATGTAGCGTTCGTGGCGCAGACGATAGCGGATCATCTCCGCGACGGTCAGCATCTTGAGGCCATGCATGGCGCAGAAGCGTTCGAGGTCAGGAACGCGGGCCATGGTGCCGTCGTCGTTCATGATCTCGCAGATGACGCCGGCAGGGATCAGTCCGGCCATGCGCGCCAGGTCGACGGAGCCCTCGGTCTGGCCGGCGCGCACCAGCACGCCGCCTTTGCGCGCACGCAGGGGAAAGACGTGTCCCGGACGCGCGAGATCAGATGCGCTGCTGGTGGAGTCGATGGCGACGCGGATGGTGTGGGCGCGATCGGCGGCGGAGATGCCGGTGGTGACGCCCTCGCGGGCTTCGATGCTTTCGGTGAAGGCGGTGCCGAAGCGCGAGGTGTTCTCCTGCGACATCGGCGGCAGGCGCAGGTAGTCTGCGCGTTCTTCGGTGAGGGTGAGACAGATGAGACCGCGTCCGTAGCGGGCCATGAAATTGATGGCTTCCGGAGTGACAAATTCGGCGGCAAGCGTCAGGTCGCCTTCATTCTCGCGGTCCTCGTCATCTACCACCACGACCATGCGGCCGGCCTGGATTTCCGCGATGGCGCCTGGGACATCGATGAAGGGAAGATGGGGCATCGTGTTGGAGCCTTTCTGTGCTGCATGAAGGATGCCGCGTAGAGGGGCGACGGTGCAAGGATTGCCGCCGACAGGTTATCGGCGAATCCCATCTAGAGAGTAGACATTTTCAGTGCGGAAGGTGAGCAATGCGGCGTAGATGGCAGCATAAATGAGCTGCAGACCGGCACTCTGCCAATCCTGGCGCAGGGTGGAACCGAAGGTCAGGGCCAAGATGGTGAGCGAGGCTGCCACCAGGGCGAAGCGGGTCGCGAGACCAAGCAAGATGAGCAGGCCGAGCGCGGCCTCCAGCCAGGGCAGCATCAGACCGAAGGACATGACGGACCAGGCGGGGAGAGGCGTGGCGTGGAACAAGCCCACCAGCGACGCGGCGAAGGCGTGTGGACCTGCCAGCAGCCTGCTGATGCCGTGAACGGCCAGGTTGACGCCGACGATGACGCGCAGCAGCGCGTAGGCGACGCGGCGATCCGATTGCGTGTCTGCTGTTTCGTTCGGGGAGGTCGTCGGTCTGCTCCGGGGAGGTTCGTGAGGATTTCTCATGGTGAGCTGCGCTACTACATGAGAGATGCGAACGAAGCCTGAATTACAAGGAATCAGAGCCATCCGACGCGCCGTAACGCGATGCTAGACTTCGCTGGTGACGGATATTCTTGCCAAGGTCCACAGGCGGACTCGAAGGATTTGGAATTACCGCCGGATCGAACGGGCTCTACTAGGCAAGCGCGGTCTGGAGATCGGCGGCCCCAGCGCGATCTTTTCCCCGGCAACTCCCAATGGCTTTATCCCGCCGGTCTACGCCATCGCCACGTCCGTAGACAATTGCAACTTCGCGACAAGCACCACCTGGTCGCAGGGCGAAGCGGGCCGGACCTTTCGCTACCTTCCCGACCGCGAGCCTGGTCTGCAGTACATCCACAACGCGACCGACCTTGCAGCCATCACGGACGCCTCGTATGACTTCCTGCTGGCCTCGCACATCCTGGAGCATGTTGCCAATCCATTGCGTGCTCTTCAGGAGTTCCATCGGGTGGTGAGGCCGAACGGCTCTCTGCTCATCGCGGTGCCGAACCAGTTGCATAGCTTCGATCATCGCCGGCCCCTGACGACGTTTGCGCACCTCGAAGCCGATCTGGCAGCCAACACGGGCGAGAGCGACATGACGCATCTGGAGGAGATCCTGGCGCTGCACGATCTGGAAATGGACAAGCCGGCGGGATCACCCGAGGAGTTTCGCGCGAGATGCCTGCGCAATCGCGAAGCACGCTGTATGCATCATCACGTCTTCGATCTGGCGTTGCTGGACCGCGCGCTCCGCTGGGTGGGATTTCGTCCGCTCTACGGCACCGACGTGTGGGGCATTCACGTGCTGATTTTTGCGCGGCGTGCCTAGTCTGTATTCGGCAACGGTAATTTGTCGGCGAGACCGCGAGCTTCGAGATCGCGGCGTAGCTGTTCAACGGTGGTGAAGAGGATGCCGTCGATGCAGAGCGCGCGGGCGGCGGCGATGTTTGCCAGGATGTCATCGATGAAGATGGCCTCCTGCGGGGCAACGCCGAGGTTGTCCAGGGTATGGCGGTAGATGGCGGGATCGGGCTTGGCGGTGAGCAACTCGCACGACCAGGTGAGATATGTGAAGCCGGCCAGCCAGTCGAAGTTCTTGCGCATGTAGGCGAGGTTCACATCGCCCATGTTGGAGAGGATGGCTGTCTTGACACCGGACTTCTGCAGGGCGAAGGCCCACTCGAGCATGGGGGCGTTCAGGTTGGCCCACATCAGTGAGTCATGGTGGTGGAAGGCGGCGAGGCGCTCCGGGGTGAGCGGGAAGCCGGCGCCCTCCGCGACTTTCTGCCAATACGTCTGGCCGTTGAGTGCGCCCGCATCGTAAGCGTGACGGTGCGCCCAGTAGTGCTCCTCGAAGACCTCGTCGGGAACACCGGCGGCGGCGACGAGCGCGGTGTGGGAATCGGCGTCGGGCTGCATGCTGAGGACGCGGCCGAAGTCGAAGATGACAGCGCGGGGGACCGTGGCAGTGGCGGGAGGGGTAGAAGTCGTCACCTCTCTATTATGAATTGCGGAGATGAATTGCGGGAGTGTGGTGCACACGATGCGGTTTGCAGCCAGGACGGAGTGGGCGGAGGAGGAGACTGCGTGGTCGCGTGCCCTCGAAGCGCGGCGGCGCAGCGGACTGCCCATTCTCGACTTGACGGCTTCGAATCCGACGCAGTGCGGCTTTGCCTACGATGTGCATCTGCTTACGGAGCTATCGGCGGAGGGCGCGCGCGTCTACGATCCCGATCCGCACGGCATGCGTGGTGCGCGCGAGGCGGTGTGCGGCTACTATGCCGATCACGGGGCGTCGATTCTGGCCGAACAGGTCTTTCTCACCACCAGCACCAGTGAGGGCTATAGCTGGCTCTTCCGGTTGCTGTGCGACCCGGGCGACGAGGTGCTGATTGCTCAGCCGAGTTATCCGCTCTTCGATCTGCTGGCGACCATCGATGACGTGAAGCTGGTGCCGTATGGCCTTTTATACGATCCGGGCGGCGGTACCGGCGGTAGTCATGGCTGGAACCTGGACCTGCATGCGCTGCGTGAGCGAATCACACCGCGGACACGCGCCGTCATCGTCGTGCATCCGAACAATCCCACCGGGCACTACACGTCGCCTGTGGAGCGTGCTGCGTTGTCAGCGCTGTGCTGCGAGCATGGGTTGGCTTTGATCGTGGACGAAGTCTTTCTTGACTATCCGCTGGGTGAACCTGCGTCAGAAGAAGCGAACAGCAGCTTTGCGCGAGGCGAGCAGGACGCGCTGACGTTTGTGATGAGCGGGCTAAGCAAGATTGCGGCGCTGCCGCAGATGAAGGCTTCGTGGATTGTGTGCCTCGGTCCGAAGGATGTGCGGAACGAGGCGACGCGGCGGCTGGAGATCATCGCAGATACGTTTCTCTCGATGAATGCTCCGGTGCAGCACGCGCTGCCGGGATGGCTGGCGGGACGCGGCGCGATCCAGCGGCAGATACGCGAGCGGGTCGAGCGGAATCTCTCGGCGCTCGATCGCGCGATCGCGCAGGAGCACGCGATTGCGCGGTTGGCCTGTGAGGGTGGCTGGTACGCGACGCTGCGCACGCCGACTTTCGCAAGCGGAGAGGCGTTGGCGATCCGGCTGATCGAGAATCGTGGCGTTGCAGTGCATCCGGGAAGCTTCTTCGGCTTTGCGGAGCACAATCGGCTGGTGGTGAGTCTGTTGCCGCAGCCGGAGATTTTCGTTGAAGGCATCGCGGCGCTGTTTGCCGAAGCCGGCCGGGAACCATAGTCGGCAGCAGCTCGATGGTTTTGCGTATCGCCGCGTTGTGCTTGACTGTGGAGTATGCGGCGCCTTGCACACCACACGCTTGCGGTCCTTACCATGGCCGCGGCCGTGCACGCCTTTGCGCAGGATGGAGCGACTGCGCTTACGCAGAACTACCGGACGCTGCTCGACAACGAGCAGATGCAGGTTGTCCGTGTGCACTACGATCCGCACGAAGAGCTGCCGGTACACGACCACTCGCGTTATCCCACGGTGTAGGTCTACCTGAGCAACTCCGGGCCGGTGCGCTTTGTTCATGATGAAGCGCATCCATTCGCGTTGACACGGCGGCCGGTGCGGGCGGGCTGGTTTCGCGTGAGTCCGGGGCGGCTCGAGAAGCACCGGGTGGCGAATCTCGGACCGATGGCGAGCGATTTTCTGCGCGTGGAGTGCAAGCAGATTGCGCTGGGGCAGATCCGGTCTGAATTTCGTTACAGGGAAGTTGTGAGCCTGACGAAGACCAGCGCCACGACGGATTACTCGTCGCCGGAGATGGTGATCCGGCGGTTTATCGTTGCGCCTGGTGGCGTCGAGCGTATCCAGGTCGAGACGCGGCCGGAGTTGCTGATCGCATTCGCGCCGACGGTCGTGCGCGAGCGCGGAGAGGCGGATCGGACGATGGCGGCTGGCTCTGTGCTGTGGGTGAAGGCTGGTGAGAACTTGGAAGTGATGGCCGCGAGTTCAGCTGCCGGGCATGTGCTGGCTATCCAATTGAAATAGCCATGCGCTGTGACTAGCGATCGGATGACAAGTCTCCTGTTGTGCCTTCGAGCCGACCAGATTGTTGGGAACATCCCACACAAGACCAGGACCTTGATGCGGATCAGAGTCCCAATATCGCCTTGGTCGTCCCGAGCCACCACGCGGGACTTCCGCGCCATAGGTAGATGACGACGAGCTGCGCAGCGCAGAGGAGTGGGAGGGCGACGCGATACACCTTGTGGACGCTGCGGTTGACCACGAGATCGCGCGCTACGCCCAGCAGCATCACTGCGTCGAGGCAGAGATAGAAAAGGCTGTGGTTAAAGATGTAGAGGAAGCGGCCAAAAGCCGCGTCCATCAGTGCGCAACTGGCGAGGAAGAGTAGCCTGCGATGGAACTCGGGCTTTCTACGCCAGTAGATGGCGAGCGCGAAGGGCGATGCAAAAAACAACATGTCAGCAAAGGGGATGGCCAGGAACGCAGGATCGGGCTGGTGCAACACCACGGCGTCGAAGTGGCCCATGATGACCGCAATCGTAAATCCCAGTCCGACCATCGCTACGCCAAGTCCCACGCCAAACCAGCCGAAGAACCGGTGCCACTTTACGTTGTGCGTGCGGACCAGGGCCGACTGGAAGATGTAGAACGCTACCCATCCTGAGAATGCAGCGGCATGAATCCAAAGAAGGAAAGGCCTGGGAAGGGCAGGATGGAAGAGGTTCTGGTCGACAGTCTGGCTGAATCCCCACACTACGATCGCGGCGAAGAGCAGAGACATGGCGAAGTAGAAGTACTTGTCGACCAGGCCATTACGGCCGGTGATCTTCAGCTGCACGCCTGTAACCGCGCTCTGGGCAGACGAAGCCATAGTAGACACCTCGGTCCTGGATGTATGAGAAGAAGGCCGAATGAATGCCAATGCATGGAACGGGGCCTATGAATGGAACCGGAGGGAAGTGGCCCGACTCTAGCACGCGCAGGAGTGAAGCCACAACGGCGAATTGCGCGGATGCTATCGCGATGATGACGAACTCAGTCTCGGCTGGAGAAGCAGCGCCAGCTACAAGTCCTCACCGTGCGCAGCCGCTGACACAACGTCTATCTGGTAGCCGTTTTCAAGTAAATAAGTCACGCTTAACTGGCCGCCCTTAGCTAGGGTTCTCGCGATACCGACTTTAGAAGTTACCTTACAACGGGGTCCAGAATTGGTTAGGCGTCGCGCCTCAGCAGACCGATATCCCTGGCGCATACCACTCTCGACTTGATCGAAATTGTCGATCGTAAAACAGACTCTGTACAAGGGGCCCTTGCTTTCCGTTCCCGAAGCGCTACCTTCCATTTCGACAATGTCGACGACCGTCGCTGTCGTGTGCTTCGCGCTCTTGTGCTCAACCGAAGCGGCAATGCCAGCGTTAATACGCATGAGGGTGATAATGGCTAGCGCAACGATTACGCCGGCTGCCAAAACGCTTGTTGTGGCTAACTTACGCCCACGCGTTGTCATATCAGTTCAGCACAAACAGGTTTGCCCTTCGCTGAGCCTCTAGAGTCGCATATCCGGCTGCAGGAATGGATTGGTCTCGCGCTCCCGTCCGAGAGTAGTTTCTTCGCCGTGGCCGGGGACCACCAGTGTGTTCTCCGGGAGCGCAAGCAGACGCGTGTGAATGGAGCGCAGCAGGGCCTTCGTGTCGCCGCCGGGCAGGTCGGTGCGGCCGACGCTGCCGGCAAAAAGTGTGTCTCCGGCGAGAAGCAATTCCTGCTTTGGGAAGAGGAGGCAGATGCTGCCGGGGGTGTGGCCTGGAGTGTGGATGACCTCCGCGTCAAGGCCGGGGATGCCGGCGGAGAGGCCATCCTCAGCGCTTTGATCGAGGGCTACCTGCTCCGGCGTGGGGATGCCGAGCCAGCCGGCCTGCATCTCCAGCATGGCGAGAATGGGCAGGTCTGCCTGATGAAAGAGCACGGGCGCGCCGGTGATCCTTTTGAGCTGCGCAGCGCCGCCAATGTGGTCGATGTGCGCATGGGTGACGATGATCTGGCGCAGGGTGAGGTGGTGCCGTGACAGCCGGGCGAGGATGTCCGCGATCTCGTCGCCGGGGTCGACCACGATCGCGTCCAGTGTTTCCAGATTCGCCAACAGAGTGCAGTTGCAACGCAGCGGTCCGACGGGGAAGCTCTCACGGAGCAAACGGGGCGGCATCCTTGGATGTTAGACCAATGCGCGCTTGGGTAACTGAGCTGCATTACTGCGAGATTACTAATTGCAGGTCTGTCTGCCGGAATCGGCGGGTTATAAACAGCAAAACGCACAGGCTCATTGCGAGTGACTAAACCCTGAAGCATGTGCGGGAAAGCGCACAGAAAAAGAGGTCGATCCGCCGTACTCAGGCGGAGGGCCATTGCGGTCGCGGTCTTGTGGTGATTGCGCCAAGGTTTTGCCGTTGCCGTTTGTGAGAGGACCGCACCATGCCGCTGGAACAGCCCGGGAGTTCGAGGTCCATGCGCCCGCCTCGGGCGGACCAGGCGGCTGATCTTCCCATTCGCGCGACGCTGGAAGTGCTGTTCCTGGAGAGCACCGTGCTCTGGGCGAGCTCCACCGCGTTGCTGGGGGAGGAAGGCCGCCTAACCTACAGCGACTTGATGGTGCGGGCGCAGAATGTCGCCGCGGTGCTGCGCGCGAAGGGAATGCGGCAGGGCGACCTGGTGGGCATCGTTGGATTGCGCACCTTCAGCTCCATCAGCGGCATAGTGGGCATTCTGTTGGCGGGCGGCGTGTATGTGCCCTTCGATGTGCATGGGCTGTCCGCGGAGAAGCTGACGCGCCAATTGGAAGAGAGCGCGATTCGTCTGTTACTCACGGATGGCACCGACGAATCCGGCCTTTCGCTGCCCTGGGCGCGTCACGTCACAGTTGTAGACGCTGCGATCGTCGAGCGTGAGTTCATGCCGCCATTCCGCGAGGTAAAGCTGCCGCAGCGGTTGCCGGAGGATCCCGCGGCTGTCGTCTTCAATGCCGAGGGGCGCGGCGTTCTGGTGACGCATGCGGGCATTGTGCGGCTGGTGACTGCGGGAACGCTGATGGAATTCCGTTCCTCGGATACCGTACTGCTGCACGCGGGCGCGCAAGAGCATTTGTTCCAGATGGAGCTATGGGGTCCGCTGCTGACGGGTGGCACCGTAGCGCTTGCGCCGCACAGCGGAACAGGCGCAACGATGCCTGCGCATGAGTATGCGCGGGTGATGCGGCGCTTCCGCGTCTCCGCCATATGTGCGCGGCGGGCGTTGCTGGAGGAATTGGCGAAAGAACCGTTGGCGCCGCTCGATCAGGTAAAGCAGGCCGTGGTGGATGCGGAAGAAGCGGCGCCGGCACCACTTGATAGCGCACTGCAGGGACGTCTGGGTACTCGCGAGCAGGAGATGCGCGTGACCGGCGGACTGGGAGCCGCAGAGACCACAAGCTACGCTGTGACCGTGCGGGTGAATGTGGAAGAGGCAGGCCAAACCGAGCCGGTGGCCGGCAGCGATGCGATGGTTCTGTTGCCGGATGGGCATGAGGCTGCGCCGGGTGCGCTGGGCGCGCTTGCGATCACCGGGGATGCGCTGGCGATCGGGTATCTGGGACAGCCGGAGGCTACGCTTGCGGCATTTTCCGAGGCGCTGCGGGAAAACAGCCAGAAGCTGCGCTGCTTCCGCCTGCCGGTACAGGCAACACGGCTGGCCGACGGAAGTCTGCTGACCGGTGCGGCGGCGGTGGCCGCGGCGGCTGCGCTGAAGTCGAACGAGGCGCGCCAGGGAAGTCCGAAAGAGATTGAGGCGCTGCTGCTGAAGCATCCGCTGGTGCGGGAGGCCGTTGCGGTCTCGCCGGTCGTAGACGAGCGTGCCGTCTGCGTTTTCGCTACGTTGAAGCAGGGTGAAGACCCTCGCGCCGAGCGAGCCTTACGCGAATATCTCGAGAGCCACCTTCCGCGCGAAGCGCAGCCGGCGGCGTTGATCCTGGTCTCTCGCATTCCGCTGGATGCGGCGGGGAAGCCGGACCGTGTTCGCCTGACCGAGCAGTGCGAGGCGGTGCTGCGGCAATTCGCGCCGGCTGCTACAGCTACGGAGCCTCGACCGGAGAAACAGATCGATGCGGTGCGCAGCATCTGGCAGCGGCTGCTGCACCGTATGCAGGTGGACCCGGACGAAGATTTTTATGCAAGCGGCGGCACATCTGTTCAGCGGATTCGCTTGTATGCAGAGCTCAACCAGCGATTTCCCGGCGCGTTCACCATGGCGGAGCTGCGATCGCTGAACACCCTTCGCAAAGTGGTCGATCATTTGAACAGCGATGTTGTACGCGAACGCCTGCTGGCGGCCGAACATCGCGGCGCCTGAATTTGTATCGATGCATCCCGAATAGTGCATTCGACCCATCGCATTGCGCCGTCCCCTCATGTACAAAGAGAGCGCGCGGCTGCACGCGCCGTTGCGTGCCTGCTGGGAAACGTTTGACGGCGGCGGGAGCACGCAGACTCGCAGGGAAAGCTGGAGGCCAGATGAGTTGGAAACGAACGGGGCGAACGGTGATGGTCCCGGTGTTGTTCTTCATGCTGAGTGGAGCATTCGGGCATCTGGACGCGGCGGCACAGCGTGGCCGCACATCCGCGCGTTGGAGCGACGCAAAGGCGCAGCAATGGTATGCCGCGCAGCCATGGCTGGTGGGCGCGAATTTCATCCCGGCAGACGCCATCAATCAGCTGGAGATGTGGCAGGCGGAGAGCTTCGATCCCGAGGAGATTGATAAGGAACTGGGTTGGGCCGAGGGGCTGGGGATGAACACGATGCGTGTGTTCTTGCATGACCAGCTATGGCAGCAGGATGCGCCGGGCTTCCAGAAGCGCATCGACACCTTTCTGACCATTGCCGCGAAGCACCACATCAAGCCGATGTTTGTGCTGTTTGATTCGTGCTGGGATCCGGAGTTCAAACTTGGACCGCAGCGGCCGCCGATTCCGGGTGTGCACAACTCCGGATGGGTGCAGAGCCCGGGCGCGAAGGCTCTGGAAGACCCGGCGGAGTATCCGCGGTTAAAGACCTTTGTGCAGGGCGTGGTGGGGGCATTCGCAAACGACGACCGCATCCTGGCCTGGGATGTGTGGAATGAGCCGGACAACGAAGGCGGCGGCAACTATGCGAAGCACGAGCCGAAGAACAAGAAAGAGCTGGTCGCGAAGCTGCTGCCGCAGGTCTTCGCGTGGGCGCGCGAGGAACACCCAACGCAGCCGCTGACCTCGCCGTTGTGGACAGGCGCGCGCTGGGACGAGCCCGCCGGCCTGAACGCGGTGGCACGCACGCAGATCGAAGAGTCGGACGTGATCAGCTTTCACAACTATGGATGGCCCGAGGACTTTGCGAATCGCGTGCACCAGCTAGAGGGCTATCATCGGCCGCTGATCTGCACCGAGTACATGGCGCGGCCGATGGGCAGCACCTTCGACACCATCCTGCCGCTGGCGAAGCAACTGCACGTGGCCGCGATCAATTGGGGATTTGTACAAGGCAAGTCGCAGACCTATATTCCGTGGGATAGCTGGAAGCGTCCGTACGTGCAGGAGCAGCCGCCGGTGTGGTTCCACGATGTGCTGTATCCGGATGGGCGACCCTATCGTGAGCGCGAAGCGGAGATTTTGCGCGAGCAGACTGGTCGGGGGAGTGGCCACTAATGTGCAAGCGTGGCGGTCTTGAGGAAGTCGTAGCTGCCGGACGCTGAGACCTGGATGTTCTGCAGGCGATGGGTGTGCACGACGACGTTGTCCTGGTACCAGAGGGGGATGGTAGGCACGTCTCTGGCGACAATCTGCTGCACCTTTATGTAGTCGGCGCGATCGCGCTCGCGATCGGTGGATGCGGCGGCATCGGCCATGAGTGCATCGAGCTCCGGATTGATGTAGTGGCCGCGGTTCGCGCCGTGCGGCGGCAGGCTGGCGGTAGCGTAGGCGAGGCGGAAGATATCCGGGCTCTCGTTGCCGCCGATCCAGCGCAGCGCGTACATCCCGAAGGCGCCCTTGGTCACGTCGGCGAAGAAGGTGCCGAACTCGTAGATGCGTACATCCATGGCGATGCCGATGGCGCGCAGATCTTGTTGGACCACCAGGGCCATCAACCGCGTGGGGCTGCTGGTATTCGAGATTTTCATCTCCAGATGAAAGCGCATCCCATCGGGGCCGCGCCGATAACCGGCGGCATCCAGCAGCGCGTTGGCCTTTGCCGGATCGAACGGATAGTGGGCGATGTTATCGGTGCGCGCCCAGTGCCCAGGTGGAAGAAGATCATCTGCGAGTCGAGCCTGCCCGCGCCAGATGGTATCGAGGATGAGCTTACGATCGATCGCCATTGCAACTGCCTGGCGCACGCGAAGATCGTGGAGATATGGGTCGCTCAAATTCAGGTTGATGTAGTTGACGATGGTGCCGGACGTGGTCTGGATCTCGAGACGCGGATTGGAGCGGAGGGCGTGCACGGTGTCCGGTTCGAGCGCGTTGATGGCAACGTCGGCCGAGCCCTTTTGCAATTCGAGTGCGCGGGTGGTGTCATCCGGAACCACGATGAAGTGGAGACGCGGGATAGAGGGTTTTGTTTGCCAGCTGTCTTCGTTGCGCTCGAGGATGACGTCCTTGTCCTGCTGCTGCGAGACGAACTTGTAGGCGCCGGTGCCGATGGGGTGGCGCCAGAAGTCTTTGCCACTGCCGGCGGGCACAATGCCCAGTGCGCCGTCCGAGAGGTTCCACAGCAGGAACGGATCGGGTTTCTTAAGATGCACAACGCAGGTGAGCGGGTCCGGCGCGTCAACGTGGTCGATCTGAATGAAGGAGCCGGACTTCGCAGTGATGACGGTCCCGTTGTGCGCGGAGTCGATGGACCACTTCACATCGGCGGAGGTGAGCGGCTGGCCATTGTGGAAGCGCACTCCGGGATGCAGGTGAAAGACGTAGGTCAGGGGATCCGGCTGGTCCCAGCTTTTTGCGAGCCAGGGCTGGACCTCGTAATGCTCATCTCGCTTCACCAGCGAATCGAAGATCAGCATGTCGAGTCGTTCTGACTGCACGTCGACGCCGATACGTGTATCGAGACTTGTCGGGCTGGACTCGATGAGCACAACGGCGGTGTTCGGGTCGGGCTTGCTGCCGCATCCGACAAGCATGCCAGCAGCGAAGGCCGCGTATACGACACCGCGCCAGGTACGTTTACACATACGTGATCTGGCCGAGGATGGCTGGGTGCGCCGCTCCGGTAGCCGCAGGGACATTGCCGGGCAGCCGGTGCCAGGTGAGCCAGGCGAGCAGGGCGAAGGCAACAGCCTCCTTCGCTTCGGAGGGGATGCCGTGATCGTCGGTGGTTTGGATACGACAGCCGAAGGGCGTGAGATCGGCGGCGAGCATGCGCATGAGCGTGAGGTTGCGCGCGCCGCCGCCGGCGACGATGTAGTCAACGGATGCGCCGCCGATGCGCGGCGCGACAAAGAGGCGCCAGGCAAGCGCGATGCTGCGTGAGGTGAGCGCTGTAGCGGTCGCGAGGATGTCGTGTGGCGAAAGGCGTTGTCGCCGCGCGAGTGACAGAACCCGCTCGACGAAAGCTGCACCGTACTGCTCGCGGCCCGCGCTCTTGGGCGGCGGACGGCGATAGTAAGGATCGCGCAATAGCGCACTCACGACGGACTCGTTGGCAGCGCCGGCAGCGGCGAGGCGTCCGCCACGGTCGTAAGGCTTACCGAAGAGCTGATGCGCGAGCGCATCGATGACCATGTTGGCAGGGCCGGTATCGAAGGCGAGCAACTGGTCGAGAGCGCCACCCGGCGGAACGAGGGTGAGGTTGGCGATGCCGCCGAGGTTCTGCAACACGCGCGCGCGACGCGGATGCGCGAAGAGTGTCGCGTCCAGCAGCGGCACCAGAGGCGCGCCTTGGCCGCCCGCAACCATATCGGCGGGGCGGAAGTTCGAAACGACGGGCGCGTGGACGGCGGCAGCGATCAGCGCCGGCTCGCCAAGCTGCCAGGTGCAGGCGATGCTGCGGCCGGCATACGGCTTGGCGATGCCCTGGTGATAGATGGTCTGGCCATGACAGCCGACGAGGTCGAGGACGTATCCCTGGGCAGCGGCCTGCACGGCGTCGCCATACTGCTCGCCGAGCCGCCAGTTGAGGCGTGCAAGCTCAGCGGCAGAGGTGTTGCGGGCATCCATACTGCCTAACACCGCTTTGCGGAGCTGCGCTGGATACGGGAAGGCGCGATGGCGGATGAGCTCGATGTGCGGCCGCGGGCGTGCGGGAGAGATGCGGCATAGGGCGATGTCAATGCCGTCTGCCGAGGTGCCGCTCATGACGCCGGCGACCAGCATCGACTTCTTTTGCGCGGGAGCTAGACTCACGCCTGCGCCTGCGGAGTTTTTGCGGTGACGCTGGTGGTGAAGGCGAGGACAGCTTCGCGCATCGCGGTAATCTTGGCATCGTTCGGGGGCGGCGAAGGATGGAAGTGACGCAGCAACTTGTGACGATGCGTGCGTACGGTTGCGGCAGCCTGCTCGACGATGGCGCGGAAGCTGCGGGATTGCTCGGCCTCGCTTAAGACGGCCTCGTACGCGGTGAGAACGAGCGCCGGGTCTTTGCAGATCTCGATGAGGTGCGTGCCTGCGGCGATGGCGGCTACGGCGGCTTCTTCCATTGGCGCGTGGTGCAGTATGCCGCCCATCTCCATGTCGTCAGAGACGATGAGGCCGCGGAAGCCGAGCTTGTGCCGAAGGGTGCGGTCGATCCAGAAGGGCGAGATGGACGCGGGCAGCGCAGTCGTGTCCGGCTTGCTGAAGGCCTCCGGATACGTCGCGTGCGAAACCATCACGAAGGGCAGTGCGCGGTGCAGCTTGCGGAAGGGGAGCATGTCCTCTTCCCATAGCTGCTTAAAAGTGCGGTCGATTGCAGGCGTGGCATGGTGGGAGTCGAGCCCTCCGCCGCCAAGTCCGGGGAAGTGTTTGCCGCAGCCGAGTGCGCCCGCATTGCTGAGCCCGGTGAGAAAGGCTTCTGCGTAGGCGATGACGGCTTTCGGATCCTCGGAGACGACGCGGGTGCGCATCACTTCGGCGGATGCGGCGGTGCGCAGATCGAGTACCGGGCGCGAAGGCGACATTGAAGCCGAGCAGGCGCAGCTCGGAGCCGATGAGATAGCCGTGCTGGCGATAGAGCTTTCTGCTGCCGGTGGCGGCTACCGCGGCAGGCGCGGGCATGGGCGCGATGAGGTCGCGGAGCCGGTCGACGAGGCCGCCTTCGACATCGATGGCGTGGAAGAGCGGGCCATCGCTGACCAGTTCGGTAGTGCTTTCGAGTAAGGCGTGGACCTGTGCGGCCTCTTCGATGTTGCGGCGGAAGAGCACGGTGCCCGCAGGACGAATGAGCCGCAGCCAGGCGCGCTCCGTGGCGGCGAGCTCTGTTCCGGCGAGTCCAACAAGCAGTAGCTGACCGACGTCGTGGCGCAGGCTCATGAAGTCCTAAGCATGTCTCCTATTGCAATGTCCCATTTATCTACCACTCTGAGCAGCTTTTCTTAACGGAAAGCTGCGTTCCTCGGCCTGGAGCGACAGGAGACATGCTCTATGGTAGCGGCTTGCCGCTCGGAGAAGCATCGGGGTTTGCTGCGGCACGTATCTCACTCTTCAACTCTTCGAGCAGATTCAGGGCCTGCAGCGGGGTCAGGCTGTTGGTGTCGAGCTCGGTGATGCGGTCGAGGATGCGCTGCGAGAGCGGGGTGAAGATGGTGAGCTGCAAAGGTGCCGAAGCGTCTTCCGCTTCGAGGGCGACGTTGCGCTTCTCAGACTTTTCGTGCTGCGCGAGGACCCGTCTTGCCCGTTCGATGACCGAGGCGGGCAGGCCGGCGAGCCGCGCCACTTCGATGCCGTAGCTTTTGCTGGCGGCGCCGGGCTCGATGGTATGCAGGAAGGCGATGCCGGCGGGCGACTCCTTGACGGCGACGCGCAGGTTGGCGAGGCGGGGAAGCTGCTCGGCCAGTAGCGTGAGCTCGTGGTAGTGGGTGGCGAAGAGCGTGCGCGCGCCGATGCGGCCGTGGATGTACTCGAGTGTGGCCCAGGCGAGCGACAGGCCGTCGAAGGTGGCAGTGCCGCGGCCCATCTCGTCGAGCAGGATGAGCGACTGCTTTGTCGCGGTGTTGAGGATGGTGGCGGTCTCGGTCATCTCGACCATGAAGGTGGATCGGCCGCGGGCGACATTGTCGCTGGCCCCAATGCGAGTGTAGACGCGGTCGACCAAGCCGAAGCGCATGCGCGTTGCGGGGACGAAGCAGCCCATCTGCGCCATGATGACGAGCAGCGCCGCCTGGCGGAGATAGGTGGATTTGCCGCCCATGTTGGGGCCGGTGAGCAGCAGGACGGCTGGGCCTTCGGTCGACAGATAGAGGTCGTTGGGGACGAAGCGGCCTTCGGCGTTCTCCTCCATGCGGCATTCGACGACGGGGTGGCGCGCTGCCGCGGCTTCGAGCACGCACTCTTCCGAAAGCGTGGGGCGGGTGTAGTTGCGCAACGCGGCGACATGGGCGAAGTTGGCGAGCAGGTCGAGCTCTGCGACCACAGCAGCGCTGCGCCGGATGCGCGCAGCGGCAGCGAGAATAGTGGCGCGCAATTCAGCGAAGAGACGGCGCTCGATCTCGATGGCCCGCTCGTGCGCGGTGAGGACGCGGGTCTCGTAGTCCTTGAGCTCGGGGGTGGTGAAGCGCTCGGCGTTGACCAGGGTCTGTTTGCGCTCGTAATCGGAGGGCACGGACTTGAGATTGGATTTGGTGATCTCGATGTAGTAGCCGAAGACATTGTTAAAGCGAACCTTTAAGGATCCAATACCGGTGCGCTGGCGTTCGCGCTCTTCGATAGCGGCGATGGACTGGCGTCCGCTCTGGCTGAGGGTGCGGAGTTCATCGAGCTCTGCGTGAACACCGGTGCCGATTACCCCGCCATCAGCAAGCGTCAGGGGTGGCTCACTGACCAGGGATTTTTCGATGGAGGTGTGGACGTCTATGAGCTGATCGAGGCGCTCGTACGATTGCTGCCATCGCGGCGACTGCAACGGCGCCACTGCCGCTGCGATCAATGGCAGACGTGCCAGCGACGCGCCGAGGGCGAGGACGTCGCGCGGGCCGGCGGAGTCGAGCGAGACGCGGCCGAGCAGGCGCTCCATATCGAGGACGCCGCTGAGTGCGCGGCGCAGCTCTTCGCGAGGCTGCAGAGCAGTGTGCAGCTCGGCGACTGCATCGAGGCGCGCTTCGATCTCCGCTGGATCGAACAGCGGCCGCAGCAGGTTTGAGCGCAGCAGGCGCTTGCCCATGGGCGTCTGGCAGCAGTCGAGGGTGTGGAAGAGCGTGGTGCGTGAGGAGGCGTCGGCGAAGAGCGGCTCGACGAGCTCGAGGTTGCGGACGCTCACGGGGTCGAGCTCCAGATGCTCGGCGCGCTCGTAGTAACGCAGGCCGTCGATGTGCGAGAGGTCGCCCGCTTGCGTGGAGCGGACGTAATGCAGCGCAGCACCCGCTGCGATGGCGGCGGCGGTGTGGCCGGCCAGACCAAAGCCGTCCAGCGAACGCGCCTGCAACTGGCGCTCGAGCAGGGGAATCGCATAGTCGGCGCTGAAGGCCCAGGCATCGAGGCGTGTCTTGGTGCGAATGGGGTCGAGGGCTGCGCCGAGTGCTTCGGCTGGCAGCGCGGGGAAGAGCGTCGTCTCCGCCGCCAGCAATAATTCGGCGGGCTGCTGGCGCGTCAATTCATCGAGGCAGAGCAATGCGGCGAACTTGCCGGTGAACTCCGTGGCGCGGAACTCGCCGGTGGAGAGATCGAGCAGCGCGAGCCCGGCACGATCCTCCTCTGCCCGCTGTGCGGGCGCGTTGTAGACGGCGGCGAGATAGTTGTTGCGCTCCGAGCGCTGCGCCGGATCGAGTGCCGTGCCGGGGGAGAGGACCCGGGTGACCTCGCGGCGGACGATCTTCTTGGCGAGCTTGGGGTCTTCCATCTGCTCGCAGATGGCGATGCGGTATCCCTTCTGCAGCAGCCGGCCGATGTAGCCTTCGACCGCGTGGTAGGGAACGCCGCACATCGGCACCTGGCGCTCGCGGTCGCGCGCGGTGAGGGTGATCTCGAGCTCGCGGGCGGCGGTTTTCGCGTCCTCGTAAAAGAGCTCATAGAAGTCGCCCATGCGGAAGAGGAGCAGGGCATCCGGATGCTGGGACTTGGCGGCGAAATACTGCCGCATCAGCGGCGTCTGGACCGCGTCGGCGGATTCGGATGGGGGGCTGGCGGACACGGAAACGCCAGCATACCTTGAAGGTGATGCTGGCGGTAGTGGCTGAAGGTTGATCGCTCTAGTCGGTGTTGGTGTGAATAGCGTCTGAACCGTGTTGCTTCACCATTTTGTTGTAGATACCTAGCAGCAGGAACGGCGCCGCCCACTGGCCAAAGAAGAGCGCGTTGTGATTTTTGCCCTGGAGCTTGGCAATGAGGGAGGCCACAATTGAGCCGCCCGCAGCGCAGAGGTAGAAGCTTGATGGCAGTTGAGCAGAATAGCTCTCGATCAACGAAGTGACTTGGTCTTCTTCGATGTCGCCTGCGCGTACTCGATAATCCGTCATTCGAAACATCTCCTTGGGGGACCGCGCCTCGGATGGAACTCCGCGGCCCTGAAGAAGAGATGCAGGTGCGATGGAGGAGGTCAACCGGCAGGCCACATTCCGTTCCGATGCGGCGAAGCTGTCCACGTTCTCAGGCGGATGTGGGTGCGCTGCCGCCATTGGCCTTCTGGAGCCGCGAAAGGTGTTCCTGAAAGAGCGAGAGACATTCGCAGCAGCCATCCTGCAGCCCTTGCTTGTCCAGGATGCGCACCTGGCGGTCGCGATACTCGACGAAACCGGCCTGTTCCAGCGCTCGCACGGAGAGCAGCGCAGTGTGCGGCTCCGTGTTGAGCAAGGCCGCCGCGAGAGATTCGGAGAGGGGAAAACGATCGCGGCGGGGGGAACGGAGCTGGATCATTTGCAGCCAGCGGCAGAGCCGCTCTTCCGGAGAGTGGGACTGCAGACAGACTGCCATCTGTGCGCCCATGGTGACGAAGTTGAACACGTAATCGCCGAGCGCTCGATTCAATGACGATGGCTTGTCGAGCACCTCGCGCGCGAGATCGGCGGCGGCCATGCGCAGCGCGCGGCCGCCGATGGTGACGGCGGTGGAGAGCGGCGAAACGTTGCGGCCGAGCCAGAGCTCGAAGCCGGCGGCGCCTTCGCTGCCGGCCAGGCCGGCGGGGATGCGGCTGCGATTGCCCAGAGATTGCGATGTGAAGATGACAGCACTCTCGATGAACCAGACGAAACCGATCGGCTGCCCTGGATGTACGAGCTCTTCGCCGTCGGCCAGCTCCACTCTTTCAAAGAAGGGTGCGAGACGAGTCTGCTCAGGCGCGGGCAGGCTGGAGATGAGGAGATTCGTAGCCATCGCGGACCGACCTCGAAGACCTTTGACGCGGGGGGATCGTCAAAGGGCCGCTCCCGCGAAAGAGTGACAGAAAAACAGCCAGTAGTGATTTGGACGCGGGAAGGGGCGCAGAGTATGTCCGCGCCGCGGCGGGAAGTGTGGCGGCTACTCGCCGAGCATCAGGCGCTGGACGGCCGTGGCGCGGCCGGTGGAAGCGTCGCACTCGATGAGCAGAGCGCACATCCGTGCGTCGCCGCGCGCGGGCTCGAACTTGCCCGGCATTCCGCTGAGAAATCTCTGGATAACAAGCTCTTTCTCCACACCGATAACGCTGTCGTAGGGTCCGCTCATGCCTACGTCGGTCTGGTAGGCGGTGCCGTTTGGTAACACGCGCTCGTCCGCGGTGGGCACATGAGTATGCGTGCCGAGCACAGCGGTAACCCGGCCATCAAGATACCAGCCGAGTGCCATTTTCTCGGAGGTCGCCTCGGCATGGATGTCTACCAGGATCACTTTCGCGCGGACGCCGGCCAACATCCGGTCCGCGGTGCGGAAGGGGTCGTCGTTGGATTGCATGAAGACGCGTCCCTGCAGATTGAGCACGGCATAGGGGATACCCGAGGGGAGCGTGCCTTCATAAATACCGAAGCCGGGGGTGCCTGCGGGGTAATTAGCAGGCCGGACAATGCGGCGTGGCCGATCGTGGCTTTCCGGGGGAACCGAGCCGAGATAGTCGATGATCTCGCGCTTGTCCCAGACATGATTGCCGGTAGTGAGGACGTGGGCGCCGAGGTCGAAGAGGTCTTCGGCAAGGGGAGGCGTCAGCCCGAAGCCGCCGGCGGCGTTCTCCGCATTCACGACCACCAGGTCGACCTGGCGCTCCTTAATAACGTGCGGCAGATGCTCCCGTACCACCCGCCTCCCCGGACTGCCGAAAACGTCCCCGACAAAGAGCAATTTCACGAAATTCATCCCTCTCTTAAGTAACTATGGCGGTCCCGTGAAGCAGGGTTTTGGCGTCCCACGTGCGTCAGCCGCCACATTGCAGGCAGATGACCTCCGGTGTTAACTCGAAACCAACGTGATCGTCACGTCACGAGTGACAGAAGTCTTTTTTATGGTAGCGTTTGGCTTATGGCAGCCAACACACGCTTCGTGACCGGTGTCCATATACTGGTCATTCTTTCGCAGAATGATGCGTTGAAGACTTCGGCCGATCTCGCTGAGGTTCTTCATACCAACCCTGTCGTCATTCGCAGGATACTTTCTTCTCTACAGCAGGCCGATCTTATCGTGAGTCAGAAGGGGCCCTCTGGTGGATCGAAGCTGACTCGTCCGGCCAAGTCGATCACGCTGGCGGAGGTGCACCGTGCGCTCGAGTCGAGCAGCAAGCTGAACCTGCCGAAGAGCAGTGGCGCGGTCGCTTCCAAGATTCACGCTGCCATCGCCAAGGCGTATCGCGATTGCCATCGCGCGTTCGAAACGGAGCTTGACCGCGTGACGCTGGCCACGCTGGTGAAGCGAGCGCAGAAGTCGAAGTAAACGACGGAGATCAGTTCTCGCTCTGATCCGGGCCGGATGACTCCTTGGCCGGGCGCATAAGCGGGAAGAGAATCACGTCGCGGATCGACCGCGCGCCGGTCAGGATCATGGTGAGCCGGTCGATGCCGATGCCTTCCCCGGCGGTTGGCGGCAGACCATAGGCGAGCGCCCGCACATAATCTTCATCTGGCTGATGCGCTTCCTCGTCGCCGCGCTCGCGCTCGGCAAGCTGCTGCCGGAAGCGCCGCTCCTGATCCACCGGATCGTTCAGCTCGCTGAAGGCATTCCCCAGCTCGAAGCCGCCGATATAAAACTCGAAACGTTCCACCCAATCGGGCTCGTCGGGCTTGACCTTGGAGAGCGGCGAGACGGCGAGCGGGAAGTCGTAGATGATGGTTGGCTGGATGAGGTGCTCTTCGGCGACGGCTTCGAAGAGATTGGCGATCGTCTTCCCGACTGGCTCGCCAGTCTGCATCGCCACCTGCACTCCAGCCGCACGCGCGCGCGCAATCAGCTCATGCACGGATGCTTCTGTCGCGAAGTTCGCGAGCGTAGGAGCCGCGCCCGCGTTGGATGGCCAGAAGGCGGCGATGGCCTCGCGCATGGAGTAGCGCTTCCACTGGGCGAGATCGATCGTGGTGCCGTTGAACTCAGTGGTCAACGTGCCGTTCACTTTCGTCGCGACGAACTTCACCAGCTCTTCGGTCAGGTCCATCAGGTCGTGGTAGTTCGCGTAGGCCTGGTAGAACTCGAGCATGGTGAACTCGGGGTTGTGCTGCGTGGAGACGCCCTCATTGCGGAAGTTACGATTGATCTCGTAGACGCGGTCGAGGCCGCCGACCACCAGGCGCTTCAGATAAAGCTCCGGCGCGATGCGCAGGAAGAGCGGGATGTCCAGCGCGTTGTGATGCGTGGTGAAGGGCCGCGCCATTGCGCCGCCGGCAATGGACTGCATCATCGGCGTCTCGACTTCCATGTAGCCGCGCTCATCGAAGAAGCTGCGCACCGCACGCAGAATCTGCGCGCGCTTGACGAACACCGCTCGGACGTCGGTGTTGATGAAGAGATCGAGATAGCGCTGGCGGTAGCGCAGCTCCACATCTTCCAGCCCGTGATACTTCTCCGGCAGCGCGAGCATGGACTTGGTGAGGAAGGTGATGGTGTCCACATGCACGGTGAGCTCGCCGGTGCGGGTGCGGAAGAGATAGCCAGTGACGCCGATGTGGTCGCCGAGATCGAGCAGCTTGTAAAGCTGGAAGGCTTGCTCGCCCACGGCGTCGAGGCGCACGTAAATCTGCAGGCGCTCGCCGCCCTGCTGCAACTGCGCAAAGCCGGCCTTGCCCTGGGCGCGGATGGCCATGATGCGGCCAGCGACGGAGACCTGCGTGCGTTCGGCCTCAAGCTGCTCCGCGGTCGAGCCGTCGAAGCGCGCCCGCAGGGCGGGGATCTCGTGCGTGGTGCGGTAGTGATTGGGGTAGGCGGCGTGGCCCAGCGCAGCGATCTGCTGCAGTTTTTCCTGCCGCAGCGCGAACAGGCTGCGCTCGAACTCTGACTCGAACACTCTGTTTCCTTTGAGGGAGATACCGTTCGGTCAGTATACCGAGGGGATGGTGTATAACAGCGCAGGATCGAGAGCGTTTTCACTACTACTGAGTACGGTCGAGCTTCGCGAACACTGGCGCGCTTGCATATCACCCAGTGAAAATGCTCGGGCAGCCAGCATGAGGGACGGCGACATCCGCGAGGAAAAGAACGGCAAGCCGCCGAGGAAAAAGAGCGCCGCGCTCGAGTCGCTGGTGCAGGTGGAGAGCCTGATTCAGCTGGCGCTGGTGTTGCCGGTGGCTACGGTAGTTGGTCTGCTGATTGGCGTGGGGCTGGACAAGTGGCTGCATCAGCATTGGATCTACATTGCGGGAATGATCGTTGGTGCGGCCGCCGGTTTTGTGCAGATCTTTCGCGCGGTGCTGGCCCTGAGTAAAGCCGACTAATAGGGCTGGCGCGATCGCCTGGCCTGCATTTCTGAAACAATCCTTAAGAAGAGACGTGACCGAATCTTGACTGAACCGAATGCCTCGCCACTGACCGAGTTCACCGAGCACGACCTGAAAGCGACACTGATGCGCGCGCTACGCTGGGTGGGCATCCTTGGGGTGCTGGGCGCGCTTGCGATCTGGCGCGCGGCGGGGTGGCAGTCGGCGGCGATGTTCGCGGTGGGAGCGGTGATCGCGGCTACCGGGCTTTATGAGTCGCAGCGGTTGATGCTGGCGGTGCTGAGCCGGTTCAACGAGGGGCGGCAAGGGAAGCCGATTGCCGGTGTGCTGATCTGGTTTTTCCTGCGGCTCATCCTCGCGGGAGTCGTTCTATATGTTAGCCTTAAGAGTTTGGAAGGCTCGGTGTACGCGCTTTGCGCGGGCCTGGGGCTGGCCGTGGTGGCGCTGACGATCGAGTCGATTCGACTGCTGCGCTCCTGGACGGCTTAGCTTCGCCTCTCGCCGGGAATCTTCAGGATTCGAGACTCACAGGAACCTTAAGACACGTACGCTATGCCAGTTCAGCTCCCATTCACAGCCTTCCTGAACCACTACTTTGCCGGCGCGGCGAATGCAATGCTGGCGATGCTTCATCTGCACCCGCAGTATTCCCAGGCGCCTATCACCAATTCGGTGGCGATGGAGATCGTGGTCGTTCTCGCGCTGCTGATGTTCTTCGTCATCGTGCGCGCTACTCTCAGCGTGGATAAGCCGGGTCCGGCGCAACATATCGCAGAGATCCTGCACGGCTTTGTGAGCGAACAGGCAGAGTCGATCATCGGTCACGGCTTCGAACGCTTCGTTCCCTTCGTTACGGTGGTCTTTGTCTTCATCCTGCTGAGCAATCTGCTGGGTCTGCTGCCCGGTTTCATCTCACCGACCGCGAAGCCCTGGGTACCGCTGGGCGTTGCGTCCCTGACCTTCCTGTACTACCAGTACCACGGCCTTCGCGAGCAGGGGCCGATTGGCTACCTGAAGCATTTCCTCGGGCCGATCTGGTGGCTCTCCTGGCTGATGCTGCCGATCGAGATCATCTCGCACTTTGCGCGCATCCTCTCGCTCACCGTACGTCTTTACGCAAATATGTTTGCCGGCGACCTGGTAACGCTGGCGTTCTTCTCGCTGGTGCCGATCGCAATCCCGGCGGTGTTTCTCGGGCTGCACCTGGGAGTGTCCATCATTCAGGCATATGTGTTCATGCTGCTGGCGATGATTTATCTGGGACAGGCGACAGCGCACGATCATTAGAGTTTTCCGGCAGCCGCGCATAGGCGTGGTGCCGCATCGACATTTCGGACAGGGAGCCGCTTCCGCCTTGTCTGCATCAGCCGTCAGCGTGAGGGTGCCAGCACGGTGAGCATCAACCACCCACTGACGGTACATTTTCGGGAGCTACGGAGAACTACTATGCGGAAACTGCAAATCCTCTTCACAGTGCTGGGCGTGCTGTTTATGGCTGCGCCGGCATTCGCGCAGAATGCTGGCGGTAACAACAGTATGGCCATCGGACTTACTTCGATTGCTGCAGGCCTGGGTATGGGCCTGGCGGCGGGACTCTGCGGCCTGGGACAGGGCCGAGCAACAGCCTCAGCCACCGAGGCGCTGGCACGCAATCCAGGGGCCCGGCCGGGCATCCTGCTGCTGCTGACACTCGGTCTGGCGTTTATCGAGTCGCTGTCGCTGTTCACCTTCGTCATCATCTTCGCCAAGGTGCAGTCCCACTAGTTCTTTCGCAGTTCCGATAAAAGCCCTCGGTCATTCAGCCGGGGGCTTTTGCTTTCCAGCAGTCCAGCGGGGATGCTGGCACCGGTAAAGATTGCGCATAGCTTTTTGTACTGCGACGGGATATCTGTCGGCGATATGGAGACAAGCCAGAGACGTGGAGACCGGTGGCGTCTCGAGAGGCCCGTCGTCTCGGTTACAAACCGCTCTTCGGACCGGCTTCGGATTATCCCGTCAGTGCCGTAAGTGATGAGCTAGTTGCGAAGCGATAGCGCGCACGTCATAAAACATCGTCGCGATGGTATAGGTCACACAATACGCTACGGCATAGAACGTGGGACTTGGAGCCTGGCACATAGCTGACACGCGCTTGGTGAGGGAGGCGACTCTCAGGTTTTGAATCACACACACGCACAACACTCCAAGGGCCGCGCCACCGATTGTGTCAGATAAGTAGTGAAAACCGAGATACATTCGAATCGCACTTAGCAGAACAGCCAAGCCAAAGGAGTAATACCCAAGCTTACGGTTCACAGAGTATATGGTTGCCGCCAAGCCGAAATAGAGAGCGGCATGATCGCTGGGAAACGATGACGCAACATGCCTCAGGGAGTCCAGGTTGACCGTGAATGGAAGCTTGAGATGTACAGAAGCGTCCTGAAACGGGCGCGCGCGGTTCGGAAACAATAGTTGTGTCACTCGACTGAGCGCACCAGTAAGTGCCGAAGCGATAGTTCCGGAAAAAATATTATGACGGCTAGGAAGATCAGTAGAGGAAAACCAGCAATACCAAAGAAGGGCAACAAATATCAAACCCGAAAAGATCGTGTAATCCGAAATGGTATGACACGCAGCGTCAAACAAGTAAGAGCGGTGAGTGAAGTGGTTCAATGCCACGGTAAAAGCGCGATCAAAAGTCGGCGGTAAAGATAGAACAGCTACTCCCGAGATGAGGAGTGCAGCTGAACTCAGTATGCAGACAGAAAGCGTGGCCCGGCCTAGATGATCCAGTTTTACCATAGTCGTTGCGAACGCAACATCATACCATCCTGGAGCCAGTACCGGCTCCCCCAGGGCCAGGCATGGTTTGACGGCCGTGGCTTGATTCGACTGTAAGTGGGCAAACAGATATACACAGTCCGGAGAGACGCGCGAGATATGCGATTTGCGGGAGGTTCTCGGGATCTTATGAAGCGAAGTGCAATAAGTCACGCTGAATGTGACAGATATATCTGCCGCTGGAAGGCAGCGAAATGAAGATTATTTAAGATGCTGATATGCCTCCGGCGCTCGTTTTCGATCGCATCTCGAAATACTTTGGCGAGTCGCCCGCGCTGGACGAGGTGAGTTTCGCAGTTGAGCCGGGCGAGATCCTCGGCCTGGTGGGCCCGAACGGCGCTGGTAAGACAACCGCAATGCAGATTGCGACCGGCTTTCTGTTGCCCAGCTCCGGCGATGGTTCGCTGATGGGCCGGCGCTTCAGCGATGCGGTGGCGCGGCGGCAGCTCGGCTTTCTACCCGATGCGCCAGTCTTCTTTCAAGGAAATGCGTTGAGCGCCCTGCGGTTTGCCGCGGCACTGAATGGGCTATCGCCCTCACGCGAGGCGATGGAGCAAGTGCTGACGCGCGTCGGGCTAACCGAGTGGAAGCGCGATGTGCGGCGCTTCTCGCGCGGAATGCAGCAGCGGCTCGGATTGGCGCAGGCGCTGGTGCACGCGCCGCGGGTGCTGATTCTGGACGAGCCTGCTTCGGCACTCGATCCGGAGGGTGTGCTGAAGGTGCGCACCCTGCTGCAGGAGCTGCGTGCGGCGGGGGCTGCGATCCTGCTCAGTTCGCACCAGCTCAGTGAAGTAGCGATGGTCAGCGATCGAATCGCCTTTTTGCATGAGGGAAAACTGCTGCGCTACGGGCGGCTGGACGCGCTGCTCGAGTCCAAAGGCGAGATGGAAATTGTGCTGCGAAACTTCACGCCGGATGCCGATTTGACGGCGCAGTGGGGCGCGGCGAGCGCACCGGGGACGTGGACGATTGCAGCGGGCGAGGCGCGGCGTTTTCTGGAGGCGGTCTGGACACGCGGCGCCGAATTGGTGAGCGCGACGCCGGTGCGTGGCGATCTGACTACTTTGTTTTTGGAGTGGACCAAGGATGAGCGGACCAGCAGTGAGGCGCCGCGCCGATGAAGAGTCTGCGGATCGCGTGGCGGTTGCTGTGGGCCAATCGTTGGCTGTGGATGCTGCTGGTGCTTTGGCCGTGGGGTATGGCGGCGATTCTGCTCGTCGGCGGACCACATCCTGCACCGGAGGATGTCGAGGCGGCGCTGGAGCAGCAGTCGATCTATGGGCTCGCGCTAGTGGCGTTTGCCGGTGGAGCGCTGCTTGGGAATGAACAGCGCTCGCGGCGCATTGTGCTGGTGCTGTCACGTGCGGTGAGCCGGCGTCAGTACCTGGGCGCGCTGTGGCTGACGGCGTTTCTGCCGCTGGTGCTGTACGTGCTCGACCTGGCGCTGACCGGACCGGTGCTGGATGCTCCGGCGTTGGTGCTGTGGCAGACGCTGGGCGCGCTGCTGGTGCTGAGCCTGACGACGGCGTCGCTGGCCGTGCTGGCGTCGCTGGTGCTGCCGGGGGTGATCGCCGGCGCGCTGAGCCTGGCTGCGGTCAGTCTACCGCTGTTGTTGCCGGCCGGATGGCAGCTGGCACAGAGCCGTCTGCTGCAAATCCTACTGAGTGGACCGATCACAGAGCACACGCGGCTCGTCTTCGGCGCGGGGCTATTGGAGGGGCTGCTCTTGAGTTGTGGGATCTTCGAAGCGGCAGTGCGGGTCTTCGAGCGACGTGATCTGCGCTTAAAGAGCGAGTGAGTTTTAGTTGTCTTTTAAGGCCGGCGTTACGGGTGATGGCTGCGGCGCGGCAAACAAGGTGGACGCGGCACGCTGCGCGAGATCCAGCGAAGAGCGGGGCACGATGCCGAGCAGCAGCGTTGCCGATGCGGCCAGCAGGATCGCAAAGCCCAGCGTCACAGACATGCGCGGCACAGCAAGGACCGGCGAGCCTTCGGCCGGCTTGCTGTAGAGCGCCATCATCAGGCGCAGGTAATAGAAGGAGGCAATGCCGCTGTTGACCAGCCCGATGATGGCGAGGCCGAGCATCCCCTTCTGTAGAGCCGCGGAGAAGACATAGAACTTGGCAAAGAAGCCGCCGGTGAAAGGAATGCCGATGAGCGAGAGCAGGAAGAAGGCCATGGCCCCGCAGAGCACGGGCGAGCGGTAGGCGAGGCCGCGATAGTCGGTGATGGACCAGAGGTGGTCATCGTAACCGCCAACGTGGCTGATAACCGCGAAGATGCCGACGTTCATCGCGACATAGCACAGCACGTAGAAGCTGGCGGCTGCAATCCCTTGCGGCGAGAAGCTGGTGAAGGCGACCAACAGGTATCCGGCGTGCGCGATGGAGGAGTAGGCGAGCATGCGCTTCACGCTCTGCTGGCGCAGTGCAGCGAGATTGCCGAGCGTCATGGAGACGGCGGCGAGAATCCAGAAGAGGCTCCACCAGTGCTGTTGGATGGAGGGGTATGCGCCGTAGAAGATGCGCAGCAGGACGGCAAACGCCGCGGCTTTGGGCGCGGTGGACATGAGGGCGACAACAGGCGACGGTGCGCCTTCATAGACATCGGGCGTCCAGACGTGAAAGGGCGCTGCGGAGACTTTAAAGCCGAGGCCGACGAGAATGAGGGCTACGGCGGTCCAGGCGAGGATGGGAGTCGTGGTATCGGGAAGCGCTGCGGCGATGGCCGCGATGCGGGTTGTGCCCGTCGCGCCAAAGGTGAGCGCGATGCCGTACAGAAAAAATGCCGTGGCAAACGACCCGAGCAGGAAGTATTTGATGGAGGCTTCCGGGCTTTTGCCGGTGCGCTTGCGGAAGCCGGCCAGGATGTAGGTGGAGATCGAGGAGATCTCGAGCCCGATGAAGACCAGCAACAGCTCGACGGCCGAGGTCATGAGCAGCATGCCGACGGTGCCGAAGAGGACGAGGGCGAAGTACTCACCCATATCGTGAGTGTGCGGCCCTATGGAATCGATCGCAGCCAGCAGAGCAACCAGCACCGTTCCGCAGATCAGCAGGTGGAAGAAGACGCTGAAGGCGTCCGTCTGAACCACGCCAAAGTATCCGGTGCCGGCAGGGAGATGGAGCTGCCAGGCGCTTGCGGCGAACGCTGCCACCGTGGCCAGCACGCTGAACCAGCCGACGGGTTTGCGGCTGGTGGTGCGCGGCAGCAGCGGATCGACCAGCATGATGACGACGCCGGCGAGGGTGAGGATGACCTCGGGGAGAATCCGGTAGATGGAATAGACCGTCATGTTATTGGGCCTCCCCATCCGGTGCGGGGGTGGAGGCGAGCGCGGCCGACGGATGCGATGCGGCAGGCGCGTTGCTGAATGCATGTACGCCGCGATCGATGGCGCGTATCCAGTAAGGAGAGAAAACGCCCATGACCACCATCAGGACGGCCATCGGCCACAGGGCGAGATGCTCGCGTGCGGCGAGATCGTGTGCGGGCGAGCGATGCACCAGCGCGGATTCGGGGCCGTAGAAGACGCGCTGCACCATCCAGAGCATGTAGGTCGCGCTAAGGATGACGCCAACGGTGCCCAGCGCACCCCAGAGGTGCGAGGTTGCAAAGCCGCTCGATAACGTTAGAAACTCCCCGACGAAGCCATTGAGGATGGGGAGTCCGATCAGAGCGAAGACGGTAACGAGAAAGAGCATGGCGAGCCGCGGTGTTCTCGCGGCGAGTCCGCCGTAGCGCTCGATCTCGTAGGTGCCGTAGCGCTCGTACATGATGCCGAACAGGACCAACATCGCAGCGCCGGTGATCGATTCGCTGAGGACGTGAAAGACCGCGCCATCCAGGCCGTTGATGGCGAAGGTGTAGATGCCAAGCGTGCAGAAGCTGAGGCTGGACAGAGTGCCGAAGGCGAGCAGGCGCTTCAGGTCGTTTTGAACCAGCGCGACCAGCGCACCATACAGGATGCCGAGGACAGCCAGCATGATCATCCAGTGCGCGACGCGGCGCGACTCGAAGGGGAAGAGGCCGAGGTGGAAGCGGATCAGCGAGTAGAGGCCAAGCTTGCCAGCGACGATCATCGCCATGGCGCTGGGCGCCTCGCTGAAGACATCGCCCAACCAGCCGTGCAATGGAAAGACGGGCACCTTGACGGCGAAGGCCAGAAGGAAGGAGAGCGAGATCAGCCACATCGCTGCTGGCGAGAAGAGCGACGGATTCTGAGTGAGCTGCGCTTTGAGTTCGAGGTAGTCGAAGGTGCCGGTGCGCGCATAGAGCACGAGGATGCCGACCAGGAAGAGCGCCGAGGGGATGAAGGTGTAAAGGAAGAACTTGATAGCCGCACGCGAGCTGTTCCGGCTGCCGGGTTCGCGCCCGAAGGTGGCGATGAGGATCGCCATGGGGACGAGCGTGAGCTCCCAGAAGGCGTAGTAGACCATCAGGTCGAGCGCGAGGAAGACGCCGAGCATGGCGGTCTGCTGCAGAAGAAAGAGTGAGTAGAACTCCTTCACGCGGGTGTCAATGGCGCGCCAGGAGGCGAGCACGCCGATGGGCGCGAGAAAGCCGGTGAGCACGACCAGCCACATGGAAAGGCCGTCGATCCCGAGATGATAGTGGATCGGCGGCGAGACGATCCAGAGCCGGTTGATCTCGAACTGGAAACCGGAGTGGTTGTAATCGAAGTGCGCGGGCAGGCGAAGCGTGAGCACGAACGTGGCCAGCGCGATGACGAGCGCCCAGCTTTGCACCAGCTTGCCTCGTTCGGGTAGGAGCGCGGCGACGACTGCGCCGAACGCGGGCAGCAGCAGAATCCAGGTCAGGATGGAGTGATCGATCGAGGTCATCGCGCCACCCCCATGTGCAGATGTGCTCCGAAGCCGAAGAAGGAGAGCAGCAGAATGGCCGCAGCGCCCAAGGCGAGCCATCCGGCGTAGGAGCGGATGTTGCCGGACTGGATGCGGCGCAACACGGCGCCGACGCCCTGGGTGCCACTTGCCAGAACCCGCCCGCCGCCGCCGATGACGCCACGGTCGAACCCGCCCCACAGAATGTAGCGGGAGACGATCAGCACCGGCTTGACGATCAGGAAGCCGTAGATCTCGTCAACCCAATACTTGTTGAATACAAGCCCGTAGAGTGCCCGGGAGCCTGCTGCCATCTTGGCAGGAAGGTATGGCTTACGGCGGTAGAGCGTGTCTGCGAGCAACAGACCGAGCAGCGCGGCGAAAACGGAGCAGCCGGTCAGCATACGTTCTGTCTTGGGATCTTCCGG
The DNA here is from genome assembly GCA_963712845.1 of uncultured Acidobacteriaceae bacterium. Taxonomy (GTDB): domain Bacteria; phylum Acidobacteriota; class Terriglobia; order Terriglobales; family Acidobacteriaceae; genus KBS-83. Next base: position 632,010 of record CAVQJM010000039.1, read on the forward strand.
CTTCGACGTGGGCTCCGTCGTGGGTATGGGTGCACCGGTGCGCATAGCGATGGAGACTTGTTCGAACGATGCTGGAACGCCGGTGCCATGTGTGACCGGGTCGAGGAATCGCCCGAAGCGATCGCCGCCACCGAGCGAGTGCGGAATGCCGATCCAGCCTCCGGTGACGGAGAGGACGGCAAGCAGCACGAGAGGAATCAGCATGGACCGGGGGCTTTCGTGTATGCCGGGGGCTTGCGGCTGCGCGTGCGCACCGTGGCCGTTGGTGGAGTGCTCCGCAAGCAGGTCATCGCCCGGTGCAACGCGCGAGGCTTCGTGGTGAGGGGCCTCTGGCTGCAGACGAAGTTGACCGAAGAAGGTCATGTACCAGAGGCGGAACATATAGAACGAGGTGATCGCTGCGGTGACCAGCCCCACAGCCCACAGCAGCGGGCCGCCGTTGGGCGAGCGGAAGACCTCGGCAAGGATCTCGTCCTTGGAGAAGAAGCCGGCGAAGGGGGGGAAACCGGAGATGGCGAAGACCGCCATAGTCATGGCCCAGAAAGTGACGGGGATGTAACGGCGCAGGCCGCCCATCATGCGCATGTCCTGCTCGCCACCCACAGCGTGGATGACCGAGCCGGCCGCGAGAAAGAGCAGCCCCTTGAAGAAGGCGTGGGTCACCAGATGGAAGATGGCTGCGGAGTAGGCCGCAGCGCCGCAGGCCATGAACATGTAGCCAAGCTGCGAGATGGTGGAGTAGGCCAGCACGCGCTTGATGTCGGTCTGCACAATGCCGACGGTAGCGGCGAAGAAAGCCGTGGTCGCGCCGATGATAGCGACGACCATGAGAGCGAGCGGCGCGCGATCAAACAGTGTATGCGTGCGCACCACCATGTAGACGCCCGCCGTGACCATGGTGGCGGCATGGATTAATGCCGAGACTGGCGTAGGGCCTTCCATGGCATCGGGGAGCCAGACGTAGAGCGGAATCTGTGCTGACTTGCCGGTCGCGCCGAGCACCAGCAGCAGCGCGATTGCGGTCAGGACGCCGCCGTGCCAGTCGGGACGCTGCGCGATCTGACTGGCGACCTCGCTGAAGCTGAGCGTGCCGAAGTGGATGATCAGCAGGAACATCGCGAGGAGAAAGCCGAAGTCACCGATGCGGTTTACGACGAAGGCCTTGATGCCAGCCCTGACCGCGGAGTGCTTCTTGAAGTAGAAGCCGATCAGCAGATAGGAGGCGAGGCCTACGCCCTCCCAACCCACGAACATGAGCAGAAAGTTTTCCGCCAGCACCAGCGTGAGCATGAAGAACATGAAGAGGTTGAGATAGGCGAAGAATCGCCAGTAGCCCTCCTCGTGCGCCATGTAGCCGACAGAGTAGATATGGATAAGGAAGCCGACGCCGGTGACCACCAGCAGCATGACCAGAGTGAGCTGATCGAGCGCGAAGGCGAAGTCCGCGTGAAAGGTCGAGGTGGCGATCCAGGAGGAATGGCGCTCGATGTAGGGAAGCGAGAGCGCGGAGAAGCTGGTGTAGACGTGAAGAACCAGCAGCAATGGGGTTGCGGTAAAGAGCAGCGCGATGGTCGAGACGAGTGCCTTGGGCAACCGATTGCCGAACAGGCCATTCAGCAAAAAGCCCACGAGGGGAAGGACTGGGATGAGCCAGAGATGGAGACCGTCGTTCATAGTTTCATCAGGTTCACCTGGTCCACGTTGAGCGTGTTCCGGGTGCGGAAGACTGCAATGATGATGGCCAATCCCACAGCGGCTTCGGCCGCCGCCACCACCATGACGAAGAAGACGAAGATCTGTCCGCTGACCTGATGCCACATATGTGCGAAGGCCACGAAGGTCAGGTTGACGGCATTGAGCATCAGCTCGATGGACAGGAAAACGGTGATGATGTTGCGCTTGATGAGAAAGGCGGCAACACCAATGGAGAAGAGGATTGCGCTGAGCACGAGATAGTAGGCGATGGGAACGAACACGTCAGGGCTCCTTTCGCGCCAGCGCCACGGCGCCGAGGATGGCAATCAGGATCAGGACGGATGTGACTTCAAAGGGAAGGAGCAGGTCGCGGAAGAGGACACGGCTGAGATCGGAGGTTGTGACCAGGGTGCCGCCGCCCAACTGTGCATTGCCCAGCGGCGTGCGAATGGAGAGGAAGATGTAGGTGAGCAGGCCGAGCAATGCAGCGACGCCGGGAAAGCCGACGAGGTAAGCGGCCTTACTGCCGCGGGTGCGCTCCTCTTTGCCGGCATTCAGCAGCATGATGACGAAGGTGAACAGCACCATGATGGCGCCCGAGTAGACGATGACCTGCGCGGCGGCGAGGAACTCGGCTCCAAGCAGCAAGTAAAGGACGGCCAGCGAGCTCATGACCACGATCAGCGAGAGCGCGCTGTTGATCGGATGCCGCTGCAGCAGCAGATTCAACGCGCCGGCGACGCACAGTGCTCCGAAGATAAAGAAGATGACTAGATACATGCCGAAAGCCGTTCACCAGCAGGAAGGACTGCAGACAGCGGAAGGTTCATCATAAATCACCGTGGTGCATAGATCAGGGCGGCAACAATGATGTTGGCAATAGCGAGCGGGACAAGGAACTTCCAGCCGAAGCCCATCAACTGGTCATAGCGGAAGCGGGGTGTAGTGCCGCGGACCCAGATGTAAAGAAAGACGAAGAAGAAGACCTTCAGCACAAACCAGAAGACTGGCAGCAGCGCCTGAATAACGATCCAGTGCGGAGTGGGCAGCAGATTGCCGAATGGGCTGGTCCAGCCGCCAAAGAAGAGCAATGTGGCCACGCAGCCGACGGTGATCATGTTTGCGTACTCGGCCATAAAGAACATCGCAAACTTCATGGAGCTGTATTCGGTGTGATAGCCGCCGGTGAGTTCGCTTTCCGCCTCGACCAGATCGAAGGGCGCCCGGTTGGTCTCTGCGTAGGCGGCGATGAGATAGATGAAGAAAGCGACGATCTGGAATCCGCCGAAGACATTCCACGACAGGATGCCGTGGGCCGCCTGCACATCTACGATGTCACGCAGCCGCAGCGAACCGGCGCGGACGACGACACCGACAACCGAAAGGCCAAGCGCGAGCTCATAGCTGACCATCTGGGCGCTGGAGCGCAAGGAGCCGAGCAGCGAGTACTTGTTATTCGAAGACCAGCCGGAGAGCGCGATGCCATAAACGCCGACCGAGGTGACGCCGAGGATGACCAGCAGACCGATATTGAGATCGGAGATCTGGAACATATCCACGCCGTGGAACTGAATATTTGCCCCGAAGGGGACGACGGCGATGGAGAGCAGCGCGCACGCCAGCGCGATCATCGGCGCGAGAATGTACAGCGGGCGATAGACCGACGCCGGCATGATGTCTTCCTTGAGGAAGAGCTTCAACCCATCGGCCATTGGCTGCCACAGGCCGAAGGGGCCAACGCGGCTTGGTCCATAGCGGTTCTGAATGCGGCCGACGACCTTGCGTTCCAGCAGGACGGTATAGGCGACGCACATGAGCAGGATCACCATGACAACGGCAATCTTGACCACACTCAGCAGCACATATATCAGCAGCGGACTCACTCAGGCTCTCTTTCTATTCATCTCAACTGCCAGTGCTTCGCCGGGCTTAGTCGGCCGCGGTTTCTGTCGGTGTCGCGCCAGGAACGCTACGATGCGATTCGTGTACTTCGGCCAGTTTGGCGCTGTAGCGGCCGAGCGTGCCGGAGGTGAAGAGTGCGTCTTCTGCAGGCAGGACGAGGTCGCGCCGCGGCGTGGTGGTGGTGCTCTCTATATTGACCAGCTTGGTAGCCACGTCGTTGCCCGCGAGCAGGTTCATGCGCTCGATATCGTAGCCGGGGACCAATCGTTCAATTTCATCGAGCACTGCGTAGGGATCGAAGGGGCTGACCTTGGGCTCGATCTGACGCGAGGCAAGAAAGATGGAGTGGCGGTCGGCCTCGCCGGACTGCGCACCGCGTGACTGGCCTGAGTCGGAGCGCAATCCGCGGCCAAAGTAAACAAGCTGCTGCGGCTTTGCGCCCATACGGTCGGCGATGCGGACGATCAGTTCAAGGTCACTGCGGACGCCGGCGCGATCGCCGGCTTTTTTGACGAGCTGCAAATCGCCGTAGCTATTGGTGACCGAACCGCCCTTTTCGTAGAGGTTGGCGGCAGGCAGGACGACATCGGCGATCTGTGCCGTCTCGGTAAGGAACATCTCCTGCACGACGACAAAGGTGTTTTTGAGCGAGGCAGGATCGATGTTGTAGCGCGAGATCGGATTCGCGCCGACGACATAGAGCGCTCCCAACTCACCGCGCTCAGCGGCATCGAACATTTCGATCAGGTTTTTGCCGGGCGTCTGCGGCAGGTTGGGGTACTCCTCGGCGAAGGGCCCAGGCGCGCTGACATGGCGATAGCCGGGCAGCATGTCGGGCAGCAGGCCCATGTCGGCTGCACCGCGCGAGTTGGCATAGTCCGCGAGACAGCCGAAGCGGGCTTCCGGCAAGGAGAGCCCGAAGGAGACCAGCGCGTCGATATCGTGTCCGCGGAATTCCGAGCCGAAGAAAATGACCAGCTTCTGCTCGGCACGCAGCGCATCGCGGAATTCCGCTGCGCCTTCGATACCGTTGAAATCGGAATCGTTCGAGCCGAGGAAGCGGACCGCATCGGCGTAGCTGCCCTCGGGGATATGGAGGAAGGCTTTGGCCTGGCGGCGCAGCTTGATTTCGCTGGTGTTGACCACGAAGATCTTCGCTTTGTTGAGCCGGACGTTGGTGCGCAGCGCCCACGCCAGAGCGGGATGCTGCTCGGTGGGATCGTTGCCCAGCAGCAGGATCGCCGGAGCGGTGCCCGCATCGCGCAGGGAGGCAGCGCGGTCACCCTTGCCGGCCAGTGCGCGAACAAAGCTGACGTAGTCGGCCGTGCGGTGATGATCGATGTTGTTGGTGCCCAACACTGTGCGAGCGAACTTCTGCAGCAGGTAGTTCTCTTCGTTGGTGGTGCGGTTGGAGCCGATGACGCCGATGGCCTGCGGGCCGCGCGTGTCGCGAACTTCCTTCAGCTTCTTTGCCGCGTGGTCGAGCGCCTGCTCCCATGTGGCAGTGGCGAAGCTGCCGTCGGGCTGCCGGATGAGCGGCTTGGTCAGGCGGTCCGCGTGATTGGCGAAATCGAATGCGTAGCGTCCCTTGATGCAGAGGAAATCGCCATTGATGCCGCTCTTGTCGCGGTTGTCCCCGCGGACGATGTCCATGCCGTCGTTAGCGCGCCGCACGCCCAGCGTAGTCTTGCAACCGTCGCCGCAGTGCGTGCACACGGTGGCGACGTGGTTCATCTCCCACGGCCGAGTCTTGTAGCGATAGGTGCCGGAGGTAAGCGCGCCCACCGGGCAGATGTCGATGCACATGCCGCACTCTTCGCAATCCAAGTGGTCCTGGTGGTTGGGCGTGATGGCCGAGCCTGCGCCGCGATTCTGGACGCCGAGGGCCCAGACGTCCATACCCTCGCCGCATACCGCGACACAGCGATAACACAAAATGCAGCGCGGCCGGTCGTAGAAGACCACCGGCGACCACTGCTGCTCTTCGCGGTGCTGCTTGATCTCGACATACTGCGAGGTGGGTGCGCCGTATTTGAAGGTCATGTCCTGCAGTTCGCACTCGCCTCCTGCATCGCAGACAGGGCAGTCGAGCGGGTGGTTGCCCAGCAGCAATTCGACGGTGGCTTTGCGCGCCTGCGCGATCTCCGGCGTCTCGGTATGAACGACCATGCCTTCGGCGACCGGGGTGGTGCATGCCGTCTGCAGCTTGGGTACTTTATCGAGGCGCACCAGGCACATGCGGCAGGCGGCCTGCACGGCGAGTTTTGGGTAATAGCAGAATGCGGGCACTTCGATGCCGTGCGTGCGGCAGGCTTCAATCAGAATGGTGCCCGCGGGGGCGGTGAGCTTCTTGCCGTCGACGGTGAAATTAACGTCAGCCATGAACTCTCTTTCGTGCGCTCTTAAGCGCCCACCAATTCAACGAGCGCCTGTGTCTCCGGAGCTGCCGGATTTGCCTTGATGTAGGCTTCGAATTCGTCGCGGAACTTCTTGAAGAAGCCGATCATCGGCATGGCCGCTGCATCGCCGAGCGGGCAGAAGGTGCGGCCCAGCATGTTCTCGGCGAGGTAGGTCATGTGATCGATGTCTTTCACCGTGCCGTAGCCCTCGTAGAAACGGGTCATCGTCTTCTTCAGCCAGTCTGTGCCCTCGCGGCAGGGGATGCACCAGCCGCAGCTCTCGTGCTGGTAGAACTTGATGGTGCGGAGCGCGAATTCGACGATCGAAACCGTCTCATCAAGGACCACAACGCCGGCGGAGCCGAGCATGGTACCCGCCTTGCCCATCTGGTCGAAGTCCATCCCAACATCGATCTCGTCCGCGCGGAGGATGGGACACGATGCGCCGCCGGGCACTACGGCCTTGAGTGCCTTGCCATTGGGAATGCCGCCAGCGACGTCGTAGATCATCTTCTTCAGGTTGTAACCCATCGGCAGTTCGTAGACGCCGGGCCTATTGACGTGGCCGCTGATGCCGAACAGGCGCGTGCCGCCATTGCGTTCTGTGCCGATCTTCGCGTATGCGGCGCCGCCCATCTCGATGATGAAGGGCACGCTGGCGATGGTCTCGGCGTTGTTGATGACTGTGGGACCGCCATACAGCCCGACGACGGCGGGGAAAGGCGGCTTGATGCGCGGTATGCCACGCTTGCCTTCGAGCGACTCCATGAGCGCCGACTCTTCGCCGACCTCATAGGCGCCAGCACCCGTCTGCGAAATGGCGTCAAAATCGAAGCCGCTGCCGAAGATGTTCTTGCCCAGGATGCCGCGCTCATAACACTGCGCCAGCGCCCGCTCCGTAATCTCGAGAAGATAGCGGTACTCGCCACGGAGATAGATGAAACCCATCTTCGCGCCGATGGCGAGGCCGGCGATCATGGTGCCCTCGATGATGGAATGCGGGTCGTGCAGGAAGATCAGGTGGTCCTTGCATGTGCCGGGCTCGCTCTCGTCGCCGTTGACGAGGACGTACTTCGGCTTCTCGCTCTGCTTGGGCACGAAGGACCACTTCATGCCGGTGGGAAAGCCTGCGCCGCCGCGGCCGCGAAGGCCGGAAGCCTTCATCTCATTGATGACCCATTCAGGGCCCTGTTCGATGCACTTGCGCAGGGCCGCATAGCCACCGAGCTCGATGTACTTATCGATGTCGGCGGCGCCTTGACCCCAGCGACGGGAGATGACCTTCACTTCGTCGGGATGGGAGACGAGCTCGGGCATTAGCGTTTGCTCGCTTTCTGCCGGTAGCTTTCGATCACGGCGTCCATCTTCTCGTTGGTCAGGTTGTCGTGGAAGTCATAGTTCACCTGCACGGCCGGCGCCCAGCAGCAAACTCCGATGCACTCGACTTCCTCCAGAGAGAAGACTCCATCCGGAGTGGTCTCCTTGTTGCCGATGCCCAGGCGGTCTTTGCAGTGCTGAAGCATCTCATTGCCGCCGCGCAGCATGCAGGAGATGTTGGTGCAAACCTGTACGTGATATCTACCGTGCGGTTTGGTATGCAGCAGCGAGTAGTAACTGATGACGTTGCGTACATCGAGCTCGCTGATCTCGATGCGCCGCGCGATCTCTGCGATGACCGCGTCGTTGACTGCGCCGACCTCGTCCTGCGCGTAGAGCAGCATGGGGATGAGCGCGGAGCGCCGCACCGGGTACAGCGTCACCAGCTTGTCGAAGCGCGCTGCCAGCTCCGGGGAAAAGATTGTGTTTTGTACCGGATTCATCTCTGGATTCTCTGGGCTCATCGCATGATCTCCCGCGCCAGCCGCTCTGCCACCATGTCCATCTCCTCAGCATTGCCATCCATGATCACGCGGCCATGGTCGTCGATAGTGAACTCTGTCGCCGGACCCGTTCTCACGAACGAAGCTGCCGTGCTGGCCATCGAAGCGAACGGTTAGAAGCCGCTCACCCGCTCGCACCAGCAGATGATCATCACTCACTTCAAGCACTGCCTGCCGGGTGCCATTCAGGCCGTGCGCCGCGGTGTAGCTGCGGAGGAGCGAGACGAACGAGGCCCACAACTCGCGCGCGACGGCGGGATCGATTGGATCGCCTACGGCTGCTGTATTCATCGGTCGATCTCTCCCAGCACAATATCGATGGAGCCGATGACCGCGACCACATCCGCCAGAAGCCGCCCGGCGCACATCTTGTCCACGGCTTGAAGGGTCGCAAAGGAAGGATTTCGCATATGCACCCGGTAGGGATTGGCAGTGCCATCGGAGACGACGTAGTAGCCCATCTCACCGCGCGGCGATTCGATCGCCTGGTAGACCTCGCCTGCCGGCACCGCGAAGCCTTCGGTGACGATTTTGAAGTGATAGATGAGCGATTCCATCTCGGTCTTCATCACCTCGCGATCGGGCAGCACAACCTTGGGCGCATCGGCCTTGATCGGCCCTTCCGGCATGCCGTCCAGAGCCTGCTGGCAGATCTTTACCGACTCGCGCATCTCTTCCATGCGGATGACGTAGCGCGCCCAGACGTCGCAGTCGTTTGAGATCGGTACCTTGAACTGGAATTTTTCGTAGCCGGAGTAGGGCATGTCGCGGCGCAGATCCCAGTCGACACCACTGGCGCGCAGCGGCGGTCCGGTCACGCCGAGTGCGATGGCGTCCTCGGCCGAGAGATGCCCGACGCCCTTGGTGCGGCTGATCCAGATAGGATTGCCGGTCAGCAGGTTCTGGTATTCGTCGATCTTCGACGGCATGATGTCGAGCAGCTTCTGCACGCGCTCGTAGAAGTCAACCGGCGGCTCCATGGCGACGCCGCCCACGCGGAAGTAGGAGGTCATCATGCGCTGACCGGAGACGTGCTCGAAGATCTTGAGCAGCTCCTCGCGCTCGCGGAAACAGTACAGAAAGACGGTGAGGGCGCCGATGTCCATGGCGTGCGTGCCCAGCCAGACCAGGTGCGACTGAAGGCGCGTCAGCTCATTGAGCAGTACACGCAGGTACTGTGCGCGGGGCGGCATCTCCAACTGCAGCAGCTTCTCGACGGCGAGACAGTAGCAGAGATTGTTGGTGAGCGGACAGAGATAGTCGATGCGGTCAGTAAGCGGCACCACCTGCTGATAAAACTTGGCCTCGCAGGTCTTCTCGATGCCGGTGTGCAGGAAGCCGATATCGGGCACTACGCGCAGCACGGTTTCGCCATCGATCTCGAGCACGAGGCGGAGCACGCCGTGCGTCGACGGATGCTGCGGGCCCATATTCAGGATCATGGTGCGATCGTGCGCACCCTCTTCGAGTCGCGGTTCGAGCAACGGTGCAATGGCGAAGTCGGCTGCGTACGGCATCACCGGCGTAGGCCGTTCGGCGCCTTCGCTCCTCGTGACGGGGGTTTGGGGGGCAGTGGTCTCGGCGGCAGGTGTTTCGGGTGTCGTTGCCATTAGCGGTAGCCCTCCACCGGATAGTCCTTGCGCAGGGGATGGCCTTCCCACTCGTCCGGCATCATGATGCGGCGCAGGTTGGGATGACCGCCGAAGCGGATCCCGAAAAGGTCGAAGACTTCTCGCTCGTAGAAGTCGGCCGAAGGCCAGACCGGCACGATGCTGTCGATCTCGAGGTCGATACTTTCGATCGGAGCAGCCAGCCGCACGCGAGCCTTCAGGCTGTGCGAGACGATGTGATAGATGACCTGGAAGCGGGGCTCGCCCGGGTAGTAGTCGACGCAGGTGACGTCTTCGAGGAAGTTGTAGCCGGCCTTCTGCGCCAGCGTCGCGGTGGCGCGGATGTGTTCGCGCGCGATCTTCAGCGTCAGCTCGCCGCGGTCGAATTTGGCGTCGAGCAGCGCCGCCGGCAATGCAGCCTGGATTGCCGCGATCGCGGGGTTTGCCCCGTGCTCGGCAAGAACTGCGGCTTTGTCATACGCGTCTTGCATGAACTAGAGATCCCCCCGGTCGGCGGCCCAGTCGAGAATGCCTTTTTTGACGATGTAGAAGAAGCCGACTGCCACGAAGCCGAGATAGACGAGGATCTCCCAGAAGCCGAAGAAGCGTGAGCCAGTGATCGCCGGCAGATGGCGGTAGATAACCGCCCAGGGCAGCAGAAAGACGACTTCCACGTCGAACAGGATGAACAGCATCGCGACAATGTAGAAGCGGACCGAGAAGCGGCCGCGTGCGTTGCCCTCGGCGACGATGCCGCACTCATAGGTTTCGAGTTTCGAGATGGTACGGCGATGTTTGCCGATAAAGAAGGAGCCCCCCACCATGCCCGCTCCCAGTCCTACCGCGGCAAGAATCTGCATGAGCAGGGGAAGGTAGTTCCAGAAGTAATGGGTTGTCTGCATGCGGTCCTTGCTTTTGGGGAGGCCGTGTACTGCACCGCGCGGCGTCTCCTTCGAGATTAGGGTGAGGCTGCAACTCAGTCAAGCAAGCGCGGTTAAGTCGCATGTTTGTAATGAAAGGGTGATCGAGAGGCTGGCGTTCGGTGGTACGCACCTTGGGAGCGATTCCCATTTCGGCAGGCACTCCCATAGAGGAACAGGCGAAGAAAAAAAGAAGACAATTCCTCACCGCCAGCCGAGAACTGCCGATATGTTGCAAGACGTAGACAGTTCGCGGAGGGTCCCCCGATGGCAGCATCTCCCGCTCTTCCCAAGTTGAAAGTAGTGCCCGCGGCCAATAAGCCAGCGGACGATCGGCAGCCTTGTCCGCCGCATCAGCCGCATCAGTCGGCAGTGGTGCATACGACCGTCCACGCCATGCCTACGGGCCTGGGGTTGCGCTCTGTCCGGCGTCGCACTACTCCGGAGGCTGGCTTTGCGCTGGAGATTCTGGGACACGCCATTGAATATCTGGCCGATGAGTACGCGCATGAGTCGGGTTCGATCTCGTCTATTCACAGCAGGGATCCGCGCGTCGAGGCCATGCAACTGCTCATGGCCGCGAATCGCCAGGTTTACTATGCGTGCCCGATGATGCCTTCTCTCTACCAGCGCATCGTGGGTCGTCTCTTCGGCGGGTAAACCACGCCGGCGTTCCCGCTGCGCTGCGAGGCTCGGCTGATACTCTCGGGAGATGGAGATCGTTCTCAATGGGCAGCCGCGTGAGGTGAGCATCGACTCTCCGGCGGCAACCGTTGATGCACTCATTGCCGCGCTGGAGATGAAGGCGGACCGCATCGCCGTAGAGCGCAATGGAGAGATCGTCCGCCGGACTGAGTGGGCGACGACTCCGGTGCAAAGCGGAGACCGCTTTGAGGTTGTCCACTTCGTTGGCGGAGGAATGTGAGCAGGATGCTCGCTCGGCTGCGGTGGCTGACGGCGGCGTTTGCACTCACGGCCTTCTCGCTGGTGCCGTTTGGTGCCGCTCAGGCCCAGTCGGCGCTGGATTATCCAGACCAGCCGACCTTCGTGGTGCCGGGTGTCAGCCCCCAGCGGGAGCTACACATCCTGGTTTACGGCGACATGCGATTCACCGATCCGACGAACACTCAGGACACGAATCCTCGGGCACGGAAGTGGCTGGCGGAGAAGGTCGGGACCGAGCACGCCGACGCGATGCTGATCACCGGTGACATTCCATTTCATGGGAGCGATCCTCGCGACTGGGCGGTGTTTGAGCGGGAAGCGTCGTCGTGGGCCAAGAGGACGCGGGTCTATCCGACGGTCGGGAACCATGAACTGCGGCTGAAGCCGCGAGCCGGGCAAATAAACTGGGCTGCCGCTTTCCCACACTTGAAGGACAACAGGTTCTACTCGGTGCTGCTGGGGAATGTGTTCATCGTCAACCTGAACTCGACCGAGCCAATGTGGTCGACGGGTGATCAGGCGGACTGGCTGCGGGCGCAACTCGACCACATACCGGCGCAGGCGGATTTCGTCATCCTGCAGATGCACATACCGTTGATTGCGGATACGCAGAGCGAGTTCATTGCCAATATTCCGGCGCCCGAAGGCGTCGCACTGCGTACGTATCTCGAGGCCCGGGCGTTGACGGTGCGCCAGAAGTTCATCGCGGTCTATGGGCACATCCACAATTACGAGCGCTTCGAATTCAACGGCATCACGCACATCATCAGTGGGGGCGGTGGGGCTCAGCCGTATCCGGTGTTGGTGCGCGGGCCGCAGGATTTGTATCGCGATCCGGGCTTCCCGGTCTTCAACTACGTCATTCTGACGATTCACGGCAAGCAGGCAGAGGGGACGATGTACAAGATCGCCGACCCGGATGCGGCGGTTTACAGCGTGGTCGCGAAAGACCACTTCGTCGTGAATGCGCGCTGACGCGCGACTTCGGTTCCTGCACACTCTGCCTCTCTTTACCTATCGTTGGGCAAGCAGTCTGCATTGGTATATTTCTGCAGACCGTCGAACGAACTATGTTTCCTTGTCTGTGTTTAGTCGTCCCGGACGATCGCGCGAAGGATAAGATTGCGGGGCGTAGATCCTAGACGTAGACCCTAGAGGTGTGGAAGATGCCTGCTGAACTCTTGCCGCGCGGTGTGTCCCAAACCGATGCTCCGGCCTATTGGTTTCTCAATAGCCTCAATGTCGTGCTGGCGACCAGCGAATCCACGGGTGGTGCCTATTCGATGGTCCATCACACAACGCCAACGGGCCATGCGACGCCCTATCATCTCCACCACGCGGAAGATGAAGCGTTTTATGTTTTGGGTGGAGAGTTCACATTTATTTGCGATGGCAAGAAGACGATCCTCGGTCCAGGCGGGTACGTCTTCCTGCCACGCGGCATTCCGCATGGCATTCGATGCACCGGTTCCACTCCCTCCACGATGCTGATCCTGGCGATGCCCGGCACCGGCTTCGTGGGGATGATGATAGAGATGGCGGAGCCTGCGAAGGAGCGGGTGTTGCCGCCGGTGATGAAGCCAGATATTGAGAAGTTGACGATGCTTTGCGCCAAGTACAAGATTGACATCCTCGGGCCGCTGCCGGAGTAGAGCGACTGTCTCGGGAAATGATTCCGTGCCGAGTGGTGTCATCTGGGACATTCTTGGCGAAGTCGGGAAATGTCCTAGGATCAGAATGCCGAACAGCAATTTCTGAGGGCACCCAATTTCTGAGCGCACCGAGGGTAAGCGGGTGAATTCGGAGGCTGCACCTTGAACGTTCACCTGGTTGACGGCACATACGAGCTTTTCCGGCATTACTACGCGTTGCCATCCGCGCGCGATGCGGCGGGCCAGGAGGTCGCGGCTGTTCGGGGCGTCGTGGCTTCGGTACTGGGCATGATCAAAGAGGGCGCCACGCACGTTGCGGTTGCCACCGATCATGTCGTCGAATCGTTTCGCAACGACCTTTGGGCGGGTTACAAGACCAGCGAGGGTGTCGAGGCGGAATTACTGGCGCAATTTCCGCTGCTTGAGGAGGCTCTTTCGGCAGCGGGCATCCTGGTATGGCCGATGGTGGAGTTCGAGGCAGACGATGCGCTTGCTGCCGGGGCAGCGATCGCGGCTCGCGATGCGCGGGTCGACCGGGTGATTGTGTGTACGCCGGACAAAGACCTCGCTCAGTGTGTTCGCGGTACGCGCGTCGTTCAACTGAATCGCCGTACGCGCACGACCTGCGACGAAGCTGGTGTGATCGAAAAGTTCGGCGTTCCACCGGCATCGATTCCTGATTACCTGGCGCTGGTGGGTGACGCGGCGGACGGCTACCCGGGACTGCGTGGCTGGGGCGCGAAATCGTCGGCTGCGGTCCTGGCCAAATTTCTCCATCTTGAATCCATTCCTGCCGACCATCGTGAATGGGGAGTGAGTGTCGCGAACGCAAGCACTCTTGCCGCCACGCTCGTTAAAGAGCGAGAGCGCGCTCTGCTTTTCCGAACACTGGCGACTCTGCGCACTGATATCGCGCTCTTCGACGACGTCGATCAGTTGCGATGGAAGGGCCCGTCACCGGCGTTCGACGCGCTCGGTCCACGATTGGACGCGGCAGTCAGCGAGACACCCGGCGGTTCCACCCGGGCGCGCATATCCTAGAACGCGCCAACGATCACCGCAACGTCAACTGGCCTTCGTGATACAACGTTTGCAGCGCGAGGGGCGCATCCAGTCCGCGGGAAGGGCCGTGCCCACCCACCGATGTTCGATATCTAGTTGCGAATTTTCTTTCTGCCTGATGGGTGCGGACTCCGGGCATGCGTGAAAGGAGATTCGTATGTCTTACGCGATTCCGCTACCGCGTCGTCCCCGCCTCGACTTCTACAAAAAGCTTGCTAAGGAACTGCTGCGGGCGTCGTCTGACGCTTCTGCGGAAGCGTCTACGGAGCCTTCTTTGGGCGAGGGTGCTGTTCGCGCGTGGGCGGTGCGGTGGCTGGAGAGTTCTAGCTGGGCCCGCGATGCGTCGGAGACGGCCGCTGTCCTCCACGGAGAATGCAGCCCGACGATGCTACCGGCAGACTGGATCGAGAGCCGCTGGCAGGAGCTGCGAAAGAAGAAGGGCGCGGCGCCGATGCTGGCTGATGCGCAGTTCTTTCTGGCGCGCGAGCACGGATTCCTGAGTTGGCCGAGGTTTGCGGAGCAGGTGCGAGCGCTGGAGAATGCGCAGTCTTCGGTTACGAGTTTTGAAGCGGCGGCGGATGCAATTGTCGAGGGCGAGGAACGCGCGCTTGCAGTGCTGCTGCAGGAGGATCCAACGCTGGTGAAGGCGCGCTCCTTGCGCGAGCATCGTTCGACGTTGCTGCACTATTGCTCGGCGAATGGGGTGGAGGATTATCGGCAGAGGACGCCCGAGAACATCGTCACGATGGCGCGGATGCTGCTGGATGCGGGCGCGGAGGTGAATGCGGAGTCAGATGCGTATGGCGGCGGTTCGACAACGTTGATGCTTGCTGCAACCAGCGCGCATCCGGAGCGGGTCGGAGTGCAGACGGCATTGATGGAACTGCTATTGGACCGCGGTGCAGTGATCGACGGGCGCTCGAGCACCGTGAATGCGTGTTTGAGGAACGGGCGTGGGCCGGCGGCAGACTTTCTGGCATGGAAGGGTGCGCGGCTGGATGTGGAAGGCGCAGCGGGCGTGGGTGCACTCGATCGGGTGAAAGAATTCTTTGCCGAGGATGGCGGGTTAAAGGCTCCGGCAACTGCGCAGCAGCTTGCGGATGGCTTTGGCTGGGCGTGTGAGTTCGGACGCATGCAGGCGGTGGAGTTTCTGCTGCAACATGGCGTGCGAGCGGATGCGACGTTGCGTGCCGACGGCGTGATGCCGCTGCATTGGGCCGCGCTGGGCGGTCATGTGGAGATTGTGCGACTGCTGCTGGCACAGGGCGCGGATGTGAACGCGCGGGAGACGAGCTATGGTGGGACGCCGGTGGGATGGGCGTTGCATGGATTTGATCATGACCGGCAGAGGGATGATAACGAACGCCATTACCAGGTTGTAGAGGTGTTGGTCGCGTCAGGGGCCTCGATCGGATCGCTGGTGTCCCACGATCGGCGGATGATGGCGGCTTTGCTGGGCGAGTCACCGCGATGAGGACTCGCCTCTCGCGATCTACCTTCCAGGTTGCAGTGTAGCGCTGAGTTTTTCGCGGAAGAGAAGCTGATTGCCTCGCGCGGGGTGGTTGATCATTGACTGGTTGACAATGTTCCAGCCGCTGTGACGAAGCGGGGCGGCACAGATTGCATAGGTGACTCCACCAATGAGAATGATGGGGACTTCCGGTTGCGAGAGCAGGCCCTTCAATCTTTGCTGCAATGCGGGCAATGCGCTCGTCATCTGCTGCATTTTCCCGGGTGTGCTTGCACCGTCGGGCATCGGCTGGTCGCAGGCATCGATCAGGAAGTATCCGTCCACCTGGAAGCGGCGGAGAAGGTTCTCCTTGTTGTGCCGCACCTGTTGTACCGAGAAACCCGGCTGGAATCTCTCTCGGGCGAAGCCGATCTCCGCGGGTAGAGGACTTTCATCATTTCGAGGAAGAGCGTGTCTCCTTTTGTCAGCCCGGTGAAGTAGAAGAAGCGATGGACACGGATGTCGGGTGGTGCCTCCGCGATGAAGAGCAGGCGAACGGAATCCGGCAGGTACCGATTGCTGGCCTGGGCAAAGCGTTGGAGCGGATTCATTTGGCCAGGGTCTCCCAACTGCGGGGAACGTGCTCGCACGCGTCCATGTCGACGTGCTTTCCACGGAACCGGACTCCTTCCATCATGAGCCGCAAGCGCTGTTCGGCCGCTGCCTCGCCACGCAACTTGATTTCGCCGCCCGCACCGACGATCCGTTGCCAGGGTAGGTGATTGAGGGCTTGCTTGCGCAAGAGCTGCGCGACCGCTCGATGATAGAGCGGATATCCCGCAGCCGCCGCTACCTTACCGTAAGTCGATACCTTTCCTTTTGGCACGGAACGGATGATGCGGCGAAAGGCGGCATCGCGCTGCTGACTTGTGCGCAGAGCATCCTTGAGGATACGTCGCTTGAGATCCTGAGGAGCGGGCGGGCGATGCATGCGAGTTCGGTCGGCTCGTGTCTAGCGGTCGTCGTCGATGGGTTGCGGTTTTTCGCGGCGATGCCATGCGTCTGTCCGGTGAGCTACGAAGAAGAAGCCTATAAAAAGCGCGATGGCAGGAATGGCGAGGACGGGGATCGCCCGACGCAGGCCGGCACGGACTTGCGGAGCGGAGCCAGCGGTGGTGTCGCGGCACATGCTGCAGCCTTGCCCGCGGGCCACGAGTGCGGGCGAGAGCAACACCATCGTCATGAGGCAGATGCGGAGAAGGTGGACTTGTCGGAAGCAGGGGCGCATGTCCGCGCCTATTGAAAGAAGACGAGCAGCCCGAAGAGGAAGACCCAGAAGATGCCCATGGAGTGCCAGTACCAGGCGGTGCAATCGACGAAGATCTGGCGCAGCTCCATGCGGTGGAGCAAGGTGAGCGCGGCGAGCGCCGCGAAGAGTGCGAGGACGCCGAGCACCAGGTGAGCGCCGTGCGCTCCGGTGATGAGGTAGAAGAAGTGGCTGCTGGGGTTGGAGGCGAAGAAGAAACCTTGCGAAGCGAGGTCCTTCCATGCCATCCACTGACCGATCAGAAAGGCGACGCCGAGAGCGGCGGTGGCGGCGAGCCAGGGCGCGGCGCGGCGGGCGGCGGGGCGTCCCATGCCAAGCCACTCTTCCATCACATCGAGCTCATGAAAGAGCTGGCGGCGGCCCATCTCCATGGTGACGCTGGAGAGCAGCAGGATGGCGGTGTTGATGTAGAGGATGGGCGGAATGGTGAGCGGGTGCCAGTCCAGGATGTAGGCTCCGTGGCCGTCGAAGTGGCCGGAGGACTGGCGGAAGAAGAAGGCGGTCACGAGCGCCATGAAGAACATGAGGTCGCCGGCCAGAGCGGAGAAGATGCCCATGCGGTATCGAGTGAGCAGGGCGCGGGGGCCGCGGCCATGACGGTGGTCCCAGTTTTCGTCGCCGCCGCCACCGCCGGTGGGACGGCGATCTACCGGTGGGCGCCCGCCAAATCCCGGGTCTTTCCGTTCACGCTCAGCGTCGACTACGGACCTGGTGAAGGTGGCAGGCATGGTCGGGACTCCGTGCGATTACAGCTTACTCCTGTTGGGATGCTCTCTCCCACTGTGGAGTGAAGTCGGCTTCCGTCGTGCTTTTTTGGTACTCGTAAGGGCCGCGCTCGACGCGGATGGAGAGCGGCGTGGGCTGCCATTCGAGCGTGGTGGCCTGCCAGGGGTTTTCGCCGGCAGGTGCGCCGTGCCGAGCGCTCCAGAGGATGTTGATAAGGAAGAGCAACTGCGCAGCGCCGAGCACGAAGGCCGCCCAGGTGACGCCGCGCTCCATGGGCAGCAACGAGGCGAGCGTGGAGGTGCTGCCGGTGACCTGCGCGTAATGACGCGGGCGTCCGGCCAGGCCCTCCAGATGCATGGGAAAGAAAGTACCATAGGCGGCGATGAGCGAGAGCCAGAAGTGCCAGCGGCCGAGACGCTCGCTCATGAGACGGCCGGTCATCAGCGGGAACCAGTAGTAGATGCCGGCAAAGATGGAAAAGGCACCGGCCATGGCCATGATGAGGTGAAAGTGCGCGACCACGAAGAAGGTGTTGTGGAGGTACTGATCGAGCGCGGGCAGGGCGAGAATGGGGCCGGTGACGCCGCCGGCGATGAAGAGTGAGAGGAAGCCGAGCGCGAAGAGCATCGGCGTAGTGCGGCGCAATCCGCCGCCCCAGAGGGTACCGAGCCAACTGAAGACTTCGGCGGTGCTGGGCACGGCGATGGCCATGGTGGTGAGCGCGAAGGCGGTGCCGGCGTAGGGGTTCATGCCGCTGACGAACATGTGATGTCCCCAGACGACAAAGCCAAGCAGGCCGATGAGAACGGTGGCGGCCGCCATCATGCGATAGCCGACGATGGGGCGGCGGCTGAAGTTCGCGATGAGGCCGCTGACCAATCCCATGCCCGGGAGGATGGCGATGTAGACCTCCGGATGGCCGAAGAACCAGAAGAGATGCAGCCACAGCAGCGGTGAGCCGTCGCCGTGTCCGACCACCTGGCCGCTGATCCAGTCGCCCTGCGGGATGAAGAACGCGGTGCCGAGATGGCGATCGCAGAAGAGCAGTACCAGCGCGGCGAAGAGCACGGTGAAGGCGAGCAGGATGAGGATGGATGAGACCAGCCATGACCATACGGTGAGCGGCATGCGGCCGAGCGTCATGCCGCGGGCGCGCTCGGTGAGGATGGTGACCAGGACGTTGACCGCGCTGAACCACGAGCCGATGCAGAAGAGGCCGATGCTGAGGAGCCAGCAATCCATGCCGCCGCCCTGGCCAGGCCCGGCGGAGGCGATGGCACTGTAGGGCGGGTAACTGGTCCAGCCGGAGATGGGGCCGCCCGCGGGAAGCAGGAATGCGGAGAGTAGAACGGCGAGGGCTAGGGCGACGATCCAGAAGCCGAGCGCGTTCAACCATGGCATAGCCATACGGCGAGCGCCGATCTGGGATGCGAGAACGAGACTGGCGAAGCCGCTTTGCGGCGCGGTGGTCAGGACGAAGAAGACCATGAGGGTGCCGTGCATGGTCACGAGCGAGAGGTATTCCTCCGGCAGCATTGGACCGTGCAGCGGCCAGTGGATCCCGGGCCATGCAAGCTGGGTCCGCATGGCGAGCGAAAGCACTGTGCCGGCGGCCACGGCGATCAGCGAGAGCAGCAGATAACGGATGCCGATGGCGCGGTCGTCGGTCGTGAAGATACGCCGCAAGAGCGATGGGCGGGCGCGGAGGTTGTTCATGGCACCCTCATTGCGCAACCCGCTTCGCACGCGCGGTGAGCCATGCGTCGTATGCAGATTGCGAGACGACGCGCATGTGCGCCTGCATGCGTGCGTGGCCGGAGCCGCAGACCTGCGAGCAGAGGATTGGGTAAGAGCCTTCGCGAATCGGCGTGAAGTGGACGTGCAAGGTCGCGCCGGGCACTGCGTTCTGCTTCAGCCGCATTGCGGGTACGAACAAACCGTGGATGACATCGAGAGAGCGCAATTGAAGATCAACTTCGCGGTTAACGGGGAGCACCAGTTCACTGGCGACGATGTCGTCTTTGCCGTGCTGGTCGCCGGGATCGAGGCCGATGGGGTTGCCGAGGGCGGCATTGATGAGCTGTGGACGGCTCTGGCCGTATGCGGCATCGGCACCGGGATAGTGAAAGTACCACTGGAACTGTTGCGCAACCACTTCGACACGCAGAGCATCGGGCGCTGCACCTTCAAAGCGCTCGCGTGCCCACAGGTGCTCTGCGGTGACGGCCATCACGATGTAGAGGACGACGAGGAGACCGAGGGGCACGAGTTCGACGCGCCAGGTTGAGGGCGCAGGGCGCGTGCGGCGGGGGCGCAGGAAGGGCCAGACGAGAAGAATATTCGCGAGCAGGAAGCACGCCGTCATGGCCGCGACATCCCAGCGCATCAATTGATCGACGGCGATACCGTGAGCCGCGGCGTTGGGCGGCATCCACCAGTCGCGCAGCCCTAGGCCAAAGAAAGCAACGCCGCGCAGCATAGAGGGTCAGCTCTTCCGGCGCAGTCTGTGTGTCGAGCGGAGTGCCGAGGTGGGCGCCGAGTCCTTTGCCTCACGCACCATGCCGACGAAGTAGCGATGGACGCGGCGGTCGGTGGAGAGCTCAGGGTGGAAGGTGGCCGCGAGCAGATGGCCTTGGCGCACGAGGACAGGGAAGCCGTCGCGCTCGGCGAGCACGGAAACATCTTTGCCGATCTGCTGGATGCGCGGGGCGCGGATGTAGACGGTTTCGAGTGGGCCGGTGTCGAATGTCGGGCCGAGCTTTGTGGCCGTCTCTTCGATGGAGCTGTCGATCTGGCGGCCGTAGGCGTTGCGTTCGACGGTGGCATCGAGCACGCCGAGGCTGGCTTGTGGGGGATGCAGGACTTTCGTCGCGAGTAGAATGCAACCGGCACAGGTACCGAAGGTGGGCGTGGCGGCGACGAAGGTGCGCAGCGATTCGAGAAAGCCGTCGCGCTCCAGGAACTTGAGGAAGGTGGTAGATTCGCCGCCGGGGATGATCAGGCCGTCGAGACCCGGGAGCTGATCGGGCTTGCGAACAAGCACCGGCTCGGCGCCGACATCCTGAAGGGCACTCGCGTGAGCGTCGTAGTCGCCCTGGATGGCGAGGACGCCGATGCGTGGCTTTGCTAAGGCGTCTGACGATTTCTGTTCTGGCAAAATCGCGGTCTTTCCCTGAACTTTCAAAGCGGCGACTCGCCGGCGACTCGCCTTTACCAGCCCCGTGTCTGCAGAAGCTGGCTTTCCTCGAGAGCGGCTACGGCCAGACCCTTCATCGCACCGGTGACCTGCTCGCTGGCTTCGGCCAGAGTCTTCGGATCGTTGAAATGCGTGGTGGCGATGACGATGGCCTTGGCGCGGGACTCGGCTTCTGCGCGCTCTTTGGGATTATTCAACTTGCCGTTCTTGTCCAACTCGACATCGAGCGGCGTGGCGCGCTCCTTCATGAAGATGCCCGAGCCGACGAAGACCGACTCCGCACCAAGTTGCATCATGAGAGCGGCGTCGGCTGGAGTGGCGATGCCGCCGGCAGAGAAGTTGGGAACGGGCAGCTTGCCGGCTTTTGCGACCATGCGGACCAGCTCGTAGGGCGCGCGATGCTCTTTGGCGGCAACGTAGAGCTCCTGATCGCTGAGCACGGTGAGCGCCTTCATCTCCTGCACGATCTGGCGCATGTGCTTGACGGCGTGCACGACGTCGCCGGTGCCGGCCTCGCCCTTGGTGCGGATCATGGCCGCACCTTCTGCGATGCGACGCAGAGCCTCGCCGAGGTCGCGCGCGCCGCAGACGAACGGCGTCTTGAAGGCGTGCTTGTCGATGTGATGGGCTTCGTCGGCGGGAGTGAGAACTTCGGACTCATCGATGAAGTCGACACCGAGTTCCTGCAAGATTTGTGCCTCAGCAAAGTGGCCGATGCGTGCCTTGGCCATGACGGGAATGGAGACCGTAGCGATGATCTCCTTAATAAGCTTCGGATTGGCCATGCGGGCTACGCCGCCTTCGGCGCGAATCATCGCGGGCACGCGCTCCAGGGCCATCACGGCAACGGCGCCTGCCTGCTCGGCAATCTTCGCCTGCTCGACGTTCATCACGTCCATGATGACGCCGCCCTTCAGCATCTCGGCAAGGCCGACCTTCAAACGCAGGCCGTGTTCGCTGCTCTGTGGCTTGTGGCCGTTGTGCTCTTTCATCTGCGTAACCCCTTGCTTATGGGCGGTTCGTGAATGCCGCCGACACTCCAGTTTAGCAGTTGGGTCGGACCGGAGTTTTCCCTCTTTAGAACAGGCCTAGTGGATCATTCGGAAGGCCGAGCCATAGCGCCCAGAAAGACGCACTTGGGCCAACGGGGCTGATCCTACGAAGTTTCTGCCGTCGGTTGGAGTCTGCCCAGGGATGGGCTGATGGAGTAGCGCTTCGGCCGCGGCACGATCCTCTTCGCGCACCTGAAGCCGGATGCCGCCCAACAGATTGGAATAGAACCAATCCATCCGCACGGTGTTTTCGTCACGTAGGTAGCACGGGATGCCGGCGGACTCCAGCACGCCCATTGCGAGCTGAGCCTCCGTGAGATCACGGTATTGCTGAACAGTTACCACGGAAAGCAGCTCAGCTTCAGGGGCGGGATCAGGAATGACTGGCGGTTCGAGTCCGCGGCGCGCGAACTCAGCGCGCAGTGCATCCTGCGCGACCTCGGTAAGCGAGTCGTAAGTCAGAGCCAGATCGAGCAATTCGTTGTCGCTGGCTGAGCGATAGGTTTTTGCCAGTTCGTCTTCCCGGGGTAAGTTCATCGCAGGCTTCTATCGTGTGCTCGCTGCGGGTGTTCTGTCGAGTCCCGCGCAGGGCGCTGCTTACTTCGTCTTGTAACGGCGGAGGACTTCTGCCGTGACTTCGACGAAGATGCCGGTGGCGGAGGCGAGCACGGTTCCGCTTGCGTCGCGCAGCTCGGCGGAGCATTGGTGCTTTCGGCCGCTCGCGCTGCCGGCGTCCTTTTCGGACCAGCCTTCGAGGACGAGGTCATTTTCGAGTGGAACCGGCCGGAGATAGTCGATGGACATGTGGCGCGTCATGGCGACGATATTCCGGCGACGGTTGGCCTTGCTCATGGCTTCGTCGAGCAGTGTGGCGATGATGCCGCCGTGTGCGTGGCCGGGTGGTCCCTGGAATTGCGAGGCGAGACGAACACGGCAGAGCACGCGACCTTCATCATCCACGAAGAATTTCAGATGGAGACCGGCGTCGTTGTCCTCGCCGCAGCCGAAGCACGCGTTCTGCGTACCATGCGCCAGGGGGATTTCGCGTGAGGTTGCGGCCTTATTCATGCTGTTCCATTCTGCCTTTAGTAACGGGAGAGTTGATTTAGCCGCTGCGCTATACTCGCATTCAGATATGGCGGTAGAAAAGACGTTCTTCCTTGAGACTTTCGGCTGCCAGATGAATGTCCATGACTCGGAGAAGGTCATCGGGACGTTGCAGCAGCAGGGCTACTCGCAGGTAGAGACGGAAGAGGCTGCCGGCCTCATTCTCTATAACACCTGCTCCATCCGCGACAAGGCGGAGCAGAAGGTCTTCAACCGGCTGAATGACACCAAGAAACTGCTGAAACAGGGAAAGCGTTTCGGAGTACTGGGCTGCGTTGCGCAGCAGGAAGGCGAAGCGATCTTCGAGCGGGCGCCGTATGTCTCGCTGGTCTCGGGATCGGCTTCCTACCGCAAGTTGCCGGAGATGCTGGCGCGGCTCGAAGCAGGCGAGCAGCGCATTGCGGGCCTGGATGACCGGCAGACCGACCAGACCTTCGAGACGGAGTTTACGGCGCGCACGAATAAGTATCGCGGCTATATCACCATCATCGAGGGGTGCGACAAGTTCTGCGCCTACTGCGTGGTGCCGTATACGCGCGGCAAGGAGCGCAGCCGGACGTCCACCTCTGTGCTGGCCGAGGCGCGGCGGATGGCGGAGAGCGGCTACACGGAGATTCAACTGCTGGGCCAGAACGTGAACAGCTATCGCGATCCGGAAGGGAAGCGGAGCTTCGCCGGACTGCTGGCCGCGGTTGCAGAGATTCCGGGAATCCGGCGCGTGCGCTTTACGACCTCGCATCCCCGCGACTTTACGCAGGACATCGTGGATGCGATCGATGCCGTGCCCGCGCTGTGCAATCACGTGCATCTGCCGGTGCAGAGCGGATCGACGACGACGCTGAAGCGGATGCAGCGCGAGTACACGCGCGAGCAGTACCTGGAGCGCATTGGCTGGATCAAGCAATCGCGGCGGCCGATCAGCATCACGACCGACATTATTGTTGGGTTTCCCGGGCGAGACGGTAACGGAGTTCGAGGAGACGCTGAGCCTGCTGGAAACGGTGCAGTATGACGCGGTGTTTGCGTTCAAGTATTCGCCGCGGCCGAACACGCCGGCGCTGGTGATGATTGACGCCATTCCGGACGAGGAGAAAGGGAAGCGGCTGCAGGCGCTGCTGGATCGTCAACGCGAGTGGCAAAGAGCCAATTACACCAAGCGCATTGGGCAAGTTGTGGAAGTAGCGGTTGAAGGCCATAATGCGCAGCGCGGCCAGGTGAACGGCCGCACTTCAGAGAACATGACTCTGAATTTTGTCCCGAACGGGCCGATTCTACCGGCGCCGGGCAGCTATGCGCAGGTTGAGGTCACGCAAAGCTTTCCCAACAGCCTGGTGGGACGCGCCGTCTAATATTTCAAAGAGGGAGAGAGCGATGGACATCGAAATGAAGATCCGCGGTCTGGTCATGGATCCGAGTACGCATGCGCCCATCGTCATCCTGAAAGACCTGGAGAGCGATACGGTGCTGCCCATCTGGGTGGGACTCTATGAGGCGAATGCGATCGCGCTGGAGATCGAGAAGGCCACAACGCCGCGGCCGCAGACGCACGACCTGCTGCGCAATCTGGTGACCGGGCTGAACGCTACGGTGGAGCGTGTGGTGGTGACGGAGCTGCGCAACGATACCTTCTATGCAGTGGTGTGGATGCGGCAGGACGGGGAATGCGTCACGGTGGATGCGCGTCCGTCGGATGCGATTGCGCTGGCGCTGCGCTGCGACTGCCCGATCTTTGTGAGTGAAGAGGTCCTGCGCATCGCCAAACTGGCGCCTGGAGCGAGCGATACCTCTCCGGAGGAGCTTCGCCGCTGGCTCGAAGGGCTGAACGACGAGGATCTTGGCCGTTACAAGATGTAAGCGTGGCTTGGCGCTGAGCGTCACCATATAGACACGCAGTGATCCTGGTGCAGTGGTTTAGGCTACAGGAACGCCATGAGCCTCGGCCGCATCTCCAAATTGTTTGCCGCGCAAAATGCGTCGCAGCTCGTTTCGCTGCTGACGCAGTTGTTGCTGCCGCCGATCTTTCTTCATAACTATGGCGTGACTGTCTATGGCGAGTGGCTCGCGTTGAGCTCCGCTGTCGGCTACTTATCAACGCTCAACTACGGCGTCCAGACTTACACCAATATGCAGATGACGATTCACTACAACCGTGGTGAATTGGAAGAGTGCGTGCACTTGCAGTCGGGGGGACTGTTTATTCTCCTGCTGGTGTTTGTGTCACTGGCGGTTTTACTATGCGCCGTTTTTTTCATTCCCATCGATGCATGGCTCCATCTGCAACTGCCGCTCCGCGAGGCGCAAACAATTCTGTACCTGCTCGGCCTGCAGATTGTTGTGAGCATGGTGTTCGGTTTTTTCAGCGGCAACTACATGGTGATCGGCAGCGCGCACCGTGGTGCGAACTTCAACAACCTGAACCTGCTGCTCGCCACGCTGGTGTCTGCATTGCTCGCAATTCTGCACTCGCCCCTGATCTGGTTCGCAGCCGCGCAACTTGGCGTTACCGTGTTGATGACCTGCTATCTGTTTGCGGATTTCTCTCGTCTGGCACCTGCGCTCAGGCCAACTCTGCGCCATTGGCGGAAGACGCCGCTGCGCAGCATTTTGAAGCCGAGCGGCTACTACGCTCTGCTGTTCTCCTCAAACATTCTGGGA
Source organism: uncultured Acidobacteriaceae bacterium (assembly GCA_963712845.1). Classification (GTDB taxonomy): domain Bacteria; phylum Acidobacteriota; class Terriglobia; order Terriglobales; family Acidobacteriaceae; genus KBS-83. The sequence goes on from CAVQJM010000039.1 coordinate 657,588, forward strand.
TATCAATTGCCGGTGCTTGTTATCCAGCGGGTGCTGGGTCCGGTGGCAGTAGTGACCTTTTCCGTGACACGGACGATTTATTCGATGGGCCGCCGGCTGCCGTTTCTGGTGACGAACTCCATCGGTCCCGAGGTGACGATTACCTACGGCGAGCGCAACTGGAACAAGCTCCGTCAATTGTATGAACTCTCAGAGCGAGTGGTGCTGTTGCTGATTCCGCCGCTCTCCTTCGGCCTCATGTTGTTTACGCCACTGCTGTTGATCCTGTGGCTGCGCAAAGGCTCGCTCTATGATCCATGGGTCTGCCTGTTGTTCGGCATCACGATTGCGGTGCAGAGCGTGAAGGAGCATAAGTATCAGTTTCAGTTTTCGACGAATCAGGTTCGTGAGCTTTCTTACATGACTCCGATTGCGTATGGGGCCATGCTGCTCTTATCGATTCCGGCAATGCTGTGGTTAGGGTTGCCGGGGCTGGTGGGTATCTGGGCGGTTACCGAATATGCCCAGCTGCTTTATCTCCTCCATCTCAATCGAAAACTGTTTGGACACGAAACGGAATTGAGCTATCGCCTGGTCAGCGTCTTCATGCTCTTCCTGCTTGCCGGTACTGCGGCCTGCATTTGGCCGGTCTTCCACATAGCCGCCATGAGCTTGCCCAAGCAAGCACTCATCGCGAGCACAGTGACCGTCGTATCACTGGCGGTTTCCTATTGGATATTTGGCGTGGACCAGGTGCGCACATTGTTGTGGCAACGTATCCGGCTGTCCAGGGTTGCTATCGGCAACGCCTCGCAATGATGCAGGCTTCGGAGATGTAGGAATCCGAGAGAGCAGCCGGTCAGGCTTTGGCGGGGTGTCCCGGTGAGATAACGCAGCATGGGGCGCTGAGTGAATCGAGAAGCGTACCGATTGCGGCGTCATAGAGCGGCGAGCTGTCGCTGCGGCCAACCGCAGCGGCGGTGGCGCGGCCGGCGCTGGCAAGTGCGCGGCGTAGCTCTTCCTGTTGGTAAAGCGAGAGCAGCGCTTCAGCGAGCAGGTCGGCATTGCGGGGTGGAAGGACAATGCCATCGCGGCCCGGCGTCAGCAGTTCGGATGAGCCACAGTGCGTAGTCGCGATGCACGCCACTTCATTCGCCATCGCTTCGAAGAGAGCCATGCCGAAACCATCGTCGACCGAAGGTAGTACGAAGACATCGCAGCGCCGGTAGAAATCGTTAATGTCCGGAACGTAACCCACAAACTCAACATTGGAAAGGCGCGCCAGGCGCTGCTGCAGCGCGGGATAGTGCGCGAAGCCGGCATCGGAGCGAATCAAGAGCCGCGCGTTGGGAAGAGCGAGGCGCTCCCATGCCTCGAGCAGGTAGAGATAGCCTTTGCGCACCGGGGCGCCACCGACAACGCCAACGGTGAATTCGGCATGGCGCTTCGGGTGTGTCTCCGCAGGGAAGGCGCAGCGGCCAACCAGCGGCGCCTTGATGATTTTGCCGCGCATCGCTTCGGGAAAGGTCGCGCGGGTGTATTCGGAGGGTGCGAGGATGCGCTCAGCTTCGTCGTACTCGGCGAGCTGGCGGTCGCGGAACCATGCAGGCTGCGGCCGGTAGGCGATGCCGAGCTTGGCCGACTCCTGCTCGACGATCTGCTGCTGGAAATCGACGTGGGGGCAGGCGCGATCGAGGACGAAGCGCGCGCCGCGCCGCATCGCTGCGTGGGCCGTCGCCAGCGATGCGGTGGCCCAGCCGATGAATAGATCGTCTGGACGAATGACGGCGGCGACCGAGTGGTCGTAGAGCCAGGAGTCGGCGTTGAGCACGGCTTGCGAGGCGCCGATGGGAAGGAAGTGCATAGCGGTCTGCAGCAGCGAGGGAACCAGCGTGACAGGGACCGATCGATCGAGATTGCGGAAGTAACGGTGCGGTGCCGAGCTGTAAATGCGGACCCCCGCGCCATGCTTCAGCAGCGCGTTGGCGAGCAGTGCGGAGTGGAAGGGCCGCGTTGTGGAGACAGCCACCTGCATATTCGGCAGGGTAGCATGCGAGGAGGTATTCGCCCTGCGCAACGATAGTAGGATGGCAGCGGGAATCCAAATGCAATAGGCGGGGGAGGGACAGGTGAAGCGAGGGACCGGAACTGGAAAGGTAAGCGGTTTCATTGAGCGGGAGGATGGAGCGGGGATCAGGCTTGTTTGCCTCGCATGGTTCTTCATGCTGATGGCACCGCTTAGCATAGTCGCGCAGCAGCGTCCGCCCGCCGTTCCGCTGGTTGCGCACGATCCCTATTTCAGCATCTGGTCGATGGACGACAAACTCACCGACGGACCAACCCGTCACTGGACGGGGAAGCCGCAGCCGTTGACCGGACTCATCCGCGTCGATGGAAAAAGCTATCGATACATGGGCAATTTTCCGGAGGAGACGCCCGCGCTGACGCAGAGCAGCGTGGCTGTGGCCGCGACCCATACGATGTATAAGTTCAGCGGCGCGGGTATCGGGCTGGCCGTGACATTTTTCACCCCGGCATTTCCGCAGGATATGGACCTGCTGTCGCGTCCTGTCACCTATCTGAGCTGGAAGGTGACGAGCGAAGACGGCAAGCCGCACGATGTCTCGCTGCTGCTGGATGCAAGTCCGCTGCTGGCGGTGAATGAAGATAACGAGGCGGCAACCTGGGGGCGGCTGCGAACGGCATCGCTCGATGAGCTGCATCTCGGCTCGCGCGATCAGCGGGTGCTGAATCGGTCCGGCGACAATCTGCGCATAGACTGGGGCTACTTCCGGCTGTGTGTGCCGCGTGAAGCGGGCGTGGAGACGGCGTTGGTCCCGAATGCAGTGGCGAGTTTCCTTGCGAAGGGCGTACTGCCCGTGAACGACGATGCCGCCATGCCCGAGACGCCGCGCGACCATGCTGCGCATGCGGCCGTTGTGTTTCCGCTGGGTAATGTAGGCAGCACGCCGGTAGAGCGCCATGTGCTGCTGAGTTATACGGAGGGCTACGCAATCGAGCTGATGGAGCGCAAGCTCCGGCCCTACTGGCAGCGCAACAACCTGCCGGTGGCGGAGATGCTGGAGACAGCGGAGCACCAGTATGCAGAGCTGGAGCGTCGTGGGACTGCGTACGATGCCGAGCTTCGACGCGACCTGGTGACTGCCGGTGGCGAGGACTACGCCAACTTGGCGATTCTCGCGTACCGGCAGACGCTGGCAGCGCACAAGCTGGTGGCGGACTGGGATGGCACGCCGTACTTGTTTGCGAAGGAGAATTTTTCGAACGGCGATATTGCCACCGTCGATGTACTTTATCCGTCGTCACCGTTTTTTCTTTTCTTCAACCCGCGACTGCTGGAGGCGCAGATGACTCCGGTGATGAACTATGCTGCATCGTCGCGCTGGCATTTTCCGTTTGCACCGCATGACCTGGGGCGCTATCCGCTAGCGGATGGGCAGGAGTACGGCGGCGGCGAGCGTACCGAAGAAGACCAGATGCCGGTGGAGGAGAGCGGAAACTTACTGATCCTGGCCGCCGCGCTGGATCGAGCGGAGTCGGCGACGACGCCAGATCATCACTATGCGGAGAAGTATTGGCCGCAACTGACGATCTGGGCGAAATATGTGCGCGCGGAGGGGCTGGATCCTGCGAGTCAGTTGAGCACGGATGATTTTGCCGGGCATCTGGCGCACAACGCAAATCTGTCGATCAAGGCCATCGACGCGCTGGGCGCATATGCGAGCCTGGCGGACGCGCTGGGCAAGCAAGACGTCGCACGCGACTATCAGGAGGCAGCACGCGCGATGGCTGCAAAGTGGCAGACCATGGCGAAGGATGGCGACCACTACAAGCTGGCCTTCGACGTGCCCGGTTCCTGGAGTCAGAAGTACAACCTAGTGTGGGACAAGCTGCTGAAGCTGGATTTGTTTCCCGCGAGCGTGCACCAGACCGAAGTTGCGTCCTACCTGAAGCATCTGAATCGCTATGGGCTTCCGCTGGACAACCGGAAGGACTACACGAAGTTGGATTGGGAGCTGTGGACGGCGACGCTGGCCGACAAGCCGGAGCAGTTTCAGCAGTTTATGAAGCCGCTGGCGCTGTGGGTGAACGAGACGCCCAGCAGGGTACCGCTGACCGATTGGTATGACACCAAGACGGGGGCGCAGGAAGGCTTCCAGGCACGCTCGGTGGTAGGTGGGCTGTACGTGAAGGCCTATGCGGATGCGGCGCTGACGAAAAAGTGGCGCGCGATGGTCGAACCGTCGCAATGATCCACGGCAAGAAAAGCTGCGGTCCTAGTGAAACGTTCGGATTGCATTCCGCACTATGCGGATAGGGAAATTGAATGCGGCGGCCCAGCTAACTGAGGGTGGCGACGCCTGCGATGTTGTTGGTCGCGATCCCGATAATTTGAACGGCGCGGCTTCGGGGGAGACTCCGGGGCCGCGATTTTTTTGTTTTTGCTGGCGGCGAGTGAAGCGCCGCTTCCGGCGTGTTCGCTACATTGGAATCCCGTCGAGCGAGGAACTTGGCAGGGGAGATCAGGCTACGAATGAGCGGAACACGGTGGGGCAAAATGCCCCATGTTCCTTGCGAGTCAGGAACTGTACAGAATACCTGTTATCAGACATTACACGCGAAGGAAGAGACGCTATTCTGAGCCTCCGCACGCCAGCCCTCATTCGCTGCGTAGCGCCTCCATCGGGTCCATGCCGGCTGCCCGCCGTGCTGGTACATATGCCGCCGCCAGCCCACCCGCCAATAGCATCAGGGTCACAGCCCCCATCGTCCATGGGTCGTGCACCGTCACTCCGTAGAGCAGCGTGTGCAGCAACTGCGCACTCGCATAGGCCAGCATCAGCCCCACACCCAGCCCGCACAGAAGCATCCCGCCCGCCTGCCACAGCACCATCGCCATGACGCGGCTACGCTGCGCACCCAGTGCCAGCCGTATTCCCAGCTCGCGCGTTCGCTGTGTCACCAGGTATGCCAGCAATCCATAGATGCCGGCAATGCACAGCACCAGCGCCGTTCCGCCAAAGATCTCCAGCAGCCGCGCCGCCAGTTGCTGGCTGCCATAGGAGTCCTCCACCACTTGGTCCATGGTCGTGAACGTGCTGTTCGCCAGCTCCGGACTCGCTCTTCGCATCGCCTCGCGCAGCTCCGGAATCACGCTCGCCGGATCGCGTTCTGTGCGCACGGCGAGATCCATCGATATGCCGATCGGATCATAAAATGCACTGCCCGGCGTAATCTGCGGCATGCACACTACCAACTCCGGCTGCGCAGGCCCGGTCATGCCGTCCTGCCGCTCATTCGCCAGTACGCCCACCACCACGGCCTGCTTCTTGTCCCGGAAGCTCATCAACGGCGTCCCTAGAAACTTTGCCGGATCGCTGTCCTCGCCTTGGTACTCGCGGACGAACTCGCGATTCACCATCAGCACCGGCAGTGAAGTCGCCGTATCCCCCTCATGGAAGTAGCGCCCCTTCAGCATGTGGAACTGAAAGACCTTCTGCATCTCCGATGTCACCGCCCGCGCGTGCGCCCGTATCTTGCTGCGCCGTATCTCGGTCGCGCTCTTGCCGTCGTCGTCAAAAGAAAAGATCATGCGGAAGTTCTTCCCCAGCGGCACATCGGTCATCAGCGCGGCGCTCTCCACCCCGGGCAGATGCTGCACCCGCTCCAGCAGCGGCGCATAAAGCTCCTTGTACAGATCCCGGTTCGTGTATTTGTAACTGGGAATCTTCATCGTCGCGGTCATCACATGGTCGGTGCGAAAGCCGAGCGGCACATGCCGCAGCGTGTAGATCGTCCGCAGCAGCAGTCCGCAGCCCACCAGCAGCGTCAGCGACATGGCAATCTCCGCCACCACCAGCGCCGTGCGCAGCCGATGATGCGCGCGTCCCGCGCCGCTCTGCGCCGTGCCCTGCCGCAGCGCCGGCTCAATCGCCGCTCTGGCCGCTGCGATCGCCGGCCACGCTGAGGAAGCTAGCGCGCTGATCATTGTCAGCAACAGCAATACGCCCAGAACGCGCGTGTTCGGCGTCAGCGCCGTGTGAATGCCGAACTGCGTCTCCAGCCCATGCTCAAATCCCCGCAGCGTCAGCATGGCCAGCGCGATCCCGAGCACCGACGCCACGCTGCTCAACATCAATCCCTCGATCAGCAGCTGCTGCACAATCCGCCATCGGCTCGCACCCAGCGCGCCGCGCACGGCAATCTCCCGCTGCCGCGCCGTCGCCCGCGCCAGCAGCAGGCTGGTCACATTCACGCAGGCAATCAGCCATAGCAAGGCGGAAGCGCCGCCCAGCGCCAGCAGGGACTTGCGCACACCATCCTCCACCAGCGTGTCCTCATAGCGCGTGATGCGGATCGAACTAACGCGATCGCGATCTCTCACATCCGTGTATTGCGCGGCCACCCCCGGCTGAATCTGATTCATCTCCTGCGCGGCTGCGGCCACGCTCGCGCCCGGCCGCAGCCGCGCAATTGTCACATAGGCCGGCGTCTCATGTCTGGTGCGCGCCAGGTCCGCACTCACCGGAACGATCGGTGTCCACACCAGCGGATGCCCCAAGTCCAGGGGGAAGACGAAGCCTCGGGGCATCACGCCGATCACCGTGTACGCCACGCCATCCACCCGCACTGTGCGGCCCAGGATGCGCGGATCTGCCCCGTACGCATTCCGCCATACCGTATCGCTCAGCAGAATCGTGTGCGCATCCTCCGCGCGCGCGCCTCCATGTTCACCTTCAAGGAAGGTGCGGCCCAGCGCCGCCTGCACGCCCAGCGTGGAAAACAGGTTCGCGCTCGCTGTCGCATTCGAGACGCCGATCGATCCGTCCTTCGCTTCGAGGTAGTCCAGATGCGCGGGACCGCCCGCCGCTTCGAAAAAGGCAATGCTCTTGAGCGTATGGTTCCGCGCTTGCCATACGGCGATGTCAGGAAAGAGCGCCTCGGATACTATTTCGCTATCTTTGCCCACCTCAACGATCCGCACCAGCGAGCCGGCATCCCGGTACGGCAGCGGCCGCAACATCACCCGGTCCACCACGGTGTACATTGCCACCACCGCTCCCAGCCCCAGCGCCAGCGTCACCACAACCGTAATGGCGAACCCCGGTGCGCGCCGCAACTGCCGCAGCGCATACCGCACATCCTGCAGCACGCGATCCAGCCACACTCCGCCCCACATAGCGCGCGTCACGTCTTCAAGCAGCGGCAGGTTCCCCATCTCACGCATCGCGTTCTGACGCGCTTCGTCCGCGGTCTCGCCGCGCTCCATACGATCGGCCACTGCCATCCGAAGGTGCGCGCGCAGCTCCTCGTCCAGCTCGTCCTTCCGTCGGGCAAAGCGAAACTCGAACAGCCTCATGCGTCGCTTCCCTCCGGCTCGCGCTCCAGAATCGCGCCTACCGCCTGCACCATTTGCTGCCACCGACCCACGTCGGCAAGCAATTGCTTCTTGCCGATCGGCGTGATGCGGTAGTACTTCGCACGCTGATTGCTCTCCGTCTGCTTCCACTCCGAACGCACCCACCCCCGCCGCTCGAGGCGGTGCAATGCCGGGTACAGAGATCCCGTCTCTACCTGCAGCACCTCACCCGAATGAGCCCGAAGCGCCTGCACAAGCCCATAGCCATGCTGAGGGCCCCACTGAAGCGCTCGCAGTAACAGCATGTCCAATGTGCCCTGCACCAGCTCGATCCGGTTCTGGTAAGGATTCTTCACTCCCATGATGTAGGCAATCTACTCTTAACGGGGGTAGGAGCGTCTACTGCTCAAGCCCTAAGCCCCAGCGTGCAGAGGGTGCGGATCATCCGTTTGCCGGCATTAAACAAGACGAGCTCACTTAGCTCGCTGCCGCCCCGGATTGTGCCAGTTCAGGAATGTTCAGAAAGTGGCACCGGTATATGTCCAAATAATCCTTGTTCGTGGCAAAGACGAACGGTATAACGTCGCCAGCGAAGCCTTTGCAATTCAATTTCTTGCCATAGCTTTCACCCCTTGGTTTACCACTGTTCGAGGTCCCTGTGCGACGCCGGTCCCTGTTCGTTTCCCTCCTGTTCCTCTCCCTTTCCGTCCTTCCTTCCGCCGCTCTAGCCGCTGAGTGGCAACAACCGACGCCGGACGAACTCAAGATGACCTCCGAGCCGGCCGCGCCCAACGCGGACGCGGTCTATCTCTACCGCGAAGAGACCACCGACGACAAACTCCACGTTGAGAGCGTCTATGTTCGGATCAAGATCCTGCGCGATGAAGGCAAGAAATACGGCGACGTCGAAATAATCGGCAGCAGCAACTACAGCGGCATCACCGACATTCAGGGGCGCACCATCCACAGCGATGGCACCGCGATTCCCTTCACCGGCAAGCCCTACGAAAAGCTGCTTTTCAAGACCGCCAAGATGCAATATCGCGCCAAGGTCTTCTCGCTGCCGGATGTGGAGACCGGCAGCATTCTTGAATACCGCTACAAGCTACGGTACGACGACAATTCGGTCATTTCTCCCACCTGGAACATTCAGCAGCCCATTTACATCCGTAAAGCGCACTATCATTTCGTGCCCACCGAGCGGGAAGTGCTCTCTCATGTCGACAAGGGCAGTGCAACCACCCAGATCGCCTACAGCCAGTTGCTGCCGAAGGACGACAAAGTGGTGCTGACACGGGGCGTCTACGACCTGGATGTGAAGAACATTCCCGCCCTTCCACAGGAAGAATACGAACCGCCTATGGGTGCGTTCGCCTACCGTGTGCGCTTCTACTACACCAGCGTTCGCACCCCGCAGGAGTACTGGAACTCCTACGGCAAGTCGTGGTCGCATGACGTCGACAAGTTCGCATCGCCCTCGCCCGCCATCAGCGACGCTGCCAAAGAGCTCACTTCCGGAGCCGCCACCCAGGACGAGAAGCTCAACAAGCTATACGACGCCGTGATGAAGCTCGAGAACACCCGCTACTCCCGAGAGCACTCACAGGACGAGAATCGCGCCGAAGGCATAAAGCACATCAAGTCCGCATCGGATGTCCTCGCGCTGAAGCGCGGCTCTCCAGACGAACTTGCCATGCTCTTTCTCGCGCTGGCCCGAGCGGCAGGCTTTCACGCCGAGGCCATGGCTGTCGTCAACCGTAACCGAGATTTCTTTCAGCAGAACTACCTCAACGGCGATCAGCTCAACGACCTCATTGTCTTCGTCACTGTCGATGGCAAGGAACGCGCCTTCGACCCCGGTGAGCGTTACGCCACCTATGGCACGCTGCAGTGGACGCACGCACTTGCCGGCGGCCTTCGGCAGCAGGATGGCCACACCGCCATCACCAATTCACCGGGCATCGGCTACAAGGACACCATCGTCCAGCGCATGGCCAACCTTACGCTCGCATCCGATGGTACTGTCACCGGCACCGCTACCATTATCCTCACCGGTCAGAATGCCATGCGCTGGCGGCAAAGAGCCCTTGAAGGCGATCAGGTCGAGCTCAAGAAGGACTTCGACGATCAGCTTCAGCCGGATCTTCCTCCCGGGATAGTCATCCACACCGATCACTTCCTCGGACTCGACAACGAGGGCAGCAATCTCATGGTCCGCATGAACGTCAGCGGATCGCTGGGCACTGCTACCGGCAAGCGCATCTTTCTGCCCCTCTCCATCTTCGCCGCCGGTGGCCGCGATCCCTTTGCCAGCTCGCATCGCGAGGAGCCGATCGACCTTCAATTCCCCTTTCTTGAGAAGGACCAGGTCACACTCCACCTGCCCGCTGAATTTCAGGTGGAGAGTGTTCCCACGGACGCCCGCGTCGATCTGCCGCAAAACGCGGTCTATCTTTCGGTAGCCAAGGCAGCTGGTCAGACCATCACCTACGAACGCAACTTGATCATGGCAAACATCCTTTTCACCGCCGCGGAGTACGACAAGCTCAAGGGCTTCTTCGATGATGTCAGCAACAAGGACCGTGCGCAGGCGGTCCTGCACTTCACTGCCACGACGCAGCCGGGCCAGTGATGCACCTGCGCACGCACTGCGTATCCTCATTCCTTGCCGCGTCTCTCGTCGGTCGGATTCGCGCTGCCTGCGCTGGCCGGTACGCCCCAGCCGCCCGACTGGGTGCTCACCGCCGCACATGCCTCCACGCCCGACTATCCCAAGACCACCATGGCGGTGGTACTCGATGACGAGGAGACTCTCACCGTCGAGCCCGACGGCAAAGCCACCCTTCTGAAGCGCCGTGTCATCAGGATCCTTCGCCCACAGGGCCGCAACTTCGCGAACGTCTTCGTACCCATCGATCGCGACCGCAAACTCCATGCGCTCCACGTCTGGAGCATCGCTGTCGACGGCCATCCCTATACCTTGCGCGACAACGAAATCGCCGAGGTCGGCGATAACGAGTACGGCATGCTCTACGTCGACCTCCACGCCAAGGCCGCGCATGCACCCGCGGCCGATCCCGGTGCCGTCGTCGCATACGAGTACGAACGCACCATGCGCCCCTATGTGCAGGAGTACTCATGGGATTTTCAGGACAGCATCCCCACCCTGCACTCCGTCTTTGAGCTGGTCCTGCCGCCGGACTGGCATTACGCCGTGGCTGCTCGCAAGGACGCTGACGTCACGACCAGCCAGCCCGCGCCAGGACACTATCGCTGGCAGATCGATCACGTTCCCGGCGTAGACCTCGAGGATGTCCCCATGACGCCCGAGTTTGAATCTATGGCCGGCCGCCTCGTGGTTCGCTACTCGCACGACGCCCAGCCCACTGGCGATGCGCGTTGGACCGCTATCGGCGACTGGTACACCACCCTGGCTTCGCCCAGCGCCCGGGCCACATCCGACCTCGCCGCTAAGGCCAAAGAACTCGTCGCCGGCCAGACCGACTTCACCGCCAAGATCCAAAGCATCGCCAATTACATGCAGCGCAACATCCGCTATGTCGGCATCGAGATCGGCATCGGTGGTTTGCAGCCCCACTCGGCGGATGACGTCTTCCGCAACCGCTACGGTGACTGCAAGGACAAGGCCACGCTGTTGCGCGCCATGCTGGAGAGCGTCGGCATTCACTCCACTTGGGTGCTGGTCGATACCCGGCGCGGCTTTGTCGATCCCCAAATTCCCTCGATTGACGGCAATCACGCTATCGCCGCCATCGAGATTCCCGCCGGCTATTCCAATCCGGTCCTGCAGTCCGTAGTCATCACGAAGAGTGGCAAGCGCTACCTAATCTTCGATCCCACCAACGAATGGGTTCCCATCGGCCAAATCCCGCCCTATGAGCAGGGCGGCTACGGCATCCTCACTGAAGGCAACCAGAGTCAGCTCATCGCGCTTCCGGTCATGGCGCCAGCCGCCGATTCGCATCGACCACACCATCCACGCACAGCTCGCTGCCGATGGCTCGCTCGAAGCTACAGTGGTCGAGCAGCGCTTCGGCTACTCCGCGGAACGGCCGCGCGTGACCTTCACCGAGGGCAGCCAGCAGCAGCAGCGGGATTACTTGGAGAAGCGCCTTCGTCGCGATCTCGACAGCGTCTCCATCGAGAAAGTGGCCGCGGAACACTCCACCGATCTCAGCCAGCCCCTCGAGCTCGATTACAGCTTCCGCGTCGCGAACTACGCGCGCAGCGCAGGCGATCTATTGCTGGTCCGTCCACGCATTCTGGGCTCCGATGCCTGGGCGCTGCCACGTGAATCGCGCGCGTGGCCCATCGACCTCAGCGCCGTGCAGTCACGCAGTGATCACATCGATGTCACTCTGCCGCCTGGCTATGTCGTCGACGAGCTTCCCGACCCGGTCTCGCTCGACACCGACTTCGCCTCCTACCACAGCGTCGTCACCGCAGATGCTACCGGTCTGCATTACTCTCGCGAATACACCGTGAAGCAGCTCCAGCTCGACGCCTCCCGCTACGACGACGTGCGCAAATTCGGGGAGCGCGTTGCCTACGACGAAGCAACGAGTGCCGTCCTGAAAAAGAAATAGGCACAGAGGCATGAAGCTCTCGGCTCAGCGGAATGAGCAGATTCCCGGCTCCATGCGCAACGCCGATGGCTGGCACGAAGAGGACGAGCTGCTGGAAGCATGGAACCGGCGGAGCGATTGTCTGCTCCGCCGATAGTCAACGACGATTTCACTAAAAGGACAGGCGTAGCGCAAACTGCATGACCCGCGGATCTCCGGAAAGTGTCGTGATCTGCCCGACTGCACTGCTCGTGATGTTGCTATTTGGCTGACCGAATTCCGGCGTGTTGGCTATGTTGAAGACCTCCCAACGAAATTCGACGTTTGCCGCTTCACGAATTGGAAACTCCTTCAGCAGCGACGCATCGAAGACGCTGATGCGAGGACCGCGAAGGGTGTTGCGGCCAACATTGCCGACGACACCGGCGGGTGCCGCAGCATACGCGTCCGTTTGACCGGGGGCCTGGACTGCGCACAGCTTGCTCTTGCTGCCGTAAAACCAGCAGTCCGGGTCGCCCACTAGCTTTGGCTTGCCGATCAGATTCGGTGTGGCAGTCGACTCGCCAAAGGGATCGAGCGAGGCGTTCAACGAGCCGGTATTCACCTGGAAGGGATGTCCGCTGTAATAGGTGTAGACGCCGGAAGTGCGCCAGTCACCAAGAACCCATGCTAGAGCACCTTTGTTCACCATGGATTTCCCGTGACCGAAGGGCAAATCGTACACGTAGTTCAGCGAGACACGATGCGGAATATCAAAATCGCTCGGACCGTACCATGCTCCGAAGTTTCGGCCGTCCGGTGCACCACCTGAGTTGCTCTCCAATTCTTCTGGCGCATTGTCCAGGCTTCGCGAATGGGTATATGCAGCGCGCATACTCAGACCTTTGTTGAAGCGATGATCCAGACTTGCCTGCAGGCCGTTGTAGTTGCCGTAGCTGGTTGCATCGGTGTACTCGATGAAGCCGAAGTTGGGATACGGGACCGTGGTGGCCTTGCCGTTCACGATGAGCGGCTGGTTGAAGTCGACCAGGTGATCGAGATGTGTGGATTTGGTGCCCACGTAGTTCACCTCCGCAGTCCAGGCATTTGCGAACTCTCGCTGGAAGCCGAGGCTCCACTGCTGTACCTGGGGCGTTGGACTATGCGGATTCATTGCACGCACATGGTAAGACTGCAACTGATTCAGATTGATATTGGCTGGATCGAGATAGCCATTCGGGAATCCCTGCGCGGGGGTCAGGACAGACTGAGTATTACTGGCCGCCGTGCGGTTCACCAGGAATGGCGGGTTCAGCGCCATCTGATCTTCGCTGCCGTAGCGCTCAAAGAGCGTGTAGTAGATGCCATATCCACCGCGCAGCACGGTCTTCTGATCCGGCGAGTAGGAAACACCGAAGCGGGGACCGAAGTTCTTCGTGTTCGGTTGCACCAGCGCGCGGTCCTGAATAGAACCACTCGTTGCGAAGGAGAGCGAGCCGCTTCCCGCGGGATTGAAGTTCGCCATCTTGTTGTTACCGGCGAGCGCAGGCGTGGCGAAGTCATAGCGCAGGCCCAGATTCAAAGTCAGCTTGGGCGTGACCTTCCAGTCATCTTCGAAAAAGCCGGAGGCCATCCACAGCCGCTGATCGACTAACAACACGTTCGTCAACTGTGTGCTCTGCGTATAGCCGAGCAGGCCGTCGGCGTAGGGAAATCCGCTGAAGATGCCGGTGAAGGTGAGGTCGCCGCGTGTACCACCTTCATCCTGAAAGATGTTGCGCATTGGCCCGTAGACGCTGACGCCCGACCTTCAGTGTCTGTTTGCCATGCGTAATGGAGACGGTGTCGTTGTACTGGAGAAGCTGAGGAATCTGTTTCTTCGGCAGAAAGTCGGCCGAACCGAGGAAGGCGAAGTTGGAGAACGTGGTCAACGGAACTCCGCCGCCAATCTGCGGGCTGGGAGGAATGCCGGGAACGAACTGGTTTGCAGTTTGCGGCAGCGAGAAAGGCTGCTGCTCCGCGAATGAGAAATTGCGCAGGAAGCCAAAGCGGAAGTCGTTGACCACGGTCGGCGAAAAGAGATGTGTCCAGCCGAGAACAAAGCTGTGCGCCTTTAGGATCTGGTTGCCCCATGCAGAGGTGGATGTGCCATCCGCCAGGCCGCCGAAATAGCCGGGAATATCACGCGTGCGATTGGAGTAGTTATAGCGGCCGAAGATGGTGTCCTTTTGGTTGGGCGTCCAATCCATACGCGCATCGTAGTTGTCGTCGTTGTCTATAACCGGCGCGTTGCGAGCGAAGTTGTTAAGGTCCGGGATTACGCCCCCAGTGGTGACGTTCGGCTCCGGGAAGAGCGCCATGAGTTTGGCTACAGCAGCGTCGATCCTGCCGGCAGGAACCTGGTTGTTCGGCAGCGGAAGACCGGTCGCCGGGTCTTTGATCGTTGGATACTTGACGCCTACCCGTGCGCCGGTTGCCGCACTGAAGTCGCCGATGCGCTCATTGTCGAGCGGCACGGTGGCGATGCGGCCTACACCCTGCGTAATACGCGTGCCCTCGTAATTGAAGAAGTAGAACAGCTTGTCCTTCTTGATCGGTCCACCGAGGCTGCCGCCGAACTGATTCTGATGATTCTCCGGACGGCGCAGGTGGTTGCGGTTGGAGAAGAAGTCATTGGCGTCGAAGTAGTCGTTGCGCAGGTATTCGAAGAGCAGGCCGTGCATCGTGTTGGTCCCGCTCTTCGTATTCACAGAAACAACGGCGCCGGGACTGCGGCCATATTCAGCCGAGTACGGATTGGTGATGACGTTGAATTCCTGGATCACGTCGACCGAGGGATGCGATGCCTCGGTGCTCAGTTCCTGCACGTTCTCTGAGAATGTGTTGTTGTCGATGCCGTCCAGGATGAAATTGTTTTGCAGCGAGTGCACGCCGTTGACATTGAAGTCGCCCGTGCGCCCGGCGGAGGTGTTGCCGCTCTGCTGGGTGTAGCGGCTGATCTGGACTCCGGGGACGGTGCGCAGGAGATCGTCCCAGTTGCGCAGGTAGAGCGGCGTCTGCTGGATGGTCTGCAGACCCACAATGGTGCCGACAGAGGCGTCATCCGGAGACAGCAGGCTGGCGTTTGCCTGCACCTGGACGGTCTGCTGCGCGGATCCGATCTGCAGGTGAAAGTCCTGGCGCCCCTTTTCACCGACATTGAGGACAACGTCATCCTGCTCGGTAGCGAAGCCGGCTTGTTCCACTTTGACGGTGTACTTGCCGATGGGCATGGTCTGGAAGGAATAGAAGCCCGTCGCATCGGTCGCCAGATTGCGGACGTAGCCTGTCTCCTCGTTGGTTGCTGTCACTTTCGCGCCTGCATCCGCTGCGCCCGAGGCGTCTGTGACAAAGCCGCTGAGGCTTGCCGTGTTGACCTGAGCGCGAGCAGCCAGCGGTGCTCCACACAGCAGGACCATGGCCGCGAACCGCAGCCACCGATTTCCGTTTTTTTCAGTTCCTCTCAAAACGTCACCCCCCACAGAGTTCTGCAGCTTCAACCTGTCTGAGGAGGTACTGCGTTGACAAGGTGTTTTCCCCGCTCAAACACCGGGGTATACCCCTGCGGTCGGCGGCCGCATGTTATTGGAAGAAAGCAGCGTTACTGGTACTGCGAAAAGCTCGTGAACAATCTGCGTTCGGGCGCGCTTTACCTTGTGTTCATGAGGAGCACATAATCTTGGCCAGAAAGAATCCGGGGCCAGAAGAACCGGGACTGTTTTGTTTTGCTTTCCGAGGCCATGAACACAGCAAGATCATCCCCCGTGCAGTTCGAGGTCGAGGCGGAGCACGCAGAGGCGCGCGCGCTGCTGGAGCGGATTCTCGCCAGCCGCCACTTCGTGAAGTCCGGCCTTTTATCACGTTTTCTGCGCTACATCTGCGAACGCTCCCTTACCGGCGGCGAACAGGCACTGACGGAACATCATATCGGCGTCCACGTCTTCGGCAGACCCGAAGGCTACGATTGCAGCGCGGACAATATCGTTCGCAATTACGCCCGTCAGCTTCGCAACCGCCTCGAGGACTACTACAGGTGGGAGGGGCAAAGCGAACTCATCCGGCTGGAGGTTCCGCGCGGGGGATACAAGCCAATCTTCCTTCCCCTCGCTATGGATTCCATCCCCGGGGTTGCTGAAGATCACGCTGCCCTGTTCACTACGCCCGGCATCGCGAGCAAACCCAGCGGCAGATCGCAACCGTGGGCGATCGTTGTTCTCTCTGCGGTCATCATCGCTCTGTTGAGTGTGGTGCTGGTGCTCCTTCGGTCGCACGCCCGGCCAGTCGCTGTTGTTTCGTCGCCCATGCACGCGTTCTGGGCAAGCATTTTTCATGCCGACCGGGACACCGTAATCGTGACCGCGGACAGCGGGTTTGGCACGCTCCAGGATGTGCTGGGCCGGCGTCTTTCGCTGGCTGATTACACGAGTCTGCAGTTGGGCAATCTGTCCCTGCCATCCCCCGAGAAGTACATCACGAATGACCTGGCCTCCCAGCGCTATACGTCGATGACGGATCTGGAGACCGCGGTTGCGCTTTCTCATCTTCCGGAAGCGGTGCCAAGCCGGCTCACGATCCGGTTCGCGCGCGATCTGCGGATGGAAGACCTGAAAGACGACAACGTCATCCTGCTGGGAAGTGCATACACCAATCCCTGGGCCGAGTTATTCGAGAAGAATCTGGCCTTTGAACTTGTGGAAGATGCTGGCACGCATAGTTGGAAGGTCGTCAATCGCCATCCCGGGCCCGGGGAAGAGCCGGTTTACCAGGGCGAGCGTGACGGTGCCTCGCATAAGACCTATGCGCGCATTGCCTGGGTCCCCAATCTTGACCACACCGGGCACATCCTTATGTTGCAGGGACTGGATATGGCGGGTACCCAGGCGGCCGCGCAGGCTCTGTTACATAGCACTGCATTGATGGATGTCTGGCGGCAATCGAATGGCTGCAATACGGCGGATGCATCTTTTGAGGTGCTGCTTGGCACTACCAGCATCGGCTCCAATGCGGGAACGATCCATGTGCTGGCAACGCGACATTCCTGCTGAGGCGGTTCCCGCCTGCTCTAGCTCTTCTTCATTTACTGCTAAGGCGCACCCGCGAGCGAGTGCACCTTAGCTACAGGCCGAGGACGGCCGGCTCGGGATATTGCGGACGGGGGAATCCTAATAGATTTGTTATGCGGTCACGCTGTCGGATGCTTCAGGATTTCCGCGAGTGCATGCAATCTTGTCGAATCAGCTGAACTCTTCGCTGCGGTGGCGCTTTCGTCCAGGGACGCCGACATACCTTGCAAAGCAGCCACTTTGCTGGCGTTCATGTGTGACTTCTCTGCACTGTGGATCGCCTTCTGTACCGCGGCGATTCGATCCTCCGGCAAAGCCTGCGACCGCGATAACTGATCCAGGTACGCCTTCGCTACGACCAACTGTGCAGGCCACTCGATCTTCTGCTGGTTCTGCACATTCAGCTCAGTCACGCGAACCGTCTTCGCAGCGTCGAGTTCGTTTTTGGTGAGGAACTTCGACGGCGTTAACTGGAAGACATCCAGCCCGCGCGCAATTTCTGAACCATAGATATAGCCGTTGTACCAATACGCCGACCAGTCGCCGCCCAGCACAAGCGTCTTGGCATCGATGGGCCCTCGATCGAAGTAGGCAATCTCAAACGGGTGCGCTGCATCGGTGAAGTCCATCACCGAGATGCCGCCCTGGTACCAGGACTGCACCTCGATGTCGCGTCCGGGCACCGGGATCAACGAGCCGTTATGGGCCACGCAGTTCTCCGTGTCGCCTTGGGCCGCCGGCAATTTGTAGTAGCTCGCCAGGCTCAGCTTGTCATCCGTTAGATGGAAGATTGCATCCGCACCCCACTTGTTCGGATCGTTCGGACGGCACCGCGCCCCAAGGCCGCCACCCCACTCGTCGGTGAACACCACCTTCGTCCCGTCGTTCGAGAATGAAGCCGAGTGCCAGTAGGAGTAGTTCGGATCATTCACCGCATCCACGCGCTTGGGATGCACCGGATCCTTGATGTCCAGCAGTAGACCGTTCCCTGAACATGCGCCCGCTGCCAGCCCAATCGCCGAATACACCGTGATGTCGTGACACTGGTTCGTATCCTTCGGCTTCTCCGCGCCCTTATCATGGCTGCCGCCGTTGTTCAGACCGTTCAGCGCGCCCGTCCGCGGATCGATAAACACGCGAGGGCTCGACACCACCTTCGCTTCCTGTGGCGCTGCCAACGGAACCTTGATCACGTCGATACGAAACAGCGCGGTGTTGGGGTCCTTGCCCGGCTCCTCGCCTGAACAGCCAGCCAGTTCTGCGGGCTGGCGCACGAACGACGTCCCGGACACATAGATATAAACGTTGTCCTTGTCGTTCGGGTCCACCACCAGCGTATGGGTGTGTGAGCCGCGGCATGTCTGCACCGCCGCTACCTGCTTCGGGTTCTTGATGTCGGAGATATCGAAGATTCTCACGCCGCGGAAACGATCCTTCTGCGCTGCGGGCGGATGACGCTCCTTTTCATGCCCGGCCGCCGGCGGTGGGTCCGGCGGAAAGCCCTGCGCACCGCAATCCAAGCGGCCATTCGGCATCTCTACAGACATGAAGAGCAGATTTCCATACACCGACACATCGCCCTGCCCGCCGGGACACACCAGTGTCGTCAGGAGCTTGGTCTTCGCTGGATCGGCGATGTCATAAATGCTGACGCCGTAGAAATTCCCCTGGAACAGGTGGCTCCCCTGGAATGCGAAATCGGAGTTGGCGTAGGCCAACTGCGCGATCACCGGCTTCAACAACTTCGGCATCTTGGACTTGTCGCCTACGCCCAGCAGCGCCAACGTCTTGTCCACCTGCGGATCATCCGGCGATGTCGCGTCGAGTCGGAATGGGCCCGGCTTCTTCAGGAAGAAGACATGCTTCATGCCCGATCGCCGCCTCACCCGCGTTATACATTCCCGCCTTCAGCGTGTAGCGAGGATCCTTCGTATCGGATCCCGTCATTCCCGCCGGCAGTGGCGGGGCGGGCTTCGGCGAGAACTCATCCATCTCATCTGTGGGCGTGGGCTTGGCGGCTGCTTTTGCGTCCGGTGGCGGGGTGCTGGGCGGAGCAGGCGTGGGCGCAGGCTGCTGCGCGTATAGCCGACAGGTAGGAGATAGCAGAATAATTGCAGCCGCCAGCACAAGGGCCAAACGGAAAGCCACGCTCTTCATCCGGTTCATCGTTTCTCCACTAACGAGTTTTCTCCAACATGCCCTGCATAATTCTGATCTCGGCCCGTTGCGTATTGTCCGCGTCCGTCGCGAAGTTGAACAGGTCGGCATCCTGTCCTGCCCCCGGCGTATCGAACAGCTCCTTCACCATAATCAGCGCGCCGTTGTGATGCTGAATCATCCCGATCAAAAAGAGGCGATCGAACTCCGCACCCTTCGCCTGGCGTAGCGCTTCCATCTGCTTCGCCGTCAGCATCCCGGGCATGGGAGGCATCGGTTGCCCGGACATATCCATCTCAGGCATGCCTGGCATGGCCATCGACGTCGGCTGGCGGCGCATGACCAGCCAGCGCTTCATAAAATTGATTTCATCCGCCTGCGAACTGCTGATCTTCGCTCCCAGCGACCGCACATCCTTGTTCTCCGTGCGCGACGGAATCATTGCCGTCATCTCCACGGCCTGGGAGTGATGCATGATCATGCCCTGCATGAACGCGACGTCCGCCGGCGACAGGTGCGGCACGGTTGGGCGCGTGGAGGGTGGTAGCGTCCGACTCGGCTCCCCCGGCGCCCCAGGCTGGACCACAACAGCGGGGGCTGCCGGCGTTTCCTTCTGTGCGTATGCGACTGGGAAGAGCAATACCGCGAGGACAGGCGTCGATGAAAGGCGGGCGAGCAGGGCCCCAAGTCCTCCTGCCAATCGGGACCCTCCCGTGCAGTGGACGCAGTAATCCCTCAATTTCGGTGAGTCCTTGAACATTGTTGATGCTTCACGCTATCACCAAGGAGCACACCCGGGCGGAGGCACGTGATTCAATTCTTCAATTGCCGGGTGCCTGAGCAATCCAGGAGTGGAACGACCCGCGGACCTGAGATCAATTCCCTTCCGCACAGTGCCTTCCGACCTGCCGTTTCAGCGTGCGGCCTGGACTCTCTGCTTTGCACGCAGCTGCCCGCTGATCGCGCGCTCTCGTGCTCCTTCAGCCGGATTCCCTGACTTGTTCAAAGCAGTTCCCAGGATGAAGTGCGCCTCGGCATCATTGGGCGCGAGTGCAATTGCTTTTCGCAGCGGCTCGACCGCTAAGCCTGGCTGATCGAGCCGTATCCAGCACTCTCCCAGCTCGAGCAGCGCGTCTCGGTACGAGGGATTCACTGCAATTGCAGCTTTGAGATAAGGGACCGCCTCCGCGGACTTGTCGCGCCGCCGCAGAATCCGGCCCAAGGTACAGTTGGCGATCGGGTCTTGAGGATAGCGGCTCAGCTCTTCGCGGAATTCCTTCTCGGCCGCATCGAGATTGTCGTTCCTCCAGTAGATAACACCCAGCCCGGTGTGAATGCCCGGATACGTCGGATCTGCAGCGCGGGCTGCTTCAAACTCCTTGATCGCATCCTCTTCGCGGTAAAGCTTGTCATAGGCCATCGCCATCATGCTGTGCGCTGCGGCAGAGTTCGGGTTGAGCGCCATGATCTGCCGGAAAACGTCTGTTATGCCGGAATAGTTCTTGGTTCGCAGATATGCCTTGCCGAGCATATCGAGGGTTTCGACATCATTCGGTTGGGCGCGATGGGCCGCCTCAAGATAATGCGCTGCCACTTCATAACGATCGAGCGCGAATGCGTCGAGGCCGACAAGTTCGAGTACCTGGAACGAAGGCGCCTCTTTGGCTGAGCTCTCGAGCAGTGGCAGAGCCGGCCCATATTGACGGGCGCGAAAATAGGCGACACCGAGATTGCGCCGCGTCACCGAATCACCCGGCTTCAGACGAAGTGCCCTTTCATACAGCGAGATCGCCTCTGTCTCCCGCTGCTGGCGCGCAAGGGAGATTGCGAGATTATTCAAGACCGGCACGGACTTTGGATCGAGCGCCAGGGCAGCGCGGAAAGCATGCTCAGCAGCAGTATTGTTCCCTTGCTGCAAAGCCTGGGAGCCCTCCGCCACGAATTGTGTGAAGCGCTGCTGCTGCGAAGGAGCGTTACTTTCTTCTACAATTTGACCCCACAGAGAAGTGCTGATCGACGGGAAAAGGAGACCGAGCACACAAAGAGCGATTGCCAGGCTGGTGCCACTCCCTGAAGGCATGCGCGGATAGTCACTCATAAAGGACGAAGCTCACCGAATACCACGGATCAATTGTCGCCAGCAAACTACAAAACTGTTCATTTGGCGGCGAAAGCGAAAGTTTTTATTGACAATTATCGCCTTATGCCGCTAGTTTGATCCAACCGGGCGCACGAGTCTGCACAGCCCCATCTCCAAATCTTCATTCGTTCGAGCAAGCCGTCCACATCGATGGAAGCGGTGCCGTTTCTTTCACAATTCCGTATCAATTGCATCTCTCGAGGCCATTCAGGATGATTACGCAAAAGTTACTCGTCGCGACCTTTACCTTCCTCTTCCTGTGCTGCTCGATGATAGCGAAAGGCCAGGAACTCGCAGCAACCATTACCGGTCGAGTGACCGATCCCTCAGGAGCAACGATTTCGGATGCCACGGTCACGATTGTCCAGAACGGCGTGAACGGCGCCTCCCGAGTCGTCCAGAGCGACGCGCACGGTAGCTACACAGCGACGAACCTTGCCGCCGGCAACTACACGGTTACGGTAGCGGCACCCGGCTTTCAGACCTACACCACGCAGAACGTGATTCTGAACGTTGCTCAAACCCGATCGGTTGACGCACCGCTGAAGGTTGGAGGCGCCAGCCAGACGGTAACTGTGCAGCAGAGCGCAGTGAATATCGACACAGAGACGAGCGCACTCGCGGGCACCATCTCGGGAACCCAGGTCCGCGAGCTGCAGCTTAATAATCGAAATTTCGAGCAGCTCCTCACCTTGCAGCCCGGCGTGGTCAGCGGCCTGCCGGATGAGGTCGGTTTCGGCCTGAACAACAACTCAACGGTTGCGGTGAACGGCGTTCGTGGCACCGCCAACAACTGGACAGTCGATGGAGCCGATATCAATGACAGCGGCTCCAACGCCACGCTACTGAACGTGCCGAGCGTCGATTCGATTCAGGAATTTACTCTGGAACGGAGCACCTACGATGCCGGATTCGGACGCAGCGGGGGTGGACAAATCCTGGTCGCCACCAAATCCGGAACCAGCGCCTTCCATGGCGACGTCTATGAGTTCAACCGCAACAACATATTCAACGCCAACAGCTACTTCAACAAGAACGCGACTCCGGTGATTCCGCGCGCGATCGAGCGGTACAACAACTACGGATTTACCATTGGCGGTCCGCTTTACATCCCCAAGGTCTACAACACCGCGAAGAACAAGACATTCTTTTTCTGGTCCGAGGAGTGGCGCAAGGTCAGTGCTCCGGTAACCACCAGCCTCCAGCCGCCGACCCAGGCGGAATTGAACGGCACTTTTGCCGGACAGATCACAAATGCGCCTCCCGGTTGTGTCGCCTATAACCCGACCGCCCAAACCAGCACCATCAATCCATCGTGCTACAGCCAGAACGCCAAGGTGTATCTGACGAATCTGTTCGATAAGTTCGCCCCGAACAGCAGCAGCGGCCAATATATTGCAAGCTATTCCCAGTTGAACAACACCCGTGAAGACCTGGTTCGACTGGATCACAATTTCAACGATAAACTGCACTTCTTTGGCCGCGCCATGCAGGACGAAACGCCGCAGAATTTTCCGGAAGGCCTTTTTGCGGGGTCTAACTTTCCCGGCGTGGCCGGATCTGTGGTGAACGCCCCCGGACAAAACGTGGTCGGCAACCTGACCTGGACGATCTCACCGCGTATGGTCAACGAAGCAGAGTTCGCCTATACCCAGGGAACGATCTCCTCCGCCTTCACGGCCGGCTCCATCGCGAACGACCCAGCGGTCGCTCAACAGCTCACCAACAACACTGCCTATCTCGATCCCTACGGGCGCATCCCGGGTATCTCCTTTACCGGCGGTACGATTCAGGGCTTCGCTTACGGAAGCACTCCTTACTTCGAGCGCAATCTGGACAGGACGCTCTTCGACAACTACTCCGTGACCCTGGGCAGGCATACGCTGCGGGCTGGAGCCACTGTCTCACAGATGTTGAAAACGGAGAATGCTTCCAGCGGAGTCGCCAACTTTCAATTTGCTGACTTCCAAAGTTTCCTGCTCGGCAATGTCGCCACCTATTCCCAGAATAGCCGCGACACCGTCCCTGATTTGCATTACTGGAACTTTGAAGCATACGCACAGGACGATTGGAAGCTTACCAATCAACTGACCATCAACTTGGGATTGCGGTACAGCTACTTTCCGTCTCCGGCTGATGTCTTGAACACGCTGAATAATTTCGATCCGACGCTCTTTAATCCGAATGCGGCCCCGGGAATCGACCCGGTCAGTGGCAATTTTACCGGCGGCCAAATCCCGGCGACCTATGTGAACGGATTGATCTTCCCCACCGGATCAGCGTGCACCCAGGCGCAAGCCATCGCTCCGGGCGTGACCTGCTCTCCCTATGGAGCCCATGTCAATCCGGACCCCAAGAGGAACTTCGCTCCCCGGCTAGGCTTCGCTTACGACGTCTTCGGAAATGGCAAGACAGCCATTCGCGGCGGCTACGGTATCTTCTATGACCGGACGCTCAACGGGATCTGGGAGCAGAACGCTTTCCAGGATCCGCCATTGGTGCAGACAGCAACCATCAACAACACGCAATTCGATCATCCCCTTGCTGGATCTTCTGCTGTCTCGCTTGGCCCCAACCACATCGTGTCGACCGGCGATCCCACCTTCTTGAACCCGTCTTACATGGACTACAACCTGGGCGTTCAACAGCAACTGAAGTCGGGAACAGTCATGGAGGTCGCCTACGTCTCGTCTCTCGGACGGCATCTTCTGGGGGAAAGAGACATCAATCAGCCCACGCTCGCAGAAAGAGCGGCGAATCCCAACGGCCTACGTCACCGCCGTCGTACCGTATGCCGGATATTCATGGTTCGCCGCGAGACTCCCCTCTTACACCAGCAATTACCACTCGCTGCAGGTATCGCTGCAACATCACACGCACTATGGTCTGACGCTGGGAGCTGCGTATACCTGGAGCAAGACCCTGACCAACCAGTCCAACGACCGCAGTACGGGAACGTATGACACCTACAATCCGAATCTGGATTACGGCCCGTCATCGCTCAACCAACCCCAGACCTTTGTCGCCAACTATGTTTATGAGCTTCCCTTTTATAAGGAACAGCATGGACTGGTCGGGCATACCCTGGGCGGCTGGGAGGTTTCTGGAATCACACAATTCGACTCCGGCCAGTCACTCACGATTAGGCAGTCCAAGGATAACTTTGACTGCCCCCTAGCTACCCCCCTGCGGTCGGCTGCGCGCCCGACAGTCCTCCGGGCACCTATTTCGGCGGCATTAATATCGATCCGAGCAGCATCGTTCCACGTCCGGATCGAGTCGCACCGGTACACATGGTGAAAAAGCAGTTGCAATGGTTCAGCACAAATTCCTTTACGGATGCAATCGGTCACTTTGGGAACGCACCCAGTGGCGTTCTTCTTAGCCCCGGTATCGAGCTTTGGGACCTTTCGGCCATCAAAAACAATAGAATCAGCGAACGCTTCAGCTTCCAGTTCCGCGCCGAGTTCTTCAACGCCTTCAACCATACAAACTTCGGAGATACTGGTCCGAACGGCGGCGGGATCGGAACCAATGTCGACGCCACCAATTATGGGCAAATCACGACGGCACACGATCCGCGGCAAATTCAGCTCGGAGGCAAGTTGTACTTCTAGCTGAAAATCGTCTTGAATTCTGGGCGAGGACCAAGGTTCTCGCCCAAACTATTTGCCAAGTTGTTTTACTTAATATCCGTCCCGCACTCATCTGCTTCAAAACAATCTTTACAACTCTGCATGTTCGGTCAAGGAGAAGAAATGCCAAGACTCTGGTCAGCACGTTCGTGGATGTCAGCCATCGCGCTCGTCTCATCCGCGATAGCTAGCCCGGGTCTCATGGCGGCGCAGAGTTCGCTCATGCCGCTACCGGCCCACCTCACCCAGGAGACCGGACAGTTCCCCATCGACGGGGGATTTCGCGTCGTGTTTGAGGGCTATACAGAACTGCGCCTGGAGCGTGCGGTCGAGCGCTTTCGCACCAACCTGGCACGGAAGACCGGCATCCTCTACTTTCCCGAGCCGTCACCCGCACAGCCTGTATTCACTATCCGCACGACCAGGCCAGCGCTCCGGTGCAACAGTTGGGCGAAGACGAGTCCTATCACCTGACCGTGTCGCCGCAGAGCGTCTCGCTTGCCGCGCCCAATCCGCTCGGCATCCTGCACGGTCTGCAGACATTTCTGCAACTGGTGAAGAGTTCGCCGCAAGGCTTCGTCGTGCCGGCGGTTGTCATCGATGATCAGCCGCGCTTCCCGTGGCGCGGCCTGATGCTGGATACCGGACGGCACTTCATGCCGCTGGATACAGTGCGCCAGACGCTGGATGGCATGGAGGCCGTCAAGCTCAACGTCTTCCACTGGCACTTGTCGGAGGATCAGGGCTTCCGCGTGGAGAGCAAAACCTTTCCGCTGCTGCAGGAGAAGGGCTCCGACGGCCTCTACTACACGCAGGACGAGATACGCGGCATCCTCGCATACGCTCGCGATCGCGGCATCCGTGTTGTGCCGGAGTTCGACATGCCCGGCCACGCAGGAGCATGGTTCGTTGGCTACCCGGACCTTGCCAGCGGCACCGGGCCTTACCACATCGAACGGAAGTGGGGCATCTTCGATCCAGCGATGGACCCGACTCGGGAGAGCACCTACGCATTTATTGACCGATTCTTCGCCGAGATGACCGCGCTTTTCCCTGATGCCTACTTCCATATCGGCGGCGACGAGTGCAATGGCAAGGAGTGGGACGCGAGCCCGCGGATCCAGCAGTTCAAACGCGACCACAACCTGAAGGACAACGCCGCGCTGCAGGCTTACTTCACCAGCCGCGTACAGAAGCTGGTCACCAAACGCAAGAAGATCAGCATTGGCTGGGATGAGGTGCTGCAGCCGGATACGCCGCATGACGTGGTGATCCAGTCCTGGCGTGGCCCAGATTCGTTGGCGGATGCGGCGCGCCGCGGCTATCGTGGGATTTTGTCATGGGGCTACTACCTCGACTTGAACCAACCGGCCGCTCAACACTACTCCGTCGATCCCATGGCCGGCGCCGCAAACATGACATCGGAACAGCGATCCCACATTCTCGGCGGTGAAGCCGCCGAATGGACCGAATATATAACTCCCGAGATCGCATCATTCCGGATCTGGCCACGCGCAGCGGTTATTGCCGAGCGCCTTTGGTCCCCCCGTGACACCACCGACGTTTCCTCCATGTACGCGCGGCTTGCCATCGTCTCCCAGGACCTTGCGTACACCGGGATTCCCTTCCGCGCCGCAAGCGGCCAAATGCTCGAGCGCCTGGCCGGCAACGAAAATCTGGCCGCGCTGAAGGTCCTTGCCAGCGTCGTCGAGCCACCGAAGGAATATGCTCGCGAGGAGCTGCGCAGCTACGATCTGTACACGCCGCTGAACCGGATGGTCGATGCTGTGCCGGCAGAGAGCGATACGAGCGCGCATCTTTAGCGAACTGGCCATGCGAATCGCATCTGGACAGGGAACGCCTGCGGACTTCAAGCAGGCGCGCGAGTGGCTTACGCTATGGCGCGACAACGACGCTATTCTGCAGCCCCAGTTGTCTCAATCGGAGCTCACCGCAGAGCTTGCACCACTGTCGCGCAACCTGAGCCAGGCAGCGGCGATCGGATTGCTCGCTCTCGATGCTATCGAGAAGCGGCAACCGGTCAGCGCATCCACCCAACAGCAGTGGCTCAGCTCCCTGAAAGCGCTCGAAGCACCGCAGGCGATTCTTCTCGACAAGATCGTACCTGGAGTCGAGACTCTCGTCGATCGACATGCGATCTGACTTTCCTGTCGGCAGCTTCTGCATGAACATACTGGTGTCTCGTGTCGTTCAGCTCCAGCGGTCCGGGACGTCCGCTTGAGTTCCGGATATTTTGCAAAAATCCTGCGCTGATCGTCGGCGCTCAATTGACCGAGCTGGATGGGCTTGTCCTGAGGCCGCGTACCTTTCTGGTTCAGCACGTTCATCAGACTCCACTCCCGCTGCAGCGTCTTCGGCTCCTGCGCGGGCAGATCGTATCGCGTGAAGTCGATGACCATATACGGGCTGCTGGTCTCCCAGTTCCGCAGCAGCGCCAGGCGAAACTCCTGATTCATGAACCATTGGATCTCAAGCTCTTTCTCCGAGCCAGGTGCTCCAGTTCCCTTTTCATCGAAACGATAATTCAAGGATGCATTGTTCGGCGTGTGTTCGCGCCACTTCAACCCGAACTCCCCTTCTGTGAGGATCTGCGTATCCGGCCACCGCTCGCGAATGGCCTGGAGCCAATAGGTGAGGTCTGCATCGTGGCCGATCGACGTCTCCCAGATAGCCGTGACGAAGCCAAAGCCGTTCAGCGCGTGGCCGCGATCAAAGTGTATGGCGGTGGTGTCCATCATCTCGCGGCGGCCCGCAACGGTACCCAGATTTCCCACTGACTCAATCGGCCCGACTCCCAACCGGCTATTGAACTTGCCTTCGAAACCCTCGCGGCGGGCGGTGAGAAAGTCACAGGTCCAGCCGTCTAGACAGACGCAGTCGATGAAGTCCTGCGGACCCTGGGCTGGTTTGAGATAGTGCTCGCGGCTGGGGTAGTACGGATAGCAGATGCCGCCGTCGCCATCGCCATGATCGATACCATGCTGGCTCCAGATCTGTCCCTGGCACACATGAATGCCCTCTTCTGCGGCCAGGTATTGCTGGCTGCTTGCATCCAGGAAGCCGGCGACGATGGACTGCGGGCGATATCCATTGCCCACCATGCCGGTGATCAGGTGCAGTGCTTTGTGAATCGTCTGCTGGTTGTGCTCGCGCGTGTCATACATCGGCGCGAAGTATCCGCCGGGGATGAAGGTGATCTCGTCTCCATACTTATCGTGATACGAAGCGAGCAGCTTGCGTGCATCTTTGTACTGTTGCCGGTCGTCGTTCAGCGCCAGCCAACTGATGGCCCAGGTCATCCTGCCTCCGGGGCATCCTCTCTCGAAAGCTTCCCGCCGCGAGCGGATGTGATCGGGACGGTTGTCAGCAGCTTCGTCATCGCCAATTGAGCGAGTGGGAGTCACCTCAATCTGATTCACGCGCACTACCGATACATGCGTCAGATATCGTCCGCGCAACGGAGATGTGTTCGCAGGGTAAGCGAAAGCGCTCTCCGCAATTCCAGCAAGGGCGAGCGAAGCCGTAGCTCCGGCCGCTACGTCGAGAAACTGCCGTCTGGTCCAGCCACCGTTGAATGCCATCTGTCTCCCCGAATGCGAGTGTAAGGGTTATTTCGAACCCCCGGCCATTATTAAAGTGTTACTTGAACTCTATCGCTTTGGGGGAAACTCGTAAGCCGGGGAGATCGTCACAGTCGTGCTGGCTTGATGCCGGCTCACGGCTGCGCGGCCAGTTCGGCTTTGGCCGCCTGCAGCATCATGCGATGGGAGAGACCTTACACCCCGAGCAACAATGTGGAGGAGATCACCACTGACGTGCTGGCTTCAAAAAGGCTCAGGGCTGGGCCGCGATCTCTATTTGGGTCGATCGCGGCGTCATGCGACGGCTCTTTCTCGCCCATTGCCAGAGGAGATAGAGCGCAATGACGATCAGCGAGATGGTGAGTCCGATCCAGATGCCGAAGACGCCGCGCTGCGCGTGAAAGCAGAGTGCATAGCCGAGCGGGAGACCGAAGAACCAGTAGCCGCCGAGGTTCACGAACATGGGCTGCCGCGTCTCGCCCGCGCCGCGCAGTGCGCCGGTGGCAACGGTCTGGATGCCGTCGAAGATCTGAAAGGCAGCGGCGAGCATGAGCAGGCGTGTACCCAGCGACACAACCGTCTCGTCCTGCGTGTAGATGTGCAGCAGCGGCCGAGGCAATAGCAGAAACGCGCACGCCGCAAGCGCCATGAAAGCCGTGCCGCAGGCCAAGGCCAACCATCCGGCGCGCCGGGCGCGTGGCAGATCGCCTGCTCCGATAGCATGCCCCACCGCAACTGCTGCCGCTGCAGACATACCGAGCGGCACCATGAACGTGGTGCTGGCGCAGTTGAGCACGATCTGGTGCGCGGCCAGCGCATCCGCAGTCAGGCGTCCAGCCATCAATGTGGCCACGCCAAATGCTCCCACCTCGAGTACGATTTGCCCGGCGGCTGGCGCTCCGAGAGCTACAAGTGCGCGCAGTTGTTGCCAGTGCGGCGCGGGCCAATGCGCGAAGAGCGGATGGCCGCGTCGGCGCTCATGCTGCCATGCAAAGAAAATCAACACCGCGGCCATGTAGATGCGAGCGAGGCAGGTAGAGACAGCGGAGCCCCTCAGCCCCATCGCCGGCAAGCCGAGATGACCGTAGATGAGCGCCCAGTTCCCTGCCCAGTTGATGAGGTTGGCCGAGACAAGCGTGAAGGTGACCGGACGCACACGGCCGACTCCTTGCAGGTAGCGGCGAAATGCGGCATAGATGAGCAGGGGCAGCGTGCCGAGGTTGAGGATGTGCAAGTAGACAGCCGCAGGACCAGAGACGGCGGGATTGATGCCGAAGCGATGGAAGAGCAGTGGCAGCACCGCAATGCCCAGCATGGCAATCGGCGTATAGCTGACGACGAGATAGACGCCCTGCGCGAGCCACTGATGGCAGACCGCGAAGTCACGCCGTCCCCAAGCCTGCGATACTACCGTATCCAGCCCGAGCAGGATGCCGATGCCGAAGAGCGCCGGAGCGTAGTAAGCAGCGCTCGAAATGCCCACGGCACCAATGGCCTCCGGACCAAGCCGGCCGACCATGATGGTATCTACAATGCCCATGGCAACCCAGCCCAGCTCCGACAGGATGACCGGAATGGCCAGCGCCAGCAGCGCCCGCAGCTCATTCTGTAACGTCGAGAGGTTGCCTGAATCCCGCATCATTTAACAGTATCGCTACTGAATTTTTTCCACCAACGGAGCATGCACCGGCGCCGAAACCGCTCTCCTGAACCATGTGAAGCGCAAAGCGGGACTCTCCTGGCGAGGCAAGCAGATTGTCGGCCGCCATGTTGCGACGGCCTCCAACGAGCCGTGCCGTGATACCTACGCGCGGCATGTCTTCCCTAGGGAGGGCGACGCATGGGTCTACAGCGGCGGAAGCGCCATTGAAGATCCCGACTGGCTGACAGTGGATGCC
This sequence comes from uncultured Acidobacteriaceae bacterium, assembly GCA_963712845.1. Classification (GTDB taxonomy): domain Bacteria; phylum Acidobacteriota; class Terriglobia; order Terriglobales; family Acidobacteriaceae; genus KBS-83. The sequence goes on from CAVQJM010000039.1 coordinate 688,047, forward strand.
GAGACAGTAGCTGCCGCGTAATCCGGCTTTAGTTCGATGCGCCTGTTGCGCTCTTTAGAGATGTCTTGACCACCGTGGCCTTATGCTGCTTGCCGCTCGCGTCGAGGATAAACATCTTGTCCCCTTTCACCGCGAATTGAACCGTATGCCCCAGGTCAATATCCGCCGCCTTCGACCAGGGGAAAAGCAGATGCTCGCTGCCGACGTACACGATATTGCCGCTTTCGATGGTGTAGACCTGATAATTCTCGATGTTGTCTGACTTGGTCGTCGTTGAGCTCGAGGAATAGTCGGTTTTATCCCCACGATCCTTCGCCGTAGCGTCCGTATTGTGGGTGATCGTGCTTCCCTCTTTGATCTTCTGCCTTTCGGTGGCCGTCAGCGTGCCGTGCTGCCATTTCAGGTTGTCTGCCGCTTTGGCGGTCACCGCTCCCAAAAGACAGACCGACAGTGCCAAAACTCTCAGTCTCATACAGTCCCTTCCTCGTTCCTGCAAAATGTGGGGGATTGTGCAGAACTGACAGCCCGGCTCGATGCGAACGCCGATGTGATGCGGACCGCATACAAAGATCCGTAACCAGTGTTGATCGAATCTCTGGCGGAGAGAGTGGGATTCGAACCCACGTTACCCGTTAGAGTAAACACGCTTTCCAAGCGTGCGCCTTCAGCCACTCGGCCATCTCTCCAGCGCGTGATCAGGATAGCATCTGCGTGGTGGTTCAGGATGCTGCACCGGGCTCTAGCCTTCCTGCCCGCGCTCGACGCAACAGTGCGATGATGGCTCGGTGCCGTTGGCATAGTTCGCTTTGGCCAGGGAGGGCTCGTGCGTCTTCTTCGTTCTGCTCTGTTGTGCGCCGGTAGTTTGCTTGTCACTCTCGCAGCAATGGCATCTCCTGTGCATCTTCAGACCGAACATCGAACCGAGCCGCTGGGCGTCGATGTAGCGTCACCGCGCTTCGCCTGGCAGAGCGATGCGACGGCGCCGAACTGGATGCAGCGAGCCTACGAGATCGAAGTCGGAACCGATGAGCAGGCGGTCCGTGCTGGCAAGGGAGATGTCTGGGACTCGGGACGCATTGCATCGCCGGAGTCGATCGACATTGCATATCGCGGCCCGGCGTTGCATTCGCATACACGATATTTCTGGACGGTGCGGGTGTGGGACAACAAGGGCAAGGAAGAGGCGTCTGCGCCGGCGTGGTTTGAGACGGGCTTCCTGTCGCCCTCCGACTGGTCAGCAAAATGGATCCGGCGCGACGATCCCGCTGCCGCGCACGAGTTATCGGCGGTGCGCTGGCTGTGGCTGCCGAATGCCGATGCGCAGCATGTGACACCAGGCACGGTGGCGGAGTTTCATTATGTGCTGCACCTGGATGAAAAACCCCGGCGCGCAAGCCTGCACGTCGTTTCACGCGGCGCGTTTGTCGCGTCCGTCAATGGGAAGCAGACGGGCAAGCACACGGAGTGGAGCGCCTTTGACTGGGAGGAGATCACGCCCGAGCTGCGCTTCGGCGCCGGAGCTGCGGGCGACAACGAAATCCTGGTGCACGTTGTATCGCCGAAGGGACGAGGACGCAACCCAGCCCGAGCCGGCCGCATGCGCCGCGTCGATTCATGTCACCGATCAGAACGGCACCGAGCGGCGGATCGTAAGCGATCATGAGTGGAGCGCGCGATCCGGAGATAGCGGCGCATGGATGCCTGCCCAGGAGGTCGGCCCACTGGATGCTGCGTTCAGCGTGGGTGCCGATCGCACAAAGGCGATCGCCGGACCGGATCGCATCGTGACCGACGCTTCCCTGCTCCGCAAGGAGTTTTCAATTGGCGGCGCTATTCGCTCCGCGCGCCTTACAGTGACAGCGCTTGGCGCATATCGCGGCTACCTGAATGGAAAACCCATCGCTCCGCAGACGCTACTGCAGCCGGGCTTCACGGACTTCCGCAAACGCGTGCTCTATCAGACCTACGACGTCACCTCGCTACTCGCCTCGGGCAAGAACTCGCTCGGTTTCATGCTGGGCGGCGGCTGGCATGGCTCGCCGCTGACGTGGAGCGGCAATCGCTTTTTTGCCGGACCGGAGCTGCTGTGCGCGCAACTTGATATCACGTTTGAAGACGGTCATCACGAGACAATCGGCACCGATGACACATGGCAGACGGCCGCTGCGCCAATGCTCTCCTCGGAGATATACGGCGGAGAGGCGTACGATGCGCGCGCGGAGATTCCGGGATGGAATGAAGCCGGGTTTGCGGCTCAAGGATGGTCTCACGCGGTAACAGCAACTGTTCCCGATGATGTGAAGATCACCGCATCGCCGGATGCGCCGATCAGGACCATCCTCACGCTGCATCCCGAGTCGCTCGATTCTGGCAACGCCACGCATCCAGCGGTTTTCGATATGGGACAGAACATGGTCGGCAACGTGCGGCTGCATGTCCACGGGCCGCGCGGCACAGTGGTGCGGCTGCGCTATGCCGAACGGCTCAATCCCGATGGCAGCATCTATACCGAAAACCTGCGCAACGCCACGGTCACCGACTACTACACGCTCTCGGGCAACGGCGATGAGAGCTACACGCCTAGCTTCACCTTCCACGGCTTTCGTTATGTGGAGGTCTCCGGCTATCCGGGTACGCTCACGAAGGCGAGCATCGACGGACTCGTATACAACAGCCTTCCGGAGCAGCCGTCGATACGCTTTCACAGCTCGAGCGACCTGCTGAACCGCATGAGCGACCTTGGCCTGTGGGGCCAGCGTGGAAACTTCTTCTCCATTCCCACGGATTGCCCGCAGCGCGATGAGCGTCTGGGCTGGATGGGCGATGCCGGTGTGTTTTGGCGAACCGGCACCTACAACTTCGACACTGCAAGCTTCACGCAGAAGTTCATGAACGACATTCTGGATGCGCAAGCGGCGAATGGATCGTTCACGGACATCTCGCCCGATCTTCTGAAGCCGGAGTCAGGCGCGCCGGGATGGGCAGACGCCGGCATTCTCGTGCCTTATGCCGCATGGCTGCAGTATGGGGATACGGCGCTGCTCGAGCGCTCCTGGCCGGAGATGGAGCGCTACATGGACTACATCGAGCGTGGGAATCCGGAGTATCTGCGGCGCAACCAGCTTGGCAATAACTACGGCGACTGGCTCGCGCCGGATCCGCATACGCCGCACGATCTGATCGCTACAGCGTACTGGGCAATCGTGGCGCGCGATATGAAGGAGATGGCGACGGCGCTTGATCGCAAGGCGGATGCGGAGAAGTATGAGGCGCTGTATCAGAAGATCGCCGCTGCCTATCGCAAGGCTTACGTGAAGGATGACGGCTCCGTCGCCGGCGATACGCAGACTGCTTATGTCGCCACGCTCTACAGCGGCATCGCGCCAGAGAACCTGCGCGCGGCCATGACCGAGCGGCTGGTGAAGGACATCGAAGCGCACGGGAACCATCTGACGACAGGCTTTCTGGGGACGCCGTTCCTGATGTTTGTGCTGGACGAGAACGGTCGCGCGGATGTGGCCTACAAACTTCTGCTGCAGGATACGTATCCGTCGTGGGGCTATATGGTGCGCAAAGGCGCGACGACGTGGTGGGAGCGCTGGAACGGCGATACCGGCGATCCAGCCATGAACTCTTACAACCACTACGCATTCGGATCGGTGATGGCCTGGGTCTTTCGCCGCGTCGCCGGCATCGATACCGACTCATCCGGCGCAGGATTTCATCATCTGCTGATCAGCCCACACTTTGATCCCAGCCTGCCGCAGGTGCACGCGGAGTACGATTCGGCATACGGCACCATTACAACCGACTGGAACGGCGCGGCACACACATTCACCGTGACCACGCCGCCGAATACCACCGCGACGATTGCTCTGCCGCGTGGCAGGTCGGAGCAAGTGGGCAGCGGCACTCACCGCTACACCGTGCAGTAACGCGGCGCGCTCACTCCCGCCCTATGCCTAATCCGCGATTCCCGGTTGCGGCGGGTCGATGCCCAGCGCCGTGGCGAGCGAGACCAGGTGGTCCTGCTCATCGATGAGAATGGTCCGGATGGTCTCGCTGAGCGCGTATTCGTTCAGCTCTTCGGCCTGCTTCAGACGGCGGCGATACTGGCGGATAGTCTCCCGCTCGTTGTCGAGGTCGAAGCGGAGCATCTCCTCGGCCTTCTCGGAGGTCTTTACCGGCTTCGGCGATACGGTCGGCATGCCTCCCAGGTAGTCGATCGCATTGGCGATCTTCAGCGCGTGCGTAAGCTCTTCCGTGGCGTGGACGGCCAGTTCGTCCGCAATGTTCATGTAGGCTGCGCCCTTCAGCACCTGCGAATAGTTCACATAGGCGATGATGGCCTGATATTCGCGGGCCAGATCTTCGTTCAGGTATTCGATCAACTGCTTCCGGGTCAGCGCTTTCTTCTTCTCGTTCGGCATTCTTTCTCCTTGAAAGGGATGCGAGCCTCGGGGAGGTAGAACTACTCCAAGTGCCTTGCGCTGAATGGGATGATAATGGGAGCGTTGATGTTGCAACGTCCCATATATCGCGTACTGCACCCTTCTTCCGCCCCCATACGTCTATCCATCACCATGCTGCGCGCTGCTCTACTCTGTTGGCTGCTGCCCCTGCCCCTATTGGCCCAGACCAAACCCGATATACCTGCCACGCCACCGCCGCCGAAGAGCACGATGATGGTGACGGTGCCGGTGCTGGTACGCGAGAAGAAGGGCGAACCGGTCGCGAGTCCCGCCAAGGACCAGCTCACCGTAAGCGAAGACGGCGCGGCGCAGAACATCCTGACGCTTGCCCCCGCGGCCGGGCAGCCGCTTATCTTCGGCCTCCTGGTAGATACCAGCCGCGGCCAGCGCGGTGCGACGGCGGAGGAGAAGGCCGCCAGCGCGGACTTCATCACGGCAATGATGAAGTCGGCGCAGGATCGTGGATTCGTCGTCCATTTCGATCGTGAGGTGGAGCTGCTCCAGGATTTGACGGCCGATAAGGACAAGCTGCAGCAGGGCGCCAGTCTGCTGGACTCCCCGGAGCCCAATACCGGCAACGACCCATCGGCCAAGGGCGCGCAGTCGCTGCTCTACGACTCGATCTATCTCGCCACCAATGAGATCACCGGCAAGCAGAGCGGACGCAAGGTGCTGGTGCTCTTCTCCAACGGCATAGACCAGGGCAGCAAGGAGTCGCTGCGCAGCGCCATCGACACCGCGCAAAGGACCGGCACGATCATCTACGCCGTCTATGTGAAGGGTGAGATGGACAAGGAACAAAAGAAAATGGACCAGGAGCGCGATCCCAATCGCCGTGGCATGGGCTATCCGGGAGGTGGCTATCCCGGTGGCGGTTACCCTGGCGGAGGCTATCCGGGCGGTGGCTATCCAGGTGGCTATCCAGGTGGATATCCTGGGGGCGGATACCCGGGCGGCGGATACCCCAGCGGTGGGCAGCGCCGGCCCCAGCAGAGCGTGAAGGGGGACGGAAAGCGCGTTCTGGCGGATATCGCGACGCCGACTGGCGGGCGCGTCTTTGAACTGACGAAAAAGGACAATGCCGCCGCCATCTACGCCATGATCGAGAACGACCTGGCGCACCAATCGGTAGTGACATTCAATCCGGATAAGCAGGGCGCCCGTCCCGGTTTCCACTCGCTCAAGCTGGAGAGCAAGCAGAAGGACACGATCGTCGATGCACCCGATGGTTTCTACGTGAAGGAACCGGATTGAGCTACTGAGTCATTGGAATAGCGAAGGGACCTGCCGCGACGGCAGGTCTCTTTCTATTGCGAGAACGATGCGGAATTTGCCTTACTGTGCGGCCTCCTGCCGGGCATGCAGGAAGAGATCGACATTGTTCTTGTCCACCAGCGTGGTGCCCGTATCGACGAATGCCGGCACGGGCGAGAAGGAGTCGGTATCGTAGTCCTTATCGAGCGGCTTCAGCGGATTCTCGTGCAGCTCGACTACCTGCTTCAGACCGTAATACGCCATGGTGAAGGGCTTCTGGCCCACGGTGGCGTCGATCACGCCCTCCTTCACCAGGTTCAGCGTAGCTTCGTCCACGTCCATCGCCACCAGTTCACGGTCCTTCACATTTGCCCGCTTCACTGCTTCTGCAACGTCCTTGCCGGCCGAGGCCTCCAGACAGATGAAGGCGTCGACCTTGTCCTTGCCAGTCTTGGCAAGCATCGACTGCGTGTTGTCGAAGGCGTTGCCGGAGTCGCCCTTGATGTTGACGATGTTCACGACGGTGATTCCCGAGCTGCGGGAGAATGCGTCCATGTAGCCCTTGAGGCGCTCGTCCAGATTGGGCTGGCCGGGCATGGTGAAGAACACCACGTTGCCCTTGCCGTGCAGCTTCTCCACCACGCGCTGTCCGCCCAGGCGACCTGCCGCCAGGTTATTAGTACCGATGAAGTAAAGCCGGTGGCTGTTGGGGGAGTCGGAGTCGATGGTTAACACCGGGATGTTCGCAGCGATGGCCTTGTCGATCTCCGGCTGCATCAGAGCCGGGTCCGCGACGGAGACCAGAATGCCCGCCGGTTTGCGCGCGATTACGGTTTCAAACTCCTGCACCTCGCCCTGTGGATCGAAGGTATCGGTGCCGCGCATCTCGGCCTTTACACCGTACTGATTAGCCGCCTTCATCAGGCCGTTATTTGCGGTCTGCCAATAAGACAGTTTGATATTGGTGGCGACCAGGTAGTACTGGTCGGAATAGCTGTGTTTGGCGCAACTGCTGGTGGCCAGCAGGCAGGCCGTGCCCAATACCGCCAACGCCGTCGTGCGTAGTGTCCTCTGCATCGCTTCCTCCCCAATGTGCTTCGCCGCACGCATCGCGGTGAAAAAAAAGCTCGAAAGGGCTGATTGTACGCCGGGTCTTCTCCTCGATGAAAGAGACCGCGGATTCAGCCGTTTTCTCCACGAAGAGCAGGAACCTAGCAGCCCCTGGTTCAAAGTTCAAACGCGAAGCGGCAGGCCCTGGACGCTCGCACCGGTAGCGCGGAAGACGGCGTTTGCGATCGCGGGAGCGATGGCGATGATCGGTGTTTCGCCGGCGCCCGCGGAGGGCAGATCCGGGCGGTTCACCAGATGAATGTCCAGCTCGGGCACGTCGTCCAGCCGCGGCACTCGGTAGTCCCCAAAGGAGGCATTGAGGAGTTTGCCATCTTCGAACTGGATCTCCTCCCGCAAGGCCGCGCCCAGCCCCATGATGATGGCGCCCTGGACCTGAGCCAGCAGATTCGCGGGGTTCACAATAGCGCCGCACTCGAACGCCTCGCAAACACGTTGCACCTTGACGGTATGCTGCATGCGGTTCAGCCCAACTTCCACGCAAGCCGCTACGTAGGAGCCTTTCTCCGTCCCACAGGCCAGCCCAACGGCGGTGTTGGCTTTTCTTCTGTTGGCGCGTTCCTGCCAGTGAAATTGGCTGGCCGCGGTCTCCAATACGGCGAGCAAGCGCGGATTTTGCAGGTGAGCGCGCCGGAACTTAAGCGGATCGGCGCCCACCGCAGCGGCAAGCTCGTCCATGAAGACCTCGCGTGCAAAATTGTTCGCGGTGGCGGCGAGCCCGCGGTAGGAGCCATGGCGTAATGGGGGCTGCGAGGGGACAAAGCGGCAGTCTGTTTTGCCGATGGCGTAGGGCGTGTCCACCGCGTTGGGCCCGGAGTTGATGTTGATGAAGTGCCAGGTGGCGATTTTGCCCTGCGCGTCCAGGCTGGCCTCCGCCTCGATCACGCCTGCGGGCCGGAAATAGGCCCAGGTGAATTCCTCTTCGCGTGTCCAGCGCAAGGAAACCGGCCTGCCCGCAGAGCGTGCGAGGCGTGCGGCTTCCACCGCACATTCGCCGGTATGTTTGCCGCCGAAAGCGGCACCGAAATCGGGGACGACCACGCGCACCTGATCTTCGGGCATGTGAAAGGCGCGCGCCAGCTCGGTGCGAGTCCCAAATGGATTTTGCGAGCCGGTCCAGACGGTCAGCCGCCCATCCTTCCACTCTGCAACCGCTGCTCGCGGTTCCAGCGGCGCGTGCTGGATGTACGGAACGTTATAGCTTCGGCGCAGGACCTTTGCCCCGGCGAACTCGCTCTTAAAGGGGTTCTCCGGCACGCCGCCGTCGGCATTCTGCTTCAAGTACTGGAAGAGGTTCTTGCTGGATGGCTGTGGGATGGACGGTAGGGTCTCCCATTTCGCGGTGCTGGAGATCGCGGCGAGTGCGCGTTCCGCGCGGAAACTATTCGCGGCAGCTACGCCGACGAAGAGATCGTCTCGGACGACGATCACATCCGTCATGGCCTTGGCTGGAGCAAGGTCGATAGAGACCAGCCTCGCGTTATACGACGGCGGGCGGAGGATCTTTCCGTAGAACATTCCCGGCCGTGCAACATCCGATGGATATTGATGTGCGCCGGTTACGATGTCACGCCCGGTTGGCCTGGCAAGGGATGTGCCCAGCACCTTCCATTCCTTCACCGGCGTAAGCGCGATATCTGATGGAATGGCCCGCTCAAACAGATTTGTAGATGCGGCGCTTCTGGCAAGCTCGGCGTAACCGCAGGAGCGTTTGCTGGCCGCGTGAACGACGTCGCCGTCTCGCATCTCAACCGTAGCTCGCTCGACCTTCCACTGTGCGCAGGCGAAATCGAGCAGCAGCGTCCGTGCCATCGCCGCTCCGCGCCGTACTGCGGGAACCGTGCGTGGTGTGGTGCCGCTGCCGGCTGTCATGCCGTCATCCGGAACGAGGCTGGTGTCGGCCAGGATCATCTGCACCCGGCCCGCGGGAACCCCAAGCTCCTCTGCCGCGGCCTGGGTTAACTCCACTCGTGCGCCCTGCCCGCCTTCGACCTTGCCGGCCAGCACCGTAATGCTTCCGTCTTCCCCGAGATGGATGCGCGCCGCCAGGTTTTGCGCGCCGCTTCCAAGGAAAGTGTTCCGGCTGCGTTGTCCGCTCTCGCTCTCCTGGGGCAGCGCGGGTATCGACACCGCAAGGAACAGTCCAGCTCCCAGCGTCTTCACAAACGCGCGCCGGCTGAGCCCGAAGTCGTAAGCCACGCACTCCGGTGGCTCGCCTTCGCTCACTGCGTCTGCGTGAGACACGCCGTCTGCCGGCTTCCCCTTCATGCATGAGCCTTTCGGGTCTGCCTTCCGCGTGTCAGCCGGTCAACGATGCTCACATATTTGGGATAGCCGCCGCAGCGGCAGATGTGTTTTTGCAGCTCCGCACGATACTCGGCTTCGCCAGCCGAGGGATTCTTCTTCATCACGCCCGCAACGCCCATGATCATGCCCGCCGTGCAATAGCCGCATTGGAAGGCGCCCTCTGCGAGAAACGCCTCCTGCACCGGATGCAGCTTGCCGCCATTGGCCAGGCCTTCGATGGTCAGCACGGTTTGCTTGTCCACGCTGCTGATGGAGGTGAGGCAGGAGGGTGTGGGCAGACCGTTCAGCAGCACGGTGCAGGCGCGGCATTCCCCTTCGCCGCAGCCGTACTTGGTTCCGGTGAGTTGAAGATCTTCGCGAAGCACGTCCAGAAGCGGACGATCCGGATCGGTAGTGACGGTGCGCGATCGTCCATTCAGGATGAAGGTGATCTTGGCGTCCATGCATGCCGCCTTCGCAGGATCGTTATCAACCTATAACGATGAACCTCACGCCCGGGCACCGTCAACGCAGTGCGACTGCCAGCAAACGCAGAAAGGGTGGGAGCCTTAGGGCGCCCACCCTCTGCATAACCTCGTTGCGCTGTCGTTATGCCTGTTCGGCCATCCCGTCGCGACCGCCGAAGATGCGACCCAGCCCAAAGCCAACCTGCCCGTTCTTCTTGGCCACCGCAGTATCCGGCAATGGCATACCCTGTGCGTCCGGCAGCATGTCCAGCCAGCGCGGTGCGGCAGGCATGGGCATCTGATCGCGCGATGGGAGGTCAGCCTTCACTTCAACCGGCTTTGCCTCGGAGCGCATATGTGCTTCCTTGCGCGAGGTGGGAACGCTCTGCTGTGCAGGCGTCGATATCTGGGTGGCCTTCTCTACCCAACTGCCAATCGCGCTCACCACGCGGGCTGCACGCAGACGCCGCGATCCCCCAACGCCGTTGTCGCCGCCTTTGAAGAGACCCAGGCTCCGCATGCCGTGCTCCGGATCCATCACTTCCAGCGACCATTCGCGTCCCGTTTTGGGTGTCAGCAGGAAGATCGCGCGGAGGCTTTTGGGCGCCAGTTCGATGGTCCAGTTGGCATACTCGTCAGAGGCGCGCGGCATCAGCTCATCGCGCTCATCGCGCGAGAACTCGAAGGCTTCGTTGAAACGGTGCTCCAATTCCTCAAGCTTCCGATCTGCTTCTTGTACTAACTGCCGTGCCTGGTGGAAGATACTGGATCCGTTCTCCATCTCGCGCTCCTTATTAACTGACGTGAGTCAGAGTATCCATGGGAATACGTGCCTTTGGGCATACCACTAAAGCTGAAGTTTCCCGAAACGGAACGGGTAACATCACTCCTGATCTACGACTTCAGAAGCACGCAATGCGGAGACTCAATTGAAGGTCGCCACCCTGTCTTTGTCCCTTTTCGCACTCTGTGCGGTTACCATCTCTGCGCAGCAGACAACGCACCCAAAAACCACGACCACGCATCGGAAGCCGGCGGCGCCCTGCCCGGCGGCGAATCCCCTGCCGCCTCTGCCCGCGGGTATCCCGCCGGCGACTGGCAAGGTGGAATCGGCATTGGCGCTGCGCTATATCGATATCAAGCCCGGCGATGGCGCAGAGGCGCAGCCCGGTCAGTTCTATACCGTCCACTACACCGGCTGGCTCGCCTCGGACGGAACCAAGTTCGACTCATCCGTGGATCGCAATGAGCCCTTCACCTTCCAGCAGGGCACCCACGGCGTCATTCCCGGCTGGGACTATGGCTTTGCCGGAATGCACGTCGGGGGCAAGCGCCGACTCTTCATCCCCTACCAGCTCGCGTATGGCGAGCGCGGCCGGCCGCCGGTCATGCCGCCGAAGAGCGACCTGATCTTCGATATCGAGCTGATTGCAGCCGGTGACACGGAACCGGCTCCGTCGCCTGAACCACCACCACCCCCGCCGCCGTCCGAGCCGGCAACGCCTCCGCAATCTGCCCCGCCCGCGCAGGCCGCGCCGCCTCCGCAGCCTAAGTAGCCCTCGCGTTCTTGCGGCGATGGCGCAGCATGCGCCATCCCGCAAAGACCATAAGCAGTAGCGCGGCAACGACGGCAATAAACGTCAGCAAGGGGTGCGTCCGCTGCAGCAGGCCGAGCCGGTTGGCCACATCGACCCGCTCCAGATCGCCGGCCAGGCCGGGGATCACGATCTCGCTGTAATGCAACGTGGGCACGGCGCCCAAAACTCGATCGATCGGCGGCAACCCAGAGCCGCGATCGGACGGAATGGCGGCGAATGCGGAGAGAAACTTGCGGTCGCGTGGGTCAGCCAGATCGGTGGACGCGCTTTGCAGAAAGTATGCGGGATCATGGGTGATGGGAAACAGCACGGTTCTTCCCTGGAGGTCGGATTCCACCGCGGCGCTGACATCCTGGCAGACGCCCAGCCGGTAATAGCCGCCGAAAGGCAGCTCCGGATGCGCCATGCGCACGTGGTAGTAGACGCGCACCGCCGCACTCAAGAGGCGCATCACACGTGTCTGCTGCTGCGTATCGCTATAAGCAAAAAGAACCCGATGCATTACCCAGCTCTGGTTCAGTGAATCCATCGTCCGAAACTCGGCCTTGCCATCGATGCCGAAATAGAAGCTGACATCCGCATTCCACTTCGGACCGCGTACGTGCAGCTCCTGCTCCGAGTGGCTGACCGGTAGCAGCAGGGCCCGGCGGCTGGCCGGTACTGCGATCTGCGTATCGATCCAGAACGGCATCATGACCTCGCGGCCGCTATCGTGCAGGTGGCCGAAGTTGGCGAAGTAGACGTCGTCGGTGATCGTGACCCGGTGGCCGCTCTCCGTCAGCTCATGGAGGAGCGCGCTGCCATCGCTGAAGCTCTTTCCATCCAGGCGCGCAACGGCTTGTTGCTGCCCGGCATCGTTCATCGCAAGCCGATTCAGCACCGCGGCTAGCTGCCGGCTCTCGGCGTGCATGGGCGCAAGCGCGGGATCGGGTCCATCACCCATCGTGAGGTTGAAGCCGACCTGCCGCTGCGCCGTCGTCGGATCGTCCGCATAGGCTGGCCCTGTCGCGGGGTGATCGAGGTCGATGGTTTCGGCTTGTCCCAGTGAGTACTCGGCGGTGTCCAGTAGATCGGACGGCTGCAGTGACGCTGTCGATTTCCCCGCCAGACGGACAGCCGCACCCACACTCTTGTTCAGGGCAGCGACCGTGAGCG
>CAVQJM010000040.1:0-23321 GCA_963712845.1 uncultured Acidobacteriaceae bacterium
CCGGCAGTTTGACGGGGATATCGACGGTGCGGGTTGCGCCACGCCAGGGCCGCAAGGTCGCACGCAGCGAGACGGTGTCGCCTGCATGCACGGCACCGCCTTCACGTTCTGCACTCTCGATGTCGATTGCCTGCCTGCCGGCCATGGCATCGACATCCAGCGAGACGCTGCGCAGCACGCCGCGCCGCGCCGGACTGGCATAGAGCTGCACCAGCGGCTCGCCAATCTGTAGTGTCGCTCCGAGGGCCGCAGGTATTCCGTCGCCGGCGCGGCGAAGCGGGTCAGGTTCACCTCAGGCACGCCGTCGAGCTGGACGCGCTCGCGAATGCGGTAGGTGGTTTCGCTGGCGTAGCTGTTGCTCTCCATCAGGGATTGATAGATCGAGGTAAGCATCAGCAGTGGAGTCAGGTCCGGGCTGTCCACGACGTCGAAGTGCACCGGTCGGGTCGCGCTGCCGACGTGGAATGTAACTGTAACCGGCACCATATGGGCTTTTGCCCCGAACTCGCCGCGGATGGCTGTCTGCCGGTCCTGGGTAAAGGCGCCGACTTCTTCGGTGGTGTTCACGATCTTGAAGGCGTTGAGCGGCGAGGGCAGCGTCGCGACTACCTCGGCCTTGGTCATGGGCACGGATACGGAGCCGGTCTGGGTGATGGGATGGCCGCACGCGAGCAACTGATCTTTATCGACATAGGTCGCGGTGCAGGTGGCGGCGATCTCCATGTCGCCGCGCACCAGCAGCGCGCTGACGGAGGAGCCCGGCTCGATCGGCTCGGGCTGCTTCTCTGTGCTTGAACCGCCGCCGAGACCGACCACCGGGGTCAGGCCCTGGGCGGTGAAGCGGTCTTTGAATGCGTCGACAGCCTGCTGGTTGAAGCCGCTGAAGAGCAGCGGGGTCTCGATGGGACGGATCTCGGTATTGCCCGCGCTGACCGGGCTGGACCCGCCCGGGGGCATGTCCTTCACCTGCAGCATCTGCTCGATGGGGGTGATGCCGGCGATGGGTTCCTTGCTGAACTGGCCGATGCGAAAGGCGAGCGCGCCGGCGAGTTTTCCGTCGATGTAGACCGGGCTGCCGCTCATGCCGGCTACCACGCCGGTGTAGATGGCGTCCTTGCCGCCCAGCCGGGCCAGGATCATGTCCTGCTTCGGCCCCAGGGCGTTGTGCAGGATGCCCAGGATCTCCACTTCCACCGCGGAAGGTGCAACCCCCTCAAAGACGGTATAGGCCACGCCATGCTGGCCGCGGTGCACCTGGTTCAGCGGGAAGATGCCAGCGGTGGTGGAATCGGGAGGGGTGGCGGGCGGAGGGGGCGTCCGCACCTCTGTGGGGACGGGCTCCGGGGCCTGGGCCGGGGGGCTGGTTTGCGCATGCAGCACAGCCGGGGCAACAATAGTGAACAACAAAAGGGCGGCGAACACATCGAAACGGTGGGCAGGCACGTCTTTAACAGTAGACGGTTGCACGCGGGCCGCCAACTTTCGACGCGGGCAGCCGTCTTAAGGTGTGACTCCGAGGTTGGTTCCTTGCTCGTGCATCCATTCACTCGTCTTCTCCTTGCTGCGTCGCTGGCAACCTGCCTTGTAGCGGCGCCCGCGGCGGTCTTTGCGCAGAGCACCTCTTCTGATCAGCAGCAGGCGCCTTCCGACCCGCAGCAGCAGCCGCAAAAACAGCAGCCGCAGCACAACGGCGAGTACCAGATGCCGGGCTCCGCGCCGCCGGCACAGAATCCGGCCCAACAGGCGCCGAATCAGGACCAGTCCGCGCCCGAGGCGGCGGTCCGGGCGGCGACAACGGGGCTATCGTTTTGCCGAAGAAGAACCCCGCCGAGAGTGCGCCTCCGCCTCCACCGCCACCGCCGGTGGTGAAGAATCCCAAGGGGCTGGAGAATTATTCGCTGCGCGTCAATGTGCCGGTCGTGACCGTGGATGTTGGCGTGCTGCTCGAGAAGACGCACCAGTTTGTGCCTAATCTGAAGGAAGAGAACTTCCGCATCTTCGAGGACGGCAAGCCGCAGGAGATCGTCTCCTTCGGCCGCACCCAGGCGCCGATCACCGCGGTGCTGCTCTGCGAGTTTGCCGCGAACAATTACTGGTTCATCTATGACATGCGCAATGCGGCATATGCGTTTGCGCAGCAGTTGCATCCCGATGATTATGTGGCGGTCGCTACCTTCGACATGCACACGCACATCCTGACCGATTTCACGGAGGACAAGCGACTGGTCTACGAGTCATTGAACTCGCTGCAGATACCGGGGTTCAACGAGACCAACACCTTCGACGCCTTCTACGAAACGCTGGATCGGCTGAGCCGCGTGGAGGGGCGCAAATACATCATTTTCATCGGCTCCGGGATCGATACGTTTTCCAAGATCAATCTCGACAAGATCATGCAGAAGATCAAGTCCACGCCGAACGTGACCATCTATGCGATCAGCACCGGCGCAACAGCGCGCCTGACCGGCAACGCACGCGGCGGCATGTTCGGGGCCCACGAGATTGACTATCTGCAGGCCGACAACGAGTTGCGGACCTTTGCCGGGATGACCGGCGGCAAGGCGTACTTCCCGCGCTTCGAAGGCGAGATGCCGGAGATCTTCCGCGATATCAATTCTGCGATTCGTAATCAGTACGTGGTCAGCTATAGGCCCTCCAATGCGAAGGAGGACGGGACCTACCGCAAGATCCGTGTCGAGCTGGTGGACAACGAGGGCAAGCCGTTGCAGATGCAGGATGAAAAGCACCACAGTCTGAAGTACGACGTGATTGCGAGGGATGGTTACAAGGCCCGGCAAGAGGTTGAGTAGAGCACGATCACCGCATGGCCGGGAACCCCCGTCAGAAGGTTGAATAAGGCACGATCGCCACGTGGCTGGAAGCCGCAGAGATCGAATAAGCAATGGCCGGGATGCCCTCCCGGCCATTCGTCCTTTTGCGGAATTGGCCTTTTAGGCGCCGGCCTGCTTCTTCGCGAAATCGCCAATGATGGGCAGCTTGAACCACTTGCCTTGCGCCGCGCTGACGATGCAGAGCAGCCACAGGATCACGAGCCCGATCCAGCAGATAGGCCAGAGCAGGAGTACCAGCAGGTGGAGATGGACCACGGCGAGCATGATGCCTACGACCATGAGCACAACCCAGACCGCGAGCCACAGAACGTGCAGCCCGATGCATTGCATGGCGTGGTAGCGCACGAACGGCTTGCGATTGTACGGCTCCATCACCAGAAAGATGATGGCTGGGATGATGGTGACGTAGGCGAGGGCGGCGGCGGAGTTGTCGGACAGGCCGCTTTGCGCGGCGCGGGCACATAGCCCGCAGCGGCGGGACCGCTGGCCGGTTGGGGTACCTGGGTATAGCCGCTGGACGGCGGCGGTGGGGCTGCGGAGAGTGACGCGCCGCAATGCTGGCAGAATGTGGCGCCGGCGGGATTTTCGGTGGAACAGGCTGGACACTGCATCGTACGTTCCTCCTCGGAAGTCTTAGGCGGCCGCGCAGTCCCGACGCCCCGGGCCCGGAAAGATTCACATCGGTCTACATCGGTCTTTATCGATCGGTCTGGGGGACGGCACCACGATACAACGGCTTTCCTATCTCGGAACACGAAAATTACACAACGCACGCTGTAACAGGCTTGCCATTGAAGCATCTGATGGGCAAAGGAGTTACTTCATGGTTAAGCTTGCTATCTGGGCCACGGTTCAGGCCAAAGCTGGAAAAGAGGCGCAGGTGGAGGCCTTCCTCAAGTCTGCGCAGCCGCTGGCGGAGGCGGAGCCAGGCACTATCAGTTGGTACGCAATCAAGATGGGCGGCGGGAAGTTTGGCATCTTCGACACCTTTCAGGATGATGCTGGGCGGGAAGCTCACCTGAATGGGGAGATCGCCAAAGCGCTGATGGCGAATGCAAAGGAGTTGTTCGCCGGCGATCCGCAGATTCACAAGATCGAGATTCTGGCTGCCAAGGGCTGAGTGAAGATCCGGTGAGAAGGGCGCCGCATATACCGGCGCCTTTTTTGCTGTCTGCAAAAGACCTTCAGCCGAAGAGGAATTCCTTCGTCTTCAGTTCCTTGACACGATCGCGCAGCTTCGCGGCTTTCTCGAACTCGAACTTCTTTGCCGCCTCGCGCATATCCGACTCCACGTTCGCCACATAGGCATCCAGCTCCTGCTGACTGCTGAACTCCGGCGTGGTTTCGTCCTGCTCGGTGAGGTCGGCGTACTCGGCCTTGAGGATCTGCGCCAGTGACATATCGAGGGGCCGCAGGATCGATTCTGGCGTGATGCCGTTTTCGATGTTGTAGGCCTCTTGTGTGACGCGGCGCCGCTCTGTCTCATCGATCGCGCGTCGCATGGAGTCGGTCATCTTGTCCGCATAGAGGATGGCGCAGCCGTTTATATTGCGCGCGGCGCGCCCGATGGTCTGGATCAGCGAGCCCTGCGAGCGCAGGAAGCCTTCCTTGTCCGCATCGAGGATCGCGACCAGCGAGACCTCGGGCAGGTCGAGCCCTTCGCGCAGCAGGTTGATGCCGATGAGTGCGTCGTATTCGCCCTTGCGCAGGTCGCGCAGCAGACGCACGCGCTCCAGCGTCTCGATCTCCGAGTGCATATAGCGGCACTTCACGCCGACCTCGGTGTAGTAGCCGGCCAGGTCCTCTGCCATGCGCTTGGTCAGCGTCGTCACCAGCACGCGCTCGTTTTTCGCAGCGCGCTGGCGAATCTCGGCGAGCAGATCATCGATCTGCCCCTTGATGGGACGAATCTCGACCGGGGGATCGAGCAGGCCGGTGGGGCGGATGATCTGCTCGATCACAACGCCGGAGGACTTGGTGAGCTCGTACGGACCGGGCGTTGCGGAGACATAGACAATCTGGTTGGTGCGCGTCTCGAATTCGTCGAACTTGAGCGGACGATTGTCCATCGCCGAAGGCAGACGGAAGCCGTAGTCGACTAGGTTTTGCTTGCGCGAGCGATCGCCATGCCACATCCCGTGGAGCTGCGGCACGGTGGCGTGGCTTTCGTCGATGAAGAGCAGATAGTCGCGCGGGAAGTAGTCGAGCAAGGTGGGCGGCGCCTCGCCCGGCATGCGCCCGCTGAAATGGCGTGAGTAGTTCTCGATGCCGTGGCAGTAGCCGACGGACTTGATCATCTCCAGATCGAAGCGTGTCCGCTGGTGCACGCGCTGCGCTTCGACCAGGCGGCCCTGGCCTTCGAGCTCCTTTTCCCACCACTCCAGCTCGGCGAGGATGGAGTCCATAGCCGAGCGCTTACGCTCCGGCTGAACGACATAGTGGCTCTTGGGATAAATCGGCAGGCGCGCGTACTTCTGGCGCACGGTGCCGAAGAGCGGGTCGATCTGCGAGAGCCCTTCGATCTCGTCGCCGAAGAGCTCGATGCGGTAGGCCATCTCGTCGTAAGTAGGGAAGACCTCGATGACGTCTCCGCGCACGCGGAAGGTGCCGCGGCGGAAGTCGCCATCGTTGCGCTCGTAGAGGATCTCGACCAGCCGCTTGGTGATGTCCTCACGCTTGATCTTCTGGCCGCGCTCGAGCAGCAGCAGCATGCCGTAGTAGGCCTCCGGCGAGCCGAGGCCGTAGATGCAACTCACAGATGCGACGATGATGGCGTCGCGGCGCTCGAAGAGCGAGCGCGTCGCGGAGAGCCGCAGCTTGTCCAGCTCTTCATTGATGGTGGCTTCCTTCTCGATGTACAGGTCGCCGGAGGGGATGTAGGCCTCGGGCTGGTAGTAGTCGTAGTAGGAGACGAAGTATTCGACCGCGTTCGAGGGGAAGAACTGCTTGAACTCGTGAAAGAGCTGCGCGGCGAGTGTTTTGTTGTGGGCCAGGATAAGTGCGGGCCGGTTCATCTCCTCGATGACCTTGGCCATGGTAAAGGTCTTGCCCGAGCCGGTGACGCCGAGCAGCGTCTGGTGCTGCTCGCCGGCGGCGAGTCCGGAGAGGATCTCTTCGATGGCGCGGCCCTGATCACCGCGCGGCTTGTAGTCGCTGACGAGCTGAAAGTCCATTTGCTGACGTATCTCTTGCGAAGTCGTTGACACGGGAGTTAGCACAGCTCGCTTAGCGGGCGCATCTGGTCGGCGGACCAGTTTTCCGGCATCAGCAGCAGATAGCGGCGCGGCGGCAGATACCACAGCAGCATACGGGCAGCCTGCCCGGCGGTTTCCTGGTCGGGGAATTCGGAGAACTTGCGCCCGATGACCAGATTGCGCGTCGGCGTCATCTGCGGATCGACGACCAGGGCGATGCGCGGGTCCTCCATCTTCCAGCCTTCCGTGAGATGCCGGTAGAGCAGGCGCGCTGTGTGTTTGGGCAGGTAGCTTTCGGAGGGCGGACCGACCATGACCTGCCGCTCGGTTTCGACATCGGTCTTCTCGATGCCGCTGTCGGCGGCGTGCTGCTGCGGTTGCGCGGTTAGTTCCGCGACATCGTCAGGGTCGCCGTCCCAGGTGCCATAGGCGCGGAGCGACTCGAGCACCCCGGTAGGCATGACATATTCGGCAGCTTCGGGCGGGTCGGTGTTGTTCTTAAAGAACGCAGCGCCCAATCCCTGCTCCGCCATGGAAACGAAGAGGTTGGAGAGGCAGTTGGTTTCGACGGCTTCGCCGACAGGCGGCAGCTCCAGACGAACGTAGGGCATGCCGTCCGGGCCCAGGAAGACGGGCTCGGTGGGGAGCACGATCGAGGCATTCCATGCTGCGCCCTGAAGGGCGTCCAGCCAGCGGCTGTCGCGCTGCTCGCGGGGAACTTCCATGGCTTGCGCGAGGCGGTTGGTGTCGTCCAGATTGAAGCGTTCTTCGGGCACGGAGACGAAGCGGCGTCCGGGCGTAGCGGCCGCAAGGGCCGGTGAGGGCTCTTCAGCGACCTGTTCGTGCCGTTCCGGCAGCTCAGGCTCGGGAATCGTCGATTGCGCGATTGGAATAGCCGCGCTTCCGGAATAATCGGTTCTGCCGGGACATTCACGGGTGCGTCCGGGTTATATGGCGGCTTCTTCAGCCGATCGAAAAGACCCATAGCTCAATTGTATGGGCTGGAGCCTTAGCTGTTGTGTGGAATGCCGATCGCCTCCAGCCACTCGGATGGAGAGTCGACGAGGCAGTCGGGAGGGGCGTCGGCAAGGGAGTGCGGCGCCAGGCCGAAGCGGCAGCCAATGACGCTTGCGCCCGCGTTGCGCGCGGTCAGGACATCCACATCGGAGTCGCCGATCATCAACGTTTGTTCCGGCGTGGCGGCTGCTTCGCGCATCAGCGTTTCCAGGCCGAGCGGATCGGGCTTTTTGGTTTCAAAGGAGTTGCCGCCGTAGATGCGGAAGCAGTGCGGCGCGAGCCGCAGCGCGGCGCAGATCTCCTCGGAGGGGCGCACGGGCTTGTTGGTAAGGACAGCGATGCTGGTGTCGGGGAGCGCGCGAGCGATCGCCGCCAGCGCATCGAGCACGCCCTCGTAGACGTAGGTGTGATCGAGTTTGTGGACACGGTAGTAGGTCAGGAAGAAGCCCACGGCGTCAGTGACGATCTCCTCGTGCTCCGGATCGCCCAGGGCGCGGCGCACCAGCATGTGGACGCCATCGCCGATATAGCTGGCGATGACTGCATCGGGCAGAGGATGACGGCCCAGGTGCGCGAGGGTGGCGTTCACGCTGGCGACAAGATCGGCGCGGGAGTCAATGAGGGTGCCATCGAGGTCGAAGGCGATGAGCCGGAGAGAAGCGGCGGAGGGGAGCGGGCGCAGGCGCTCGATCATTCTCTCAGTCTAAAAGGAAGGCCGCGGAGATTTCGCTCCGCGGCCTTGAGGCGATTGTTGCGCTAGTGAATGCGGATGCTGCCGGAACCGGTCTCGACTTTCACCGTGGGGCCGCCGCCGGCCACGTTGCCGGTGATATGGTGGCGCTCCAGACTGCCCTGCATGCTGATGGCCTGGTCCGTGTGAATGGAGCCGGAGCCGGTTTCGGCATCGAGCGTGAACTTCGATCCGCCAAGATTCAGGTCGATGGAGCCGGAGCCGGCCTCGATCTTCCAGCCATCGATTGGCTGGCCGGCGACGCTGATATCGCCAGAGCCGGTTTCGGCCTTCAGGCTGCCCTTCACGCCGGTCAGGCGGATGGAGCCGGAGCCCGCGCCTGCTGTGACGTTGCCGCCATTGGAGAAGTTGACGCGAATGTCGCCCGAGCCGGTCTGAAGATAGCCGTCGCCTCCCAGGTCATCGCCATTGACGGAGCCGGAGCCGGTCTCAAGCCGGACGCCACCGTTCATGGAGACGGCTTTCAGGTCGCCAGAGC
The DNA here is from genome assembly GCA_963712845.1 of uncultured Acidobacteriaceae bacterium. Lineage (GTDB taxonomy): Bacteria > Acidobacteriota > Terriglobia > Terriglobales > Acidobacteriaceae > KBS-83. The sequence continues at coordinate 8,293 of CAVQJM010000040.1, forward strand.
CGGATTCCGCCTTCAGGTGCGTGCTTTTGGGCGTGGTGATGTCGTAGTCGATCGAGACGTGATTGAGCCCGCTCTCGTGCATCTGGCCGACCCGGATAGTGTTGCCGCTCTGCTGAATCGGCGGGTTATCGACGACCTGCTTGACCTGATCTTCACTGTTGCCGCCCATCCAGCCGTGGTTTGCATGCACGTGGCCGATGATGTGGACCTGGTTGTCCGAGCCGGGGTTGACGTGCACATAGCCGGAGCCGGTGGAGACCTCCAGTTGCACTGAGCCGTTCACGCTCAGCGTCTTGTCAAACGTTGAGTCGGAGGCCAGCGCCATGGCGGGAATCGCCAGTGCGGCTGCCGAGAGCGCTGCCGCTCGCATTGCCATCTTCATCGTTGTCATTTGTTTTCTCCCTCTCGCCTACTGCTGCAGGACCACCTTGTCGCCCTCTTTCAACCCGCTGGCGATCTCTGTGTTGCTGCCGTTTGCCAGGCCCACTGTTACTGCCACCTTGCGCATGCCGTCTTTGGCTTTCGGATCCGGCACGTTCACGAATGCGTGCTTCTGCGCGTCATAGCTGATCGCCTGCTCGGGGACGGCGAGCACGCTCTTATGCTCGTCGATCAGGATCTCGGCGTTGGCGGTCATCATGGCTTTGATCTCACCGGTGGGATTGTCGATGGAGACGCGCACGGCGAAGGTAGTGACGTTGTCTTTCTCCACTCCCAGCGGCGCGATGCGCGTGACCTTGCCGGCGAAAGTTCGATTCTTGAAGGACTCGATGCGAATGCGGGCGGGCTGTCCCATATACACGTTCGCGATATCCGCTTCGTCCACTTTGCCATCCACGTACACCTGGCTGGTATCGCCGAGGGTAAATACCAGGGTAGCGGTCGAACCGAGGACCAGGATGGAGCTGACGGCATCGCCTACTTCGACGTCCCGTGAGAGGACCACGCCGTCGATGGGCGAGACAACGGTGGTGTAGCTCAACTGCTCTTCCAGTTGCCTTAGACTGGCTTGGCTTTCGGCCACTTGCGCCTGTGCCTGAAGCAGCTTGGCGCGATCCACGGCGACGGTGGCAATGGCGGTGCGCTGCTTGTTCAGATTGGAGAGGTAGTCGCGGTTGGCGTCATCCAGGGCCTGCTGACTGACCACTCCTGCGTCCTTCATCTCCTGGTTGCGTCGCAGCGTTGCCGCGTACATGGGCAGGTCCGGCGCTCTTGCGGTGACTTCGTCCTGGGTAATGTCGGCTTCCGCCGTTTTTACATTGGCCTGGGCAGCCTGCAATGTGGCGCGCTGAGCGGCAACTTGCGCGAGGATTTCCACCTGGTCGAGTTGGGCCAGGACCTGGCCCTTGTGCACGCGGGCGTTTGCATCCACGTACCACTTCTCCACGATGCCGCTGGCCTTCGACTTTACTTCAACCTTGGTGATGGGCTGTACCTTGCCGGTGGCTACGACGCTCTTGGCGATGTCCATGCGGCTGACGGTGGCAATCCGGCTGCCATCGATCTTGGTGCCGCTGCTATGGGCGACAACGGCCGCAATCAGAACCACCAGGGTGACCAGCGCACCGAGTGAGCCCCACAACCAGAACCGCGTGCGCTTCCGAGCCGCCACAGCACCCCTCCACTCCGAGGACACAGCCCCCGGTCCACCGTATGCTACGCGCGGCCCGTGAAAAAGGTTCCCCCAGGGACCATTTTAGAGAGGGAGATTTTGCGTCTTCGGGCTGAATTCAAAATTCCCGTCAGGCGGCGAGGTTTCCGCGCCGCTGCCGGGAGGAACGCCCTGCCTCGAAGTGGACGGACACCGCCTGGAGGCCAAGGTTGATTACGGAGGCATACACGATGATCTTCTGCGCGCCGACCTGGAACTCCAGGCCGCTTTTCGTATCCAGCCGCGGCCCGAAGAAGAGGATTGCAACGTAGGCGATGAGGAGCAGGAGGTAGATGGAATTGGCGGCTGTGTAGGCCGCCGGCCAGCGATTGCGAAGCTGGATGAGCAGAAGACAGAGGTCGTAGGCCAGCAGGAAGCCGAATGCCGCGCGGACGAAGCCGTTGTGGGCATCGAGCACCAGGTTCCAGGGGGTTGCGGCGATGCCGATGAAGCCGAGTCCGGCGACGATTTCGAATGCCTGCGAGGCCCAACCGGCTGAGCGGTTTCTCTGCCGTCTGGCGGCGATGACCTTCCAGTTGGACGAAGCCAGGATCAGCGCGAGCCCCACCGAGCCCAGAGCGATGGCGAACAGGATGTGTGAGGGGAGATTCGGGCGTCCGGAGGGAGTGATGGTGGCGCCCAGGTCGCTGAAGAAGTTGCGGAAGAAGAGATAGCGGCTCGCGTTCGGCTCGTAGACGGCGCCGCCGGGATACACCAGCATCGCAATGGCGGTGAGCAGCAGGAACTGGACGCTGGCGTAGATCAGCACCAGCGCCCGCCATGCCTGGCCTTGCAGTCCTGATTCCGCGGTGGCCATGCAGTTCTCCGGCTGCCCGATCATAACCGGCAGCCAGTTGGAGCCGCGGCGGTGAAGCGCTGCTTTACCCTATCCACATGGTTCACTGGACGCTCTTCCACATTGTTGCCATCGTCGGGCTCATCCTGGCGAACGGCTTCTTTGTAGCGGCAGAGTTCGCGCTGGTGAGCCTGCGCGCCACCCGGGTGGAGCAATTGCTGGCGCAGTCTCGTCCCGGCGCGCGGGCTGTGGCCCAGTTGCGCAACTCGCTCAATGACACGCTCTCTGCGGTGCAGTTCGGGGTGACGGTGGCAAGCCTGGCGCTCGGCTGGCTGGGCGAGCCTGTGGTGGCCCCCCTGATCCAGCGGCCGCTGTCTGCGCTGCCCCATGCCGCGTTCTTCGCCCATGCAGCCAGTGCAGCCATCGCTTTTGCCTGCATCACCTACCTTCAAGTCATTGTGGGTGAGCTGGTGCCGAAATCGCTGGCGTTGCGCAGCCCGGAGCAGCTTGCGCTCGGCGTGGCCCCGCCGATGCTGGTGTTCATCCGGTTGACCCGCCCGTTTGTGGTCTTCATGAATGGCTCGGCCAGCCTGGTCCTGCGGCTGTTTCACACCATCGCTGTCAACGAGGCGCAGGTACATTCCCCCGACGAGCTGAAGCTGATGGCGACCGCGACGCGACGCCAGGGTCTGCTGCCGCCGTATCAGGAGTCGCTGATCCACCGCGCGGTCGAGCTGAATACGATCGTGGCGCGTGAGATCATGACGCCGCGACAGCGCATCTTCTCCCTGCCGGCCAACATGCCGGTGGAGGAGGCGAGCGCGCGCATCGTGGAAGAGCAGCATTCGCGGGTTCCGATCTATGACGCAGCTGGTGGCCCGGAGCATATTGTCGGCGTGGTTTATTCGAAAGATGTGTCGCGGCTGATGCACTTTGCATTCGTGCGTGGCGGCGGGCAGCGTCCGTCGCGCGGGCTGCAACTGGGCGAGATCATGCGCGACATCCTGGTGGTGCCCGAAACCAAGCCGGTGTTGGACCTGCTGCACGAATTTCAGGAGCGGCGCCGGCATCTGGCGATTGTCGTCGATGAACATGGCTCGACGGTGGGGCTGGTGACCGTGGAGGACGCGCTGGAACAGCTTGTCGGCGAGATGGAGGACGAGTTCGATGTGGGGATGCGCCGCGCTGTGCGCATGCCCGCTGAGGCGTTCTATATGGATGGCGGCGTGAATCTCCGTGATCTTGAAACGCAGATGCACTGGTACCTGCCGCGCGATGGCGGCGTGGAGACGCTGGCCGGCTTCCTGCTGACGCAGCTTGGCCACATTCCCACTGCCGGCGAAAGCGTGGATTTTGAGGGACGCCGCTACACTGTTGCCGAGATGAGTGGACACCGCATCAGCCGCGTGCGCATCGAGCCGGTTCCATCCAAAGCCGCCGCGGCCCATCCGCCTGCGCTGCCGGCACGAGGAGGCGCATGAAGCTGCTGCCCGCGCTGGGCCGCCGTCTGCTGTACACGCTTCCCGTTGTCTGGCTGGTAGTTTCGCTGGTCTTTCTGCTGATTCACCTGGTGCCCGGCGATCCGGTGGCGCAGATGCTGGGCGAAGGCGCGACGCCGACCGATCTGGACACCCTGCGTCATCAGTACGGACTCGATCTGCCGCTGAGCCATCAGTACCTCCGCTACTGGCATGGGGTGCTGCATGGAGACCTGGGGCACTCGCTGCGGTTGAACGATTCGGTGACGCACCTGATCCTGCAGCGCTATCCGTACACGCTGGAGTTGACGCTGGCCGCGCTGGTGATTGCGTTGCTGGCCTCCATTCCCGCGGGGATTCTGGCTGCCCTGCATCGCGGCAAATGGCGCGACAACACGGTGGGCGTCGTATCACTGTTCGGACTGTCATTCCCGGCGTTTGCTTTGGGACCGATTGCGATTTTGCTGGTCTCGATCAAACTGGGATGGCTGCCGGTGTCGGGTGCGGGATCACTGGCGCATCTGGTGTTGCCCGCGATCACGATGGGCTCCGGGTTGGCCGCGATTCTGACCCGGATGGTGCGCACCGCCATGCTGGAAGAGCTGGGCCAGGACTACATCCGCACCGCGCGCGCCAAAGGATTGCCGGAGCGCACGGTGCTCTATCGTCATGCGCTGCGCAATGCGCTGATTCCTATCGTGACGCTGGTGGGATTGCAGTTCGGCGCGCTGCTGGCCGGGGCGATCGTGACGGAGACGATCTTCAGTTGGCCCGGCGTGGGGCGACTGACGGTCACGGCAATCTCCAATCGCGATTACGCGCTCGTGCAGGGCTGCATCCTTGCCGTCGGATTGACGTACATCCTGGTGAATCTGGCGACGGACATTCTTTATGCAGTCTTGAATCCGCGCATTCGTGCCTGAGTAGCTTACGGTCCGCTGGGCTGCATCTCATAGATGATCGCCGATGGCTGACCATGCGCATCGGCGCAGGAGATGCTGGATGAACATCCGAGAGGCGCTGGGTCTCGCGCCGAAGAAGAAGATTCGCTACGGCTTTGTTGCACTGGGCGATATCGCGCAGGAGGCGATGCTTCCTGCGGTCGAACACACCGGGAATTCGGCTATCGCAGCGCTGGTGACGGCCGATCCGGTGAAGGCGGGGCGGCTGGCGGAGCGCTATAGCGTGCAGCACACCTACAGCTACGAACAGTTTCCCAAGATGCTGGCGTCTGGGAATGTCGATGCGGTCTATATTGCGACGCCGAATTGGCATCATGCCGAATTCGTGCTGCCCGCGCTGGCTGCCGGCATTCATGTGCTGGTGGAGAAGCCGCTTGAGATCGACACGGCTCGCTGCCAGCAGATCCTGGATGCGCAGCGGGCCGCGAAGGCCAAACTGATGGTGGCCTACCGGCTGCACTTTGAGCCCGCAACCGTGGCGGCAATCGAACGCGTGCGCAACGGCGAGTTGGGACAGGTGCATCTGTTCACGTCGACCTTTGCGCAGATGGTGGACCCGGCGAATCACCGTGCGAAGACGGAGGCGGCGGGGCCGGTGCTCGATATGGGGCCGTATCCGGTGAATGCGGTGCGCAACCTGTTCAGCGCGGAGCCGACAGAGGTGTTCGCTTTCGGATCGCGCCATGCGAACTCAGGCCTCGGTGATTTTGACGACACGGTGACCGTGATACTTCGCTTTCCGGAGGGGCGGCTCGCGCAGTTTGTCGTCTCCTACTACGGCAATGCGATCGACGTGTACACGATGTTGGGGACCAAGGGCTCGCTCCAGGTGCAGCCGGGCTACACCTATGGCAAGTCGCTGGAACACCTTCTGACGATCGGAGAGAAGAAGGACAACATCACCTATAAAAATACCGACCACTTTGGTGGCGAGATGAAGTATTTCTCCGACTGCATCCTGCATGAGATCGATCCTGAGCCGGATGCGGAAGAGGGGTTGGCCGACGTACGCGTTCTGGAGGCAATTCAGCGCTCGCTGAAAACCGGAGAGGTGCAAGCGCTGCCGCCGTTCGCGCGCAGCAAACGCATCGATCCCGACCAGGTGGTGCGGCTGGGCGCGTTGAAGCCACCGGAGCCCGTGCATGCGTCCAGTCCCGAGCGATAAGGACGACGCCCGCGAGCTAAATATCGAGATCGACGATCTGTGCGCTCAGCGTATCCGATTCGATGTGCAGCCATGCGAGGGTGACGGGAAGCTGGAATCGACGCGGGCCGGCGCTGCCTGGGTTCAGGAAGAGCACGCCACGGCGCCGCTCGATGAGCGGCTTATGCGAGTGACCGGAGACAACCGCAGAGATGCCGGCAGCCTCAGGATTGAGGTCGAGCCTCTTTACGTCGTGGAGCATGTAGATGTTGCGGCCGCCGAGTTCCACGATCTCGGTGGGCGGCAGATGATCGCAGGCGCCGCCTTCATCGATGTTGCCGCGAATGGCGGTGACGGGTGCGATGCTGCGCAGATCATCCAGGATCGAAGGATCGCCAACGTCTCCGGCGTGAAGGATGTGCTCCGCACCCTGCAATGCCTTGAGTGCTTCCGGTCGCAGCAGGCCGTGTGTGTCGGAAATCACACCCACTCGCATTGGTTAGAGCCCGACGGCCATGCGCGTGCGTGGATCGAGATAGTCGCGCAGGGCGTCGCCGATGAAGTTGAAGGAGAGCACGCAACCCATCACGGCCAGAGCAGGGAAGACGACCAGATGCGGCGAATCGAAGAGATGCGAGCGCGCGTCGTTGAGCATGGAGCCCCAACTGGGCGCGGGCGCGGGAATGCCGAGACCGAGGAAGCTGAGGGTCGCTTCTGCGAGCACGGCGCCCGCCATGCCGATGGCGGCCTGCACGAGGATGGGCTGCACGATGTTGGGCACGATGTGGCGAATAAAGATACGCACATCGCCTGCGCCGAGTGCACGCGCCGCCTCGACGAACTCGCGCTCGCGAACGGCCAGCACCTGCGCTCGCACCAGCCGCGCGTAGCCAACCCAGCCGCTGATGGAGAGTGCGAGCACCAGGTTGAAGAGGCCGGGACCGAGGAAGGCGACGAACGCAATGGCCAGCAGGATTCCGGGGAGCGCGAGAAATGCATTCATGACAAAAATGTTGAGCGCCGTATCGACCCAGCCGCCGTAGTAGCCGGCAAGACCGCCGACGAGCATGCCGAGCGAGAGCGAGATCGCCACCACGCTGACCGCCACGATCAGCGAGATGCGCGCGCCATACAGAATGCGCGAGAAGACATCGCGGCCGAGCTCATCGGTGCCAAACCAGTGGGCATGGCTGGGAGAGAGCAGGCGATGGCTCAGATCGATGGCGGCGGGATCGTAGGGCGCAGTGGCCGACGCCAGCAGCGCCATGAGCACGAAGAGGACAAGCAACGCAACTCCAATGACGGCCAGGGGTTGATGCTTGAGCTGGTAGCTGAGGGTGGCGCGGGCCATGGCGGCATGATCGCACAAGATGGGGAGGCGTTACGCCTATACGTCTATAACGGTAGCCATGCGAGTAATCTAACCTGAGGTTCGACGAACATGACGCTTTGCGGTCGGCTCCTTCTCGCGCTTGCGCTTTTATCCTCGACGGCGCTGTGCGCGCAATCACCGCCGCCTGATCTGCCGCAGGACGTGAGCGAGCTACTGACGCTGACCAATCAGGATCGTGCTGCGCAGGGGCTGGGACCGCTGCGCTGGAGCCCTGAGCTGGCGCAGGCGGCGCAATTGCATGACGAACGGATGGTCCAGCGCAACGATCTCCAGCATCAGTTCCCCGACGAACCGGATCTGCCGACGCGCGCGGGACAGGCGGGCGCGCACTTCCGCGCCGTCGCGGAGAACATCGCGCTAGGCCCGAATGCTGCGGACATCGAGAGGCAGTGGATGCACTCCACCATGCACCGCACCAACATCCTCGATCCGCAGATGAACATCATCGGCATCGCGCTGGTGCATCACCGCGGTGAGGTGTGGGCGGTCGAAGACTTCGCGCATGCCGTCGAAGCGCTGGGGCCGCCGGAGATCGAGGGCCGCGTGATTGGACTGCTGGCCCAGCAGGGAATGCAGGATGCGAGGGCGACGGCGGATGCGCGGCAGACCTGCGAGATGGAGCATGGCTCCGCAGGCGGATCCCGACCACGTTTCGTGATGCGCTGGGAGGGCTCCGACCTGAGCCGTCTGCCCGATGTGCTGGTAAGCAAACTGCAGACGGGCCAGTTTCGCTCTGCTGCTGTCGGTGTTTGCGGCGGTGCGCAGCCCGGCCAGGGATTCACCACTTACCGTGTTGCGGTGCTGCTTTACTAGAGCGTTTTCACTGTTACTCAGTGCGGCCAAGCTCCTGAAAATGGCCTAGAGCGCGCTACATGGAGGCGGGAGTCATGATGACGCCGCAGGCGATGCGTGCGCCTGAGTTTCCGGACGGATCGGTCATCATGTCGTCTGCCTTGGCGTGAATGACGATGGACGTGCCCTCGCTGGTGAAGACGGAGTTCATGGCTTTTGGATCGAGCGATATGCCCTTGGTGTTGAATTCCGTCTTATCTGTACCATTCGGCTCCACGGTGAGGTTGAAAGGCATGTCGCCCGCATGGGGACCGCTCGGATTGTTGGTGCCGTGTTGCTTGCTGCCCGGGTTGAAGTGGGCACCCGCAGATTTGAAGTCGGGCGGATCGCATTTGGCGTACTGATGGATGTGAATGCCATGCTGGCCGGGCGGCAGGTTTTTCACGTCTACCCGCACATTCACGCCTCCGGCTTTGCCGGGGCGCAGCGTTATGGTTCCGGCATCCTTGCCATCGGCAGTGTGGATCGCTACGACAACCGGCTTCACCTTCGCAGCGCTCGCTGAAAGTGCTGCTGCTGTCATCAGTACGGCTAATGTCATCATTCGTCTTGGTTGCATTTGTCGTTCTCCCTGCCTTCCAGTCTTTCGTCACACGCGGACGCGGTCTTATGCGTGCGTCGCTGCCGGTTCCACTCCGGCGCCTGCCGGCGTTGGCTCCATTGCAAGCAGATTGTTGAAGCGGTTGAAGTAATTGAACAGGCCGCTAGCCGCCATCAATTCGACGATCTCGCCTTCGCTGAAATGGGCCTTCAGATCCGCCAGTTCCGCGTCATCGAGAGGCCGTTCGTTACGGGTGAGGCGTTCAGCCAGTCGCAGGGCAGTCTTCTCGCGCGGGGTGAAGCTCTCGCTGTCCGCGAAGTGGGGAAGAGCCGCAATCTGCGCATCGCTGTATCCCAGTTTTTTCGCGAGCAGCGAATGCGACGCGAGGCAGTATTCGCAGCCATTCATCTGCGAAGTACGCACGATGACCAACTCTTTTAGCGACGTGGGGAGCGTGCCGGTGTTCAGCACTGCTTCCATGTGCGCGATCATTGTCTGCAGAATCTCTGGCCGGTGGGCTACGGTGCGGAACATATTCGGCACATTGCCGCGTTGCCGCACATAGCGATCGTAGATCTCTCCAACTGTCTCAGTGACGTCTCGCCGCCCCAGTCGTGAAATGCGCGCCATTGTTTTCCCCTCGCTTCGTTGTTCTTCTAGTGTAGCCGGGAGCGGCATGGGTTTCGAAGGGGGAGAGTGGGCTGCCGCCGGCTAGTGGCCACCGGGCGCCCCGCCCACGCGGAAGGGGCGGATGAGGAAAGTCAGAGGCGCCACAACCAGCGTTGCCAATGCGAGTACACGGAAACAGTCCATGTAGGCGAGCAAGTGAGCCTGGTTGCCAAGCTGGCGGTAGATGTTCGACAACGCGGCTGTGTGAGCATCGGCCGCCGAGAAACCCCGCTGCCCCAGGAAGCTGGTCAGTGAGCGAACCCGCTGTTCGAGCAGGCCGGAGGTTTGCGGCACGGCCGCGCTCACGATCGATTGGTGGTAGTCAAAGCGACGCTCGCTGGCAGTAGTAATGAACGAGATACCGAAGCTGCCGCCCCAGTTGCGGAAGAGGTTGGTGAGGCTGGAGGCGCGATTGTTCTGATCGGGTCGCAGCTCTGAATACGCGACAACGTTCAGCGGCACGAAGAAGAAGGCGTAGCCGAGACCCTGAAAGACGCGGGCGAGCGCGTAGTGACCGTAGTTCGTGGCGAGATTGAAGGTGCTGTAGTACCACATCGATCCAGCTACGCCGAGCAGACTGCAGCCGAGAAGTACCCGCGGATGCACGATTCCTTTCTGCACCAGACGCGCGCCGACAGGAGCCAGCAGGGTGATCATGAGTGCTCCCGGCCCGAGCACCAGACCGGCATCGATGGCACGGTAGCCGTAGAGCGACTGCAGGATCTGCGGGATCATCGTGGTGGTGCCGAAGATGCCGAAGCCGAAGATGAACAGGAGCACAGACGCGATGGCGAAGTGGCGGCTCTTCAGCAGATGCAGGTCGATGACGGGGTCCTTTTGCCGCAACTCCCAGAAAATTGCCGTCACCCAGCATACGATCGCGATGCCGAATGCCCAGGCGATGATCCGGCTGCCGAACCAGTCATCGATCTGGCCGCGATCGAGGAAGATTTCGAGTGCTGCCGAGCCGAGCCCGACCAGCAGGATCCCGGTGGTATCGATCTTCAGACGGCTGCCGGCGCGCGCGGCTTTACGCTCGACGGTGAATGCGGGAGGGTCCTGCACCAGGCGGTTGCTCAGGTAAAGGGAGAGCAAGCCGATCGGAATATTGATGAAGAAGACCCAGCGCCAGGTGTAGTTGTCCGTGATCCATCCGCCGAGAACGGGGCCGATGGCGGGCGCGGTGACGATGGCGATGGTGTAAAGCGCAAAGGCCGATGCGCGCTTTTCCGGAGGGAAGGTGTCTACGAGTATCGCCTGCTCTACCGGTGCGAGGCCGCCTCCGCCGATGCCCTGAAAGACCCGACTCAAGAGCATGAAGCCCAAGCTGGGTGCGATGCCGCAACAGAACGAGCTGATGGTGAAGAGAGCCACGCAGCCCAGGTAGTAATTCTTTCTGCCGAAGACTCGGCTCAGCCATGCGCTCATCGGCAGAACGACAGCATTCGCCACCAGATAGGTTGTAAGGATCCATGTGACCTCGTCGAAGCTGCGTCCGAGGCCGCCGGCGATGTAGGGCAGGGAAACGTTCGCGATGGAGGTATCCAGCAGCTCCATGAAAGTGGCGAGCGTCACGGTCAGCGCGACCGCCCAGGGGCTTACTCCCGGCTTTACCGCGGTGGTCTGCGCCATTCCTGTCGTTTGCGTCGCCGCCAACCATTCCCCCAGCTCTGGATGGGAAGTTGATTCGCGAAGAGACCGATCGGTCGCAAATGGGTCTATTATTTTTCCTGTGGCGGCTAAACAGACACTGCGATCGGCCCGCATAGCGGTCAGGTCATCCCGCAAAGGGGACCAGACACGGCAGCACATCATTGCGCAGTCCGCGCCCCTGTTCAACCAGAAGGGCTACGAAGGATGCTCGCTGCAGGAGATTATGGCGGTAGCGGGGGTAGAAAAGGGCGGTATTTACCGACACTTTCGAAGCAAGGAAGAACTCGCGCTGGCGGCGTTTGACTTCGCCTGGGCGGAAGTTTCTCACGGCCGTACACGAGGACTGGAGGAGATCGAAGATCCTCTGCTGCGCATCGAAGCGTTCATTCGCAATTTCGCGGAACGAAAACCTGCGCTGCGCGGTGGCTGTCCGCTGTTGAATACGGCGATCGATGCGGACGACGGCAATCCTGCTCTGCGCGCTCTCGCCCGCGAAGCGCTCGAGGGATGGCGTACGCGCCTCCGCTCGCTGATCTCGTTAGCTGTGCGACAGGGAAAGCTAAGGACCGGTGTGCGGCCCTATGCTGTTGCATCGCTTATTATCGGCACGCTCGAAGGAGCCCTGATGATGAGCCGGCTGGACGAGGACCGGACTGCGCTGAAGATCGCTCGCGATCACCTGACTTCGCATATCGAGAGTCTTCGCATTCCGAAGCCTCGAACGAATGCGAGGGGCCGGAAGGGCCGCAAGCGGGATGCGAAGAAGCGACGAAAGGCTGTTACTCCAGAGTGAACCAGAAGGTGGCCCCCTGGTTGACTGCGCTGTTGGCCCAGATGCGTCCGTGATGCCCGTGAACCACGCGCGCGACGGTGGCCAGCCCGATGCCTGACCCTTTGAAATCCTTGTCGCCGTGCAGGCGATTGAAGGCGCCAAAGAGCTTGTCGGCATAGATCATATCGAAGCCCGCTCCGTTGTCTCGGACATACCAGGCGTTCTGCGCGGTGTCCCATCCGAAGCGGACCTTGGCCTGCGGCACTTTCGATGTGAACTTGGCGGCATTGCCGATGAGATTCTCAAGCGCGATGCGGGTGAGCCGGGGATCGGCATATGCGCTCAGGCCGGGCTCAATATCGAAGGATATGTCCCGATCGCGACTCTGCTCCTCAAGGTCGGAGGCAACGGACTCCGCCAGTCCGCTCATGCTGAAGTCTTCGCGGATGATCTCAGCGCGCGTGATGCGGGAGAGCTGGAGGAGCGCATCGATGAGCTGGCCCATGCGCTGCACACCGCCGCGCACGCGCTCGATGTAGTCTCTGCCGGTGTCGCCGACGGTTGCAGCGTAGTCTTCATGGAGGGCCAGGCTGAATCCGTCGATGGTGCGCAGCGGCGCTCGCAGATCGTGCGAGACCGAATAGCTGAAGGCCTCCAGCTCGCGGTTGATGCGCTCGAGTTCCGCGGTGCGCACACGCACGCGATCTTCGAGCGTTTCATTGAGTGAGCGGATCTCTGCCGCTCTAGCCTCCGTCTCCTCTTGCGCAAGCAAGAGTCGCTCGCCGGCGGTTTCTGCTGCCACACGCAGTCTGCGCTCACGCACGAACTGCCCGAAGCCGAAGAGGATGAGCAGGAAATCCAAAGAGGCGGCCACGACGACAGTGACCTGGGCCCGCTGCCTGCTTGCGTTCGTCGATGCAGTACGGATAGCAAGCAGCCGGTCTTCCTCGGCTTCCATCGCGTCGCATAGGGCGCGGATGTGCTCCATTTCGATTTTGCCGGGTCCGCCGGTCAGCAGCGGTGCGGACAAATCCGGACCACCATGCTTGCGCATGTCGATGGCCTTCTGCAGAGCGGTGAAGCGCCGTTCCAAGGTTGCCCGGAGCTCCTGCATCCGGGCCTGCTGAGCAGGGTTGTCCGATGTCAAGGACTGCAGATGAGCCAGCTCGGCGGGCAGCTCCTGGCGGGCGGTCGTGTATGGCTCCAGATAGCTGTCCATGCCGGAGAGAAGATAGCCGCGCTCGCCGGTCTCCGCATTCACGGCCGAGCCCAATACACGCTCCACCTGGTGCACCACCTGCCAGCTATGTGCCAACCAGTACGCGTTGGTGGCGAGGGTGCGGACGGCCTGGAATGCCCACCATGCATTGAGAAATACGATCATTGCCGCGACCAGGAGAAGGACCGGAAAGAGATTGCGTTTGATTCGAGGCTTCATGGCAGTCTCATCATCCTAGAGCGATTTCACCGTTGCTGAGTACGGCCCAGCTGGCGGACAGTGCGCTCTTCTATATACACCTACAGTGAAAACGCTCTAACGGTGGGTGCCGCTTCAGATGCGAGGTGCTCTGTTTGAATTGGAACGGCTGCGGCGTCTTCCCGTTTGTTCGGGGTAGAGGCGGAGTCACGTCTCGTTCGATGTGGCAAACTGGCCTGCATGGTCGATGTAGTTGTTGTGGGAGCTGGTCTGGCCGGTCTTTGTTGCGCTGTGCGCCTGGAACAGGCTGGTTTGTCAGTGAAGTTGCTGGAGGCCGAAGATGCGCCGGGCGGACGGATTCGTACCGACCAAGTAGAGGGCTTTCGGCTGGACCGCGGCTTTCAGTTACTGCTCACCGGATATCCGGAACTGCCTCATCAGGTTGATCTCAAGGCACTACGTCTGCGCGCCTTCACCAGGGGTGCGTTGGTGCGGCACGGTGGCCGGTTTCACCACTTTGCCGATCCATTTCGCGGCTCATTGGGCGCCGCACTCAGCATTGCCTTGGACCCTGTAGTAACGATGGGTGACAAGCTCCGCATCGCGCGTTTGCGCCGCATGGTGAAGCACGATGATCCGGCAAGCCTGTTCCGGAAGCCTGAGGTCACGACGCGCCGCTTTCTGGAGGAGTATGGATTCTCCTCGAAGATGGTGGACCGATTTTTCGCTCCATTTCTCGCGGGGATCTTTCTGGAGCGCGAACTGGCGACCTCCAGCCGCTACTTTCAATTTCTCTTTCGCATGTTCGCGTATGGCGATGCTGCCGTGCCGGAGAATGGCATGGAGATGCTGCCGCGCCAGCTTGCGGTGCGGATGAAGAGCGGGACGCTGGAGACACATACCCGCATCAGTGCAATAAAGCGGAATGGGAACGGGTTTTTGCTGGATGCGGGAAAGAAAGGAAGCTATCCGGCGCGCCACGTCGTACTCGCAGTGGATGACGGACAGGTCCGCTCGCTCCTGGGTTCTCACGATGGCCGTAATCGGTCGAGCAAGGAGCCGGGCAGAAATGCAGTGCAGTGGAACCGCACCACGACTTTCTATTACGCCGCTGACCGCACGCCCATCGATGGTCCGCTGCTGGCGCTGAACGGAGACGGTCCGGCCGCCGGTCCGGTGACCAATGCTGTCGTGCTGAGCCAGGCCAGCGAGCGCTATGCGCCCCCGGGCACGCACTTGATTGCCGCCAACGTGGTTGGCCGCGCGCCACAGTCCAGCTCGCAGATCGAGCAACTGGAGCGCGAGACGCGCGCTCAGCTCGCGCTGTGGTTTGGTGCAGATGTCGCACGATGGAGCGTGGTGGGCGGCTATCCCATTGCGCACGCATTGCCGCTGTGCACGCATGCGGAATGGCAGCAGAGCAATCCGCGGCTGATGGAGGGCGTATATGTGTGCGGAGACTGTCGGGAGACGCCGTCGATCCAAGGGGCACTCGCCTCCGGTCGAAGGGCCGCGGAGTCCGTCCTGCACCACGCCAGCTAGTCTGTTTTGACTGCGCTTCCGCCCATTTGCTATCGTTAATAGACCATCGGAGCAGAGGCGTCGTCCGGCGCCTGGCCACCACACTCCTCAGTAGCTCAATGGCAGAGCATTCGGCTGTTAACCGAAGGGTTGTAGGTTCGAGTCCTACCTGAGGAGCCA